>JAHBYP010000001.1 GCA_019635875.1 Alphaproteobacteria bacterium
ATCCTCGAAGCGCGCGACGATGGCTTCGACCTGACGGTCGTACGGCGCGCCGAACAGGGCGGCGTGCACCAGCAGCGGGTAGAGCTGATAGAGGGCGCGGCGCGTCTCGGCGAAGCCCGGCGGCGGCGGTGCGATCTCGAAATAGCGTCGCAGGAACGAGGGCGGGAAGCCGCCGAAGAGCTGCGTGAAGGCGAGCTCGATCTCGGGATGGCCATAGGCGATCGCCGGGTCGATCAGCGCCACGGCGCGGCCGCCGCGGCAGAGCACGTTGCCGATCCACAGATCGCCGTGCAGCAGCGCCGGCCGCGGCGGCTCGTGCAGCCAGTCGCGCAGGCGCTCGCCCAGGCGCCACAGGCGCTCGTTGAGCTCGGGCGCGATGTGTCCGGCGCGCATCGCCAGCCAGGACGCCACGTCGAGCCGCTTCCAGCGGAAGAAGTCGACCCAGCTCGCGAAACGCTCGTTGATCTGCGGCAGTCCGCCGATCATCACGTCGTAGCCGTGGCCATAGTCCGTCGCGGTGTTGGCGTGCAGCGCGGCCAACGTCTCGGCCAGCGCGCGGCCGCCCTCGTCGGAGAGGCCGAGGCTGTCGGTCTCGATGTAGTCCATGACCACGAGCCGGTCGTCGCCGTAGTGGAGCTGCGGTACCGGTGCGCCCGCCGCGGCGAGGTCGGCCAGCATGCGGCTTTCGCTCAGGAGATACGCCGGCGCTGTCTTGGCGACCAGCCGCTCGCCGCCGACATCGAGGCGCCAGACGGTGGCGCCGTGGCCTCCGGCGATGCGGGTGAGGCGGTCGGGGCGGCGGCCCAGCGCCGACTCGAGGCGATCGGCGAGGTTGTCGGCGCTCACGCCGTCAGCGACGTGGCGCGCAACTGCTCGAACAGGGCGGCGCAGCCGGCCTCGATCACGTCGAGGGCGCGCTCATAGTCGGCGGCATCGCCCATCCACGGATCGGCGACCTCGCGCAGGCCCAGATGCGGCGCGTAGTCGAGGAACAGGCGCGGCTTGGCGGTCAGGCCCTTGGGCGCCAGGCGGCGCAAGGCGGCCAGATGCGTGCGGTCCATGCCCAGCACGTGGTCGAAGCCGACGATGTCCTCGGCTGTCACGGGCCGCGCCCGCAGCCCGGAAAGGTCATAGCCGCGGCGCTTGGCGATGATCATCGCCGGGCCGCTCGGAGGCTCGCCGGCATGGCCGCTGTAGGTGCCGGCGGAATCGATGCGGAAGGCGCCGTCCATGCCGTCGCGCTCGACCATGGTGCGGAAGACCCCCTCGGCCGTGGGTGAGCGGCAGATATTGCCGGTACAGACGAACAGCACGCCGATCATATCGTCCGATCTCCGCGAGGGGGGCTTCCGCAGGGCGGGCGGGTACCGTACACCGGCCGCCGCGGACCGGGTATGGTTGTCGCCTCCACGAGTCAAGCGCGATGCACCAGGAATTCGGCCATCCTCCGATCGTCATCCTGACCGGCGCCGGCATTTCCAAGGAATCCGGCATCGACACCTTCCGCGATATCGGTGGGTTGTGGAGCCGCGTCAACCTGGAGGAGGTCGCCACCATCGAGGCCTGGCACCGCGACCCGGCCAAGGTGCTGGACTTCCACAACGCCGGCCGCGCCTTCTTCGCCGGCCGCAACATCACGCCCAACGCCGCGCATCGCGCGCTGGCCCGGCTGGAGCGGGAATGGCCGGCCGAGGTGCTGGTGGTGACCCAGAACATCGACCTGCTGCACGAGGGCGCCGGCTCGCGGAACGTCCTGCACATGCACGGCCAGGCCGGCAAGCTGCGCTGCATGGCCTGCGAGAGCGTCACCGACTCCGACGCCGAGCTGTCGGTGAAGACCGTCTGCGTCGCCTGCGGCGCGATCGGCCAGACGCGGCCGCATGTCGTGTGGTTCGGCGAGATGCCGCTTTCCATGGACGAGATCATGGCCGCCCTCGATGCCTGCGGCCTGTTCATCTCCATCGGCACATCGGGGGCGGTCTATCCCGCCGCCGGCTTTGTGCAGCATGTCCGCCGGCGGCGGCGTGCGCATACCGTCGAGCTCAACATGGAACGCTCCGACGGCTACCAGATGTTCCATGACGGGATATACGGGCCGGCCACCGAGGTCGTGCCGGCCTTTGTCGACAGACTGCTGAATGGAAGGACACAACATGCCTGACGACAGCGCCCGCTGGCGGCTCGAGGCGGCCAAGCCCTTCGGCGCGCGCCACATCGCGCCCGACTGCCGCGGCCAGAACTTCTATCGCGTCGATTCCTCGTTCCGCGACCTGCTGTCACTCTACATGGACGAGGACTGGCGTCAGCGCATCGAACCGCATTTCGACCGCATGGGCGAGATCGCCGGCGGCAGGCTCGACGAGCTGGCGGATGTCGCCGACAAGCACGGCCCGGTGCTGCACCCGCGCGACCGCTTTGGCCGCGACGAGGAATGGATCGAATATCACCCGAGCTATCGCGCCATGGAGCAGATCGCCTTCGGCGATTTCGGCATGCACGCGATGAGCCATCGCGCCGGCGTGCTCGGCATGCCAGAGCGGGCGCCGCCGCTGGTGAAGTACGGCTTCACCTATCTCTTCGTGCAGGGCGAGTTCGGGCTGATGTGCCCGATCTCCGTCTCCGATACCTCGAACTTCATCATCAGGAAGTACGGCTCGGCCGCCCTGAAGGCCAGGCTGCTCGACCGCCTGCTGTCGACCGACTTCGCGACGATGCTCAAGGGCACGCAGTTCATGACCGAGAAGGCCGGTGGCTCCGATGTCGGCGCGCTGGAGACCGAGGCCGAGTCGCTGGGCATGGGCGCCGACGGTGTCGAGCGCTGGAAGCTGCACGGCGACAAATGGTTCTGCAGCCACGCCGACGCCGATGTCGCCGTCATGCTGGCGCGGCCCCGCGGCGCGGCGTCCGGCACCAGGGGGCTTGGCCTCTTCGCCCTGCCGCGTCATCTCGATGACGGTTCGCGCAACGCGTATCGCATCGTGCGCCTGAAGGACAAGCTCGGCACGCGCTCGATGGCTTCGGGCGAGATCGTGCTCAACGGCGCCACGGCGTACCTGATCGGCGACGTGCGCGCCGGCTTCAAGCAGATGATGGAGCAGGTGAACCTCTCGCGCCTGTCGCACGGCGTGCGCGCCGCGGCGATGATGCGCCGATGCCTCAACGAGGCGCTGATGGTGGCACGCCATCGCCGCGCCTTCGGCAGCACCATCGATGCCTTTCCGCTGATGCGCCGGCAGCTGATGAAGATCATGCTGCCGACCGAGCAGGCGCTGTCCATGGCGATGTGGTCGGCCGCCGCCATGGGCCGCGCCGACAAGGGCGATCGCGGCGCCGCCGAGCTGGTGCGCATCCTCACGCCGGTGTTCAAGTACCGCGCCTGCCGCGACAACATCCGCGTCGCCAGCCATGCGCTCGAGGTGCGCGGCGGCGTCGGCTACATCGAAGAATGGGTCAACGCCCGGCTGGTGCGCGACGCGCAGATCGGCACGATCTGGGAGGGTACCAGCAGCATCAACGCGCTCGACGTGGTCAGCCGTGCCGTCGGCAAGTCCAGGGGCCATCGCGCGCTGCAGGAGGCGCTGGGCGACATGCTGGGCAAGGCCACGGCACTGCCCGGCCAGTTCCGCGGCACGCTCAACGCCGCCATCGGCCGTGCCGCCGACTTCGCCGAGCGCGTCGCCGCCGACCCGGCGCTGGAGAACCGCAGCCGGCTCGCCGCCGGCGGGCTCTATCACGCGGCGACCGCGGCGCTGCTGGCGGCCGAAGGCGCGGCCCTGGGCGCACGCGGCGGCGATGCGCGCCGCCTGCTGCTGGCGCGGCTGGTGATGGAGCATCGCCTGACGGCGCAGGATCCCTTCTCGCTGGCGATGAACGAGTGGGAGGAACAGGCCACCGACCTCCTGCTGTCGGATCGACCGGTGGCGCTGACGCAGGCGCAGGCGCTGGTTGCCTGATGGTGGTCGTGATAGCGTCTCGACGTCACTGACCGTCTCGGGGGGAGATCGACATGGCCATGAGCGATGCGAGGCCAAGCGGCTTCGATTGGAGCGTCGGTTCGGTCATCGGCACCGCGTTCAGCACCGTGTTCGGCAATTTCGTGCCCTTCGTCGGCCTTGCCCTGCTGATCGGCCTGCCCAGCCTGCTGCTCACCCTGATCGGCGTCCCCGAGCTCGTGAAGACCATCGTCGACCTGGTGATGGGTCAGGTGGTCACCATCACCCTGATCTACGGTACGGTGCAATCGTTGCGCGGCAACAAGGTCGGCATCTCGGAGTGCCTGAGCCAGGGCCTCAGCCGCCTGCCGGCGGCCATCGGCGTGGCCATCCTGGCCGGTCTCGGCATCGGCCTGGGCCTGATCCTGCTGATCGTCCCCGGCCTGTTCCTGATGACCATGTGGGCCGTCGCGATTCCCGCCGCCGTGATCGAGAAGACCGGTGTCGGTGCATCCTTCACGCGCAGCTCGACGCTCACCGAAGGCCGCCGCTGGCGCGTCTTCGGCGCGATCGTGGTGTCGTGGATCGTCGTCATGGCGATCACCATGGCCATCGCCTTCGCGCTGGTGGGCGCGGCCGGCGCCGGCAGCCTGTCGTTCGTGTTCGTCGTGATGTGGGTGGTCGGTGCCGTCCTGCAATCCTACATGTCGGCGCTGTCGGGCGTGCTCTACTACTTCCTGCGCCGCGACAAGGAAGGCGCCGACATCGAGAGCATCGCCTCGGTGTTCGATTGATCTTCCATTTACCTTCCCCCGGAGGGGGAAGGTGCCCGAAGGGCGGATGGGGGATGTCGAAGACGAACGCAGGAGTCCGTCATCGACATCCCCCTTCCGTCGCTGCGCGCCACCTTCCCCCTCCGGCGGAAGGGAAGACTCACCGATCGAACTTGTCGCGCTTGCGGCGGCCGAAGGCGAGATCGGTCTCGAGCCGGCCGCGCTGGGCGGCGTAGAACGCCTCGAGGAAGCGCGTGGCGTCGAAGCTGCGCTGGTCCGGCACCTCGTAGCCGATGCGCCGGATGATGCGCTGGGCCACGTCGCGGCGCGCGGCCGACACATCGGCATGCGTCGCGCGCAGCAATTCCTCCAGGACCTGCAATTCCTTGACGCCGTAGACCGCGAGCTGCGCCGGGGTGAAGCCATGGGGCTGCTCCGCCGTCGCGACGCCGCCGGTCATGCGCGCCAGATCGGGCAGCAGCGCCGGCCGCGGCTCGACGATCACCCAGGTGCCCGCCACCATGTCGCCGGCGCGCAGGCGGTCGCGGTTGAACAGCGGCAGACAGGCCAGGGCGGCGACCCAGACGAAGGCGGCGACCATCTCGAGGCGGCCGGTGGCGAAGGCTTGCGGCGTGGCGATGGCGAGCGAGATCGGCGCGAACAGCTCGACCTCGCGCATCAGGTTGCGGGCGATCACCGCCGAAGGCGCCAACGCGCCGCCGCGCCGGTTGACCACGCGCAGCCGCGTGGCGCGCTTGCCGAGCGTCCGGCCGTTCCACGCCAGCTCGAACAGCGTGAAGTAGAAGCAGCGCAGCAGGAACAGGATCAGCGTGGCGAAGGCGATGCCGAGATGGCCGCCGCCCAGCACCACCAGCGCCACCATCACGATGAAGGCCACGATCAGCACGGCGATATCGACCGCCAGCGCGCCCAGCCGCTCGCCGATGCTTGCCAGCTTGACATGCACCTGCACGCCCTCGGGCGTGGTCAGCTCGCGCCGCCGCGGATCGGGCGCCTGGGGATCGAGGATCAGCGCGTCGGTCATCGCGGCCTCTGCCGCCCGGCCGTCAGGATATAGGCGAGCAGCGCGGCGAAGACGCCCCAGCCCACGACGTAGCGCGATGCCGTGTCGACGATCAGCTGCCGGCCGAAGCCTTCGAGGATGCCGGCGAGCAGGAACAGCACGATCGCGCCCATCATCACCAGCGCCGCCGCGCGCCCCTCGCGCGCCAGCCGGACCAGCCTGGGCTCGCGCCCGGCGAAGATCACCGCGCCGGCCAGGCGCAATCCGGCGGCGGCGCTGAGGATCAGGGCGGCGAACTCGGTCGGGCCATGGATCGACAGCCAGCCGCCGGCCTCGACCAGCAGGCCGTGACTGTCGAACAGCGCCACGAAGGCGCCCAGCATGGTGCCGTTGTGCAGCATCAGCACGATGGTCGGCGCGCCGACGACGAAGCCCAGGGCGAAGCTCAGCATGCCGATCTGGGCATTGTGCGAGAACAGCCGCGCGGCGAAGGCCGCCAGCGCGTCGCCGCCGCCGCCGCCCTGCAGGGTGGCGCGCAGCGCCTCGCTCGAGGCGCCGGGCGAGCGGCCCTGCTGCAGCCCCGGCGGCACGAAGGCGTGGTAGTAGGCCGGATCGGCCATGGTCAGCAGATAGGCCGCCAGCGCGCCGCCGAAGACGACGAGCGAGACGATGGCGATCTGCTTCCAGCTTGCTCGCACCGCCTGTGGCAGCTGGCGCGCGAAGAAATGCGCGAACAGCCCGCCGGGATCCTCGCGCACGCCGTAGACGCAGAGATAGGCGCGCGCGCAGAGCGCCTCGAGATAGGCCAAAAGGTTGCGGTCGAGCGAGGTGGCGCGCGCCACCGAGAGGCCCGAGAGCGTGGCGCGGTAGAGCACCGGCAGGCGCGCCAGCGCGCGGCCGTCGAGCGAGCCGATGCCGCCCTTGTCGACGCGATCGATCAGCTCCTCGAGCTCGCGCCAGGCGGCCTCGCGTTCGCGGCGGAACTGCGCGCTTCTCAGCTCCAGCGCCATCTCACAAGAGCTCCCGTCGCTTGATCTCGAGGTAGCGGTTGACCAGCTCGATGCTCAGCTTCGCAGGCTCGGTCTCGAGGCACTGGATGCCCAGCCGCCGCAGGCGCTGCAGCACGATCTCGCGTTCGCCCATCAGGTCCTGCGCCAGCACGGCGCGGGCCAGCACCGGGAAGCTGTCGGGCCGCGCGTCGGCCAGCCCGGTCAGCGCGCGGTCGCGCAGGGCGACGAAGAGCACGAGGTGGCGGCCCGAGAGCCGGCCGAGATTGTCGATCATCAGCTCGGCGGTGACCGAATCGACGAAGTCGGTCATCACGACGATCAGGCTGCGGCGCTTGAGCCGGCCCATCAGGTCCATCAGCGCCAGCGTGTAGTTGCTCTCCTCGGCGCGATACTCCAGCCGCGCCATCTGGCGCTGGATATGGGCGAAATTGGCGACGTTGCCGACCGGCTCGGCATAGTGGCGAACGCGCGCGTCGAAGCCGAACACGCCCACCCGGTCGCCGGCGCGCAGCGACATGTAGGCCATCTGCAGGCCGGCGTTGATGGCGTGGTCGAGCCGCGGCACGCCGCCGAGCGGCTGGCTCATCAGATGGCCGGTGTCGAAGGCGAAGACGACCTGCTGGTTGCGCTCGGTATAGAACTCCTTGCACATCAGCTTGCGGTGCTTGGCCGAGGTCTTCCAGTCCATGGCGCGATGGTCGAAGCCCGGCATGTACTCGCGCAGCGCCCGGTACTCGCTGCCGTCGCCCTGCTGGCGCATCGGCTTCTGCCCGAAGAAGGCGTCGCGCTGCGCGAATTTCAGCGCCAGCTGGCGCACCGCGGCGATGTCGGGCACCGCGGCGATGACGCGGCCGACCTCGACGCGGTGATGGATCGCCATCAGCCCCAGGGGCCCGGTCCACAGCAACCAGATGCGCTCCAGCCGGCCCTCGCCGCGCCGCGTCGCCGACAGCTTCCAGTCGACCGCCGCCTCGGCATCGGCGCTCCACTCGACGATCGCCGCCGAGAGGTCGCGCAGCGGTCCCGACGTCTCGGGCAGCACGGTGCAGCGTCCGCCGCCGACATTGCCGGCCGGCGCGGCGACGCGCACCGACAATGGTCCGTCGGTGCCGACATAGAGCAGCTCGGGTGTGCTGGCCTCGACCCGCACGCCGCGCGTCGCCGGGGCGAGCGCCGCGTCGAGCGCCAGCGCCAGCAAGGCGGTGAGGGGCAATGCCAGCGCGGTCTCCCACCACGCCTCGAGGATCAGCGCCCACGGCAGCGCGATCGCCGCCGCGATGGCGACAATCGTGAGCGCGCGCGAGGTCGGACGCATCAGCAGGCCAATCGCTGAGGGATAAGCAGAGTCCCCTTCTCCCCGCGAAGGCGGGGAGAAGGTGCCCGAAGGGCGGATGAGGGGCTTCGCGGAAGTTCAGCAATGACGGCCTTCGTTGCTCGGCGAGGAAGCCCCTCATCCGCCTCGCTGACGCTCGGCACCTTCTCCCCGCCTTCGCGGGGAGAAGGAGTGAACGCCATATGCGATGGCCTCGGGCGCATCAGCGCGGCGCCGCCTGGCGCTCGATGATCTGGCCGAGCACGCCGTCGACGTTCTGGCCCTCGATCTCGGCGCTGGGCGACAGCACCAGGCGATGGCGCAACGCCGGCCGCGCCAGGCGCTTCACGTCGTCGGGAATCACGAAGTCGCGGCCCTCGAAGGCTGCCAGCGCGCGCGCCGAGGAGGCCAACATCGCCGCGGCGCGCGGCGAGGCGCCGAACTGAAGCGTCGGTTGCTGGCGCGTGGCGCGCACCAGGTCGACGACATAGGCGACGATGTCGTCGTTCAGCCGTACGCCGTCGACCAGCGCGCCCAGCGTCTGCAGCCCCGCCGTGTCGATCACCGGGCTGACGCCCAGGTTCCTGGGGTCGGCCATCGCCGCGCCCGATCCGTGGCGCGCCACCACGGCCAGCTCGTCCTCGCGCGAGGGATAGTCCAGCGTGTGTTTGAACAGGAAGCGATCGAGCTGCGCCTCGGGCAGCGGATAGGTGCCCTGCTGCTCGATCGGGTTCTGCGTCGCGATCACCATGAAGGGCGGGCCCAGCCCGTGGCCGCGGCCATCGATGGTGACCGAGCGCTCCTGCATCGCCTCGAGCAGGGCGGCCTGGGTCTTGGGCGGCGTGCGGTTGATCTCGTCGGCCAGCAGCAGCTGGGTGAAGATCGGCCCGTGGGTGAGCACGAAGGCGTTGGTCTGGAAGTTGAAGATGTTGGCGCCGATCACGTCGCCGGGCATCAGGTCGGGCGTGAACTGCACGCGGCTGAACTTCAGCGACAGGCAGGCGGCGAAGCTGCGCGCCAGCAGCGTCTTGGCGACGCCGGGCACGCCTTCCAGCAGGATGTGACCGTCGGCCATCAGCGCCACCAGCATCAGGTCGATCGCCTCGCGCTGGCCGACCACGACCTTGCCGATCTCCTCCGTCACCCGGGTGCGCAGGCTGACGAGCGGTTCAACGTCCATGCAGGGAATCCTCCCACCAACGGAACAGGCGGCCGGCCACCCCGACGATGGCGGTCGAATCGGGCTTCGGCGCGCGATCGACCTGGTCGACCTGGCGCATCAGCTCGGCGTAGCCCGGCCCCGGGGCGCGGCGGCGGCGCGACGCGTCGAGCCAGGTGCCGATCTCGGCCGGGCTGGTCGTGGCGCGCGGCGCGTGCAGGCGGCGGCCGAGGTCGAGCGCCTGCAGCTCGGCGTAGCGGCGCAGCACGCGTCCGCCATGGCTGCGCGCGTGCAGCAGCCCGGCCCCGACATCGATCAGGGTGAAGATGCCGGCCGGCGGACCTTCGGTCTCCCTGGCCGGCGGACCGAAGCGCAGCGCCGCCATCCACAGCGCCACGGCGGCCGCGATCGCGAACGCGATGGTGATGGCGAGGAAGGGCGGCGTGAGCATGAGCTTCCAGATGCTGCGCGACGCCGCGGCGGCGGCGGCATCCGACTCCAGCGCGAGGATCTGCCCGCCCGAGCCTCGGATGCGATCGATCATGCTCATCGCCACGCTGGCGTTCTGCCCGCGCCACAAGCCGTGGTTGGCGAGCAGATCGGGGTCGGCGAGCACGATCACGTCGGGACGCGCGCAGAGCCGGCCGATCAGGATCCCTTCCGGGCTCGACAGCAGCGGGCAGAGCAGGCGCGAGCGCACGAGCTGCGGCTGGCCGAGCTCGGGCGCGCCGCGGATCTCCGAGGCGCGCCACGCCGTGACCGACGGGGGCCGCACGATCTCGATGTCGCCGGCGACTTCGCGCGCCAGCTGGCGCACCGACTCCGGGGCCAGCAGCCGCGCGGCGCGCACGCGGTCGGAAAGCCCGTCGCGCCGGGTGCGCCATTTCGGCAGCACGATCAGCGCCGGTCCGGCGCGCGTGGCGACCACGTAGCGCACCTCGGGCGGGTCGGCCGGCGCCAGCAGCAGGCGCAGCGCGGCGCGGCTGTCGCTGCGCGACAGGCGAGAGGCGACCGCGGGCTCGAACTGGCGCAACAGCTCGATGAAGGCGCGGTAGCCGACGGCGGAGCGCGAGGCGCTGGTCGTGCCGGCGGACTCGTTGCCGGCGCGCGGCGCGTCGTCGTCGATGGCGAGATAGGCCATGGCGACGAAGGCGGCCGCCGCGACGCCCAGCAGCACCAGCAGGGTGCGCCGCCGGAAGGGGTGGGTCTGCGTCCCGCTCACGCCGCCGCCTGCGGAGCGATCTGCCACAGCCGCTCGTAGTGCATGCGCACGCGCGCGTAGAGCGCGCCGTCGGCCGACCGGCCGCCGAAATGGCACAGCTCGGCGGCACCGACCAGGGCGGCGAGATCGCCGCGCGCCTGGTCGGGAAGCCTCATGTGGTGGATCAGCTCGCGCGCGGTGAGCGCCACCGGCACGCCCTGGCCGGTCAGCCTGCGCAGCCGCTCGATGCTGGTCAGCAGCAGGATATGGATGGCCCTGGCCCAGTCGCCGTCGGCCGCCGCCTGGTCGGCGTCGTCGAGGCGGGCGATGACCTCGACTTGCTGGCGGGTATGGGCCGCGCCCGGCGCCTCGCCCGCATCCGCACGGTCGGCCGGCGCCGATAGCCGCCAGCCGCCGCCCAGCAGGCGCACGGCGATCATCGCCAGCACGATCACCAGCGCGCCGGCCAGCAGGAAGGTCACGATGCCGTTGCCGGCAGGAACGCTCACCTCATCGGGCGGACGACGCGGCGGCGGCAGCGGCGCCGCCTGCACGTCGGGCAACTCGCGCTGGTAGCTCGAGGCGCCGTAGATCCGTTCGACGGCGCGCTGGATCGTCTCGCCGGACGGCGCGGGCGCCGCCGCCGCGCCGCAGGCGAGCGCCGCCGCGAGGCCGAGGAGCGCGACGAGAGTTCGGATCATGCCGCGCGATGCTAGGGTGCCACACGAGCCCACCGCAAGGTCGCCGGCCGACCACCGCGGGATGCGCTGCCCGGGGCCATGTCGAGCCATTTGATTCGGTCACGTCCGGGGCCCGGACTCGGCGGCGTCCTGTTTCTGCGGCACTATCAGGCTCCGGCGGGCCGGGCGCATGCGGGCGCCGCGCGACGAGGGTTGGCCGACGGGGGCGAGGTGATCCGTGCCGCGGGCATCAAGGAGGAGCGAGGCGCCGCCGGCGCATCTGGTGCCCGACGTGCTCGGCCCGGACCTCGATCTCGTGTTCTGCGGCACGGCGCCGAGCCCGATCTCGTTCAGGCGCCGGGCCTACTACGCCAATCCCGGCAACTCCTTCTGGTCGACCCTGCATCGCGTTGGCCTGTTGCCGGAGCGCCTCGAGCCGGAGCGCTACCGTGAGGTGCTGCGTCATGGCATCGGACTCACCGATCTCAACAAGACCGAATACGGCAGCGACCACGAATTGACGCCGGCGGCGCTCGACGCCGCCGCGATGCGCGCCAAGCTGCTGGCGCACAGGCCCGCCGGCGTCGCCTTCACCAGCAAGAACGCCGGCGGGCTGTTCTTCGGCGTACGCGGCATCGGCTACGGCCGCCAGCCGCCCGCGCTGGTGTCGACCCTGGAAGCCGGCTTGCGCGATATCGCCTATTTCGTCCTTGCCTCGCCCTCGGGCCGCGCGCGCTCCTGGTGGCGGATCGAGCCCTGGCAGGAGGTCGCCGCCTTCGTCGAGGCGCGGCGGCGCGGGCGCGCATGATCTCGCGGCGCGCGGCGATCGCCGGCGTCGCCGCCGCGACGCTGGCGCGGCCAGCGCTGGGCCGATCGGGGCTGCGGGCGCTCACCGATCTGGCGCGCCGCGCGGCGATCTACGCCGTGCCGATCTACCAGATCTATCGCCGGCGCTGGCGCGAGACCGTCGATTCCGCCAATCCCCGGTTGCTCATGCTCAACCGGCTCGACCACGCGACGATGCCATCGCCGGCGGCGCCTGACATGCTGGCATCCGACGCCTGGCTCGATCTGACGGACGAGCCGATGTTCCTCAGCCTGCCCGACATGGGCGGGCGCGCCTATTGCTTCGCCGTTGTCGACATGTTCGGCGACACGATCGACCAGGTGTCGCGCCGCCACTATGGCGGACGATCGCCGCCGCATGTGCTGTTTGGCCCGGCGTGGACCAATCCGCCGCCATGGGATGTGCGGGCGATCCACGCGACGAGCAATCTGGTGCGGCTGATCGGGCGCATCGCGATCGACGACACCGGCGACATCGTCGCAGCGCGCGCCCTGCAGGCCAAGGTGTTGCTCGAGACCCCGGGGCGGCGCAACGAGCGGCGCATGCTGGAATCGCGCGAGCTGATGCCTGCGGGCACCGCGGTGCAGGAGGAGTTGATTGCGAGCTGGCCCCAGCCTTCCGTTCGCGATCCGTGGGATCTTCTGGCGGTGGCCGCGCGCGTGCTGGGCGAGGGTCCGGTGCCAGCCCGCGACACGGCGCTGGTGGCGAACCTCGCCGGGCTGAGGCTGCGACCGGGACGGCGCTTCGATCTGCTTGGCTTCACGCCGGTGGAGCGGACGGCGATGCTCGAGGGGATCCATGCCGCGCATGCCGAGATCGATGAGGCGGCGCGCGGCAACCGTCGCGCGCGGACCTGGCGTCTTCCGCCGCGCCATCCGGGCGATTTCGGCGGCGACCGATTACAGCGCGCCGTCGTCGCGACGATCGATCCGTTCATGCCGCAGAGCGAGGAGGCCATGACCCTGGTTGCGACTGCCGACGACAGCGGCGCGCCGCTCGACGGCGCGCGGCGCTACGAGGTTCGCTTCAACGCCGCACCGCCCACCCGCGCCTTCTGGTCGCTGTCAAGCGACGGGCGGTTGATTGGCGGGTTGCGGCGCAACGGCGACCGGCCGGTCGAGATATCGGTACGTGTTCGGCCGGGTCCGTTTGTGCTCGAGCTGCGCATCTTCCAGCCGGAGGGTGGATTGCTCGACGGGACGTGGCACCCACCTGACATAGTGCATATTCAATGAATATTCTGATTGCGCTCGCACTGCGGCTTTTTGGCCGCGACGGCTGCCACAATCGCAAACAATGGGACAATCACGAGAGATTGACGATATATTGACACCTACCTCGTGTCCAACGGGCCCGTGAGTTGGGGATCGCGGCGATTGCGGATGGAAGCGGGACAGTAAGCGTTTCGCGCAGCCGGAGACCTTGGGGAAAGGGTGTCCGACAAACCGTCGCGGGCCTCATCGCAGGCTCCATCCACAACGAGCCACCCGTGATCGACGAGCGTCGGCGGGTCGAGGCGTTGCGCGCCTATCGCATCCTCGACACGGATCGCGAGCCGGTCTTCGACGATGTCGTCGAGCGCGCCTGCGAGTTGTTCGGTGCGCCGATTGCGCTGGTCGCCTTCATCGATGCGCAGCGTCTGTGGATCAAGGCAAGCCGCGGCATCTCGTTCACCGAACTGGCGCGCGGCACCAGCATCTGCGAGCACGTCCTGGAGCAGCCCGGCCCCCTGCTGGTCGGCGACCTGTCGCGCGACGAGCGCTTCGCCGGCAATCCGCTGGTGAGTGGCGCACCGCAACTGCGCTTCTACGCCGGCGCTCCGATCATCTCGGCCGAGGGCCACTATGTCGGCGTCGTCTGCGTCATGGACGCGACGACGCGAGAGACAATCGAGGTCGCCGCGGTCACCGGGCTCGGCGCCCTGGCTCGGCTTTGCCGCAACGAGCTTGAGCATCGCCGTGAGATGCGAATCCTGGCCGCCTCCGAATCGCGGCTGCGCGACCTGGCGATGGTCTCGACCGACTGGTTCTGGGAAACAGACGCGGAGCACCGTTTCGTCGACGTCGAGCGGGATGGAACGCACCGCTATCCGTCGCCCGACAGCGTCGTCGGCAAGACGCGCTGGGAGCTGGCCAACGCCGACCTCGCGCATCCCTACTGGCAGGCGCACCTGGCGATCCTGGCGCGGCGCGCCGAGTTCCGTCACTTCGAATACCGGTTGCCACACGCCGACGGCACGCTGCACTGGATCCGCGTCAGCGGCCAGCCGGTGTTCGAGGACGGCGTCTTTCGCGGGTATCGCGGCGGCGGCACCGACATCACGGCGCAGCGCGACATCGAGGAGCGGTTGCGCGATCTCGCCAGCCTGTCGACCGACTGGACATGGGAGACCGATTCCGAGCACCGCTTCGTGCGTCTCGACATGCTGATGCCGACGGCGCCGTTCGACTTCAACTACATCTCGGGCGTCACCCGCTGGCAGATCGCAGGCGCGGACACCAGCACGGAGCCGTGGCGCAGCCATATCGCCCAGCTCAACGCGCGCGAGGAATTCCGCGACTTCGAGTACGAGATGGCCCGCCCGGACGGCGCGCGGATGACCGTGCGCATCAGCGGCCGGCCGATCTTCGAGGGTGGCGTCTTCCGCGGCTATCGCGGCGCGGCGCGAGACATCACGGCGCAGCGGCGCGCCGAGGAGAAGCTCAGCGAGCGGGAGACCGCCTTCGCCACGCTGTTCCGCCGCCACCCTCAGCCGATGTGGATTCACGAGCCGGGCACGCTGCGCTTCCTCGACGTCAACGACGCGATGTGCACGACCTACGGCTACACCCGCGAGGAACTCGCCCGGCTGACCGCGCAGGAACTGCGCGTGCCCGAGCAGCGCGCGTCGCTGGCCGAGCTGGTGGCCAGCATTCCGCGCGACGCCGGCTACCAGGCCGAACGCCAGCACATCACCAAGGACGGCCGGCGCATCGACGTCATCGTCAACGTCGCGCCGACCGAGTTCGACGGCAGGCCGGCGCGTTTCGTCATGGTGCGCGACGTCACCCAGCAGCGCGCCGCCGAGACCCGCGCCGCCGAGGCCGAACGCACGCTCCGGCAGAACCAGCAGATCGAGGCGCTCGCCAAGCTGGCCGGCGGCATGGCGCACGAGTTCAACAACCTGCTGACCGTGATCATCTCGGCCAACGAGATGCTGAGCGACGGCCTGCCCGAGGGCGGCGAGGAGCGCCAGCTCGCGGGCATGGCGCTCGAGGCGGCGCAGCGCGGCGCGCAGCTCGCCGATTCGCTGATGACCATCTCGCGCCGCCAGGATCTCTCGGTGCTGCGCATCGACGTCGGCGCCGTGGTGCGCCGCATGGATGAGCCCCTGCGCCGCCTGCTGGGCGGCGCCATCGCGTTGGAGAGCGACATCGCCACCGCGCCGTTGCTGTGCGAGCTCGACGAGGGCCAGCTCGAGGCCGCGATCGGCAATCTCGCCAGCAACGCGCGCGACGCCATGCGCGAGGGCGGCATCGTGCGCCTGCGCGCCCTGCCGCGCGAGGTGACGCAGGCCGAGGCGCTGGCCGATGCCCGCCTGCAGCCGGGTTCGTGGGTCGTCGTGTCGATGCAGGACAGCGGTCTGGGCATGGCGCCGGCCGTGGCCGCCAAGGCGTTCGAGCCTTATTTCACCACCAAGCCGGTCGGCCAGGGTATGGGGCTGGGCCTGAGCATGGTGCACGGCTTCGTGCATCAGTCCGGCGGCTTCGCCACCATCGACAGCCGCGTCGGGTCGGGCACGACGGTGAGCCTGTTCTTCCCGGCGGTGCGTACGCGCCGCGACTTCGCCTCGACCTGATCTCAGCCTCATCCTTCCTTCTCCCCGCGAAGGCGGGGAGAAGGTGGCCGAAGGCCGGATGAGGGGCTTCGCGGTGCTGCGACAACGACAGTCGATGTTGCTGCGCGAGAAGCCCCTCATCCGCCTCGCTGGCGCTCGGCACCTTCTCCCCGCCTTCGCGGGGAGAAGGAAGCTCAGCCGCCGGCGCGCTGCTCGGCCTGCGCCTCGATGGCTTCCATGTCCTCGTCGCTCAGACCGAAATGGTGGCCGATCTCGTGGATCAGCACGTGGCGCACGACGTGGACGAGATCCTCGCCGGTCTCGCACCAGTAATCGAGGATCGGCCTTCGGTAGAGGAAGATGCGGTCGAGGTCGTTGGCCACGTGATCGACGCTGCGCTCGGCCATCGACACGCCCTGGTACAGGCCGAGGATGTCGAACGGGCTCTCCAGCCCCATGGTCTGCTCGACGTCCTCGCTGGGGAAATCGTCGACATGGATGTGCACGTTGGCGGTGTGGCGGCGGAAGTCCTCCGGAATCGACGCCAACGCCTCGCCGGCGATCTCCTCGATCTCCTCGAGGGTGGGTGCCGTCGTGAAGCTGCGCGCAGGCGGTCGACTGCGGTAAGGTACCATGCGCTTTTCCTAGCGGCGCGCCGGTCGGCGCACAAGCGCACGATGGATCAAGCGCGGCGCGCGGCCTAGGCCGGCGCGGCGCTCCGGTCAAGGGAGAAGACGATGGCAGCGAAGCTCGACGGCGCGCGACGCGCCGAGGCACTGGGTGAGCTGAAGGGCTGGAGCGAGGTCGCCGGCCGCGACGCGATATCGAGATCGTTCAAGTTCACGGACTTCAACGCCGCCTTCGCCTTCATGACGCGCGTGGCCCTGGCGGCGGAGAAGGCGGACCATCATCCCGAATGGTTCAACGTCTACAACCGCGTTGACATCACGCTCTCGACGCACGACGCGGGCGGCCTCAGCGAGCGCGACGTCGCGCTCGCCCGGTTCATCGACTCGGTGGCGTAAGCCCCCGCTGTCGTCCTGAGCGCAGCGAAGGACCTTGCGGTATCGCGGTCACGCACTTGGGCCGTGTCCGTTCGCCCGACCGCGAGATCCTTCGCTGTCGCTCAGGATGACGAGGTGCGCTTAACGCGGCGCCATGCGGATGGCGCCGTCGAGGCGAATCACCTCGCCGTTGAGCATGCGGTTGGCGACGATGTGCGTGGCCAGCTGCGCATACTCCTTGGGATCGCCCAGGCGCGAGGGGAACGGCACCTGCGCGCCCAGGCTCTTCTGCGCCTCGGCCGACAGGCCCATCATCATCGGCGTCAGGAACAGGCCGGGCGCGATGGTGCAGACGCGCACGCCGACGGAGGCGAGATCGCGCGCGATCGGCAGGGTCATGCCGACGACGCCGCCCTTCGACGCGGAGTAGGCGGCCTGGCCGATCTGGCCGTCGAAGGCGGCGACCGAGGCGGTGTTGACGATCACGCCGCGCTCGCCGTCGTCCATCGGCTCGGCCTGCGACATCGCCCAGGCGGCGACGCGGATGACGTTGAAGGTGCCGATCAGGTTGACGTTGATGACCTGCGCGAACATGTCGAGCGCGTGCGGGCCGGTCTTCGAGATGGTGCGCGCGGCGCGGCCGATGCCGGCGCAGTTCACCGCCACGCGCGGCGTGCCCAGCTTGGCGACCACCTCGGCGACGGCGGCCTCGACATTGGCCGCGTCGGCGACGTTGCACTTCACGTACAGCCCGCCCAGCTCGGCCGCCTTGGCCTTGCCCAGCTCGTCCTGCACGTCGAAGATCGCGACCTTGGCGCCCGATGCGGCCAGCGCGCTGGCGGTGGCGCCGCCCAGTCCCGATGCGCCGCCGGTGACGATGACGGCCTGACCCTTGACGTCCATGGGGTTCCCCTTCCCGTTGGTTCGGATGCGAAACGCGGTGGCAAAGCCAGCGCGAGCGACGGCGCTTGTAGCAGAGGCCCACGGGAGAGGCGACCTCTTGCGCCGGCGGCCGGCGGGGCCATATGCCACGTCATGGAGACTGTCCAGACCGAGCAGCAGCGGCACGACACGGCCACGGTCCAGACCGGGTTCTGGCCCAAGATCAAGCTGGTCGCCCGCCGCGTGCCCTTCGCCGAGGACGCCATCGCCGGCTGGTACGCCGCCAACGATCCGGCGACGCCCAGCTGGGTGCGCGCCACCCTGATCGGCGCGCTGGCCTATTTCGTGATCCCCTTCGACGCCGTGCCCGACTTCTTGGCCGTGCTGGGCTATGCCGACGATGCCGCGGTGCTGATGGCCGCGATCAAGGCGGTCGGCAGCCACATCACCCAGGGCCATCGCGGCCGGGCGCGGCGCTGGCTGGATTCAACCGACCTGGGCTAGCCGAAGCGGTTTGAACCGCCGGCCGCGATCTGCGATTCTGGACTGCCGAACGGACCTCCAGAGTTCCGCCGATGCCCCCGCTCGAGACCCTTCTTCCCGTCGTCATCGCCGCGCTCGTCCTGGGCCTGGCGATCGGCTGGCTGGCGCGCAGCGGCCAGGTACGCCGCCATACCGACGATGCGCATTCCACCAGGCTGCAGCTCGCCGGGGCGCAGACGACGGCTGCGCGCGTGCCCGAGCTGGAGCAGCGGCTCGTCGATGCCGAACGCGAGAGCGATGCGCTGCTGTCCGAGAAGTCGCGGCTGCAGACCCTGGCCGAGCGGCTGAAGCCGGCGGAGGACGAGCTGGCCTTTCTGCGCGCCCGCGTCGATGCGCTGTCCTCGGCCAAGACCAAGCTGGAGGAGAACCAGCGCAACATGGAGGCCGCGCACGCCGAGAAGACCGCGGCGCTGACGGCGCTGCGCGAGGACATCGACGCGCGGCTCAAGGCGATGGCCGATGCCGCGCTCGGCCAGAGCCAGAGCAGGTTGATCGAGCTCGCCGAGCAGTTGCTGAAGAACCATCACGCGTCGAGCGAAGCCGACCTCGCCAAGCGGCAGGTGGCGATCGATCAGCTGGTCAAGCCGGTGGCCGAGACGCTGGAGGCGTACCAGAAGCGGCTGGCCGAGCTGGAGCAGCGCAACGCCCAGACCTATGGTGCGCTGTCGGCCGAGCTGAAGAACGTCGTCGCCGGTCAGGAATCGGTGCGCGGCGAGGCGGCGCGGCTCACGCAGGCGCTGCGCGCTGCGCCCAAGACGCGTGGCCGCTGGGGTGAGCAGCAACTGCGCCGGGTGATGGAGCTCGCCGGCATGAGCGAGCATGTCGACTTCGTGCTCGAGCACAGCGTCGCCACCGAGAGCGGCCGGCTGCGGCCCGACGCGATCATCCGCCTGCCCGGCGGGCGCAGCATCGTGGTCGACGCCAAGACCTCGCTGTCGGCCTATCTCGAGGCGATCGATGCGGCGGATGAAGCGGTGCGCGACGGCAAGCTGGTCGAGCACGCACGGCAGATCCGCCAGCACGTGGCACTGCTGGCGGCCAAGGACTACTGGTCGCAGTTCGAGGATGCGCCCGACTTCGTGGCGATGTTCGTGCCCGGCGAGAACTTCTACAGCGCCGCCGCCGAGCGCGACCCCGACCTGTTCGAGTTCGCCATCTCGCGCCGCGTGCTGGTGTGCACGCCGACGACCCTCGTGGCCCTGGCCAAGGCGGTAGCCTATGGCTGGGGCCAGGTGAAGGCCAACGAGAACGCTGCTGAGATCGCGCGGCTGGGCAACGAGCTTTACGGCCGCCTCGCGGTGATGGCCGAGCCGATCGTGTCGCTGGGCAAGAGCCTGGAGGGCGCCGCGGCGCACTACAACAGGTTCATCGGCAGCATGGAGGGGCGCGTCTTCCCGACGGCGCGGCAGATCCGCCAGCTCTCGCCGGGCGACAGCCCGCGGCCGTTGCCCGATCTCAAGGAGATCGAGACGGCCGTGCGTCAGCCGCGCACCGACGGCGATCTGTTGCCGCCGGTCGATCCCGGCTGAAACGAGAGCGCCCCCGACTTGGCGGGGGCGCTTCGTCGATCGTCCGATCAGTAGCAGTAATTGCCGCCGTAGTCGCAGCGTGCCGGAGGCGGCGGATAGCCGTAAGGCTGCTGCGGTGGCGGATATGCCGCAGGATATCCCGCAGGCGGCGGTGGATAGCCGTAGGGCTGCTGCGGTGGCGGATAGTCGTAACGCTGCGGCGGCGGCGAGGGCGTTGTCGCCGCGCCGAGCACGGCGCCGCCGATGCCGCCGATCACCACGCCCGGCACGATGCCCAGACCCGTCGTGGCACCCAGTGCCGCGCCGCCGCCGGCGCCGATCAGGCCACCGGTCTTCACCACGGCCGCGCCCTAGTAGCGGCAGTAGTTGTTGTAGTAATCGCAGCGTGGCTGCGGCGTCGTCGCCGCGCCGATCGCGGCGCCGCCCAGGCCGCCGACCACGGCGCCCGGCACCACGCCGAGGCCCGTCGCCGAGCCGACCACCGCACCGCCGCCCGCGCCGATCAGGCCGCCGGTGACGGCACGCTCGCCGGGGGTCTCGCCGCAGGCGGCAACCGCCAGCACCAGCGGCAGGCTCATCACGCCAAGACGCAGGGACTTCAACATGACACGCTCCTATGACGGCCGGCCTGACGCCGGCGGAGATAAAGGATGAACGCCTGGGAGAACGTGCGTGAGCGCCGGCCCCCATGCGCGGTCACATCGTCAACGGTGGCGCCGGACGTACGGTTCCCGCCAGCGTAGGGGAACCGGCGCCGAACGGATTGTGGTCAAGCTGTGGCGCGCCTGCCGCGCCCGGCTTCACGGCGGGCCACACAGAGCGTCGAGCAGGCGATGGACCGCGCACCAACCGCGGTCTGCTTCGAAGGCTGCACCAACGTCACGCAGATGCCGCGACGCTCTCGGCACGGGCCTTCAGGGCCTCGTTCATCGCCACGAATCCGCGGCGCGTTGTGGGAAGCGTGCCCCGCAGCAGACCGGACAGCAGCCCGGTGAAGATCTCGCCGTGATCGAGCCGACAGCCACCGTCAGCCGGGGTGAGGCGGAAGACATGCTCGCCGTCGAACAGGCCGGGCATCAGCAGACGGCCGCGCCAGCGCAGCTCGACCTCGGGCGTCGCCGCCAGCACCACCGGGCGGAACATCATCGCCCTGCGGCCGGGCGGCTGGATGGTGACCACCAGGCGATCGCCGACGACGGGGAGCCCGGCGACACGGGTGATGAACGGGTTCCAGGCGGGATAGGACGCGAAATCCGTCAGCACCGACCAGACGCGCGCCGGCGACGCCGCGATGTCGATCGATGTGTCGATCGAAGGCATCGGCCGATGGTCAGGCCGCGACCTTGATGCCGATGGTGAGCTTGGCCTTGGTCTTGGCCTTGACCTCCTCGACCGTGACATCGTCGGCGAGCTCGACCAGGGTGACGCCGCCGGAGCCCTTCTTGTCGACGCTGAACACGCCCAGCTCGGTGATCACCATGTCGACGACGCGCTGGCCGGTGAGCGGCAGCGAGCATTGGGCGAGCAGCTTCGAGGCGCCGTCCTTCGAGACGTGCTCCATCACCACGACGACGCGGCGCACGCCGGCGACGAGATCCATCGCGCCGCCCATGCCCTTGACCATCTTGCCCGGCACCATCCAGTTGGCGAGGTCGCCGTTCTCCGCCACCTCCATCGCGCCCAGGATCGACAGGTCGATGTGCCCGCCGCGGATCATCCCGAAGGAATCGGCCGAGGAGAAATACGACGTGCCCTTGACCTCGGTGACGGTCTGCTTGCCGGCGTTGATGATGTCGGCGTCGACCTCGTTCTCGAGCGGGAAGGGGCCCACCCCCATCATGCCGTTCTCGGACTGCAGGGTGACGTCCATCGTCTCGGGCACGTAGTTCGACACCAGCGTGGGAATGCCGATGCCGAGATTGACGTAGAACCCGTCCTGCAATTCCTTGGCGGCGCGGGCGGCGATCTGGTCGCGGGTCCAGGGCATTGGTGGTTGCTCCTTAAGCCTTGCGAATCGTGCGCTGCTCGATGCGCTTCTCGTGCGGCGAGCCGTCGATGATGCGCTTCACGAAGATACCGGGCGTGTGGATGTGGTCGGGGTCCAAGGTGCCGGCGGGCACGAGCTGCTCGACCTCGGCGACGGTGACCTTGCCGGCCGTGGCCATCATCGGGTTGAAGTTCCTGGCGGTCTTTCGATAGATCAGATTGCCGGCGGTATCGCCCTTCCACGCCTTGACGATGGCGAGGTCGCCGACGATGCCGCGCTCCATCACGTAGCGCTCGCCGTCGAACTCGCGGATCTCCTTGCCCTCCGACACCAGGGTGCCGACGCCGGTCCGGGTGAAGAAGGCCGGGATGCCCGCGCCGCCGGCGCGGATGCGTTCGGCCAGCGTGCCCTGCGGATTGAACTCGAGCTGCAGCTCGCCCGAGAGGTATTGCTGGGCGAACAGCTTGTTCTCGCCGACATAGGACGAGACCATCTTGGCGATCTGCTTGGTCTCCAGCAGCAGGCCCAGGCCGAAGCCGTCGACGCCGGCATTGTTGCTGACGCAGGTCAGGCCCTTGACGCCGGAATCCTTGATGGCGGCGATCAGCTTCTCGGGGATGCCGCACAGCCCGAAGCCGCCGGCCAGCACGGTGATGTTGTCGCGCAGCAGCCCGTCGAGCGCCGACTTCGCGTCCTTGTAGACCTTGTTGACCATGGCTTCCCCGACCTAGCCGATTGCTGCGGTGCACAAGGATAGGCTGATATCGGCGGCTACAGGAAGCGTCAATCGGGCGAGCCGCCGTCGTGCCGGCGGACCGCGCGGGTTCATGACATGTCGGCGACGCTACGTCATGCGCACGATCGCCCAGCCGAGCGCGGCGGCGGCGAGGACAATGCCCGACAGCGCAACCAGCCACGGTGCGCGGGCGCGGTGATCGGTGCGAGGCACGCGGGCCTCCTGTCGCCGTGCTTCGCTCCACGCCTCGGGCGGCGTCGGCGTGCCGGCGGCTTCCTCGTCCGTGCCCAGCGGCGCGGCGGCAGGATCGAAGGCCGGCACCTTGTCGCCGGTGCGTCCGGCGTTGATGTCGTCCTTCAGCTGGGCGCTGGTCGAGGGGCGGGAATTGCGATCATTTTCCGTCATCCATCGAGAACGGGCGCGCCGGGCGCGGGTTGCCGGCCGGTCAAGGTCGCTGGAACCGCCCGCCGGCAGCGCATAGGCTCATCCCGTCGCAGGGAGTGACGCGCCATGAACGCACCGTCGAACTATTCACTCACGCCCACGGTGGGCCGCGGCATGGTCGCGGGCCGGCCCGACATCGCCGGCACGCGCCACATGGCGTCGGCCGGCCACTACCTCGCCTCGCTCGCCGCCTTCCATGTGCTGGAGGACGGCGGCAACGCGATCGACGCCGGCGTCGCCGCCGGCCTGGCGCTGGGCGTGGTGCAGAGCGACCTGGTGAACGTCGCCGGCGTCGCGCCGATCATGATCAGGCTGGGCAAGACCGGCGAGGTGGTGACGATCTCCGGGCTGGGCTGGTGGCCCAGAGCGCTCGACCCGACCTTGTTCCAGCGCGAGCACGACGGCCACGTGCCGCGCGGCATCCTGCGCCAGATCATTCCCGCCGCGCCCGACGCCTGGCTGCTGGCGCTGGAACGCTACGGCACGATGAGCTTCGGCGAGGTCGCGACCTCGGCGATCCGTCTCGCCGAGGGCTTCGTGATGTATCCGCTGATGGCCGACTACATCGAGACCTTCAGGAAGGACTATGCCGAGTGGTCGGCCAACGCCGCGGTCTACCTGCCCGGCGGCGCGCCGCCCAAGGCGGGCGAGGTGTTCGTGCAGCGCGATCTGGCGCGCACCCTGCGCTTCATGGCCGACGAGGAGCACAAAGCCTCGGTCACCGGCGGCCGCATCGCCGGGCTGAAGGCGGCGCGCGCGGCGTTCTACGAAGGCGACATCGCGCGCGCCATCACCAGGCACCACGAGGAGAATGGCGGCCTGCTGCGCATGGAGGATTTCGCCGGCTACCGCAGCGCCATCGAGGCGCCGGTGTCGCTGACGTTCAACCAGCACACGGTCTATGCCTGCGGACCGTGGTGCCAGGGCCCGGCGCTGCTGCAGGCGCTGTCGCTGCTCGATCCCGACTCGCTGAGGGAAATGGGCCACAACAGCACGGCCTACCTGCACAGCGTCACCGAGGCGCTGAAGCTCGCCTTCGCCGATCGCGAGCGCTTCTACGGCGATCCGCGCTTCATCGACGTGCCGATCGAGCGCCTGCTGTCGGCCGAGTATGCCGCCGAGCGCCGCCGCATGATCCGGCCCGACGAGGCGTGGCAGGAGATGCCGCCGGGTGGCGCGGTCGACGGCTATCCACGACCCATGGCGTCGACAGGCGATCCGCAGCTGCCGCTCGACACCAGCTATGCCTGCGTCACCGATCGCTGGGGCAACGTCTTCTCGGCGACGCCCAGCGACGTGTCGAACTCCTCGCCGATGGTGCCGGGCCTCGGCATCGTGCCGTCCTCGCGCGGCTCGCAATCCTGGGGCGATCCAAAGCATCCGTCGGCCGCCGCGCCGGGCAAGCGCCCGCGGCTCACACCCAACCCCGCCATCGCCATCGGCCCCAACGGTGAGGCGATACCCTTCGGCACGCCGGGCGGGGACGTGCAGAGCCAGGCGATGCTTCAGGTGTTCCTGAACCGCACCGTCTTCGGCATGACCCTGCAGGAGTCAGTCGAGGCGCCGCGGCTGGCGAGCTTCAGCTTCCCCGATTCCTTCGAGCCGCACACCTACCTGCCGGGCAAGCTGATGCTCGAGGCGCGGCTGGCGAAGTCGGCAATGGGCCCGCTGCGCCAGCTCGGCCACGACGTCGACGAATGGCAGGACGGCACCTGGCGCGCCGGCGCGGTGTGCATCATCGAGGCCGACGCGAAGAAGGGCTTGCACATCGGCGCCGCCGATCCGCGGCGGGCGTGCTACGCGGTGGGGTGGTAGCGACTTCACCTTCCCCCGGAGGGGGAAGGTGGCGCGCAGCGCCGGAAGGGGGATGTCTCAACGCACGCGGTGTCCGTCGTCGACATCCCCCTTCCGCCCTTCGGGCACCTTCCCCCTCCGGGGGAAGGAAGGGGAGACTCTAGGCCTTTCTCGGCAGCTCCACGACGCCCGTGCCCAGGATCGACAGCTCGTCGTCCTGGTTGCGCGCTTCCTGCTCGATGGCCACGAGATGGCGGCCGTTCTCGACGTATCTGCGTGTCACCCTGCCGTTGATGAACAGCATGTCGCCGGCCGGGTTGTGGCGGCGGATCTTGCAGCTGGCGTTGCGCAGGAAGCCGTCGTCGCCCATCCAGTTGGTCATGTGATGGGTCAGCCACGAGGCGCGCTCCGGGCCGTAATCGTAGGCGCCGGGCGCGCCGACCTCGTGCGCGAACTCCTCCTCCCAGTGCACGCGCTCCGGACAGTCGGGGATGCCGAACTTGTTGGCGATGCCGGTACCGGGATGCGCGTCGATCAGGCGCCAGGCCAGCTTGTTGGCGCGGATGTAGAGGCCGCCCCAGCCTTGCGCGTAGGCGATGAAGCCGGTCACCGTCATCGGCCCCTTCAGCATGGTCGGCAGCGCCTCGCCTTCCTTCACATCGTCCCAGTAGCGCGGCGTGGCGCCCCTGATGGTCTCCTCGCGATAGAGGCTGTAGGCGTCGGCCAGCTCCTTCTCCGTGTAGCGGTGCGGTGCGCGCGCCTTCACCTCGGTGTACTTGGTGCCCTTCTCGCGCGCGTGGTCGCGCTCGGTGCGGAAGCACCAGCTGTCGGCCGAGGCCACCATGTCGCCGTGCTGGTTGAAGAAATCGACGTGGTAGATCTGCTGGATGGCGCGTCCCGCGAACTTGGTCTGATGTTCGACGATGTCCTTGAGCCAGGCCTCGGTCGTGATCTCGTCGTTGCGCTGCACGATCTTGTGCCACTGCCAGTCCGAGCCCGACCACATCGCATGCACGCCTGGCAGGCCGCCGACGTAACCCGAGATGATCCGGCTGGTGGCGAACAGGAAGCTGGGCAGGGCGACGATGCCGCCGAACTTCGTTCTCGCCGCGTACTCCGGCACGCACCACAGCGGGTTGTCGTCGCCGATGCCGTGGGCGTAGTGCCTGATGTTGTCGCGCGTGGCCTCGTGGCACCACGGCTCGGCGGTCTGGCCGATCTTCACGCCGATGCGGCCGCGCAGGACGTCGAGGCCCTGCTCGGTGATCTTGGGGAAGCTGCGTTCGCGTGTGGCTGTCGACATCACACTCTCTCTAGTGGCTCGATTCACCCTGTCATCCCGAGCAGGGATCTTTCGGACGTTCAAGATCCCTCGCTGCGCTCGGGACGACAGAGGAGCGGCGCTCGCGCAGGACCTTGCGGTTGACCTTGCCGGCGGGCGTCTTGGGCAGTTCGGATACGAAGGCGACCAGGCGCGGGTACTCGTGCTGGCTCAATCGGCTGCGCACGAGATCCTGGATCTCCTGCGCGAAGCGCTCGTCGCCGGCACGCGGCGAGACGACGAAGGCCTTGACGACCTGGCCGCGCAACGGATCGGGCACGCCGATGGCCGCGGCCTCGCGCACGTCGGCGTGCTTGAGGATCGCATCCTCGATCTCGACCGCGCTCATCGTCCAGCCGGCCGAGATGATCACGTCGTCGGCGCGGCCGGCGTGAAAGAAGTAGCCGTCTTCGTCGATGCGGCCGAGATCCTTGGTCGCGATCCAGGCGTTGCGCCGCCAGACCTTGAGTTCGCCGGTGATTCCGGGCGGGCAGGGCTGGCCGGATGCGTCGTGCACCTCGACCCGGCAGCCCGGCACTGGCTTGCCCAGCGAGCCCGGCTTGACCGCGAAGTCCGGCGCGCCGGGATAGGAGGCGAGGATCACGCCGATCTCGGTCGTGCCGTACATGCTGCAGACCGGATGGCCGAACTGCGCTTCGGCAAAGGCGGCGGTCTCGCCGTCGATCGGCTCGCCGGTGAAGGAGAGCTTCTCCAGATGACTGCGATAGCGCGCCGCCGCGCTTGATACGCGCATCATGCGGTAATGCGTCGCCGCCGCCGACAGGTTGGTGAAGCGATGATCCTGCAGCGCCTGCAACAGCCGCTCGGCATCGAACTTGCCGGCATAGGCGCCGATGGTGACGCCCAGCGCCAGCGGCGCCAGCGTGCCGTGCCACAGGCCATGACCCCAGGCCGGCGAGGAGGGACAGAAGAAGCGGTCGCCCGGGCGGATGCCGGTGCCGTACAGCGCCGCCACCATCAAGGTGACCACGGCGCGATGCGGGTGCTTCACCGCCTCCGGCAGCTCGCGCGTGGTGCCCGAGGTGTACTGGAAGATCGCCATGTCGTCGGCGCGCGTATCGGGCGTGAAGCGCGGCGCGAAGCGTTCGAGATCGGCGATGAACGCGTCGTCGGCGACGATGCTGCCCGTCACCATCGCCGCCTTCTCGGCATTGGTGACGAACAGTCTGGGCTTGCAGTCCTCGACGCGCAGCCGCACGCCGTCGGGTCCGAACAGCGTGAACAGCGGCACGGCGATGGCGCCCGCCTTCATCGCGCCGAACACCGCCATGTAGAAGGCGCGCGACGGCTCCAGCATGATCGCCACGCGATCGCCGGCGCCGACGCCGCGTTCCTTCAGGTAGTGGGCGAAGCGCGCCGAGTCCTCGGCGATCTGGCGGAAGCTCAGCACCTCATCGCCGCCGCCGGCGTGCACGACGATCACCGCAATGCGCTCGCCCTCGACATGCCGGTCGATGCATTCGTGGGCGATGTTCAGCGCCTGCCGGTCGCCGTCGAACAGCTCCCACAGTTTCTCGCTGGAGAAGTTCGCCTGGGCGTCGGCGTAGCGCGTGTACTCGGTGAGCCTGGCCATCGGCCCAAGGCTAGCGGCCTTTGCCTGGAGTTGTAAAATGGATTCTCTAGTTGTATAAGTACAACTATGTCCGTGCCCAGGATCCGTCCCGTCCCCGCCGTCAGCCGCGCCATTGCCATCCTGCGGCTGCTGGGCCGCGTGCGCAGGCCGATGGGGGTGAAGGCGATCGCGCGCGAGCTCGATCTCGTGCCGAGCACGGCGCTGCACATCCTGCGCGCGCTGGTCACCGACGGGCTGGTTCAGGTCGATGCCGCCAAGGCATACAGCCTGGGCACCGGCATGCTCTCGCTGGCCCGTTCGGTCCTCGAGACCAGCGGCTTCGTCGATCTCGTGCAGCCCGAGCTCGACCGGCTGTCGAGAGATCACGCCGTCACCGCCATCGGCGTCGAGGCCGCCGGCGTCGAGCACATGGTCGTGCTGGCGCTGTCGCGCACGCGCACGCCGATCCGCCTGCATGTCGATGTCGGCAGCCGCTTCCCGGCGCTGATCAGCGCCACCGGCCGCTGCGTCGCCGCCTTCGGCGGCCTGACGCTTGCCGAGCTGAAGCCACGCTTCGACGCCTTGCGCTGGCAGAGCGCGCCGCCGTGGAAGACGTGGTGCGCCGAGGTCGAGACCGTGCGCCGCCACGGCTTCGCCGTCGATCGCGGCAACTACATAGCGGGTATCACCATCGTCGCCGTGCCGGTGCTCGATTCGCGCCAGCGCATCTCGCACACCCTGGTCGGCATCGGGCTCACCGGCCAGCTCACTCGCGCACCGCTCGCCGCGCTGGCACGCGACATGCGCGAGACGGCGGCGAGGCTGTCGGCCAACCTGGTTTCAGCGGCCCGGCCTTAGCCGAGCCGCCATGAGCCATAGCGAGGCGGCACCGATCAGCGCCGCGCCTGCCCACTCCCCTTGTGAGAGCGCGGGCGCGCTCGTCCAGCCCAGCCCGGCACCGGCGAATTCGAAGCCGATGGTGAACAGCGGCATCAGCGTGAGCGCGATCAGGTAGCCCTGGGTGCCGGCAAGGCGCAGGGCGTAGAAGCCGAACCACTGGCCCGGCCCGCGGAACAGCAGGCCCATGCCGATGCCCCAGGCCCACAGCGCCGGATCGCCGAACGCCCGCCTGCTGGAATCCCACGGCGAATGCGTGAGCCCGACAAGACCGGTGGCGCTCCAGGCGAGGATCAGGATCAGCGAGGTGACGATCAGCGTGTCGCCGGCGAAGCGGCTGCGCTCGGCGATGTCCTCGCTGCGGTTGCGCGGATGGCGCTCGACGGCGAGCGCGGCGACCACCACCACCGTCTCCGAGCCGAGCAGCCACAGCACCCCGGGATAGGCCGAGGCGGGCGACAGGAAGATCGTCATGGTGGCGATACCGATGGCGAGCAGCCCCAGCGCCAGGCGCTCGCGCGCCGGCGCGGCGATGCCATGCACCAGCCAGACGGCGGTCGCGCCGACCAGCACGTTGACGGTCGACAGCAGCGTGCTTTGGGTGGCGGCGAGGAAGACCAACGCCGCCGACGATGCGCCGGTGATCCACACGCGCAGCACGCCGTAGCCGATCATCCAGGGCGTCAGCAGCCCGCGCCAATCGGCCGGCGCACCGCGCCCCAGCCCCAGCAGCACGAGGCCACCGATCAGCAGCTGCACCAGGGTATAGGCCCAGGGGTCGAAGCCGGCATCGCCCAGAAGATGGCGCGAGATCACCAGGTACAGCGCCCAGAGGGCGGCCGTGCCGAGCGCGATGGCGAAGCCGGGAGACATCACACCATCTTAATCTTACCTTCCCCCGGAGGGGGAAGGTGGCGCGCAGCGCCGGAAGGGGGATGCCTCAACACATCAGGTGTCCGTCTTCGACATCCCCATCCGCCCTTCGGGAGTCTTTCCCCTCCGAGGGAAGGCAGGATCGAGAATGGGATTCACCCCGCGATTCGACACGCATAAGCGGAGGCAGAATCCCCTGTCTCGCAGCGATCGGAATGCTGCGGACGACAATCGTAGAGGTTGAAATCGCACTCCCCGCGCCACAGGCGTACACCCGCTCCAGTACCAACCGCTGGAGTCTCCGATGCCCCGTGCCCGTCTGATCCCGCCCGAATTCTGGACCACGGAGGCGGTCGTCGACTGCACGCCGATGGCCCGCCTGCTGCTGCTCGGGCTCAGCAACTTCGCCGACGATTTCGGCGTGCTGCCGCTGCGGCCGCGCACCTTGCGCCTGCAGGTCTTCCCCGGCGACGCGCTCGACGACGAGGCCGTGCGCGTCCTGATCGAGGAGCTGGCGGCGCGCGGCCTGGTGCGCCGCTACTCGGTCGAGGGCGTGGAGTATCTGTCGATCGTCGACTGGACGGTCCACCAGCGCGTCGGCAAGCGCGCGCGCCGCCGCTACCCGGCGCCCGACCATGGCGAACCCCATAGCAAACCATGGCAAGGCCCCGACCCGGTCGCCGCCGAACCGCCGCCGCCCGCGCCCGAAGCCGCCGCGTGCGATGCAGCCGACCAGAGCAGTCCATCGCAAAGCTCCGAGCCGGTCGCAGCCGATCCGCCCTCTGCGCCCGAAGCCGCCGCGTGCGATGCAGCCGACCATAGCAATTCATTGCATTGCCCCGAGCCGGTGAACGACGACGCGGCCGACGCCGCCTGGCACCACGCCGTCGCCTCGGCGGTGCGGCGCAGCTGGGGCGCCGACCTGCCCGCCGACCTGCCGCTGCATGCCGCGCGCTGGCGCGCCGAAGGCCGCGACCTCGCGCGCGACGTGCTGCCGGCGGTCCGCAGGGTCGTGCGCGCCGCCGTCGAGCTCAACCGCCCGCTGCACCTCGCCCTGGCCGACGCCGCCATGGCAAACCATGTCAAGCGGGCCCCGGCGTAGTCGCCGGTCACCAGTTTCATACCTTCCCCCGGAGGGGGAAGGTGCCCGCAGGGCGGAAGGGGGATGTCGAAGACCGACATCGGTGTCGTTGAGGCAACCCCCTTCCGTCGCGCTGCGCGCGCCACCTTCCCCCTCCGGGGGAAGGCAAATCGCGAAATCAGCGGCCGGGCCGGAACCGCAGCAGGATGTGGTTGATGCCGTTGAGCACGACGTAGAGGTGATCGAACTGGGTACGGAACTCCTCCCACAGCGGCTGCGAGCCGTAGGCGCCCATGGCGGTGTAGATTTCGGCGATGGTCCGGCGACCGTCGATCAGCGCCACGATCTGGCTGGCCAGCGGCGGCAGCGTGGCGCGCCAGGGGAAGCCGTCGAGATTGGCGACCAGCGGCATGCCGGGCTTCAGGCCCTGGGCCAGCTGCGCCGCCTCCAGCTCGCGCAGCATGGGAATCGCCAGCGTGTCCTCGGGCCGCGCCACCGTGTCGTAGCCCGCCTTGGTGGCGTAGAAGACGTGGGTGCGCAGGTTGCTGGCGAGGCGCTCGGCGAAGGCGGCGCGCTCGAGGAACGGCATGTCGGCGAAGCGCCGCGCGATTTGCGGGTCGCTCATGTAGGTCGCCGGCTCGTAGCGCAGCGGCTCGGCGAAGCCGACCAGGCGCAGGCCGGCGCCCTTCGTCATCTCGGCGATCTGCGGCACGGTGTAGGCGCGGTCGCGGCTGTGCAGCAGCAGGTCGTAGAGCGCACCGTCATTGCCCGAGACATGGTCGTTGAGGAACGGGTTGCGGCGAAACAGGTTGGTCGGCGGCAGGAAGCGGATCAGCCGCTTGGCCATGGCGACGCGCCCGGCCGCGTCGGAATCCTCCGGCGCCAGCACGCGCAGCATCTCCTGCATGGCATAGACGCCGGCGCGGCCATACTCGCCGTAAAGCATCACGCCCATGCCGCCTTCCGGTTCCAGCGCGTCGGCCAGGGTCTTCATGCCGCCGGCCGGGTCGTCGAGGTGGTGCAGCACACCGGTGCAGTCGATGTAGTCGAACCGGCCAAGCCCGAGCGACGGCAGGTCCATCAGCGAGCCCGTCACGCAACGCACATTGCGCAGCTCGCGCGCCGCCAGCCGCGCCTCGCACACCGCGCGCGAGGCGGCGGAGATGTCGAGGTAGACGATCTCGGCCGGGCAGCGCTGGTCGGCGAGCTGCTGGGCCAGCATCACACAGGCATCGCCCGTGCCGCCGCCGGCGATCAGGGCGCGGAACGGCAGGCGGAAGTCGCGCCGGCCGGCGAACAGGTAGTGGTTGATCTCCAGCCAGTGGCTGGGCGAGCCGACGATCAGCCGGCGCGCCTCGTCGGCCGGATCGCGCGGCGGATAGGGCATTGCCTCGTACTGCGCCCGCACGCGCGCATCGGCCGCCGCGGTCGGGCCGGCGGCTTGGGACGGAACGTCGCTCATGAGGCGAGGGAGCTTCGGGGCAAGGGTGGCGGCGCGACTGTCGCGCGTGCCCAGGACATGCTAAGCGCCGCGCTGCGGAAAGTATCGTTTGTTTTGCCCCATCTAGGGTGGCGATGAAAGGCTATTTCGGCATCGGCGTCGACGGCGTCAGCAAGGCGATGAACGTCGGGACCCTGTTCCGCACGGCGCATGCCTTCGGCGCCAGCTTCGTGTTCACGGTCAACGCCCAGTACCGCCGCCGCGAGGGCGCGCTGTCGGATACCTCCGACACGCCGGGTGCCGTGCCGACCTATCACTTCGCCGACGCCCGGGCGCTGGCCCTGCCGCAGGGCTGCGCCCTGGTCGGCATCGAGATCACCGACGAGGCGGTCGCGCTGCCGAGCTTCCGCCACCCGCGCCAGGCGGCCTATGTGCTGGGCTCGGAGCGCGAGGGCCTGTCCAGGGAGGTCCAGGCGCTGTGCGACCACATCGTGCGCATCCCGGCGCGCTTCTCGGTCAATCTCGGCATCGCCGGCGCCATCGTCATGTATGACCGCATGCTGACCTTGGGCCGCTTCGCGATGCGGCCGGTGGCGCCGGGCGGCCCGACGGCGCCGCCTCCGGTCCACGTCTTCGGCGAGCCGATGTGGAAAAAGAAGGAGCGCCGGCGCCAGGCCAAAGCCCGGGAAGGCGCCGGCGTGGCGCGCTAGAGATGTGGATTGTAGATTGATCGGCATGAGGAATTCGGGTCTTTGGCGGATCCTGCTGGGCGGGCTGGTTCTCGGCGCCGGCTCGGTCGCGGCCGTCGGTCAGGAGAGCCAGCCCAGACAGATCGCCGCCTATTTCCACTGGCGCGCGCTGGTGGCGGGCACGCCTGACAACCCGGTCTGCTATGTGACCCACCAGGCCGAGGGCGCCGTCGAGGCCGGCCGGCGCGCCGGGCCGCGGCCGATGCTGATGGTCGCCTGGCGGCCGGCCAGGGCCAGCGCCAACGTGGTGACGGTCTTCGCCGCCTACCGGTTCAAGCCCGGGACCGAGGCGATCCTGGAATTCGCGCCGCGGATCTCCTTCAACCTCTACACCACGCGCGACACCGCCTGGGCGTGGAGCAGCGAGGACGACGCAGCCATCGTCCAGGCCATGCGCGACGGCGCGACGGTCACCGTTCGCGGCACATCGGAGGCCGACGCGGCCGTCGCCGACACCTTCTCCCTGACCGGCTTCACCGCCGCCACGGCCCGCGCGATGCGGGCCTGCCGGCCGCGATGAGGGCGTTCCGTCCGCAGCCCGAAGAGGCCGAACTTCGCTACCATGACGTGCCTGGCGGCGGCGTGCCGCTGCTCTTCGTCCATGGTCTGGGCTGCGCGTCGTCGTGCGATTATCCGACGGTCGCCGGCGATGCGGCGCTGGCGGGCCGCCGGATGCTGCTGGTCGATCTGCTGGGTTCGGGCTTCAGCGACCGTCCGGGCGATTTCGCCTACACGATCGACGCCCAGGCGCGGACCGTCGCGGCGCTGGTCCGCCATCACGGCTTCGACGCCATCGATCTCTTCGGCCACAGCATGGGCGGCTCGATCGCCATCGTGGTCGCCCACCTGCTGGGCGATCAGGTGCGGCGGCTGGTGGTGGGCGAGCCCAACCTCGATCCCGGTGGCGGCTTGGCCAGCAGAAGGATCGCGGCCATGCCGGAGGCCGACTACGTCGCGCACGGCCACGACGCCCTGGTGCGCGCCGCGCGGGCCGAAGGCAATGCCACCTGGGCGTCGTCTCTGGCGCTGAGCGCGCCCTGGGCCGTGCATCGCGGCGCGACCTCCCTGGTCGCCGGCGGATCACCGACCTGGCGCGAGATGCTTCTTGCGCGGCGCGGACCCAGGACGCTGCTGGTCGGCAGCCAATCGCTGCCCGATCCGGACACTGAGCGCCTGCCGCTGGGCGGCGTGAGCGTGGGAGTCGTGTCCGATGCCGGCCACGCCATGGCCTGGCAGAACCCGTCCGGACTGGCGGCGGCGATCGCACGGGCGCTGGCCTGAGACGTCGCGGCCGGTTGCGCGGCGGGCCGCCCGAGACTATCTGTCCGGCCATGTCCCTCCTGCCCACCGAACCGCTGCAGATCGCCGAGCCGCTGCGTCGCAACGACACGCGCCGCAACCTGGTGGGGCTGAGCCGCGCCGAGCTCAAGGCGGCCCTGGCCGGGCACGGGCTGGAGGCCTTCCGCGCCGGGCAGATCTGGCACTGGATCTACTGGCACGGCGCGCGGGACTTCACGGCGATGAGCACCATCGCGCGCAAGACGCGCGAGCGGCTGGAGGAGCTCTTCGTCATCGACCGGCCGCAGATCGCCACCGAGCAGCGCTCGAGCGACGGCACGCGCAAATGGCTGCTGCGCCTGGCCGACGGCAACGAGGTCGAGTGCGTCAACATCCCGGAGGATGATCGCGGCTCGGTCTGCGTCTCGAGCCAGGTCGGCTGCACCTTGACCTGCAGCTTCTGCCACACCGGCACGCAGGCCCTGGTGCGCAACCTCTCGGCGGCCGAGATCGTCGGCCAGTTCATGGTGGCGCGCGACAGCTACGGCGAGTGGCCGACGCCGACCGAGACCACGCGCATGCTCAGCAACATCGTCATGATGGGCATGGGCGAGCCGCTGTACAATTTCGACAACGTCGCCGCGGCGCTGCGGATCGTCATGGACGACCAGGGCATTGCGCTCAGCCGCCGGCGTATCACGCTGTCGACCTCGGGCGTCGTGCCGATGATGCCGAAGGTGGCCGAGCTGCTCGACGTCAACCTCGCGGTCTCGCTGCACGCGGTGAGCGACGAGGTGCGCGACGTGCTGGTGCCGCTCAATCGCAAATGGCCGATCGCCGAGCTGCTCAGGGCCTGCCGCGAGTTCCCGAGCGCGAAGAACAGCCGGCGCATCACCTTCGAGTACGTGATGCTCAAGGGCATCAACGACAGCGACGCCGACGCGCGCGAGCTGGTGCGCCTGCTCAAGCCGATCCACGCCAAGGTGAACTTGATCCCGTTCAACCCGTGGCCCGGCGCGCCCTACGAGTGCTCGTCCAACAACCGCATCCACCGCTTCGCCCAGATCGTCAACGACGGCGGCCTGTCGGCGCCGGTGCGCACGCCGCGCGGCCGCGACATCCTGGCCGCCTGTGGCCAGCTCAAGAGCGCCAGCGAACGCGACCGCAAGACGAAGGTGCGCGACCTCGAGGCCCGCGTGGGCGCCTGAGCGTTCGCATCAGGGCGACGTCGATCACGGGAACGCCGCGCTGACTGCGCCGGCGATCGCTTCCTCCCAATCCGTCTTGCGCGAGTCCTCGAACTTCCAGTGAATATGGATGTGGGTCTCGTGCTTCTTGTCGCTGTACTGCGTGTCGGTCGACCAGCCGTTGGTGCCGTTGCATTCCTTGTGATTGTACTTGGCCGAGACGAACTGCATTACCTTCATGTTGTCGAAGAAGACCTTGTAGAGCTTCTCGCCCATGGCCTTCTCGTCCGGGAAGCGCGGATCGCTCGCGCGCAGGATGATGTCGAGCGCCAGGCCGTTGTCGTGCGGATCGCCCTCCGCCTTGTGCGGGCCGGCGGCTGCCTGCAGCCGCGGCAGCGGACCCGGCGGCAGCTTCCTGAGCTGGCCGGTGGTCGGATCCTTCTCCATGCGGTTCTCTTCGATATAGGTACCGCTCAGGATCGGCGGACCGTACTCCTTCAGGATGAAGATCAGGCTTTCGATGGCGGGACAGGCCATGACGATCTCCCTTGGCAGTCATTGGGGAAGACTCGCGTCCCTGTGAGCCTACACCGCGTTGGCTGAGGCCAATATGACAACGGCGCGACGGTTGCCCATCGCGCCGCTGTCTGCGTGCCACCCGGAAGTAATCAGACGCCGAGCTGGGTGATGAACTTGGTGTTGAGGTAGGCCTCGATCGCCTCGCTGCCGCCCTCCGAGCCGTAGCCCGAATCCTTCACGCCGCCGAACGGCACTTCGGGCAGCGCGAGGCCGTGGTGGTTGATCGACACCATGCCGCTTTCGAACGCCGCACCGATCGCCGCCGCGGTCTTGGCCGATCTGGTGTAGGCGTAGGCGGCGAGGCCCCAGGGCAGGCGGTTGGCCTCGGCGACCACCGAGTCGAAGTCCTTGAACGGCGCGATCGGCGCGATCGGGCCGAACGGCTCCTCGTTCATGATGCGCGCGGTCATCGGCACGTCGGTCAGCACCGTGGGCTCGTAGAAGTAGCCCTTGTTGCCCTGGCGCTTGCCGCCGGTGCGCACCTTGGCGCCCTTGGCGACGGCATCGCCGACGAAGGCGTCCATCGCCTGCAGGCGTCGGTCGTTGGCCAGCGGGCCCATGCGCGTGGCCGGATCCATGCCGTCGCCGACCTTGGTCGCCTTGGCCGCCTCGGTGAAGCCGTCGACGAAGCGCGCGTAGTGGCTCTCGTGGACAAGGAACCGCGTCGGTGAAACGCAGACCTGGCCGGCGTTGCGGAACTTGTTGGCGCTCAGAAGCTTGATCGCGCTCTCGACGTCGGCGTCCTCGAAGACGATGGCCGGCGCGTGGCCGCCCAGCTCCATGGTGACGCGCTTCATGTGCTGGCCCGCCAGCGCCGCCAGGTGCTTGCCCACCGGCGTCGAGCCGGTGAAGGTCACCTTCTTGATGATCGGATGCGGGATCAGGTACTCGCTGATCTCCGCCGGCACGCCGTAGACCAGGTTGATCACGCCCGCCGGCACGCCGGCATCGACGAAGGCCTGCAACAGCGCGGCGCAGGCGGCCGGCGTCTCCTCGGGGCCCTTGACGATGATCGAGCAGCCCGCGGCCAGCGCGCCCGAGACCTTGCGCACCACCTGGTTGATCGGGAAGTTCCACGGCGTGAAGGCGGCGACCGGGCCGACCGGCTCCTTGACCACGAGCTGGTAGACGCCCTCGGCGCGCGCCGGCACGACGCGGCCATAGGCGCGCCGCGCCTCCTCGGCGAACCAGTCGATGACGTCGGCGCCGGCCATCGTCTCGCCCTTGGCCTCGATCAGCGGCTTGCCCTGCTCGGCGGTCATGATCGGGCCGATCGTGTCGACCCGGCTGCGCAGGATGTCGGCCGCCTTGCGCATGATCTTGTAGCGGTCGAAGGGCGAGACCTTGCGCCACTGCCTGAAGCCCTTGTCGGCCGCCGCCAGCGCGCGGTCGAGATCGGCCTTCTCGGCATGCGCCACCTGGCCGATGACTTCCTCGGTCGCCGGGTTGAGCACGGGGATGGTGCGGCCGCCGGCGGCCTTCGACCACGCGCCGTCGATCAGCAAATCGGTGTTGGGGTACATGGAATCTCTCCGGGTCCTACGGATCAGGCGCGCACCCTAGCCGGCGGCGCGCGGGAAATGAACCGCGATGGTCGTAAGGTTATGTCTCGGTTGTGCGAGTGCCGCGCGCGGCGGGAGATTCTCGTCGAAGAGCAGCTTCACTCGGCAGCGAGAAGCTTGACGTGCCGCTCGCTGTCGGCGGCGTAGGCATAGATCGCCCGGAAATCCTCGCGCTCGAGTTCTGGCCACTCGGCAAGGATCGAGTCTTCCGTATCTCCGGCAGCGAGATACGACAGGATGTCTTCCACGGCGATGCGCATGCCACGGATGCACGGCTTGCCAAAGCGCTTGCCGGGCTCGAAGGTGATTCGTTCGCGCCAATCCATGGGATACCTCAATAGCGCTGCATTATGCGCTCGCTCGACCTGGTCCGCAAACTACCGCTGGTTGCATAGCCTACTTTGCGAACGTCATCACGCGCGACAGGAAGGCGACTTCGGTCTCGATGTGCCGCATGCCGTGCGCGGCGAACAGCGCCTCGGGATCGCTCGCCACCCAGTCGGCGAAATAGGGTTCGTGGAAATAGTACGGGAAAACGTCGAGCAGGCCCTTCCACTGCGGCCGGTCGGCCTCGGTGAACGAATCGATGACGATGGCGCGGCCGCCGGGCTTCAGCACGCGCGCCATCTCGGCGACGACCTGCTCGCGCACCGTCTTCGGCAGCTCGTGGAACAGGAACACCGCGCTGACGATGTCGAGCGAGGCGTCGGCGAAGGGCAGGCGCTCGGCGGCGCCCTCGAGCCACTTCAGGCGCTTCGACGCGCCGATATGGCGGCGGGCGTAGTCGAGATAGGCGGGGCTGAGATCCAGGCCGCTCAGCCGCATGCCGGGCCAGGCGTGCGAGACGAAGCCCAGCAGCCGGCCGGTGCCGCAGGCGATGTCGAGCAGGCGCACGGCGCGCTGGTCGCGGCCCTCGAGATAGGCGGCGATGGGTCTTAGCGCGCGGCGGCGCATGACGTCGGCGGCGCCGGTGAACAGCGTCTCGACCTGGGTGTCGTAGAGCTTCGCCGATTCGTCCGTCAGCCATCCCCCGGACTGGTAGTGGAAATTCTGCCGGTAGTAACGCGGCAGGCCTTCATGCGCCGGGTCCTGGAACGGCTCGTCGTTGACCCTGGCATGGCGGCGCGCATCGACCTCGGGCAGGTCGCGGAAATAGGCGACGCTGCGCTCGATCAGGTCGAAGGGATCGGCGTCGAGCCGCGGCGGCGCCGGATAGAGCCCGGCCTCGACCTCGGCCCACTCGCGCTGAAACAGCGCGCGCATCTCGCGCATGAGCTCGGCGCGGTCGGGGAAGCGGCCGACCGGGAATGCCGGGTCGGGCATCGGCTTGAGCCGTCGCCGTCCGGCGACGTAATGCGCCAGGTACCAGCCGACCCGCGCGGTCTGCTGGGCGGCGTAGGCGATGCGGTCCAACGCGCTCGGCATGCCGGCATGATACGCCCGCCATTGTGGCGGTCACGCGGCCTCTCGACGCGGGCAAACGCCGCTTGCCGGGCGGGGGGCGGCGCCTATACTCCGCGCGCTTTGCCGGACCCCCGCTTTTTCGGTCCGGCCTCCCAACGAGGCTTCAATGGCTGTCTCCGTGCAATACACCGGGCCGCACAAGCGCGGCGACATCAAGAAGGTGGTGCTCGCCTATTCCGGCGGTCTCGACACCTCGGTCATCCTCAAGTGGCTGCAGACGACCTACAATTGCGAGGTCATCACCTTCACCGCCGATCTCGGCCAGGGCGAGGAGCTCGGGCCGGCGCGCCAGAAGGCGGAGATGCTGGGCATCAAGCCCGAGAACATCCACATGGACGACGTGCGCGAGGAGTTCGTGCGCGATTTCGTGTTCCCGATGTTCCGCGCCAACGCGCTGTACGAGGGCCAGTACCTGCTCGGCACCTCGATCGCCCGGCCGCTGATCGCCAAGCGCCAGATCGAAATCGCCCGCGAGTACGGCGCCGACGCCGTCTGTCACGGCTCGACCGGCAAGGGCAACGACCAGGTGCGCTTCGAGCTCAGCTACTACGCGCTGCAACCCGACATCAAGGTGATCGCGCCGTGGCGCGAGTGGGAGCTGACGTCGCGCACCAAGCTGCTGGAGTTCGCCGAGAAGCACCAGATCCCGATCGCCAAGGACAAGCGCGGCGAGGCGCCGTTCTCGGTCGATGCCAACCTCCTGCACTCCTCCAGCGAGGGCAAGATCCTCGAGGATCCCTGGGAGGAGGCCGACGAGATGGTCTACCAGCGCACCATTTCGCCGGAGGCCGCGCCCGACAAGGCGAGCTACATCACCATCGACTTCGAGAAGGGCGACGCCGTCGCCGTCGACGGCGTGAGGATGTCGCCGGCCACCCTGCTGACGAAGCTCAACGAGCTGGGCAAGGCCAACGGCATCGGCCGCCTCGACCTGGTCGAGAACCGCTTCGTCGGCATGAAGAGCCGCGGCATCTACGAGACGCCCGGCGGCACCATCCTGCACGCGGCACACCGCGGCATCGAATCGATCACGCTGGATCGCGGCGCCGGGCACCTCAAGGACGAGCTGATGCCGCGCTACGCCGAGCTGATCTATTTCGGCTTCTGGTACAGCCCGGAGCGCGAGATGCTGCAGGCCGCGATCGACCGCAGCCAGGAGAACGTCACCGGCACGGTGCGGATGAAGCTCTACAAAGGCCATGCGCTGGTGGTCGGCCGCAAGTCGCCCAAGTCGCTGTACTCGATGCAGCACGTCACCTTCGAGGAGGACGCCGGCGCCTACAACCAGCGCGACGCCGAGGGCTTCATCAAGCTCAACGCGCTGCGCCTGCGGCTGCGCGGCATCGGCCAGGGCGGGCCGAAGAAGGCCTGACGGGACGGCGGGCGGGGAAGCGCGGCATGCCGTTCGACCATCGCGACTTCCCCGGCGCGCCGCCGCCGCGCGAGCCGGCGATCAACCTGCCGCCGGTCACGCTGGCGCTGATCGTCTTCATGCTGGTGCTGCACGGGCTGCGCCAGCTGTTGTCGGACAAGCTCGACACCGAGCTGATCTTCACCTTCTCGATGATCCCCGCGCGCTTCACCGGCGCGGTGCCGACCGACATCGAATCGGTGGTCCTGGCACCGCTCACCCACATGGTGCTGCACGCCGACTGGCTGCATGTCGGCGTCAACGTCGCCACGCTCGCCGCCTTCGGCTCGCCGGTAGAGCGACTGCTCGGCACCTGGCGCTATGTGCTGCTGTTCGTCCTCGCCGGGCTGATCGGCGCGGCGCTGCACGTCGCCTTCTACCCGGCCGACATTTCGCCGATGCTGGGCGCGTCGGGCGCGATCAGCGGCTTGTTCGGCGCGCTGCTGATCGTGCTGCGCGCCGCCGGGCGGCTGACCGCCATGGTGCCCTTCACCATCCTGTGGCTCGCCCTGCAGGTCGGGCTCGGCCTGTTCACCACGACGCCCAGCGGCGACACCATCGCCTGGGCCGGCCATATCGGCGGCTTCCTCGCCGGGCTGCTGCTCTTCGTGCCGATCTCGCGGCTGCGCATCTGATCCAGGGAGCGCGGTCCCGACGGGTTGAGTCGCCATTGTCAGCTACCGCGGGGTGATCGCGCACCACCGCACTCTTTCTCGCCGCACCTCTACGCCGCCGCCTGCCTCGCCCATCTTGGCCGCATGTGAGGCGCTGGAAAGCGCGAGGGCACAATTCGGCTAGCAGATCGCCCGGCTGCAGAAGCGGCCACCATGGTGAGAGTGAAGGATTGGGCGATCTAGACGCAGGGGTTGAGGTTGGCGGCTGGAAGGGCGAAATAGCGTCACCCTCAAGTCTCAGGTGTACAACCTGACAACTGTGGATAAGGTCCACCAGAAGCGTGGCTATGTGTGTCGTGTTGCTTCAAAGGTCTCGATAGACTGGCGGCCAAGGTATTGAGCATGAGCGCGAGGACAGTCTGCATCGTTAGTTGCACGGCGCATAAGCGCGATGCACCAATGCGCGCAGAGAATCTCTATTCATCAGAGCTGTTTTATAAGTCACGCAGGTACGCCCAAGCGAACTTCGACGCATGGATGATTCTGTCGGCAAAGCACGGATTGGTCCGGCCGTCGGAAGTCATCGCTCCGTACGATCTCAAGCTCACAACGCTTTCCCGACCCGAGCGAGCGGTACTTGCCCAGCGCGTGTCCTCCCAAGTGGCAACTCTTCTTGATCCTAGCGATCGAGTCACCTCGATCTGCGGCGAGGAGTATGACGAGCTATTGTGCGATGCAGGTGTCCGATTTGAACGAAAGTGCGAGTTTGCCCTCCCTATCGGTAAAAAGCTGCAGGCTCTCGATACGGCTACAGATCCGGAAAAAAGTCAGCGAGTGCTCGATGCTGCCTATAAGATTATCGGGCGTCTCTCGAAAAACATGGAAGGAAGGCGGCTCCGAAATATTGTCGGCGGCGAGATGCCCCCGTCGGGTATCTATCTTTTTCTCGACGAAGCTGAGCCACGACTGAAGCAGATAGATCAGCTGCGCATTGTAAGAGTCGGGACTCATGGTGTCGCAGCTGGCTCCAAAGCCTCTCTCAAAAACCGCATGAGGACCCATTACGGAACTGCGATGGGAGAAGGAAACCATCGCAGCTCAATCTTTCGATTACACACCGGTCAAAGCCTAATGAATGCGAGTCGAGCTCCTTCTGTTAGCACTTGGGGCACGCCGACCGCCGACAAAGAGGCGCTTGCTGCTGAACGTGATCTTGAGAGGGCCGTTTCTAACTATCTTGCCAACTTGTGCGTTCTCCTCGTTGCAGTGCCCGGAGAGGCCGACAAAGGCAACGATCGCGCTTACCTCGAACAAAATCTCATCGCTTTGTTGTCGAATGGATGCAGACCTCTTGATCCACCCAGCAGCGAATGGCTGGGCCTTCGGTCCGCAAAACGGCAGATTCGAAAGAGCGGGTTGTGGAACGTTAATCACGTTGATCAGCAGTTTGATCCAGGCTTCCTTGACGTACTCGACCATTATGTCTCTGTGACCATAGGGGCGAAGGCCATTCCAGAGAAGCAATTGGCGCCACTCGATTGGCAGTCCCGTTTGCGCCACAGTGCAAGGCAGCTGGCCTTACTATGAGTGTGATCGCTAGTTCAGGGATGGCTCCCCTAGTTGCCCGATACGCGAAGGCACTTTGCCACCTTAACTACGCCCGTCGTATCGGGCGATTGGGGCTGATTCTCGGCTCGGGGGTTAGCGATGAGCTGGAGATTCCTAAGTGGAAGGATCTCATCGAGGGAATCGAGCAAAGATTGAATTATAGCGGTGCCGGGGCGCCAGAGGCACATCGCGCCGAGCAGCTCTTTCAGCACTACAAGAAGTTGCGCAAGGAGGAGCTTGGTTGGGCGGGTGGCGCGCGGCTCGATGCAGCGGTTTCGGTTGGTTGGCGTGATGTCGTCGCTCAATGTCTTTACAAGTGCTTTCTTAACGTTGACGGGGAGTTTGATGAGAGCGCGTATGTCCAAAAAATCAGGGATCATCCCTACCTACTTAACTTGGGCCGACTAGCCCATAACATCGGAACACAGTTGGCGGGGTTTCAAGGCACCGGAGCGCCGAGCGCTGGATTGGTGGTTAGTCACAATTTTGACGATGCTCTTGAGGCCGCAATCGAGTTGAACCCGTCCCAAGAGCCCCCTAGTCGTCGATACCATTCATTTTGGCGTCCTGAGCCATTCTTGCGGCGCGGAGTGGTGAATATTTATCATCCAAACGGATACACGCCCTTACGGCGAGGCCTGCGTGGGAGTGAAAGTCTTGTCCTGACGGAGGCCACCTTTGCCGATCATCTCGCCAACACCAACACGGAGGAGTCCAACTTCTTACTTCGACACCTTGCCGACAAAACTTGCCTTATAATTGGTCACTCATTGGCTGATGGCACTTTAAAGAACGCGTTGAGGCAACACGCTAATCAGCGACCTGCACATGTGAACTATTACGTGCATTGGGTTCGGAATGGCGAGAGCGAACTCAACGACGATCAGCGACGAGCAATTCGAGAGGCAAATTTCGAGACCTACAATCTGGTGACCATCTTCGCAAGCTCGGCAGAGGTTAGCGAACTTCTTTTGACTGTTATGATGACAGAGGATGATTTTGAGGGACATCTGAAGAAGCATTCCCAGATTGCTAGGTATGTCTATTACGTTGTTGGGGCAGTTTCCTCGGGAAAGAGCACAACTCTGAGGCATCTTCGAGATCTTGCGACGGTGGAAGAGTGGCCGAACAAAATGCCGCCGATCATGAACCGGCAATCTATTGGCTTAAAGAAGACAGAAGAAGAAGAGATTGACGAAGGGCTTGAAGACGCGATTTGGAAGAAGAATACCGAGATCCGGTCCATGAAGGTTGGCATTGTTGCGGTAGATCGAGCGCCGCTCGACTTTATTGCGTTTCCCGCAACGGATGATGAGCCAATGCGCGAAACTGCGACCAGGAGAGCGAAAGCAGTTTTGGGGCGGTTGCTGAGGGACGACATGCGTGATTTTTGCGCAGGGCAGGTCATCTTGGTGCGAGCAGAAACAGAAGCGTTAGTGCAACGCCAGATGCAACGGGGCGGCCGTACGAAGCCTGAGGAGGTCGCTAATGGTAGCACCGCTAGCTATCTCAGCAATCAGAAGGCGCGCCTCGACGACATCTATAAGGACGCGAGTGTCATTGATAGCGATCGATGCTCGGTCGGGACGTCTGTAAAGGCTGCAGCACGCATCATTCATTTTGATGACTATGTACCGTTTGATTTCGCCGGTCGGCTGCGCGCGATACAAGGAGACAATTGAGTGTTCCCTCGAAAGAATGTCTACTTGGCTAGTCCTCTCTTTTCTGAGGCTGAGCGGACCTACAATGAGCACCTCTGTAAGACGCTGCAAAGGTGGTGCGATGTTTTTTTGCCTCAACGAGACGGCGAATTAGTTCCGCACCTTGTTAAGCAAGGGTTATCACCCAGCGATGCGTATCGTGTGGTTTTTGAGAGGGATATACGAGCCATTCGGGCTTGCGATGCGCTCGTGATAAATTTGGATGGTCGCGCAGTGGATGAGGGGGCCGCGTTCGAGTTGGGCGTTGCTCATGCTTTAGGTAAGCGCTGCGTCGGCATACGCACAGATCCGCGTGTTCTATTGCAATGGGGATTGAACCCTATGATTGCCGTTCCCTTGTCTGAGACATTTAGCTGTTTGGAGATGTTGGAAGATTGGGCGAAGGCCTTTGGTGAAGGCAGTTTTGAACGACCTCGTCTCGTGAGGTAGATTGATAGGCTAGGTTCGTCGCATATTGCTCGATGCGCTCATCATTGCCTTGATCCGCTCGACGTAGGGGCGTGTATCAGGCCTGTGTCCATTGACACTATTGCGCCACCCCAGCACGCGTAGAGGCGGAAATAGGAGTTCGCGCGGTCCGGGCGTACACACCGGTTCCAGTTTTCACCCTGGAGTGCGTCCCATATCCCGCGCCCGTCTGATCTCGCCCGAGTTCTGGACCTTGGAGGCGGTCGTCGACGGCGCGCCGATGACCCGCCTGCTGTTGCTCGGGCTGGCGAATCTCGTCGACGATTTCGGCGGAGGAGTCCGTCTTCGACATCCCCCTTCCGCCCTTCGGGCACCTTCCCCCCCCCGGGGGAAGGGAAGTCCGAGCTCGCCGCCCGCCGCTCACCACACCGGCAACGCGCTGCGGCCGATGACCCAGCCGTGGCCGAACAGCAGCACGAAATACACCACGATCGCGATCGCCAGCCGGCGCGGGCCGACCTTCGCGAAATTGAACCGCGTGCGGCCGTCGAGCATCGCGGCGAAAGGGATGTTCGAGGTGTGCGCGACGAAGGCCGGGTAGGTCTCGGGAAAGCTGCGGCTCTTGCGTGCGTCGATGCCGAGCATGCCGCCGAAGGCGAGCAGCGCGATGCCGCCGGTCAGGATCACCGTGGCGGCATCGCCGTTGGCGATCATGTGGCCCAGCGCCCACAGGCCGAAGCCCCACAGCCCGGGATGGCGCACGATGGCGTGGATGCCCAGGCCGTCGGCATAGTCGAACGGCTTGTTCTCGGCGCCGGCGACGCCCGGGCTGGGCGTGCCGTTGCCGATCACCACCAGCAGGGTCGAGGGGATCATGATCAGCAGCAGCAGGTGGCGCGCCCAGATCGGATCGCCCCACAGCGCGACATAGGGCGCGCGGCTATGGGCGAAGATCATCCAGGCCAGGCCGATGCCGACGACCACGGCGTAGATCGCCGGGAAGGCCCTGGCGCCGGCCAGGCGCTGCAGCGGACTGCGCAGCGGATGCGACATCAGGAAGTGCCCGCCGACGAAGAAGGCCGTCGCCAGGGCCATCGCCAGGATCGAGCCCGCCACCAGGTTCATCGTTGTTTCTCCTGCGATTCTTCGTCAGTGAACGTCGTTAATGTAACATGATCAGCGACCGATGCGCCAACTGGCGTAGGCTCGGTCCAACAACCGCCGGGGAGGGCACGATGGAGATGCGCACGCTGGGCCGCACGGGCCTGAAGACCTCGGTGCTCGGTTTCGGCTGCGGTGCCGTGGGCGGCCTGATGACCAAGGGCGACGCGGCCGACCAGGAGCGCGCCGTGGCGCGCGCGCTGGAGGCGGGCATCAACTATTTCGACACGGCGGCGCTCTACGGCGATGGCGAATCGGAGCGCAATCTCGGCCGCGTGCTGGCCCGGCTGAAGCCGAACGTCGTGGTCGGCACCAAGGTGCGGCTGGCGCCCGGCGACATGTCGCGCATCGGCGCGGCGATCGGCGAGGCGCTCGACGCCAGCCTCGGGCGCCTGGGCCTGGAGTCGGTCGACCTGTTCCAGCTGCACAACCCGATCGAGACCAGCGGCCGGCCGGGCTCGATCAAGGTCGAGGCGGTGCTCGACGAGGTCGTGCCGGCCTTCGAGCGGCTGCGCCGCGCCGGCAAGATGCGCTTCGCCGGCATCACCGCCACCGGCGAGTCGGGCGCGCTGCGCCGCGTCGTCGACGCGCAGGCCTTCGACACCGCGCAGGTGATGTACAACATGCTCAACCCCAGCGCCGGCGGGCCGATGCCGGCCAATGCGCCGGGCCAGGATTACGGCCGCCTGCTGGAGCACACCAGGAAGGCGCGCATGGGCGTGATCGGCATCCGCGCGCTGGCCGGCGGCGCGCTCTCGGGCAGCGAGGCGCGCCATCCGCTGGCCATGCAGGTGGTCGACCCGATCGGCTCGGGCCGCGACTTCCGCTCCGACGTCGAGCGCGCGCGCCGCTTCGAGATGCTGATCCGCGAGGGCTTCGCGTCGAGCCTCACCGAGGCGGCGATGCGCTTCGCCATCGCCCACGAGGGCATGACGACCATGATCATCGGCTACTCGACGCTCGATCACCTCGAGCAGGCGATCGCGGCGGTCGGCAAGGGGCCGCTGCCGCGCGCCGCGCTCGATCGCGTGGCGGCGCTCGCCGCGCAGCGATGAGCTTCAAGATTCCCGAATCGGTGCTGGTGGTGATCCACACCGCCGAGCTGAAGGTGCTGATGCTGGAGCGGCTCGACTGGCCGGGCTGGTGGCAGTCGGTCACCGGCTCGCGCGAGGCGGCCGACGCGTCGCTGGCCGACACCGCGCGGCGCGAGGTGCGGGAGGAGACCGGCCTCGACGTCGGCGCGGCACTGAGCGACTGGGGCGTGGTCAACCGCTACGCCATCTACGGACGCTGGCGGCCGCGCTACGCGCCCGACGTCACGCACAATGTCGAGCACACCTTCGGCGTCGAGGTGCCGGCACCCTTCGCCGCGACCTTGCATCCTCAGGAGCACGCCCGCTACCTCTGGCTGCCCTGGCGCGACGCGCTTGGCCGCTGCTACTCCGCCACCAACCGCGCCGCCCTGGTCAGATTGGCAGAGAGAGCGAGATTGGTCTGAGGAGGGGGAAGGTGGCGCGCAGCGACGGAAGGGGGATGTCGAAGACGGACTCCGGCGTTCGTCTTCAACATCCCCCTTCCGCCCTTCGGGCACCTTCCCCCTCCGGGGGAAGGAAGTACCTTGGCGACTCAAGCCGGCCGGCGCACGCGGCGTGACCACAGCAGGCTGACGATGACCAGCAGGGCGCCGCCGCCCAGCATGCCGAGCGCGACCTGGCCGCCGTAGTCGGCGAAGAAATCCTCCTCGTCGGGATTGCGCGGCTTGAACAGCGGCGGCGGCCTGCGCGGCGTCGGGGCGGGCTGGGTGAGGATCGGCGGCCGCGCGCCGTCGAAGCGCCGCGCGCGCTCGCCATTGGCCGACAGCAGCCGGTCGACATGGTCGCGCTGGTCCGTCTGCATCCAGTCGAGCGCCGCGCCGTCGCCGTCGTAGGGCGCCACGACCTCGATCACGATCGACTGGCCGGCGGCGACGGTCCAGGCGCGCAGCGAGGCCATCTCGTGCTGCCGGCCGTCGATCGCCACGACCACCGCATCGGCCGACATCAGCGCGCGATCGGTGCGCTCCATCAAGCCGATGTGGCCGTAGCGATAGGCGCCCGTGCCGTCGGGCGGGCCGTCGGCGGCCTTCTTCAGGGTCGCATCGCGGCCGGCAACCGGACGGCCGGCGACGATGCCGTTGAGGTAGGCGATGCGGCCGCGCTCGACCGGGCCGGCGGCCGGATCGTGCAGCATCTGCATGACCTCGATCGGCTCGGCGTCCCTGTCCTGGCGCCACAGCTTCAGCTCGTCGCAGGGCGACATGCGCCGCAGCACCTTGCGATCGCCCGGCAGCCGGTCGAGCGCGTCGATCAGCAGCTTGTCGCGCGCATCCGCCGCGTCGAGGTCGCAATACTGGAACGGCGCCGGGATCGCCATCTCGCGATCGCCGACGCGCATGCGCTCGGTCTTGGGCGAGTCCTGCTGGGCGCCCGCGGACTGGCTCCACAGGGCGCCCAGCACGAGCAATGCGCACCAGCGACAAAGGCGACCGAAGGACATGACGCCAATATAGTCGCGCGCCCGGTCGAGCGCGATCCTCATGTCGTCTTCGACCCCGACTGGTGAATCTCAGCTTTCACTGCGATAGCGACCAGGCGGCTGCGGAGAACCGGGTATTTCCCGGATGGCTGGAATGGCGATCCCGCCGTAACATCCCTCGTTGCGGTGGTCGGCGCTCAGTCCGCTTCTCCGACTCCTTCCCCGGCTCGAGGTGATCCATGGATCTCGGCCAATTGACCGACCTGCCGGAAGCGAAGTTCGCCCGCTCCGGAGAGGTCAGCATCGCCTATCAGGTACTGGGTGCCGGTCCGGTCGACATGGTTTTCGTGCCTGGCCTGATCTTCCACATCGAAGGCGTCCACATGCTTCCGGGCGCCACGGATTTCTTCCGGCGATTGGCGCAGTTCAGCCGGTTGGCGATCTTCGACAAGCGGGGCCAGGGCCTGTCCGACCGCGTCCCGGGTGCGGCAACGCTCGAGGAGCGCGTGGACGACGTGAGGGCCGTGATGGACGCGCTCGGCATGCAGCGCATCGCCCTGTGCGGCTACTCCGAAGGCGCGCTGATGTCGGCTTTCTTTGCTGCCAGCTATCCCGAGCGCGTGAGCCACCTCATTCTCCTCGCCGGCCTGGCCAAGTTCAGCCGATCGCCGGACTATCCCTACGGCTTCACCGACGAGCAGATCCGCAAGTCAGCGGGCTACTATGGCGACGGTCGGCTGTTCAAGCTGATCGCGCCCTCCTGGAGCAACGAACCGATCATGGCACAGGGGCCGCGCATCGAACGTCTCTCCTGCAGTCCCGGAAACTATCGGGCCCTCACCGAGATGAACCTGAAGCTCGACGTTCGGCAGGTCCTGTCCGACATCCGGGTTCCGACCCTGGTCCTGCATCGCAAGACCGACATCATGGCCCCGGTCGAAGGCGGCCGCTATTTCGCGGCGCAGATACCGGGAGCGAAATACATCGAGTATGCGACAGGCGACCATTGGCCCACGGCCGGCGACGGCAACGCCGTGTGCGCGGATATCGAGGAGTTCGTCACCGGTGAGCGGGGCCATGTGGCGGAAGCGGTCGACCGCGTCCTCGCGACAGTGCTGTTTACCGACATTGTCGATTCGACAAATCATGCCGCCCGTCTAGGCGATGCGGCCTGGCGCAGGACACTGGATGAGCACGACCGCATTGCCCGGCGGTTGATCGAGCAGCATCGCGGCCGCCTGATCAAGTCGACCGGAGATGGCGTTCTCGCCGTCTTCGACGGCCCGGGACGAGCGATCCGCTGCGCCCTGGCCATGGAACCGTCGCTGGCGCGCCTGCAGCTGTCGGTTCGCGCCGGCCTTCACACCGGCGAGGTCGAGGATCGTGGCGCCGATATCGGCGGCATTGCCGTGCATGTTGCCGCCAGGGTCATGGCCAGGGCACAGGCCGGCGAGGTGCTGGTGTCGCGCGTCGTCGCCGATCTTGTGGCCGGATCCGGCATCGGCTTTCATGAACATGGGAACGCCGAGCTGAAAGGGCTCCCCGGTCAATGGGCGCTGTTCTCCGTCGATCTCTGATCATCCGCCCGTGTGCGGACCAGCGCACCCGGCGGTTTCGCTCCTAGTTCTTCGCCATGCCGGCGACCAGCGCGGCGACGTTGTGGCGGAACATCTTCTCGTAGGTGTCCGCCGGTCCGCCGGCCGGCGAGAGCGCATCGACGTAGAGCGCCGGGCCGACCACGCCGCCGGCCTCGCGGGCGATCTGCTCGATCAGCTTGGGGTTGGCCATGTTCTCGATGAAGATCGCGCGGATGCCCTCGCGGCGGATCTGCTGGATCAGGGTGGCGACGTCGCGCGCCGAGGCTTCCTGCGCCGTGCTCAGCCCCTGCGGTGCGCGGAAGGTCACGCCGTAGGCGCGCGCGAAATAGCGGAAGGCGTCGTGGCCGGTGATGACGCGGCGCTTGGCCTTGGGCACGGTGTCGATCTGCTGGCGCACCCAGGCATCGAGTTCGGCCAGGCGCTGGTCGTAGGCCGTGGCGCGCTGGCGGTAGCCCTCGGCGCCGGCCGGGTCGGCCTCGGCGAGTCCCTGGGCGATGGCGGCGACGTAGCGGCGGGCCAGCGCCACGTCCTGCCACATATGCGGGTCGGCGCCGGCGGGCTTGCCGTGGCCGTGGCCGTGGCCGTGGCCAGGACCGTGGTGATGGCCCGCGATGTGGCGCTCGCGCGGCACGCCCGCGGTGGCGACGATGCGCCGTCCCTTGAACGGCGCGGCGCCGGCCAGGCGGTCGGCCCAGGCCTCGAAGCCCAGGCCGTTGCTCACCAGCACCTGCGCGCCGGCGACGGTGCGGCTGTCGCCGGTGGTCGGCTGATAGGTGTGCGCATCCTTGTCGGCGCCCACCAGGGTGACCAGCTCGATGCGCTCGCCGCCGACCGCGGCGACGAGATCGGCCAGGATGGTGAAGCTGGCGACGACCTTCGGCTTCTTCTGCTGGCCGAGGGCCGGCAGCGCCGCCAGCGCGCCGCTGATCGCGAGGAGGGCACAGGCCTGCCGCCGGGTCGTCGGTTTCATGGCCGGACAGTAGTGTTATGTTATAACGTCAGTCAAGCGTCAGGATGGTCGGCGCATGGCCTGTATGGCCGAAGAAGCGGCCGAGATCGGCGCCGCTCAGGCCCACGGTCATGGTGTTGACCAGGGGATGCGCCCAGGCGCGCGGCGCCTCGAGGATCACCCGGTCGACCGCCAGGCGCACGGCATGCGCGCCGTCGTTGACCAGCGCGAAGGGCGTCACCGAGCCCGGCCGCACGCCGAGGTGTTTCATCAGCCGCTCGGCGCTGCCGAACGAGGCGCGGCCCAGGCCGATGCGCTCGCCGAGCCGCTTGAGGTCGATCGGCCGGTGCGCCTCGGCCACCACCAGCCACATCTCCTCGCGCTTGTTGCGCAGGAAGAGGTTCTTGATGTGCACGCCACCGGTCAGCGCCGGATGCTGCGCGTTGACGCGGCTCGACTGCTCGACGGTGAAGACCGCCTCGTGCGCCACGGTCTCGTGCGGGATGCCGAGCGTGGCGAGCAGCGCCAGCAGCGCCTGCGGCGTGGTCGGCAGGTCGTGGCCGTCGGGCAGGGTGGCGGTGTCCATGGGTCGCTGCTTAGCAAGCTTGCCAAGCCGATGGAAAGCCGGTATCTCCCGCCCCCACCGCGAGGAGCGCGGGCGTAGCTCAGGGGTAGAGCACGACCTTGCCAAGGTCGGGGTCGAGGGTTCGAATCCCTTCGCCCGCTCCAGTTTTCCTAAATAAAATCAAGTATTTGAGAACGGCCCCTCGGGGCCGTTTTTGCTTGGAGAGCTCTCCAGAAGCAGCTTTCTGAGCGAAATCTATGCATCCAGTCGAAAGTCGCCGGATGCTGTGGCGTGTTTGCGGCGAACCTACGAACCTAGGGTGGTCAAGTTGATCAATCTGGCCAGTCGTCAGGGGCGGTGCTTGTCGTTCGGGATCCATCGCGTTACGTGGATCGTCCTGGTGGGAGCCGCCATTTTGGTTCGCAGTTTCGTTCAGAACTGGCTCCCCGGGATCGACGAAAATGAGAAATTCGAGTTCGCCATTCCGCTACGCCAAGGCACGCCGGTGGGGCCGAAAATCCGCAAGCGCGACCGGGATCGCGCGGAACGGCTACGCCTTGCGGGTGGCCCGAAACCTTCCTTGCGCGACAGGGCCGTTGCATTGGCGAGCGAGCGTGGAGTTGAAGGACGCGTGAACTGACGGAGATTGGCGTTCCGCGCTGCTACTTGGCCCGGATGTGCGAAGAGGGTCTGCTCGCAAAGGTCGGCTACCGGCTCTACCGCGCTGCAGGTCGCAGGGCTGCTTGACTTTCGAGGAATAGACGCTGGTCCGACGCCTCTGTCGAGGCGCGATCGGGCGATGTGTAGCTGCTGAACACCTAGCGATTGCAACTTGGTGGCACCGCAAGGATATCGCATTCGAAATGCCGAAGCGCAGCGTCGGCGACGCTTCCAAGCAACATCTTCTTCAACCCGCCATGACCCCGTGTACCGATGATCAGAAGATCGGGCTGAAACTGATGAACCCCAGCCTCAATGGCTTCGAACGGTGCACCCTTCTCGATGAGAAGCAACTTCGACATCTCTTCGAACCCTTCGTTGCGAAGAAAGGCCGCAATAGCGGCGCGTGCCTGGCTGGCGCTCACAGACACATGCTCGTTCACCTGTTCACGCTCAACTCCAGCGTAGTACATCATGCTCTCGCCTAGCGGGAGAAAGCCGTGCACCACCCCGGCCTGGGAAGGGCTCAGAAGACCAAGTCCTTGTGCCGAGCGAAGGGCGTGAGCCGAAGCTTCGGACAAATCGACCGCGGCAAGCACATCGCCATATGGGGTGTCATCGTCACGGTTGACCATGAGTACCGGTCGGCCTCCGAGGCGCATCACACGCTCGATGGTCGTCCCGGTGAAGACATCACCGAGCAGACGCTTCCTGTGCGAGCCCATAACGACGAGGTCGGCGTCAATCCTCTGGGCCTCGTCCACGATCACCCGGAACGGATCGCCCACCAAAGCCGTAATTCTTGGGGTCGATTGGAAGCCATCTCGCCCCAACTGTTCTAGGAGGCGCGAAAGCGCTTTCTCGGCACCTCTGCATTCCTCATCGATCAGTGCCTGCGGCTTGTCGTCGTCCACGACGTGGAGAATCGAGAGCTGGGAGGCGAACTGCCGAGCCAGAGTAATCGCCCGTCGCAGGGCGCGCTCCGATCGTTCCGATAGGTCCGACGCAATGAGAATCTGCTTCATGGGCCGCTCCGGGTGTGGAGTTCCGGATCATAGTAAGGCTATCGTCGCCAGGAACCAGCCTTTTATCAATCTTGGCCGCGAGATATGCCCGATCAGATGATGCGACTTTTGCGCCCCCTCATGCAGAATGCTCGGGACCTCGCGCCGATCATCCTGGTTGTTTCCTTTTTCCAGTTCGTCATTTTGCAGGAGTCGGTGACCGATCTCGGAGAGAAATTCATGGGATTGGCATTCGTTCTTCTCGGGCTGACACTGTTTCTCGCCGGATTATCCATGAGTCTGTTCCCGTTGGGCGAGCGCCTGGCAGAAGAATTCGCGGAAAAGGCCAATCTCTGGCTTCTCCTATCTTTCGCCTTCGCTGTGGGCTTCGGCAGTACCGTCGCCGAGCCGGCTCTCATCGCGGTCGCGGAGCAGGCAGCTACGGCGATGACTTCGATGGAAGAGAAGGGGGAGATCGCACGAATTGCGTTGGGCCTGCGGCTGGCGACATCTGCGGCTGTTGGTCTCGCAGTCGTCCTGAGTTGTGTCCGGATTATCAGGGGCTGGCCAGCTCATGCTCCAGTCCTTGCCGTCTATGCCATCGCCCTCATTGTCGTGCTGGTGCAGCCAACCTCCATGGCCGGAATCGCATTTGATGCAGGCGCGGCGGCGACGTCGGCCATCAACATCCCGCTGATCGCGGCTTTAGGGATCGGCCTCGCAACAGTGCTAGAGGGGCGTTCGCCGCTGGCGGATGGATTCGGCGCGGTCGCGCTGGCCTCGGCCATGCCGATGATCACGATCCTCCTCGGCGCCTCGCTTCTGGGATAGCGCCGTGAGCGATGTGACCGCCCTCCTTATCGACAGCCTGGTCCAGACCGCGCTGGACGTGCTGCCGATCGCCGTTGTGATCTCCGTTTTCCAGACATTGGCCTTTCGGAGCGCGCCGCCTCAGTTCGGACGGATCCTCGTCGGGCTGGCGTCCATCATACTCGGAATATCCTTCTTTCGGGCGGGGTTGAATTTATCTTTCATACCCATGGGAGACAGTCTGGCGCTGCAGCTGGCTCAACGGGTTGCGTCACCTGGCCATTCAACCTTTTTCAATGCCTTGTGGCTTGTCGCCTTTGCTGCGGCGCTGGGATTGGCGGCAACGTTGATCGAGCCAACCTTGACCGGCGTAGCGGATCGTGTGCGTGATCTAACCGGAGGAGGGCTGCATCCGTTCAGCTTCCGACTGGTGGTCGCCGTTGGCGTTGCCGCTGGCCTCGCCCTTGGGACGGTTCGAATCCTGGTTGGGTTTCCCTATATCTATGTTCTGGTTCCGCTGGTCTTGCTCATTGGCGTCTTGGCGGCCTGGGCTCCGAGGCAGTTCGTACCGCTTGCGCTCGACAGTGGACCGATGGCGACGTCGGTCGTGACGGTGCCGATCATTGCAGCCTTTGGCGCGAGTCTTGCGCGCCACCTGCCTGGTCGGGACCCCTTGGCCGACGGCTTCGGCTTGGTGCTCCTCGCTTTGCTCATGCCGATCAGCTGTCTCTTGGTTTTCGCACAGGTCAGACTAATGTCGGACCGTAGACGCAATGGAGGAAAATAGTGCGATTCAAGTTGATATTGGCGTTAGCTGAGGAAGGTCGGGTTGAACCCCTCCTAAAGGCCGCAAGGGAAGCCGGCGCAACAGGCATGACAGTCATTCGCAGCGCTCGCGGCGAAGGCATGGTCCCGAAGAAGACCTTTCTTGGCCTAAATTTGACTGCCGTCCACGACATCGTGTTGTTCATAGTCGAAGAGAGCCTGTGTTCCAGCATTCTGGATCGGATTGCAGCGGCCGGAGAGTTCGAGACCAAACCTGGAAGTGGCTTGGCCGTTCAGCTTGCCGTCGAGGATGCCGTGGGTCTGTCGGGGCAGATCCGCGAGCTTTCCAAGAAGATCGAGGAGGAGTTATGAAGAAGGGAGCGGACTTGCGCGTCGAAGAGGTCATGACGGCCGAACCCATGACGATCGACGGCATGGCGCCCGTAACGGAAGCGCTGGCGCTGATGCAGGAAAGGAACATCAGCTCGCTGGTCGTGACGCGGAGGGACGCAGATGATGAGTACGGTCTCCTGCTTGTCGCCGATATTGCCCGAGGCATATCGACAAGCAACCGGCCGGTCTCACGAATTCAGGTCTACGAGGTGATGCAGAAACCTGCGCCCGCGGTCGATGCTGAGATGAAGCTGAAGTACGCGGTCCGTTTCATGACACGCTTCGGCATCAGCCACTGTGTGGTCCTGCGCGGGCGAGATTTGGCGGGTATTGTGTCTCTTCGTGACATCACCATCAGGTTCCTTGAACAGGGTGCGGCGCCGGACGCTCCGTCACCCTGAATGCTGCTATTGCGACGGCAACCCGCTTTTCAGCCTCAACGATCAACAACAAAGCGACCCCGACTGCCACGATGATAACACCGTCGGCGACGGACACCGGGCCGCTTCCAAAAACAGTCTGCATCGGCGGTAGATAGGTAAAGGCGAGCTGTGCGGCGACGACGGTCGCCACTCCGATGAGGACCGCGCGGGTCCCGAGCACTCCCTGCCACGTCAGCGACGTGCCGTGAACATAGCGAACGCTGAAGAGATAGAAGATCTCCATCACGACCATCGTATTGACCGCCATGGCGCGGGCCGTCTCGAGCGGCAGGCCCCGCTCTGTCGCCCAAGTGTAGATACCGAAGGTGCCAGCGACCATCAGGGCGGAGACGAAGAGGATCCGCCACAGCAACCGGCCCGACAGGATTTGCTGATCGGCGGGGCGTGCGGGGCGACGCATGGCGTCCGGCTCCGTCGGCTCGAATGCCAGGGTCAGGCCGAGAGCAACGGCCGTGATCATGTTGATCCACAGGATCTGCACCGGCGTTATGGGCAAAGTGAGACCGAACAGAATGGCAAGGATGATGGTGAAGGCCTCGCCGCCATTGGTCGGCAATGTCCAGGAAATCACCTTGGTGAGATTGTCATAAACGGTCCGGCCCTCGCGGACGGCCGCGACGATGGACGCGAAGTTGTCGTCGGCGAGCACCATTTCGCTCGCCTCCTTGGCGGCCTCGGTACCCTTGCCACCCATGGCCACGCCCACATCCGCGCGCTTCAGTGCCGGCGCGTCATTCACGCCGTCGCCTGTCATGGCGATGACGGAACCATCCGCCTGCAGTGTCTCGACGAGCCGCAGCTTGTGCTCGGGGCTGGTCCGGGCGAAGACGATCGCCTCATCGGCGTTCTTTCGGAACCCCGCATCCTCCAGCGCATCGAGGTCCTGGCCGGTCACGGCCTTGGGATCATCGGCAAGTCCAAGCTGGATGGCGATCGCGCGAGCGGTGGCGGCGTGGTCGCCAGTGATCATTTTGACGCGGATGCCAGCCGCCTTGCACTCCGCAATCGCCTCAATTGCCTCTGGCCGAGGAGGGTCGATCAGCCCCACCAGGCCGAGCAGTGTGAGACCGTGCTCGACATCGGACGGCGTGATCTGCCGGTCACCGCCGTTCATGGTGCGACGTGCCAGTGCGATCACACGCTGCCCGCGGGTCGCGAGCTGATCGATTTGTCTGTGCCAGGCTTCCGGATCGAGCATGCGCTCGCCATCCAGCGTCGCGACATGGGTGCACATTCCCAAGATGCGCTCCGGTGCACCCTTGACGTAGGCGACAGGTGCATGATCGCCACGCGCGTTGAGCGTGGTCATGTAGCGATGGCGCGAGTCGAACGGAATTTCGTCGAGGCGAGGGAAATTTGCCCGGGCGGCAGCCGCATCATGTCCGGCCTTGATGGCGAGCGAGACCATTGCTCCTTCCATCGGATCGCCATCAACCATCCAATCTTCGCCCGATTGCCGCAGCCCTGCGTCGTTGCAGAGGAGCGCTGCGAGCGAGAGTTCCTCGAGAACAGGATCGGCGGCGGGATCGAGAGGCTCCCCGGCCTCGCCGCGAAAATGGCCCTCTGGCCTGTAACCGGAGCCTTCGACCTCAATGGTCCGATCGGCGGTGGCGATGGCGCTCACCATCATTTCGTTGCGTGTGAGCGTGCCGGTTTTGTCGGAACAGATCACGGAGACCGAGCCCAACGTCTCGACGGCGGGAAGGCGCCGGATGATCGCGTTGCGGCGCGCCATGCGCTGGACGCCAACCGCGAGGGTGATGGTCATCACGGCCGGCAGCCCCTCGGGGATCGCCGCAACGGCCAGTCCGACGACAGCCATGAAGGCATCATCGAGGCCGTAGGCCTGCACGAGCACGGCATATGAGAACACGAGCGCCGAGACAGCCAACACTGCGAAAGTGACCTGCCGCGCGAACTGGTCCATCTGCCGGACGAGCGGTGTCGCAAGCCGCTCCACCGCGCCGATCAAGGCGCTGATGCGTCCGAGCTCGGTGGCGGCGCCCGTTGCCACGACGACGCCAGTCCCCTGGCCGGCAGTGATGAACGTCCCGGAGAATGCCATCGGGAAGCGGTCACCCAGGGGAGCGCCCGCATCCACGGCCTTCACCGTCTTGTCGACGGGTACGGACTCGCCCGTGAGGATCGCTTCGTCGGCTCGGAGCTTGCGTGCCTTGATGAGTCGCAGGTCTGCCGGCACCCGGTCCCCGGCTTCGAGCAACACGATGTCGCCCGGCACGACTCTGTCCGCCGCGATTGTGATGCGTCGGCCATCGCGAATGACCGAGGCGCTTGGATCGATCATTGCGCGTATGGCATCAAGCGCCTTCTCCGCGCGGCCCTCCTGGATGAAGCCAATGATCGCGTTGACGAGTACCACGGCAAATATGACCAACGCGTCGGTCCCATGGCCGATCGCTGCGGCAAGCACGCCTGCTGCCAGAAGGACATAGATGAGCAGGTTGTGAAATTGCAGAAGGAACCGCGTCAGCGTGTTGCGGCGCGGTCCTTGGGGCAACCGGTTCGGGCCGTGTGTCTCCAGGCGGTGTGCCGCTTCATGTTCGGAGAGGCCGTCGAGATTTGTCCGAAGCGCATCGAGAGCGGCGTCCGGAGTGAGAGCATGCCATGCCAAATCGGGAGCGCCTGACGAAGAGCTGGTTTCGTGCGATACAGTTCTCGCGGCCGGTGCCGCGGATGCCGTGTTGCGCATAAGTCTTGCCTCCGTCAGTCGGTCTTGCGGCACGGCACTGCCCTTGCTGGAGGCTTGGGCCGACCAAGCGGTTGTCACGGTGTGATTGCTACCTTGAGGACACCGTCTCGCTGGTTGGCGAAGAGATCATATGCCTCCTCGATCTGGTCGAGCTTGAATCGGTGTGTCACCAGCGGCCGCGTGTCGAGGCGGTTAGATGCGATCACCTCCATCAGCCGCTGCATGCGCTCCTTCCCGCCCGGGCAGAGTGTCGTGACAATGGTGTGATCGCCGAGCCCCGCAAGAAACGGACCGACCGGAATTTTCAGGTCGTTCGAATAGACGCCCAGCGAGGATAGCGTTCCGCCGGGACGCAGGACACGCAGCGCCGCCTCAAACGTCTCCTGTCGCCCCAACGCCTCAATGGCGACGTCGACGCCGCGGCCATCGGTGAGGTGCATGATATCGTCGACCGGATCGACCTTGGTGAAATCGACGACGTGGTCCGCGCCCATCTTGCGGGCGATTTCCATCCGTGGCTGCACTGTATCGACGCCAATGATCGTCGTTGCGCCCATCAGGCGTGCGCCCGCCGTGGCGCACAAGCCGATCGGCCCTTGTGCGAAAACCGCGACCGTGTCGCCGATCCTGACCTTGCCCCTCTCGGCTCCGGAAAAGCCCGTCGACATGATGTCAGGGCACATCAGCACCTGCTCGTCACTGAGAGCATCCGGGATCGGGGCGAGATTGGCCATTGCGTCGGGCACGAGGAGATATTCCGCTTGCGCGCCATCGATCGTGTTGCCGAATCGCCAGCCTCCCATGGGCTTGAAGCCGTGCTTTGTACCTGCGCCGTCTTGCGAGTGGCAGCCGCACAGGCAGGCGGCGCTATGTCCGCTCGGAGTGATGGCGCCCGCGATGACGCGCTGCCCCTCGCAATAGCCTTTGACTGCCGATCCGAGCTTCTCGATGATGCCGACTGGCTCATGGCCGATGGTGAGGCCACGCGCTACCGGATATTCCCCCTTCAGGATATGGACATCCGTTCCGCAGATCGTCGTAGTGGTGACGCGGATCAGTGCGTCGAGAGGCCCGACATCCGGGATCGGCTTCTCATCGAGGACGATTCGGTTTGGTTCGACGAAAATCGCCGCTTTCATCTTCGCCATGCTCACTTCTCCTGTGGTACTTCCGGGGGACACACATCGTCGGGCGGACGATTGGCATGCCGTCGCAGATAGTTTTCGAGATCCGACGGTGCGATCCGCCATTCGCGCCCCAGGTCCACAGCGCGGAGGTCGCCCGATTTGATCCACGAGCGCACCGCAACCTCGCCCACCTTCAAAAGGTCGGCGACGTCCTTCACTGACAGGAATTGGCGGCTTAGCATTTGAACGCCTCTGATCGTCGATCAATGCAGTTGAACGTAGCTGATACCGCGCTTAAGTCATTTGATCGAGATCAACGCCTATTATGATCTGGCGGGGCCATATAATTCTGGTGGCAGGATGCGCGTTGCCAAACCGGTTACGATTGGAGGAGAAGGTGGACCATGCAACGAATACTCATCGCGACCGACTTCTCGACCCGCTCGGACCGAGCCTTGCGTCGAGCGACTCTGCTGGCGCGGGAGGCTGCCGCCGAGATCGTTCTTGTTCACGGGGTGGATAACGACCAGCCGCCGCGGCTAGTAAAGGCGGAGGAGCGCGCAGCAAAAGACCTGCTGAGCGATCTTGCTGCCACTCTGCGCGAAGTCGACGGTGTGCGTAGCGAGACGCGCGTTGTCCTTGGCGAACCATTTCAGGTGATCGCCGAGGCGGCGGAACGCGCCGATGCAGATGTCATCGTGATGGGGCCTCACCGGCGGCAAGCCCTGCGGGATGTTTTCATCGGCACCACGATCGAGCGGACGATTCGACGAAGCCCGCGCCCAGTCATCATGGCGAACGCTGTTCCGGCGGGAAATTATGATCGTGTTCTCATCGCTACCGACTTTTTGGACTCTTCGGCGCTCGCGGTAAGGAAGGCACGGAAGCTCGGTCTTCTCGACCACGCCGAAGTCCTCGTCCTGCATGCGTTCGATGCTCCTGCCCGGAGCATGATTACCCGCTCGGTGATGTCGACGGATGAGTTGAAGGACTATATCGCCGAAGAAGAGGAACGCGCCGGCAACGAGCTTTCCGAGTTCCTCCGAAGGGTCGATCTGCGACCGAGCCGCAGCTTCGTTCAACTGATCGAGGCCCCCATTGCCGAGATTATCCGGGACTGTGTTCGCAAACAGAAGGTGGACCTTGTCGTCATCGGAACCCACGGCAGGTCGGGACCGGCCAAGTTCTTTCTGGGAAGCGTGGCGGAGGAAGTGCTCCGCGACTCCGATGTTGACGTGTTGGTCGTTCCGGGCGATCGAGAATCGGTTCCGGGGCAGTCATAATCGAGCCGTCGCAGCGGTTCACGTCGTTTATCGTGAAGAGTCCCTGACATTGTGAAGCAGGAGACATCATTCTCGTTCTCCGTTGCACACCGAACGCTATGTGACATAGTTCCCATCGCGCGAATGTAGCTCGCTGGCACGGAACTGTGCGCGGGCACAAATATGCCCGCGCACAATCGCTTCATTTGGGGCTAACGGCCCAGATAAGCCAAAATACGAGGCCGGCTGGCACTGCAACGAATATTGCGAACTTCAGGTAATCGCGAAAACCCAGCGCGAACGCGCGGCGATGCTCGCGGCGAAAGGCTTCGACGTTCTCCCGCAACTCGGGAATCGACGTGACCCGACCAATTTCAATGATCTTCCCGTGTTTGAGAAATGTGATGAGTTCGCGGGTTTCCTCGGCAGAAATGGCGGGGTAGCATCGAAGGATGTCTTCCGCTCGCTGAGTCTCGGCGGTGGCGCCGGAATCGGTATTTGTCTTTGTGTCCATAGAAAATTCCCAAGGCAATTAAGCCCCGATAAATGAGGTAATGGGGATGGTGCCGGACACCATCTTCAATGGTGTCCACGGATGCTTGTGTCAGATGATTATCTGAGGTGGAGCTCGGGCAGAATAGGGCGATGTTTCGGCACCGGCGAATAATAGATCCGAGCGTCCGACACTGCTGCACCGCAAGGCATTGCACGGCATGACGTCAGACGAGGAGGCAAGGACCGAATCAAACCCGTGGGAGACTTTGCGGTCATTGTCCCAATTGCGAGAGACCGGGGCGATTTCTGCCTTGCCGGCACGGACGAACTGCACATGGTTGCCGATCGCCATATCAAGGAACGACTGATGGAACGGCCGATCCAGATGCGGCATCTTCTGCCCCGTCGCCGTCCAGACGAAAGAGCAAAGCAGCAGCCAGGGTAGAAGCTTGACGATATACGGGCGCACTCTAACCGGCGGTGTTGCCGCCTCAGGGCCCCGAGGCTCCTCTCGGGGTGCAAGAGCTCCCCGCTGCGTCAATCGATCCGCCGTGTTTCGTAGACCTGCAGCTTGCTTCTGACTAGCTTCGCTCCACGACCGTGACCGAGCGACTCGAGCGCGCCTGCCAATGAATCGGCCAAACGAACCTCATTGATGAGCACGTGCCCTGGGCGGGAAGAAAGATGCCGCTTGAGGACGTATGAGCCGCGTGCGGTTCTATAAACCTCAATGAAGCCCGTGTCATGATGGTCCTCCTTAAGGAGCAACTCTCCGTTGAATTCCAAATCAGGGCCATTTGGATCGTGAACGATATAGTGGTTCATTGTTCAACTCTTTACCGGCATAGCGGTGATCCGGCCCCTATCGGCCACCAATGACGACATTCGCGCAGCGATCTCCCGCTCTCCCATCACGACTTCGGAAACACCAAGCTGTTCGAGATGCTCGACCTCCGCATCGGAATGTGCCCGCGCGATCACGCGGATTTCCGGGTTGAGCTCACGCGCATGCGCAGCGATCGCTCCCGCCTCGAAGCCTTCGGGAATCGCGATCAACAGCTTGCCCGCCTGCGTGATGCCAGCAGCTTCGAGCGTTCGTGGATCTAGTGCGTCGCCGTTCAAGATCTCCACGCCGTCGGCTTCTGCCTGCCGGACCGTGTCCGGCTGATCCTCGATGACGATGAAGGGCCTTCCCCGGTTCTTCAGTTCCCGGGCGATCAGATGACCAACCCGACCATAGCCGACGAGGATGACGTGGCCTTGGGTGGCGGGCTGCTGCGGTGGCTGCTCGTCTGCCGCCGCTTCCTCTGGTCGGCTCACGATGAGCGAAAAGAGGAAGGGGTTGAGGAAGATCGATATGATCGCGCCTGCCAGGATCAGGTCGCGACCTTCGGATGGTAGCATGCCGAGTTGCGTTCCCAGTGCGGCCAGGATGAACGAAAATTCGCCGATCTGCGCGAGGCTGGCGGCGATCGTAAGCGCTTTGCCACTCGAATAGCCGAAGGCGCGGACGATGACGAAGGCCGCGATCGATTTGCCAATGATGATGATCCCGACCGTTGCCAGCAGCGGAAGCGGCTGCTCGATCACCACCGCCGGATCGAACAGCATGCCGACGGATACGAAGAACAGGACCGCAAAGGCATCGCGCAGCGGCAACGTCTCTTCCGTCGCCCGGCGGCTGAGCGGAGTCTCGCCCAGGATCATGCCCGCAAAAAAAGCGCCAAGTGCGAACGAGACATCGAACACGAAGGCTGCACCGAACGCGACTCCCAATGCGATGGCCAGAACGGCCAGGCGGAACAGTTCGCGCGAACCGGTATGCGCCACCCAATGGAGGGCGACGGGGATCAACCGGCGGCCGACGATCAGCATGAGCGCAATGAAGCCCGCCACCTTGAAAAGCGTGCCGGCCAGCGGCGCAACGAACGACGAGACACCGCTTTCGGCAGTTCCGTCGCCAATCTCGCCTATGTGAGGGTCCGCACCGGCGGCTTCATGGAGCAGGGCGGGGCGGCTGCGCTGACCAGCCCGGCCGCGACGACGGATGTGATCTTCACCACGCTGGGCCTGCGCGCCTCGACGACGTTCGACGTCAAGGGTGCGACCGTCACGGCGACCGGTACGCTCGGCTGGCGTCATGCCTTCGGCGATGTGACGCCGCTCTCGACGATGCGCCTTGCCGGCGGCGGCAATGCCTTCCCGATCGGCGGCGTTCCGATCGCCCGCGACGCGGCCGTGGTCGAAGCCGGCGTCAATGTGGCGCTGACGTCAGCCACGACGCTCGGCATCTCCTATGGCGGCCAGTTCGGCTTAGGAATGTCCGACCACGCCGCCAAGGCCAGCTTCAGCGTCAAGTTCTGAGCGTTCGGCAGTTGAGCATTCCGGCCAGCAGTGGTAGATCGTGCCCCCGATGACGTTCGCCGCCACCCGGACCACGCCGAAACCGACCACCACAGGTGGGGCGGTGAAGGTGCGCGCGCGGTAGACGGCAGACAGCGAGCAACACTTTCCAGGCCCCGCCGCTCGACGGGGCCTTTGTCGTTCCAGGGCGCCCGTCTCCGGCCCTACAGGAGAAGCGTCCATGTCCTATGCAGTCGGTATCGTCGGCGCGACCGGGTTGGTCGGCGGGCTGATGCGCGCGATCCTCGCGGAGCGCGACTTCCCGGTCGCCTCGCTGCGCCTCTTCGCCTCGGCGCGCTCGGCCGGCACGTCCATCCGGTGGAAGGACCGCGACATCGTCGTCGACGACGCGGCGAGCGCCGACTATGCCGGCCTCGACTTTGTCTTCTTCTCGGCCGGCGGCGCGACCTCGAAGCAGCTGGCGCCGAAGGTGGCCGCGGCGGGCGCGATCGTCATCGACAACTCCTCGGCCTGGCGCGCCGATCCCGACGTGCCGCTGGTCGTCTCCGAGGTCAATCCGCACGCGCTTGACTCGATCCCCCGGGGCATCATCGCCAATCCCAACTGCACGACCATGGCGGCCATGCCGGTGCTCAAGCCGCTGCACGAGGCGGCCGGCCTGCGCCGCCTGATCGCCAGCACCTACCAGGCGGTGTCGGGCGCCGGCATCGCCGGGGTGCGCGAGCTGGAGGAGCAGGTCGGCGCCACCGCATCCGGCTCCGGCGCGCTGGCGCATGACGGGCGCGCGCTCGACTTCCCGGCGCCGCACAAGTGGGCGGTGCCGATCGCGCACAACGTCGTGCCGCTGAACTACCGCATCGTCGAGGATGGCTACACCGAGGAGGAGATCAAGCTGCGCGACGAGAGCCGCAAGATCCTCGAGATCCCTGACTTGCTCGTATCAGGCACCTGCGTGCGTGTGCCGGTCTATACCGGCCATTCGCTGTCGATGAATGTCGAGTTCGAGCGGCCGATCTCGGTGCAGCAGGCCACGCAGCTGCTGAGCCGCGCGCCCGGCGTGGTGCTGAGCGAGGTGCCCAATCCGTTGGAGGCGACGGGCCGCGACGCGGTCTATGTCGGCCGCATCCGGCGCGACCCCACCGTGGCGCACGGCCTGGTGCTGTTCTGCACCGGCGACAACCTGCGCAAGGGCGCGGCGCTCAACGCGGTGCAGATCGCCGAGGTGCTCACGCAGCGAGCGGCCGCGCGGCCTGCGCCGCGCCGCGCGTCGGGCGAAAGGTGAGCATGATCGCCACGGCGCCCAGGCCGACGCCGAAGGAGCCGACATAGAGCCAGTTGTAGGACTGGAAGCTATCGAACACCCAGCCGCCGGCGACCGGCCCGAGCGCCATGCCGAGGCTGGCCAGCGCCGAGACGCCGCCGAACATGGTGCCCATGATGTGCGGGCCGAAATAGTTGCGCACCAGCACGGCGTAGAGCGGCATGACACCGCCATAGGCGATGCCGAAGACGACGGAGAGCGCGTAGAACTCGCCCAGCGCGCCGACGAAGAGATAGGTGCCGGCTGCGGCGGCCTGCACCAGCAGGCCGACGACCAGGGTCGGCTTGACACCGACGCGGTCGGCGGTGACGCCCAGCAGCAGCCGGCCGGCGAGCCCGGAAAGGCCGGCGACGCTGTAGACCGTGACCGCGGTCATGGCGCCGATGCCGCACACCATGGCGTAGCTCACCATGTGGAAGATCGGACCGGAGTGCGCGGCGCAGCAGAAGAAATGCGTAAGCGCAATGGCGAAGAACTGCGGCGTGCGCAGCGCCCGGCCGGCGCTCATCGTGTAGCCGTCGCTCGGCGCGCCGCCGCCGCCGGCGGGGGTGAGCGCCAGCGTCACCGGCGGGCGGCGGATCAGCAGCGCCGCCGGGATCATCAGCACCCACAGCGCGATGCCGACGATCAGCATGGCGGTGCGCCAGTCATAGACGGTGATCAGATGGCGCACCGTCGGCGCGACGATCAGTGGTGCGGCGCCCATGCCGGCGGAGATCAGCGCCACGGCGAGGCTGCGGTTGTTCTCGAACCAGCCCGAGGCGGTGGCCATCAAGGGCGCGTAGAAGGCGCCGACGGCGATGCCGACGACGCCGCCGAAATAGACCTGGAACTCCAGCAGCGAGGACGCCTGGCTCGCCAGCACCGTGCCGATGCCCTGCAGGATGCTGCCCGCCAGCACCACGGCGCGCGTGCCGAAGCGGTCCGACAGCGCGCCCCAGAAGAAAGCGGCCAGCCCCATGCACAGGAAGTCGATGGTCATCGCGCCGGAGATGCCGGTCTTCGACCAGCCCGTGTCGGCCGCCATCGGCGGCATGTACACCGCCAGCGCGAACATGCTGCCCATGCTGAGGCAGCTCAGCACCATGCCGGCGCCGACCACGGCCCAGCCATAGGACAATCGCATTGTCCGCACTCCGATCCCTTGTTCGTTGCGGCCAGACTACGGGTTCGCGCGCGCCGCGAGTCAAGCCGGGCGGACGGATCGACACCAGCCATGCGCCGGTGTCATGATCGGGCCGTGTCGCCCCGGTCATGGAGGCAGGAATGCGTGGATCGTTCTTGGTCTGGCTGCTCGTCATCATCCCGCCGGTGGCCGTCGGCGGCTACTACATGTGGCGCCGCTATCGCCACTGGTTCAGGTAGGCGACTCCCTTCCCCCGGAGGGGGAAGGTGGCGCGCAGCGCCGGATGGGGGATGTCGAAGACGAAGGCGGTGTCCGTCTTCGACATCCCCCTTCCGCCCTTCGGGCACCTTCCCCCTCCGGGGGAAGGAAGTTCACGGCGTGGGCGCGAAGCTGTCGGCGCGGGCGACGCGCCAGGGCTCGGTGAAGCGCGGATCGTTGGTGCCGCGCAGGATCTCGCCCGGCTCGAGGAAGCGGTACAGCCGGTCGAAGCTCTTGACCTTGTTGGGCGCGATGCGCTGCGAGAAATGCCTCGGCTGCAGCTGGCTGGGATGGTCGAGCCCGGCCGAGGCCACGACCTCGGCCAGCGCCTTGAGCGTCGAGGCGTGGAAGCGATAGACGCGCTCGGCCTTGTCGGGCACGTCGAGCGCGCGCTGGCGCCACGGATCCTGCGTCGCCACGCCGGTCGGGCAGCGATCGGTGTGGCAGCTCTGCGACTGGATGCAGCCCACCGCCATCATGAATCCGCGCGCCGCGTTGCACCAGTCGGCGCCCAGCGCCATGGCGCGCGCGATGTCGAAGGCCGACGTGATCTTGCCGGCCACGCCGATGCGGATGCGGTCGCGGATGTTCAGGCCGACCAGCGCGTTGTGCACGAACAGCAGGCCTTCGCGTAAAGGCATGCCGATATGGTCGAGGAACTCCAGCGGCGCCGCGCCGGTGCCGCCCTCGGCGCCGTCGACGACGATGAAATCCGGATAGATCCCGGTCTCGAGCATCGCCTTGCACATGCCGAGGAATTCCCAGGGATGGCCGATGCACAGCTTGAAGCCCACCGGCCGCCCGTCGCTCAGCGCCCGCAGCTTGGCGATGAACGCCATCATCTCCAGCGGCGTGGCGAAGGCCGAATGGAACGGCGGCGAGATGCAGTCCTCGCCCTGCGGCACGCCACGCGTCAGCGAGATCTCGGGCGACACCTTGGCCGCCGGCAGCACGCCGCCATGGCCCGGCTTGGCGCCCTGCGACAGCTTGATCTCGATCATCTTGATCTGCGGCGCGGCCACCGTTTCGCGGAAGCGTTCCTCGCTGAACGTGCCGTCGGGGTTGCGGCAGCCGAAATAGCCGCTGCCGATCTCCCACACGATGTCGCCGCCGTTCTCCCTGTGATAGGGGCTGAAGCCGCCCTCGCCGGTGTCGTGATAGAAGCCGCCGCGCTTCGCGCCGGTGTTCAGCGCGCGCACCGCGTTGGCGCTGAGCGAGCCGAAGCTCATCGCCGAGATGTTGAACACCGAGGCCGAGTAGGGCTGCGTGCAGTCCGGTCCGCCGATCGAGACGCGGAACGGCTCGCTCGAAGGATGGCGCGCGACGATCGAGTGGTGCATCCATTCGAAGGCATTGCCGTAGACGTCGAGCTGGGTGCCGAACGGCTTCTTGTCGAGCTGGCCCTTGGCGCGCTGGTAGACGATCGAGCGCTTCTCGCGGTTGAACGGCGTGCCGTCGGTGTCGCTCTCCAGGAAATACTGGCGGATCTCGGGGCGGAACGCCTCGAGCAGGAAGCGGATATGGGCGGTGATCGGGTAGTTGCGCAGGATGCTGCTCTTCTTCTGCATCACGTCGTAGACGCCGAGGCCGACCAGCGCCGCGGCGATCAGGAACAGCACCAGGAAGCCGGCATAGACGAAGGACAGCACCAGCAGCACGATCGCCGCCACGATCGACAGCGTGAACGCCGCGTAGCGCGGCATGAAGGCGAGCGCGATCGTGCCCATGCAGGCGTTCCCCCCGATTGGATTTCTGTCTTCCTGGGACCGCCGGCGTCCCGCCGGCATCTTGAAGAGCCGGCGGGACGCCGGCGGTCCCACATGACAGTCAGCACCCGATTGTGAAGCGCCGCCGCCCACGACGGAAGACCCGCCATCCTCTTCCTTCCCCCGGAGGGGGAAGGTGGCGCGGAGCGACGGAAGGGGGATGTCTCAACCAGGCCGCTGTCCGTCTTCGACATCCCCCTTCCGCCCTTCGGGCACCTTCCCCCTCCGGGGGAAGGGATTGAATGGGTGGACGGCCGCGTCAAGGTCGGGAAGGATGCGCCACCACGGCCCGCGGGCAGACGGGCACAGGGAGGCAGAACACAATGAGCGTAGATTTCACCAGGCGGCCGCTGCGCCGCCGTACCCTTCTGGGCACCGCCGCGGCGCTGGGCGTCGCCGCGCCGGCCGTGCTGCGCGCGCAGACCGGCGACTGGCCCAAGGGCCAGATCCGCCTGGTCGTGCCCTTCCCGCCGGGCGGTTCGACCGACCCGATCGCGCGCCTGCTGGGCGCGCAGCTGACGGCCAACAACGGCTGGAGCATCATCGTCGACAACAAGCCGGGCGGCACCGGCGTGGTCGGCGCCGGCATCGTCGCCAAGGCGCCGCCCGACGGCCTGACCTGGCTGGTCGCCTTCGACAACCACATCCTCAATCCGCTGTTCACGCCGAACCTGTCCTACAAGGACGAGGAGCTGGCCAACGTCATGCTGATCGGCCGCGCGCCGCAGGGCATCGGCGTGCATCCCGACCGACCCTACAAGACCTTCGCCGAGGTCATCGCCGACGCCAAGAAGAAGCCCGGCAAGCTGGCCTTCAGCGTGCTGGCGGCGAGCCAGGCGCTGGTGCTGCTGCACCAGATGCAGGCCGACAACGGCTATGACATGAACGTCATCCCCTATAAAGGCGGCGGCCCGCTGCTCGCCGACGCGCTGGCCGGCCACACCGACATGGCGATCTCCAGCCTGGCGGCGCTGTCGCCGCACTTCCGCTCCAACAAGCTGCGGCCGGTGGCGGTGACCAGCGAGAAGCGCGCCGGCACGCTGCCCGACGTCTCGACCCTGATGGAGCAGGGCGTCAAGGCGCCGGCGTCCTATTCCTGGTGGGGCGTCTACGCGCCGGCGGCCACGCCCAAGCCGATCGTCGACCGCATGAACGCCGAGCTCGCCAGGGCGGCGCGCAGCGCGGAGATCACGGCGAAGTTCGTCGACCAGTTCAACATGGAGATCGTCGCCGGCTCGCCGCAGGAGTTCGCCGAGTTCCAGCGCAAGGAACAGGCGATCTGGGGCAAGACGATCCGCGAGAAGGGGCTGAAGCCGGAGTGATCGCCTCGGTCCCAGGCCGAGGCCATCGCCCGCAAGTCCGGAAGAAGCACTCTGCGCCGTCGCCCTGAGCGAAGCGGAGCGTGATCGAAGGGCCTTGCCACGACAAGCGCGCTGGTCTTGTCGATGGAAGGTCCTTCGACCTCGCGAAGGAGCGGCGCAGACGCCCCGCCTGGGCTTCGTTCAGGACGACGGACGCTTGAGCATTCGAAGTCCGGTCGAAGCGAGCTCATGCGCCACGGCGGAGCGACCCGCCATCCGCGCCACGCGATGCGGCCGGGGCGTCTTGCCAAGCGATGGTGGCCCATGCATCATCGATGCAGGCGGGTACCAGTCGTGACCATAGTCGTGTCGCCGAAGTGGACAATCGCCGCACATCTCTCTCTGTTGACGCGCTCGCGAGACTTCGGGCTTCGCGCCATCAAGTCATCGACCGATGCCCAGGAAGCGGGAGGTGACCATGCTGCTCAAGCAGTCAATGCTGATCGCCGCAAGCGCGGCACTCTTGTGGTCGACACCGGTCGTTGCCCAACCGCGATCCGGCAACACGGACCTCGGCAACGTCGAGTTCAAGACGTCATGCAATGCCGAGGCGCAGGCGAAGTTCAATCTCGCGATGGCCTACCAGCATTCGTTCTGGTACCGCGCTGCCACCGACACCTTCAACGAGGTGCTGAAGCTCGATTCCTCGTGTGCCATCGCGTATTGGGGCCTGGCCATGGCCAACCTGCGCAACCCCTATGCTCCGCCGCTGGCGGCGTGGCTGAAGGACGGCCTGGCCATGATCGACAAGGGCCTGGCGCTCGTCCCCAGGAGCGAGCGCGAAAAGGCCTATCTCGAGGCGCTCGGCAGCTTCTACCGCGACCACGACAAGCTGACGCACGGCGCGCGCCAGGTTGCCTATGCCAAGGCGATGGAGGCGCTGGCAGCGCGCTATCCCGATGACCAGGAAGCGCGAATCTACTGGGCACTGGCACTGGCGGCGTCTGCCTCGCCGGCCGACAAGACCTATGCCAATCAGCTCAAGGCGGCGAAAATCCTTGAGCCGATCTTTCAGGCGCAGCCGAAGCATCCCGGCGTCGCGCACTACCTGATCCACGCCTACGACTATCCACCGATCGCCAAGCACGGCGTCGAGGCGGCGAAGCGCTATGCCACCATTGCGCCGGACTCGCCGCACGCCCTGCATATGCCGTCGCACATCTTCACGCGCCTGGGCTATTGGCAGGACTCGATCGACGCCAATGCCGCTGCGGCGCGTGTCGCCAAGGCGCAGAACGAGGCGCAGGACGAGGCGCATGCGCTGGACTACCTCGTCTACGCCTTCCTGCAGACCGGCCGCGATACGTTGGCTGCCAGGGCGTTGGACGAGTTGCGCAAGATCAACCCCGGCAAGGGCCGCTTCGCGGCGCCCTTCGCCATGTCCGCGGCTCCGGCGCGTTACGTGCTGGAACGTGGCCAATGGACCGAGGCCGCATCCCTTGCGCTGCAGCCCGGCGAGTTCGCATACGCCGAGTCGCATCTGCATTTCGCGCGGGCTGTCGGCGCCGGGCACACCGGCAACGCCGCGCAGGCGCGCGAAGAAGCCGCCCGGCTCGCCGCGCTGGCCGACAAGCTGAAGGCGGCGAAGAACGACTACTGGGCCGTGCAGGTCGACATCCAGCACCGCGCGGCGCTGGCCTGGGCGGCCTGGGCCGACAAGCAGTATGATCAGGCGATCGCCGCCATGACGAATGTCGCGGACCGTGAGGATCTCACCGAAAAGCATGTCGTGACGCCGGGCCCGCTGCTGCCGGGACGCGAGATGCTCGGCGAGATGCTGCTGGCGCGCGGCAGGAACGTCGAGGCGCTGGCCGCCTTTGAGGCCGTCCTCGCCAAGGAGCCGAATCGCTTCCGGGCGCTGGCTGGCGCCGGCCGCGCCGCACAGGCGGCGGGCGACATGGCGAAGGCCAAGACGCACTTCCGGTCGCTGCTGGTCATGTGCAAGGAGGCCGATACCGAACGGCCCGAGCTGAAGCTGGCCCGCGACGTGGTCGGCGGCTGAGGATCATCCGCGGATCTCCGCGGCGAGGCATTCTCGACGGATCAACCGCGCCGGGACTGCGCGAGATGATGCGAATTGGTTGCCGTGCCGGCGGCGGATTCCTGCTCCTCCGGTTGGGCTGGAATCCGCCGATGGGCGCCGGCTTCGATTGACCGGCCATCCTTCGGTGGGGGTGCTACACTTGTATGGGTGCAGAGCTCGCCGAGATCTGGGGCAAGACGATCCGGGAGAAGGGGCTGAACCTGAGTGATGACGGTCAGCCTCGTGGCTGCGTCGCGGCCTTCTCGTCGCGCACCGGCCGCAGCAGGAGCCCTGCGGTCGGCGCGCTTCGCATGCGAACCGCGCTCGCGTACAGCCTAGTGCACGCTGACCATCCAGAGCCTGTGCGGACCAGTCAAGAAATAGGGGGGGGGTGCATGAGCTACGCAGAGAACGACGGGGTAAGAATTTACTACGAGATAGAGGGTAGCGGGCCCCCCCTTCTCTTGCAGCATGGCTTCAGCCAGAACCTCAATGACTGGCGCCAATTGGGATATGTCAAAGAACTGGCTTCGAGGTATCAAGTCGTCCTCATGGATGCTCGCGGTCATGGGCAAAGTGACAAGCCGCACGATCCCGAGGACTATTCAATTGACAAGCACGTAGCCGACGTTCTCGCCGTAATGAATGCCGCCGGCATCGAGCGGGCCCATTTCTGGGGCTATTCGATGGGCGGATGGATCGGGTTCGGACTGGTCATCAAATCCCCTGCGCGTCTCAACAAGGCTGTGCTCGGCGGCGTCCAGCCCTATGGCCGGCCAGCGCGACAGGGTGGTCCAGACGGCAGCAATGCAGAGGAGTTCGTGCGAGACTTTTGCAAAAGGATGGGAATCGACTTCGATACTCTGCCTGCCGACTTCCAGAACTACCTGCTGTCATCAGACACGAAGGCTTGGGTTGCTTCGTTGCAGTTGCCACGCGAGTCGCTCGAGAATGCGCTGCCTGGCATCAGCACGCCTTGCCTTCTCTATGCTGGGGACAAGGACGGCCTCTATGCGCAGGCCCAGAAGGCAGCATCCCAAATGCCTAATGCGTCGTTCGTCGGGGTCAGTGGCGCCCACGTACCGGCGTTCCTGGACTCTGCGGCGGTGCTGCCGCATGTCCTAAAATTCCTCGGCTGAACCGACCGAGCACGTTTGCGCGGAGTCCTCGAGAGGTCACAAGCTGGCAGTCTCGCCCAGCGGGCGGATCGAGACGCTCTGGATACGCAATGTGTCTCGCGCGACGCTATATGGGAAGCGCGCTTCGTGAGCGACCAAGCGCGCTGAGACTGAGCGAGATGATGCGAATTTGTCGCCGCGTCCGCGGCGGATTCCTGCTCCTCCGGTAGTGCTGGAATCCGCCGATGGGCGCGGGCTTCGATTGACCGGCGCCATTCCCCCGAGGGGAGCCGCACTTGCATGGGTGCTGCCTGCGAGGTTGTTGCTTGATGCCGCGCGCGGCTTCGGCCTGGCCACGGCGTGTGCGCCAGTCAGGCGGCGTCTCACACGGGCGCGCCCAGGCCGTTCATCGAGCGCATGAACGCCGTGCGCGCCTTCAGGCGTGCGATGCGACGGCGCCTTGAGCCTTTCTCGCGGGCAATCCGGGACCGGCTACATCCTCGACGTAGTAGGTGACGATCGGCTCGCGCTTGCCCTTGACGGGCATCGGCGGCATCGCGCGCAGCCTGAACCGGTCGTCGAGCGTCCTGCGAATATCCTCGGTGATCAGCAGGTCCACCTCGTGGACCGACGTCAATCCTTCGACCCTCGACGCGACATTGATCGGATCGCCGGTCACCGTGAACTTGTTGAGACTGCCAGCACCCATCACGCCGGCCACGACCTCGCCACCATGGATGCCGATGCCGAAGCGCAGCTCCGGCAGGGACTTCGCCCGAAGCTCCTCATTGTAGGCGGCGAGCGCGGCGCGCATGTCGAGCGCCGCCAGCACCGAGTCGCGGCCTTGCCAGGGGTTGTGCTCCAGCGCGCCGAACAGCGCGAGCAATCCGTCGCCCACGAGCTCGTTGATGTGGCCGTGATGGCTGGTGATGACCGCGTTCATGCGCCGGAAATACTCGTTGAGGATGCCCACCGTCACTGCCGGGTCGAGCCGGTCGCTGAGCGCGGTGAAGCCGCGCAGATCGGCGAACAGCATCGTTACCGCGCGTCGCTGCGGAACATAACCGCCGTGTTCCCCGGTCAGCTGCTCGACGACATCCGCCGGGACGAAATGCTCGAACTCGCGCTGGAGCTGCTCGAGCTTCTCGTGCGAGACCGCGACCAGCCTGTGCAGCTGTCTGGACCGGCGGCGCAACACCAGCACGCCTGCGCCAAGTCCAACGATGAGCGCGGCCATCGCCGCCAGCAGCCAGGTCAGCAGATTCTCGCTCATTCCAGCAACATCGCCAGCCTGACGGTGGCATTGGCCAGCGCGGCGACACCGACCGCCTCGAGCAGGGCCGCGTCGCCGATCTCGGCAGCCAGCGCGGCGGTCTGCTTCTGAACCACCGCCGTCTGGTAGTACACGGTGTCGCGCACCCAGGGCAGCAGCAGCGCGTCGCGTTGCGAGAGGCGCGGCGAACGCAGCGTAAGGATCGCGGCATCGATCTCCGCGTCGCTGAAATCCTCCTCGGCGAGCAATGCGCGCGCCTCGGCTTCGCTCCGGCGGCAGCCAAGCGTGCGGGCGACGACCGCGAACATCAGCGCCTTCACCGCTCTGGGCAAGACGGCTGAGGCGAAGGCGCTGTCGAGGCCCGCCCTGAAGATCGTGGCGCCCGGCAGGCCGGCCAGGGTTGCCACGACGCTGCCGAACGGGCCGGCCTGGAGTGTAGCGGCGTCCAGCATTGCCGGCTGCGCGGGCTTCTGCATCGACATGAGTATGCGCACCACCGGCGCCATCAGGCGTCCGGCAAAACTGTTCGCCATGCGCTCGAACGCCCGCTCCGGCGGACAGGCGATGAGAATGCCGATCCGATTGTAGTAGCAACCGAGCGCGATCAGCATCGCCATCTCGCTGACGGCAAGCGGCGAAAATCCCAGCGCGACCAGCGCATCGTAATCCGCCTTCATCGGGCGCGGCCGCGAGCGCGCCAGGCTGCGGCAGAAGGCGATGAAGGCCCGATCCTTCTCGTCGAGCTCGGCGAATGTCGCGTCCTGCTCGATGCGGTTGATGAAGGCTTCCGAATAGCCCAGCACCTTCATGTACGCCCGGTTGGCGCCGTAGCAGTAACGGCAGGAATTCTCCTGCGCTGTGACCAGGGCGCCGATGTTGAACAGCCGGGGCGGCATCGCGGCCGGCCGGTAGGAGGTCATCGATACGCAGACCTCACGCACCCAGGGGCTGAGCGCCACCCGTCGATCGACTTCGCTGACCTGCCCGGCGCGGCGCTTCACCTCGCCTTCCCAGGTCGGATCGGAAACGGGCGAGAGGATCGACTGCCCCCATTCGATCTGGTCCAGAAGCTGGGCCATCGCGGGCCTCCACTGGTTGGACGACCAATCTTACCCGGGCGGGTGCGAGCTTCACCAGAGCGTCGGAACGCTCGAGGTTGCCGCCCCATCCACGGCGCTGCCAGAACCAGTCCTCGTTGAGGCTTTCGGTGCGATCGATTGCGAACGACGGGCGCTGATGCGCCGCTCCACTATGCCGCGTGGGTATCCATGCTGGGCGGCTGCCAGGTCCACCCGCGATCGGTGCTGTGCCACACCGGGCTGCGCATGCCGTCCAGTGCGCGTCAGGGTCCGACGGCAGCCGGCGGAATATCCGGGCCGATCTGCAACGTGAAGAACCCGGCCGCCCCGCCGGCCTGGTCGCGTCCCGCGCCGATGCGCAGGTTGAGATCCGCGCCCCAGCTGGTGCGGCCCTGCACGCTCAACGCGCCGCCCGAGAACAGATACTGCGGCTGCTCCTTCAGGATCGCGTCCTTGTCGGCGAACAGCTGCAGGCTGACATCGAGATCGGTGGCGAAGCGGTACCGCCGCCCCAACCCCACCGACAGGCCGAGCCAGCGCGAATCGAGCGCCGAGCCGGCGACGGTCCCGTCGACGCCGTCGTAGCGCGGGCGCCCGGACGGATCGACGGCACCGATCGAGAACGGCTCGCCGGTGACGACGTTGGTCGCGCCCGGAACCGTGACCGGCCGCCACAGGGCGCCCGGCCCGGCATCGCCGATCAGGCCCGCGAGCTTGTCCCACAGCGGGCTGCCGGCCGAGAGCAGGCTGTTGCGTGCCGATTGCGTCGGCGTCAGGCTCGTGTTGAGACGCAGCGCGTTCGTCATGTTGCCCATCGCCGGCTTCAGCACGTCGTCGAGTCCGGCGAAGAGATTGGTCCCCAGCGGCCTCAGGCCGCCGCCGGGCATGTATCCGCACCAGCCCATCTGCGGCTGCAGCAACGCCGGATCGAGGGTGAGGTGAAAGTCGCCGAGCAGCCCCGTGCGCGGCGGCCGGTAGCCACCCTGCAGGAATGACGACGACAGCTGGAAATCGGACATGTCGGCCTCCCCCGAACTCTGCCCACCACAGAGGCAGCGTGGGCGCGGTTCAAGGCGGAAATGAGGCGACGCTCATTCGCCCTTCGACGCCGTCGAGGGCTGAAGCCGGAGGGGGCCCTCAAGATGAAGAGGCCGTTTGCGATCGCCGCCGGCCGTGCGGTGTGTAGACGGTAAGGAAGAGCTTCCGCTTGCTGGAAAGCGTGTTGGATGCGCGCGGACGACAGTCCGCAGGCTGATGGTCCCGCCCTTGTGGCGGGGCCATCAGCCTTCTTTGCCGTGGTTTCCCTACCGACTTCCCATTGGTAGGCTGCCGACCTGCTGGACTGGCGCGACCACGAGGCCGTGGTTTCCCTACCGACTTCCCATTGGTAGGCTGCCGACCTGCTGGACTGGCGCGACCACGAGGCCGTGGTTTCTCTACCGACTTCCCATTGGTAGGCTCCCAGGGATCGCGCGGGCGTCCACCCGGCGGCCGTGGTTTCCCTACCGACTTCCCATTGGTAGGCTGTCAGCGCCGCCCATCCGCGAATGCTCATGGCCGTGGTTTCCCTACCGACTTCCCATTGGTAGGCTATCGGCACCGCGTTCCTGCCGTGGCGCCGGGCCGTGGTTTCCCTACCGACTTCCCATTGGTAGGCTCAGACCGCCGAAGACGCGCGCGCCTTCGCTGCCGTGGTTTCCCTACCGACTTCCCATTGGTAGGCTCAGACCGCCGAAGACGCGCGCGCCTTCGCTGCCGTGGTTTCCCTACCGACTTCCCATTGGTAGGCTTCTACCTGAAGCACGTTGACAGTCGGGAAGGCCGTGGTTTCCCTACCGACTTCCCATTGGTAGGCTTTGATCTCCGCGATGATCCTGGCGACATCGGCCGTGGTTTCCCTACCGACTTCCCATTGGTAGGCTACCGCTCGGAGAGCGGATACCAGATCGCGGGCCGTGGTTTCCCTACCGACTTCCCATTGGTAGGCTGCGAAGGCGATGTTGCGCGCCGGATCGTGCGCCGTGGTTTCCCTACCGACTTCCCATTGGTAGGCTATCGACGATCTCGTCACGATCGCCGAAGTCGCCGTGGTTTCCCTACCGACTTCCCATTGGTAGGCTCGAAGGCCTGGAGGATCGGCGTCAGCGTGCGCCGTGGTTTCCCTACCGACTTCCCATTGGTAGGCTCTGCTGTCGGTCTGCGGCCGCGCGGTTTGGGCCGTGGTTTCCCTACCGACTTCCCATTGGTAGGCTGTCGTGATGTTCGTCTACCGCGACGAATACGCCGTGGTTTCCCTACCGACTTCCCATTGGTAGGCTTCGCAGGCCATCCTGCCGCTCGAGCTTGAGGCCGTGGTTTCCCTACCGACTTCCCATTGGTAGGCTGAGAATCCGCTCAAGGGCCGCGTCGAGACGGCCGTGGTTTCCCTACCGACTTCCCATTGGTAGGCTGACCAATTGGCGATGTTGACCGGCGCGTCGGCCGTGGTTTCCCTACCGACTTCCCATTGGTAGGCTGGCAACGAGGAATCGCTGACGACATACAGCGCCGTGGTTTCCCTACCGACTTCCCATTGGTAGGCTTTGAGGGGGTTTCTTGCGCGCGCCGGCCGCGCCGTGGTTTCCCTACCGACTTCCCATTGGTAGGCTTCGATCACGTTGGACAGCATGCTTTCGGCCGCCGTGGTTTCCCTACCGACTTCCCATTGGTAGGCTTTTGGAGGGGGTGTCTTGTCCATACGGACCGCCGTGGTTTCCCTACCGACTTCCCATTGGTAGGCTGCGTCGCCGGCCGAGAAGCGCGTGCCGTCAGCCGTGGTTTCCCTACCGACTTCCCATTGGTAGGCTGTCACGGGGATGACGTAGTAGGGCGTGCCGGCCGTGGTTTCCCTACCGACTTCCCATTGGTAGGCTCCTTCGGATCAGTCAGCGTCCAGTGGAGGAGCCGTGGTTTCCCTACCGACTTCCCATTGGTAGGCTATCAAGTGGTCGGAAGCGGCGAGCTTCTGAGCCGTGGTTTCCCTACCGACTTCCCATTGGTAGGCTCGCTTCGCGGCAACGGGTTAAACCTGCTCTGATTTCCGCTCTCATTTGAGAGCCGAAATCAGAGCAGAACCATTTGCTGGGGGGCGACTCGCTCGGTTTTTTTCGCCTCGCCAAGCAGCAGACGCATACGGGCATATTGCTTATCCGTCACCTGGAGCACGCGCACGCTGCCCTTCTTCGGCAGATTCTTCGTCACGCGCTGGACATGCTTCGAGGCCGCATCCTCCCCTCGCGCCACCCGCGCGCAAACGGAAAACTGCAGCATCATATAGCCGTCGTCCTTTAGGAAGTTGCGGAAGCGGGTCGCCGTGCGGCGCTCCGCCTTCGTGCCAACAGGCAGGTCGAAGAAGACGAACATCCACAAGACACGAGTCTCCTCGGCCTTCACTTGGCGAACGCCGGCAGTTCCAGCACGGTGCTGGTGCCACTGTCGATCGCGCGTACAAGTGAGGCCGCCGCCTTCTCGCTCGCCGCGAGCAGGGTCATTGTCTCGTGCGCCATGGCGCAATCGGCCAGCATGACTCCCGCCAACTTGCGGCGCTGGTCGAGCGTTAGTTCATCGCGCGCGGCGCGACCTTCGCCGATCACGCGCCAAGCCAGCACATCGACGAACGGCCGGAACGGCTCCACCATATCGTCGGCGAGATTGAAGGCGTTTGTCGCGCTGGCGTGATTGACACCCAAAGCCGGCAAGAGTCCGGCGGCGACGAGTGCTCGTGCGACGCAGGAGCGAATCACCGCATAGCCGTAATTCAGCATCATGTTCCGAGTGTCGCCCGCATCCTCGCGGCGGAACCCGTCGAACAAGCAACTCCAATACTCCTCGCAGCGCGGGCCTCTACATTGACAGTGTCGCCACTGTCGACCAATCGCGCCATGGCGATCAGGCCGCGTGCGCCGGCGCGGCCGACTTCGCCGAGGGCGGCCGCCTGATTGACGATCTTCGCCTGCACGATCGCCTGCCACAGGCGCTTCTTGAGCGGCGTACTCATGTTCGCCTGCGCCAGCGCGATGCCGCCTTGGCGGAAGTGACGGTGAAAGGGCAGGGTAACGCCGCTCGGCGTATGGGTCGCATCGGTGGCGATCAGTGCAATACCGTTCTCCATACATGCGGAGAGCAGCGTCGAGGTCAATGTCGCGTGTGGCGCGTCGAGCACGATCCAGGCGATATCTTCGAGTGCCAGACGTACCTCGCCGTCGTCTTGTGCGACGACGATCTGACCATCGGCGACGGTCAGGCGCGCGGACTTGCTTATGTGCAGGCCACGCCACGCCATGTGCGGGTTTCTCGCTGGATTTCATGCCGTCGACCGAGGCGGTCGACCTGAAACTTCCGAAAGACCTTCAGGCTGCGCGCACCGATGCCGGTGATCATTGCTTGCAGCGTGTCGTGTGGCGAGATCTTGATCGCGCCCGTGTTCCGATCGAGTGCGCGGAAATACCCATGGATGCATGTGCCGTCTTGCTTCTCAATCTCAAGGAACGACAATTGACTCAAGCTGAATAGGAACTCGTGATCGGCTGTAAGCGGCTCCTCCTCGCCACCGCCCCGCACATATGCGCTTGGAGCTTGGGGGAAGTCCTCTTTGGAGGCGACTTGATGCGGATAAACCGGCACCAGAAAATACTCGGTAGTGCCCCTCCTATTCGGCTTCCGGAACACGTCCACGCGCACCATCTCGCCCCGGTCGGCGGCGCCGTCGCGGATCAGCACATCGGCCTTCTTGTTAGTGGTGAGGCTCACCTTGCGGATGGGATCGCCCTTCGGCGACAGCGGCGGCCTGTCCTTTGGTTTGCCCGCCATGACCCAATCGCGCAGCGCCGACACGACGCGGTGATTACGCTCGGCGTCTTTGATGCGGTCGAGGTCCTTCTCGTTCAGCGTCTCCACCGATTTTCGCTCATGGACAACAGGCCCATTCTCGTCTTTGCCTATGGCACGAATGGTTGCCGCATGAGCTTCTCCGCGCACGCGTCCGCGTTCGGCCCGGCTAACGAAGATGTGTGGGAAGAGCGCATCCACGTCTTCCTTGAAGTTGGGCCACGGCATGGGAAACTTCGCGATGAAGCGGCTGGAGCCGCGTTCCTCCTCGATCTGTGCGGCGCGCGTCAGGCGGTTGAGCGCTCCTTCGGTCGTGGCCGCGACGATGAGCGCATCCAATGCGTGATGCCGGTCGTCGGGAATACGCTTACCGTCCTTGTCCTTTTTCAGACCCTGAACGCCCCAAGCGCGCCGCAACCGGTCGGTCAGCGCGCCTGGGCGCGTGAACACACGGCGAGAACCATCCACGGGATACATGCCTCTCAGCATGTCGGCGAGCAGACGTGTCGCATACTGTGTGTCAGTAAGATTGCGCGGTCGAAATTTTTCTTCGAGAACCTTGGCATCGCGCAGAAGGTAGTTGCGCTTCTTGCGTCCCTTGAATGCCTTGTTCGTCTCGACTCTTGTGGCAAACGCCTCCCATGCCTCTTCTGTTCGCACTTGCTTGAACCATTCGAACGGCGTCAGTCCCTTCTTGTCCTGGTTCTCCTTGGCAATGCACAGCGTCTTGTTGATGAAACTGTCGTCCCCTGATCGACTCCACGGCAGGATGTGATCGACTTGGACGCGGTTGTCCGAGGAGACGATCCAGTCCGGGTGGATCTCGCTATCCGAGTAAAAGCAGCGGCCAGCCTGTTCTTTCCATAGCTCGAAGCGCAGCAGATCCTCGGCGTTCGCGGCTTCGCGTCCAACCGTGCCCCGGTATTCTTCGCGCAGACGGTCTTTGGCCTTGTTGCGCTTCTCGATACCGCTCGTGATCTTGTCACGCTCTTCCTTGCTCTTGCCGACATCGCGCGCCAACTCGATATGAATGGCGCCTGGTAGGCCGTATTCACGTACGATCGCCCGAACTTGCCTCACGGCTTCACCGAGCGCCTTGCGGGCGACGGGATTGCCGATGGCGGAGAGATCGGTTTCGGGGCGGCGCGCGTGGTCATAGCCCGAGGCCGTGCAGGCTTCCGAATAGACGAGCCCTCTCATGAGATGCGGCAGAATATTACGTGCTGCCTTGGCCGAGATGTGACCCGCACCCCTGAAGGTGGCGAAATCGCCCTCGACAACGCCCTTCATCAGTGCCTCTAGGACCAGCGGCTCGAAATCGATTTCCTCGAGGCCCTTGCGGATGGACTCGGGCGCCTCACGGAAGGTGATGATTGCAGCGGCACGGTCGACCTTGTCGGGCTGGTTCAACAGCGTCTTCCAGGCATCGCCCAGCACATTGCGGAATGCCTTGGTGCCGGCGGCCTGATCGCTTGATCGCGACGCGATCTCGCGCTTCCCTTCCTCCTCACGAGGGACATCGAACGAGTCCCCATCGCCGAGCTTTAGCAGCCCGCGCAACCGCTTGTAGGTCAGCTTGATACCCGGCGCGCCGAAGTCGGCCATCGCAAGGGAGATTTCCCCAGCTGTCAGTGTTCGCTCACCACCAGCGTAGCGAACGCTCAGCGTGCATAAGCGCGACGCGAGTCGGAACCGTTCGAAAGATGGGCTGTGCTTCGCGGCGCGGCGCTCGTCAGATTCAAATGGGCAGAATCCGACCCGATCGTCGCTATCCTGCAACGGCCGTTGAAAGAACGCGGTTTCGATGAACTGGCGCTGCAGATCAGGATTCGCGATGGCGTTTCCCATGCGCCGCTGCCGGTCGAATATCAGCACGACCTCGCGCTCCAAATCGTCGCGCAAGATGGAGCGATCAAAGTTGCCGTCGCGATTGCGCTTACGTGCGGCATAGGTCGCATCCTTGGCGAACATTTCGCCGACTGTGCGCCAGTCCTTCAGATGCTCACGCGTCCTCTCGATCGCGCCAAGCATCTTCGATGACTCCTCGTTGGCGTTCTTGCCCCGGTCGCGCTTGCTGTTCGACTTGAAGCCGCGGTGCTTCGCGATATGGCCTAAAGCCACCGCCAGCTCCGGCCCTTCGAGAGGGCGGTTCAGCGCCTCGGCCCGCAATGTCCAGGGGTTCAGGCCCATCGCCAGCACCTTCTTCGAATCGTCGGTCAGCAGTCCGTGGCTCTTGAGCAAAGCCCGTACCCCGTTCATCCGCTGCCTCCGGCGCTTGATGACGCGGCGCATGAGTCGGTTCTGACGTCTGATCTGATTGGTCGGCGTACGCTCCTTGGCGGTTTCCGGAGCATCGAAGCACCGAACGCCCATTGCGATGATGCGGCCGTCTCCGCTGTCGGCACCCTCAATCATCGCCCAGCCGCACGAGGCAATTCCGAGATCAATGCCCAGCGTCAGACTTTCCCGCAATACGGGTTCGAAAGCTGCCGTCATGGAGTCCCCCAACTCGAATTGCTATCTTGACGCAGACGGGCGATGGTGCTCAAGTATTTGTGGGAAGTCGGTTGGGAAACCACGGTAAAGTGGTTATCCACTGAAGGTTCAAACCCCGGACGTGGAAACGCGCTCCGGGGTTTTCCTCATTTGGGGCTGCGATGAGGTGAGCGTTCAGATGCAACGCTCAGTTGCTGACCGTTGCAGCTAATCCGTTGGCCTTTGGAAGGGTATGGTGCGTGCAAGGCTTCGCGCGTTAGGCGTAGAAGCGCGCTGATGTGGCACGCTGCGGGCTGCGAGCGCCAACCACGCATGACCGCGTGAATCGGACCGCGTAACAGACGGCAATTTTGCCGATTCCATCGGCATCGGAATGCCCTGTTCGACACCGCTAGGGGTTTAAATCGCGCCCTCCACGCCACAGGCGTACACCCGCTCCAGCACCAACCGCTGGAGTCCCCGATGCCCCGTGCCCGTCTGATCCCGCCCGAATTCTGGACCACGGAGGCGGTCGTCGACTGCGCGCCGATGGCCCGCCTGCTGCTGCTCGGGCTCAGCAACTTCGCCGACGATTTCGGCGTGCTGCCGCTGCGGCCGCGCACCTTGCGCCTGCAGGTCTTCCCCGGCGATTCGCTCGACGACGAGGCCGTGCGCGTCCTGATCGAGGAGCTGGCGGCGCGCGGCCTGGTGCGCCGCTACACGGTCGAGGACGTGGAATACCTGTCGATCGTCGACTGGGCGGTCCACCAGCGCGTCGGCAAGCGCGCCCGGCGCCGCTACCCGGCGCCCGACCATGGCGAACCCCATAGCAATCCATCGCAAGGCCCCGAGCCGGTCGCCGCCGAACCACCGCCGCCTGCGCCCGAAGCCGCCGCCTGCGATGCCGCGGCCGCGACGCCCGACCATAGCAATCCATTGCAAAGCCCCGAGCTGGCCGCCGAGGATCCGCCGCCCGCGCGCGAAGCCGCCGCCTGCGCTGCGACGGCCACGATGGCAGACCATAGCAATCCATCGCAGAGCCCCGGGCCGGTCGCGGCCGCGAACGACGACGCGGCCGAGGCCGCCTGGCACCAGGCCGTCGCCTCGGCGGTGCGGCGCAGCTGGGGCGCCGACCTGCCCGCCGACCTGCCGCTGCATGCCGCGCGCTGGCGCGCCGAGGGCCGCGACCTCGCGCGCGACGTGCTGCCGGCGGTCCGCAGGGTCGTGCGCGCCGCCGTCGAGCTCAACCGCCCGCTGCACCTCGCCCTGGCCGACGCCGCCATGGCAAACCATGGCAATCGGGCCGCGGCGTGATCATCCTCATGCCTTCCCCCGGAGGGGGAAGGTGCCCGAAGGGCGGAAGGGGGATGTCGAAGACGGACACCGGCTTCGTTGAGGCATCCCCCATCCGGCGCTGCGCGCCACCTTCCCCCTCCGGGGGAAGGTAAGGTTGAAGCCCAAGACCTTGGAACGGCGCGCCGTTGTGCCTGTCGCGCGCGGTTTGTCATGATGGCCGGATAACCGGAAGGACCCCACGCCCATGAAGCTCGCCATCCTCGACGACTACCAGAACATCGCCCTGGGCTATGGCGACTGGGACCGGCTGCGCGCGCGCGGCGTCGAGGTGACGGCCTTCGACCGCCATCTCGGCGAGCCGGACGAGGCGGCCAGGGCGCTGGCGCCGTTCGACCTCGTGCTGCTGATGCGCGAGCGCCAGCCGTTTCCCAAGGCGCTGATCGATCGGCTGCCCAACCTGAAGTTCGTCACGCTCACCGGCTCGCGCGCGCCCAGCATGGATCTCGCGGCGCTCACCGCGCGCGGCATCCCGGTCAGCAACACCGGCGCCGGCGGCTCGAGCGCGCCCACCGCGGAGCTGAGCTGGGCGCTGATCATGGACGCCACGCGCCACGTCACGGCCGGCGACCGGCTGGTGCGCAAGGGCGGCTGGCACAAGGGCCTGCCGATGGGTTTCGCGCTGGAGGGCAAGCGGCTGGGCGTGATCGGCCTGGGCAAACTGGGCTCGCGCGTCGCGCGCTACGCGAAGGCCTTCGACATGGAGGTGGTGGCCTGGAGCCAGAACCTCACGGCGGACAAGGCGGCGGAGGCCGGCGCGACGCTGGTGAGCAAGGACGAGCTGCTGGCGACGTCGGACGTGATCACCATTCATATGATCCTGAGCGGCCGCACGCGCGGGCTGATCGGCGCGGCGGATTTCGCCAGGATGAAGCGGGGCGTGATCTTCGTGAACACCTCGCGCGGGCCGATCGTCGAGGAGGCCGCGCTGGTCGCGGCGCTGAAGAGCGGCCACGTCGCCTCGGCCGGGCTCGACGTCTACGACGTCGAGCCGATGCGGCCGGGCCATGCGCTCGTCGAGCTCGACAACGTCGTGCTGTCGCCGCATCTGGGCTACGTCGTCGAGCCGGCCTTCCGCGCCTTCTACGCCGATGCGATCGAGAACTTCCTCGCCTGGCTCGACGGCAAGCCGATCCGCGTCATGAACCCCGAGACGGTGAAATGATTCCCTTCCCCCGGAGGGGGAAGGTGCCCGAAGGGCGGAAGGGGGATGCCTCAACGACTCCGATGTCCGTCTTCCACATCCCCCTTCCGTCGCTCCGCGCCACCTTCCCCCTCCGGGGGAAGGCAAAACGCAAACAGCCCGGCGGTGTGGCCGGGCTGTCTTCGTCTCGGCGGGCGAGGCGGTCAGTCGCGCAGGTTCTGCGTCCAGCCGTCGTTGTCGCCGGTGTCGACCTGGAAGAACATGCGCCGGTACTTGTCCGGCGGGCAGAGGTCGGAGGTGATGGTGAAGGGCTGGCGGCTGACGCAGATCGGGATGTTGCCCTTCCACTCCTTGTTGACGTTCTTGTTCTGGCCGTAGAGCAGGTAGTAGCGGTACTGGAGCTTGCCGCTCCACAGCACGGCGCATTCGCCCTTGGCGAACTTGTACCAGCCCTCCGAGATGATGATGTGGCCGCCCTGGGCGTTCTTCTTGCCGGTGTTCAGCGCCTTGGCCACCTCGATGTCGACCGAGGACAGATTGCAGAGCCGGAAGCTGTTCTGCGCCTGGGCTCCCCCCGATATCGCCATGGCGCCGATCACGCCGGCGACGATCGCCAGTTTACGAAGCATCGATCCTCTCCCTCTCGACTGTCGCCCTGCCGGTCCGGCAGACCCCGGATGGGGTTCACCCCAATACCCCGATCATACTCGCCTTTGCGCGTATCGCCAGAATCTCGTGATCAGAGACCCGTCAGGCGGTCGACCTCGGCGTCGCTCAGCCCGACCAGACGGGCGGTGTCGCGCAGCTGGCCCCAGGTCGTCTCGTCGACCGGCACGCCCCGGGCCAGCCGGTCGGCGCGCCGGGCGCGCTCGGGCTCGCCCGGGGTCAGCACCTGCTCGACGCCGGGCTGCGGCCTGGCCGACTTCACCCAGGCGATGAAGTCTTGCGAGTCCTTGCGCCAGATGCTCTCGCCGCCGAGCTTCGCGGGGTCGATGATCACCGACAGCATGTTGTTGACGATGTCGCCCGGCGGGCCCTTGGTGGTCTCCGGCGTCGCCGTCATGCCGCCGGTCAGCGCGCCCGAGAGGATGTCGCAGATCACCGCCAGCCCGCCGCCCTTGTGCAGGCCGAAGGGCAGGATGGCGCCGAACGGGCCGTTGCCCCACATCACCCCGGGATCGGCGGTGTGGTTGCCCTCGTGGTCGATCAACAGGCCGGGCTCCATCTCCTCGCGCTTGTTGTAGGCCACGCGCACCTTGCCCATGGCGACCTGGCTGGTGGCGAAGTCGAGCACGATGTGCTGGCCGTTCTCGCCCGGGATGGTGCAGCAATAGGGGTTGGTCGAGAAGCGCGCCTCCGCACCGCCGAACGGCGCGACCAGCGGCTTGTGGCCGTGCACGTTGACGTAGTGCATCGAGACCATGCCGGCATCGGCGCAGCGCTCGCCCCAGGCGCCGATGCGGCCGATGTGATGGCAGTTGCGCAGGCCGACGACGCAGACGCCGAACTGGCGGGCGCGCTCGATGCCGAAATCCATCGCCTCGCCGGCGACCACCTGGCCGTAGCCCTTGCCGCCGTCGACGGTGATCACCGCGCCGTTGTCGACGACGATGCGGGCATGCCAGTTGCGCTTGCAGTTGCCGGCGCGCGCGTTCTCGATGTAGCGCGGGATCATGCCGACGCCGTGGCTGTCGTGGCCGTAGAGATTGGCCAGCACCAGATTCTCGGCGACGATCCTCGCCTCGCCGGGCTCGCTGCCCTCCTTCTCGCAGATCGCCCGGATATACGCCGTCAACCGCTCGGCGTTGACCCTGACCTCGCCGACCTTGCCCGCACTCGCCGCCATCACCCGCTTCCTTCCCTTACGCACTCTTGGCCGCGAGGCTACGCAACGCGATGCCGTTCATGCAATCACTACCTTCCCCCGGAGGGGGAAGGTGGCGCGCGCAGCGCGACGGAAGGGGGATGTCGAAGACGGACTCCTGCGTTCGTCTTCGACATCCCCCATCCGCCCTTCGGGCACCTTCCCCCTCCGGGGGAAGGTAAGCGGTCAACTCGGATACCAGCCGGGCTTGCGCCTCTCGACGAAGCTGGCTAGGCCTTCGGCGGCCTCGTCGGTCTGGCGCTTGGCGGCGTGCTCGCGCACCAGCGTCGCCACGGCCTCGGCGTCGAGCAGCGAGCACGCCACCGCCAGGCTGCGCCGCTTGGTCTGCGCCGTCGCCTCCGGCGCGTTCATCAGGATGGCATCGACGATGCGCGCGCCGGTCGCCTCGAGCTCGGCGACGGGCACGACCTCGTGCACCAGGCCGACGCGGCGCGCCTCGTGCGCGTCGAAGCGCTCGCCGCTGAGCGCGTAGCGCCGCACCTGCCTGACGCCCATGGCGTCGACGAGCTGCGGGATGATGATGCCCGCCATCAGGCCCCAGCGCGTCTCGCTGATGGCGAAGAAGGCGTCCTCGGCGGCGACGACGACGTCGCAGGCGGCGGCGATGCCGGTGCCGCCGCCGATGCAGGCGCCACGGATCAGCGCCACGGTCGGGCAGGGCGCCTCGTTGAGCCGGCGCACCGCCTCGGCGGTCGCCAGCGAGGCCTGCTCGTTCGCCGCCGCGTCCTGCGCGCGCACGCCGCGGATCCACGCCAGGTCGGCGCCGGCCTGGAAGTGCCGGCCGTTGCCGCGCAGCACCGCGGCGCGCAGGCCGGGCGTTCGCTCCAGCGCATCGAGCGCGCGCAACAGGCCCTCGATCAGCGCGCCGTCATAGGCGTTGTTGACCTCGGGCCGGTTGAAGGTGACGGACGCGACGCCACGCCCATCGACCGTCAAAAGGACTGGATTTTCCGCCATCGATACCATCTCCTCACCGGCCATCGTAGCCGCCGCATCTCAGGGGTTGAAGTTCATGCAGCTCTCGCGCGCCCGCCTGCTGGCGTTCGTTTCGCAGGCGCTGCCGATCGCCGGGCTCGGCCTGCCGATCGTGATCTATCTGCCGCCGTTCTACGCCGAGGAGCTCGGCCTGGGGCTGACGGCGGTCGGCTCGATCTTCATGATCACCCGCTTCTTCGACGTCGCCATCGATCCCGCCTTCGGCCTGTTCGCCGACCGTTACGGCACGCGCTGGGGCCGGCGCAAGCCGTGGATCGCCGCGGCGATACCCATCCTCGCCGTCAGCGTGTGGATGATCTTCCTGCCCGCGGGCACGGTGAGCGGCACCTACCTGCTGGTCTGGCTGCTGATCCTCTATGTCGGCTGGACCTGCGCCACGATCTCGATCCTGGCGTGGAGCGCCGAGCTCGCCACCGACTACGACGCGCGTACCCGTCTGCAGGGCGCCTACCAGGCGATGCTGATGGTCGGCCTGATCGCCGTGCTCGCCGTACCGGCGCTCTACGAAGCCGCCGGCGAGGCCTCGCTGCGCGAGAAGATGCGCGGCGTCGGCCTCTTCATCGTCGTGCTGCTGGTCCCGACCTTCCTCGCCGCGCTCGCCTTCGTGCCCGAGGTATCCGTCGCCGAGCGTCCCCATGTCGACTGGCGCGGCGTGCTCTTCGCGCTGTGGCGCAGCCGGCCGCTGCGCCGCCTGCTGCTCGCCGACCTGCTGATCGGCCTGTCGAGCGGCGTGTCGGGCTCGCTGGTGATCTTCGTCATCAAGGACGCCTTCGCGCTCGGCCAGCGCTCCGGCGTGCTGATGCTGGCCTATTTCGTCGCCGGCTGCGTCGCGATCCCGCTCTGGGTGAAGCTCGGCGCGAAGTTCGAGAAGCACTCCACCTTGATCTGGGCGCAGCTCTACAGCGTCGTGCTGCTGCCGGCGTTCTTCCTGCTGGAGCCCGGTAATTTCGCGCTGACACTGCTCGTGCTGGTGCTGTTCGGCCTGCCCTATGCCTCGCACCGCTTCCTGATGAAGGCGATGATGGCCGACATCACCGACGAGGACCAGGTCACCACCGGCCGCATGCAGGCCGGCGTCTACTTCTCGCTGCTCGCCAGCACCGAGAAGATCGGCCTGGCGCTGGCCGTGGGCGTGACCTACGCGCTGCTCGACCTCGTGGGCTTCAAGACCGGCGTGGCCAACGACAAGGCAGCGATCGACGGCCTGCTCTGGGTCTTCGTCGCCCTGCCCACCGCGCTGCACGTGCTGTGCGCGCTCGCGCTGTGGCGCTTCCCGCTCGGCCGCGAACGCCAACGCGCGCTGCGCCGGCAGATCGAGGGGGCGGGGGTGTAGCGACATCTACCTTCCCCCGGAGGGGGAAGGTGCCCGAAGGGCGGATGGGGATGTCGAAGACGGACACCGAGTGCGTTGAGACATCCCCCATCCGTCGCTCCGCGCCACCTTCCCCCTCCGGGGGAAGGTAAGACCGATCAGTGTCCTACCGGATCGCGGCGATTGAGGTAGTACTCGTCGCGCGGGAAGAGGTCGGTGTTGGCGTCGGCGAAGGGCTCGACGCGGCCGTCGTTGAGGATGTCGGGCTTCTTCTCGCCGAACCAGCGGCGCAGCTCGGTGACATCGACGCCGGCGGCTTCGAAATGCCCGCGAATCGCCGGATCGTCGAGCTTGCGCTGGATCGCCGCCGGGTCGTAGGCGATCGGCCGGTCGCTGCCGATCAGCGCCGGGTGCACCATCGTCACGTAGGGGAAGACGCTGCGGAAGGTCGCGACGCTGCGATCGGTCGGCGCCCATTGCACGTAGAGCCCGCCGGGCTCGAGGCGTGCTTTCACCTGCTGGAAGAACTCGACCGAGTAGAGCAGGCCTGACAGCGAGCTCTTGGGCAGAATCGCGTCGGCCTCGATCACGTGGTAGCGCGTGGTGTCGACGGCGAGCGCATGGCGGCCGTCGCCGATGTGGAAGTCGAAGCGCTTGGCGGACAGCAATCGGTCGATGCCGATGCGCCCGCCCGAGGCGACGAAGATCCGCAGCGAGTCGACCACCGGCTCGACGATCTCGATGGCGCGCACGCGCTCGGTGGCGGGATTGACGCCGGCGCTGTAGGGCGTGCCGCCGCTGCCGCTGCCGATCACCAGCACGCGCTTGGGGTCGGTGTGCGCCAGCGGCCCGATCGCGCCGAGGAAGGCGTGCACGGTGCAGAACGGCAGGCAGCTCTGCGAGTGGCCGGCGATGTACATGCGGCCGCGCTCGGCCTCGGTCAGGCGGATCATCACCACGCCGGTGCGATCCTCGGCGACGATGGCGCGCTCGGCGGTCTTCAGCCCGTGCAGCCTCGTCCAGAAGCCGTGCGTCGCGGGCAGCAGCGCGATGCAGGCGCCCAGCGCCACGGCGGCGCCGGCGATGCGCAGGCGCGTGGCGCTGCGGTCGCGCAGCATCTCGATCAGCGCGAAGGCCAGGCCGATCACGGCGATCAGCTTCAGCGTTCCCGACGTGCCCAGCCAGTGCAGCAGCGCCAGGCCGGCGACCAGGCTGCCGGCGCTGTTGCCGACGATGTTGGCGAGCTGCACGTAGCCGACGCGACGGCCGACCGCGGCGAGATCGCGCTGCACGGCCTTCTGCACGACGGGAAACGAGAAGCCCATGACGAAGCTGGCGGGCAGCACGACCAGCGCCAGCAGCACGGCGATCAGCCAGGGCCGCGCGTCGGCGCCGGCGACGATGTCCTTGTCGACCATGTCGTCGGGCAGCACGCCCCAGCCGATCAGCCACCAGGTCAGCAGCGCGCCGCCGATGCCCAGCAGGGCGGCGATCGCCTGCATGCGGAAGAAGAAGCCCCGTGGATCGGCGATGCGGTCGATCACCCTGGCGCCGGCCAGCAGGCCGACTGCGTCGCCGACCAGGAACACGCCCAGCACCAGCGAGAAGCCGTAGGCGTTGGACTGCAGGGTGACGCCGATCAGCCGGTACCAGACGATCTGCAGCGCCACGATCGAGAAGCCGGAGACGAAGACCAGGAAGCACCAGCGGCCCACGGGCGCATCGCCGCCCGCGATCGTTCTGGCCGATGACGCGGCCCCACAGTCGGCACGCAGGCCCCGCGTCACGGCAAGCGACACACCGCCAGCGGCGATGGCGACGTTGATGGCGGCGGCGAGATAGATCGCGCCGTCGTAGCCGAGATGGCCGATGACCACCCAGCCGGCGACGAGGGCGCCGATGCCGGCGCCCAGGGTGTTGAGCCCGTAGAGCCAGCCGATCTGCCGCGCCGAGGCGGCGATGTCCTGCACGATCGCCTTCGACAGCAGCGGCAGCGAGCAGCCCATCAGGAAGGTCGGCCACAGAAGGCAGGCGAAGACGATCAGGAACATCGTCAGGCGCGAGGACGACAGCGGCGCCAGCCTGGCGAATACCACCTCGTGGAACAGCCACGGGCTCAGCGCGGCGAACAGCGCGATGCCCAGCTCGCAGGCGGCGAAGAGCAGCAGCGCCGCGCGCCGCGACAGCCGGTCGGCGCGCAGCCCGGCGACCAGGCTGCCGATGCCCAGGCCGAGCAGAAAGGCGCCGACGACGATGGCGGCGGAGATGCTGTCGGCGCCGCCGAACAGGCCGAGCAGGCGATGCCACGCCGTCTGGTAGACCAGGGCGCTGAAACCGCTGAAGAAGAAGAGCGCGAACAGAAAGGCGAGCGCGGTGCGCGGCGTCGTGCTGGAGGTCATGGGCCTATGGAAGCTCGCCCGCGAAGGTCAGCGCGATCGCATGTGGAGTTCGGCCCTACCTTCCCCCGGAGGGGGAAGGTGGCGCGCGAAGCGCCGGATGGGGGATGCCTCAACGAAACCGGTGTCCGGCTTCGACATCCCCCTTCCGCCCTTCGGGCACCTTCCCCCTCCGGGGGAAGGTAAGACCAAGTCAGGTCCGCCACATGTCATAGCCCCGACTGCGCGGGGAGAAGGAAAGGCGATGATGCTCATGCAGCCGTCGACTCGTCTTCCCATGGCGGCGGGTCGAACTTGGTGGTCAGGAAGTCGACCAGTGCCGTGACCTTGGGCGGCAGCAGGCGGCGGTGCGGATAGACCGCCTGGATCGGGATGGTGTCGCGCGGCGTGAAGGGCTGCAGGATCTCGACCAGGCTGCCGTCGCGCACCGCGCGCGCCACGGTCAGCCTGGTGAGTCGCACGATGCCGACGCCCTCGACCGCGAGCTGGTAGAGCACGTCGCCGTCGTCGGTGCGGCAATTGCCGCGCACCATCACCTCGCGCGCCACGCCCTCGACGATGAACGGCCAGCGGTTCATCGGCGTGCGGTCGCGGAAGCCCATGCAGTTGTGGCGCGTGAGCTCGTCGGGATGCTGCGGCTCGCCGTGCTTCTTCAGATAGGCGGGCGCGGCGACGACGACTCGCCGGTCCTCGCCGATCTTGCGCGCGACGAAGCTGGAATCGGCCAGGCGGCCGATGCGGAAGGCGACATCGAAGCCCTCCTGCACGAGGTCGACCACGCGGTCGGTGAAGGAGAGATCGAGCTCGATGCCGGGATGGCTGTCGAGGAACTCCGGCACCAGCGGCAGGATCTGGTGCGCGCCGAAGGCCAGCGAGGTGGTGACCTTGACCAGGCCGCGCGCCTCATGCCCGCGCCGGCCGATCGCCGCCTCGACCTCGTCGACCTCGCCGATGATGCGCGCGGCGTCGCGGTAGAAATTCTCGCCTGCCTCGGTCAGCGCCAGCTTGCGCGTGGTGCGGTTGAACAGCCGCACGCCCAGCCGCTCCTCCAGCCGGGTCACGAGCTTGCTGACCGCCGATGGCGTCAGGCCGAGCTGCGGCGCGGCGGCCGAGAAGCCGTTGGCTTCCACCACCTTGACGAACGCCGCCATGTCGCCGATCCGGTCCACGCTGCCCCTGTCTTTGCTTATTGATGAACCGAATTCATCATGGAGCGAGCATTGGACGATCTTCAGCCAAGATCAATCGAGAACTATCCTTCGCAGATGCGAAACGCTGCGCTCTGGGCCCAGTTCGCCCGCTACAACACCGTGGCGAATGACCGGCTGTACGCCGCGGCGGCCGCGTTTGCCGACGCCGACCGCAAACGTGACGTCGGCGCCTTCTTCGGCAGCCTGCACGGTACCCTGAACCATCTGCTGGTCGGCGACGGCATCTGGATGGCCCGCTTCGAGGGCCGCGCGGCGCCATCGACCGGGCTGGATGCGATCCTGCACGAATCGTTCGACGACCTGCGCGCGGCCCGCACCGTGATGGATGCGCGCATCGAGGCGTTCTTCGTCGCCTTGCCGGACGGTTTCCTCGAACGGCCGGTCCGCTACGGCAACAACGAGGGCCGCGTCTTCGAGGACCCGCCCTCGCTGATCCTGCCGCACTTCTTCAACCACCAGACCCATCACCGCGGCCAGGCGCACGCCATCCTCTCGCAGCTCGGCATGGGCCGCCGCACGCCGGTCCTCGACCTGCACCGCGTGCTCAAGCCAGATCCTTGACCGTAGCTTCCCTTCCCCCGGAGGGGGAAGGTGGCGCGCGCAGCGCGACGGAAGGGGGATGTCGAAGACGAACGCAGGAGTCCGTCTTCGACATCCCCCTTCCGCCCTTCGGGCACCTTCCCCCTCCGGGGAAAGGGAAGCTACACCGGCGATGGCGGTGGTGGTGGCGGCGGCGGCGCTGGCGGCGGTGCGGTGCCGGCGATGCCGATGCCGGCGGCGGCGAGATTGTCGAGCACCGCGTGGTTGAGCTGGCTGCGCGCCACCGGCGTCGTGGCGATGTTGCGCAGGAAGCAGCGCAGCTCCCATTCCAGCCCGTTGGGCGCGATCCTGTTGAACACGGTGAACGGCTTGGGCGTGGTCGCCACCAGCGGATTGTCGGTCGCCGCCTGCATCAGTGCGGCCTGGACCCGGGCGAGGTCGCTGCCGTGCGCGACGCTGACCGTGATGTCCACGCGCGCCATGTTGTCGGCGTAGGTCCAGTTGATCACCGCGGTCTGCAGGAACTGCGAGTTCGGCACGATCACCGAGGCGCGTTGCGCGGTCTGCAGCTCGGTGGCGCGGATGTTGATGCGCTTCACCGATCCCTCGTGAGCGCCGACGGTCACCCAGTCGCCGACCTTGATCGGCCGCTCGACGAGCAGGACGATTCCCGAGATCGTGTTATTGGCCAGGCCCTGCAGGCCAAGGCCGATGCCGACCGAGAGCGCGCCGACGATCAGCGCCAGGTTGGAGAACTCGACGCCCAGCGCCGTGATGCCCAGCAGCGCGGCGGCGACGATGCCGACATAGTTCAGGCCGGCATCGATGGTGTACTGCACCGTCCGATTGATCTCCATCGACGGCAGCACGCGCTCGCGCACGGTGCGGCGCAGCAGCTGCAGCGCCGCCAGCGCCACCACGAACACCGCGACGCCGATCAGGATCGCCACCAGCGAGATGGTGTGGCCGCCGACCTTCAGGCCGGTGAGCAGACGCCACGTCCAGTCGACGATGTCGTCGGACGGCACGCCCCAGATCGCCGGCAGCACCACCGACAGCGCGGCGAACAGGATGATGTCGAGCGCCAGCAGCAGCAGCAATCGGCCCTTGAGCGGCGACTCGGGCGCAAGGCCCATCGCCTGGCGCATCCAGCGGCCGCTGGGCGTGTCGGGTGCCGAGGCGGCCTCGACCACGTCGTGCACCACCTGGCGCACCACGATGGCCAGGACGATGGCGATCAGGCTGAACAGCAGCGATTCGTAGAGATGGCTGGCAAGGTTGCTGTAACCCAGCACCGCCGCGCCCAGCGACAAGAGCGCGATCAGCGTGATCAGGTGCCGCGCGGCCGCCCAGACGCGGCCGCCGAGCGGCCGGTGCGAGCCATCGTCGTCGGCTTTGCCGCGGCGCCACGCCTCGGCGCGGAACACCGGGATGGTGAGCGGCACGGCGAGGGCCACGAAGAGCAGGATGGTCAGGGCCTGGAGTGCCGGCCGGTCGGGGAAGGGCGGTATCAGCAAGCCCTGCAGCGACATCAGGATCGCGTAGGCCCAGACCAGCCGCCGCAGGCGGTTCGAGAGGATGCGCGCGGCGCCATCGTCGAACGGCGCGATGCGCCAAGTCGGCCGCATCGGCGCCAGCGCCGATTCGCCGATGCCCGAGGCGAGCAGCGCGATGGCCAGGCCGATCGCCGTCCTGGTGACGAACCAGGTGGTCGCCGCACCGGGATTGCCGCTGTGGAACACCACCACCAGGAAGAGCAGCGCCAGCACCGGCGCGGCGACCGAGCCCACGCCGTCGAGCGCCGCGGCGACGACACGCTGGCGATAGGTCGGCTCGGCGATGCCGCTGTCGCGGCCGTGGCGCTCGCGCAGGCGTCGGAGCCACCACCACAGCCCGACGGTGACGAAGGCGCCGATCAGCGCGACCGGCGCGGCGGAGAGCGGTCCGTCCGCCGGGTCGGCGGCGAACCACACCGCGGCCGTGGCGCGCTGCTGCACGATCACGTCGCCGAGGTCGACGGAGGCCTGTTCCCAGGTCGCCGGCGCGAAGGGCGAGGCCGCCTTGCGTAGCAGGGTGCGCACGAAGGTCTCGCCGCGCAGCCGCCCGAGCTGCTGGACCAGGCGTTCGGCGCGCGCGTTGGCGAGCTCGGCCTGGCGTACGCGGCCCTCGATCAGCGCCACCTGGGCGCGCAGACGCTCGCGTTCCTGCCGCACATCGTCGGGCTCGTCGACCCGGGCGTCGTCCGGCTTGCGATCCGGCTTGGCGTCGGGCTGTGCCGCCGGCTCGAGCTTGCCCAGCAGGGCGCGCAGCGAGGCCAGCTCGTCCCGTGCCGCCGCCGCCGCACCGGCCGACGAATCGCGGATCTCGGCGGCTTCGTGACGCAGCTGCTCGATCTCCGCCCGGACCAGGTTGGGCCGGCTCGCGACATCGGCGATGCGATCCAGCGTGCGGGTCCAGCCGGCCAGCATGGTGGTGAAGGGCCGCTCGGGCGCTCCGGGCTGCGCTGTCTGTGCGAAGGCCGCCGATGCGAGCACACCGAGCGCCACGAAGGTCAGCAGAAGACGGCGCGCGGCGGAGGCCAGGGAACCCATGACCGTTTCGCTACCGCGTCGCGCCGCACGGCGCAACGGCGAGTCCAATGCCTTCCCCCGCCAGGCCAGCGGGGGAAGGTAGAAGAGACCTCTACGCCACCGGCCCGCCTGTCCCCGCCGGCGCGGCGGCCAGGCGCGCGGCGCGGCGGCGCTTGGCCAGCATGATCATGCCGACCGTGCCCCCGACACCGACCACCAGCACGGCGATGCCGACTACAGGGCGGTAGTACAGCCAGGCGATGGCGATGGTGGTCGTCGCCACCAGCAGGGTGAGCACGAAGGCGATGACGCCGGTGCCCATGCGGATGACGTCGCCGAGAATCGGCAGCACGTCGCCCAGCACGCCCAGCGGACGGAAGAACAGGCCGAAGCCGATGAACATCGCCAGCGCGCCGCCGCCGCGCAGGATCCAGGTCAGCGTCACGTTGGCCGCCTGCGCCTCGCTGAACAGCTGCGCCGCCGGCACCACGCCCTTGGCGACGATCAGCAGCGCATCGCCCGCCTGGGTCTGGTAGCGGCCGAAGCCCGAGCCGGCCTGGCGCGCGATGACAGTGAGCTGCTGCGCCGTGACCTGCTCGAAGCTGACGCGCAGATCGCCGATGCGCGGCGAGCCCGGATCGACGCCCATGTAGATCGTGCCGTCACTGACATGGAGGTTGCCGCCCAGACGCTGGCGCAGCGCCTGGAGCTGCGCCTGGTCGACCGGCAGGCGTTCGCCGCCGCCGACCTGACCCAGCGTCTCGGCGGTGAGCTGGAAAGCGCCCATACTCGCCGACGGGGCGACGAAGTCGCGGCCGCTGTAGCGCATCTCGGGATTCGAATGACCGCCGGGCTGCTTGAAGCGCGAGGAGTCGATGCGCCGGTCGGACCAGGCCCTGACATAGGTATAGGTTGTCACCGTCTCCTGGCTGCCGCCGACATTGGTGCGTTTCTCCTGCTTGGTCTCCTCCTTCCACTGGTACATCTCGACCTTGCGCACCAGCCTGACCGCCGTCACCGACATGCCGAACTCGGGGTCGGCCACCGGGCCGGCGAGCTTGAGGTCGGCGGAGACATGCACCAGCTTGCCCTCGTTGGCGGCGTCGACGCGCTCGGACGGCACGCTGATGACGGCGGCGGCACCCTCGCTCAGCGAGCGCGCGGTGGTGACGGCGCGGCCCTCGTTCCAGAACAGCACGCCGATGGAGACGGCGACCAGCACGATGCCGGTCAGCACGCCGGTGATGGCCTGCTTCATGCGATCGAACCACGAAACCCGCGTCGTCTCGGTGAAGCTGTCGCTGCTGCCTTGGTTCTCGTCCGACATGGCCTCTCCCCCCTTGTCAGGTTCCCGCCAGTGTACTTGCAGCGTGCGCGCCTTGCACCTACGGTTCGCCTGGTACGCCACCTCACGAGGGAGAACCGGGATGAAGCGCGCCCCAGGCGGAGCGCAAGCAGCCACGGCGATGGAGCGCGTCTGATGGACCGCCCCGCGCCCATGCCGGTCACGTTCCGGCTGGGCGAGATCACCGTGTTCAGGATCAAGGAGACCCTTGGCCGGGCGTTCTCGCCGCTCTTCCTGCTGCCCGCGATGGATCGCGACGTGCTGCGGGAACACGCAGGCTGGCTGGTGCCGAGCCACTACGACGCCGAGGTCGACCGCTTCGTCATGGGCACGCATTCCTGGGTGCTGAAGACCAAGCGCCACACGATCCTGGTCGACACCTGCATCGGCAACCAGAAGTTCCGGCCGGAAAGCCCGAACTTCCACATGCTCGACATGCCCTACCTGCAGCGGCTGGTCGATGCCGGGCTGTCGGTCGAGGACATCGACATCGTCTTCTGCACCCATATGCATGTCGACCATGTCGGCTGGAACACGCGGCTGCTCAACGGCCGCTGGGTGCCGACGTTTCCCAACGCGAAGTACCTCTACTCCCGGCGCGAGTTCGAGTGGGTGAAGAACCGCGCCGGTCTGCAGCCCGACTCCGAGGAGGCCGCGATCTACAACGATTCGATCGGTCCCATCGCCGCCGCCGGCCTGGCGGTGATCGTCGACGACGGCTACGAGATCGAGCCGGGCATCACGCTGGAGCTGGCGTCGGGCCACACACCGGGCTCGATGGTGATGCGCGTGCAGTCGGGCCAGGGCCGCGCCGCCCTGGTCGGCGACGTCTGCCACCACCCGCTGCAGGTGTTTTTTCCTGAATGGAACAGCGCCTTCTGCGAGGACGAGGACGGCGCACGTGCCACGCGCCGGCGCGTGCTGGGCAGCGTGGCCTCCGACGGCAGCCTGCTGATGCCCGCCCATTTCGGCGCCCCGCACGCCGTGCGCGTCAAGGCCAAGGGCGACCGCTTCGAGATTCCGTTTTGACACACCGTCGTCCTGAGCGCAGCGAAGGACCTCGCGGTATCGCGGCCACACACGAGCGTCGTGGCCGATCGCTCCACCGCGAGGTCCTTCGCTGCGCTCAGGACGACAGCGTGCCTCAGCGTCCGAACACCCTACGGTGGCAGGCGGCGAAGATCGACTGGAACTGGCGCAGCCTGGGCGTGAGGTAGCCGGCGCGCGAATCGGCCTTCATGCGGGCGTGGTCGGCGGCGGTGAACTGCCGCTCGTCCTCGTCGATCACGCAGTCGCAGTAGGTCGGGCAGGCGCCGCGCCGCGCCGGGTGGATGCGATCGTCGCTGCGGCAGGAAGAGACGCAGCGGCCCATGAAGGCAGCGCGCTGGCCGGGCGAGATGCGTGGCGGCTGTGCCGCGCGGCGGCGCGCATCCTCCTCCTCGATCTGCGCGCGCAGGCGGCGCGCCTGCTCGGTCGCCGCGACGCGGCGTTCCTCTTCCTCGCGGCGCGCGCGGTCTTCCTGCCGTGCCCGATCGGCGGCGGCGCGGCGTTCCAGCTCGGCGGCCTGGCGGCGCGTGTTCTCGGCCGTCGCCCGCGCGCGCAGCTCGGCGATGCGCGCTTTGGCGATGCCGGCATAGACGCCGTCGGGGAAGCGCTTGAGGAAGGCCTCGAACACTGCCGGATCGGTGCTGCGCGACACGGTGTTCCAGGCCGCCAGCTCCATCGCCTCCTTCGACACCGGCGGTGGTTCCGGTGGCGGCGGCCTGGCCCATTTGTGCGCGTTGAGCCGCTCGGGCGAGGCGATGACGGCGGCGACCAGCGCCAGCCTGAATCCCACCGTGGGCACGCGCCGCGGGCCCTGATCGTCGAAGGGCGCGATCTCCTGGCGGTAGGACGAGCGGATATTGGCCTCGACCGTCTGGTAGTTGCCGCCCTTCACGACATAGCCGCCGCTCTGGCCGCGCGCGCCGCCGGCGCGGTAGAGGCGGAAGGACTCGAGCACGATCTCGTCGGCGTTGCCGAGGATGTCGTGCAGCCCCAGCGGGTTGGGCGCGAGCGAACCCGCGATCTGCAACTCGCCGTTCGACGAGCGCGTGCTGCGGAACCAGACATACTTCTCGATGCCCTCCTTCATCGGGAAGGTGGTGGCTTCGAACTCCCGGGGCGTGACCTCGCCGCCGCCGCGCGCGGCGAACTCCCACTCCGCCTCGGTCGGCAGGCGCAGAAAGCCGAGCGTGCCGTCCTCGCGCGGCAGCTTGTCCCGCGCGTTCTTCAGCAGCCACTCGGAATAGAGCTGGGCGGCCTGCACCGCGTCGAACCACGTCGTGCGCACCGCCGGCTTCATCAGCGCGCGGTCGGGCGTCTCGCAATCCTCGTTGATCGCCGCCAGCTGCAGCGCGGTGATCTCGTACTTGGCGATGTAGTAGTAGCGGCGATGCCGATCGGCACGGTCGGTGAAGGCGCCCTCGACGTACTCCTCGCGGCTCGCTTCGGCGTACTGGAAGCGCGGATCCTCGCCGCCGATGACGATGCGCCGCCGCGGCGAGCCCTCGCGCGGCACGTCGACCCGCCGGAACACCATCGCGCCGCCGCACGGCATCGGCAGGGTGAAATCGTCGGCCAGCGGCTGCGGATTGTAGAAGCGCTCAGGCCAAGGCTCGGCCGGCTGCGCCGGCGCGCCGCCCGCCAGCACGCCGCCCGCCAGCACGCCGCACAGCAGCGCCAACATGGCTCTCGATGTCAATCGCCGACGCAATGCTCGTTCCCGCCCACCGGGGCAGCCCATTCGAACCGACGGCGGGTAACGCCGACAGGCCGATTCGGTTTCGCCGCGTTACACCGCGATTGTGGCGTCGGCCGGGCGCGCGGCTACGCTCTGCGGCTACTGGCCGAAGGCCTGCTGGTTGCAGGCCGGCACGAGGCCGTGGAATTGCTGTGTCTTGGGATGATCGCGCCCGGCGCGCGCCGCCTCGTCCATGTCCTCGAAGTCCTGCGACGAGAAGATCTTCTCGCCCTCGTTGGCGAGGCAGTTGCAGAACATGCCGCATTGCGGCTTCTTCGAGACGTGGACGTTGGGATTGTTCTCGCAGGCGGGGATGCAATCGTTCAGGAACTTGCCGCGCTGGCTCATGCTCCACTGCGCCTGCGCCTGCGCCGGCAGGACGAAGGCGAAAGCGACGAGGGTGGTGGTGAGAAGCAGGCGTTTCATGGGTCACTCCGCCGCGCGCGCGAAACGGTGGTCGGGCAGGTCGACGGCGCGGTCGATCTCCTCCCCGACGTCGATCTTCTGCACCTCGGGCATCACCTCGCGCGCGAACTGGGTCATGTTGCGCACCGCCTCCTCGTGCGGCATGCCGGCGTAGGAGAACACGCCGACAAAGGCCTTGTTGGCGGTCTGCTGGTGGATCTTCACGATCTTGGCGTGCGCCTGCTCGGGCGTGCCGTAGACCTGCAGGTCGGCAAAGAACTCGATCGCCTTCGCGTCACCGTAGGTGTGCAGCTTCTCGTTCATCTTGACGTAGTACTCGTAGCCCCTGGTCGCGCGGATGTGCTCGCCGGCAAACTGGTAGTGGTCGAGCACGGTGCGATAGTAGCCGCCGATGTACGTCATCGCCATCTCGCGCGCGCGCTCGGCGCTGGGATCGACGAAGATCCAGCCGGCAGAGACCGGCTTGGGCGGTTCGCTGCCGTTGATCTCCTGGAACAGCCTGCGGTACTCGGTGAGCTCCTTCTCGACCTCGCGCCACGGCTTCTGCGGAATGATCAGCAGGCCCACCCCGAGCCGCGCCATGATCATCGCGCTCTCGGGCGAGACGGCGGCGGCATAGGTGCGGCCGCGGAAGCTTCTGAACGGCGCCGGCCGGATCGCCGTGGGCGGCTGCCGATAGTGCTTGCCGTCGTAGCGCATGATGCCGCTCTCGAGGCCATCGAGCATCGCCTCGGCATACTCGATGAAGCGCTCGCGGCTCTCGCCCATGTCCAGCCGGAAGCCGTCGAACTCGACCTTGCCGGCGCCGCGGCCGAGGCCCAGGATCATGCGGCCGTCGGAGAGGTTGTCGAGCATCGAGATCTGCTCGGCTGCGCGCATCGGATCGTGCCACGGCAGCACGACGACCATCGAGCCCAGCTTCACCGTGCGCGTGCGGCCGGCCATGTAGGACAGGAACTGCACGACGTCCGGGCACATCGTGTAGTCGGTGAAATGGTGCTCGACCGACCAGATCGATTCGAATCCCAGCGGCTCGGCCATCTCCGCCAGCAGCAGCTCGTTGCGATAGACCTGCCGGTCGGTGACCTGCCGGCCGGTGTTCTGGAAGATCGCGGCCATCCCGACATGCATGGCGAGGCTCCATGTGCTGACGGACTGCCGGCCCGAGCTCGGCGAGGGATTGCTGCGCCCGGGATGACAGCGGGGTCCAGTCCCATGCTAAACGCTGGTTCAGCGCATTGACCAGCACGGTTTGCGGCGCATCTGCCGTACTTCCGCCGCAGGTCGCGGGCATCGTCGCGCGATGCTTGCGCGTCGCCGCCTCCTCGCCACCGCCGCAGCGCTCGCCGGTGGCCTGTCATCGGCGCGTGCGCAGAGCCTGTCGCGCGAACGCCTGACCGATCGCTTCGATCCGCCGCCGGGCCATCGCCGCCTCGCCGTTCCCGATGGCCATTTCGGCGCCTGGCTGCGCGCGCTGCCGCTGCACCAGGCCGATGCGCCGATCCTGCTGCATACCGGCCGGCCGCGCGCCGCGCAGGGCGGCGCGGTGGCGATCGTCGACATCGATGTCGGCCGCGCCGATCTGCAGCAATGCGCCGACGCCATCATTCGCCTGCGCGCCGAGTACCTGCGCGCGCAGGGACGGCGCGACGCGCTCGCCTTCCGCTTCACCAACGGCGAGCGCTACGCCTATGCCGAGTATCTCGCCGGACGCCGGCCGGTGCCGCGCGGCAATTCGATCACCTGGGTCGCGGCGCGCCCCTCGCCCGATTCGCGCGCTGCGTTCCGCGCCTGGCTCGACGTGATCTTCACCTATGCCGGCACGATCTCGCTGGCGCGCGAGCTGCAACGTGTGGGCGATCCGGCGGCGATCGAGCCGGGCGACGTGCTGATCCAGCCCGGCTCGCCGGGCCACGCCATCGTCGCCGTCGATGTCGCCGAGCGCGAGGGCCGGCGCGTGGCGCAGTTCGCGCAGAGCTTCATGCCGGCGCAGAGCATCCACGTGCTGCGCGGGCCGGTCGCCGGCGCCTGGTACGCGGCGTCGCGCGAGGCGGTGTTCGACACGCCCGACTGGCGCTTCGCCGCCGCCGACCTCAGGCGCTTTCCGCCAGTATGAGGCTGTCTTTGGGCGCGCCGGCGTCCCGCCGGCTCATGGTGGCGGCGCAAAGCGCCGCCTGCCGGCGGGACGCCGGCGCTCCCAGGAACTCAATCTCTAAGCGATCTTGAGGCGGCGCGGGCCCTCGACCTTGTCGCGCGCCAGCTCGTCGAGCAGCCAGCTGCGGAAGGCGACGATCTTGGGCCGCTGCGCCATGTGCGCCGGGCAGACGAACCACCACGCCTTGCCGCTGGCCACGACATCGGGGAAGGGCTGCACCAGCCGGCCCTCGCGCAGATCCTCGACGAAGAGATCGGGCGGGCCGATGGCCACGCCGGCGCCTTCGAGCGCCGCCTCGACGGCGATCTTGGTCGAGTCGAAGGCCAGCACACGGCGCGGCTTGAAATCGTCGAGCCCCATGGCGCGCAGCCAGATCGGCCACTCGGGCTCGTAGTGCGTGTCGATCAGCGGCGCCTTGCGCAGATCGTCGGGCGTCTTGAGCATGGCGGCGAATTTCGGACTGGTGAGCGGCGTCAGCACGTCGGCGAACAGCTTGGTGGCGTGCAGATCCTCGGCCGGCTGGCCGGCGAAACGGATCGCGCAGTCGACGTTCTCGCGCTCGAAATCGACGCTGCGCTGCGTCGTCGTCATGCGCACCTCGATGTCGGGATGCGCGGTCTGGAAGCGATGCAGGCGCGGCACCAGCCAGGCGAGCGCGAAGGTGGTGACGAGGCTCAGGGTCAGCACCTTGGTGCCGCTGCGCTGCTCGAGCTTCTGCAGCGCCGCGGCCATGCGGTCGAAGGCGTCGCGCAGGTCGGGCAGCAGCGCCTCGGCGTCCTCGGTCAGCAACAGCCCGCGCGGCAGGCGGCGGAACAGTGCCACGCCCAGCCGCTCCTCCAGCCCTTTCACCTGATGGCTGACGGCGGCCGGCGTCACCGCCAGCTCGTCGGCGGCGGCGACGAAGCTCCTGTGTCGTGCGGCGGCCTCGAAGGCGCGCAAGGCATTGAGCGGCAGCGGGCCCCGGGACATGGGCAGGCTTATACCAGCTAAGTCTGAGGGCGAGAAGACATCCGTTGTGGGGAATGGCCGAACGCCCACATATCGCGTGTTAGCAACGTCTGGACGGGCACTTGTATCGACACAATGCCCAAATGGAGTTGAGCCATGGCGCTCGTGACCGACAGCCTCATCCACGCCCCGGCGCCCAAGGCGTCCTTCGTCGGGCAGCTCACCGTCGCCGCCACCGCGGCCTTCGACTGGCTGTTCCGTCGTCTCGAGCTGGCTCGCTCGCGTGCCGATCTGCTGGAGATGGACGATCGCATGCTGGCCGATATCGGCCTCGACCGGGCGACCGCCAAGAGCGAAGGCCAGCGCGGGTTCTGGGGTTAAGTCGTGCCTGTCATCCCGAGCGAGCGAGGGATCCAGGACCACTCTAGATCCCTCGCTGCGCTCGGGATGACAAAGCTAGCGGAAATCGGGAACGCGGATCGCGTTGGGCAGGACGGTGACGGTCGCCGGCAGGCGGCCGACCGTCTCGCCGTCGACATCGACCAGCGTCTCGGCGCCGTCGCTTTCCAGCCGGATCGACCGCATGCCCTGGCGCAGGCTCACCGCCGGATGGCCGATATGGCCGCCGTCGTACAGCCTGGGCATGACTTGCAGCAGCGCCTGCAGGCGGCCCAGCCTGCCGAGCTCGACCATGTCGAGCAGGCCGTCATCGACCAGCGCCGGCGGCACAAGTTTCATGCCGCCGCCGCCCGAGGGCAGGCCGGCGATCATGCCGCCGAACAACGCTCGTTCCTCCGCGGGTGATTCGTCGATCGCGATGCGTGTCGTGCGCGCGGCGTAGCGCAGCACGACCGGCGGCGTGGCGAGGTAATAGGCGATGCGCCCCAGCCGCTTCATCCAGCGTGACGTCGAGGCGTCGCGGCTGATCGTGGCCGGCGCGCCGAAGCTGACCAGGATCAGGCCGTGACGCGTGTGCGGCGTGCCCTCGAGTCCCTGCAGTTCGATGCGCATGGCGTCGATCAGGCGCGTGCGGCGGTTGGCCAGCGCGTCGATCGCCTCGGCCGGATCGAGCGGCACGCCCAGCCCGCGGCAGGAATCGTTGCCGGTGCCGGCGGGCATCGGCGCCAGCGTGAGCCTCGAGGCGTCGACGCCCGACGCCAGCATGCCGTTGAGCACCTCGTTGACCGAGCCGTCGCCGCCCAGCACGACGAAGCGCTCGCAGCCCTTCAGCGCCGCCGCGCGCGTCCAGCGCGTCGCATCGCCCGGCCGCAGGGTGAAGCTCACATCGAGCGGCCCGAGCACCGCCGCCATGCGCTCGCGGAACCACGGCCAGCGCTTCGCCATCCGGCCCTTGGCCGCCATCGGGTTGACGATGACCTTGGTGCGCATGCCGCTCCCGGTAAGCGCGCTTCTGCGGCGCGCCGTTGCAGCACTCTATCGCCACTGTCATTCCGAGCGCAGCGAGGAATCCGGGCCGCCCGCCGGATTCCTCGCTTCGCTCGGAATGACAGCGTGCTCTAGACTGCCGCCGACCTTTGCATCCGGAGTAGTCATGACCATCGATCCCGCGATCGCCGCCTTCGCGACCGACCTCACCGCCTGGCGCCGCGACATCCACGCCCATCCCGAGCTCGGCTTCGAGGAGGAGCGCACCAGCGCCATCGTCGCGGCGAAGCTCAAGGAGTTCGGCTGCGAGGTCACCACGGGCATCGGCAAGACCGGCGTCGTCGGCACCATCCGCGTCGGCAATAACCCGCGCGCCGTCGGCCTGCGCGCCGACATGGACGCGCTGCCGATGGACGAGATGAACACGTTCGAGCATGCCTCGAAGCACAAGGGCCGCATGCATGCCTGCGGCCATGACGGCCACACCACGATGCTGCTGGGCGCGGCGCGCCATCTGGCGGCGACGCGCAACTTCGACGGCACGGTGCACTTCATCTTCCAGCCCGCCGAGGAAGGCCGCGGCGGCGCCGAGGCGATGGTCAGGGACGGGCTGTTCGAGAAGTTCCCCTGCGAGGTCGTGTTCGGCATGCACAACCGGCCGAAGCTCGATGTCGGGCGCTTCCAGATCCGCTCCGGCCCGATGATGGCCGGCGGCGGGCTGTTCGACATCCACATCAAGGGCAAGGGCGCGCATGGCGCGCGGCCCGAGAGCGGCGTCGATCCCGTGGTGATCGGCGGCCATATCATCACCGCGCTGCAGACCGTGATCTCGCGCACCCTGGCGCCGATCGATTCGGGCGTGATCAGCATCACCCAGATGCATGCCGGCGACGCCTACAACGTGATCCCCGAGACCGCCGTGCTGCGCGGCACCGTGCGCGCCTTCCGCAAGGAGGTGATGGCGACGATCAAGGAGAAGATCGAGCGCATCGCCTCGGGCATCGCGCACACGCTGGGCGGCGAGGCGAAGGCCGACGTGCGCATCGTCTTCCCGCCGCTGGTCAACAACCCCGACGAGGCGAAGTGGATCGGCGACGTCGCCGCCTCGATCGTCGGCGAGGACAAGGTCAACCGCGAAGGTGCCTACGTGATGGCCTCGGAGGATTTCTCCTACATGCTGGAGAAGGTGCCGGGCGCCTTCATCCTGATCGGCAACGGCGGCGGCGAGGGCGGCTGCGAGGTGCACAATCCCGGCTACGACTTCAACGACGAGGCGCTGCCGCTGGGCGCCACGCTGTGGGCGCGGGTCGTCGAGACGCGGCTGGCGAAGCGCGATTGACCGACGACGGCAAGCCGCAGGTCGGCCGCCCCGGCCTCCTCGCTGTGGACGACAGCGAGTTCCTCAAGCGCGACGAACTGCGCGGCATACGCTTCGCGCTGGAGTACGAGCGCGCCGAGCTGGCGCTGCGCGGCTGGGGCGTGCGATCGACCGTGATCGCGTTCGGCAGCGCCCGCATCCCCTCGCCCGAGATGCTGCGCGCCGCCGGCGAAGGCGGCGTGCAGGGCCGTGATGCGCGGCAGCTCGACAGGCTGGCCCCTCTCGCGCGCTACTACGACGTGGCGCGCGAGTTCGGCCGCATCGTCTCGCAGCGCGGCGGCGCGCTCGATCGCACCATGGAGGGGCGCCACAACGTCATCGCCACCGGCGGCGGACCGGGCATCATGGAGGCGGCGAATCGCGGTGCGGCCGATGTCGGCGCGCCGTCGATCGGCTTCAACATCGCCCTGCCGCACGAGCAGGCGCCGAACCCGTATTCGACGCCGGAGCTGACTTTCCATTTCCACTACTTCGCCATGCGCAAGATGCATCTGGCGATGCGTGCCCGGGCGCTGGCGGTGTTTCCCGGCGGCTTCGGCACCTTCGACGAGCTGTTCGAGATCCTGACCTTGCAGCAAACCGGCAAGGGCCATCAGGCGATCGTCGTGCTGATCGGCGGCGAATTCTGGCGCGACACGGTCGGCTTCGACGCGCTGGCTTCACGCGGCCTGATCGATGCCGGCGACCTGGCGCTGTTTCGCATCGTCGATACCGCCGAGGAGGCCTGGGCCTATCTGGTCGAGCGCGGCCTGCTCGAGCAGGCGGCGTCGGACATCACCCCGCTGCCGACCGACGAGCCGTGAGAGCGCGGTAGCGCCGTCTCGCCATCGTATGCGATCGCGCTTCCCCCGGAGGGCAGGGCGATCGCGTATAGCCTTCTTTCCTTCTCCCCGCGAAGGCGGGGAGAAGGTGCCCGAAGGGCGGATGAGGGGCTTCGCGGAGTCTCGACACCACCGATATGTGGCGTTGCGCGAGAAGCCCCTCATCCGCCTCGCTGGCGCTCGGCACCTTCTCCCCGCCGTCGCGGGGAGAAGGAACTGGAGCAAAGCCATATGCGATCGCCCTGCCCTCCGGGGGAAGGAAGATCGCGTCGCTGCCATCCCTCGAGGGTGCGCAAAATGGCGCCGCTCAGCGTTCGGGCGGCAGGATCTCGGCGGGTGCCACGACGACGGCGCTGGCCGGCTCGTCGCGGGCGATCTCGCCCATCGTCGGCTCCGGCGCGCGCCATTGCAGCGTGCCGAAGGCGCCGCAGGAATCGCATACCGCCTGCCAGCGCTCGTGCACCGCGCCGCAGGCGGTGCAGCGCCAGTGCCGGTCGCCGGGCGCGTCGGCGGCGCGCGCCAGCCAGTGGCGCACCTTCTCGCCATCGGCGAACTCGGCCTCCTCGAGATCGGCCATCAGGCGGCAGACGCGCACCACCGGACGCTTGCCGCCGGCGGCCGTCAGATGACGCCGCGCCTCGCCCCAGAGATTGGCCTCCAGGCATTCGCGCGCCAGCGCGATATGGCTTTCCAGCTCGTTCGGGTTGGTCGCCGTCAGCCGCGTCAGCGCCTGCACACGCTTGACCGGATCCTTCTCGCCCTGCGCCGAGAGATAGAGCTGCGCCAGATCGGGATGCGGCGCCGTCGCCCAGACCTTCTCGATCGCCTTGGTCGCCTTGCGTGTCTCGTCGCGCTTGAGCAGCAGCTCGGCGTAGCGATAGGCCACCGGGATGCGCTCGGGCGCCAGGCCGAATGCGGCCCGGGCGTTCTCCATCGCGTCCATGTCACCGCCCGAACGCTCGGCGGCGCGGCTGCGCTCGACCAGCAGCAGCGCGTCGAGCGTGCGGCCGCGCTCGGGATCGACCAGGCGGCTCTTCAGGCCGGACTGCAGCGTCTTCTGCGCGTCGAGCCACTTGCCGGCGCGCGCCTGCATGTCGAACAGCGTGCGCACCACCCAGGGCGTGTCGGGGCGCAGCGCGAAGGCGCGCTCGGCGTAGCCGAGCGCCTTGGCCGAATCGCCGTCGCGCAAGGCCTGCATCAGCAGACCGCGCAGGCCGAGGAAGGCGAGTTCCTCGTCCTCCAGCATCTCGTTGAAATAGCGCCGCGCCGCCTCGCGGTCGCCGGAGAGCTGCGCCGCCTGCGCCGACAGCAGCAGGGTCAGCCCCGGCTCGTCGAGCAGGCGTTCGGCCTGGCGCGCCAGCTTCTGTGCCTCGCCGGAATCGCCCGCGGCGACCGCGACCATGCCCTGGCTCAGCGCGCGATAGCCCTTGCGGCGGCGGCCCTCGCCCCAGCTGCCGATCAGCGAGCCCGGTGCGTGCTTCAGCCAGCGCACGACGCCGTAGAGCGCGGTGCACAGGGCGGCGAACAGCACCACCACCAGCAGCAGCACGCCGACGCTGGTGTCCATGCGCCAGCCGTGCCACTCGATGGTGACGTCGCCCGGGCGTTCGGCAAGCCACACCGCGGCGACCATCGCGGCCGCGGCGAGCGCGAACCACAGCAGCGTACGGAATGTCGTCATTTCGCAGCGCCGCGCGACAGCAGGGAGACGCCGTGCAGGCTCAGCCGGTCGACCACGCGCTCAGCCGCCAGGTGGGTCTCGGCGCTGATCAGCCAGGTCGCGGCGGGCGTGGCGGCGGCGCCCTTGAGCTGCTTCACCTCGCCGACGGCGCGGCCGAGATCACCGGCGTTCACCGCCGCCTCGGCGCGCGCGAGGATCGCATCGGCCTCCATGCCCTTGGTGCTCTCGCCGACGCGGCGGATCGAGACGATGCTCTTTAGCTTGCCCAGCACGCGCTGCCAGAACGAATCGTCGGCGAGATCGGCGGCGATCACCGCGCGCGCCACCGTCGGGAACTCGCCGGCCAGCACGCGCACCGGCACGACGCCCGTGGGTGCCACCTTGACGAGCTCCTCGCGCATCGCGGCGACCTGCGGATCCAGGGCCGCCAGCGGCGTCAGCATCTCGAGGCTCGAGGTGAAGGGTCCGCCGGCCTCGAGCGCCTGGCGCAGGCGCGCGGCGACGCCGATCACCGCGGCGCCGCGGCTGCTGGTCAGCGCGCGCTCGTCGCCGCCGGCCCGCGCGGCGAGATCGCGATTGAGGCCTTCGATCTTGGTCGCCGTTTCCCGCGTGACGGCATCGAGGCGCGCGGCAATCTCCTTCTCGATCGCGTCGGCGCGCGCGCGCGCCTGGGCGGCGGCGTCGCGTGCGCCGCTGTCCGTGCTGGCACCGCGCGCGATCTCGGCGCGCAGCCGCGCCTCGAGCTCGGCGAGCTGGCGCACCACTTCGGCCTTCTCGGCGAGATTGGCCGTCGTGCCGGCGGCCTGCGCGTCGCGCTTCTCCAGCCGGTCGAGGCGCTCGACCAGCACCGCGATCTGGCGCGCGGCGTCGCCGGTGTCGGCGCTCGTTGCGGTGCCCGGCGTGGTCGGCGCATCGGCCGGCCGCGCCGCCAGCGCCTTCAGCGTGGTCTGCGCGCTCTGCAGCTCGCTCTTCAGTACTGCCAGTTCAGACCGGAGCTGGCCGAGGGCGCTTTCCAGACGCGCGGCGTCTGGCGACGGGCCGGCAGCGGTGGGCGGCCGATTGGCCATGGTCTCGACCCGCTGTGTCAGCGCGTCGAGCTTGCTGGAGAGCTCCTGGATGGCCGCGGTCCGGCGCTCCTGCGCCTCGACGCGCTGCTCGACGCGGCCGATCGACTCGCGCAGCGCCGGCGACGGATCGGAAGGCGCCGGCTTTGCCTCGAGCGCGACGATGCGGTCCTGCAGCGGCTTGAGCCGATCGGCGGCGCTCGGCGGTGGCGTCTGCCCGGTCAGCGCATAGGCGGCGTCGCGCATGGCCTCGGGATTGGCGAGATAGAGGACGGTGATGGCCGCCAGCACGACGATGGTGGCGACGATGCCGGTGATAAAGGCGCCGATGACGCCGAGGCCGCGGCGCGGCTGGCGGGTCGGTTCGGGCTTGGCGGCAGGCTTGGGCGCGGGCTCGGGTGGTGGAGGCGGATCGCTGGCGGCAGGCGTCGGCTTCGCAGGCGCGTCGCTCATGTCAGGTTCTCCTGGGTCCGCCGCTGCCGCCGGGGGAGGCGACAGGCGGTCGATGGCCAGCAACATCTCGTCCTGCGTCGGCCGCCCGGCGACCGCCACGCTGCGCCAGGGCAGCGTCGCGATCCGGTCGGCCACCGCCGGGCTCATCGCCACCGCGTCCGTCTTGGCGAGGCCGCGCGCGATCTCCGGTCGGGAGGCGAGCTTAACAAAGGCCTCGGCGGTACGCGGCGAAAAAAGCGTCACGACATCGACAGTTCCCTCGCTCAGCGCGTGCTCGACGTCGAAGGGCAGCGTGTCGGCCAGCCGCGTCTCGTAGAGCGCGACATGGGAGATGGCGTAGCCGCTCGCGGTCAGCTGGCCCACGAGGTCACCCGCCGTCGCCGTGCCGCCGGCGTGCAGCAGCGGGCCGGCATCGGCGCGCACCTGCTTGCGCACCAGCACGGCAAGCGCCGTGACGTCGCCTGCGGCCGACAGCGTGTCGTGGAAGCCCAGTGCCTCGGCCGCCGCGGCGGTGGCGTCGCCGACAACCAGCAGGCGCAGGTCGCGCCTGGACGTGGCCTCGGCCAGCGCGCGCGCGCCATTGACGCTGGTCAGCAGCACCGCCTGCGCCGCCTCGAGGCGCGCATCGAGATCGTCGGGCGGCGTCAGGCTCTGGTGGCTGAGCAGCGGCGCCTTCAGCGCGTCGTGGCCGTGGGCGGCGAGCGCCTCGGCAAAGCCGCTGGCCTCGGGTTCGGCACGAGTGATCAGCACGCGCATCGCCATCACCCCTCGAAGAAATGCGGACCGGCGCGGCCGCGCAGCTCTCGGCCGGCGTCCTCGCCCAGGGCGATGGCGTCGCGCGCCGCGCCGCGCCGCTCGGCGGCGATCACCTCGGACCCGTCGGGCCGCGCCACCAGCGCGCGCAGCCACAGGCCGCCCTCGGCGGGCACGGCGTAACCGGCGATCGGCGTGCGGCACGAGCCTTCGAGCACCGCCTGCATGGCGAACTCCGCGCGCACGCAGGTCTCGGTCGCCGTGTGGTTGATCGCCGCCAGCAGATCGCGCGTCGCGCCGTCGGCGGCGCGGCACTCGACGCAGATCGCGCCCTGGCCGGCGGCGGGCAGCATGTCCTCGACCGGCACCGGCACACCGACATCGCCGCGGCCCAGCCGGTTCAGCCCGGCGCGCGCCAGCAGCATCGCCTGGGCCAGGCCCTCGTCGAGCTTGCGCAGGCGGGTGTCGACATTGCCGCGCACCGGCACGATCGTCAGGTCGGGCCTGAGGTGCAGAAGCAGCGCCTTGCGGCGCAGCGCCACCGTGGCCACGGTGGCCCCTTCCGGCAGGTCGGCGATGCGCGCGATGCGGCCGGGCGAGATCAGCGCGTCGCGCGGATCCTCGCGCTCGGCGAAGGCCGCCAGCATCAGGCCCTCGGGCAGCACCGGCAGCATGTCCTTGGCGCTGTGCACGGCGATGTCGAGCGCGCCGCCCAGCAGCCCGTCCTCGATCTCGCGCGTGAACAGACCCTTGCCGCCGATCTCCGACAGCGGCCGGTCCTGCACCTTGTCGCCGGTGGTGCGGATGGTGACGATCTCGACCTCGAGCCCGGGATGCGCCGTCCTCAGGGCATCGCGCATCTGGTTGGCCTGGATCAACGCCAGCGGGCTGCCGCGCGTGCCGAGGCGCAGGACGGGCTTGCTCATGGCCACCCCTGTAGCGGGCAAGGCGGCGGCGGAAAAGCCCCATCGTGCCGCACTTATGGGCTACAAGGCGGCCATGATCGTCCTGGGCATCGAGACCAGCTGCGACGAGACGGCGGCCGCCGTGGTCGAAGCCCGCTCCGCGCCGGTCGGCCGGCTGCGCTCCAACGTCGTGCGCGCCCAGCTGGCCGAGCACGCGCGCTTCGGCGGCGTCGTGCCGGAGCTGGCGGCGCGTGCCCATGTCGAGGTGATCGACGCCGTGGTGCAGCGCGCCATGGACGAGGCGGGGCTGTCGTTCGACCAGCTCGACGGCGTGGCCGCCACCGGCGGGCCGGGGCTGATCGGCGGCGTGATCGTCGGCGTCACCACGGCCAAGGCGATCGCCCTGGCGTCGGGCAAGCCGTTCCTCGCCGTCAACCATCTCGAGGCGCATGCGCTGACCGCGCGCCTGGTCGAGCCGGTGGCGTTTCCCTTCCTGCTGCTGCTGGTCTCCGGCGGCCATTGCCAGCTGCTCTCGGTCGAAGGCGTCGGCCGCTATGTCCGGCTGGGCACGACCATCGACGACGCCGTCGGCGAGTCGTTCGACAAGACCGCCAAGCTGCTCGGTCTGGGCTTCCCCGGCGGACCCGCGGTCGAGCGCGCGGCGAAGGACGGCGATGCCCGCCGCTTCGACCTGCCGCGGCCGATGTGGCGCAAGCCGGGCTGCGACTTCTCGTTCTCCGGCCTGAAGACCGCGGTGCGCGTGGTGGCGCAGTCGCTGACGCCCAGTGATGTGCAGGGCATCGCCGACCTCGCCGCCAGCTTCCAGCGTACGGTGGGCGACGTGCTGGCCGATCGCTGCACCAACGCGCTTTCGATGTTCCGCGACCGTTGTGGCGCGACAACGCCGCAGCCGGTGCCGCTGGTCGTCGCCGGCGGCGTCGCCGCCAACGCCTACCTGCGCGCGCGCCTGGGCGATCTCGCCGCCGAGCGCGACGCCGTGCTGGTGGCGCCGCCGCCGGCGCTGTGCACCGACAACGGCGCGATGGTCGCCTGGGCCGGGCTGGAGCGGCTGCTGCTGGGCCAGCGCGACAGCCTCGACTTCGCGCCACGCCCGCGCTGGCCGCTCGACGAATCGGCACGCGCCATGATCGGCCGCTCCGGTGTCGGCGCCGGCGTGAAGGTGTAGGCTCGTGACGATGAACGCCACCACCCTGCCCAACGGCGCGCGCGTCGAGGTGACGCCGCTGTTCGCTACGCCGGTCGTGCTGGTCGAGCTGCCGGATGCGGCGCGGCTGAACGGCGAGCTGCGCCGCGTGATCGCTGAGCGCGAGAAGGCAGTGCCGGGCACCCAGCACAGCAATCTCGGCGGCTACCAGTCGAGCTGGGACATGAACCAGTGGGGTGGCGCCGCAGCGCTGCGCCTGCTCGATGCCGGGCGCGACGTCGCCAATCGGCTGACCACCGACCGCACCGGCAAGCTGGTGCGCGTGCAGTGGAAGGCCAACATGTGGGCCAACGTCAATCGCGCCGGCCACGGCAACGAGTTCCACACCCATCCCGGCTCGTTCTGGTCGGCCGTCTACTACGTCGACGATGGCGGCATTGCAGCCGATCCGTCGCTCGGCGGCGAGCTCGAGTTCATGGACCCGCGCGGCGTGGCGCCGGCGATGTACGCGCCGCACCTCGCCTTCGCCACGCCGGGCGGGCTGTCGAGCGGCGCCTGCGAGTCGATCCCGCCGCGCGCCGGCCGGCTGGTGATGTTCCCGGCCTGGCTGCTGCACGGCGTACGTCCCTATCGCGGCGTCGCCGAACGCATCTCCATCGCCTTCAACCTGAGCGTCTGATGAACAGGCTCGATCTCACTTCTTGCCTTCCCCCGGAGGGGGAAGGTGGCACGTGCAGCGTGACGGAAGGGGGATGTCGAAGACGGACTTCTGCGTTCGGCATCGACATCCCCCTTCCGCCCTTCGGGCCCCTTCCCCCTCCGGGGGAAGGAATGGGGTCCTCGTCATGACCAGCGCGTTCTTTCCCTTCCGGCCGGGCGATCGCTTTCCCGAGGTGGCGCTGCCCGGCGTCGACGGCATGGGCCACAAGCTGAGCTGGAGCGTGCAGGGCGAGCCGCTGGTCGTGGTGGCCCTGGGCGATGTGCGGCTGCTGACCGCGGGGCCCATGGGCGGGCTGATCGCGTCGATCGCCGATGCCGGCGCATCGACGGCGGTGATCGTCGGCGCCAACATCACCGCGGCGCAGGGAGCGCTGAAGGGCTTCGCGATGCCCGGCGGTGGTAGCGTGCCGCCGGTGCTGTGCGATCCCGACCGGCGCGTGCTCGCGACCCTGCTGGCGCCCGATCCCGCGCAGGGCGCGTCGGTCGGCGCGCCGCACGATCATCGGCTGATCGTGCTCGACGCCAACCAGCGGCTGGTCGACGCGTTCACCGGCGCCGATGTCGAGGCGCTGCGCGATGCGGTGCTGGCGGCGATCGCCGCAGCGCGTGCCGATCGGCCCCCTGAAACGGTGCTGTTCGGCTCGGCGGCGCCCGTGATGATGCTGCCGCGCGTCTTCGAGCCGGCCTTCTGCAGGAGCCTGATCGAGCAGTGGACCAGCGGCGAGCGCAGCGACGGCGGCGTGTCGAGCCGCTACGGCAATGTCATGGCCGCCGACCGCAAGCGCACCGAGGACCACATCGTGCGCGATCCCGCCATGGTCAAGCAGATCACCGATCGCTTGGCCTATCGCGTCGGGCCGGAGCTGATGCGCCTGTTCAGCTGGGAAGCCGAGTTCGCCTTCGACGCGCCGGTGATCCTGTCCTACGCCGCCGGCCAGCAGCATTTCTTCCGCGCCCATCGCGACAACGGCACACCGCAGACCGCCGATCGCACCTTCGCCGTGTCGCTGAACCTCAACGAGGACTACGAGGGCGGCGAGCTGGTGTTCCCGGAGTTCGGGCCGACGCGCTACAAGCCCAAGGCGGGCATGGCGGCGATCTTCTCCTGTTCGCTGCTGCACGAGGCGCTGCCGGTGAGCGAGGGCAGGCGCTTCGTGCTCACCACCTTCTTCCGCGACCGCAAGAAGCAGCTGCAGGCGCAGCAGCAACAGCGGCCGCCGTCACTGCGCCGCTGAGCTGCGCTCCTCGCGCACGAACCACAGGATGGCGAAGCCGATCACGAGGAAGGGCAGCACGACGGCGACGCCCCAGCGCTGGGTCTGGGTGGCGGTCGTGACGATGGCGATGGCGGTGGGCGCCATCCACGCCGTGGCGCGGCCCGACAGCGCATAGAGGCCGTAGAACTCGCCGGCCATGCCCTCGGGCGCCAGGCGGCCCATCATGGTGCGGCTGCCGGCCTGCATCGGACCCATGCAGGTGCCCAGCAGCACGGCGAAGGCCATGAAGGTGAGTTCCTGCGACGAGCCGAACAGGCCGCGCGCCGGATCGAGCGGCGACACGGGGACGAAGTACAGGATCCTGTCGGCCGAGACCGAGAGGATGCCCAGGGCGGCGATGGTGACGCCGGCGGTCGTCAGCAGCACGAGGCGGCGCGAGCCGATGCGGTCGTCGAGCCGGCCGCCCAGCAGGCAGCCGGGGATCGCGGCGATGGTGATGATGATGCCGAAGACACCGAGCGTCACCGTGCTCCAGCCGAACACGCCCTTGGCGTAGACGCCGCCGAAGGCGATGATCGCCGCCAGGCCGTCATTGTAGATCATGTAGGCGATCAGGAAGAGGAACGGGTTGCGGTAGTGCGCGACCTTCTTGACCGTCGCCCACAGTTTGCGCGCCCCGTCGCGCGCGGCGTCGAGCGGCGAGACGCCGCTGGCCTTGCCGTCGGGCGTGAACAGGAACATCGGGGCCACGAAGATCGCCAGCCACAGCGCCGAGGCCGGGCCGATCAGGCGCTCGACCTCGAAGGTCCTGGCATCCAGGCCGAAGAGCGGCGGGCTGCCCGCGGGCGCCAGTCCGACCATCGCGGGATCGCGCACGGCCAGCACGATGAACAGCGACAGCAGGCCGCCGGTATAGCCCAGGCCCCAGCCCAGGCCGGAGAGCCAGCCCATGCGCCGGGGCTCGACGATGGTCGGCAGCTGCGCGTTGTTGAAGACGATCGAGAACTCCGCGCCGATGGTGCCGAGGATCAGCGCGAAGGAGATCGCCGGCACGATCGCGGCGTTGCCCGGCGTGGCGAACCACAGGATGGCGCAGCCGATCGCCGTCAGGATCTGGAAGACCAGGATGTAGGGCTTGCGCCGCCCGGTGATGTCGGCCATCGAGCCGAGGAAGGGGCTGAGCAGGGCCAGCAGCACACCGGCGGCCGATTGCGTGAAGGCCAGCGCCGCCTGGCCGGCGGCGCCCGAGGCTTCCTTGATCTGCGCCAGCTCGGCCGCCGAGGGCGCGCGGCCCAACGTCTGAAGGAGCTGCGCCTCCTGCAGCCCGGCGACCAGCTCGCCGGCGAAGTACGGGCCGAAGATGAAGGTGGTGATGAGGGTGAAGAACGGCTGGTTGGCCCAGTCGAACATCGCCCACGACACCTGACCCAGCCGCGCGCCGGGCCTCGCCGTGCCGTCGCTGTCCGCCGGCGCGTGTCCGCCCGCCATGCCCCCTCACACGGTCCCGTTGTGCGATGTCCAGCTTGCGGATGCGCGTCGTCGAAGTCCAGCGCTCAGGGCTTCTTGCGCACGATGCAGCCGCTGAAGCTGCCCTTGCCGCCGGTATAGGAGTGGCGATTGCCACCCAGCGAGAACGACCAGACGAAGCCGGTCGGGTCGTAGTTGATCGGCGTGCCCGCCGTGCCGTCGACCAGGCGCAACTCGCCGTCCCACGGATCGCAGACGCACACCTTGTTGCCGAAGGTGGTGTGGACCTCGTCGATCACGGTGAAGTGGCCGCCGCCGCCATTCCAGCCGACGCGCGCGATCACCGGGTAGCCCTTGTCGGTCGAGGCCTTGACCGCGGCGTAGACATCGCCCGGACTGAGGATGACGCATTCCCAGCCGGAGAGGCCGATGCGACGCAGCACCTCGGGATAGTGGGTGGCGTTGCTGTAGGTCGAGCCGTCGTAGACTGAGCCGGTGACGTCGCTGTAGATCTTGTAGATCTCGGGCTCCTCCTTCACCGCCTGCTCGACCGACAGTTTCGCCAGCTGCCCGCCAATGTACGTGCCGCCGGGCACGCCCGAGGAGGAGATCGCCGCGCCGGCCGAGACGCCGGCGACCATCAGATGCTTCTTCATCTTGAAGTTGACCATCAGGATGCTGGCGATGCCGCAGGAGTTCGAGCTGTCGGCGCCGGCCTTGGTGACGGTGTCCTGCGAGCGCACGGCGTGCACGCTGCCGTAGCGGTCGACGCGCATGAACCAGGATGTGATAGACATGGCGGATCTCTCCCAATTGTGGACAATGTCGGCGCGCTTGTGGCAATCGCCGGGCGCTACACCTTGCGCACGATGCAGCTGCTGAACTTGCCGGCGCCGCCGGTATAGGAGTGGCGGTTGCCGCCCAGCGAGAACGACCAGACGAAGCCGGTCGGATCGTAGTTCGTGACCGTGTTGGCGGCACCGTCGACCAGCCGCAGCTCGCCGTCCCACGGATCGCAGACGCAGAGCTTGCCGCCGCCCGATGTCGAATGCACCTGGTCGATGACGACGAAATGCGCGCCGCCGCCGTTCCACGCCACGCGCGCGATCACCGGAGCGCCCTTGTCGACCGCCGTCTTGATCGACGTATAGACGTCTGCCTCGGGCACGAAGACGCGCTCCCAGGTGCCCAGCCCCAGGCGGCGCAGCACCTCGGGAAACTGGCCGGCGATGCTGTAGGTCGAGCCGTCGTAGGTCGAGCCCGTGACGTCGCTGTAGATCTTGTAGATCTCGGGCTCGTCCTTGACCGCATTGGCGATCGATGCGCGCGCCAGCTGGCCGCCGATGAAGGTGCCCAGCGGCGAGCCCGACGAGGCGATCGAGGCGCCGGCCGAGACGCCGGCGACCATCAGATGCTTCTTCTGCTTGAAGTTCACCATCAGGATGCTGGCGATGCCGCAGGAATTGGAGCTGTCGGCGCCGCCTACGGTGATGGTGTCCTGCGAGCGCACGGCGTGCACGCTGGCGTAGCGGTCGATGCGCATGAACCAGGAAGTGATGGACATGGCAAATTCTCCCCTGTACCGAAACGCAGGGTGAAACAAATGTGATCAATCACTCGAAAGCGAGTGTGCCACGAAACGCGACGCTTGGACAGAAGATTCAGAAGGCGGGTCGCAGTTTCCCACCATCGCCCGTGGTCGTTGACCTGGATATCAGGCTTTCGTTACATCTGCGGCTGCGCGGGTGTAGCTCAATGGTAGAGCAGAAGCTTCCCAAGCTTACGACGAGGGTTCGATTCCCTTCACCCGCTCCAGCTCTCCTCGTTGAGACTTGACGAATTCGCGCCGGACCGCCTGCTCGTCGTCTTGCGCAAGCAGGGCGCGGGCCGATCACATCAGGCCGGGCTCGCCCAGATCCGTTCCGTCGACGAGCCGGCTGTAGCGATACGGGTGTGGATCGACGATCGGCGAGTCGTTGGCGACGATGTCGGCCGCCAGCCGTCCCGCTGCCGGGCCGATGCCGAAGCCGTGGCCGCTGAAGCCGGCGGAGACATGCAGGCCGGGCAGCCTGTCGATGGCGGAGATCACCGGGATCCAGTCGGGTGTGAAGTCGATCAGCCCGCCGTACTTGTGCACGATCTTCACGTCGGCGAGCTCGGGATAGATCTCGCCGATGCGCTTGAGCGCAAAGCCGACCAGCTTCTCCTGCGGCGGCGGGTCGTAGGTGCGCATGCGCTCGAAGGGCGAGACCGTATCGTTGCGCCAGCTCAGGATGGCCTCGGGGCCCTCGAAGAAGGAGCGGCCGACGCGGATGGACAGGAGCTTGTAGCGCTTCTTGAAGGTGCGCCAGAACGGCCGCGCATACTTCAGCCCCTGGGGGCTGAGCTCGAGCATGCCGCGTCCGCTGATGCCGATGGTGTAGCCGCCGTCGAGGCGGCGGCGGAACGTGACGTCGGGCGTCGAAATGCCGCCTTCGGTGATCTGCGGCGCCGGCGCGGTGAAGAACGACGTCGAGCGCACGCCGGCCAGGGGCATGTCGATACCGTGGTGGCGGCAGAACATCGAGGTCCAGACGCCGCCCGCGACGAGCACGGAGCTGGTGCGGATCGTGCCCTTTTCAGTGATCACACCGCTGACGCGCCCCGCCGACGTCTCGAGCCCACGCGCCGCGCAGTCCTGATGGAGGGTGGCGCCGCGACGCCGCGCACCCTCGGCGATCGCCGGCACCGCGAGCGCGGGTTCCGCCCGGCCGTCGGTCGGCGAGTGGATGCCGCCGGTCCAGTTCCCGGTGCTGCCCGGCGTCATCTCCTTGGCCTCGGACGCGGAGAGAACATGGCTGCGCATCTGCATCTCGCGGGCCTGATCGCTCCAGCGTGACCATCTGTCGAGGTCGGACGGGCTGTTCGTCACATAGATGAGACCGGTTCGGCGAAAGCCGGTCTCGGCGCCCAGCTCCTCGTTCAGCCCGCCCCACATCTCCAGGGCACGCTGCGCCAGCGGCAGTTCGCGCAGATCGCGGTTCTGCTGGCGGCACCAGCCCCAGTTGCGGCTGGATTGCTCGCCGGCGATGCAGCCCTTCTCGACCACGGCGACCGAATGTCCCTTCCCGGCGAGATGGTAGGCGGCCGAGATGCCGGCGATGCCGCCGCCGATCACGACGACATCGGCGGATTGCGGCAGCGCTGCATCGCTTGCGATACGGGTGACGGGCGGCGACATACGACGACCTTCCTGCGTTAGAGGTGCGTGTCGAGCACGCTCATGATCCAGATCAGCTTCGCCTCTTCGGTTGACCGGTTGGCGATGCCGTGCGGGATGTTGCTCCTGAACTGGAAGCTGTCGCCCTCGCCGAGCTCCGTGGTGCTGTCGCCGACGCTCAGCACGACGCGACCGGAGAGCACCAGGCCACCCTTGTCGCCGGTGCCGATCAGCACGTCTTCGCTGATGCTGCCGGGCGCCATGGTGATGATCATGAAACGGAGATTGTCGTCGTTGCGCGGCGACAGCAGCTCCTTCACCAGGCCGGTTCCGCTGGCGACGATGCGCGGGCGCTGGTCGGCCCGCCTGACGAAGGGCATGTCCTCGTTCGGCACGCCGCTCCCGGGATCGAGGAACTCCCAGAGATTGACGCCGAGCGCCGTGCGCAACCGCTGCAGCGTCCTCATCGACGGGTTGGACTGGCCGCGCTCGATCTGGCTGATGATGCCGGCGGACACGCCGGCCCTCGCCGCGAGCTCGAGAATCGTCAGCTTGTGCTCGGCCCGCAGCTGGCGAAGCCGCACACCGATCTGACGCGGATCGCTGCCGGGCACGGAACGCCCGTTCGTCGCCTGATCGGGAGGGGGTGAAATTTCAACAACCTGCATGGTAATTCATTATACAGAAGGGGAAGCGCCAAGGATCAGTCACCATCAGATTCGATTGATACTGCTCGATTGTCAACTGGAATGGATTATAGTAAATGATCCAATGGTATATATTTCACTATTGCACACTGTTAAAAATCAGGAAGGCTGTATTCGCATTCAGTAAATTTGAGAGAAGGTGCCGTATAATGAAAACATGGTTCGGATTCTGAAAAGGGATCGGAGCCGGTCGACCCTGAGTCCTGTCCTCTGACCGCCGCCCAGACTTACGACGAAGGCTCACTTCCCTTCGCGCGCTCCAGCCGCCACACAAGCCATCCGCCGAGCACGATGCAGCCGATGCCGGCAAAGGCGAGCAAATCGGGCAACTCGGCGAAGACGAGCAGCCCGATCAGCGTCGCTGTCACCAGCTCGAGATAGACCAGCGGCGAGAGGACTCCGACCTCGGCGTAGCGGAAGGCGGCGATCACCATGAAGTGGCAGAGGGTGGACAGCGCGCCCATCGCCGCGATCAGCAACAGCTCGTCCCCGCTCGGCCACGACCAGTGCGTCAGCGCGAACGGGGTCAGCAGCAGCGCGCCGGCGACGCACTGGAAGCGCAGCGCATCAATCGGCGGCGTGCGCACCACGGCGATGCGCGTCGTGATCAGGTAGCCGGCGAACAGCGCGCCGCTGGCGACCGCCAGCAGGGCGCCGAGGCTGGGCTCGGCGCCGGGCCGCACGACCAGGATGGCGCCGGCGAGCCCCAGCGCCGCGGCAGCCAAGCGGCCGGCGCTCAGCCGCTCGCCCAGCAGCGGCGCGGCCAGCGCGGCGATCACCGGCCCGAGGAAGTAGCCGCCGAACGCGGTGGCCAGCGGGATGCGCGTGATGGCGAAGAAGAAGCAGGTCATCGCGCCGACGATCAGGACGGTGCGCAGGAGATTGGCCGGCAGGTCCTGCCGCAGGTCGTGGGTGACGCGATAGAAGCCGGCGGTCAGCGACACCACGATCAGCGAGGATGCGACGTAGCGCGCCCAGGCGACGAAGACCGGCGAATGCGTGGCGCCCAGCAGCTTGGCGATGCCGTCGACCACGGGGATTGCCAACGACGCGCTGGCCATCAGCGCGATGCCGATGGCCAGGCGTCTTGTCGGCGAGGGGCTGTCGTTCATTGGCGGCGAGGATGCATCGCATCCCGCCGCCTGATCAACGTCAGGCCGGTTGCTGCACCGGCCGCGCGCGCGAGGCGAAGGGCGGGAAGGCGAGCGCGATCGCCGTGGCGCCCAGGCCCAGGCCGAACGAGCCGATATAGAGCCAGCCGTAGCTGGCATGGGCGTCGAAGATCCAGCCGCCGGCCAGCGGCCCGAACGCCATGCCGATGCTCGACAGCGCCGTGGCGGCACCGAACACGCGGCCCATGACGTGCATCGGGAAGTACTCGCGCGCGATCACCGCGTAAATCGGCATCACGCCGCCATAGGCGAAGCCGAAGACGATGGCGACGGCGTAGAATTCGCCAAGCTGGCGCGTGAAGAAGTACGCGCCGGCCATCACCGCCTGGACCAGCAGGCCGATCACCAGCACGCGCTTGGCGCCGAAGCGGTCGGCGGCGATGCCCAGCACCAGGCGCCCGGCGAGGCCGGCGAGGCCCTCGACGCTGTAGATCGTCACCGCGCTCATCATCGGCAGGCCGCAGGCGATGGCGTAGCTCACGGTGTGGAAGATCGGGCCGGAATGCGTGGCGCAGCACATGAAGAAGGTCAGGCCCAGCACGATGAACTGCGGCGAGCGCAGCGCGCGGCCCACCGTCATGCCTGGATCGGCGGCGGCGCCGGCGGCGACCGACGGCGATTGCGGCGGCGCGGGACGCACCAGCAGCGACGTGGGCACCAGCACGGCCCAGGCGAGGATCGCGATCCACACCTGCGCCGTACGCCAGTCGTAGGTCTCGATCAGCCAGCTGGCGAGGGGCGAGATCGTCATCGGCGCCATGCCCATGCCAGCTGAGACCAGCGACACCGCGAGCGCGCGGCGCTTCTCGAACCAGCCCGTCACCGTCACCATCATCGGCGCGAAGACCGCCCCGGCCGCGGCGCCCACCAGCACGCCATAGATGATCTGGAACTCCAGCAGCGAGGTTGCGCGGCTTGACAGGAACAGGCCCAGCCCGAGCAGGATCGAACCCGCCAGCACGACCGGCCGGGGCCCGACCCGATCGAGCAGCCAGCCCCAGAAGAAGGCGGCGACGCCCATGGTGAGGAAGTCGAGCGTCATCGCCGTGGAGATGCCGGTGCGCGACCAGCCGGTTGCCGCCGACATCGGCTGCAGGAAGACCGCGAGCGAGAACAGCGTGCCGATGGCGACACAGCCCATCACACCGCCCGCCGCGACGATCACCCAGCCGTAAGAGACACGCATGGATTGCTCCTTCGGATATGGCTGCATTTAACCCAATGGTTTAATACTGTCAATCCACTCCCTTCTCCCCGCCTTCGCGGGAAGAAGGACGGGTTCACCACCAAGACGAATGAGCGTCGGCGAAGGATTCGCAGCGAGATGGAAACTCCTCGATATGCCGCCTTTGACATGGTCACCCTCCTGCGGAGGCGCTTGATGGCGCCTCGTTCGATCACCTCGGATGCTCTCCACAAGTTGCGACGAAAGATTGCGGAGTCGCTCGAAGATCCGCGCCTGAACACTCCCGCCAGCAGGGTCTTTCGCGCCCTGCGCGTTCATCATGCGCGACGCCTGAAACAGAAGGCCAAAGCCCACTCATCGCGCGCCAGGCGTTGAGGCGAGTTCGTCACCCTGCGGAACAGAGCGAACCCGGTTGTTGCGGCCTTCACCTGCATCGGCCTGTAATCCGACAGACGAAGCCGAGGACACGCCGCATGACGCTACCGCTCGCGGGCATCAGGGTGATCGAGGTCGGGCAGGCCTATGCCGGGCCGCTGGCGGGCGCGATCCTCGCCGACATGGGTGCTGACGTGATCAAGGTCGAGAAGCCCGATGGCGGCGACGACGCGCGGCTGTGGGGCCCGCCCTTCGTCGAGGGCGACAGCGTGATGTTCCGCGCCAACAACCGCGGCAAGCGCTCGGTGACGCTCGATATCAAATCGGCGGCCGACGTGGCCAGGCTCAAGGCGCTGGCGAAGGACGCCGACATTCTGATCCAGAATCTGCGGCCGGGCATCGTCGAAGAGCTGGGCATCGGGCCGGAGGCGCTGCGCACGGTCAATCCCAGGCTGATCTACTGCTCGATCTGGGCCTTCGGCCACCAGGGGCCGCTGAAGATGGCGCCGGGCTTCGATCCTCTGCTGCAGGCCTATGGCGGGGTGATGACGCTCACCGGCCGGCCGGAGGATCCGCCGACCTTCTGCGCGCCGGCGATCAACGATGCCGCCACCGGCATGTGGTGTGTGATTGGCGCGCTCGCGGCGCTGCAAAGGCGGCACGCGACGGGCGAGGGCTGCGTCATCGACACCTCGCTGTTCGAGACCGCCGCGAGCTGGGTGTCGGGCGCGCTGCACAGCTACTGGGTCTCGGGCCAGCTGCCGCAGCGCCACGGCACCGGCAGCCCGATCATCGTGCCCTACCAGGCGTTCGAGACGGCCGACAAGCCGATCGTCATCGCCTGCGGCAACGACCGGCTGTTCGTGAAGTTCGCCGAGGCGGTCGGCAAGCCCGAATGGGCGGCCGACCCGCGCTTCGAGAACAACCGCAAGCGCGCGGAGGTGCGGGTGGAGCTGGCGGCGCTGATCCAGGCGATCATCCGCACGCAGCCACGCGCGCACTGGATCGCGCTCTTCGCCAAGGCCGGCGTGCCGTGCGCGCCGGTCAACGACGTCGGCGATCTGGCGCAGAGCGAGCAGCTGGCGGCGATGGACATGACGCGGACCTTGCCGACGACCGGCATGCAGGTGGTCGGCCTGCCGATCAGCTTCGATCGCCGGCGGCCTACGCCGATCCGCGATTCGCCGAAGCTCGGTGAGCACAACGACGAGGTCTTCGGACAATGACTACGATCAGCGAACATGTCGCGAAGTCGGCGCGGCACACGACGTTCTATCTCGCCGCCGGTCCGGCCGATGGCCTGCCGGTGATCTTCGTGCATGGCTGGCCGGAGCTGTCGATCTCGTGGCGCCATCAGCTGCCGGTGATGGGCGGGCTGGGCTTTCGCGCCATCGCCGCCGACATGCGCGGCTACGGCCGCTCCAGTGTCTACGCCACGCACGGCGACTACGCGCAGGAGCACATCGTCGCCGACATGCTCGAGCTCGCCGATTCGCTGGGCATCGGCAAGGCCGTCTGGGTCGGCCATGACTGGGGCAGCCCGGTGGTATGGAATCTCGCCAGCCACCATCCCGACCGCTGCATCGCCGTCGCCAATCTCTGCGTGCCCTATCACACGCTGGAGTACGGCCTCGACCATGTGCTGCCGCTGATCGACCGGAGTGTCTATCCCGAGGCGACCTATCCCGCCGGTCAATGGGAATACATGCGCTTCTACGAGGAGAGCTTCGCCACGGCGACCGGGAGCTTCGATGCCAATCCCTACACCGTGGTGAAGGCGCTGTTCCGCAAGGGCAGCCCGGCCGGGCAGGGCAAGCCCTCGCGCACCGCCGAGGTGCGGCGCAACGGCGGCTGGTTCGGCCCCGGCGGCGCGCCGGACCTGCCGCGCGACGCCGATGTGGTGAGCGAGGAGGATCTGCGCGTCTACGCCGGAGCGCTGGAACGCAACGGCTTCTTCGGTCCCGATTCCTGGTACATGAACCACGCCGCCAACGCCGCCTATGCGGCGAAGGCGCTGAACGGCGGACATCTCGACCTGCCGGTGCTCTTCCTCGCCGCGCGCTACGACTACACCTGCGAGAGCGTCACTTCGCGCCTGCCCGAGCCTATGCGCCGGTACTGCCGCAACCTCACCGAATCCATCGTCGACAGCGGTCACTGGATGGCGCAGGAGAAGCCCGTCGAGGTCAACCGCGCGTTGACCCACTGGCTGGCGACCAAGGTGCCCGGCGGCTGGCCGGGTTGAGTGCTCTCCCGCGCTCTGTCATCCCGAGCGCAGCGAGGGATCTCTTTGGCAGCGCCTCCCGCCGGCTCAATTGGATGCCGGCGAGACGCCGGCGCTCCCAGGAAGACACCTTGGATCCCTCGCTACGCTCGGGATGACAGGCACGCCTCAGAACACCGTTCCGTCGGGCGACCATTCGGCCTTGCGGTCTTCAATCTCGACCACCCAGACATCGGGATCGCGGCCGACCTGGCGGGCGATGTAGGCATCGGCTTCGGGTTCCGGCACGGGCAGCGGACCGGTGCCCCTGGCCCATCCCTGCTCGCCGTCGATCGTGCTGGTCTGGGTGAAGACTGTGACGCCCGCGTCGAAGCGGTTGACCTTCACCAGCACCGTGCCAGCGTCGGGATCGCCGCGGCGCACGACCACGGCGGGGATCATGCGCCGGTCGCACAGCCTGATCTGGGCCGAGACCCACAGGCTCGTGGTCAGCCCCATCGCCATCAGTGCAGGGCCGCGTCGAGACCGTCGAACACCGGACGCGCCGCGCGCCAGCGATAGCCCACGACATGCACGCCGGCCGTCCCGACGGCTTCGGCCAGTGAGGCGCGCGCGCCTTCCGGCACGATCAGGATCGCCGCCGCGCCGTTGCTGCCGACGCGGCGCAGCAGCAGGCGGCCGACTGCGCGCTCGATGCGATCGCGCGCCGGATCGGTGGCGATCTCCAGCAGCGGCGGCGCAGCGCGACGCGGCGTGAACAGCGGATCGCCGCCGCCATTGGCCGACAGCCCGCGGCGCGCCAGCTCCTCGGCCAGCGCCTCGAGCACCAGCGGCCGGTCGCAGGCTGCGCTGATCGCGTGACCGGCCTCGGTGATGGCCGGCGCCGGCGTCGCGGCGTCGAGCGCCGCGGCGGCGCCGTCGCCCGACTTGAAGCCATGCACCGCCGACACGAAGCGGCCGACCTGGCGCGCCAGGCGCGGCCCTTCGAGCGGGCCGATCACCAGCAGCTCGGTGCTCGTGCCGTCGGGCCAGCGCGCCGGCTGCCAGTTGCCCGTGGCGGCGAAGTCGCGGAACGCCTGCTTGCGCCGGCCGGCGCGCGCCCCGCCGATCTTGCCGCTATGGGCGAGGTAGAGCGCATCGTCCTCGTCGCGCAGGATGGCGCCGGCGACGCGCCGGTCGGCGCCGGCATGCAGCAGATTGATCTCGCAGGTGATGGTCTCGGTGCGCGTCGGCGCGTCGGGCGAATGACCGAAAGCCAGCCAGTGCCGGTTCTTCAGCAGCGCCGCGTCGTGGCGCCACCAGAACGCGTGCTCGCGCAGCCAGGCGATGTCGCCCTTCGCCTTGCCGCCGCCATGCCAGGTGATGGTGACGCCGCGCACCGGCAGGCCGGCGAGCCGTCGGCGCAGCACGCGCACGGCCCGCGCGATGCGACGACGGTCGGCCAAGACGTGGAGCATGCCGAGACATATACCGAAGGCCCGGCGCGGAGGCGAATCGAGTCATCGCCTTGGCGCTGCGCCGCTCCAGCGGCGCGGTCCGAACGGCGGGCTTGCTCCCGCCCGCGCCATCCGGCATGAGACGCGCCACCATGGCACCCCCGCCGCTCCTTGCGCTGAACGATGCGCGCTATCGCATCGGCGATCAGGTCATCCTCGACGGCGCCTCGCTGGGTGTCGGCCGCGGCGAGCGGCTGTGCCTGGTTGGCCGCAATGGCGCCGGCAAGTCGACCCTGCTGAGCCTGCTGGCGGGCGAGATCCAGGCCGATTCCGGCGAGCGCTTCATCCAGCCCGGTGCGCGCGTCGCCACCCTGCCGCAGGAGCCCGACCTCTCGGCGCACGCCTCGGTGGCGCACTACGTCGCATCAGGCCTCGCCGACGCACATGGTCCTGACGATCACCGCGTCGCCACGGTGCTCGACGAGCTGCGGCTCGACGGTCAGGCGCTGCCGGCGAGCCTGTCCGGCGGCGAGGCGCGGCGCGCGGCGCTGGCGCGGGTGCTGGTCGCCGAGCCCGACATCCTGCTGCTCGACGAGCCGACCAACCATCTCGACCTGCCGACCATCGAATGGCTCGAGGCGAAGCTCGAGGCCTGGCGCGGCGGCTATGTCCTGATCAGTCATGACCGGCGATTCCTGTCGCGGCTGGCGAAGGCGGTGCTGTGGCTCGATCGCGGCGTGGTGCGCCGGCTCGACGAGGGCTTCGACAGGTTCGAGGCATGGTCCGACGCGATCCTCGAGCGCGAGGAGACCGAGCGGCACAAGCTCGACCGGCTGATCGAGCGCGAGACGGTCTGGGCCGGCAAGAGCATCCGCGCGCGGCGCACGCGCAACGAAGGCCGCCTGCGCCAGCTCAAGGCGTTGCGCGAGTTGCGGCGCACGCAGATCGCGCAGACCGGCCGGGTGAAGATGGAAGCCGGCACGGCGGAGCAGGGCGGCACGCTCGCCATCGAGGCCCGGGGCATCTCCAAGCGCTTCGGCGAGCGGCTGATCGTGGCCAGCTTCTCGACGCGCATCCTGCGCGGCCATCGCGTCGGCCTGATTGGCCGCAACGGCGCCGGCAAGACGACGCTGCTGCGCATGCTGATCGGCGAGCTGGCGCCGGATACCGGCACCGTGCGACTGGGCGTCAACCTGATGCCTGTGGTGATCGACCAGCGCCGCGTGCAGCTCGATCCGGCAAGCACGCCATGGAAAGCCCTGGCCGACGTCAACGATCACGTGATGGTGCGCGGCCGGCCGCTGCACGTGATGAGCTATCTGCGCGAGTTCCTGTTCCGCGACGACCAGGCGCGCCAGCCGGTCGGCACCTTGAGCGGCGGCGAGCGCAACCGGCTGCTGCTGGCCAAGGCGCTGGCGGCGCCGTCCAACCTGCTGGTGCTCGACGAGCCGACCAACGATCTCGACGCCGATACGCTGGACCTGCTGCAGGAGACGCTGGCCGAGTACGACGGCACGGTGCTGCTGGTCAGCCACGACCGCGACTTCCTCGATCGCCTGGTGACCTCGACCATCGCCATGGAGGGCGACGGCACGGCGATCGAGTATGCCGGCGGCTACAGCGACTACCTGCTGCAACGGCCGCCGCCCAAGGAGGCGCCGGTCATGCGCCCCGCGGCACGCGTCGAGGCCACGCCGCCGCGCGGCGAAAGCCGCCGCAAGCTCAGCTACAAGCAGCAGCGCGCGCTCGACGAGCTGCCGCATCGCATCGAGACCCTGCAGGCCGAGATCGCCGCGCTGAACACCAGGCTCGCCGATGCGACGCTCTACGCGCGCGACCCGGCGGCGTTCAACACGGCGATGACGACGCTTTCAACCATGCAGGCCGCGCTGACGGCCGCCGAGGACGAGTGGCTGGAGCTCGAGACTTTGCGCGAGGAACTGGCGGGTTAAATGCCCGCCGTCGTCCTGAGCGCAGCGAAGGACCTCGCGGTGGCGTGATCAACTACGACGCTTCCATCTGGCCGCAGTACCGCCAGGTCCTTCGCTGCGCTCAGGACGACGGTGAGTTAGAGTAGCACTTTCGAGAGGATCAGCAGGATCGCGATCGCCAGGACGCCCTGCGCCGCGGTTCCTCCCGAGAAGGCAAGCAATGCTCGCGCCGGCGTGATTCGCTGGGCGTGGGCGGTGAGCCAGAAATGCGCATCGTTGATATGGCTCACCGTCATCGCGCCGGCGCCGATCGCAGCGACAGCCAGGGCCCGGCCGGTCGGCGCGTCGAGGCCCAGGGCCGGCAGCAGCGGCTCGATCATGCCCGCGGTGGTGAGCGTCGCGGTCAGCGACGAGCCCAGCATGGTCTTGACGATCGCCGCGACGAGAAACGGCGTCAGCACGCCCCAGCGCTTCAGCGACAGCGCCTCGCCCAGCAGCTCGGCGGCGCCGGTCTCGTCGAGCACGCGGCCGAAGCCGCCGGCAGCGCCCATCACCATCAACGCCCCGGCGGCCGCGGTGATCGCCTCGCCGGCCCAGCCGCGCTCCGATAGCGCCGCGGCGTCCCAGCGTCCGACCAGCAGCAGTGCCAGTCCGGCGGCGAGAACCATCAGCATCAGCGGCCGGCTGATGCCGGTGAACAGCTCGCGCATGCCGCCGCGGCCCAGCGGCTCGCTGGGTATCTGCGCCACCGATTGCACGATCAGCAGCGCGAGCGGCACCAGCACCGGCAGGACGACGGCGAGCAGGTCGCGTGCGTGCATCGGCTCGGTGGTGATCTCGGCGTCGCTGTCGTCCACCCTGGGCAGCGCCCGGCCGGCATAGAGCCAGCCGGCCATGGCGACGACGATCGCCAGCGGCGCGCCGACGATGAAGACGGTCATGGCGTCGGCGCCGAGCACCGCCGATCCGGCGATGGCGATGGGCGAGGGCGGCACCAGGGCGAAGGACGCCAGCAGCGACAGCGACAGCACCAGTCCCGAGCGGCCGCGCAGCGCGCGCACCAGCGGCAGCGCCAGCGCCAGCGCCGCCGTCGGCGAGGCACCGGTGCCGGCGACCAGGCCGATCGGCACAGCGATGCGTGACGACGCGCCTCGCCGCGCCAGCGCGGCGGCGATGCGCACCGCCGCGCCGGAGCGCTCGACGAAGACGGCGGCGACGATGCCGCCCAGCAGCACCAGCCCGACCTGGTCGAGCGTGTGCACGAAGCCGATGCTGAAGGTGCGGCCGATCGAGCTGATGGTCATGTCGGCGGCGAAGCCATAGGCGACGACCAGCCCGGCCAGCGCCAGGGTGGCGTGCAATCGCAGGCGCCCGGTGAGGATGATGAGCAGAGCGACGGCAAGCGCCAGCAGCGCGGCGCAGTACAGCAGGCCCGTCATTCCACCCCCGGCCGGTTCATCGCGTCGCAGGGTGGGGCAAACGCGCGCCGACTGCTAGTGTCGCGCGATGCTCCGGTTCGCCCTGTTGCTGATCCTTGTCGCGCTGTCGCTGCCCGCGGTGGCGGCCGATCCGGGCTTTGTGCGCGTCGAGGGCAAGCGCTTCGTCGGCCCCGACGGCAAGGCGATCCAGCTCAAGGGCATCAACCTCGGCAACTGGCTGATGCCCGAGGGCTACATGTTCAAGTTCGAGCGCGCCAAGTCGCCGCGCCAGATCGAGGGCGCAATCGAGCGCCTGGTCGGGCCAGAGGCGGCGCAGCGCTTCTGGCGCAGCTTTCGCGACAGCTACATCGGCGAGGACGATTTCGCCTTCATCAAGTCGGTCGGCTTCAACCTGGTGCGCATCCCGCTGCACCACAAGCACTTCATGCGCGGCGAGCGCTTCGAGGGCGACGGCTACGCGCTGCTCGACCGCGCCGTCGGCTGGGCCCGGGTGCATGGTCTTTATGTCGTGCTCGACATCCACGCCGCGCCCGGCGGCCAGACCGGCATCAACCACGACGACGGGCCGGGCTATCCGCTGATGTTCTACGTGCCGGAGCATCGCCGCCGGACCCTGGCTTTGTGGCGCCACATCGCGGCGCGCTACAGCAAGGAGCCGGCGATCCTCGGCTACGACCTGCTCAACGAGCCGATCGCGCCCTACCACGACACGGCGTGGCTAAACCCCAAGCTCGAGCCGTTCTACCGCGAGGTCACCGCGGCGATCCGCTCGGTCGATCCGCACCGCATCATCTTCATCGCCGGCGGCCAGTGGAGCTCGACTTTCGACATGTTCGGCGCGCCATGGACGGCCAACCTCGCTTACACCTTCCACAGCTTCTGGGCCAGCACCCGGCGCGACTCGATCCAGCGCCACCTGAACTTCGCCGCGCGCCACGACGTGCCGCTGTTCATCGGCGAGACCGGCGAGTTCACCGACGAATGGAACGAGGCGTTCCGCATCCTGCTGGAGCGCCACGGCATCGGCTGGAGCTTCTGGACCTACAAGAACCTCGACACGCCCTCGACCATCGTGTCGATCCCGCGGCCCGCCGACTGGCACCATGTCGTCGCCGTCGCCGACCGGCCGCGCGCGCGATGGAACGATCCGCTGCCGGTGCCGCGCGAGCGGCTCTATGACGCGCTCGGCCAGTATCTCGAAGGCACGCGCTTCGCCAACGGCACGATCCGCTGGAGCTACCTTAAGTCGCTGGGGCTGAAGCCGGCGCCGTAATCCCGCTGGTCACTGTCATCCCGAGCGCAACGCGGGTCCAGGGCTTGCCTGGATCCTTCGCTGCGCTCGGGATGACAGTGTGATCGAGTTCAGCGCGCTGCCGGCGTCGGCATCATCGGAAAGCCCGCCTGCTGCCAGGCCTGCAGGCCGCCGCGATACCAGTAGACGTTGCGGTAGCCGGCGTTCCAGGCGCGCAGCACGGCGTTGTAGGACTCCCAGCACTGCACGCCGTAGCAGAAGAAGACGATCGGAAAGTCCTTGCGCCCATTGGTGAGCTGATTGAGCTCGTTGGAGAGCGCCGTCTGCACCTGGTCGTTGAACGTGCCGCCGCGGCCGCCATAGGGGATGTAGCGTGCCTTGACGATGGTCTGTGCGTGCTGGCCCTCGAGCACGTCGACCAGCAGGAACTGCGTGCCCTTGCGGATCTCCTCCTCGAGCAGCACGGTCGAGATGATCTTGCCCACCGGTATGGCGTTGGGCGTCGGGCTGCCGACATTGCTCTGCAGGGTGTTCTGCGCCGGCACGCCGAAATCGCGCGTCTCATCGCCGTAGATGCGGCTGCCGGGCGGCTGTGGCTGCGGCTGGGGTTGTGGCTGCGGTTGTGGCTGGGTCTTGGGCTGCGGGTCCGCCGGCTCGGGCTGGGTCACCACCTTGCCCGGGTCCGGCTTGGGGTCGGGCCGGGGATCTGGTCGGGGATCGGGCCTCGGATCGGGCCTGGGATCCACGCGCCTGGGGTCGGGCTGGGGATCTGGCTTCGGATCCACACGTCTGGGGTCGGGTTGGGGATCGGGCTTCGGATCGACGTGCGGCTTGGGGTCCGGCTTGGGGTCGGGCTTCGGATCGGGATCCGTGATGATGGTGCCGATCACGAACAGCGCCACGAGCAGCAGCACCACGCCGCCGACCACGGCGAGGATGATCGCGTTGCGCCGGCTGGTACTGGCGGCGGTGGCGCCGCCGGAGCCGGTCGGCACATAGGTTCCCGCCGGTGCGTGGGTGCCTGCCGGCACATAGCCCTGTGACGGCGCCTGGCCGTAATTGCCCTGCGATGTCGGCCCGGTGGCGTAACCCTGCGGTTGGCCGAAGTTCCCCTGCGATGCCGGGCCTTGGGGCGGATAGGCGCTGGGCGGATTGACCCAGGAGCCCTGCTGCGCGCCGGGCTGGCTGACGCCCGGCGGCCGCTGCTGCACCGGTTCCGAGACGCCGACCCAGCCGTCGCTGGAATCGGCCGGCGTGGGCGGCATCGCCCCTGAGGGTGCCGCGTCGCCATAGGCCGAGGGCAGCGGACCGCGGCCCAGCCCGTGGGCGCAGGCACGCACGACGGGCAGCGCGATATCCTTGCGGATGCCGAGATTGCCCTCGATTCGCGCTGCCAGACGATCGATCTCGAACACCACCTGGTCGGGCCGCGTCGAGGCGAGCGCGTCGAATATGCCGTCATCGATGCAGCTGCCGATGACGCGGATCTCGCGCCGCGCCTCGGGCACCCGGTCGGAGAGCACCGACACGACGCGGCGGCGGTCGCTGAAGACGTTGGCGCCGAAGCGGCCCGGCAGCTCCGCCAGAACCTTGGCAATCGCGTCGTAGTGGTCGTCGGCCATGACGTTCTCTACCGCGCCAGCGTGGCGAACGGAAGGCGGGGGCAATCGATTCGGCGCGTCGGCATCATTGCACGATCCCGCAGCCGACGATGCGCTGACAATTGTCGGAGAGGATGCACAGTCGGCTGCTTTGCAGCTGGACGTCCTGGCCGCCGCCGCTGCCGATGAAAACGGCGCAGACGCCACCGACATTCAGCCCGTCACGCTGCCATTGCGGCTTCAGCACGCGGAATACCTCGTTGCCCTCGCGACCGAGCTGGAAGGGGCCGGGCATGGAGATGCTCTCCGGCTCGTTGGCACCCATCGACGCCACCGCCATCAGGCCGACGCCCCAGCCCTGCTGCTTGGAGACGGCGACCATCACCCGCAAAGGCTGCTGGCCGGCCGGGGCCAGGAACTCGAAGACCCAGGCCTGGCCACTGTCCTGCCCCCGCAGTGCCGGCAGCTGACCGCTGTCGGGCGAAGCGATCGTCGGCAGGTTGCCGCCCTGATGTGGTGGCTGCCGGCCCTGCGGCGGCTGACCCTGTGGCGGACGCTGCTGGGGTGGCGGTCCGGCGTGGGGCGGCTGCTGTTGCGGCGGGCTTTGCGGCGGTGGTTCGTCCTGTCCGCCGCCGCCGCGGCCCAAATGGTAGGCACTGATCGCCACGATCACCCCGATGACGCCGATTGCCCATTTGAGGCCGGTGCTGCTGCGCGCCAGCGGCGCTTGCGGCAAGGACGGATAGGGTTGCTGCGGCGGCGAGGCTGTGGCGGTCGGGGGCGCGGGCGCGCCCGGCCCGCCTACGGCGCTCGATACGCCGACCCATTCGGTCTGCCCGCTCGGCTGGGCCCGCGGCGTGGGCATCGCCGGCATGACCGGCGGCGGGGCGGGCGCCGGCGCGAACATGGCACCGAGCTGGGCGGCGACATGCACGCCGGCCATGGCGTCGTGCGGGCTGACACTCTCGGCGGCGGCGACCTCCTGGGCGATGCGCTGCATGTCGCCGGCGGGATCGCGGCTGGCGCGCAGCCGGTCCATCGCCCCCAGAGCCAGCGCCGCGGCAGCCGCCTTGATCGCGCCGCGCATGTCGGGCGCCTGGTCCGACAGCATCGGCACGAGTCGGCGCGGATCGCTGAGCACCGCCTCGCCGAAGCGCTGCCGGGCGTCGGCGAACAGGGCCACGATCCGTTGAGGATCGGCGCTCATGGCGATGTTTCCGGCGCGGCGCTCACCAGACGACGTCGCTTGCGGTCTTCTTCTGGCGCTCCGCGTCGCGCGCCAGCACGGTCACCGGATCGGGCGCGTTGGTCGACTGCGAGACCGACTTCACCGGCACCGTGGTCGCCCACTTGATGCGGTTGACCAGGTCCTGCGCGTTGTTGGCGCGCAGCGGCTTGAAATCGGGATGGGCGATGAAGCGCTCGAGGATCTCGATGTCGGCGTCGCCGCCGATGGCCACCGCAACGCGCAGCGCGCGCTGGCCGTAGGGCGCAGCCAGCAGCCGCTTCATGCCGACGTCGAACTCGTCGGAGGGCTGGCCGTCGGACACCAGCACAATCACCGGCGGCAGCTGCCGTCCGGGCATGTGATCGGGATCGAGGATGTCGGCGATGGCGCACAGCGCCTCGCCCATATGCGTCTCGCCGCCGGCCGCGAGGTCGGTCCATTCGAGCTCGTCGACCAGGGTCGGGTCGGGCACGTGCCACTGCGCACCCGAGGCGAAGCGCAGCACGCGCACCATCAGGTCGGTCTCGGGATTGTCGGCGGCGGCGGCGCGCATCTCGGGGATGGCGGCGCGCATCGCGTAGTTCAGCGAGGCGATCTTGTCGCCGGTCATCGAGCCCGAGCAGTCCAGCGCCAGGATCACCTGGAGCTGGCGGCGGACCAGCGCGGTCTGCCCGAGATTGGGGAGGTCGATCGCCATCAGCCCGTCACCGTGCCAAGGATGCCGCCGCCGAAGTCGATCGCCGTGCCGGGCACAAGGCGCACGTTCTTGTTGGGCTCGACCGGCTGCACCGAGTTGTCGCGCATGCGCACATACCAGGTGCCGGCGCCGAGATTCTTCAGGCCGATCACCCCGGGATTGCGCGGATGCACCGTGACCTCGCCGACCACGCCATTGCCGTGTCCGGCCAGCGAGGGGACCAGCGACAGGTCCAGCCGCGCGCCCGGCGTCAGCGGCATGTTCACGCCGGCGACATTGAGCGCCAGGGGAACGTTGGCGACGGTCTGCGCCACCGGCTGCGGTGCCATGGGCTGCGGTGGCGCCATGGGCTGCGGCATCGGCGCGGCTGGGGGCGGCGCACCGGCGGGGCTGAGCGGGCCGCTGGCCAGCGCCGCCCGGCGCCGCGGCGGGCGGTGGCGAGGAGGCGGCGCGGCGGCCATCGGCGGCAGTGAACTAACGGACCCGCGGGCGCCCAGGCCGGCGCTGCCGGCGGCGGCGGCGCGCCCATCGGCGGCGGCACGTAGGACGGACGCGGCGGCATCGGGCCGGCGCCCGGGGCGCCGACGACGATCGAGCCGCCGCCATCGGTGCCGCCGCGGCCGAAGATGCTGGTCTCGATCTCGCGCGCTTTCAGCAGGCAAGCGATCATCGCGATCACCGTGAGGATCGCGATCACGTACTGCAGCATCGGATGGACATGGGCGATCGAATTCCACAGCGCGTGCAGCACCGAGGCGGTCACCCAGCCAATGGCGAGCAGCTTGATCGCGCCTTTGGGCCGGATCACGGCCAAGCCGATGAAGTAGGCGAAGACGATGGCGTAGCCGATATGACCGGCCAGCGCGTTGAAGACGCGCGGCAGCAGCAGCATCAGGCCGACGCCGAAGGCGCCCAGCACTTCCTTGCCGCCGCTGCCCCTGAGCACCTCATTGACGATGTTGGGCACGTACTGGCCCCAGGTCTCGATGAACACGAAGGCGGCGCCCGAGCCCAGCGCCATCAGGATGGCGTCGAGCGGCCCGCGCACGCGCAAGAGGTCGTAAAGCGTGGGCGACAGCGTCTGGCGCAGCTTGATGCCCCAGATGGTCAGCGCTGCGCCGATCAGGATCGGCACGCCCTTCATCAGTTCTTCCATCAGGCCGGCGGCGAAGAACATGCCGACGAAGACGGTGGGGAAGTCCTTGGCGCCGAGCATGCCCGGGCCGCCGGGCAGGATAGTACGGAAGAAGAAGAAGAACGGTGCGCCCAGCGGCGTCATCAGGATCAGCGCCAGCACGAAGACCGGGAAGGCTAGGTACCAGATGCGCCGGTCGCTGCGCGAATAGACCATCATCGCGACCACGGTCATCAGCAGGATGTAGAACGTCACCACCATGCTGAGCTGGCCGAAGGCGGCGCGCGCCTGCGGCAGCGACTGGGAATTGAGCAGCTCTCGCATCAGGCCGAACAGCGCGACCGTAACGACGGCCGTCACCATGCCGAAGATGAAGAGCGGGCTCTTCCACAGCTTGATCTTGCTCGACCGGATCGGGACGATCTCCGAGAACGAGGCCTCGTCGTGGTCCCGCGGCACCGGCGGCATCATGTTGTTGCCGGTCATCGGCTGCTCCCGTTTCGACGGCAATGATGGACGATCATCGTCGTGATGGCTACCAGTCGCTGTCGTCGTCAGTCGCCGACCCGCCGCCGGCGGTCCGATTGGCAAGGCACAGCGTGACATCGTCGCCGCTGCCGCGGCGCGAGACCTCGGCCAGCCAGTCGTCGAGCCTGCCGATGACCTCGGGCAGCCCGACCTTCCGGACGGTGTCGCGATACTGCCGGCCGATGGCCAGGAAGGCCTTCTCGTCGGCGAACGACTTGGCCACGCCGTCTGTCGACAGCATGACGAAATCCGGCCAGTTCGGCGCCCCGTCGGCGGCCATGGCCCGGACGCGAAATCGCTGCGCGGCGTCCTGGGCGCAGAGTGAATAGGTCTGCTCGCCGATCAGCCCCTGGTCGACCGGCAGGGGTCGTTCGATGCGGCCGTCGGGATAGCCGAACAGCACGTCGCTGTCGCCGATCTGCAGCACCAGGAGCCGGGAGGGCGCCATCGCCACCGCGGCCAGGGTGCAGCCATAGGGCGTCAGCACGTCGTGGCCGGCCTCGACCCAGCCGCTATCCTGGGCACGGGCCTGGTGGTCGGCGGCCACCGCCTCGCGCCAGCGGCCGAGGATCTCCTCGACCACGCCCTCGCTGCTGCCGCCGCCGACGAAGCGGCGCAGCGCCTCGATGGCGCAGTTCACCGCGATCCGCGAGCCGATGTCGGAGCGGTCGTAGGCCGGCGCGCCGTGGCCGTCGGCTACGGCGGCGATGAAGGCCTCGGCATCCAGCGTCGGCTGGCCGCCGCTGCCCGCCGGCGCCCAGGCGAGCGCGTCCTGGTTGGGCATGTCGCGGCGCGCATGCGAGGCGCCGCGCACCGTCGAGCCGCCGGCCGCCCATACCCCGTTGGCCAGGCTCATTGCGTGCGCTCCCGCGCCACCACACTGGTGTCGCCGGTGACGAAACGGCCGGTGCGGCGGCCGAAATCGACCGTCGTTTCGTCCATGATTCGCACCGCGCGGCCGGGATCGACCGTGACCGCCGATCCGTCGCCCAGGGTGACCTTCCAGGCATTGCGCATCAGGTTGCGCAGGCCCCACACGCCCTTGTTGGTGGGGTGCTCCTCGACCACGCCGGCCATGGTGGCAAAATCGACCGGGCGGTCGGGATCGATGTGGTGGATGGCGACGCCGACCCCGGGCGCCAGCGTGATGGTGTCGCGGCCGATCAGCAGCACCGGCGGCAGCGCCATCGGCCGGCCGCAGGCGACGCAGACGGTGGGCATCAGGGTCTGGCCCTTGACGCCCTGGCGCGGTGCCTGGTCGTAGCCACAATGCTGGCAGGTGACGCAGCCATCGACCATGCGGGCGAAATTGGTCCGCCACTCCGGCTCCAGCACGCGCTCGCCGGGTTGCCGAAGGCCGACGGTGAACGAGCGGGTGAACAGCGAGCGGATCGCCGGCGTGAGCGAGTTCCAGCGCGCGACGATGGCGTCGTGCACGCCCGGCACCGGCCCGTTCGACTGGTCCTGCGGATCGAAGATGAACACCGGGTTGCGGCCGTACAGGCTGGTCTCGGCGCTTGAGTCCATGATCTGGACCTCGTTCTCGCGCCGCCCGTCGAGCGGGTGCCAACTATGGATGATGTAGAAGAACAGCACCGCCATGGAGAACAGGTCGGTCTTGGTGCTGGGCAGGGTCTCGCGTCGCACGACCTCCGGCGCCATGAACTTGCGCGTGCCAAACACGGCAGCGTCCATGCCGTCGATGTCGACGTTGTCGTTGTCGCAGATCAGGATGTCGCCGGTATTGGTGTGAAAGAAGATGTTGCCGAAATTGATGTCCTGGTAGCAAAAGCCGCGCGCGTGCAGCTCGAGGAAGTTCTGGGCGATGCGCAGGCAGACCATGACGCGCTTCGAGAGCGGCAGGTCGATGCGCTTGGGCGGCCGTGCGATCAGGTCGCGCATGCCGTTGTAGTCGCCGTCGCGCAGCGGCATGACGTAGCCAAAGCTGTTGGAGCCGGCGATCTCGACCAGGTCGATGGGCCACAGGAAGCGGTCGGTCGGCGGGCCGATGCCGATGGCGCGCGACAGCCGCGCCCGCAGGGTGCGGTCGATCGAGGCGATATCGTCGTGGTACCACTTCAGAGCAAAGCGCGTGCCCTCAATGGCGACGGCATAGACCGCGCCCTGGCCGCCAGCCCCCAGGAGGTTCTCGACATGCCCCCGGCGCCGTCCATGGACGGTCACCAGCGGCGTACCGCGTGGCAATTCGTCGTTTGTGGTCCCGCTCATCCGATCGTGTCCCGGCCCGCTCTCCGGCGGGGACGGCGCCTGCCGCCACCCGACCGAGCCGGGACGCCGCCAAGAGTACATGCCGCGTCTCCGGTTTTCTAGCGTTGGGAATCGGCGAGTGGTAAGACAATTGCCTGCCATTTTCCGCACCGGACGCCACGCCGTTGATCCGCCGTCTGTCCACTCTGCTGCACGGCGACCTCGTCGGCTTCAGCCGGATGATGGAGGCGGCCGAAACCACGACCGTCGCAGCCGTGAAATGGGCCCAGACCCAGGTCTGGGAACCGGCCATCGAGCGTGGCAGCGGCCGGCTGGTCAACACCGCCGGCGACGCCTTTCTGGTCGAGTTCGACACCACCCCGCAGGCGATCCGCTGCGCCATGGAGATCCAGGCGGACCTCGCCTGGCGCCAGCGCGAGGTGCCGGCCGAGCGGCGCCTGACGTTCCGCATCGGCATCAACCGCGGCGAGGTGCGGGTCGACGGCACCAACATCTTCGGCACCGCCGTCAATGTCGCCGCGCGCCTGCAGTCGCTGGCCTCGCCGGGCACCATCTTCGTGTCGGCGGTGGTGCGCCAGGAGATGGGCGAGCCGCTGGGCTTCACCTTCACCGACCGTGGCGAGCTGTCGCTGAAGAACATCGCTCGCCCGGTGCGGGTCTACGAGATCGTCGTCGACGCCGCCGGCCACGTGCGCACTCAGATCGTGCGCGAGCGCTGGCGCGTGGTCGGGCGGCGGCGCAATGGCGGGCCGATCGACGTGACCCTGGACGCCGCCGCCCTGGCCACGGCCGAGGGCATCATCGTCGGCCGTGTGCCCGAGCAGTGCCACCTGACGATCGACGACATCAGCGTGTCGCGTCGCCATTTCCGCCTGCGCCAGCTCTCGGGCGAGACGCTGTCGGTCGAGGACCTCGGTTCGACCAACGGCACCATCATCGCCGGTCGCCGCCTGACGCCCGGTCAGCCGGTGCCGATCACCGCCGGCACGAGCGTGACGTTCGGCGATGTCACAGTGAACATTGCGCGCGTGCCGGCGGGCGGCGAGTCGACGCGGTGGTGATCCTCGCTTAGCCTCGCGCCATGCCGAAGTCGTTCGAGATCCGCGTCATGGCCGCGACCGATCTGGCGCGTGCCCTCGACTGGGCCGCCGCCGAGGGCTGGAATCCCGGCCTCGACGACGCGCGCGCCTTCCAGATCGCCGATCCGCAGGGCTTCCTCGTCGGCATCCTCGATGGCGAGCCGGCGGGCTGCGTGTCGGTCGTGCGCTATGGCGGTGACTTCGGCTTCCTCGGCTTCTACATCACGACGCCGCAGGCGCGCGGCAAAGGCCACGGCATCCGGATCTGGAATGCCGGCATGGCGCATCTCGCCGGCCGCAACATCGGACTCGACGGCGTGCCGGCGCAGCAGGACAACTACCACAAGTCAGGCTTCCGGCTGGCCTGGCGCAATATCCGCTATCAGGGCGTGGCCGCGGCGCGCGGCCTGCCGCCGCCGGGCGTGACCTTCGCCGACGCCAGGGCGCTGCCCTTCACGCGGCTCGCCGCATACGACCGACGTTTCTTCCCGGCGCCGCGCGACGGCTTTCTTGCCTACTGGATCGCCGCGCCGGGCCATGTCGCGCTGGCGGCGATCCGCGACGGTACGATGCATGGTCTGGGCGTGATCCGACCCTGCCGCGAAGGCTTCAAGATCGGCCCGCTCTATGCCACCGATGCCGCCATTGCCGCCGCGCTGGTCGGCGCCCTGTGCGAGCGCGCCGGCCCGGGCGTCGTGGCGCTCGACGTGCCGGAGACCAACGCCCGGGCGGTGCATCTGGCGGAGTCGCTGGGCATGGTGCCGTCTTTCGAGACGGCGCGCATGTACACCGGCGCCGATCCCGACATCGACGCCGCCGGCCTGTTCGGCGTCACCACCTTCGAGCTCGGCTGATGCGCCTGCTGCTGATCAATCCCAACACGACGCAGGCGATGACCGACAAGGTCCTCGCCGTCGCCCGCGCGGGTCTCAGTGACGAGGTCGAGCTGGTCGGCGTCACCGGCCGCTTTGGCGCCGCCTACATCGCCAGCCGCGCCGCCTACGCCATCGCCGGCCATGCCGCGCTCGATGCCTGGGCCAATGCGCCGGGCGAGTTCGACGCAGTGGTGCTGGCCTGCTTCGGCGATCCCGGCCTCGACGGCTTGCGCGAGATCTGCCCGGTGCCGGTGGTCGGCATGGCCGATGCCTCGCTGATGGTCGCGGCACAGCTCGGCGCGCGGATCGGCATCGTCACCGGCGGCGAGCGCTGGGGCCCGATGCTGCGCGAGTTCGTCGCCGCGCGCGGCCTGGCCGACCGCGTCGCCGCGATCCGCACCGTGGCGCCCACGGGCGCCGACATCGCGCGTGATCCCGAAGGCGCGCTGGCGCTGTTGGCGCAGTCCTGTGTCGCCGCGGTCGACGACGGCGCCGACGTGGTGGTCCTGGGCGGCGCTGGCCTCGCCGGGCTGGCCGATCGCCTGCGCGAGCGCGTGCCGGTGCCGCTGGTCGATGGCGTGCTGGCCGCGATCGGTCAGGCGCTGACGCTCTGCGGGCTGGGCGTCGGCAAGGCCACGCGCGGCAGTCTCGCGCAAACACCTTCGGTCGGCAGCATCGGCCTTTCCCCGGCGCTGGCGGCCCGTCTCGTCGCAGGGGGGAAACCATGACGAAGCCGCTGGACGGCAAGGTCGCGCTCATCACCGGCGCGGGCAAGAACATCGGCAGGGCGATCGCGCTGAAACTCGCCGCCGATGGTGCGGCGATCGTCGTCAACGGGCGATCCGACCGACCGATCGTCGATGCGGTCGTGGGCGAGATCACGGCGGCGGGCGGCAAGGCGATGGCGGCGATGGGCGACGTGTCCGACGCGCGCGCGGTCGAGCAGATGATGGCGGGCGTGATCGCGCAGATGGGTGGGCTCGACATCGTCGTCAGCAATGCCGGCCTGCGCCGCCAGACGCCGTTCCTCGATATGCAGCTGGCGGAGTGGCGCGAGATCCTGTCGGTGGCGCTCGACGGCGCCTTCATCCTTGCCAAGGCGACGGTGCCGTCGATGATCGCGCGCGGCGGCGGCGCCTTCGTCGCCATGTCGGGCATCTCGACCCATGTCGGCACGCCCAATCGCTGCCACGTCTCGGCATCGAAAGCCGGGCTCGAGGGCCTGATGCGCGCGCTGGCGATCGAGCTGGCGCCGAAGAGGGTGACGTTCAACTGCGTGGCACCGGGCGCCATCGACACGACACGCGGTGCATCGGCGGGCGCGCGGCCGAGCGACGATCGCGCAGTGCCGCTGGGCCGCAAGGGCACGGTCGAGGAGATCGCCGCCACCGTACGCTATCTCGTCGGACCGGAGGGCGCCTACACCACCGGCCAGACCATCCACGTCAATGGCGGCGTGTTCCTGACGTAGCCACTCTGTCATCCCGAGCGGAGCGAGGGATCTTGGGTTCGCTAAAGGATCCCTCGCTACGCTCGGGATGACACCGAGTTGACGGGATGACGGCGACTAGATCGGCTCGTTGAGGAAGCGGTCGACCAGGCGGTCGGCGTTTGTGCGGTCGGTGAACGCCAGGTGGCGCGCGAGATTGCGCGCCGACGACGCCAGGTAGAAGCGCTCGTACTGCTCGTTGCGACTGGCCAGCGCGCTGCCGGTGTAGTCCCAGGCCAGCCGGAAGATGCGTGCGCGCTGCTCCGCCGCCATGCCCTTGGCGCCGGGCAGGTACTGGTCGATCAGCGGCCGCAGCGCCTTGTCGGCGAACTGCGCCGCCGTCGGCGCGGCGAAGAGATTGTGCGAGCCGATCAGGCGGATGATCTCGTTCACGCGCGGGAACCACAGCGGCAGGGTGGCGCGCAGCGCGTGCAGCGGGCGCTGGTCGCAGGTCCACAGGCCGGCGCCCCATTCGCGCGCGCCGGCTTCGGCCGCCAGCACCGCGGCGCGCGTGAACTCGGCGTATGTCCAGATCTCGCCGATCATCTGCTGGGTATTGGGATCGACGGCGTTGATCGCCTCGGCCATGCGCAGCGCCACGCCCCAGGCGAACTCCAGCTTCACCGCGGCGCGGATCATAGTCTGCTGCTGGATGTTGGCCGGCCAGCTCGAGCGCATCACCGTGTTGTAGGAATTCAGGTTGCGGTCGATGAACACGCGCTCGCGCGGCACCTCGACGTCGTCGAAGATCACGAAGGCGTCCTGCTCGTCGAAGCGGCTCGACAGCGGATGGTCGAAGCGGCTGGTGCCCGCGCTGACGCTGTCGCGGCACAGGAACTTCAGGCCCGGCGCCGACATCGGGATGCAGAAGGACAGCGCGTAGTCGTCGGCGCCCGGCGGCAGCGGCAGGGCGGGATAGACGGCGATCTCGTCGGCGAAGGGCGCCAGGGTGGCGAGGATGCGCGCGCCGCGCACGACGATGCCTTGTTCAGTCTGGCCGACGACGCGCAGCGCCTGCTGGTTGCCGGCCTGCGGCGCGTCGCCCATCGCCTTGTCGACGGTCGGCTGTACGATCGTATGCGTGAGCGAGATATCATTGCGGCGCAGGAACTTCTGGTACTCGACCAGGCGCGCGGCGCCCCCCTCGTTGCCGTGCGCGCCCCATTCGTCGGGCCGCCCGGCGAATCCCGCGTAGGTGACGTTCATGTAGTCGGGCGTGCGACCCATCAGGCCGACGGAGTACTCGGCGACGCGGCGCAGCGCCTTGTGCCTGATGTCGAGATCGGCGCGCGAGCGCGGGATCATGTGGCTGACCGCGATCGGCTCGCCGGTCTCGGGATCCGGCATCAGGCATTCGTCGGCGTGGCGGTGCTGCAGGTCGTAGACCTCGGCCAGCGCGTGCGCGGCGCCGCGCAGCGCCGGATGGTCGACGACGTCCGACACGCGCTGGCCGTCGACCCAGACCTCGCGCGCGCCGCGCAGGCCCCTGAGGAACTGCTCGCCCGTGCGCGCCGGCATGACGCTACTTCGCGCCGATCACGGCGGTGACGTCGCACTGCACCAGCGCGTCACCCTCGCCGGCCAGTGCCTGGGTGTGGCGCGCCGGCCGCGCATGCGCGTCGGGGAACATCTTGACCCACTCGGCATTGATGGCGTCGCGCTTGTGCGGCGCGCGGATCCAGAAGTTCAGCTTCACGATGTCCTCGGGCGTGCCGCCGGCGGCCTCGACAAAAGCGCGCACATGGCCAAACAGGCAGGCGAGCTGGCCGTCGAGCGTCTCCGGCAGCTTGCCGGTCTTGGGGTCGCGGCCGGCGATGATGCTCGACATCATCAGGTTGCCGACGATGCTGGCGCCGGGAATCGGGTTGCTGTGCTTGAAGCCGTCGATCTCGATGCTGCGCCGCTTGGCCATGACGTTTCCCCTATTGATGGCATACCCATCGATCCACCGTGCCAGGGGTGCCGTCAAGGCTGGTCGTCGGTTACCGCCGGGAAATGCAGCGAGAATGTGGTGCCCTGACCCGGCGCGCTGCGCAGCGTGATGAAGCCGCCGGACTGGTGGACGAAGCCGTAGACGGTGCTCAGCCCCAGCCCGGTGCCGCCGCGCTCGGCCTTGGTGGTGAAGAACGGCTCGAAGACCTTGTCGCGCACGTCGGCCGGCATGCCCCTGCCGGAATCGGTCACCTGCAACGCCACCCAGCGTCCGGCGCGCAGTTCCGAGTCGGCCTCCGCCGCGCCGGCGGCGATCTCGCGATTGAACACGCGCAGGGCGATCTCGCCCTGTCGGTCGATCGCGTCGCGCGCGTTGACGACAAGGTTCAGGGCCGCCGTCTCGATCTGCGTCGGATCGACGATGCAGGGCCACAGATCGGGCTCGATGTCGATGGCCAGGCCGATTTCCCGGGGCAGCGACGTCCTGAGGATGCCGTCGATCTGGCGCACCACGGCGCCGATATCGCTACGCGCCGGCGCCAGTTCCTGACGGCGCGCGAAGGCCAGCATCTGGCGCAGCAGCGCCGTGCCGCGATCGGCGGCGCTCATCGCGGTGTCGATGGTCTCGCCGGTGCTGGCGTCGGCGGTGTCGCGCAGATCCTCGAGGCAGGCGACGATCACCGCCAGCAGGTTGTTGAAGTCGTGGGCGATGCCGCCGGTGAGCTGGCCGAGCGCCTCGAGCTTCTGCGCCGCGCGCAGCCGTGCCTCGGCGGTGGCCAGCTGCTTCTCGGCGCGCCGCTGACGGGTGATGTCGCGTACATGCACGAGACGCGCGTCCTTGCCGCGGAACTTCGCCGACACGGCGTCGACGATGACGTCGAGGCGCCGGCCATCCTTGGTCAGATGGCGCATGCCCCTGCTGGTGGGCGCCGTGACCTTCGAGGAGCGCAGGGTGCGTGCCACGTCCTCGCGTTCTTCCGGCCGATGCAGGTCGGGGATCGACAGGGCGAGGAATTCCTTGGGCTGGTAGCCATAGGTCGAGCAGGCGGCGTGGTTGACGGCGAGGATGCGCAGGCTGCGCCGGGTGTAGACGAACATCGGGCTGGGATGGCGCTCGAACAGATCGCGAAACGTCGTCTCGCTCTCGCGCAGCGCCTGCTCGGCCTGCACGCGCTTGGTGATGTCCGACGCCGTGCCGCCGTAGCCGAGAAAGCGTCCGCCGGCGTCGAAACGCGGCCGGCCGCTGATGCGGAAGGCGCGCGCGCCGTCCTCCTCGGTCCGTACCTGATACTCGAAGCCGCGGAACTCCTCGTGACGCTCCAGCTTGGCGATATAGTCGCGCCAGCCGCCGCGCAGGACGCGCGCGCCGGGCAGCTCCCAGCGCCGCTGGCCATAGGTGATGCGATTGACAACAGGGCCGGCCTGCCGTCGGCCGACGTCGGAGACGATGCGGTGCTCGGCGTCGGTTTCCCAGGTCCAGTCGGAAGCAAGGTCGAGTAGCTCGCGATAGCGCTCTGCGGAGTCCCTGAGCGAGCGCGTCAGCAGGCGGATCTCGAGCTCCGACTCGACCAGCCGCGCCAGCGCCTCGAGGCTGGCGACGCGGTCGGCCGGAAGGTCGGGACGCGGTCGCGTATCGGAGACGCCGATCGTGCCGATCGGCTGGCGGTCGGAGGAGAAGATCGGCGCCGCGGCGTGGAAGCGCACGCGCAGCCCGCCGGCAACCTGCGGATCCTCGCGCAGGCGCGCCTCGTCCAGCGTGTCACGGATGACCTCGACCCGGCCGCTGGCGATGACGGTCTCGGAGAACGCCTGGGCGCGCGGCAGGCCGGGAAGATCGTGGCCGTAGCGCGCCTTGAACCACAGGTAGTCTGAATCGTGGAAGGCCAGCGTCGCGATCGGCGCATCGAGCACGCGCGCGGCCAGCGCGACGATGGCGTCGAACTGCGGCTCAGGCTCCGACCCGACGACGTCGTAGCGATACAATGCGGCGAGGCGCTGGACTTCCCCCAACGGACGTCCCCTTCTGCGGTACCACGCAGGCGGGAAAATCTACCACGAATGATTACCCACTAACCACATGGTTGGCATGCCCTATGCGCGCTGCACCTTCTGGATCGCCGCCCAGACGCGGTCGCTGGTCGCGGGCATGTCGAGCTCGCGCACGCCCACCTCGCTCAGCGCGTCCATGACGGCGTTCATCACCACCGGCATGGCGCCCACGGTGCCGGCCTCGCCGGCGCCCTTGGCGCCCAGCGGATTGAACTTGGTCGGCACCGGGTTGCTCTTGATCTCCATGCTGCAGATCGTGTCGGCGCGGGGCATGGCGTAGTCCATGAAGCTCGCGGTGTAGAGCTGGCCGCTCTCGCGGTCCCACATCACGCGCTCCATCAGGATCTGGCCGACGCCTTGGGCCACGCCGCCATGGATCTGGCCCTTCAGGCCGATGGGGTTCATGACCGTGCCGACATCGTCGACCACGGCGTAGCGGTCGAGCCTGACGTGGCCGGTCTCGGGATCGATCTCGACCTCGCAGACGTGGCAGCCGTTCGGGTAGGTGTCACGCGGCGAGAGGTAGGTTGCGTGCTCGTACAGCCCCATCTCCTCGCCCTTGGGCATGCGCGCCGGCTGGAAGGCGGCCAGCGCCACCTGCTTGAGCGCTACCTTCTTGTCGGTGCCGGCGACGGTGAAGGCGCCGTCGGCGAACTCGATGTCCTGCTCGCCCGTCTCCAGCATGTGCGCGGCGATCCGCTTGCCCTTGGCGATCACCTTGTCGGCGGCGAGGAACAGGGCCGAGCCGCCGATCACGGTCGAGCGCGAGCCCATCGTGCCCATGCCGAAGGCGACGCGGTCGGTGTCGCCGTCGATGAACTTCACGTCGGCGGGATCGATGCCCAGGCGCTCGTTGAGGATCTGCTTGTACATGGTCTCGTGGCCCTGGCCCTGGGCCTTGGTGCCCATCAGCAGCAGCGCGGTGCCCGAGGGCGTGAAGCGCACCTCGGCGTATTCCGGCTGCACTGTGCCGGCGGCCTGCTCGATGGCGTTGACGATGCCCAGGCCGCGCAGCATGCCGCGCTTCTTCGACTGGGCCTTGCGCGCCTCGAAGCCCGGCACGTCGGCGAGCTTCAACGCCATGTCGAGGTTCTGCTCGAACTCGCCGCAATCGTAGTAGGGGCCCAGCGGCGACTGATAGGGCAACGCCGAGGCCGGCAGCATGTTCTTGCGGCGCAGCTCGATGCGATCGATGCCCAGCTCGCGCGCGGCGTCGTCGACCAGCCGCTCGATCAGGTAGATCGCCTCGGGCCTGCCGGCGCCGCGATAGGGCGCGGTCGGGTTGGTGTTCGACAGCAGGCCGGTGATGTGCACGTAGGCGGCCGGGATGTTGTAGACGCCGACCACGGTGCCGATCTGGCCGAACGGGGTGAGCAGGTTGCGGTCGGATCCGATATAGGCGCCGATATTGGCCAGCATGTGCAGGCGCAGGCCGATGAACTTGTTGTCGGCGTCGAGCGCCAGCTCGATGTCGCCGATGTTGTCGCGGCCATGCTCGTCGGCCATCACCGCCTCGGAGCGCTCGCAGGTCCATTTCACCGGCCGGCGCAGCTTGCGCGCCGCCCAGACCGTCAGGCGGTGCTCGACATACTGCCAGCCCTTGCTGCCGAAGCCGCCGCCGACGTCGCCGGCGATCACCCGCATGTCGCCCTCGGGCACCTTGAAGATCGACTGCGCCAGCATGTTGCGCACGCGATGGGGGTATTGCACGTCGGCATAGAGAACCATGCGGTTCTCCTGCGCGTCGAAGTTCCCGAGCGCGCCGCGCGGCTCCATGTACTGCGCGTGCACGCGGGTGACGACGTAACGGCGGCGGATGATCCTCGCCGCCTTGGCGAAGGCCGCGTCGGTCGCCGCCTTGTTGCCGCGCTCCATGATGTGCGAGACGTTGTCGGGGCACTCGTCATAGACCGGCGGCGCGCCGGGCGCGGTGGTCGTGCCGGTGTCGGTCGAGGACGGCAGCGGCTCGTAGTCGATCTCGACCAGCTCGGCGGCGTCCTTGGCCTGGGCCAGCGTGTCGGCGATCACCATCGCCACCGGATCGCCGACATAGCGCACGCGATCGACGCACAGCGCCGGGCGCGGCGGCGCGAACATCGGCGAGCCGTCGGCGCGCTTGCGTGGCATGTTGACCCTGGGCATGCCGAGATTGTCGGCGGCGTAGTCGGCACCGGTGTAGACGGCGACCACGCCGGGCGACTGGCGCGCCGCGCTCACGTCGATCGAACGGATCTTGGCGTGCGCGTGCGGCGATCGCACCAGCACCGTGTAAGCCTGGCCGGGCAAATTGACGTCATGGATGTAGCGGCCCTCGCCGCGCAGCAGCCTTGGGTCCTCGAAACGCAGGACGGGTTGTCCGATACCGTACTTGGCCATGACGCCTGATCTCCTCGTTCTGGTCCCATCCTACCTGCTGTCATTCCGAGCGCAGCGAGGAATCCAGGCGCCATCCTGGATTCCTCGCTGCGCTCGGAATGACAGAGTGAGTCCGTCTGCGCTCTAACGCACGGCGTGCGCCAGCGGCTTCCACTTCGCCAGGTCCGCCAGGACGCGCGAGCGGAAGGCCTCGGGACCATCGGCCAGCACGTCGTTGCCGAGATTCTCGAGCTTGCCCTTGATGTCGGGCCGCCCGGCGACCTTCTGGATCGCCGCCACCAGCCTGTCGCGGATCGGCGCCGGCAGGCCGGCCGGCGTGGTGAAGCCGAGCCACGACACGACGTCGAAGCCAGGCACCGTCTCGGACACCGCCGGAATGCCGGGCTCGAAGCGCGAGCGCTCCTTTGAGGTCACCGCCAGGCTGCGCAGCTTGCCGGCGCGCACCAGCTGCGTGCTGTTGGTGAGCGTCGAGACCAGCAGGTCGAGCTGGCCCGTACCCATGTCGGCCAGCGGCTGCGCCAGCCCGCCGCGATAGGGCACATGCACGATGTCGATGCCGATCTGCGCGCGCAAGAGCTCCATCGCCATGTGCAGGGTCGAGCCGATGCCGGAGGAGCCGTAGGTCAGCTTGCCCGGCCGCTGCCGGGCCTCGTCGGTGTAGTCCTTGAAGGTCTTGAAGCGCGAATCGGCGGGAACCACGAAGTTGAAGGGAAAGCGCGTGACGATCGACAGGAAGTCGAAATCCTTGTCGAGCCTGTAGGACAGGTCGGGATCGGTGGCCGAGACCACCGCCTGGCCGCCAGTCATCATGTAGAGCGTGTAGCCGTCGGGCGGCAGCTTGGCGACCTGCGTCGCCGCCAGCCGCTCGGCGGCGCCCGGCTTGGGATCGACGATCATCGTCGTGCCGAGGAGCTCGCCCATCGCCGGCGCCATGTGGCGCGCGATCGTGTCCGGGTTCGAGCCGGCGGCGTAGCCGTGCACGATGCGGATCGGCTGCGACGGCCAGGCCTGCGCCCGCGCCGTCGCGCCGAGCCCGACAAGCGCCGGCGCCGCCAGCATCATCGTTCGTCGTGTCACCCCCGCGGTCGCCCACACCGCACTCTTACCTTCCCCCGGAGGGGGAAGGTGCCCGCAGGGCGGATGGGGGATGTCGAAGACAAACACCGATGTCGTTGGGGCATCCCCCATCCGTCGCGCTGCGCGCGCCACCTTCCCCCTCCGGGGGAAGGTAAGTGTGGTTGGCTTCCGTCGCATGGTTCTCTCCCCCAACTCTTGTCCTTGTGTCGTCAGCCCAGCGGCCCCTGGAAGGCCTGGTCGGCATAGGTGTCCGACAGCGGCTCGATGGTCTGCGGCCAGTCGCCATTGACCTTGCGGCGCAATTCGGCGGGGCGCGGCCGGCCGTCCCAGCCGACGCGCTCCATGTAGTAGTAGAGCATCAGGCAATGGCCCGCCGGATCGAGCACATGCGCGGCGTAGTCGATGCCGGGATGCAGGTCGTGCGGGATCGCCGTGGTGAAGCGCGCGCCCTGCGCCTTGAGCCAGGCTGCGGCCTCGCGCAGCTGGCTGTAGCTGCCGACCTGCAAGCCCATCGATGCGACCGAAGTCTCGGGATTGAGGCCGAGCTCGGCGCGCAGCGCCTTGGGCAGCAGCGACAGGCTGTGATGCTCCGCGCCGTTGCGCAGGAAGACGCAGCGATGGCCGCGCCAGGCCACGGTCTCCGTGACGGTGAAGCCCATCACCTCGGTGTAGAAGTCGGTCGAGGCCGCGACATCGGCGACGAACAGGCTCATCGGTCCGATGTTGGTGATCTTGAACGGCCGCTTCAGGCGCACGCCCTCGACCACGTGGTCGCCCTCGCCGATGTCGCGCACGGCGTAGCCGGAATGGATGTCGATGCCCTTGGCGAGCGCGTCGCGGACTTCCTCGGCCTCGGAGATCTGCGGCAGGCCAGGCGCCTCGCGGAAACCGCGATAGTACATGTCCGCCGGCTTGCTGCGGCCATCCCAGCCGATCTGCTCCATGCCGTAGTAAAGCTCGACGGTGTGGCCGTCGGGATCTCGGATATAGGTGTGCCAGTTGCTGCCCGGCATGTCGCGCCCGACGCGGCGGATCTCGACGTCGCGCTCGCGGAAGTAGTCGGCGGCGCGGAACACCTCCTCCATCGAGCCGACCTGCCAGGTGATCTGGTTCACCGTGATGTCCTTCGACACCGCGTCGTCGCCGAAGATTGCGCCCAGCGTCTTGTGCGCCAGCAGGAAGGCGTGGTGGTCCGCACCATGCGTCATGAAGACGATGCGCGGATCGGCCATGCGCCTGGCCATCTCCTCGCGGCCCGGCACCTTCGAGAAGTCGCGCTCGTCGGTGATGCGGAAGCCCAGCAGGCGGCCATAGAAGTCCATGCCGGCGCCGAGGTCGGCGACGTTGAAGCCGAAATGGCCGAGCCGGCGGATCTTGAACGGCCTGGGGTAGCTCACGCCGCCGACGCTGTACTGGTTGGATGGATGGGCCATGTTTGCCTCCCTCGATTGGCGTCGGCGATGATCGTGGTGAGAGAGAATAGTTTTGTAAACCGATAATCGATTATCGACGATGATATCGAAAAGATGGTTGCGCACCGGATGGTGCCCACCCTAAGCTGGCGGCCGTGACTCAGATCGCCGCCCCCAAGACGCTGGCCGAAGAGGTCTATCTGCGCATCCGCGCCGGCATCCTCAATGGCCGCCTGCTGCCGGGACAGCGGCTGAAGCTCGCGCTGCTCTGCGAGGAGCACGGCGCCAGCCTCAGCATCGTGCGCGAGGCGCTGACCCGCCTGTCTGCCGAGAAGCTGGTGCGATCGCAACCGCAGCAGGGCTTCGCGGTGACCGCCCTGTCGTCCGCGGCGTTGCGCGACATGACCTTCGTGCGCATCCAGATCGAGAGCATCGCCCTGCGGCGTGCCACCGAGCTGGGCGGCATCGAGTGGGAGGCCGGGATCGTCGCCGCCCATCACGTGCTGGCAAATACGCCGGTTCACGCGGAGAACGATCCCAAGCGGCTGAGCGAGGCCTATGCAGCGGCGCACGCCGGCTTCCACTTCTCGCTGACGGCGGCGTGCGACAGCCCGCTGCTGCTCGATTACCAGCGCACGCTCTACGACGCCTCGGAGCAGTACAGGCGCCTGTCCTACCTGATGCGCAGCGAGCGCCGCGGCGTGCGCGACAAGGCGGGCGATCACCGCAAGCTGATGGAAGCGACCATCGCGCGCGATGCCGAGCGCGCCACTCGCCTGCTGGCCGTGCACTACGAGGCGACGACCCGCAACCTCATCGACTCGGGAATCATCGACGGCGAGCCGGTCGGCGACGCCGCCTGAGCCAACGACATCGGAGACGCGTGATGGATCTCGGCATCAGGGGCCGCAAGGCGATCGTGTGCGCCTCGTCACAGGGGCTGGGCGAAGCCTGCGCCACGGCGCTGGCGCGCGAGGGCTGCGCGGTGGTGATCAACGGCCGCGACCAGGCCAAGCTCGCGGCAACGGCCAAGCGCATGCGCGCCGCGAGCGGCGGCGAGGTCACGCCGATCGCCGCCGACATCACCACCGAGGCCGGGCGCGAGCGCCTCGTGGCCGCCTGTCCCGAGGCCGACATCCTGGTCAACAACAACGCCGGCCCGCCGCCGGGACGGATCGCCGACTGGGATCACGCCGCCTGGATCGCGGCGCTGGAGGCCGACATGCTGGCGCCGGTGCTGCTGATCCGCGCCGTGCTGCCGGGCATGCGGGCGCGCAAGTTCGGCCGCATCGTCAACATCACCTCGGCGATGGTGAAGTCGCCGCGGCCGATGATGGGCCTGTCGACCGCAGCGCGCGCCGGGCTGACAGCGCTCGCCAAGTCGATGTCGATCGACGTCGCCGCCGACAACGTGACCATCAACAACATGCTGCCCGAACGCATCGACACGCCGCGCCAGCAATTCATGGCCCAGCGCATGGTCAGGGAGCAGGGCATATCGATGGAAGAGGCGCGCCAACGAATCGCCGCCTCGATCGCGGCGAAGCGCATGGGCCGACCGGAGGAATTCGCCGATGCCTGCGCCTTCCTGTGCAGCGCCCAGGCCGGCTTCATCTCCGGCCAGAACCTGCAGCTCGACGGCGGCTCGTATCCGGGGTTGATCTGAATTTCTACCTTCCCCCTCCGGGGGAAGGCACTCAAAACTCGACGTCGAGCTCCTCGAGCTCCTCCGGCTCCTCGTGCGCCGCCTCGATCCATTCGACCATGGCCGGCATCTCCAGGATGCGCGCGCGGTAGGCGGCGCAGGTCGGGTCGAGCTTCACGTCGTAGGTCAGGAAGCGCGTGCAGACCGGTGCGTACATCGCGTCGGCCATGGTCGGCGCGCCGAACAGGAAGGGGCCGCCATATTGCGTCAGGCATTCCCGCCAGATCGCCACCACCCGGTCGATATCGGCCTGGGCGCCGGCCCAGACCTTGAAGCCCGGGTAGTGCGCCTTGAGGTTCATCGGCAGGGCCGAGCGCAGGTTGGCGAAGCCGGAATGCATCTCGCCCGACACGGCCCGGCAATGCGCGCGGGCTATACGGTCGGCGGGCAGGAGCGCCGCCTCCGGCTTGAGCTCGTTGAGGTACTCGCCGATCGCCAGCGTGTCCCAGACCGTGGCGCCATCATGCCGCAGGCAGGGGACAAGGAAGGACGGCGACAGCAGCAGCAGCTCGGCCCGCGTCGAGGGATCGTCGATCGAGGCGACCCGCTCCTCGAAATCCAGGCCGGCCATCCGGCAGAGCAGCCAGCCGCGCAGGGACCAAGAGGAATAGTTCTTGCTACTGATCGTGAGCGTCGTCTTGGCCATGAGCGTTGTCCCTTTGTTCCAGCGGTGTTGTCTTCCCGCCCGGTTCTGGGTCCGACGTCCAGGCAGCTTGTAGTCGTCGCTTGCAATAAACGAGCCGGACCTCCCGCATGCTGTATCTGGCCTACCAGGCGCAATCCGACATGATGGAGCCGGCCCGCTCGCTGGCCCGCATGGCACTGTCGAGCATGGTCAACGGCTCGACATCCGCGCCGCCGGCCTTCCGGAACCTGGCTGCGGCCTACGAGCTGCTGTCGCGCGCTACCCTCACCCATCATCGCCCCGCCTACGGCATCACCAGCGTCAAGATCGGCAACCGCGAGGTCGCCGTGCGCGAAGAGGCGACCCACACGACGCCCTTCGGCACGCTGCTGCGCTTCGCCAAGGACGTCGAGATTGTCCAGCCGCGCATCATGGTGGTCGCACCGATGTCCGGCCATTTCGCCACCCTGCTGCGCGATACGGTGCGAACGCTACTGCCGGAGAATGACGTCTACATCACGGACTGGCACAACGCGCGCGACGTGGCGCTGAGCGAGGGCCGCTTCGGCTTCGACGAGTATGTCGAGCATCTGATCTGGTTCCTCGAGGCGCTGGGACCCGGCGCACATATGGTCGCAGTCTGCCAGCCCTGCGTGCAGGCGCTGGCGGCGGCGGCGATCATGGCCGAGGACGACAACCCGGCGACGCCGCGCAGCATGACACTGATGGCCGGGCCGATCGACACGCGCGTCAATCCGACCAAGGTCAACGAGCTGGCGACGTCCAGGCCGATCGAATGGTTCGAGCGCAGCCTGATCGCCTCGGTGCCGGCGCGCTATGCCGGTGCGCGGCGCCGCGTCTATCCCGGCTTCGTGCAGCTCGCCGCCTTCATGAGCATGAACATCGACCGCCATGTCAGGGCGCATATCCAGCTCTACGACGATCTCGCCAAGGGCGAGCACGAGAAGGCGGCGGCGACCAAGGCGTTCTACGACGAGTATTTCGCCGTGCTCGACCTCGACGCGGATTTCTACCTCGAGACCGTGCGGTACGTGTTCCAGGAGTTCCTGCTGGCCCGGGGCGAGCTGACCTGGCGCGGCCGCCAGGTGCAGCCCAGGGCGATCCGCCGCACCGCGCTGCTCACGGTCGAGGGCGAGCGCGACGACATCTGCTCGATCGGCCAGACGGTCGCGGCGCACGATCTGTGCTCGAGCCTGCGGCCCTACCGCAAGCGCCACCACATGCAGGCCGGTGTCGGCCATTACGGCGTCTTCAGCGGCCGGCGCTGGAGCGGGCAGATCTACCCGCTGGTGCGCAACGTCGTGCTGGCCAACGACTGACCGCGCCTGTCATCCCGAGCGCAGCGACGGATCCTTCGCATGCGTCAAGATCCCCCTCGCTACGCTCGGGATGACGGATATGGTTCAAGCACTGTGACCATGCGTCAGCCCGGTCGCCTTGCCGGCGTATGGGCCGGGCCCTTGAGCTCGATCTGGTTGCCCTCCGGGTCATTGAAGTAGATCGAGGGGCCGTCGCCCTCCGCGCCGTAGCGGTCGACCGCCTCTCCCGGATCGATGTTGTAGGGCTTCAGGCGCCGGGCGATGTCCTGGGGATCGAACGGATCGACTCGGAAGCAGAGGTGATCCATGTTCTTGCCGGTGCGCGGCTGGTCGTTGGCGACGAGATCGAGCAACGACTCGCCGGCGCGCAGCTGCACCAGGCTGATGCGATCGAGGCGGCGCTCGACCTTGCAGCCCAGCGCCTGCTCGTAGAACGCGACCATCGCCGGCAGGTCGTGCACGCGCAGCACCACGTGATCGATGCGACGGATCTCGAAGGACATCGGCGCCTCCTTGCGGCCGGGTTCACTCTGCCATGCCTTGTTGGTGCCGTATTGCCGATCCTTGAATCGATTGTCCGGACACAAGGGGATCGACCGCTGCTGGCACTGCGCGCCATCGCATCGCTGTGCACCATCGCCCTGGCGGCGAGTGCCGCCGGGCTGGCGGGGATTCTCGACCGCGGCGACTGGGAGCCGGCATTCTACAATCCGAAGCCGCTGGCGGACGATTTCATCTTGCCGATGCCGTGCGGCGGCGCCATGGCGTTTCGGCGCGTCGAGGTGCCGCGGTCCGATCCGAAGCGCCACCGCGGCCTGGTGGTGCTGGGCAGCGACGACCCGCGCCATGGCGTCTCCGAGGGCAGGCGCGAGGAGCCGATCGAAGGCGCCTTCACCGATCGCGGCGATCCCCGGCGGCGCTACTTCTATCTTGCGAAGTACGAGACCACTTCCCTGCAGCTGGCGGCGCTGGGCGGCGCGTGCGGATCGACCGACCGCGAGTCGCTGCGGCCGGCCACCGGCGTGACCTGGTTCGAGGCAGTGCGGGCCGGCCAGCGCTATTCCGAATGGCTGATGGAGAATGCGCGCCACCGGCTGCCGCAGGAGGACAACGCCATCGGCTATGTGCGCCTGCCGACCGAGGCGGAATGGGAGTACGCCGCGCGCGGCGGCCTGGAGGTCTCGCCGGCCGAGTTCGCGGCGCGCACTTTCCCGATGCCGGGCGGCATGGAGCAGTATGTCTGGTTCCGCAGCACGCGCTCCTCCAACAGCGAGCTGCAGATCGCCGGCGTTCTGAAGCCCAATCCGCTGGGCCTGCACGACATGCTGGGCAACGCCGACGAGATCGTGCTCGAGCCCTTCCGCGTCGTGCGCCAGTCGCAGGCGCGCGGCCAGGCCGGCGGCTACACCATTCGCGGCGGCAGCTACCAGACGGCCGAGCCCGACATCCGTTCGTCCTATCGCCAGGAGCTCTCGCCCTTCGACGAGAGAGGCGCGCGACGCGCGCCGACGGTCGGATTCCGGCTGGCGCTGGTGACTTCGGTGCTGTCGTCGCCCGCGCGCTACAACGAGTTGCGGCGCATGCCGCCGGTGCCGACGCCGTCGAAGGCGCTGGTCGCCCCCCCGCCGCGCCAGCCCGCGCCGCGCCCGGCGACGGAGAACCAGCGGCGCTAGCGATCGAACGCATCTGTCATCCCCGGGGCCGTCCGCGGCCCCTGTTGCGCAGCGAGGGATCCCGCATGTCCTCCTGGGAGCGCCGGCGTTCCGCCGGCTCCTGAAGATGCCGGCGAGAGGCCGGCGCTCCCAACGAGATCCCTCGCCGCACTCGGGATGACAGCAGATCCTTCGTATCCGCCCGCTGCTCTCGCTTCACACCAGCCGGTACACCAGCTCCGGCTCCTGCCGGCCGCGCACGGCCTGCTCGCCGACGAAGACGGGCTCGACGCCCAGCGCGGCCCGGTCCTGCAGCATGCCGAGCGTGTCGCCGCTCACCAGCACGATGACTTCGTCGGCTTCGACCATGTATTGCTTGCCGAGCTGCTCGAAGCGCTGCGCGACGTTCACGGTGTCGCCGACGACGGTGTAGTTCACTCTGCCGGGCGCGCCGATATTGCCGACCACCACCGGCCCCGAGTGCAGGCCGATGCGCAGGCGGATCGGCGCCAGGCCCTCGCCGCGGCGCCTGGCGTTGTCCGCGCGGATCAGGCGGGCGATCTCCAGCGCGGCGCGGCAGGCGGCGTCGGCGTGGTCGGGCATGCGCCGGATACCGCCCCACACCGCCATGACGCAGTCGCCGATGTACTTGTCGATCACGCCCTGCTCGTGCTCGATGGCGCCGCCCAGCATCTCGAAGTGCTTGTTGAGCAGCTCGGCGCTGCCGATCTCGTCCATCGCCTCGGCCTGCGGCGTGAAGCCGACGATGTCGGTGAACATCACGGTGACGACGCGGCGGCGCGACACCAGGCTGTCCTTGCCTTCCTCCATCAGGCGCGCCACCAGGCGGCGCGGGACGTACAGACCGAACCATTTCAGCGCGCCGTGCGCCTTCTCCAGCGCCTCGCCGGCGTCGTCGAGCTCGCGCAGGCGCGATCGCACGCGCGGCACGGTCTCGAAGTCGAGCCGCTCCAGCGCTTCGGCCGCCACGCCCAGGTCGCGGATCGAGCCGCCGACGCGCGCGCCCAGGATGACCGCCAGCAGCAGCGCGCCCAGGAGCGCGGTGCCGCCGCCGATCACGCCCCAGCGCAGGCGTTCGAGATCCTGGGTCGCGACCTCGATCGGGAAATAACGTCCGACCAGCCAGTTGCCGCCGTAAATCGCGATGTCGCGATAGAGGAAGACCCATTGCCGGCCGCCGATCTCGACGATATGGCCGGAGTCGCCCAGGCCGGCGCTGAGGCGGCTGCGAACCGGGGGCTGCCAGATGGCCGCCAGCACGGGATCGCCGATGGCGCCGATGGTCGGCAATGGGTTCTCGTCATTGAGCGCCAGCCCGGCCGGATCGACAAGCCGGCGATGGGCGATGACGAACTTGCGGTCGACGAGGATGAAGCTGCCGTCCTGGCCGCCGAGCTCGGGATCGGACACCTGGCGCGAGAGATCGCCCATGGTGACTGCGGCGAACAGGCCGCCGAGGAAGGCGTTGTCGTCGCGCTGCACCGGCACGCGCACGTTGAGCATGGGCTGGCGCGCCTCCGGGTTCCAGAAGATGTCGCCCCAGACCGGCCCTGCCTCGCCGCGCATCTTGACGAAACGCTCATAGCCGCCGGGCACCTCGTAGACGGACATTGTGTCGAACAGCACCCGACCGTCGAAACGGCGTGCGCGATACGTCGTCAGATCGAGCCCGGTGAAGGCGGCACCGGAAGTCTGCGGCAGTCGCTCGACGAACGTCACCAGCGTGTCGGACATCGCCGCCGAAGACGTGATGTCGATGCGGCCACGCGCCGACAGTCGCGCGACATAGGCCAGCTGATCGGCGACCGGATCCAGCCGGTCGCGCAGGATGCGCACCTCCGCGTCGAGAATGCGCCGGCTGCGATCGAGCAGCAGGCGTTCGGTGGTCTCGCTGGCGCCGAATACCGTCCAGGCGAAGGACCCGGCGGCGATCGCGGCGACGGCGACGAAGCCCAACACCAGCGCGGTGACGATGCGCACGCGCAGGCGGCGCGCCTCGAGCCGCGAGCGCAGGATGCGTCGCAGACGGCCTTGGCGATGTTCGGCGTCGAGCGGCAAGACGATCCCAGCCGTTGGCGGAAGGCCACAATAACATGGGGTGCCGCCAACCAAGCGGCAGATCCCTTCGCCTATATGTGGGAGTACATTGTCCTTCCTGCCACCGGCATCTCGGCGCGCAGGACGGTGCCGGCTTGCACCTTGCGGCTGGAGCGTGACACGACGCAGAACAGTGAGCGATCGGCCTCGCCGCCGAAGGCGATGTTGGTGCAGAAGATGTCGTCGCCGGCATCCAGCACATGGGTGGGACGGCCCAGCGGATCGAAGCGCCAGACGCTGGTGCTCGGAACCGCGACGACCACGCCGCCCTCGGCGTCCAGCGCGATGCCGTCGGGGCCGGCATGGCTGCCCGAGAGCTGGATGAAGCGGCCGACCTTGCTGAGCGTGCCGTCGGGCATGATCGGCAGGCGCCAGATCGCGTTGTCGCGCGTGACGCCGACATAGAGCACGGTCTCGTTCAGGTTCATCACCAGGCCGTTGGGGCTGGGCACGGTGTCGATCAGCCGCTCGAGCCGGCCCGCGGTGTCGTAGCGATAGACGCGGCCGGTGGGATCGTGCAGGCCGGTCTGGCCCTGGTCGGTGAAATAGAGATCGCCGTTGGCGGCAAAGAACAGGTCGTTGACGCCCTTGAAGCTCTCGGACTTCACCGTGTCGATCAGCGGCGTGACCTTGCCGCTGCCGGGATCGAGCAGGACTATGCCGCGCAGGTAGTCGGTGATGAAGATGCGACCGTCCTTGTGGATCTTCAGACCGTTAGGCCAGCCCTCGTACTCGGTCACCAGCGTCCATTCGCCGTCGGGCGAGATGCGGAAGATGCGGCCGAAGGGAATGTCGGTGACCCACAGGTTGCCGGCGCGATCGAAGCTCGGCCCCTCGAGGAAGCTGTCGAGTTCCTGGCCGGCGGCGTTGAAGTCGCCCCACTTGCTGCGCCGCTTCCTGCGGAACTTCTCCGGCATGGCGCTGAAGATCGTGGCCGGAATCGGCTTGGGCGGGGCGTACATCGGCGGTCTCGCGTCACTGCTGTCATTGCGAGCGTAGCGAGGAATCGAGAATTGCCCTAGATCCCTCGCTGTGCCCGGCATGACATAGAGGCTGCCGCGCCTGCTGCAATTCATGGTACTGCTGTCGCAACGCCAACCCACCAACCGGGAGGATCCGATGGTCATCGTCCAGATCAACTACCGCCGTCCCGACATGCCCAAGGCCGAGTGGAACGCGCGCTACACCGACGAGACGGCCAAGCCGTTCCTGTCGGTCGACGGCCTGCAATGGAAGATCTGGCTCGACGACGAGGCCGAGCTGCGCTCCGGCGGCATCTATTGCTTCGAAGATCGCGCCAAGGCGCAGGCCTATGTCGACGGCCCGATCGTGGCGCGCATGAAGGCCAACACGGCGCTGGGCGAGCTGCAGATCCGCATGTTCGACGTGCGCGCCCGCCAGAGCGAGATCACCCGCGCGCCGGTGCCGGGCCTCGCCAAGCGGATGGCCGCGGAATAGCCCGTCTGCCTCCTCCCGGAGGGGGAAGGTGCCCGAAGGGCGGAAGGGGGATGTCGAAAACGGACTCCTGCGTTCGTCTTCGACATCCCCCTTCCGTCGCGCTACGCGCGCCACCTTCCCCCCTCCGGGGGAAGGGAAGGTTATGCAGCCGCTCTGATCGCGGCCTTGTTGACCTTGTCGTCGACCGCCGGCTCGAACTGCTTGAAGTTCGACTCGAAGCGCTGCGCGACGTCGCGCGCGGCGCTGTCGTAGGCCTTCTTGTCCTTCCATGCGCTCTTCGGATTGAGCACGTCGGCAGGCACGTCGGGGCAGGCCGACGGCACCTGCATGCCGAAGTTCGGATCCGACGTGGTGGCGACCTGGGCCAGGCGGCCGTCCAGCGCAGCACGCACCATCGAGCGCGTGTGCCTGATCGCCATGCGCTCGCCGACCCCGAAGCCGCCGCCCGACCAGCCGGTGTTGACCAGCCAGCACTTGACGTTCTGCCGGGCCATCTTCTCGCCCAGCATCCTGGCGTAGACCGTCGGGTGGCGTGGCATGAACGGCGCACCGAAGCAGGTTGAGAAGGTCGCCTGCGGCTCGACCACGCCCTTCTCGGTGCCGGCGACGCGCGCGGTGTAGCCGCTGAGGAAGTGGTACATCGCCTGCTCGGGCGACAGCCGGCTGATCGGCGGCAGCACGCCGAAGGCGTCCGCCGTGAGCATGACGATGTTCTCGGGCGTGCCGGCGATGCCGGTCGGGCTGGCGTTGGGGATGAAGTCGAGCGGATAGCAGGCGCGCGTGTTCTCGGCGTACTTCGCGCTGTCGAGGTCGAGCAGGCCGCTCTGCGGATCGACGACCACGTTCTCCAGCACGGTGCCGAAGCGCTCGGTCGTGGCGTAAATCTCGGGCTCGGCCTCGCGGCTGAGCTTGATCACCTTGGCGTAGCAGCCGCCCTCGAAGTTGAAGACCGAGCTTTCGCCCCAGCCATGCTCGTCATCGCCGATCAGCGTGCGCGAGGCATCGGCCGAGAGCGTCGTCTTGCCGGTGCCCGAAAGCCCGAAGAAGATCGCCACGTCGCCCTTGGGACCGATGTTGGCCGAGCAGTGCATCGGCAGCACGTTCTTCTCGGGCAGCAGGTAGTTCAGGATGGTGAACACCGACTTCTTGATCTCGCCGGCGTACCAGGTGCCGCAGATCGCCACCAGCCGGCGGCCGAAGTCGCAGATGATGGCGCAGTCGGAGTTGGTGCCGTCGATCTCCGGGATCGCCCGGAAGCCGGGCAGCTGCAGGATGGTGAAGTCGGGCTCGAAGTCCTGGAGGTCCTGCATCGGCGGACGCAGGAACATGTTCATGGCGAAGAGGTTGTGCCAGGCGGTCTCGTTGATCACCCGCACCTTGATGCGGTGCGCCGGGTCGGCGCCGCCGTAGCATTCGCGCACGAAGAGGTCGCGGCGCTGCGCGTAGGCCAGCATGCGCGCCAGCAGGCCCTCGAACTTCTCGCGCTCCATCGGCTTGTTGGTCTTGCCCCAGTCGATCTTCGATTCACTGCCGGGCTCGCGCACGAAGAATTTGTCGTTGGGCGAACGGCCGGTGTGCACGCCCGTGAGCACGCAGAGCGGGCCGCCGGCGGCCAGTACGCCCTCCTTGCGACGCAGCGCTTCCTCGTAGAGCGCCGGCACCGAGAGGTTCCAGTAGACATTGCCGAGGTTGTCCAGTCGGAAGGAGGCGTTGCCCGGCACATTGGCGCCCAGCGCGCCGAGGCCATGCTTGGAAATCACCGGTCCTGCCTGATGCACGTGAGCTCTCCTGGGCTTGGTCGCCGCGCGGCGCGACGCGAGGGGTATTCGTTTCCGCCCTTGGACTAGAGGCGGCGACCATAATGGCGGCGCAGGCCGCAATGAAGCTGAAATCACGGCATTTATCGGTATGGAAGTGGAGAAGTTGCCGATCTGCGACACGCCGCCGCTTCAACTTTCCGCGTGGCGATTTTTTCGCCGCCGCACAAAGGACTTGCTGCGTGTGCGAGATGAGATCGGCGGCTCGCGGCAGCGCCGTGACAATTCGCGGGCCGCGTGGCGAGGAGGCTTCAGGCGGCCCGGGTGCGGGCCCGCCGTACCAGGTCGACCAACGCCTTGCGCGCGCCTTCGGCATCGAGGACCGGCGCGGCGAAGTTCAGGCGTGCCACGAGGCCGCGCCAGCGCAGGTCGCAGCCGAAGGCGTCGATGCCGGTCATCTTCCATTCGCCGGGCGCGAAGCCCAGCAGCCGCGTCGCGTAGAGGCCCACCGCGTCGGCGTGGTCCTCGTTCATGTGGCCGACGATGTCGGCCTCGCGCTCGATCAGCACCTTCCACGGCGCCGGATCGACGCGCAGCGCCGACCCTTCGATCGAGTCGATGCGGCCGAAACCGGCGACGAAATGGGCGCGCTCGATTGCGATCCGGTAGAAGCTGAAATCGCCGAAATCCGCGTACAGTCGCGCATCGGGATGGCGGGCGAGGAAGCGCGCCCGCGCGCCGGGTTCCTGGCTCTTCTCGGCCCGGCCGAACACCGAAAGCCGCGGGCCGGTCAAGGGCTGGTCCAGCCCCACGGTGCCGTCAAACAGCAGGCAGACCCTGGGGTCGGCGGCGATGGCCTTGCCATGCACGGCCATGCTGCTCATCAGCAGGATGGGCGACAGATCGTGATCGACCGCCACCAGGCCGAGGGAGGCGTAGGGCCACGGCAACCCCTCACCCGGCAGGGACGTTGCCAACGAAATGCGGTCCAGCCGGCGCATCAGGTCCTGCGCCTGTGTCGGCGCCGGTATCGCAGGGGGGGTCGACATCGGCAGACAAACTGAATCAGTGGTTTAGTCAGGTCAACGGCCTAGTGTAGGGGTGGACCCGACCCCTTCCACCCCGGCTCATCCTGTGGTCAAAGGGGCGACGCGCCCCCTGGGCGCGGCCAGCCCGGAGACATCCCGTGAAGAAATCGATCGCCTTGGTCGACGACGACCGGAACATCCTGACGTCCGTCTCGATGCTGTTGGAGGCCGAGGGCTTCCAGGTGCGCACCTATAATGACGGCGTGAGCGCCTTGGACGGGCTGAACCAGTCGCCGCCGGATCTCGCCATCCTCGACATCAAGATGCCGCGAATGGACGGCATGGAACTGCTCAACCGGCTGCGTAAGACCCAGACCCTGCCGGTCATCTTCCTGACCTCCAAGGACGAGGAGATCGACGAGGTGCTCGGCCTGCGCATGGGCGCGGACGACTATATCCGCAAGCCGTTCTCGCAGCGTCTGCTGCTCGAGCGCATCCGCGCCCTGCTGCGCCGCGGCGATCGCGGCCCGGCCGGTACCGAGGGCGAGGGCAAGGAGGCCGACCGGCTGGTGCGCGGCGAGCTGACGCTCGATCCGTCCCGGCATCTTTGCGTGTGGAAGGGCAAGCAGGTGAACCTCACGGTCACCGAGTTCCTGCTGCTGAAGTCGCTCGCCGAGCGGCCGGGCCACGTCAAGAACCGCGACCAGCTGATGGACGCCGCCTACGGCGAGACGATCTACGTCGACGACCGCACCATCGACAGCCATATCAAGCGCCTGCGCAAGAAGTTCCGCGAGGTCGACGAGAGCTTCGAGCAGATCGAGACGTTGTATGGCATCGGATACCGGTACCGCGACGGCTGATCCACCGGAACCCAAACGGCCGCCGGAGACGACGCGCGCCAACACGAGATGGTGGCGCCGCTGGACGACCGATTGGCTCTTTCCGGCGCGACGCGGCGCCGGCCCACCGCCACCCGATACCGAAACCGCTGGTGGCGCGACGCTGTGGACCCGCCGCGGCCGTGAGCGGCGCTTCTCGCCGCTCACGCGGCGCATCCTGTTGGTCAACACGTTGCCGGTGGCATTCCTGGCCGGCTCGATCGTCTTTCTCGGCGACTACGAGGACACGCTGATCGACGCCGAACTCGCCGCCCTTACGCTGCAGGGCGAGGTGGTGGCCGCGGCGATCGGCGAGAGTGCGGTGCGCGGTGGCGAGGCGACGATCAACCGCGTCGATCCGGACATGGCGCGTCAGCTCATGGCGCGGCTCACCACGCCGATCGGCGCGCGCGGCCGCATCTTCGGCGAGACCGGCGAGATGTTCGGCGACACCGCCAACCTCGGCGAGCGCCAGCAGCGCATCATCAAGCAGACCCTGCCGCCGCCCGACATGGTCACAGAAGAGAGCTGGTTTCGCCGCTTCCTCGACGACGTCGAGCAGCAATTGCGCGCCGGCCGCTCCGACGGGCCGTACAAGGAGATCGCCGATCCTGTGGCGCGTGACTATCCCTGGGTCGAGCAGGCCCTGCGCGGCTACAACACGCGCACGGTGCGACGCGCCGACGACGGTCGGCTGATCCTCTCGGTGGCCATCCCGGTGCAGCGCTACAAGCAGGTGCTGGGCGCGCTGATGTTGCAGCGCGACGATTCCGACATCGCCTACCGCGTCCATCTGGTGCGGCTCGACCTGCTGCGCATCGCCGCCGTGACCTTGGGCTGCACCATCCTGCTGTCGTTCTTCCTCGCGCGCACCATCGCGCAGCCGATCACGCGGCTGGCGCGGGCGGCCGACCGCGTGCGCCTGGCGCGCGATTCGAAGCCGACCATGCCCGACATCGGCGGCCGCAACGACGAGATCGGCGACCTCTCCGAATCGCTGCGCTCGATGACCGACGCGCTGTGGCTGCGCATGAACGCCATCGAGAGCTTCGCTGCCGACGTCGCGCACGAGCTCAAGAATCCGCTGACCTCGCTGCGCTCGGCCGCCGAGATCGCCGCGCGCATCGAGGATCCCGAGAAGCGCGCAAAGCTGATGGCCATCGTGCTGGACGACACGCGCCGGCTCGACCGCCTGATCAGCGATATCGCCGACTCCTCGCGGCTCGACGCCGAGCTGATGCGCGGCGAGCTGCATGTCGTCGATGCCGAGGCGCTGCTGCGCTCGCTGATCGAGGCCTATGCCGCGACCACCGCCACCGAGGCCGACGTGCGCGTCGAGCTGAACGCCTTGCGCCAGGGGCCGTTCCGCGCGCTGGGCCACGAGAGCCGCTATGGCCAGGTGTTCCGCAACGTCATCGACAACGCGATCTCCTTCAGCCCCAAGGGCTCGAAGATCGTCGTCGGCCTGATGCGCGAGAAGAACGCCATCGTCGTCACCATCGACGACCAGGGGCCGGGCATTCCCGACGCCAATGTCGAGACGATCTTCCGCCGCTTCTATTCGGAACGGCCGACCGCCTCGTTCGGCCGCCACTCCGGGCTCGGCCTGTCGATCTGCCGGCAGATCGTCGACGCCTATGGCGGCTCTATCGCCGCCGGCAACATCAAGAACGCCGAGGGCAGGACGCTCGGCGCGCGATTCACCATCCGCCTGCCGATGGCGGGTTAGCCACAGAGCCATCGCCCTGTGGAATTGCGAGCACTCGCTTTGCGGGTGCGTCGATGCCAGATTCCGGTTAGGAACGATCCATGGACCGCAGCGAAACCGTGGTCGCGTTGCGCGTGTTGTTCGACGCGCTGCAGGCGGGCCGCATGGCCGAGGCACTCGAGCGTCTGGGCGAGCTCCCCGACGCCTCGGTGATGCCCGACCTGTGGCTGGCCTGCGTGCAGGGCGCGGTGATGACTGCGCGCGCCGACGACGACCTCGATCTCTACAGCGCCGCCATCGAGGCGGCCGAGCGCGCGCTGGAGATCTTGCGCGGTCCCGACAACGCCATGCGCGTCGGCATGATCGAGCGCTATGCCGGCGAGGCGATGCACGCGCTGGCGCGCCACGACAACGATGTCGAGGAGTTGCGCGGCGCGATCGACCATTACGACCGTTCACTGAACGGGCTGGCCGGCGAGGAGCTGCGCATCGAACGCGCCGAGGCCTATTTCCGCCGCGGCTGCGCGCTCAACGACATCGCCCATCGCGAGGACGACCCGCGCTATTCCGAGCGCGCCATCGCCAGCTGGGACCAGGCCCTGCCGCTGGTGTCGAAGAAGGACGAGCCGCGCCTCTTCGTGAAGGTGTGCACCGAGCTCGGCCAGTCGCACGCGCGGCTGTCGATGTTCGATGACGACGAGGAGCGGCTCGACAAGGCGATCGGCGTGCTCGAGCAGGCGCTGTCGGTGCCGCGCGGCCCCGACGTGGCGCGGCCGCTGGCCGAGGCGCGCATGGCGCTGGGCGCCGCCCTGCTGCGCCGCGGCAAGCAGCGCGACGACGAAGACGACCTCAACCGCGCCACGGCGATGCTCGAGGCGGCGGCCAACGGCTTCGAGCGGCGCGACGCCAACTGGTCGGCGGCACAGAACAACCTCGCCGTGGCCCATCTGGTGCGCGCCGAGGGCCGCGAGGATCCCGAGCCGCTGCGTGCCGCCGTTGCCGCTTTCAAGCGCGCCCAGTCGGTGCGCTCGCCCAAGACCGATCCGCGCAACTGGATCAACACCCAGCGCAATATCGGCGCGGCACTGATGACGCTCGCCGAGCGCGTCGGCGATCTCGCCACCGCCGAGGAATCGGTGGTGGCGCTGGAACTGGCCGAGAACCAGGCGCCGGAGCTGCAGCCCGCAGCGCTCGAGGCGATCCGCGAAGCGCTGGCCGCGGCGCGCACGCTGGCGACACGTCTGAAGCGCGAAGCCGACCGGCCGGACTGACCCCCGTCGTCCTGAGCGAAGCGAAGGACCCAGCGGTGGTGCAAGCGGCACCACGTCGATGCCTGGCCGCGATACCGCAAGGTCCGTCGCTTCGCTCAGGACGACGGTCGGTTCAATCCCCCAGCACTTCCTTGTTGTGCTCGCCCAGCCTGGGCGCGCGCTGGCGGAATTTCGGGCGCTGGCCGTCGAGCTGGATCGGCAGGCCGATCAGCTTCACGTCGCTCTCGAGATTGGGTACGGATTGCAGCATGCCCATCGCCTTGGTCTGCGGCTCGGCCAGCATCTCCGGCAATGTGTTCACCGCCGTGCACGGCACACCGGCCTCGGTGATCACCTTGAGCCAGTGCGTGCGCGACCTGGTCTTGAGGATCCGCTGGCACTCGCCCAGCAGGTGCTCCTTGTGCTCGACGCGCCCACGGTTGTTGGCGTAGGCCGGCTCGGCCTTCCACTCCGGCTTGCCCAGCACGTCGGCGAGCTTGAGAAACAGCCGGTCGCTGCCAGCGGCGATGACGATCGGCGCGTCCTCGGTCTCGAAGCCGCTGAAGATCACCACGCCGTTGCTGCCCGAGGGATGGCGCTCCGGCACCTCGCCGGTGGCGGCGTAGTTGGAGTAGGGGTTCATCCACCACGCCGTCGCCGTCTCGAACAGAGAGGTCTCGACCAGTTTGCCCCTGCCGGTGCGACCGCGCTCGATGATCGCGCTCAAGACGCCGATCGCCGCCCACATCGCGCTGCCATGGTCGAGCACCTGCGTGCCCATGCGGATCGGCGGACCGCCCGGCCAGCCCGACATCATGCACATCGCCGAGAAGGCCTGGACGATCGGCTCGTAGCCGGGCTCGTTCTTCTTCGGCCCGGCGTTGCCATAGGCGCTGACCGAGCAGTAGATCAGGCGCGGGTTGCGCGCCATCAGGTCCCTGGCGCCCAGCCCCATCTTCTCCAGCACGCCGGGCAGCATGTTCTGCACGACGACGTCGGCGCCGTCGATCACGGTCAGCAGCCTGTCGCGCTCGGCCGGGTCCTTGAGGTCGAGCACGATCGACTTCTTGTTGAGGTTGATGGCGTTGAACGAGGCGCCGGCGTCCTCCGACAAAAGCTTGCCCCAGTGCCGCGCGTCGTCGCCGACCTTCGGCTTCTCGACCTTGATCACCTCGGCGCCGAGATGCGAGAGGATCTCCGCGCAGAACGGCCCGGCGAGATTCTGCGCCAGTTCGACGACCTTGATGCCCTCCAGCGGCAGCATGCGCATTCCTCCCGATCCCGTGTTGCGCCAAGCCTAATGGCCACGTGCTATCCTTGCATCAGGAACGTGGAGCCCGCGCATGCCGCGTCGGCTGATCTGCATTGTCGCCGTGCTCATTGTCGCCTTGCTTGGAGCCGCCCCGGCCCCGGCGGCGGATGTCACGGCGCTGCCCGTCGTCGAGGCCGGCCTGTTCAGGGCGAGGACGACCGGGCACATCCCGGCGCCCCGGGCGGTCGAGGAGCGCACGAACATCCTCGACGATGTCGTGTTCTACAGCCCGACCGCGAAGGTGCCCGCCAGGCAGGGCATCCGCTTCGGCACGCGCTTTCGCGTCGTCGGCGCGCCGGCGAACCGCGCCGTGACGCTGCGCTCGATCTGGCGCATACCGGACCCTGGCATCGTCAATCCCGAGACCGGCACCCGCTATCGCCAGAGCATCGCCGAAACCGCGAGCAGGATCGGCGCGACGCTCATGCTCGCCTATACCTTCGACGCGCCGTGGGAGATCCGCTGCGGCGACTGGGTTCAAGAGGTCTGGTTCGGCGAGCGCCGGCTGCTCAGCCAGACCTTCACGGTCGAGGGCTGCCAGGGTCTTCCCGTCTCGGCGCTCGACCCTCGCCATCCGGAGCTTGGTGCCGCATGGCGCGCCTGATGTTCTGCCTTCTGGCGCTGCTGTGCGCCGGGCCGGCGCTGGCGGCGGACGTGTCGGGCCTCGAGATCGTCGAGACCGGCCTCTACCGCGCGCAGACGACCGGCCACATCGCCTCGCCGCAGGCGGTGAACGGGCGAACGAACACGATCGTCGACATCGAGTTCTACAGCGCGACATCGAAGGTTCCGGCGCGGCAGGGCATCCGCTTCGGCACGCGCTTCCGGGTGCTCGGCTCGCCCGCGAACCGGTCGGTCTCCCTGCGCTCGGTGTGGCGCATCCCGGAACCGGGAATCCGCAATCCCGAGAGCGGCATCGTCTATCATCAGAGCATCGCCGAGTTCACGACGGTGATCGGCGCGGTAACGATGCGCGGCTTCAGCTTCAGCCATGCCTGGCAGATCCGCTGCGGCGACTGGATCCAGGAGGTCTGGTTCGGCGAACACCGGCTGCTCAGCCGGACCTTCACCGTCGAGGATTGCCGGACCGTGCCTACGGCAGCACGTAAAGCAGCAGCGCCGGCAGGGTGAGGAATGACAGCAGGGTGGTGATGACGATCATGCCGGCGACGTCGGCCGGCTCGCGCTCGTAGCGCAGCGCGAACAGGTAGTTGAAGATCGCCACCGGCATCGCCGACTGGATCAGCAGCACGCCGCGCGCCGCGCCGGTCAGGCTGAAGAGCCACGCCACCAGCAGCCCGACCGCGAAGCCGCCCAGCAGGCGCACCAGCGACAGCGCGAAGGCGCGGCCGGGCCGGCTGATCGTCAGCGTCGCCAGCGAGGCGCCCAGCGACAGCAGCATCAGCGGGATCAGCATGCCGCCCAGGATCTCGGTGGTGCGCGCGATGAACTCCGGTGGCCTGGAGCCGGCGAGGATGAAGGCCAGCGCGAGGATCAGGGTGTAGATCAGTGGTTGGCGTGCCAGGGCGCGCGGCGAGAAGCTGCCGGCGGCGATGCCGATGCCGACGGTGAACTGGCCCATGGCGGCGATCGCGAACCAGGCGATGCCCAGCGCCAGACCCTGCTCGCCGAAGGCCAGCAGGCAGAGCGGCAGGCCGACATTGCCGCCATTGGGGAACATCAGCGCCGGCAGATAGGAATGCGCCGGCAGGCGCGCCAGCCGCAGGACGATCAGCCCGAGGACGGCCATGCCGGCGAAGCAGCAGAGGCTGGCCAGTGCCAGCGTGCCCAGGGCGCCGGGCGAGACCTGCAGGCGGGTGAGCGCGCTGAAGATCAGGCAGGGCGCGCCGATGCCGGAGACCAGCGCGGTGGCGAAGCCGGGATCGAACGGCCGGCCCAGCCGCGCCCAGCCATAGCCGATGGCGACGCAGAGCAGCACCGGCGCAATGATGGTGAAGAGCTGGCCGATCAGGTCGAGGGTCATGGGCGGCCGCACCATGCGGACTCTCCGCCGCTCCCCGCAAGCGGCGGCGCGATCCCATATCGGACCACCCCGCCATATTCGAAAGCGGGAGCATTGACGCGCGGTGCGGCGCTCAGCAGGCTTCGCCGGTGCCAAGCCAGATCCATGCCACCTGCGTCGCGCTGCCGGAGGGCGGCGTGCTGCTGCGTGGCGGATCGGGCGCCGGCAAGTCCGATCTCGCGCTGCGCCTGATCGATGGCGGCGCGCGCCTTGTCGCCGACGACCGCACCGAGCTGACGCGCGAGGGCGATCGGCTGATTGCGCGCGCGCCATCGAGCATCGCCGGCCTGATCGAGGCGCGCGGCGTCGGCATCCTGCGACTGCCGCCGCAGCGACTGGCACCGCAGGCGACCGTCGCCCTGATCGTCGATCTGGTCGATCCGGCGCGGATCGAGCGTCTGCCGGAAGCGGCGACCGAAGACCTGCTCGGCATCGCGCTGCCGCGCGTCGCGCTCGCGCCCTTCGAGGCCTCGGCGCCGGCCAAGATCAGGCTTGCGCTGCTCGCGTCGGGCTCAGCATCATCCTCGCCGTGAAGAGGCCAGCCGTCCCAAAGACGAAGTCGTCATCGAGTCGCCGCAGGACGGTACCGGCGCGTCGGCCGGTTGTTCTGGTGACTGGCCTGTCGGGCGCGGGCCGCAACACGGCGCTCAATGCGCTGGAGGATCACGGCTACATCGCCGTCGACAACCTGCCTCTCTTCCTCGTCGACGATCTCCTGCGTCCCGGCACCGGCGACGCGCAGCCGCTGGTGCTGGGCATCGACGTGCGCTCGCGCGGCTTCACCACGCCGGCCGTGGTCGACCATGTGCGCGATCTGCGCGCACGGGCCGACCTCGACGTGCGGCTGCTTTACCTCGACTGCGACAACGACGTGCTGCTGCGGCGCTTCACCGAGACGCGACGCGCCCATCCGCTGGCCCAGGAGCGGCCGGTCCTCGATGGCATCGTCGACGAGCGCCGCCTGCTGCGGCCGCTGCGCGATCACGCCGACGTGACCATCGATACCTCGCAACTGGCGCCGCATGAGCTGAAGGCGCTGATGCTGGGCCATTTCGCGCCGCGTGCCGGGGGTGGCGGGCTGCGCATCGCCGTGATGTCGTTCTCCTACCGGCGCGGCCTGCCGCGCGAGGCGGACCTGGTGCTCGACACGCGCTTCCTGCGCAATCCGCACTATGTCGACGGGCTGCGGCCGCTGACCGGACAGGATGGGGGGGTGGCGCGGTACGTGAAGGCCGACAGGGACTTCAAGGGTTTTTTTCGTGGCATTACGTCGCTGCTCGAACCCCTCTTGCCGCGCTTCGATAGTGAGGGCAAGAGTTACCTGACCGTCGCGGTGGGCTGCACCGGCGGCCGGCACCGCTCGGTGCTGGTGGCCGAGGAACTTGCAGCTTGGCTGCGGCGGCGGGGGCGTGTCGTCACTCTCACCCATCGCGACCTGGAGGCAGGCGCGGCGCGGACGGTGGCTGGGACTGGGAGAACCGGATGATCGGCATCGTGCTGGTAACGCACGGCAAGCTGGCGCGCGAATTTGTAGCCGCCCTGGAACATGTTGTCGGTCCACAGAAGAATGCGGCCGCGGTCTGCATCGAGGCCGACGACGACATGGAAAAGAAGCGCGAGGAGATTCTCGCCTCGGTCTCGGCCTGCGACACGGGCCAGGGCGTGGTGCTGTTGACCGACATGTTCGGCGGCACGCCGTCCAATCTCGCGATCTCCGTCATGGACCGCGCCCGCGTCGAGGTGATCGCCGGCGTCAACCTGCCGATGCTGGTGAAGCTGGCCTCGGTGCGCGTCGATCGCACGATGGCCGAGGCGGTCGCCGCCTGCCAGGACGCCGGCCGCAAGTACATCACCGTCGCCTCGCGCCTGATGGCCAAGGACGCCGGCTGATGGCCGATGCCGGCGGCTTGAGTGGCGACAGGCGCACGCTGAGGATCCTCAACAAGCGTGGCCTGCATGCCCGCGCCGCCGCTAAGTTCGTCCGCACCGCCGGCCAGTTCGACGCCGCAATCCGCGTCGCCCATGGCGGCCAGAGCGTGTCCGGCCTGTCGATCATGGGCCTGATGATGCTGGCCGCGGGCATCGGCAGCGACATCGAGATCAGCGTCTCCGGCCCCCAGGCGGCCGAGGCGATGGCCGCGCTGAGCGAGCTGGTGATGCTGAAATTCGGCGAGGACTGAGGACCTGTATCTCGGGGTGAGCACGCCGTTGCAGCGGAAGAAACCCGCTTCCAAGGCGGGCGCCCGTTCCGCCCCGACTGCACCGATGATCCCCCTTCCGGCGGCTGATCCTGGGGGGTGAGGGATTGTGAGGGATTTTCGGTTATCGACCGTCCGCGCGCGTGACGCCGATAACCCGACAAAGGTTCACAATCCCTCACCCCGCTGGCCTGACCCGTGCGCGAGGCGGCTCATTCTCATATCAGCATGTCTTTATATCGGCCGCGTTGTCGCTGCCGGCCGGCGCTGATATAGGGCGCTCCACATTTCAGGAGCCGTTCCATGGCCAAGGACTACGTCGTCAAGGATATCGGGCTGGCCGAGTGGGGCCGCAAGGAACTCGACATGGCCGAGACCGAGATGCCCGGCCTCATGTCGATCCGCAAGGAATACGGCTCCTCGCAGCCCCTCAAGGGCGCGCGCGTTGCCGGCTCGCTGCACATGACCATCCAGACCGGAGTCCTGATCGAGACGCTCAAGGCGCTCGGCGCCGACGTGCGCTGGGCCTCGTGCAACATCTACTCGACCCAGGACCATGCCGCCGCCGCGATCGCCGCGTCGGGCACGCCGGTCTTCGCCGTCAAGGGCGAGTCGCTGAAGGAATATTGGGACTACACGCATCGCATCTTCGAGTGGGCCGACGGCGGCACCGCCAACATGATCCTCGACGACGGCGGCGACGCGACCTTGCTGGTCCACCTCGGCATGCGCGCCGAGAAGGATCCGTCGCTGGTCGCCAAGCCGACCAACGAGGAGGAGGAGGTGCTCTACGCCGCGATCCTCAAGACCAACAAGGAGCGACCGGGCTGGTACGCCACGCTGGGCAGGAACATCAAGGGCGTCACCGAGGAGACCACGACCGGCGTGCATCGTCTCTACGAGATGGAGAAGCAGGGCCGCCTGCTGTGGCCGGCGATCAACGTCAACGATTCGGTGACCAAGTCGAAATTCGACAACCTCTACGGCTGCCGCGAATCGCTGGTCGACGGCATCCGCCGCGGCACCGACGTGATGATGTCGGGCAAGGTGGCGATGGTCGCGGGCTTCGGCGACGTCGGCAAGGGCTCGGCCGCCTCGCTGCGCCAGGCCGGCTGCCGCGTCATGGTCTCCGAGGTCGATCCGATCTGCGCCCTGCAGGCGGCGATGGAAGGTTACGAGGTCGTGACCATGGAGCAGGCCGCGCCGCGCGCCGACATCTTCGTCACCGCCACCGGCAATGTCGACGTCATCACCGTCGAGCACATGCGGGCGATGAAGCACCGCGCCATCGTCTGCAACATCGGCCACTTCGACAGCGAGATCCAGGTCGCGGCGCTCCGGAACTACAAGTGGAGCAACATCAAGCCGCAGGTCGATGAGATCGAGTTCCCCGACGGCAAGCGCATCATCCTGCTGTCCGAGGGAAGGCTGGTGAACCTCGGCAACGCCACCGGCCATCCGAGCTTTGTGATGTCGTCCTCGTTCAGCAACCAGACCCTGGCGCAGGTCGAGCTGTGGTCCAACCCGGGCAAGTACCAGAAGAAGGTCTACACCCTGCCCAAGCACCTCGACGAGAAGGTCGCGGCGCTGCACCTCGAGAAGATCGGCGTGACCCTGACCAAGCTGCGCCCCGACCAGGCGAAGTACATCGGCGTCGCGGAAACCGGGCCGTTCAAGCCCGAGCACTACCGCTACTGATCAGCCCCGTCGCACCGGCGCGGGCAGGGCGATCGCATATGTCGAGCTTCATACCTTCTCCCGCTGGCGGAGAAAGGTGGCGCGAAGCGCCGGATGGGGGTGGCTCGCGCGGCCAGACGCGATCTGACTTGCGAGGCCGCCATCGCCTTCGACAGCCACCCCCATCCGCCCTTCGGGCACCTTCCCCAGCCAGCGGGGGAAGGTAGGAGACCAAACGTCGCCCCGGCGGCGCCTCTTCGTGTTACATCGCCGGTGTGTCCGGTCCGTCGCGTTCTGACATCGCTCTGGCGCTGCCCGACCTCGCCGCCACAAGGCGGCTGGGCGCGGCCCTGTCGCGCCGGCTCGCGATCGGCGATGTCGTGGCGTTGCACGGCGACCTCGGAGCCGGCAAGACCGAGCTGGCCCGCGCCATCATCCGCGCCGCCGCCGAGCATCCGGAACTGACCGTGCCCAGCCCGACCTTCACCCTGGCGGAGACCTACGACACGGCGCTGGGGCCGATCTGGCATTTCGACCTCTACCGCCTCGATGCGCCCGAGCAGGTCTGGGAATTGGGCTTCGAGGAGGCGCTGGCCGGCGGCATCAGCCTGATCGAATGGCCCGAACGTCTCGGCGCGCTGCTGCCGGCGAGGCGGCTCGATGTCACGCTCACCATCGAGCGCGACGAGGCGCGGGCCGCGGCGCTGGCCGCCGGCGCGTCCTGGGCCGATCGCCTGGCCGAGCTGGGCCGTGAGGTCGCGCATGGTTGATCGCGCGTCGGCGCGGCGCGCCTTCGTGGAGGCGAATGGCTGGGGCGATGCGTGGGAATCGCTGCTGGCCGGCGATGCGTCGTTCCGCACCTATTACCGGCTGACACGCGGCAGGCAGACCGTGGTGGTCATGGACGCGCCGCCGCCGCAGGAGGATGTGCGGCCCTTCGTGCGCCTGGCGCGGCATCTGCGAGACCTCGGCCTCAGCGCGCCCGAGATCCGCGCCGTCGACGAGGCGGGAGGCTTCCTGCTCGAGGAGGATCTCGGCGACACGACATACGCACGGCGCCTCCTTGCCCGGCATGACCCGGATGAGGAGCGCGCGCTGTACACGCTGGCGACCGACGTGCTGGTGCATCTCGCAGCGCAGGGTTCCGCGGCCGTCCCGCCCGGGCTGGCGCGCTACGCCGGCGAGGCGCTGATCGACGCGGCGATGCTCCTGCCGGAATGGTACCTGCCGCAGGTCGCCGGCCGCCCGGCGACGGCGGCCGAGCTCGAGTCCTACCGGGAAGCATGGCGCGACAGCCTGCGCGCCTTGCCGTCCTCGCCGACGACCCTCGTCCTGCGCGACTATCACCAGGACAACCTGCTGTGGCTGGGCGATCGGCCCGGCGTGCGCGCCTGCGGTCTGCTGGATTTCCAGGACGCGACCAGCGGTCACCCCGCCTATGACCTGATGTCGCTGCTCGAGGACGCGCGGCGGGACATCGGCGAGGAGCTGCGCGCGGCGATGATCGCGCGCTATCTCGAGCACGCCGACGTGACGGACCGTCCTGGCTTTCTGGCCGCTTTCGCGATCCTCGGCGCCCAGCGCCACGCGCGTGTCGTCGGCCTGTTCATCCGGTTGCTGCGCCGCGACGGCAAGCCGATCTACCTGCCGCATCTGCCGCGTGTCTGGCGGCTGCTGGAAAACGCGCTGCGGCACGAGGCGATGACGCCGCTGCGCCGCTGGATCGACGCCCACATCCCGCCCGACCAGCGGGGCAACCCGACATGAGCCGGGGCGATCGCATGGGGCGCTTTCCTCCCTCTCCCCGCAAGCGGGGAGAGGGTCGGGGTGAGGGGTCGTTTCAGGTTGGGCACATCCGCGGTGCGCGACTTGCGGCAGCTCCTCACCCCAACCCTCTCCCCGCGCGCGGGGAGAGGGAGCGGAAGGCAAGCTGTCTTCGGGCCGCGCCGCTCCAGCGGCGCTCATGCTCGGCGAGCACGCATGGGTCCGTGATGTCTTCATTCTCTCCGCGAATGCAGGGAGAAGCAGGGCTATCGCATATGGACTTCAACCTTCCCCCTCCTGGGGAAGGTACGACCAGGTCAAACCGGCCATATGCGATAGGCCGGTGGCGCCCATCGGGCATTGCTCGTGAAGCGTCGCTGGCGCGACGCGGCCTCGCGAGGGCCGCATGAGCGCGTCGCCGCGCCGTGCCATGGTGCTCGCGGCCGGGCTCGGCCAGCGCATGCGGCCGATCACCGACAGCCTGCCCAAGCCGATGATCGAGATCGCCGGCCGCACGCTGATCGACCGCGCGCTCGATTCGCTCGCGGCCGCCGGGGTCGAGACCTGTGTCGTCAACACGCACCATCTCGGCGACATGCTGGCGGCGCATCTGGCGACCCGCACCAACCCGCGCATCGTGCTGTCGCCGGAGGACACCCTGCTCGACACCGGCGGCGGCGTCGTCAAGGCGCTGACGCATTTCGGCGACGAGCCGTTCTTCACCGTCAACGCCGACACCTTCTGGCTCGACGGGCGCACGCCGATGCTGGCGCGTCTGGCGGCGCAATGGGATGCTCGCCGTATGGACGCGCTCCTGCTGCTGCACTCCACCATCACCGCGCATTCTTACGAGAGCCACGCGATGGGCGACTACCACCTCGCCGCCGACGGCCGCGCCCGCTGGCGTGGCCGCGTGGGCGTGGCGCCTTTCGTCTTCGCCGGCGTCACGCTGTGCCATCGACGTCTGTTCGAGGGCGCGCCGCAGGGTGCCTTTTCGCAGCTCCGGCTGTGGAGCGAGGCCGAAGCGCGCGGCCGGCTCTACGGCCTGCGCCATGATGGCGAGTTCTTCCACGTCGGCACGCCGCAGGCGCTGGCCGAGACGCGGGCGTGGTTCGCCGCCGGCGGCGAGCAGCGGGCGATGGAGTAGGCGCGATGCGCGGCCTGTTCCACATCCCGCCGCGCCATGCCTTCATCGACGCCCTGGCGCGCGGCCTGCTCGATGCCCATGGCGGCGATCCGCTGGCCTTCGCCGATGCGCTGGTGCTGCTGCCCAACCGCCGCGCCGTGCGCGCGTTGCGCGACGCCTTCCTGCGCATCACCGACGGCCGTCCGCTGCTGCTGCCGCGCATCCGGCCGATCGGCGACATCGATGATGACGAGCTCGCTGCTTCCGCCGGGCCGACGCTGGGCGAGGACGCGACACGGATCGAGGATCTGCCGCCGGCGGTCACCCCGCAACGGCGCGAGGCGCTGCTGGCGCGTCTGGTCCTCGAGGAGGGGCCGCGCCTGGCCGGCATCGAGGCCGCCGCGTTCTCGCCGGCGCAGGCGCTGCGCCTGGCGCGCGAGCTGGCGGGCCTGCTCGACGAGCTGCAGATCGCCGGCGTGCCGCTCGACGCCCTGTCCGGCCTGGTGGCCGACGACCACGCCGATCACTGGCGCGGCACGCTGGAGTTCCTCGGCATCCTGCGTACGCGCTGGCCGCAGGAGCTGAGGCGGCTGGGCGCGATCGATCCGGTCGATCGGCGCAGCCGCGCGCTGCGCGCCCAGGCGGCGCAGTGGCGCGCGCAGCCGCCCGCGCACGCCGTGATCGCGGCCGGCTCGACCGGCACGCAGCCGGCGACCCGCGAGTTGCTGGCGGCGATCGCCGATCTGCCGCTGGGCTGCGTGGTGTTGCCTGGCCTCGACCTCGATCTCGACGAGGAGGGCTGGGCGGCGCTCGACGAGACACATCCGCAGTTCGCCCTGCGCGAGCTGCTGGCCGGCCTTGGCCGGCTGCGGCACGAGGTTGCGCACTTCCCTTCTCTCCGCGAAGGCGCGGAGAAGGAAAATGCCCGCGCCGCACTGCTGTCGGAGGCGATGCGGCCGGCGGCGACGACGGATCGCTGGATCGGCGGCATGACCGACGCCGACCGCGCGCTGGCGAACGTGACCCGTATCGATTGTCCGACCGAGCAGGCGGAGGCCGTGGCCATCGCCCTGGCGCTGCGCGAGACGCTGCAATCGCCCGGGCGTACGGCCGCCCTGGTGACGCCCGATCGCGGCCTGGCGCGGCGCGTCGCCGCCGAGCTGCAGCGCTGGGAGGTCGATATCGACGATTCGGCCGGCGTGCCGCTTTCCGAGACTCCGCCGGCAGCGCTGGCGCGGCTGCTGGTGGCGATGATGGCGGGCGGCTTCGCACCGGTGGCCTCGCTTTCGGTGCTGCAGCATCCGTTCGTCGCGCTGGGTATGGCGCGCGAGGTCTGCCGGCATCGCGCCCGACTGCTCGATGCCGGCGTGCTGCGCGGGCCGAAGCCCGAATCCGGGCTCCAATCGCTGCGCGACCTGGTGGCGCGCGGCGAGGGCGGCCAACGCGGCACGCTGGAGGAATTGCTGGCCGCCCTGGCGCGCGCCTGCGCGCCGCTGTCGGCGGTGGGCGAGGACGAGGCGCACCCTGTGGCGGCGTGGCTCACGGCGATGACGCAGGCGCTCGAAGCGCTCGCCGCCACCGACCGGGAGCCCGGCGCGGCGACGATGTGGCGGGGCGACGCCGGCGAAGCGCTGGCGCACATGATCGCGACGCGCCGCGACGACAGCGACGAGCTGCCGCCGCTCACATTGGCGCAGCTTCCCGACCTGCTCGACGAGCTGCTCGCCGGCGTCGTGGTGCGGCCGAGGCACGGACGACATCCGCGCCTGGCGATCCTCGGCCCGCTCGAAGCGCGCCTGCAGCATGCCGATCGCGTCGTGCTCGGCGGCCTCAACGAAGGAACCTGGCCGGCCGCCGTCGACACCGGACCGTGGCTCAACCGTCCGATGCGGCGGGCGCTCGGCCTGCCCCAGCCGGAACTGCGCATCGGCCAGGCCGCGCACGACTTCGCCCAGGCCTTCGCCGCCGACGAGGTTTTCCTGGTGCGCAGCAATCGCGTCGGCGGCACGCCCACCGTGCCGGCACGCTGGCTGGCGCGGCTCGATGCGCGGCTCGGCTACGATTCGCAGGACAAGGACGCGAAGCCGCCGGCTTATGTCGCGGCCGGCCTGGCGTATCTCGACTGGGCGATGGACCTCGACGCGGCGGCGGGCCGCGCGACGCCGGTGCGCCCCGCCTACAGCCCGCCCGTGCCAGCGCGTCCGAGAAGGCTCTCGGCCAGCGCCATCGAGCAGTGGCGGCGCGATCCCTACGGCCTTTATGCGCGACTGATCCTCAAGCTCTTCCCGCTCGATCCTCTCGAGCAGCCCTACGGCGCGGCCGAGCGCGGCACGGCGATCCACGATGCGCTGGAGGCGTTCCTGCTGGACTGGCCCGACGAGCTGCCCGATGACGCCGAGGCGAAGCTGATCGAGCTTGGCCGCAAGACGCTCGGGCCGCTGCTGGCGCGCCCGGCGGATCGGGCGTTCTGGTGGCCGCGCTTCGAGCGGCTGGCGGGATGGTTCTGCGATTTCGAGCGCCAGCGGCGCGCCGAGGGCTGGCGTCCCTATGTGCTGGAAAAGCGCGGTGAGCGCGTCGTCGGCCCGGTGACGATCAACGCCAAGGCCGACCGCATCGATCGCAACGGTTCGGCCTGGGAGATCATCGACTACAAGACCGGCCGGATCCCGACGCGCAACGAGATCGAGGCCGTCTATGCGCCGCAGCTGGCTGTCGAGGCGCTGATCGCGCGTGCCGGCGGCTACGGCGAGAAGGCGGGCGGCGATATCGGGCTCGGCTATTGGCGTACTGGTGGCGGCGATGCCCAGCGCGCGGTCGCGGTCAAGGACCCGGCCGCGGTGATCGCCGAGACCGAGCGCGTCCTGGGCGAGATGATCGACGCCTTCTACCGGGACGGGGCGGCCTATGTCGCGATCCCGCAACCGGCCTACGCGCCCACGTTCAACGACTACGCCCATCTCGAGCGCATCGACGAATGGGCGACGCGCGTCGAGCCCGAGGACGAGGACGCGCCGTGAGCGACGTGCGCGCCACCGCCGACGCCCAGCAGCGCCTGGCGATCGACCCGGGCCGCTCGACCTGGGTGATGGCCAACGCCGGCACCGGCAAGACGCACGTGCTGACCAACCGCATCCTGCGCCTGCTGCTGGGCGGCGCGTCGCCGCAGCGCATCCTGTGCCTGACCTTCACGCGCGCCGCGGCGGCGGAGATGCGCAACCGGCTCGCCGGCCGTCTCGGGCGCTGGACCTTGATGGCCGACGCGGCGCTGGCGGCGGAGCTCGAGAGGCTGGCGCTGCCGTCGCCCGATGCGGCGATGCTGCAGCGCGCGCGCCAGCTCTTCGCGCGCGTGCTCGACGCGCCGGGCGGCGTGCATATCCTGACCATCCACGCCTTTGCCCAGTGGCTGCTGACGCGCTTTCCGCTCGAAGCCGGCGTGGCGCCCAACGCCAAGGTGCTCGACGAGACCGAGGCGCGCCAGCTGCTCGACCGGGCGCGCGACGAGCAGATCGCCGCCATTGCGCGCGGCGAGGACAAGGCGTTGGTCGCCGCGCTCGACACGGTGGCGCGCCGCGTCAGCGAAGCCGACTACGCCACGGCGCTGGACCGGCTGCTGGGCGAGCGCGGGCGACTGGCGATCCTCGGCGAGGATGTCGGCGCGGCGATCGCGGCGCTGCGCCAGGGCCTGGGCCTCGCCGACGATGACGACGAGGCGGCGGTGCTGTCGGCGACATGGCGCGAGACGGATGCCATGGCCGCGGCGCTGTACGACATCATCGAGGGCCTGTCGCGCGCGCCCGGCGTCAAGAACGACGCGATGGCCGCCGGCATCGAGCGCTGGCTCGGGCGGGGGGAAGGCGGCGAGGCCGAGGCGCGGCGCCTGTGGCCGCAGTATCGCGCCGCCTTCCTCACCGCCAGGGACGAGGCGCGCAAGGATGCGCCGACGAAGAAGTGGCGCGACGCCCATCCGGCGCTCGTGCCGGTCATCGAGCGCGAGGCGGCGCGGCTGATCGCCGCCGAGGAGCGGCGGCGTGCGGCGGTGCTGGCCGACATGAGCGGCGCCCTGCTGCGGCTGGCGGTCGACATGGCCGGCCGCTACGAGGCCGCCAAGCGCGCCCGCGCCGCGCTCGACTACGACGATCTGATCCTGCGCGTGAAGCGCCTGCTGAGCGGCGATCGCGCCGCCGCCTGGGTGCTCTACAAGCTCGATGGCGGCATCGACCATGTGCTGGTCGACGAGGCGCAGGACACCAATCCCGATCAATGGGACATCGTGCGAGCGCTCACGGGCGAGTTCTTCAGCGACGCCAGCGCCGCGCATGACCGCACGATGTTCGCGGTCGGCGACGCCAAGCAGTCGATCTTCAGCTTCCAGCGCGCCGATCCGCGCAAGCTGATCGAGATGCGCACGCATTTCGACGCTGCGGCGCGCCAGGTCGGCAAGCGCTTCGGCGCCGTCGGTCTCACGGCCTCGTTCCGCTCGACCGAGGCGGTGCTGGCCGCGGTCGACGCCGTCTTCGCCATGGGCCTGCCGGCCAACGAAGGCGTCGGCGAGGAGGGCGAGATCCAGCATCTCGCCACCCGCGCCGGCGAGCCCGGGCTGGTCGAGCTGTGGCCGTTGTGCAGGCCCGATGGCGAGGCCGATGACGTGCCGCCGGCGCGGCGCATGGCGCGGCTGGTGGCGGCGCATTGCGCGGCGCTGATCGGCCGCGAGCGGCTGGCGGATGGCAGGCTGATCGATGCCGGCGACATCATGGTGCTGCTGCGCAAGCGCAACGCCTTTGTCGGCGAGCTGATCGGCGAGCTCAAGGCGCTGGGCATCGACGTCGCCGGCCGCGACCGGCTGAGCCTGTTCGACGATCTCGGCGTGCAGGACCTGGTGGCGCTGGGCAGGGCGGCGCTGCTGCCGACCGACGATCTGACGCTCGCCTGCGTGCTGAAGGGGCCGCTGGTCGGCTTCGACGAGGCGGCGCTGTTTGCGCTCGCGCATGGCCGCGACGGCGATCTGTGGGCCGCGTTGCGCCGGCGCGCCGCATCGGGCGAGGCGCCGTTCTCGACTGCCCATGCGCGGCTGTCGGCGATCTTCGCCCGCGCCGATTACCTGCCGCCCTACGCCCTCTATGCCCGCGTCCTGGGGCCTGAGGGCGGCCGCCGCGCGCTGCTCGAACGGCTGGGGCCGGACGCGCTCGATCCGATCGACGAGTTCCTCGCCCAGGCGCTGGCGTGGTCGAGCGCGGGCCATGGCTCGCTGCAGGGCTTCCTGCACCACATCGAGACCGAGGGCGGCGAGATCAAGCGCGACCTCGACGGTTTGCGCCGCCGCGAGGTGCGGATCCTGACCGTGCACGCGGCCAAGGGGCTGCAGGCGCCGATCGTCTATCTGCCCGATACCTGCTCGGCGATCGACGACCGCGAGCGCGTGCTGTGGGTGCCGCAGGGGCCGCCGCTGTGGGCCTTCCGCGCCGCCGAGACCCGCGTGCCGACCGTCGACTTCCTCAAGGCCGATCTCGCGCGCCGCCAGCGCGAGGAGCATCACCGGCTGCTCTACGTGGCGATGACCCGCGCCGGCGAGCGTCTGTACATCGGCGGCTTCCACGGCAAGCGGCCGCCGCGCGAGGGCAACTGGCACGGCCTGATCGACGCCGCCCTCTGTCCGGTCAGCGAACGCTTCGCATTCGCAGCGTGGACCGGCGAGGGACTGCGCCTGCAACGCGGCGATTCATCAAATGCCCCCCGCCGGCCCGGCGAGCCGCGAGCCCGCGCGGCGCTGCCCGACTGGACCCGCCGGCCGGCGCCGGCCGAGAGCGCGCCGCCGCGCCCGCTGATGCCCTCGCGCCCCGACGACGAGGATGCGTGGGGCGACGCCGCGCGCGCGGCGCTGGGCGGCTGGAGCGAGCCGGCGGCGCTCTCGCCCCTGGCCGGCGACCAGGGCCGGCGTTTCCGCCGCGGCACGCTGCTGCATCGCCTGCTGCAGCGCCTGCCGGATGTCGCCGTGGCCGAGCGGCCGGGCTTCGCCGCCGCCTGGCTGGCGCGCGAGGCGGCCGACCTGGACGAGGCGATCCGCGCCGGCTGGGTCGAGGAGGCGCTGGCGAGCCTGGCGCTGCCCGAGGCCGCCGCCCTGTTCGCGCCCGGCTCGCGCGCCGAGGCGCCGGTGGTCGGCATGGTCGAGACGCCGTCCGGGCGGGTGGCGATCAGCGGCCAGATCGACCGCCTGGCGGTCACCGGCGAGGCCGTGCTGTTCGCCGACATCAAGACCAACCGCCCGCCGCCCGAGCGCGTCGAGGACGTGCCGCGCGTCTACCGCCGCCAGCTCGCGCTCTATCGCGCGCTGCTCGCCGGCATCTATCCCGACCGTCAGGTGCGCGGCTTCCTGCTGTGGACCGACGGGCCGCGCCTGATGGAAGTGCCCGCCGCCCTGCTCGACGCCGCGCTCATGCCGGCCTGAAATAAACTTGCGCCGGCCCTTGCCTTGACCCCCCTTCGGCCTCTCCCTAGATTCCGGCCTCGCCTCAACCGGAGTTTCCTATGGCAACCATCAAGGCCAGCGACGCGACCTTCGAGCAGGAGGTCCTGAAGTCGGACCAGCCCGTGCTGGTGGATTTCTGGGCCGAATGGTGCGGTCCCTGCAAGCTGATCGGGCCGTCGCTCGAGGAGATCTCCGGCGAGCTGGAGGGCAAGCTGAAGGTCGTCAAGGTCAACATCGACGAGAACCCGATGGCGCCGTCGAAGTACGGCGTGCGCTCGATCCCGACCCTGCTGGTGTTCAAGAACGGCCAGGTGGCGGCGACCAAGATCGGCGCCGAGCCCAAGCAGCGCCTGATGCAGTGGATCAACTCGGTCGTCTGACCGTCGCGACAAATCGAGGGGGAAATCCACGATGGTGAGGGCGTACGCGGCGCGCATGGGCGCGCGGCCATGGGCGGTCGCTGTCGTGCTCGCCCTGGCCGCCTGCCAGACCACGGCCACCTCCGAGCCTTCGGCCAGTTACGCCGTCGTCTCCGCCCAGACCCAGGCGTCGGTGGGCCAGGGCGCCGGCTGCCTCGACGAGGCCGAGCACAACGCGGTGCGCGCGCGCATCCTGCAGAACTCGCTGGCGACGGCGACGCTGACCTGCCTGGGCGCCAACCGCGTGCGCCTGCTCGAGGCGAAGTACAACCAGTTCGTCCAGCGCTACAATTCGGAATACGCCGAGAACGCGCGGACGCTGCGCCAGATCGCGGCGCGCCGCGGCCGCAACTTCGACGTGATGAACACCGACATGGCCAACCAGGCGGCCGCCCAGCTGAGCGCCGACGCGCAGTTCTGCAATCGCAGCAGCCGCGCGCTGGACTGGGCGCTGAGCCCGAAGGTGACGTCGCTGTCGCAAGTGCCGCCGCCGGTGGATTACACCGGGCAGCTCGGCCTGCGCCTGTGCAGGGCGCGGGCTTAAGTACTCTTCACTTGATCAGGTCAGGCCGGCGCCGAACGGCTGGCCGTCGGTGCCTATGACTTGAAGCTCAATTCGGTGCTGGCAGTCAGGACGGTGAGATTCGTTCCGACCGCCGAGACGCCAATGGCCGCCGCGAGCGAGATCGTGGCAATGAACCCGACGATCGTGGCGAGCAGTTCGCGGTCGAGGTTCCGACGAACGAATGCAGACATGATGCACCTCACAAAGCCACGTCCAATGGCCGCGGCGCGTTCTTAGTGCTCGCGTTGCGGCGGCCAGTCAGCCCGGGAATGATCCGGATCGAAGCGATCTCCCGCCGGCGTCGACGCGCGTAGGCCAAAAAAGCAGCCGGCGACCGGTGGGAGGAACCGGTCGCCGGCGCGGTGAGCGGGTGACGCCGTGGGGCGCGTCAGGCCCGCCAGAAGGGCTTGCTCGCCTCGTAGGCCAGCAGGCCGGGATCGATCCCGAGGTCGCGCGCGTCGCGGGCGCTCAGCTGGGCGATCTCGGCCCGCTCGCGCGCGCGCTTGCGCCACAGCGCCAGCGTGCCGGGCACGCGCGAGAGGATGCTCTCGGTCGGATGGTCGCGCAGGTCGGCGATGGTGAAGATGGTCATGGAAGACTCCTGGAAACCGGGGTGTGCGATGACGGTGCCGCGATCAGAACTGGACGCGGCTCTCGACGTGGAGGCGGGTCGGCGGTGACCTGGTATCCCTGAGGTGCGTCGCTCGCCGCCACAGCCAGGCAATGCCGCCGCCGATCATTTCGCGCATCAGGGCGGCCCGGTCTCGGCGGGCTCTGGCCACGATGGCGAAGGTATCGACGGTGCGAATCGGCCCGGCAGTGACCAGGTCACCGTCGAAATATCGGATGAGATCGGTTTGTGCTGGATCACGCGGACTGACGCTGTGGACGGCGGTCATGTCGACCTCCTCGATTGGCTCTTTGATGGGCTGAAATTGAGCTTCGAGAGGTGGCTTTACAAACGACGACTCGTCCATCATAGATGAGCGAATCTCATGAAAATGGGGACCGACCGATGCGCCGTGCGCTGCCCTCTCTCAACGGCCTGCGAGCCTTCGAGGCCGCGGCGCGGCACCTCTCCTTCACCGAGGCGGCCAACGAGCTCAACGTCACGCAGGCGGCGATCAGCCATCAGATCCGCGGGCTCGAGGATCGTCTCGGCTTGAAGCTCTTCATCCGGCGCAATCGCGCGCTGCTGCTGAGCGAGGCGGGCCAGGCCTACCTGCCGGGCATTCGCCAGGCCTTCGACCTCCTGCACGAAGCCACCGAGCGCCTGCTGCAGAAGGACGCCTCGGGTCCGCTCACCGTGACCACGACGGCATCGTTCGCCACCAAGTGGCTGGTGCCGCGCCTGGGCGGCTTCCAGCAGAAGCATCCCGAGATCGACGTGCGCATCTCGACCAGCACCCACCTGGTCGATTTCGGGCGCGACGACATCGATGTCGGCATCCGCTACGGCCGCGGCCATTGGGGCGGCCTGCACGCCGAGTTCCTGGTCGCCGAGGACGTCTTTCCGGTCTGCTCGCCCGCGTTGCTCAAGGGGCCCAAGGCGCTGCGCAGGCCCTCCGACCTGAAGAACCACACGCTGCTGCACGTCTCGACCTTCCGCGACGACTGGCAGGTCTGGCTGACGGCGGCCAACGTCAAGGGCGTCGATCCCTCGCGCGGCGTGCTCTTCGACCTGGCGCTGGCCTCGATCCAGGCGGCAATCGACGGCGTCGGCGTCGCCCTGGGCCATCGCCCGCTGGTCGCCGCCGACCTGAAGGCCGGCCGTCTGGTGGCGCCCTTCGACGTCGCGCTGCCGAGCGACAGCGCCTACTACGTCGTCGCGCCGTCGGAGCGCCTGCGGCGGCCCAAGATCAAGGCCTTCGTGCAGTGGCTGCTGGAGTCCGTGGCGCGCGAGCGCGCGGCGAGCTGACAGCAGAATCCTACCTTCCCTCTCCGGGGGAAGGTAGTCGGAGACTTCCGGTCCAGGTAGAGTCTCACGCCGGTAGCAGCGCCTGCACTTCCTTCGACATGGTCGCCAGCGCTGCCATCGGCTCGGCCTTCTGCGCCACCACGGACTGCAGGTGGTCCTTGATCACGTCGGTGATCTTGAGCCCGTTCTCGCCCGGGAAGGCGTACCAGCCGGTGGCTTTGGGCAGCTGCTTCATGGCCACGAGGTGGTTGGGATTGGCGGCGTAGAAATCCTTGAGCATCGCCGGATCGTCGGCGACCTTCAGCGCCGAGGGGAAGTAGCCGGTGGCCTTGACCATCATGGTCGCGCCGACCGGACCGGTGGCGAACTTGATGTACTCCCACGCCGCCTTCTGCTTCGCCGGATCCTTGGCGAACAGCATCGCGGTGTTGCCGCCCATCGGCAGCCGGCCATTGGCGGCGGTCGGGAACGCGGCGGTGCGCAGCTTGAACTTCTCGCCGACCTGCTTGGTGACGCCGCCCAGGCGCGAGGTCGAGTGGCCCCAGATGCCCATCGTGCCCGAGGTGAAGTCCTGCAAGGCCACTGACTGCGCGACGTCGCGCATGGTGCCTTCCTTGACCATGCGCGAAAGCGCGGTGATCGCCTGCTTGCCGGCCTCGCCGTCGAAGGCGACCCTCTTCTCGTCCTCGCTCAGCATGGTGCCGCCATTGGAGAACACCAGCGCCTGGAACATCCAGTTGCCGGTGATGTCCCAGTCGAAGTGGAAGCCCTGGGTGCTGCCGCCCAGCGCCTTGACCTTGCGTGCCAGCTCGAAGATGCCGTCCCAGGTGGCAGGCAGCGCCGCGAGGTTGCCGCCGGCCTTCGCCACCAGGTCGCCGTTGACGTAGATGATCGGCGTCGAGAGCGAGAAGCCGATGCCGTACTGCTTGCCCTTGATCTTGCCGATGTCGAGCAGGCCACGCGCGTGGCCGAACTCCTTGAACTGCGCGTCGGCGGCGATGAACGCCTCGAGCGGCTGGGCGATGCCGCGATCGACGAAGATGCGCTGGCGATTCAGGCCGTGATAGGCGACGTCGGGCAGGGTGTTGGTGATGGCGGCGCGCAGCACGCTCTGGGTGATCTCCTCATAGCCGGGCTGCGGCGCGCGGAAGGTGATCTTGTACTGCGGGTTGGCCTTCATGAACGCCCGCGCGATGTCCTCGTGCAGGGTCTTGAACAGGTCGGGGATCGAGTACTCGACGATGATCTCCGTGGTCGACTGGGCGATGGCCGGTGCGGCCACCAGGGCGGTGGTCGCGGCCAGCGTCTTCAGGGCGGTGCGTCTCAGCATGGAGCTCTCCTGTCCGTCTTTCACTTGATGCCCGAGAGCGTCATGCCCTCGATGAACCGCCGTTGAGCGGCGAGAAAGAACAGCACCAGCGGCGCGGTGATGATCACGGCGCCGGCCATCAGCGGGCCGTAGTCGATGCCGGCCTCGGTGTTGCGCAGGTAGACCGTGCCCAGCGCCGGCATCGCCATGTCCGGGCTGGTGACGATCAGCAGCGGCCAGAAATAGTCGTTCCAGTGGATGACGACGGAGAGGATGCCGAAAGCGGTCAGTGCCGGCGCGGCCGCCGGCAGCATGATGCGCCAGACGATCTCGAACTCGCCCATGCCGTCGAGACGTGCGGCATGCAGCAGGTCGTCGGGTACGGTGCGGAAGAACTGGCGGATCCAGAAGATGCCGAACACCGAGATGATCGAGGGCATCACCAGGCCGGCATAGGAGTTCAGCAGCTTGGCCTCGCTCAGCATGATGTAGTGCGGGATCGCCGGCACGTGCGAGGGGATCAGCAGGCCGAACAGCACCAGGGCGAACAGCGGCTTGGCGCCACCGAAGCGCAGCTTGGCCAGCGCGTAGGCGGCAGGCAGGGCGAAGGCGACCTGCAGGATGAAGATCGTCGCCGTCACCACGGCGCCATTCAGCAGGTAGCGGTGCATCGGCACCTTCTGAAAGGCGGCGCCATAGTTGCGCAGCGCGTCCCATTTCTGCGGGATCAGGTGCAAGTCCGACGTGAAGATGTCGTCGGGCGCGCGCAGCGACAGCGACAGCATCCAGACGAAGGGCGCCAGCATCACAACCGCGCCACCCATCAGCAGCAGATGGCGCAGCGCCGCGGCGGGCAGGGAGAGCGCGGCATTCATGCGTAGTGCACGCGGCGCTCGGCCAGCCGTACCTTCAGCAAGGTCAGCAGCAACACGAAGACGAGGAAGACGACGGTGATCGCCGCCCCGTAGCCGGCACGGAAGAAGCCGAAGCCCTCCTGGTACATGGTGTAGAGCAGCACCTCGGTAGCCTTGTTCGGACCGCCTTCGGTGAGCACGGCCACCGTGTCGAAGACCTGGAAGCTGCGGATCGAGGAGATCACCAGCACGAACAGCGAGGCCGGTCCCAGCATCGGCCAGGTCACCGTCGTGAAGCGACTCCACCATCCGTCGGCCCCGTCGATCGCAGCTGCTTCGTAGAGGTCGCGCGGGATGGATTTCAGCCCGGCGAGGAACAGCACCATGTTCAGGCCGACCATCTGCCAGACGCCGATCGCCGCAAGCGAGGCCAGTGCCAGGTCGGGATGCTTCAGCCAGTTGTGCTTGCCCAGGCCAAGCGAATCGCTCAGCAGATTGATCAGGCCGATGCTGGGATGCAGCATGATTTCCCACACCGTCGCCATGGCGATCAGGGTGGCGGTCACCGGCAGGAAGTAGGCAGCGCGGTAAAAGCCGCGCAGGGAGGTGCCAGATTCGATCAGGATGGCGGCGAACAGCGCCAGCGCCACCGAGGCGGGCACGACGAAGCCGACATAGAGCAGCGTGTTGGAGAGCGACTTCCAGAACACGCGGTCGCCGAACAGCTTGGCGTAGTTGTTCAGCCCGACCCAGTTGAAGGCCGCTGCACCGAACTGCCAGTCGGTGAAGGACAGCAGCACAGTCGCCAAGGTCGGCAGCAGCAGGATGGCGAAGAGCAGGAACGTCGCCGGTGCCGCCAGCGCCCAGGCGGCGAGCGCCTCGGCGTGCGCCTGCCGGCCGATGCCCGATGCGACGTCGGCGCTCTCGGTCGCGGGCAGCGAGGCGACGCTCACGCGAATCTCGCCAGCCGGCGGCCATCGGCGTCGAAGGCCAGGATGTGCAGCGGCGACGGACGTATGCCAACCGCGCTGTCCATCGGTACCTCGCCGATGCGCTGCGGCTCAAGCCGCAGGATCAGCGGCTGGCGTGCACCGACGGGCAGGACATGCGCGAACAGATCCGAGCCGAGATTCTCGCGATGGCGCACGACGCCGGGGATCGCGCCGACCGCATCATGCGCATCGAGCGTGGCGTGCTCGGGGCGGAAGGCGAGCGTGACTCGGCTGCCGGCGTCGGCCTTGGGGCGGATCGGCATGATGGTGCCGTCGACCTCGACCGCACCGTCCTTGCGGATAACGCCGCCCAACGTGTTGATGCGGGGGCTGCCGACGAACTCCGCGACACGCAGGTCGGCGGGATCGTCGTAGATCGCCGAGGGCGCCGCGACCTGCAGGATGCGGCCGTCCATCATGACGGCGACGCGGTCCGACATGGTCATCGCCTCGGCCTGGTCGTGCGTGACGTAGACGAAGGTGGTGGCGAGCCGTCGATGCAGCTCGGCGATCTCGGCGCGCGCCTGTACCCGCAGCTTGGCGTCGAGGTTGCTGAGCGGCTCGTCCATCAGGAAGGCGCGCGGCTGGCGCACCATGGCACGCGCCAACGCCACGCGCTGGCGCTGGCCGCCGGAGAGCTGGCCGGGGCGGCGCGCCAGCAGATGGCCGATGTCGAGCGAGCTGGCGACACGCGCCACCTCGGCCTCGACATCGCGGCGGATGCGCCGCGCCTGCGGGCCCATCCAGCGCAGCACGGGCAGGCGCTGCCACGGGCGCGAGCGGCGCATCATCAGCGGCACGGCGATGTTCTCGCCGGCGCTCATATGCGGATAGAGCGCGTAGCTCTGGAACACCATCGCCACGTCGCGCTCGGCCGGCCGCAGCCCGTCGATGGCGCGGCCGCCGATGATGACGCTGCCGAGATCCTGGCGCTCCAGGCCGGCGATCACGCGCAGCAGGGTGCTCTTGCCGCAGCCCGACGGTCCCAGCAGGGTGAGGAATTCGCGCTCGCCGATGTCGAGCGACACGTCGCGCAGCACTTCGGTGGCGCCGAACGACTTGCCGATCGTCCGCAGCGACACCCCAGCCATGTGACCACCATGAGTTCTTGCGATGGCGGGACTTACGGTGGCGGGGTGTCGCGATTCCTACCGATCGATGATGCTTCAGTGACGCCCCGTGGATGATGTGTGATCCCCGTCAAGCTGAAGCCTGTCATCAGATCGTCACGCCTCTGTCACGCTGCATTTATCGCCGGCGCCTACCAGCGGCCGCGATGGTGTCCCTCGACGCAGCTTCCACCGGCGCAGCGAGCCGACCGCAGGCGCGGGTCGAACGGCGTCGGCCGCGCCGCGCCTGGTGGTTTCCCTATGTGCTGCTGGCGCCGTCGCTGCTGTTCCTGGTGCTGTTCACCTATCTGCCGGTGATCCGGGTGATCGTCGATGCGCTGCATGTCAGCCGACACGGCAGCGCGGAGCCGGCGCGCTTCGCCGGCCTGGCGAATTTTCGCACGGTCCTGGGTGATTCCGCGTTCCATCAGGCGCTGATCAACAATGTGATCTACGCCCTGGGCACCCTGGTGCCGACCATCGTGCTGGCGCTGCTCTTCGCGCTGGCCGTGCAGCGCTCGACGCGGCTGGCGTCGGTGCTGCGCACGATCTTCTTCTTTCCCTCGCTGGTGCCGCTGGTGGCGGCGGCGTCGCTGTTCTTCTTCATCTTCCTGCCCGGTGTCGGCCTGCTCGACTATCACCTGGGCAAGCTCGGTCTCAGCGGTCCGAACTGGCTGGGCGACAGCGACGTGGCGCTGTGGTCGATCATCGGACTCACGGTTTGGAAGAACGCCGGCTACTACATGCTGTTCTACATCGCCGGCCTGCAGAACATTCCCGGCGACACCATCGAAGCGGCGATGATCGACGGCGCCAACGCGCTGCAGCGGCTGTGGTACGTGATCCTGCCGGCGCTGGCGCCGACAACGGCCTTCGTCGTGGTGATCGCGCTGATCAACGTGCTGACCAACGTCGACCACGTGGTCGTGCTGACCAAGGGCGGACCGAGCAACGCCACCAACCTGCTGCTGTTCTACATCTTCCAGGAAGCGCACGAGAATTTCGACTACGGCAAGGCTGCCGCCGCGACGGTGATCAGCGTCGCGGTGCTGCTGGCGATCTCGCTGGGCTCGATCCGCGTCATGGAGCGGGGAGGTCGCGGTGCGGCGTGATCGAGGGCTCGTGGCGATGCTGCTGGTGGCGCTGGTTTGCGCCGTCGCCTTCGTCTGGGCCGCGCCGTTCATCTGGACGCTGGTGGCCTCGTTCCGGACCGAGGGCGCGGGTAGCGCCGGCATGGCGACGCTGATCCCCGACCTCAATCCGACGCTGTCGAACTTCCGCAACGCGCTCGATAGCGGCACCTTCGGCCTCTACTACCTCAACACCGCGATCGTCGTGACCGGCGTGTTGCTGGTGCAGTGCGTCACCGTCAGCCTCGCCGGCTACGCCTTCGCGCGGCTGCGCTTCGCCGGCCGCGACGTGCTGTTCTACGTCTTCCTGCTGCAGCTCATGCTGGTGCCGCCGGCGCTGATCGTGCCCAACCTGCGCACGGTGGTCGACCTTGGCCTCTACGACTCGCTGGCGGGCGCGATGGCGCCGTACTTCGCCTCGGCCTTCGGCACCTTCCTGATGCGCCAGACCTTCCGCGCCATCCCGCGCGACTTCGAGGAGGCGGCCGCGATCGACGGCGCGCCGTGGTGGGCGGTGGTCTGGTACGTCCTGCTGCCCATGGCGCGGCCCGGCCTGGTCGCCTTCGCCATCGTCTCGGTCACCGCCCACTGGAACGAGTTCCTGTGGCCGCTGATGGTGATCAACGACCCGAACAGCCACACGCTGACCATCGGCCTCGCGGCGTTCACGCGCGGCGCCGAGGGCGGCAAGGAATGGGGCGTGCTGGCGGCCGGCACGCTTCTGGTCATGGCGCCGCTCGCCGTGGCCTTCGTCGCGTTCCAGCGCCGCTTTGTCGACAGCTTCGTGTTCAGCGGCATCAAGGGATAGGGGGTGGCCATGTCATTCATCGGACGTCTGGCGGCCGGCGCGGCGGCGCTGGCGATGGGTTGCGCGGGTGCGTCGGTGGCGCAGGCGCAGACCAGGATCGAGTTCTTCTTTCCGGTGCCGGTCGAGGGCAAGCTGGCGCGCGAGATGACGCGACTGGTGAAGCTCTACAACGAGGGCCAGAAGGAGGTCGAGGTCACGGCGGTCTATACCGGCAGCTACGACGAGACCAAGCTCAAGGCGCAGGCCGCGGCCAAGGCGGGCAAGCCGCCGGCGGTGGTGCTGATGAGCGCCAACTTCAACGTCGACCTCAAGCTTTCCGGCGACATCATGTCGCTCGAGCCGCTGGTGAAGGCCGAAGGCTTCACGCGCGAGAAGTTCCTCGCCGATTTCTGGCCAGCGCTGCACGCCAACACCACGGTCGACGGCGAGCTCTACGGCGTGCCGTTTCACAACTCCACGCCGCTGCTCTACTACAACGTCGATCACTTCAAGCAGGCCGGACTCGATCCCGCCAAACCGCCGCGGACCTGGGCCGAGCTGGTCGACGCGGCCAGGAAGCTCACCAGGCGCGACGGCGACAAGGTCGAGCGCTACGGCTTCCTGATGCCCTCCGGCTACGACTATCTCGGCTGGCTGATGAGCGCGCTGTCGATGTCCAACGGCGGGCGCTACTTCAACCAGGATTACGGCGGCGAGGTCTACTACGACTCGCCCTCGATGCTGGGCGCCGTGCGGCTGGTCGACGACATGATCCACAAGCACAAGGTGATGCAGCCCGGCGTCGTCGAGGCGGGCGGCGTGTCGACGGCGTTCTTCGCCGGCAAGGCCTCGATGATGCTGCTGTCGACCGGCTCGCTGTCGTTCATCCGCGAGAACATGAAGAGCCCGTACAACGTGGGCTTCGTGCCGCGCAACGTGCGCAACGCCGTGCCGATCGGCGGCGCCTCGCTGGTGATGTTCAAGGGCCAGAGCGAGGCCAGCCAGCGGGCCGGCTGGAAGTTCGTGAAGTGGCTGTCCTCGACCGAGACGCTGGGTGGCTGGAGCCGCTTCACCGGCTACTTCGCGCCGCGCCGCTCGGTTTACGACACGGCGGAGATGAAGGACTTCATCGCCAGGAACCCCGACGCCAAGGTGGCGCTCGACCAGCTGGTCCATGCCCAGCCCTGGTTCGCGACCTATCAGACCGTCGCGGTGCGCAAGGCGCTGGAGGACGAGGTGCAGGCGGTGATGAACGGCAAGAAAAAGCCCGACGCCGCCGTGCGCGACGCGCAGAAGAAGGCCGATGAGCTGCTGAAGCCTTACGTCGACGAGACGGCACTGAAGCTGCCTTAGTCCAATTGCCTTCCCCTGGAGGGGGAAGGTGCCCGAAGGGCGGATGGGGGATGTCGAAGACGGACTCCTCCGTTCGTCTTCGACATCCCCCATCCATCGCTCCGCGCCACCTTCCCCCTCCGGGAGAAGGTAGATCGGGTCAACAGGAGTTGCCGAGATGATGATCGCCCAGATCACCGACCTGCATGTACGGCCGCCGGGCACGCGTGCCTACACGGTGGTCGAGACCAACGCCATGCTGCAGGCGACGGTCGAGGCCATCAATGCCCTGCCGCGCCTGCCCGACGTGGTGATCGCCACCGGCGACCTGACGGATTGCGGCCTGCCCGAGGAGTATGCCGCGCTGCGCCGCATCCTCTCGGCGCTGGAGATGCCGGTCTATCTTGTACCTGGCAACCACGACCGGCGCGCCGAGATGGTCGCGGCGTTCGGCGACGACGGCTACCTGCCCGACGATGGCGAGTTCCTGCACTACGTCGTCGAGGACAACGACGTGCGCCTGATCGGGCTGGATACCGTCGTGCCCGGTCACGGCCATGGCCAGATGTGCGAGCAGCGCCTGCGCTGGCTTGATGCGCGGCTGCTCGAGGAGCGCGAGCGGCCGACGCTGATCTTCATGCATCACCCACCGTTCTCGACCGGGCTGGCGGCAATGGACGACATCAATTGCCGCGACGGCGAGGAGATGGCGGCGGTGGTCGGCCGGTATCGGCATGTCGAGCGCGTGATCTGCGGCCACCATCACCGGCCGATCGTGACGCGCTGGGCCGGCACGATCGGCTCGGTGGCGCCCAGCACGGCGCATCAGGTGACGCTGCATCTCGCGCCCGGGGACGAGCCGTCGACCTTCACCATGGAGCCGCCGGCCTACCAGCTCCATGTCTGGAGCGAAGGCGCCGGGCTGATCAGCCACACCGCCTATGTCGGTGCCTTCGCCGGCCCGTATCCCTTCATCCTCGACGCCGACTACCCGGGACACCAGAAGGTCACGGCAGCGGAAACCGCTTGAGCAGCGGCAGCAGCTCGGGCTCGAGGTCGATCTCCAGCGTCGCCAGCACGCGCACCACGGCGCAATAGAAGCTGGCGAACAGGGTGAACTCGACGATCATCTCGTCGTCGAGCTTCTCGCGCAGCGACGCGAAGGTGGCGGCGGCGACGCCGCGGCCGGTTTCCATCTCGCGCGCGGCGGCGAGCAGGGCACGCTCGAAGGCCGGCAGCGAACTCGTGTCGCCCTTCGATTCGAGGATCAGCGCGTCGATGTCCGCGTCGCTCACGCCGAACTCGCGGCCGATCTCGATGTGGTGCGCCCATTCGTAGGGCGAGGATGCGACGTAGCCGATCTGCAGGATCACCAGCTCGCGCAGCCTGCCGTCGAGCCTGCTCTTGAAGCGGATCCAGCGCGCGATGCCGTTGAAGGCGCGCGCACCGTCTAGGCTGTTGGCCAGCGCGCGATAGATCGGCCGGTCGCGCCAGATCACGTCCTTGTCCTCGGGTGACAGTTCCTCGGGGGCGACATAGCGGACGCGGGCCATCTGGATCTCCTCGGGTTCGGGCTGCGGCGGAGCGTAGTGCATGATCCGGATGAGTTGAATCGCCACTGTCATCCCGAGCGCAGCGAGGGATCCAGGGAAGCCGCCTGGATTCCTCGCTGCGCTCGGGATGACAGCCGGTCCGGGACCTGCGGACAAATATTTGCATTTGCAAATATCGTCGGATGGGTGCAGGATCGCCAGCAATGACGGATGGGAGGCCGCGATGGCGCTGGATTTCGGCTACTTCACGCTGAGCGACAACCGCTACAAGGACAACCCGCGCAGCGCCGAGTCCTTCATCAAGGACATCTACGCCGAGGCGCTGTGGGCCGAGGCGGTGGGGCTGAACTCGGCCTGGATCGGCGAGCACCATTTCAACCTGCTGGGCGTCAACGCCAGCCCGCTGGCGATCCTGGCGCAGATCGCCGGCGCGACGAAGCGCATCCGGCTCGCGCCCGCCGTGACCTTGCTGCCCGTGCACCATCCGCTGCACGTGGCCGAGGAATGGGCGACGCTCGACCTGCTGTCCGGCGGCCGTGTCGACTTCGCCGCCGGCCGCGGCTACGACCGGCTGGAGTACGGCCCGTTCCAGGCCGATTTCGACCATTCCGCCGAGATCTTCGCCGAAGGCCTGGAGGTCGTCTGGCGCGCCTGGACCGAGACCGGCAAGTGGTCGCACAGGGGCCGCTTCTTTCAGTTCGACGACATCGAGGTGCGGCCCAGACCGGCGCAGTCTCCGCTGCGGCCCTACGTGGCCTGCTTCTCGCGGCCCTCGATGGAGCTGGCGGCGCGCCACGACTGGAACATCATCTACGCGCCCTTCGCCGCCGCCATGGTCTACGGTTCGCTGGCCGACGCGGTGCGGGTCTATCGCGAGACCTGCGAGGGCACGCACAAGCGGCCGGCGCGGCGCGCGATGTGCTCCTACTTCATCCATATCGCCTCGACGCCGCAGGAAGAGGCCTATGGCCGCGAGGCGCTGATCCGGTACTTCCACGATGCGCTGATCGCGGCGTTCCCCTCGTCCTCGGGCGAGAAGGTGCCGCCGACCTACAAGTACTTCGTCGAGATCGTGAACCTCCTGCGCGACATGCGGCCGGAGAAGCTCACCAGCAAGTCGATCCTGGTCGGCCCGCCGGCCAAGATCATCGAGGACCTCAAGACGGTCGAGGAGGCCGGCATCGCCGAGGTGATCCTGTACTTCAACTACGGTTGCAAGCCGCACGCGCTGGTGAAGGAGCAGATGCAGCGCTTCATGCAGGAGGTCGCGCCGGCCTTCGAGGGCTCGCACACCAAGCTCCGCCTGAGGGCGGCCGAGTAGCGTGCTGCCGCTCGACGACTACGTTCCCTACCTGCTGAACCGCGCCGGCGCGCGCATCGCGGCGTCGTTCAGCGAGGAGGTACGGCCCTTCGGCATCACGCTGCAGATGTGGCGCGCGCTGGCGGCGCTGACAGACCGCGACGGCCAGACCGTGGGCGAGCTGTCGGGCCGCACCAGCATCGAGATCTCGACGCTCTCGCGCGTGCTCGACGGCCTGCAGCGCCGCAAGCTGCTCGAGCGCCGGCGCGCCGAGGATGATGGCCGCGTCGTGACCCTGCACCTGACCGCGGCAGGCCGGACGATGACCCGGCGCGTGATCCCGATCGCCGAGCGCTACGAACGCGTGGCGATCGCCGGCCTGTCGGCGCGCGACGTCGAAACGCTCAAGCGCCTGCTGCGCACGCTCTACGCCAACATGGACGGGCTCGCGGAAAGGCCCTGAGCGCTGCGGGGTTGAATACGATCGGCACCTCGGCGATGATAATCGTTCGCATTTCCTGGAGCCGAAACATATGGCGCGTGTCACCTCGGTCGATGCCCTGCGCAACATCGTCAAGCCGCCCAACCCGCGCACCTTCACCAAGATCACGCCGGAGCTCGACGAGCAGTCGATCGACTTCCTCAAGCGCTGCCCCTTCGCGCTGGTCAGCACGGTGAGCGAGGACGGCACGATCGAGGTCTCGCCCAAGGGCGACGAGCCGGGCTTCATCCGCGTCGAGGATCCGCGTACCCTGCTGATCCCGGAGCGCGCCGGCAACAATCTGGCCTTCGGCCTGACCAACATCCTCAACAACGGCAAGATTGGCATGATCGCCCTGGTGCCGGCGACCGGCGAGACCCTGCGTCTGTCGGGCACGGCCGAGATCTTCGACGATGCCGACCTGGTGGGCTCGATGAGCTCGCTGGGCAAGCCGGCGCTGCTGGCCACGCGCATCCACATCAAGCACTGCTACTTCCACTGCGCGCGCTCGATCCTGCGCGCCAAGCTGTGGGATCCGACCGCCTGGCCGGCGCCCGGCCGCGTCTCCTTCGGCAAGATCATCGCACCCAAGATGGGCGGCGACGAGGCGATGGCCAAGCAGATCGACGCCGGCATCGACGGTGCCTACACCACGCGGCTGTGGAGCAACGGCTAGCGTCCCCGCGGCCGCCATGCTTTGCTTGGCGGCATGTCCAGGACTGACGCCGCCCAGCCGCCGTTTCGCGCCGAGGTGATTGGCAGCCTGCTGCGCCCGCGTTCGCTCAAGGACGCGGCCGCATCGGGTGCCGAAAGCCACGCCGCCGCGCTGGAGCGCGAGATCGCGCGCGTCGTCGCCAAGCAGGAGGAGCTGGGCTTCCGCGTCGTCACCGATGGCGAGCTCGGCCGCACCTCCTGGTTCGGCTTCTTCTTCGAAGGCCTCGACGGCATCCGCCTGGCGCCCTCGCAGTTCCGCTTCCGCGACGCCGAGGGCGGCAGCTACGAATGGCCGACCTGCGTCGCGGCGCAGAAGCTCAGGCGGCGCGCGCCGATCACGCTCGCCGAGTATGCGCGGCTCAAGCGGCTGGTGAAGCACGCGCTGCCCAAGGCGACCCTGCCGACGCCCAGCGCCTTTCACTTCTTCCGCTTCACCGCGGCCTTCGACCCGCAGGCCTACGCCGATGCCTCGGGTTACTTCGACGACCTCGTCGCCATCTACCGCAGCGAGCTGGACGAGTTGGTCAAGGCCGGCTGCCGCTACATGCAGATGGACGAGGTGCCGGTCGCCATGCTGTGCGATCCGCTGGTGCGCGAGCAGACCCGCGCGCAGGGCGGCGATCCCGACGCGCTGCTCGACCTCTACGTCTCTGTGATCCGCCGCATCCTCGAGGGAAGGCCGGCGGGCGTGACCGTGGGCATGCATCTGTGCCGCGGCAATTTCCGCGGCCGCTGGATGGCCTCGGGCGGCTACGAGCCGGTGGCGCGCAAGCTGTTCAACGACTTCCCGGTCGACGTCTACTTCCTCGAATACGACAGCCAGCGCGCCGGCGACTTCGCGCCGCTGCGCCACGTGCCCGCCGACCGCCACGTCGTGCTCGGCCTGGTGTCGTCGAAGAGTCCCGAAATGGAGAGCGTCGACGATCTGCGGCATCGCATCGACGAGGCCTCGGTGCACGTCAATCTCGATCGGCTGTCGCTCTCCTCGCAGTGCGGCTTCGCCAGCGTCGCCGGCGGCAATTTGCTGAGCGAAGACCAGCAATGGGCCAAGCTGGCGCTGATATCAGACACGGCGCGGCGCGTCTGGGGTACCACTTAGGAGACGACCAATGGCGGCGGCGAAGCGCAAGCTGGGTTCCAGTGACCTCGACGTGTCGGCGATCAGCCTGGGCTGCATGTCGCTGTCGGGCACCTACGGCAAGGCCGACGATGCCGAGGGCATCGCGCTGATCCACCACGCGCTGGATCGCGGCGTCACCATGCTCGACAGCTCCGACATGTATGGCTGGGGCCACAACGAGCAGCTGATCGGCAAGGCGCTGGCCGGCGCGCGCCGCGACGGCGTCGTGCTCGCGACCAAGTTCGGCCAGGTGCAGCGGCCCGGCGGCGCCAACGGCGTCGATGGAACGCCGAAGCACGTGAAGGCGGCGTGCGATGCGAGCCTCAAGCGGCTGGGCGTCGACGTGATTGACCTCTACTACCAGCACCGCGTCGATCCATCGGTGCCGATCGAGGACACGGTCGGCGCCATGGGCGAGCTGGTGAAGCAGGGCAAGGTGCGCGCGCTGGGACTGAGCGAGGCCGCGCCCGACACCATCCGCCGCGCCCACGCCACGCATCCCATCGCCGCCGTGCAGAGCGAATACTCGCTGCTCTATCGCGTCGATGCCGAGGAGACACTGAAGACCACGCGCGCGCTGGGCATCGCCTACGTCGCCTATTCGCCGCTGGGCCGCAGCCTGCTGACCGGCAGCGTGCGGCAGGTCGGCGATATCCCCGAGGGTGACGGCCGCGGCCGCCACCCGCGCTTCGCCGCCGACAACCTCTCGCGCAATCTCGGCCTGGTCGGCAGCATCGAAGGCGTCGCCCGCGCCAAGGGCTGCACGCCGGGCCAGGTGGCGCTGGCCTGGCTGCTGGCGCAGGGCCCTGACATCGTGCCGATCCCCGGCACCAAGCAGGCGCGCCGCCTCGACGAGAACATGGCGGCGCTCGACGTGACGCTTTCGCCCGCCGAGGCCGCCTCGCTCTCCGCCGCGATCCCGCCCGGCGCCGCCGCCGGCGGCCGCTACGCCGATGCGCAGATGAAGGCGGTGTATCTGTAGGCAGCGGGCGATCCTTCGTCTTCCTGGGAGCGCCGGCGGGACGCCGGCGCTCCCAAAGACGGTTGATGCTCAACGCCGGTAGCGCCGCTGCACCACTAGGTTCGCCGCCATGGTCAGCAGCAGCGTCACCGTCATCAGCACGAAGGCGATGGCGCCGCCGAAGGGCCAGTTGGTCTGCTGGGTGAACTGGTTGTAGACCAGCGGCGCCATCATCTTGAACAGCGGGCCGCCGAGCAGGAACGGCGTGGCATAGGCGTTCATCGCCAGGATGAAGGTCAGGATGGTGCCGGCGAGGATGCCGGGCAGCGCCAGCGGCCACAGCACGCGGCGGAACATCGTGCCCGGCGTGGCGCCGAGGCTGAAGGCGGCCTCCTCGACCGAGCGGTCGATGCTCTCGATAACGCTCTGCAGGCTGAGCACCATGAAGGGCAGGTTCACGGCGATGATGCCGATGATCACCGCGCTCTCGCTGAACATGATCTCGATCGGCTTGCTGATGACGCCCAGACCCATGAGCGTGGCGTTGACGAAGCCCTTGGTGCCGAACACCACCATCCAGCCGGCGGCGCGCACGGCGTTGCCGACGAACAGCGGCAGGACGATGGCGATGATCAGCAGGTTCTTGAACCTCGATTGCGTGCGCGCCACGACATAGGCGAGCGGGAAGCCCAGCACCAGGCAGGCGGCGGTCACGATCACCGCGACGCGCACGGTCACGCCGAGGATCGAGGTGTAGTACGAGTCGGTGAAGAACCTGACGTAGTTGGCGATCGTCACCGCCTCGACCATCATCTTCTTCGTGCTGACGAACTCGTTGAGGCTGTAGCGGAACAGGATGACCAGCGGTCCCAGCAGGCAGAGCGCGACGAAGATCGTCGCCGGCGACACCAGAGTCGCCGCCGTCAGGCCCTCGCCCCGCCGCCTCTCGGCGACGGGGCTGGCGGCGATGGCCGTATCGGTCATTCAGCGATGACTACGCCTTGAACGACTTGTCCCACCATTCCTTGAAGGCGGAGTCGTTCTTGGCCATGTAGCCGTAGTCGAGGTCGACCAGGCGCGTCTGCTCCTCGTCGGTGAAGCCGATGCGCCGGCGCAGCTCGGGGTCGACCTTGGCGTTGGTCACGGTCGGGTTGTAGCCCATGTCCTTGGCGAAGTTCTCCTGCGCCGAGGCGTCGAGCATGGCGTCGAGAAAGGCGTAGGCGCCCGGCTTGTTGGGTGCGTTCTTCGGCACCACGAAGCCGGAGACGTACATCGGCACGCCTTCCTTGGGCGCGATGGTCTGCACGTTGATGCCGGCGTTCTGCCACTGCACGGCGCGCGCCTTCCACATCACGCCGCAGGCGATCTCCTCGGTCTTCAGCGCCTGGGCGAAGGCCTCGTTGCTGGGATAGATGCGCGCGCCGGCCTTCTTCAGGGCGACCAGCAGCGGCTTGCCGGGCTCGAAATCGCCGACCTTGCCGCCGGCCGCCAGGCTCGCGCACAGCATGGTGTACTGATACTGGATGTCGATGATGCCGAGCTTGTCGCCATGGCTGGTGTTGAGGATGTCGGCGAAGCTCGTCGGCGTGGCCATCATCTTGGGATTGAACAGGCCGACCTTGCCCGAATAGATGTGGCCCACGCCGTAGGGATACTTCATCGCCGGGATGAGGTTCTTGGCGTTGGGGATCTGCGAATAGTCGAGATGCAGGATCGTGCCCTGCTCGTTCATCTCGTACATGTTGGCGGCCGAGGCTCCCTGGATGTCCGAGGTGCCGCGGCGCAGCGACTTCTCGGCCAGCACCTTGGCGCGGCGCGGCGGGTCGCCGGCCTCGTCCTTGACCACGTCCCAGCCCTTGGGCTTCAGGATCGGCGTCTCGATGTTCTTGGCCAGCAGGCGCGAGTAGTCGCCGCCCCAGGTGCCGACGACGATGCGCTTGTTGTCCTGCGCGATGGCCGGCGCGGCGAGGCCGCTGGCGAGCGCGGCGGTGCCGCCCAGCACGGCGCGGCGATTGATCTTGAGACGATCCGTCATTTGTCTCTCCCGTTGACGTTCGACGCTACCCTGTGAAGACAAGACCGGCCCCGGCGGGCCAGCCGATATGGACCTGTTGTCCGACTTGCGGCGCGAAGCTGCTGTCGCGGTTGGCGATCTGCACGACGACGCGATCGGCGGGCGACAGGCGCACGTGGATGTCCGTCAGCGCGCCGAGATACGAGACGAATTCCACCGTACCCGGCAGCCGGTTGTCGAGTCCCGAAAGCGGCCCGGAGGACGCCATGGCGGCGATCTCCAGCCGTTCCGGCCGCAGGGCCAGCGACGCCGGGCCCGGCGCGCCGCCGCTGCAGGCCAGCGCGAGGCCGCCTTCGGTGCGGAAGCGGCCCGGAGTCTCGATCGTGCCGGTGAGGAAGGTGCTGCGGCCGACGAAGCCGGCGACGAAGCGGTCGGCCGGCGTCTCGTAGAGCTCGCGCTGGGTGCCGACCTGGCACACCGAGCCCTCGTTCATCACCACCAGCCGGTCGGCCATGGTGAGCGCCTCTTCCTGGTCGTGCGTGACCATGACCGTGGTCAGCCCGAGCTGGCGCTGCAGCTCGCGGATCTCGACGCGCACCTCCTGGCGCAGCTTGGCGTCGAGGTTGGAAAGCGGCTCGTCGAGCAGCAGCACGTCGGGCCGGATGGCGAGCGCGCGCGCCAGCGCCACGCGCTGCTGCTGGCCGCCGGAAAGCTGGCGCGGCAGGCGCGCGCCGAAACCGCCCAGCCGCACCAGCGCCAGCGCCTCCTCGACGCGCTTGGCGACATCGGCGCGCGGCAGCTTGCGCATCTCCAGGCCGAAGGCGACGTTCTGCGCCACGCTCAGATGCGGGAAGAGCGCGTAGCTCTGGAACACCATGCCGGTGTTGCGGCGCCACGGCGGCAGCTCGGTGACCTCGGCGCCGCCCAGCCGTATGTGACCCGCGGTCGGCTCGATGAAGCCCGCCACCATGCGCAAGGTCGTGGTCTTGCCGCAGCCGGACGGGCCCAGCAGGACGAGGAACTCGCCATCGGCTACCTGAAGGTCGACCTCGCGCACGGCGTGGAAATCGCCGTAGCGCTTGCTCAGCCCATGTATGTCGAGACGCGCCATCTCACACCACCCGCGCAAGCTTCACGTAGCGATCGGTGACCAGCATGGCGATGCCGATCAGCAGGATCTGCAGCACCGAAACCGCGGCGATGGTCGGGTCGATCTTCCACTCCAGATACTGGAGGATGACGATCGGCAGGGTGGTGCGGCCGGGGCCGACGAGGAACAGGCTCATCTCGAGATTGCCGAAGGAGGTGACGAAGCCGAACAGCGCGCCGGCGACGATGCCCGGGCGGATCGACGGCAGGGTGATGCGCCAGAACGTGGTCCACGGCCCGGCGCCGAGATTCTGCGCCGCCTCCTCGATGGTGCGGTCCATGCCGGCGAGGCTCGCCGTCACCAGCCGCACCACCCAGGGAATGACGATCACGACGTGGCCCGCGACCATGGCGTAGAAGGTGCCCAGCACGTCGACATCGAGGCCGTTCTCGACCTCGACATGGAAGACGTACATCGCCGTGCCCAGCACGACGCCGGGCACGACCACCGGCATCAGCAGCAGATTGGCCAACGGCCCGCGCAGCTTGAAGTCGAAGCGCGCCAGGCAGAGTGCCGCCGGGATGCCCAGCGCCAGGCCGATGAAGGTCGCCAGCACGCCCACCCGCAGGCTGAGTGAGAAGCCGTCGACGAACTTGCGCTGGTCGAGGATGGCGGCGAACCAGCGCAGGCTGTAGCCCTCGGGCGGAAACGACGGGATCTCCTGCCGGAAGAACGCCAGCCAGGTGACGAAGATCAGCGGCGTCAGGATGTAGAGCAGCGCGATGCCCGCGGCACCATTCAGCGCCCAGCGCCGCGCGCGCCGGCGGATGAGGGCGGCGGCGGTCATGGAAGCCGGGCGCGCGCCACTCCAGTGGCGCGATCCTTGTTGGCGCAAGACAAGACGCGCCACTGGAGTGGCGCGCCCCCAGCCATGAAGGCCAGCACCATCACAGCGCGTTCTTGTGGAAGCGGCCGCCTTTGACGATGGCCGCGAGGTTGGGGCCGCCGTCCTGGAACAGGCCGAGGTTCTTCAGCGGATCGCCGTTGACCACCAGCAAATCGGCGAAGGCGCCGGGCTCGATCACACCCAGCCTGCCTTCCTGGCGCACGACCTCGGCGCCGATCAGCGTGGCCGAGCGGATCACGTCGATGGCCGGCATCACCTCGCCGCGGATCTGGAACTCGCGCGTCTGCTCGTCCTCCAGCGCGCCCAGCAGGTCCGAACCGTAGGCCATCTTCACGCCCGCCTTGCGGCAATGCTCGAGCTCGGCGAAACCGTATTTCAGCACCTCGTCGTTCTTCTCCAGCATGGAGTCGGGCATGCCCAGCTCCTTGGCGCGCCGCTTCATGGCGTCGTAGGCGATCAGGTTGGGCACCATGTAGACCTTCTTGCTGGCCATCAGCCTGGCGGTCCTGGCATCGACCAAGTTGCCGTGCTCGATGGTGCGCACGCCGCAATTGACCGCCCGCGTGATCGCCTCGGGCGTGTAGGCGTGGGTCAGCACGTAGCGGCCGAAGGCGTGCGCCTCCTCGACGGCGGCGGTGATCTCCTCGATGGTGAACTGGATCGATTCCAGCGGATCGTAGGGCGAGGCGACGCCGCCGGAGACCATCAGCTTCACCTGGTCGGCGCCTTGGCGCATCTGCTCGCGCGCCGCCTTGCGCACCGCGTCGGGACCGTCGGCGATGCAGCGGATGAACACCATGCCGTTGCAGCACAGGCAGGGCGGTCCGGTGAAATCGGTGCGCCGGTTGCGATCGTTGTGGCCGCCGGTAGGACCGATCGAGCGGCAGGAAATGAACAGGCGCGGACCGGGGATCAGGCCGGAGTCGATCGCAGTCTTGGTGCCCCAGTCGGCGCCGCCGGCGTCGCGCACGGTGGTGAAGCCGCGATCGAGCATGCGCTTCAGGCGTCCGGTCGAGCGCGCCATCATCAGGGTCAGCGGCACCGCCTCCATGCGGTTGATGTAGACTTCGCTGTGGTGCGTGTGCACGTGGCAGTCAATCAGCCCGGGCATCACGGTGCGCCCGCCGCAATCGATCACGTCGGCCTTGGCCGCCTTGATCGGCTTGGCCGAAACCTCCTTGATCAGATCGCCTTCGACCAGCACTTCGTAACCGCCGCGCGCCTCGGTCCAGCGCGGGTCGAGCAGGCGCAGATTTCGGAACAACAGCATCGATCCTACCCCGCGCCTATTTCAGCGTGTTCTTGTGGAACTGGCCGGCCTTCATGATCACCGGCAGATGCGCGCCCTGGTCGAGGAACAGCTCGAGGTTCTTCAGCGGATCGCCGTCGACCACGACCAAGTCGGCGAAGGCGCCCGGCTCGACGATGCCGAGCTTGCCTTCCTGACGCAGGATCTTGGCGCCGACCAGGGTCGCCTGCCGAATGATCTCCAGCGGTTTCAGCACCTCGGCGCGATAGATGAACTCGCGGCTCTGCTCGACCTGCAGCTGGCCGAGCAAGTCGCTGCCGAAGCCGACCTCGACGCCGGCCCGCTTGCAGATCTCCAGCGAGCGCAGCGCGCCGTCCATGACGATGTCGTTCTTGTCGAGCATGTCCCTGGTCATGCCGAACTGCGCCGCGCGCTCCTTCATCACGAAATAGGTGACGAGATTGGCGATCATGAAGCCACCCTTCGACGCCAGCAGCTTCGCCGATTTCGCATCGATCAGGTTGCCGTGCTCGATGGTGCGCACGCCGTTGCTGACCGCGCGGGTGATGGCCTCGGGCGTATAGGCATGCGCCAGCACGTAACGGCCGAAATTCTTCGCCTCGTCGGTGGCCGCGGCGATCTCGGCCGGCGAGTATTGCAGCGAGTCGAGCGGATCGTAGGGCGACGCCACGCCGCCCGAGCACATGATCTTGATCTGGTCGGCGCCCTGGCGCATCTGCTCGCGCACCGTCTTGCGCACCTCGTCGGCGCCATCGGCGATCGCCATTGCGTAGACCATGGCGTTGCAGCAGCCGCAGGACGGCGCCCCGGTATCGGTGCGGCGGCGCGAATCGCTGTGGCCGCCGGTGGGGCCGATGGCGCGGCCGGAGATGAACAGGCGCGGGCCCGGGATCAGCCCGCTGTCGACCGCGGTCTTGATGCCCCAATCGGCGCCGCCGGTGTCGCGCACCGTGGTGAAGCCGCGATCGATCATGCCCTTCATCAGGTCGGCGGCCCGCGCGGTCAGCAGGGTGAGCGGCACGGATTCGAGGTTGCGGATGTTCACCTCGCTCAGGAATACGTGCACGTGGCAGTCGATCAGGCCCGGCATCAGCGTGCCGCCGCCGCAATCGACGATGCGCGCGCCCGACGCCTTGATCGCCTTGTCCGAGACGTCCCTGATGGTCGCGCCCTCGACCAGCACCTCGTAGCCGCCGCGCGCAGCGGTCCAGCGCGGATCGAGCAGTTTCAGATTTCGGAACAGGATGGCGGCCACACGACTCTCCCCGGATGCGCTCCTTGCAAGGCTAGCGCCAACCGCGGCGGAAGTCTTGTGTGTGAGCGCGGCTGCGGGGCTGTCTATGATGGCCCGGACAATCCGCGCGGGTGGGACAATCCATGCAGTACACGACATTGGGCAACACCGGCCTGAAGGTCTCGGTCGCCGGACTGGGTTGCGGCGGCAACAGCCGGCTGGGATTGGGCACCGGCGGCAGCGACGCGCAGGCGGTCGCGGTGGTGCGGGCGGCGCTCGACCTGGGCGTGAACTTCCTCGATACGGCGGAGGCCTATGCCACCGAGCATGTCGTCGGTGAAGCGCTCGCCGGGCGGCGCGACCAGGTGGTGGTCTCCTCGAAGTGCCGGATCCGCCGGGGCGAGGGCCTGATCTCCGGTGCCGATGCGGTGAAGGCGCTGGACAACTCGCTGCGCCTGCTCAGGACGGACCACGTCGACGTCTATCATCTGCATGCCGTGGCGCCGGCCAACTATGACCACGCGCTAAAGGAGCTCGCGCCGGCGCTGCTGCGCGAGAAGGAGAAGGGCAAGCTGCGCCATCTCGGCATCACCGAGACCGGACCAAACGATCCGAAGCAGGAGATGATGGCCCACGCCGTCGCCGAGCCGCCGTGGGAGGTCGTGATGCTGGCCTACAGCATGATGAACCAGGGCGCGCGGCGCGCCATCCTGCCGACGGCAAAGAGGCGCGGCATCGGCACCCTGCTGATGTTCGTGGTGCGCAATATCTTCAGCCGGCCCGCGGCGCTCAGGCAGGCGATGGCCGATCTCGCGGCCGCCGGCGAGGTGCCGGCCGAGTTCGCGAAGTCCGACGCGCCGCTGTCGTTCCTGATCCACGAGGGCGGCGCCACCAGCCTGACCGACGCCGCCTATCGTTTCGTGCGCCACGAGCCGGGCGTCGACGTCGTGCTGTTCGGCACCGGCCGGCAGGAGCATCTGCGCGCCAACATCGAGTCGATCCTGCGGCCGCCGCTGCCCGAGGCCGACATGCAGAGGCTGCGCGACCTGTTCGGCACGCTGGTCGGCGTCGGCCTCGACCTGCCCGACCGCGTGCGCGCCAGGGCCTGAGCCGCCGACTCATCGCCACATTCGTGCGGGATTGACATGCTGGTTGCGTTTCACTAATTAACTTTAGAGTTAATTAGTGAGCGCTCGCGAGGAAGGAGCAGTCCCATGACCTATGTCGATGGCTTCGTGATCCCGGTGCCGAAGAAGCAGCTCGCGGCCTACAGGAAGATCTCCGCCAAGGCAGGTCGAATCTGGAAGGAGTTCGGCGCGCTCGACTACAAGGAGTGCGTCGGCGACGACCTGAAGATCAAGTGGGGTACGCCGTTCCTCAAGCTGGCGAAAGCCAAGCCGGGCGAGACGGTGGTGTTCTCGTGGATCACTTACAAGTCCAAGGCGCAGCGCGACAGGATCAACAAGAAGGTGATGAACGACCCGCGCCTGAAGATGGATGGTTCCAGCATGCCCTTCGACATGAAGCGCATGAGCTACGGCGGCTTCAAGGTCTTTGTCGACGTGTGACGGGCGGCGGGCATGCTCGAGATTATCCAGATCGTGCTTGCCGTCGTCGCCACCGCGGTGATCGGACTGCTCCTCTATGCCTCGACGCGCCCCGACAGGTTCCGCGTCCGGCGCTCGGTGACCATCGAGACGCCGGCGCGGAGGACCTTCCCGCGGCTCGATGATCTGCGCGCCCAGCAAGGCTGGTCGCCGTGGGAGGCCAAGGATCCGGCGATGAAACGCACCTACAGCGGCGAGCAGAGCGGCAAGGGCGCGAAGTACGAGTGGCAGGGCAACAAGCAGGTCGGCCACGGCCGGATGGAGATCATCGAGTCGAGGCCACCGACCAGGCTGGTGATGAAGCTCGACTTCATCGCGCCCTTCCCGGCCAACAACATGGCCGAGTTCATCCTCGAGCCGCAGGGCGTTCGACGATGGTGACCTGGGCGATCTATGGACCGAGCCCGTTCATGTCGAAGCTGATGGGCGTATTCATGAACATCGACACCATGATCGGCAAGGAGTTCGACACTGGCCTGGCGAACCTCAAGGCGCAGATGGAGAAGTGAGGCCGGGCGGCCTAGACTGCCGCCAATCGACGCTCATTCGCAGGAGGCCACCATGCAGGCGATCTGGCAGGGCGCGGTGATCGCGGACAGCGATCGCACGCTCGAAGTCGGCGGCTACCGCTACTTCCCGCGCGAGGCGGTGCGGATGGAACTGCTGCAGGCGTCGCCGCAGACGGCGAATGACCTGAAGTGTCCACATGGGGTGCGGTTCTACGACGTGGTCGATGCCGGCAGGCGCAGCGACCGTGCGGCGTGGTCCTACGAGGCGCCGCGCGATTCGATGAAGCCGGTCGATCACTGGATCGGCTTCTGGGAAGATGTCGAGATCAGGTGATGGCCAAAGGTGGCAAGATATACACGGGCATAGGCGGCTGGACCTTCGAGCCCTGGCGCGGCGTGTTCTATCCCGAGGGCCTGTCGCACAAGCGCGAGCTGGAATACGCCGCGCGCAAGCTGACCTCGATCGAGATCAACGGCACCTACTACTCCAGCTTCAAGCCCGTGAGCTGGGCGAAGTGGCGCGACGAGACTCCCGAGGGCTTCGTCTTCTCGATGAAGGCGTCGCGCTTCTGCACCAACCGCCGTCAGCTCGCCGACGCCGCCGAGTCGATCCAGCGCTTCGCCAACCAGGGCCTGGTCGAGCTGAAGGACCGGGCGGGGCCGATCAACTGGCAGTTCATGGCCACCAAGAAGTTCGACGCCGAAGACATCGAGAGCTTCTTCAAGCTGCTGCCCAGGGAAGTCGGCGGGCTGAAGCTGCGCCACGCAATCGAGGTGCGCAACGAGACCTTCAAGGACAGGAAATTCTACGAGCTGGCGCGCAAGTACAACGCGGCGATCATCGTCGCCGATGATGACGACTTCCCGGCGATCGACGAGCCCACCGCCGACTTCACCTACGCGCGGCTGATGCGCAGCGAGGAGAAGGTGAAGACCGGCTACAAGCCCGCCGACCTCGACAAATGGGCCAGTCAGGCCAAGGCCTGGGCCAGGCGCGGCGACGTCTTCGTCTACTTCATCTCGGGCGCCAAGGTGCGCAACCCCGCGGCGGCGCAGGCCTTCATCGAACGCGTCGGCTGAGCCTCAGCCCTTCTGGCCGACCAGCGCGAAGGCGGCGCCCTGCGGATCCATGCCCTGGATGATCCAGTCGCCGCCTGGCACCTCCATCGGGCCCATCAGCACCTGGCCGCCGGCATCCCTGACACGCTGTGTCGCGGCCTCGATCGGACCGACCTGCATGTAGTAGGTCCAGAACGGCACCGGCACCTCGGTCGGCTTGGTCATCATGCCGCCCATGGGCATGTCGGCGTCGGGTGGGCCGAACAGGTGGTAGAGGCCCATCGGACCCATGTCCATGGTGTCGAACTTCTTCCAGCCGAACAGCGCGCTGTAGAAGTCGAAGGCCTTGGCGCCATCGGCGGCGTAGAGCTCGTTCCAGCCGGTACCGCCGACCGTGCCCGGCGCGACCGGTCCCGGATCGCCGCCCGGCATCGGCAGCGGCTTGAACAGCGCCAGCGCCGCGCCGCCAGGATCGAGGAACATCGAGAAGCGGCCTACGGTCGGAATGTCCTGCGGCGGCACCTGGATGGTGGCGCCGAGGCTCCTGGCCTTCTCGGTGCCGGCATCGACGTCGTCGACGCCGACATAACCCAGCCAGTGCGGCGGCACGTTGCCCTTGCGCAGCTCCTCGGGCATCTCCATCAGCCCGCGCACGCCGCGTCCGCCATCGATGGTGAACACCGCGTAGTGCATCTCCGGCATGTCCTGCGTGCCATAGCCGACGACCTTGCCGTAGAAGGCCTTGGCGGCCTTGGTGTCGGTGGTCATCAGCTCGTACCAGACGAAGCGGCCGGTCCCGGACATCGCGCTCTCCGCACGTGGGTTGCGATGTGCCCTCTTAGACAACCCGATGTAGCGCGGTCTACCGCGAGCTTGTCTCAGTTCTCCGGGGACACGCGGAATTGATAGGGCGCCTCCAGCGCTGCGATCTCTTCGGCCGACAGTGCAGGCATTGTGCTGGCGACGGCCGCGTCGTCGAGCTGCTCGAGCCGGGTGGCGCCGATGATCGGCGCGGCCATGTAGGGCTTGGACCACAGCCACAGCAGCGCGACCTGCGTCGGCCTGCAGCCGCGCTGCTGCGCGATGGCCTTCAGTGCCTCGACGATGGTCCAGTCGCAGTCGCGCCAGGTATCGGCCTTGACCAGCGAGTCGGTTCTGGCGCGCTCCGTCTCGCCGCCACCCGAGCGCGACCGGTTGCCGGCAAGGAAGCCGCGCGCCAGCGGCGAGTAGGGGATCAGCCCGACGCCCTGCTCGAGGCACAGCCGGTTCATCTCGCGCTCTTCCTCGCGCTGCACCATGTTGTAGAGGTTCTGCATGGCGATCGGCCTGGCGTAGCCCTTCCAGTCCGCGACCATGCACATCTGCGCGAACTTGTAGGCCGGCATCGTCGAGCCGGCGATGTAGCGAACCTTGCCCGAGCGCACGAGCGCGTCGAGCGAGTACATCGCCTCCTCGATCGGCGTGTGCGCGTCCAGCCGATGGACGTGATAGACGTCGATGTAGTCGGTCCTGAGCCGCCTGAGCTGCGCATCGATCGCCGACATCAGATGCTTGCGGCCGACGCCGGCATCGTTGGGCTTTTCGCTCATCTTGATGCCGAACTTGGTCGACAGCACCAGTTCGTCGCGCGGCACCATCCGCATCAGCGACTCGCCGACGATCTCCTCCGAACGGCCGAGATTGTAGGCGTCGGCGGTGTCGAAGAAGGTGATGCCGAGATCGAGCGCGCGCCTGAAATAGGCCGGCGCCTCGTCGGCGTCGAACTTGCCCCACGGGCGGCGGCCCTTGGCGCCCCAGGAATTGCCGCCGAGGCAGACGCGGCTGACGATCAGGCCTGAGCGGCCGAGCGGAACGTACTTCATCGGTGATCCTCTTGCGTATCCTGTCATCCCCAGCGCAGCGGGGGGCTTGTCTGGGAGCGCCGGCGCTCCCAGCCCCTCGCCGCGCTCGGGACGGCAATCAGGTGGGTTCGAGCAGCGCGCTGCTCTCGAGAGTCTTGAGCGTGGCCTCGACGAACTCGGCGGCGGCCTTCCGGCGCGCCTCGTCGCCCTCGACCGGCCGGCCGTCGCGCATCAGCTGCAGGCCACCCTCGGCGACGATGCGCATCACGCCCTCGGCCAGGCCGGCGCGGTCGCGCGAGCCGTCGAGCAGCGGCAGGAGCGCGCGCATCGGCACGTCGATGTTGATCGCCTCGTGGCGCAGGCTGGCGGTGTAGGCCGAGTTCTCGATGGCATCGAGGCGCGCGAAGGCCGAGGCGACCGGCCGCTCGGCCGCGGCCGAGCCCACGCGCAACGGCACGGTCGAGAAGTCGATCATACCGACATTGGCCATGCGAAACAGCGCGTCGAGCACGGCGGCCTCCTGCAGCGCCGGCTGGTCGGCCCAGCGCGTGGCGATGGCGATCAGCTCGCGCGGCTCCGCGGTCCCCGGATAGCGCGCCGCCAGCGCCTCCAATGCCGTCGCGACCGAGGCGCTGGCCGTGGTCAGCGTCCGATCTGACGCATCCTTGAACAGAAAGGCACCCTTGTCGGTGCGCTCGGGCTCGAGGCGGAACTTGCCCGACAGATGCAGGTCCATCAGCCGGACCGGCTCCAGCATGCGCTGGGCGCGCCGCGCCTGCTCGGTCTTCACCAGGATGGTCTGGCGGAAGGTGCGGCCGGTGAGGATGTCGATGTACTGCTCCAGCGGCAGCAGCCGGTTGCCGGCCAGCTCGCGCAGCGCCTTGGCGGTATCCTCGCCATAGGTCTCGGCCAGCATGGTGTGGATCTCGGTCTCGGCGAGATAGCTGGTGCCCTGCCTCTCGGCGGCGAGCACGAACTCGGTGACGGTGCAGGGCGTGTTCTCGGCCTCGAGAAACTCGTGCAGCACATAGTCGTCGCGCTGGTTGACGAGGAAGGTGGCCTCGGCGCGCAGCGCGCTGCCATAGGGCGTGGCCTGCGCCACCTTGTCCTTGAGGAAATTGATCAGCGCCTTGGCCTGGCCGACCTTCTGCGCCGGGTCGGGGATATGCGCGACGTGCGCCAGCATCGCGTCGCGCACGATGCGCTTGAGATGCCAGCCGGGCATGACGTTGTAGCTGACGATGGCCATGCCGTTGTCGGCCAGCCGCGTGGCGCAGATGCGCAGGATCGCCTGGCGCACCTGCTCCGGCACCCAGGAATAGACGCCGTGGCAGATGACATAGTCGAACGTGCCGTCGGCCTCGCCGACCTCGGTGATGCTGCCGTGGCGCAGCTCGACGTTCTTCAGCTCCAGCCGGCCGAGGCGCCGCCGTCCGTGCTCGACCTGCACGCCCGAGAGATCGACGCCGAGGAAGCGCGCCTCGGGGAAGCGCAGCGCCATCGGCAGCAGATTGCCGCCGGCGGCGCAGCCCAGCTCCAGCACCCGCGCCTTGTGCACGGCAGGCGCATCGAGGCCGAACATGCGCGCGACGGCCGACAGCCGGCCCGGCTGGGTCAGCGGGAAGGCGTGCGAGGTGTAGGGCGCGGCGTCGTAGTCGGCGGCCGTGCGCTCGAGCGCCGTCGCCAATTGCCCGGCACCATCTCCGTCAGCTGCCACCACTATCCGCGCTCCCTGCCGGTTGCGCGCGGAGTATAGACAGCGCCGTCACGTCCCGGCGAGGGCGTCGATTTCCGCGTCGGTCGGAAAACGGCCGGTCTTGCCGCGGGTGTAGGCAAGCGCGCCGTCGACCGTGATGTCGAACTGCCCGGACCTGCCGGGGATCAGGGTGACGTCGGTGTGCCCGGACCGGGCAAGCATGTCCCTCACACGGAGGGCCTGGGGCTTGTAGCCTCAACCGCTGCAGTATTCGATCAGGACCTTCATCGGCCTCTCCGCATGCGCCGAACCGGGCATGGCGCAAGGATACATTGTTTGACGGCGCGGGCGATATATCCTGAGTTGGTGGCGGCAGGACCGGAGATGGACATGGATCGCTCGGGGCGGGCAATGGGGCGGCGGCGCGCATTGGGCGCCGCCGGCGCGGCTGGCGTGCTGATATCCTTGGCACCCGCCGCCGGAGCCACCCCGGAAACCGCCCGGGGCCTGCTGGGCAGCCTGGTGAAGGGTACCGCGCGCGAGGGCCGGATTTCGATCCTCGCGCCCGAGATCGCCGAGAACGGCGCGGCCGTGCCGTTCACGGTGAGGGTGGAGAGCCCGATGACGGATGCCGACCATGTGCGCGCGATCCATGTCGTCGCCGAGGGCAACCCGGCGCCGGGCGTGGCCTCGTTCCGTCTCGGTCCGCTGAGCGGTCGCGCCGAGGTGCAGTTCCGCGCGCGGCTGGCGGCCTCGCAGCGCGTCCTCGCCGTGGCCGAGCTCGGCGACGGGTCGCTGTGGATGGCGGCGCGTGACGTCACGGTGACCGTGGGCGGCTGCGGCAGTTGAGGTCGGGAGAGGGCGATGGCTGACGACATCAGGCCGCGCATCCGCGTGCCGGCCAATCCGAAGAAGGGCGAGGTGATCGAGGTCCGCACCCTGATCAGCCACGCGATGGAGAGTGGTCAGCGCCGGGATGCCGGCGGCGCGCTCGTGCCGCGCAAGATCGTGAACGCCCTCGAGGTGACCTTCAACGGCAGGCCGGTCTTCGCCGCCAGGCTGGAGCCGGCGATCTCCGCCAATCCCTATCTGGCGTTCTTCATGCGCGTCGAGGAGAGCGGCGTGCTGCGCTTCATCTGGCGCGACGACGACGGTGCGCAGTACACGGCCGAGCAAAAGGTCGAGATGGCGGCCTAGCACAAGGAGAGGGGGGATGACGATGAAGCGGATCTTCGGGGCACTGCTTTCAGTGTCCGCCTGCGTCGCGCTGGCGATGCCGGCACGCGCGCAGAGCGGGCAGGCGATGGCGCAGACCTGCTACGTCTGCCACGGGCCGGGCGCCAAGGGCTCAGGCCAGATCGTGGCCCTGGCCGGCCTGCCCAGGGATCACCTCGCGCGCCAGATGTCCGACTTCAAGGCCGACAAGCGCCCGGGCACGATCATGAACCGCATCGCCAAGGGATACACCGACGAGCAGCTGGCGCTGATCGCCGCGTATCTCGCGGCGCTGAAGTAGGGGAGGCCGACATGCACACGACACGTCGTCGTTTCCTGAGGTCGGCCGCCGCGACGGGTGCGGCGATTCCGCTGCTGGGCGCGCCGGCGATCGCCCAGGGCATCGCCGGCAAGGTGGTGGTGGTCGGCGGCGGCTTCGGCGGCGCCACGGCCGCGAAATACCTCAAGCTCGCCAATGCCAGGCTCGACGTCACGCTGGTCGAGCGCGACGATCGCTACGTCACCTGCCCGTTCTCCAACTACGTGCTGGGCGGCTTCCGCAAGATCGAGGAGAACGTCAGGACCTTCGAGGCGCTCGGCAAGCTCGGCGTGAAGGTCACCAAGGGCGAGGCCGCGGGCATCGACGCTCCGGGCCGACTGCTGCGCCTCTCGGGAGGCAGCCGAATCACCTACGACAAGCTGATCGTCTCGCCAGGGGTCGAGCTGAACCACAAGGGCGTGCCCGGCTACGACGAGGCGGCCTCGAAGAAGATGCCGCACGCCTGGAAGGCCGGTCCGCAGACGACATTGCTGCGCAATCAGCTCGAAGCGATGCCGGACGGCGGCACCTTCATCCTGGTCTCGCCGCCCAATCCGTTCCGCTGTCCGCCGGGTCCCTACGAGCGCGTCAGCGCGATCGCCTGGTACTTCAAGAACCACAAGCCGAAGTCGAAGATCCTGATCCTCGATGCCAAGGATGCGTTCTCCAAGCAGGGCCTGTTCCAGGCGGCATGGGAAGCAGAGTACCCGGGCATGATCACCTGGATCGCCGGCAAGGATGGCGGCAAGGTCGAGAGCGTCGATCCGGCGACGATGACGGTGAAGTCGGGTTTCGGCAGCGAGAAGGGCGCGGTGATCAACGTCATCCCGCCGCAGACCGCGGGCCGCATCGCCGTTGACGGCGGGCTGGCCGACGATCGCGGCTGGTGCGCCGTCGATCCCATGACCTTCGCCTCGCGCAAGGCCGAGCATGTCTACGTCATCGGCGACGCCTCGATCGCCGGCGCGATGCCGAAGTCGGGCTCGTCGGCCAATATCCAGGGCAAGGTCGCGGCTGCCGCCATCGTCGCCGCTCTCGACGGCAAATCCCCGGGAGCGCCGGCGCTGCTGAACATCTGCTACAGCCTGGTCAACCCCGACTACGGCATCTCGGTCACGGACGTCTATCAGGTGACCGATCGCGGCATCGTGGCTACGCCCAATGCCGGCGGCGTCAGCCCGCGCACGCCGACGGCGATGAACGAGCGCAAGCTGGAGGCCGAATACACCCGCGCCTGGTACCAGGCGATCACGGCCGACACCTGGGGATGACGCCGGGGTGCGGCGGCGGCGCGCATGGCGTCGCGCCGCGTGCCGCCTCATATCTCGCGGCGGTTCCGCAGGAGGGCGTCGCATGAAGTGGCTTGGGCCGGCAGCCGCCGGGATGATCGCAGGTCTTCTCGCAATCCCGGCGCAGGCGCAGGACGTCGCCGCCGGCGAACGGCTGTTCAAGCGCCATTGCGGCATCTGCCATATCGCCGAAAAGGACAGCACGCGTCGCCTGCAGGGGCCCAATCTATGGGGCCTGATCGGCCGGAAGGCCGGCACGATCGAAGGCTTCCGCTACTCCGAGGCCAACAAGAACTCGGGCATCGTCTGGAGCACCGAGACGCTCGATCCCTATCTTGCCGACCCGCGCGGGGTGATCCGGGGCACCACCATGGCCTTCGTCGGCGTGAAGAAACCGGACGAGCGCAAGGCCATCATCGAGTTCCTCGACGCGCAAAAGTGACAGAGGGCGCGGTGCGCTTTCGCTGTCATCCCGAGCACGCGAGGGATCTATGGGTTCTCCGCTGCCCTCGGAATGGCAACGGTGCGCTTCGTCCTCGCCGCCTCGAAGATCGCGTCGGCCAGCACCGCCATCGCCACACCTGAACCCGCGTTCGCCTCCGGCTGCGCGCGCCGGGCGATGGCGTCAAGGAAGACCGCGAACTGCGCCGCCATGCCCTGGATCGGCGACAGCGGCATGAACCCGCGGCGTTGCGGGCTCTCATAGAGCGGCAGCCAGCCGCCGTTGTCCTGCGGCATCAGCAGGCATCTGCGCGTTGTCAGGGCATCGAGCATGAAATCGACCGAGGCCTGTCCCTGGTCGCCCGTGATCGTCAGCCGCTTGCGCGAAAACGCGCCGCGCGCGAACTCGTCGGCGTGCTCGCCCGGCACGATGCACGAGGCATCGACCCGCGCCACCGGCCCGTCGATCCAGTTCAGCGTGATGGCGGCGATGTCCTCGAAGCCGCGGCCCAGCCGCTCGACCAGGGTCGCCGACACCTCGTCGGGCAGTCGGCCGACGATCCAGCACATCAGATCGAGGAGGTGCACGGCGTCGTTGAGCACCACGCCAGCGTCACGCCGCGGGCGCTTGAGGCTGATGAACTCTGCCACGATCATCGACATCGCGCCGACGCCCGATACGCCCACGTGCTCGCGCAGCGCCCGCGCGGCGGGATGGATGCGTAACAGATAGCCGACCTGCACGATGCGCCGCCGCGCTGCCGCCTGCCCGGCGATCTCGCGCGCCTGCGTGGCGCTGCTCGCCATGGGCTTCTCGATGAAAAGGTCGAGGCCCGCCTCCAGCGCCGCCATCGCGATCGCGTGATGCAGGTCGCTGGGTGCTGCGATGTCGAGCGCGTCGCATTCTCCCAGGGCCTCGCGCCAGTCGGCGACGATCCTCGCCTTCGGATGCGCCTTTGCCGCGGCATTGCGCGCCGCTGCGGAGCAATCCGCGATGATCAGCGAAGCTTCGTGCCCCAATGCCGCCCAGGCACGGGAATGCTGCGCGCCGAAGACGCCGTAGCCGACCTGCAGGATGCGCGGCGGGGTCAAATGCCGAACGCGGCGCGGGCGTTGTTGCCGAGGATGCGCGGGCGCGCCGTCGCCGGCATCGCATCGACCATGTGCTCGAGCTCGGCGAGGTAGTCGCCGGTATGGTCGGGGTGCGGATAGTCGCTTGCCCAGAAGAAGCGGTCGGCGCCGTAGAGGTCGAGCAGCGCCGGAATCGTGCGCTCGTCGGGATCGGCGGAGATCCAGACCTGGCGGCGGAAATAGTCGCTGGGCTTGTGCTTCAACGGCGCCCGGCCGCCGATGAAAGTCGACGTCACCACGCCGTCGAGCCGGTCGAGCCAATAGCCGATCCAGCCGGCTCCCGATTCGAGAATGATCAGCTTCAGCCTGGGGAAGCGATCGAAGGTCGCGAACTGGAAGAAGGTGGTGAAGGCCTCGCGCACGCCGTTGGCCGCCGAAACCGCGGCGAGCAACGACATGCGGTGCTGGTCCTCGAAGCGCTGGCCGCGCAGGCGGAACGGCTCGAAGGCGGGATGGATCGCGATCGGCACGTCGAGCTCGCAGGCCTTGGCATAGAGCGGGTCGTGCACCGGATCGCCATGCGCCTTGCGCGTCCAGGTGAAGGGCACGACGAAGGCGCCGCGGCAGCCATCCTTGACCGCGCGCTCCAGCTCGGCCGCCGCCGCCGGCGGATCGCCGAGCGACAGATGGGCGATCGGCACCAGCTTGCCGCCCGACGAACGGCAGAAATCGGCGATCCAGCGGTTATAGGCACGGCAATAGGCCTGCGACAGCTCGGCGTCCTCGAGCTCCGCCTCCCACAGGATGCCCAGGGTCGGATAGAGGATCGCCTTGTCGAGGTTCTCGGCCTCGAGCAGCTTCAGGCGCTGGCCGGCGTCGCAGGCGCCGAACGGCATGTTGGCGGCGTAGGTCTTGTCGGGGTGCGGCTTGAAGGCGTCGAGCTCCTTCTGGCCCATGCGGCCCAGCGTGGCCGGATAGCCCTTGCGCGTCATCTTCGAGGGCTGGCCGCCGACCTCGAGATACTCCAGCCCGTCGGCGTCGCGCCTGATGCGCAGCGCGCGCTCGCGATAGCGCGCCTCGATGTAGGTGTCCCAGAGATCGCCCGGCTCCAGCACGTGACCGTCGGCGTCGATGGCGCCGGGATGCTTGAAGCGATGCACCGAAGACAGGTCGAACACCGGCTGCATGGCCTCCTCCATCGCGATGGCTTCCACCCTGCCCTGCGAGGATAGGGGTCGCACGCGTGGCGGGCAAATTGCATCATTCCGCATGGTGCGATGACGGAGCGGACCATGAAGCGCGTGATCCTGGCGACTGCTTTCCTTGCCGGCCTGACAGTGCCGGCAGGCGCGCAGCAGACGCTGCGCATCGGCATCGGCAGCGATCCCGATGCGCTCGATCCCACGCTGTCGCGCACGGTGGCCGGCCGGCAGGTCTTCGCCGCGATGTGCGACAAGCTGATCGATATCGACGAGAAGTCGAACCTCGTGCCGCAGCTCGCGACATCGTGGAGCTGGTCGACCGACGGCCGCACGCTCAGCTTGAAGCTGCGCCCGGGCGTGAGCTTCCACGACGGCGAGAAGATGGACGCCGCGGCGGTCAAGGCGTCGCTCGACCGCCACCTGACCATGCAGGGCTCGACGCGTCGCTCGGAGATGGGGCCGATCAAGCAGATCGCGGCGGTCGGCGCCGATACAGTGGACATCGAGCTCAACCAGCCCTTCGCGCCGCTGATCTCGGCGCTGGCCGATCGCGCCGGCATGATCATGTCGCCCAAGGCGATCGCCGCCCTGGGTGACAGGTTCGCCAATGCGCCGGTCTGCGCCGGCCCGTTCAAGTTTGTGCGCCGCGTCGCGCTGGACCGCATCGAGCTGGAACGCTTCGCCGATTACTGGGACGCCCGGAACATCCATCTCGACCGCATCGTCTACCTGCCGGTGCCCGACGGCACGGTGCGCCTGAACAACCTGCGTGCCGGCAGCCTGGACCTGATCGAGGCCGTGCTGCCCAGCGACGTGGCGGATCTGAAGAAGGACACGCGGGTGCGCGTCGCCGCCGGGCCGGGCCTGTCGGCCGTCTACATCTCGTTCAACATCGCCAACGGCCCGCGTGCCCAGGCGCCGATCAACAAGGTCCAGAAGCTGCGCGAGGCGCTCGACTGGGCGATCGACCGCGAGGCCCTAGCCCAGGTGCTGTCGGACGGCGTCTACATGCCGGGCAACCAGTCGGTGGCGCCGGGCACGGCGTTCTACGCCAGGAGCGTGCCGGTGCCGAAGCGCGACGTGGCCAAGGCCAGGGCGCTGATCAAGGAGGCCGGCCTCGAGCGCGTGAAGGTGCACATGTCGCTGCCCAACACGACGGAGTTCAGGCAGGCGGCCGAGATCATCCAGGGCATGGTGGGCGAGGCCGGCTTCGACATGGAACTGCAGGTGTTCGAGACCGCGACCCTGCTGCGCGACTGGGTCGCCGGCAATTTCGAGAGCCTGCTGATCCTGTGGAGCGGACGCGTCGACATCGACGGCAACATCTACAGCTTCAAGGCCTGCGATGGCGCGCTCAACGGCGGCAAGTACTGCAACGCCGAGGTCGACAGACACCTGAAGGACGGTCGTGGTCGCGTCTACCTGCCGGCGCGGCTCAGCGCCTACGAGGCGGCCGCCAAGATCTATCTCGCCGAACGGCCATACATCTACCTCTACCACCGCACCAATATCTTCGCCCACGGCGCGAAGCTCGAGGGCCTGCGCCTGATCCCCGACGGGCTGATGCGCGTGCAGGGACTGAGGCTCAGGTAATTCTCGCATAGGGACTGGACGAACCGCCTCCGGGCGCGTAGAAGGCGCGCCCCCAAGGAGGCTGAGATGAGCGGACGTAGCTACGACGTCCTCGCGCAGGACGGTCACAAGCCCATCAAGATGTGGACGCGCGGCGTGATGGTGGCCGACAACGCGGCGCAACAGCTGCGCAACGTGGCGTCGCTGCCCTTCGTCGGCCCGCACGTCGCGGCGATGCCCGACGTGCATTGGGGCATGGGCGCCACGGTCGGCAGCGTGATCCCGACCAGCGGCGCCATCGTGCCCGCAGCCGTCGGCGTCGACATTGGCTGCGGCATGTGCGCGTCGCTGACCAATCTGACCGCGTCCGACCTGCCGGACTCGCTGCTCGGCGTGCGCACGGCGATCGAGGCGGCGGTGCCGCACGGCCGCACCGACAACGGCCGCGAGAACGACACCGGGACCTGGCGCGGCAATGTCCCGCCGCCGGTCGCCGAGGCAATCGCCGAGCTGCGCGAGGGCCTGGACAAGGTCGTCGAGACGCGTCCAGCGCTGAGCCGCGCGGCCAAGCGCATGCCCTCGCACGCCGGTACGCTGGGCACCGGCAACCACTTCATCGAGGTCTGCCTCGATGAGAAGGACCGCGTGTGGGTGATGCTGCACTCGGGCTCGCGCGGCATCGGCAACGCCATCGGCCAGCTCTTCATCGAGCTCGCCAAGCAGGACATGCGGCGCTGGTTCATCAACCTGCCGGACGAGAACCTTGCCTATATTCCTGACGGTTCGGAGCATTTCGGGGCCTACCTGAAGGCGCTGAACTGGGCGCAGAAGTTTGCCCGGACGAACCGCGAGATCATGATGGCCGCGACGCTGCGCGCCATCGGCGAAGCGCTCGGGCGGCCGGTCGACGGCACGGCGATGGCAGTGAACTGCCACCACAACTACGTGTCGAAGGAGCGGCACTTCGGCAACGACGTGTGGCTGACCCGCAAGGGCGCGGTCTCGGCGAAGGAGGGTGAGCTCGGCATCATCCCCGGCAGCATGGGCGCGCGCTCCTACATCGTGCGCGGCAAGGGCAACCGCGACAGCTTCATGTCGTGCTCGCACGGCGCGGGGCGGGCAATGTCGCGCGCCGAGGCCAAGCGCCGCTTCACCCTGGCGGACCACGAAGCGGCGACATCAGGCGTCGAGTGCCGCAAGGACGCCGAGGTGATCGACGAGACGCCCGGCGCCTACAAGGACATCGACGCCGTCATGGCGGCGCAGACCGACCTGGTCGACATCGTGCACACGCTGCGCCAGATGGTGTGCGTGAAGGGCTGAAACGGAAGGGCCGGCGAAACGCCGGCCCTTTTCACTCTACCTTCCCCCGGGGGAAGGTAATCAGTAAACCACCACGCTGCGGATCGACTCGCCCTTGTGCATCAGGTCGAAGCCTTCGTTGATGCGCTCCAGCGGCAGCTTGTGCGTGATCAGGTCGTCGATGTTGATCTTGCCGTCCATGTACCAGTCGACGATCTTCGGCACGTCGCGGCGGCCCTTGGCGCCGCCGAAGGCGGTGCCCTTCCAGACGCGGCCGGTGACCAGCTGGAACGGCCGGGTCTTGATCTCCTGGCCGGCCCCGGCGACGCCGATGATCACCGACACGCCCCAGCCGCGATGGCAGCACTCCAGCGCCTGGCGCATGATCTCGACGTTGCCGATGCATTCGAAGCTGTAGTCGGCGCCGCCGTCGGTCAGCGACACGAGGTACGGCACGAGATCGCCCTGGACCTCTTTCGGGTTGACGAAATGCGTCATGCCGAACTTCTCGGCCAGGGGCTTGCGCGCCGGGTTGATGTCGACGCCGATGATCTTGTTGGCGCCGGCGAGCCGCGCGCCCTGGATGACGTTGAGCCCGATACCGCCCAGGCCGAAGATCACCACGTTGGCGCCGGGCTCGACCTTCGCGGTGTTGATCACCGCGCCGATGCCCGTGGTCACGCCGCAGCCGATGTAGCAGACCTTATCGAAGGGTGCGTCCTCGCGGATCTTCGCCAGCGCGATCTCCGGCAGCACTGTATGGTTGGCGAAGGTCGAGCAGCCCATGTAGTGGAAGACCTTCTTGCCGCCCAGCGAGAAGCGGCTCGAGCCGTCGGGCATCACGCCCTGGCCCTGCGTTGCACGAATCGCCGTGCAAAGGTTGGTCTTGCCCGACAGGCACGATTTGCACTGCCGGCATTCGGGCGTGTAGAGCGGGATGACATGATCGCCCTTCTTCAGCGACGTCACGCCGGGCCCGACATCGACGACGACGCCGGCGCCCTCGTGGCCGAGGATCGCCGGGAACAGGCCCTCGGGATCGGCGCCCGACCAGGTGAACTCGTCGGTGTGGCAGATGCCGGTGGCCTTGATCTCGACCAGCACCTCGCCCGCGCGCGGTCCCTCGAGGTCGACAGTCTCGATCACCAGCGGCTTCTTGGCCTCGAGCGCGATCGCGGCACGGGTCTTCATGCGAGAGTTCCTTGTGCTGGGGGCACGCCACTCCAGTGGCGCGTCTCAGCTCGTTTCACCAAAGACGCGCCACTGGAGTGGCGCGCCCCGACCATCCTAATCGCAGCGCGACAGGGCGCGCCAGCATGAAGCCCACGGTGACTGTGGTCGGCGGCGGCCCCGCCGGCCTGATGGCGGCCGAGGTGCTGGCCGGCGGCGGCTGCGCGGTGACGGTCTACGAACGCATGCCAACGGTCGGCCGCAAGCTGCTGATGGCCGGCCGCGGCGGGCTGAACCTCACGCACAGCGAGCCGCGCGAGGCATTCCTGTCGCGCTACGGCGAGGCGCGCGACTGGCTGACGCCGATGCTCGGTGCGTTTCCGCCGTCGGCGCTGCGGGCCTGGTGCGCATCGCTGGGCGAGGAGACCTTCGTCGGCTCCAGCGGCCGCGTGTTTCCGAAGAGCTTCAAGGCCTCGCCGCTCCTGCGCGCGTGGCAGCGTCGGCTCGATTCGTTGGGCGTGCGCATCGAGACGCAGCACCGCTGGCTGGGTTGGGCCGACATCCGTGCCGATGCGAGCGTGCTGGCCCTCGGCGGCGCATCCTGGCCGCGGCTGGGCTCAGACGCATCGTGGGTCGGCATTCTGCGCCAGCGCGGTGTCGTCGTCAGTCCGCTGCGTCCGGCGAACTGCGGCTTCGAGGTCGATTGGAGCGATCACCTGCGCGAGCGCTTCGCCGGCCAGCCGCTCAAGCGCATCGCGCTGTCGTTCGGCGAGCAGCGGGTGCGCGGCGAGGCGATGATCACCGCGCACGGCCTGGAGGGCGGCGCCGTCTATGCGCTCGCGGCGACCCTGCGCGAGGCGATCCTGCGCGATGGTCGCGCGGTCGTGAATGTCGACCTGCTGCCCGATCTCGACGAGTCCGATATAGGCCGGCGGCTGTCCGAGCCGCGCGGCGCGCGCTCCCTGTCTACCATCCTGCGCCGCATTGGCCTGTCGGCCGCCGCCGTGGCGCTGCTGCACGAGAACCGGTTCGGCGCGACGCCGGCCGAGATCGCGGCGCGGATCAAGCGCGCGCCCGTGATCGTCGTCGCCGCCCGCCCAATCGAGCGCGCGATCTCGACCGCCGGCGGCATCGCGCGCGACGAGGTCGACGATGCGCTGATGCTCAAGCGCATCCCCGGCGTGTTTGTCGCCGGCGAGATGCTCGACTGGGAGGCACCGACCGGCGGCTACCTGCTGCAGGCGACCTTCGCGACAGCGGTTACCGCCGCGCATGGCGCGCTGGGCTATCTCGGTCGCCCGGTCCCGCTACCGATGGGGCCGTGGTAGAGGGTCGCAATGTCCGAGATCATCGACGCCTACATGGCTGCCTGGAACGAGCCCAACGAGGCTCGGCGCGACGCACTCCTGCGCCAATGCTGGGCCGAGGACGGCGTCTACACCGATCCGGGCGTGTACCTCGTCGGCGCGACCGCCCTGTCGGCGCGCATCGAGCAGAAGCAGCGCGAACGTCCGGGCGCGCGGCTCGTCCTCATGAGCGCCGTCGATGCGCATCACGGCCGCTTCCGCTTCCATTGGCGGCTGATCAACGCCAACGGTGGTCCCGGGCCGAAATCCGTCGACTTCGGCCAGTTCGGCGCCGACGGTCGCATCGCGCTGATGGTGGGCTTCTTCGGCCCACCGCCCGAGGATCGCGACTAGCCCGAGGCCGAGGCGCTCTCGATCACTAATGCCTTCTTCTGCGCCAGGTCGTATTTCAGCCGCTGCACGTAGTCGAGGTCGCGGCCGGTGACGCGCACGAAGCGCGAGCCCTCGGGATAGTCAATGGAATGGATGTCGCCGACGTCATAGCAGCCGGCATGGCCGGGCTCGAGGCGGTAGGTCTTCACCGGCTCGAGTTCCGCCGGGCCGGCGCCGTCGCCTTTGTCGAGGCGCTTCCACACCGTCATGTCGGTGTGCTTGATCGCCTGGCCGTAGACCGCCCAGGACGGGCCGTGGTCGTGCGGCGGCGATTTGTGTGCGCCATTGTTGACGTGACCGAGCACGACGAAGCCCAGCTCCTTGTCCTCGTAGAGCGTGGTGCGGCCCTTGGGGGCATTCTCGCCCACCGCCTTCTCGACGAAGTCCTTGTTGGTCAGCAGCTTCTCCAGCAGCACGCGCACCTTCTCGCGGCCATCGCGGCCGGGCGTGCCCTTCAGCGCGTCGTGCGCGTCGCGGCAGAATTCGTCGAGCGTGTAGACCATGGTTTCCTCCCGGCGAAACTCGGCTGTCCCGATGGATGCTAGGCTACTCCTCCGGCAGCCGCGCACAAGGGAGCGAGACGTGAAGAAGGACCCGTTCGATTTCACCGGCAAGGTGGCGCTCATCACCGGCGGCAGCCGCGGCATGGGCCGCCAGATGGCGCTGGCCTTCGCCGAGCGCGGCGCCGACGTAGTGATCACCAGCCGCAAGATCGACTCGTGCGAGAAGGTCGCCACCGAGGTGCGCGCGATGGGCCGCCGCGCGCTGCCCTATGACTGCAACGTGGCGCGCTGGGAGGAACTCGACGGGCTGGTCGACGCCGCCTATGCCGCCTTCGGCAAGGTCGACATCCTGGTGTGCAACGCTGGCAGCTCGCCGATCGCGCCGTCCTCCGTGGAAACCAGCGAGCAGCTGTTCGACCGGGTGATCTCGCTGAACTTCAAGGGCCCGTTCCGTCTCAACGCGCTGATCGGCAGCCGCATGATGCAGGGCGACGGCGGCTGCATCATCAACGTCAGCAGCGTCGGCGCACTCAGGCCGCGGCCGCAGATCATCCCCTATGCCGGCGCCAAGGCGGGGCTGAACGCGATGACGGTCGGCTTCGCCTTCGAGTTCGGCCCCAAGGTGCGGGTCAACACCATCTCGCCCGGCCGCTTCCTCACCGACATCTCGGATGCCTGGCCGGAGGAGCACAAGAAGAACAGTAGCGCCGCGCTCAAGCGCAGCGGCCAGCCCGAGGAGATCGTCACCGCCGCGCTCTACCTGGCGAGCGATGCGTCGTCCTTCACCACGGGCTCCAACATCCAGGTCGATGGCGGGATTGCCTGAGGGCTGTGGTGTCAGCCGTAGAGCGCGAGGATGCCGCGCAGGCTGACATAGAGGCCGGCGGTGATCACGAAACCGGCGAACAGCCGGGTCAGGACCGTCTTGTGTCGGGCCAGCGCGGCGTTGGCGCGGGCACCCAGCATCGCACCGGCCACGCCTCCGGCGATCAGCAGTCCGGCGATGCGCCAGTCGATCAGACCCGACCAGGCATAACTCGACGCCGACGCCAGGCCGAACGCGGTGACAGCCACGAGCGAGGCGCTTGTGGCGGCCGCCAGGCTCATGCCTGTCGCCATCATCAGTCCCGGCACGATCAGGAAGCCACCGCCGATGCCGAAGAAGCCGGACAGCACGCCGACTCCGGCGCCCAGACCGACGAGGCGTGGCACCAGGCGCGAGGCGCTGCCGCGCGTCAGCCAGACATCGTCGCCGCCGGCGGGTCGCGAGCGCAACATCAGCGCACCGACCACGATCATGACCAGCCCGAAGAGCGCCAGCAGCCTCTGTCCCTCCGTCGCCTTGCCGAGGGCGGCGCCCAGCAGTGCGCCGCCGACCCCGGCAATGCTGAACACCGCCGCGCAGGGCCAGTGGATACGCGTGCGCCGCGCATGCAGTCCCAGGCTGAAGCTGGCGTTTGCCGCGACCGCCAGCGCGGCGGTGCCGACCGCGGCGTGGGTCGAGGGCATGCCGACGAGATAGACGAGCAGGGGAACGGCGAGGATCGATCCGCCGCCGCCGATCAGCGCGAGCACGACGCCGATCGCGGCGCCGGAGCCGAGCGCCAGCGCGGCCGGAGCGAAGGCCGCGATCATGCGACCGTGCCTCTTGCCGGACGATTCCACGGCATCATCGCCAGCAGCTTTGCCATGCCGCACCAGCCGCTGACACCGGCGAAGACGAGCCCGGCGCCGACGAACGCGGACAACGCGACGAATGATGGCGCCACGGTCAGGGCCAGCACCGCGCCGATCACCACGAGGCTGCCGGCGGTGATCTGCACCTGGCGCATGATCTCCAGCGGCTGCCTGCGGTCGACCGCCACCGGCAGGCCGGCCTTCTTCCATGCTTCGATGCCGCCTTCCAGGATGTACGCGTCACAGGCCGCGGCCTCGGCGAGGCGTTGCGTGTTGGCTTTGGTGCGCGCGCCGGAGCGGCAGTGGAAGACGATCGCCCGCGCGCCGGCGGAGTGGATCGGCGCCAGGCGCGACAGGGCCTCGTGGCGTGCGCCCGGCACCCATTCGCGGCGATGCTCGTCGAGCTCGCGGATGTCGACGAGGATCGCGCCCTGGTCGATGAGTTGCCGGGCGGCCTGTGGGGCGATAGCGGGAAGCGTCATGGTCGATCCTCCAGAGAAAGCGGTTCAATCCCGGCAGTAGAGGCGATGGAGCGTTGCCAGCAGCGTGCCGATGCGGGGATCGGCGATGCGGTACCAGATCGTCTGCGCCTCGCGGCGGAAGGCGACGATCCCTTCCTCGCGCATCCGGGCGAGATGCTGGGACAGCGCCGATTGCGACAGGCCCACGTCATTCGCCAGCGCGCCGACCGTCTCCTCCCCCTGTTCCATGAGCCGGCACAGGATCAGCAGGCGCCGATCGTTGGCCAGGGCGCGAAGCAGGTCGGCGACCTCCGCGGCCCTGCTTTCCAGTGCTTTTGCGTCGATGCGGGTTGCTGCTGTCGGCATGGTCGCTGCTGTTGTTTAGGTATTGCTAATTTAGTATATACTAATATATCTGTCAAGTATCCACATTGGAGACACGACAGATGACGTCATCACCCGACATCGAGGCCTTCTTCGATGAAGCGACCTTCACCATCAGCTACCTGGTTGCCGACCCCACAACCGGTCGGACCGTGATCGTCGATCCCGTGCTCGACTACGATCCCCGCTCCGGCAAGGTGTCGACCGCTTCCGCCGACAGGCTTCTCGCGCGCATCGCCGACCGCGGGTGCGGGGTGGACTGGATCCTCGAGACCCACGCTCATGCCGATCACCTGAGCGCCGCGCAGTACTTGAGGGTGCGCACCGGCGCCGCCGTCGTGATCGGCGAGCACATCCGCGACGTGCAGCGCATCTTCGGGCCGGTGTTCAACGCCGCCGACGTCAGCGGCGAAGGTCGGGAGTTCGACCGATTGGTGCGCGACGGCGAGCGCCTGAGGCTGGGTGGCCTGGAGATCGAGGTGATGCACCTGCCGGGCCACACGCCGGCGGACGTCGCCTATCGGATCGGCGACGCGGTGTTCGTCGGCGACACGATCTTCATGCCCGACTACGGCACCGCCCGTGCCGACTTCCCCGGCGGCGATGCGGGCACGCTCTACGCCTCGATCCGGCGCCTGCTGTCACTGCCACCCGAGACCCGCCTGTTCATGTGCCACGACTACAAGGCACCCGGCCGCAATACCTATGCCTGGGAGACCACGGTGGGCGAGCAGCGGGCCAGGAACGTGCATGTGCGTGACGGTGTCGATCAGGCCGCCTTCGTCGCCATGCGCAAGCAGCGCGATGCGACGCTGGCGGCGCCGGTCCTGCTGCTGCCCTCGATCCAGGTCAACATGCGCGCCGGGCGGTTGCCGCCGGCCGACGCCAACGGCACCCGCTACCTGCGCGTCCCGCTGCGCGTGCCGGAGGGCGTCGCCTGAGCGCTACTCCGGATACCGCCATGGGTTCGCCGGCTGCTGCGCGGTCTCGTCGATCGTCCAGTGCGGAATCGACAGGCCGGGCGCCACGTCGGCGAAGACCATGCGCATGCGGCTGCCGATGCCGACGCGCTTGACCATGTCGGGCGGCGCCAGCTTGCCGTCTGGCGTGGCGAGGTTGCCGACGACGCGCAGCGCCTGGTGCTCGGTCGGCTTGCCCTTCTGCGTGTCGAGATCGACCAGCAGGATCAGATAGGGCGTGTGCTGCCTGAACGATTGCTGGATGGCGTGATGCACCTCGGAATAGGAATGCACCGCGCCCTTGCCCTCGACCCGCGTCCAGGTCGACTTGGCGTGGGCGCAGAACGGGCAGCCGGTGGTCGGCGGGTAGCGCAGCAGCCCGCAGGCATCGCAGCGCTGCAGGTGGAAGTCGTGCGCCGCGCAGTGCTTGAAGTACTCGAGGTTCTCGACGTCGAGATCGTTGATCTCCAGCGGCATGCCGAGATAGGTCGCGCTGATGGCCATGATGCGATCCTCCCTCAGGCGCCGCGCCGCATGACCATCGCCGAGCCCGTGCCGGGCATCGCCCAGCCGAGATTGGCGCTGACCTCGACGTTCTTCACCTGCCGGCAGCCGCCGGGTCGGTAGTCATAGGTGTGCTGGCGCTTGCCGTCGGGTCCGATGGGGCACGAGTCGTCGACGTCGTGCCTGAGCTGCCGCACGTTCTCGACCACCATGTTCACGCCGTGCGTGTAGCCCTCGCAGAGATGGCCGCCGCTGGTGTTGTTGGGCCGCCTGCCGCCCAGCCGCATCGTGCCGTCGCTGACGTAGTGTCCGCCCTCGCCCTTCTTGCAGAAGCCGTAATCCTCGAGCTGCAGCATGGTGGTGAAGGTGAAGGCGTCGTAGGAGCCGGTGATGTCGACGTCCTCCGGCCCGACGCCGGCGTTGGGCCACAGGATGTCCTTGCCGTAGTGGCCGGCCACGGTGGAGATCGGGCCGTGCTGGTAGTGCATGTCCATGCGCGGCTTATTGCAGCGTCCGACGACGCCGCGGATCAACGCCGGTGTGTGCCTGCAGTCCTTGGCGCGGTCGGCCGAGGTGATGACAATCGCCGTGCCGTTGTCGGTCTCGACGCAGCAATCGAGCAGGTGCAGCGGCTTGCAGATGATGCGGCTGTTGAGCACGTCCTCGACCGTGACGCGATCCTTGTAGTAGGCCTTGGGATTGTTGCCGGCGTGCTCGCTGTGGATCGCCTTCACGGCGGCGACCTGCGCCGGCGTCGTGCCGTAGTCGTGCATGTGGCGCATGAAGGTGAGGCTGAACATCTGCCCGGCGCTCTGCCAGCCATAGGCGCGGTTGTGCAGCATGTCGCCCAGCACGGGTGCCGCGGCGCGCGCGCCGGTGCCGCCGATGCGCACCTGCGAGAAGCCGTTCATGGCGCGGAAGATCACCACCGTCTTGCACATGCCGGCCTCGATCAGGCCGATCGCCATGCCGCACAGCGCCTCGGTCGAGGAGCCGCCGCCGAAGACGTCCATGTAGAAGTTAAGCCTGATGCCAAGATCGCCGGCGATGAACGGCCCGAAGGTCGAGTCGCCGGACTGGTAGGACAGCATGCCGTCGATGTCGGAGGGCTTCAAGCCGGCGTCGGCGATCGCGTTGCGCACCGCCCAGCTGCCCAGCGCGCGCGTCGTGATGCCCGAACCGCGCGTGTAGGTCGTCTCGCCGACGCCGACGATGGCGTACTTGTCGCGGAGATACTTCGGGCTGGTGGTGTCGACATCGGCCGGCAATGGCATGGGCGCTCTCCCTCGTTGGTTCTGAAGACAGTGTATCGCGGCCCGGCGGACACGCTAGGATCGAGGCAAGGAGTACCGTGCATGGGAGGGGCGCAATGGACGCGGTGAAGATCGGCGACGCGACGATCACGCGCATCGAGGAAACCTACGAGCCGAACTTCGATGCGGCGAGATTCTTTTCCGACTGGCGGCCGGAGATCGTCGAGAAGCACTACGGTTGGATGCTGCCCGACCACTACGATCCGGCGAGCGGCATGATCAAGCTCAGCGTGCACAGCTGGCTGATCACCGTCGGCGGCAAGCGCATCCTGATCGACGGCTGCGTCGGCAACCACAAGCCGCGCCCGCTGCGCAAGATGTGGGACATGATGAATACGCCCTATCTGGAGCGGCTGGCCGCCGCCGGCGTGAGGCCGGAGCAGGTCGACATCGTGATGTGCACCCATCTGCACATGGACCATGTCGGCTGGAACACGCGACTGGAGAACGGCCGCTGGGTGCCGACGTTTCCCAATGCGAAATACGTCTTCAGCCGCGCCGACTACGACCACTACCTCAAGCTCGACAGCGATCCCGCGACCGGGCCGGTCAACCAGGGCTCGTTCCGCGACAGCGTGATCCCGATCGTCGAGGCGCGGCTGTCGCAGATGGTCGACGGCGCGCACACCGTCGACGAGCATCTCTCGCTCGATCCGCGGCCCGGCCACACCCCGGGCACGGTGGCGATCAATCTCGCCTCTCGAGGGCAGAAGGCGCTGTTCTGTGGCGACATCCTGCATCACGCCATCCAGGTCTATCATCCGGAGTGGAACAGCTTCGCCTGCGCCGACCAGGTCAACGCGCGCAGGAGCCGCCGCCAGGTACTGGAGGATTGCGCCGGCTCGGGCGCGCTCTTGATGCCGGCGCATTTCGGTGCGCCCTTCGTGTGCCGAGTCGATCCCAGGGGCGAGGGATTCACGCCGCGCTTTGGTGCCTGATTCGTTGAAGCGCGCGGGCCTGGCGGCTACACTGTCCGAAGAGACCTTTGCGCGTTTGACGGAACCCACAATGCGTCTGTTCGGGGCCATCGCTTTCGCGGCGGTGTTGATGGTCGGCGTCGCCGCGCGCGCCGAGTTGGTCAACGGCACGCAGTTCCAGAGCGGCAACTGGAAGGGTGCCGCCTATACCAACGATACCACCCGCCGCTTCTCGCATTGCGCCATGAGCACCGCGTATCGGAGTGGCATCTCGATGTTCTTCGCGATTTCCGACAACTACACGTGGCGCGTCGGCTGGAGTCGAACGACCTGGAACCTCAATGTCGGGCAGAGCTACCCGGTATCGCTGACCGTCGACGGGATCAATGCCGGCACCCTGCAGGCCAAAGCGGTCAACAGGCAATTCGCCGTCGCCGAGCTGCCCGCGCAGGCCACGCTTTTCGACCTGTTCCGCCGCGGCAATCAGCTCACCATGGTCTCGGGCAGCGACCGCTTCCAATTCAGCCTCCTGGGCACCAGCGCGGCGCTGGCCGTGCTGATCAACTGCACCCGAACCCAGCTCGCTTCCGCCACGCCACAGCCGTCGCCACAGCCGTCGCTCCAGCCCTCGCCGCCGTCGCCGCCGCCAGGAGCCTCTCGCCCGGGACCGATCACCGTGCCGCAGCCGGCGGACCCGCGGCCAACGCAGCCCGTCGCTCAGCCGGCACCGTCATCGGCGCCGCCGCCGGCCAATACACGGCGGCTGTGGCCGGAGAGCTCTGCGCAGCAGCGCGTCGAGGCGGCGCGTACCCTGTCGGCGATCCTGGCCTTGCCGGGCATGCAGGGGTTTCGGCCGATGAGCGAGCGCGAGGCGATCGACCTGAACGTTGCGCAATCGGCACGCGCCGACCTGGCGTGGCGCGCCGACCTGCTGACAGGGGTGCTGGACATCGTGCCGGCGCAAAGCGGGTTCAACGCCTCGGCGATCGCGGGCACGATCATCGCCGCCGATCGGCGCGCCTGCGGTGGCGGCCGCTTCCACTCCGGCACGGCGCCCGACCAGCGCTCGCAACGCGTGACCCGGCTGTTCACCACCTGCGAGGCTTCGCTGCGCACGTCCGAGGCGCGCTACATGGTGGTGCCGATGGTCGACGGCGCCAGCCACTATGTCTTCGCTATGGTCGGGCCTTCGTTCCAGAGCGCCGACGGCAGGACCGAAGTGGCCAAGGCGGCCGACGAGCTGCGCCAGGCCGTGCTCGAGGTGCTGCGACAGTAGCGGCGCCCTGTGGGCAGCCGGAGGGGCTGCCCGCCGAGGCGCATGCTGCCGGCGCTACGTCGCCGCAGGGCGCCTCAGAGCGAGATCGTCTTGCCGAGCTGGAAGTCGGTGCCGCGCTGGCCGTACTCGCTGACGGTGTAGCTGCTCGAGCTTCTGTGCTGGCCCATGGCGAAGATCTTCGCGTTCACACCCGACATGTAGAAGAACAGGGTTACGCTCTTCTGCATGTTGCCCGACGAGGCGTGCAGCACCGGCTGGCCGGCGAAGGTGTGGGCGCCGCTCGCCTTGCCGCGGCCGCCGAAGACGTCGTTCATCGCCTGCTTGAGGTTGGCGACGCGGTCCTTGGTCAGGAGGTTGGCGAGATAGCTCTCGGCCTGGGCCTGCATCATGGCGGTGGTGTCGCCCTCGCCATCCTTCTTGACGATGATCGCCATGCTGGCCGGTGTATGCGTCATGAGTCACTCCCCCTCAAGAACGGATGACGCAGTCGGCCAGCGTCGGTCAGCCGCGTCAAGCCAAGGAACGACTACAGGGACTGAAACAAGAGCGGACGCCGGTCGGGGGCCCGGCGTCCGCATGTTGCCGTCGAAACCGCGCGAGGAGAATCGCGATCCGCATCGAAAAGGCACTGCATCGTGACACAGCCGTGTCCGGTTGCAATGGAAAGGTTTTCCACAATCATTGCGCGAGTACCAACCCGTCAGTTTGGGCTTTGCGGGCGGCAAGCGCAACAGTGTCCGTGTGGCTACGCGACCTTCACCGGCCGGGCGCGCTGATTGTACAGCAGCTTGGCGCGACGCTCCTGCTCCTCGGCCGGCAGCTTGGTGACGTCGCCCGAAAGGTCGGCGCCTACCGCCATGCCCTTCTGAACCGCCGGCCGCGCGCCGAGCTCCTCGAACCAGCGCTTGAAGTAGGGGAACTCCTCGATGTCCTGGCCCTGGAACTTCCAGTTGACGGTCCACGGGTAGCAGATCATGTCGGCGATCGTGTACTGGTCGCCGGCCAGGTACTTGTGCTTGTAGAGCTGGTTGTTGAGGACGCCGTAAAGCCGATTCGCCTCGTCGGTGAAGCGCCGGATGGCGTAGGTCTGATCACCGTTCTTGGCCTGGTCGACGCGGCGGAAATGCCCGCACTCGCCGGTCTTCGGGCCCTGGTTGGCCATCTGCCAGATCAGCCACTGGTTGACGTCGTAACGCGTGCGAAGGTCCTGCGGATAGAACTTCCCGGCCTTCTCGGCGATGTACATCATGATCGCGCCCGACTCGAAGATCACGAGCGGCTTGCCGCCGTCCACGGGCGCGTGGTCGACCATCACCGGCATGCGGTGGTTGGGATTCATCTCCAGGAACTCGTCGGTGAACTGATCGCCACGGCCGATGTTCACCGGCACGATCTTGTACGGCACGCCACACTCCTCGAGCAGGATCGTGACCTTCTTGCCGTTGGGCGTGGGCCAGTAATGCAGGTCGATCATGGTCGCTTCCTTCCGATCAGCAGATGCACAGGCGCGTCCAGCATACGCGCCCGCCACGCTGCCCGGGAAGCTCAGGACTTGTGAGCCGCCGCCAGCGGCGCCAGCTTGTCGAGGGCCGCCAGGATGCCGTCGCGATCGAGATCGGGCACCGCCAGCAGGGCGCGCTGGATGCCGTGCTCCTCGTAATCCGCCAGCGCCGCCGCCTCGTTGGGCGCACCGAAGACGGTGATCGACAGCGTCGAGAAATCGCGGCCCATCCTCTCGGCCATGGCCTTCAGGCGCGCGACGCCTTCCCTGGCGACGAAGCCGCGCGGGCGCGGGAACCAGCCGTCGCAGAACTCGACCACGCGACGCAGCGTGTGATCGCTCTCGCCACCCAGCAGGATCGGCGGATGCGGCCTCTGTTTGGGCTTGGGGTAGCACCACAGCGGATCAAGGTTCACCATCTCGCCGTGGAACGAGGCTTCGTCCTTGGTCCACATCTCCTTCATCGCCAGCACGCGCTCGCGCATCAGCTTGAAGCGCGTGGCGTGGCGCGCGCCGTGGTTCTCCATCTCGTCGACGTTCCAGCCGCCGCCGATGCCGAAGACGAAACGGCCATTGGACATATGGTCGAGGCTGGCGACGCTCTTGGCGGTGATGATGGGATCTCGCTGTGGCACGAGGCAGACGCCGGTGCCCAGCAGCAGCTTGCTGGTCGCCGCCGCGGCAAAGGACAGCGCAACGAAGGGATCGTGCGTATGGATGTAGCGCCTGGGCAGTTCGCCGCCGGCCGGAAAGGGCGTGCGGCGGCTGACCGGTATGTGGGTGTGCTCGCAGAGGAACAGCGAGTCGAAGCCGCGATCCTCCAGCGCCCGCGCCAGCTCGGCGGTGTGGATGCCGTAATCCGTGGGGAAATAGAAAACGCCGACGCGCATCGCTGGCTCTCCCTCGAGTGTCCTGTCGAGGGATACTATAGGGCGCGGCCGGTGCTTTGTGTCGCTTAGGCCCGCGACAGCGGGGAGGACGAGGAGTCGACCGACCCCAGAGCCGTGCGGCAGGCGCGCATCAGGTCGGCAGGCGCGCAGGGTTTGCCGAGGAAGGTGCTGCGCGAGACGATCCGCGCGCCGTCCATGGAGTTGCCCGAGACATACACGACGGGAAGATCGGCGTAGCGCGATCGCAGGCGCTGCGCGACGTCCCAGCCGGTCAGCTCGCCGGCCAGCCGGATATCGGTCACGACCAGGTCGATCCGGCCGACGGCATCGGGCAGCGACAACGCGGCCTCTCCCGTGCTGGCCTCGACGACCTGCCAGCCGACATTGCGCATTTCGGAGGCCATCGCTTGGCGCAGGAGCCAGTCATCCTCGACCACGAGGATCACCGCCGGCCCACCCTGGCCAGCGGATCCATGCATCTGCGCATTGGACGCCATGTGCGACATTCAACTCGGTATTCGACAAAAGCGGCAGTCGGATCAACGCAATGGTGCCCGCTTTGTTCCTCGCGTCGTTCAAGCGGGAAAGGTAAGCAGTGCTGCCATGTCGAACACGGTCAGGAATCCAGAGAATCCCTGTCACGACTGCACGGACAGGGCCTCGACGACACTTCTAGGGGTGGAAATCGGCGGCCGGCCGATTTCCGTCACCGGGATTGTCGACACAGGAACTCTCGGAGCCTGCACGGCGTTAAGCGAACCTCTGACGGGAAATCCATGAGAGATCGGGTCGGCGGTACCGTGGCATTGGCTGAACGGGACGAGGAAGGTCGGCGGGAGGCACCGGGGTTCTCCCGAGCGGTGCTCGACGTGCTGCCGGCAGCGATCTACACGACCGACGCGCAGGGCCGGATCACCTACTACAACGAAGCGGCTGCGGCGCTCTGGGGACATCGACCGGAGCTCGACAGCGCGACCTGGTGCGGCGCGTGGAAGCTGTTCTGGCCCGACGGGCGGGCCATGGCGCACGACGAATGTCCCATGGCCGTCGCGTTGCGCACGGGCGAAGCGGTGCGCGGTGCCGAAGCCTTCGCCGAGCGTCCGGATGGCACCCGGGTACACTTCACCCCGTACCCGACCCCGCTGTTCGACATTTCCGGCAGACTCGTCGGCGGCGTCAACATGCTGGTCGACATCACCGATCGCAGGCGCAGCGAGGAGTCGGCCCTGCGCCTTGCCTCGATCGTCGATTCCTCTGACGACGCGATCGTCGGCAAGGATCTCCGCGGCATCGTCACGAGCTGGAACGCCGGCGCCCAGCGGCTCTTCGGTTACACGGCCGATGAGATGATCGGCCGATCCATCACCATCCTTATCCCGCCCGAACGCCTCGACGAGGAGCCCGGCATCCTCGGCCGCATCGTGCGGGGCGAGCGCGTCGATCCATATGAGACCGTGCGCCGCCGCAAGGACGGCAGCCTGGTCGACATCTCGCTGACGGTGTCGCCGATCAGGTCCCACGACGGCACGGTCATCGGCGCCTCCAAGATCGCGCGCGACATCACCGAGCGCAGGCGGGCGCAGGAGCAGGCAAACCTGCTGCTGAGCGAGATGAAGCATCGCCTGAAGAACAGCCTTTCGGTCGTCCAGGCGATCGCTTCGCAGACACTCGGCAGCGTCACGCCGGAGGACCACGCCGCTTTCGCCGGGCGCCTGCAGGCCCTGGCGGGCGCGCAGGACCTGCTGACCCTGAAGAACCTGCGCAGCGTGCCCCTGCGCGAGGTCCTGGCCCGGGCGCTGGCGCCGTTCCAGGAACGGCACGCCGAGCGCATCGTGCTCGACGGCGTCAATGACATCTGGCTCGACGCCGGAAAGGTGACGCTGCTCAGCATGGGGTTGCACGAACTGGCGACCAACGCCGCCAAGTACGGCGCCCTGTCGAACGACACCGGCACGGTACACCTCACGTGGCGCGTGATGCCGGCAGAGGAGACCAGGCGGGTGAAGCTGGTCTGGCGGGAGAAGGGCGGCCCACCCGTTGAGCGACCGCAGCGCAAGGGCTTCGGCTCCCTGCTGCTCGAGCAGGCCCTGAAGTCGGAGCTTGGGCGTGCGTCGCTGGAGTTCCGTCCTGGCGGCGTCGTGTGCTCGGTGGAGCTGACGATCTAGGCAACCAGCGGCCGGCCGTATCCTTGATGCCTCGGGGAGATCAAGGAGGACGGTCATGTTCATGCCGACATTGCCGGTGTGGGAGCTGATCGCGCGCGGCGCGATCGTGTTCGTGGCGGTGCTGGTGCTGTTGCGCGTCTTCGGCAAGCGGCAGGTCGGGCAGATGACACCCTTCGACCTCGCCGTGCTGCTGCTGATCAGCGAGGGCGCGTCCAACGCCATTCGCGCCGACGACCATTCGATCACCGCCGCCATCGTGGTCGTCGCCACCATGCTGGGCATCAATCTGCTGATCGGCTTCGTCGGCGCGCGGTCGAAAGCGTTCGATCGCCTGGTGGAAGGCACGCCTGAGATCCTGATCCGCGACGGCCGCGTCGACTACGAGAAGCTGTGGACCGTGAACGTCTCGAAGGCCGATCTTCTGACCGCGTTGCGCGAGCACGAATGCACCACGCCGCACGAGGCCGAACTGGCCGTCCTGGAGACCAACGGCCACATATCGGTCAAGAAGAAGGCATCTTGAGCCGGGCGGAACCGGGGTTTGCGGCTGGCGTTTTTCCTTTGCTTCGACGGACCGCGTTTCGACGGCGGTCGCCGTGCAATCAATGGAGATTCCCATGAAGACCAAGGGCCGAATCTGTGCGGCGTCGCTGCTCGGTCTCCTTGTCGCCAGCGCGGCCAGCGCGCAGACCAGCATGATGCCGGGCTATCCCGAGTTCCGCGACCCCGTGACCGGCAAGGTCTGGACGCCCGACAATGTCAGCAAGGACGGCACGCCGGTGCCGTTCGACGACCGCGCGTTCGAGCCACGGGCGCAGGCCGGTGGCGTTCCGGGCGTCGTCGTCCAGCAGGCCAGCCTGCGCGTCCTGGGCACAGTGCCGATCACCTCGGGTCCGAACACCAACGTGCCGACCATGACCATGGACGTGCCGTCGCTGTTCGCCGATCCGGGCCGGCGGTGGATGGCCGTGATCTACCTGACCAACAACAGCCCGATGGCGATCGAGCCGGTGGTGAACTGCAGCTTCACCAACGCGGGCCAGGTCGTGCTGGCGACGCGCGTCATGACCGGACCGATCGGCCCCGGTGAGCGCGTCGGCACGTTCGTGCGCGGGCCACGCACCGAGCTTTACGTCGACCAGACGAACTGCCAGATCCATACGCCGGGCTGAGCCTTCCGGTTGCGCCTGGTGCTGGTGAGGAGTACCCGTCCATCCGGCTTGGATCGGACAGGGCAGTCCATTAGGGTTCCCTCCTGCCGCGTTGGGCGGCACGAGGGGCGATGCGCAGCATTCTGCTGACCGAGGACGAGTTTCTCATCCGTGCCGTCTTGGTCGAGACCTTCAAGCAGGCGGGGTTTCATTGCCTCGAAGCCTCGACCGGCGGCGCGGCCCTGAAGGTGCTGCGAAGCGCGCAACCGCTCGATGCCATCGTTGTCGATATCGGCCTGCCTGACATGTCTGGCGACGACGTCATCGCCGCGGCGCACAGCCTGCGCCCCGGCGTTCCGATCATCCGCTGCTCGGGCGATCGCGGCGGTCCTGCCACCATGCCCTCGGTGCATGTCTTCGACAAACCCTACCTGCCGGTCGAACTCTGCCGGTTCGTGATGTCGTTGGTCGACCCCAAGGCGGCCTGACGCAGCTTCGGCGGATCGAATCGGCGTCCAGCGCGTTTTGCGGTGACCAATCGGAGCCCGCGGCGCGAACGCGTCTCTCCGTCATTGGTGCGGAGCAGCGTGATGGCCGAAACCGCCGCGCAGGCGGAACCGTTTGCCGATCTCGTCGATGCCGAGGAGACCCCGCAGCAGCGCGAGCGCGCCCGTCGGCGCGCTCTGACGGGCGTCTTCTGGCGACGTGCGCGCGGCTTCTGGGGCGGCCGGGGATACCGGTGGGCATGGTGGCTCACGCTCGCCCTGCTCGTCGTTATCCTGCTGACGCTCGCGGCACAGTACGGTGTCAATCGCTGGAATCGGGCGATCTTCGATGCTCTGGAGAAGCGCGACGCGTCCACCGTCTGGCGCATGGCGGTCCTGTTCGTGCCCCTGGCGGTGGCCAGCGTGACGTTCGGCGTCGTCGCCGTCCTCCTGCGCATGACGATGCAGCGGCGCTGGCGCGCCTGGCTGAACGACAAGGTGCTCGACGGCTGGCTGGCCAACGGCCGCTACTACCAGCTGAACCTGGTGAGCGGCGAGCATCAGAATCCGGAGTACCGCATCGCCGAGGATCTGCGTGTGGCCACCGACGCGCCGGTGGACTTCGCCGTCGGCGTGCTCTCCGCCTTCCTGTCGGCGATCACCTTCATGGTCGTGCTGTGGAACATCGGCGGCACGATGCACTTCGAGATCGCCGGCGCGACGATCGCGGTGCCCGGTTTCCTCGTGGTGGCGGCGATCATCTACGCCTGCATCGCCAGCATCTCCATGCTGATCATCGGCCGCCGCTTCGTGCGCGTGTCCGAAGACAAGAACCAGGCCGAGGCTGAGTATCGCTACGCGCTGACCCGCGTGCGCGAGAACGGCGAGAGCATCGCGTTGCTCGGCGGCGAAGCGGAAGAGCGCGCCGGGCTGCAGCGCCACTTCACCAAGGCGCTGCGCCGCTGGCGGGAGATCTGCGGCCAGCATATGCGCACGACCGTGGTGTCGCAGGGCAGCAACCTGGTCGCGGCCGTCGTGCCCGTCATGCTGACGGCACCGAAGTTCCTCGACGGCTCGATGAGCCTGGGCACCGTCATGCAGGCGACGTCGGCCTTCGTCATCGTGCAGAGCGCCTTCGGCTGGCTGGTCGACAACTATCCAAGGCTGGCCGACTGGAGCGCCGGGGCACGTCGCATCGCCTCGCTGATGGCTTCGCTGGAGGCTCTGGAAGGCGCCGAGAAGGGCGACGGCATCATCCATCATGGCGTGGCAAAGGATGCGGCGCTGCGGCTGGCCAACGTCAGCGTCACCCTCGACGACGGCACGATGGTGGTGGAGGAGACGGAGGTGCTGATCGCGCCGGGCGAGCGCGTGCTGTTCGCGGGCGAATCGGGAACCGGCAAGAGCACGCTGATCCGCGCCATCGCCGGCCTGTGGCCCTGGGGCGGCGGCACCATCGAGGTCGGCGACGGCCTGCAGCTCTTCCTGTTGCCGCAACGGCCCTACGTGCCGACCGGCACCTTGCGCCGCGCCGTGGCCTATCCCGCGCCGGCGGAGCAATGGCCGGCGGAGCAGATGACGAAGGCCCTGGAAGCGGTCGGCCTGGGGTATCTCGGCCAGCGACTGGAGGAAGAGTCGCCCTGGGACCAGACGCTGTCTGGCGGCGAGAAGCAGCGCCTGGCTTTCGCCCGCGTCCTGCTGCACCGGCCGGACATCGTCGTGCTCGACGAGGCGACGTCGGCGCTCGATCCCAACAGTCAGGATGCATTGATGGGCCTGATCTGCGAGCAGCTGAAGGAAGCCACGATCCTCAGCGTCGCCCATCGGCCGGAGCTCGAAGCGTTCCACAGCCGCAAGATCGTGCTGGCACGGCGCGAGCACGGTGCGCGACTCGTTGCCGACATACCCCTGGCGCACAAGGCGGGACGCTTCATGCTGATTCCGGGCTGGTTCAGGCGGCGCGGTGGCGAAAGCAAGGCCGTCTCCACCGAGCGCTATCCCGGACATCGACCGTAACCAACCGCCACCGCTTTTCCGCAACCGGCCTCTTATGTCGACGTTCACAGCCGACCTCTTGGAGCACACACCACGATGACATTGCGGCGGCGATTCTTGCTGGCGGGTGCGGCGGCGGCATGCGCGTCAGTGCCCGGACGGTTCACTTGGGCCCAGGCGCAGGCGTTCTCCTTCGCCCAGGTTCGAGAGCAGGCGAGACGCATGGCCGCCGAGCCGTACAAGGCGCCGCCGCCACTGCCGCCGAGCGATCTCGCGCGCATCAACTACGATCAGTACATGCGCGTCCAGTTTCGCCCCGAGGCGATACTGTGGCGCAGCGCGCCGAGCATGTTTCGCGCCGAGTTCTTTCCCGCCGGCTTCATCTACAACACGCCGGTCGCGATCCATGTTGTCGCCGAGGATAGCGTTGCGCCGCTGACGCCATCGCCCGGCATGTTCGATTTCGGTCCCGCGAATCTGCGCGAGCCGCCGGGCGCTGTGGCCTTCGCCGGCTTTCGACTGACCTATCCGCTGCATGAGGCGAAGTTCGACGAGATCATCTCGTTTCTCGGCGCCAGCTACTTCCGGCCGATCGGCCGCGAGCAGACCTATGGCGCTTCGGCGCGCGGCCTGGCGATCGACACCGGCCTGCAGCGCCCGGAAGAGTTTCCGGCGTTTCGCGCCTTCTGGCTGGTCGCGCCGGCCAAGGGCGCGCGTGAGCTCACACTGCATGCGTTGCTCGACAGCCCCGGCGCCACGGGCGCCTACACCTTTCTCGTGCGGCCGGGTCGTCGCACGACGATAGACGTCAGCGCCACCCTGTTTGCGCGCCACGACATATCGCTGCTCGGCATCGCGCCGCTGACCAGCATGTTCTTCGCCGGGAAGACGGGACGCCGCCACCCGCCCGACCATCGGCCGGAGATCCACGATTCGGATGGTCTGCTGATCGCCAGCGGCTCGGGCGAGCGGATCTGGCGACCGCTCAGCAATCCGTCGGCTCTGGCGGTGTCGTCGTTCAAGGACCGGAACCCGCGCGGCTTCGGTCTGCTGCAGCGCGAACGCGGCTATGCCCAGTACAAGGATCTGGAAGCGCGCTATCACGCACGGCCGAGCCTGTGGGTCGAGCCGGCGGGGGAGTGGGGCGAGGGCGAGATACGCCTGGTCGAGATTCCCACCGATTCGGAAGTGCACGACAACATCGCGGCCTTCTGGGCCAGCCACACGCCGACGCGTCGCGGCCAGGAGGTCGAGTTGCGCTACCGCGTGTCGGCGCTCAGCGACGAGCAAGCGCTGTCGCCCGGTGGCTTCGTCACTGGCGTACGGGTCTTCCGGGCACCCGATCCCAAGTTCTGGCGCCTCGCCGTCGAGTTCGGCGGCGGCGACATCGCCGGCCTGCGGCCGGCGCAGCCCGTCGAGGCGGAGATCGCGGTGTCGTCCGGCCGCCTGGCACATGCGCGGACGGAGCCGATCCCCGACGAGGCGAGCTGGCGGCTGTTCGTCGATGTGCAGCCCGACGGCAAGAAGCCGATGGAAGTTCGCGCCCATCTGCGCCTGCACGGCGAGGTGCTGAGCGAGACCATGACCTACACGGTGCGGCCATGAGCGACTGGAACCTCGACCGCTATGCGACAGACGTCGACTGGCGTCGCGTCCTCGTCCTGGGGCTGACGGCGCTGACGACGATGGTCGGCGTGCTGCTGATGGCCGAGATCCTCGGGCCGGGCGGGATCTCCCTGATCGAAATCGGGGTCCTGGCCGCTTTCACGCCCGGCTTCGCCATGGTTTCCCTGTCCTTCTGGGCGGCGCTGGCGGGCTTCATCCTGAGCCTCCTGGGCCTGCACCCCGTCACGCTGCGGCGCGCCGCACCTTCGGCGGGCGTCGTGCCGGCCCTCGGCAGTCGCACTGCTATCCTCATGCCGATCTACAACGAGGACTCCGAAGCGGTGATGGCGCGGTTGGCTGCGACCTACGAGTCGGTGCGCGGCACCGGGCAGCTCGACAGCTTCGGCTTCCACGTGCTGAGCGACACGACCGACGCCGGGCTCGCGCGCCTGGAGGAGGAGCGCTTCGAGGAGCTGCGGCGGCGCTACGACGCCGAGGGCCGCATGTTCTACCGACGGCGCCCGAAGAACATCGGCCGCAAGGCGGGCAACATCGCCGACTGGCTGCGCGCCGACGGCCGGCGCTACGATCACATGATCATCCTCGATGCCGACAGCGTGATGAGCGGCGACACGATCGTCCGCCTTGCGGTGCTGATGGAGCGCAACCCGCGCACCGGACTCATCCAGACGCATACCGCCAGCGTCGGGCGCGAGACGCTGTTTGCGCGGCTGATGCAGTTCTCCGGCCGTCTCTACGGGCCGTTGCTGGCGGCCGGCCACAGCTTCTGGCAGGCGGGCGAGGCGAACTACTACGGCCACAACGCGATCATCCGGGTCGCCGCCTTCGCCGAGCACTGTCATCTGCCCGTGCTGCCCGGCAAGCCGCCGCTGGGTGGCGAGATCCTGAGCCACGACTTCGTCGAGGCGGCGCTGCTGCGGCGCGCCGGCTGGCGCGCCTGGCTGCTGCCCGAGCTGGGCGGCAGCTTCGAGGAGATGCCGACCAACCTTCTCGACTACGCCGCGCGCGACCGCCGCTGGGTGCAGGGCAATCTGCAGCACGCGCGCCTGCTGGCCATGCCGGGGCTGCACTGGATGAGCCGACTTCATCTGGCGATGGGTGTGCTGGCCTATGTCGCCTCGCCGCTGTGGCTGACGATGCTGTTGCTGACCGGCGTGCTGGTGCTCGACCAGGCGGTCACCGGCCACGTCTATTTCGACGAGCATCGCAGCCTGTTCCCGCTCTGGCCGGAGTACAAGCCGGGAGAGATCCAGAGCTTGCTGACGATCACCGCCAGCCTGCTGTTCCTGCCCAGGGTGATGGCGATGATCCTGGCGCTGGCGCGCGGCACCACCGCACGGCGCTTTGGCGGCCGGATGGCACTGGCCATCAGCGGTGCGCTCGAGCTGGTGTTCTCCATGCTGCTGGCGCCGGTGATGATGCTGTTCCATTCGGCGTTCATTGCCGCGATCCTGTCAGGCCGGCCGGTCGGCTGGCCGCCGCAGCCGCGCGAGGAACGCCGCGTCCGCTGGGCCGCCGCCCTCGATCGGCACCTCCCGCACATGCTCGGCGGCACCGTCGCCACCGGCCTGATATTGACGATCGCGCCGGAGTTCCTGATCTGGATCGCCCCTGTCTGCGCCGGTCTGCTGCTGGCGGTGCCGCTGAACGTGCTGTCGAGCTGCCAAAGATGCGGCCGCGTGGCGCGCGCCGGCGGGCTGTTCCTGATCCCGGAAGAGGTGCGGGTGCCGCGTGAGCTGGACTTCGCGAACCGTCAGGGCTTCTTCGGCGGCGTGGGACTGTCGGCCGCCTCCTGACGTGTCCGCTCGGCATCCTGGTCGATCAGGCGGATCAGATCCGCCGGCAGCGGCTCGTTCACCACCTCGTCGAACATGGCGTGCAGCTGCTTGCGGAGCCATCTGTCGAACGGCTGCTCTTCGGCCGCAGGTGCGACCGCGTGACCCCCATCCGGGGATTTTTCGCCGTCTGCCATGGCTGGTTTGAAGAACTCTGTTCCCTTCCCGCGCGAAGGGCTGTCCGACCGGCGGGTGGCGTGTACCCGCCGATCGACGATCCCCGTTACTTAACGCACGACGCGCTCCCTCGACATTATCAGGATTAGGTGGCGAGTGAAGAGCGCGTGTCCTCGTCCTCGGCAACCGGGCCCCTGCCGCGGGCGATCGCACGCACGCCCTGGTCGACAGCGGTCACGGCGTCTTCCGGATCCAGCAGCAACCGAGCCAGCGTGGCGCGAGCGCGCGACACCCGGCTCTTGATGGTGCCGATCGAGACGCCGACCTGCGCGGCGATCACGTCATAGGGTTGTCCCTCGACGACGGCGAGCACCAGAGCCTCGCGCTGGCCGGGTGATAGCTGCCCGAAGGCGCGCAGGAATTCGCGCATCACCAAGCCGTTCTCCTGCGCCGGACGCTGGGTCAGCGATTCGGCTACGGCCGTGTCGATCGGCACCGTCGGCTTCTGGCGCCGCAGGCTGGAAATGAACTCGTTGCGCTGGATGCGAAAGATCCAGCCGGAGAAGTTCGTGCCGGGGCGGAAGCTCGCGCGACCGGCAAGAGCCTTCATGACGGTCTCCTGGACGAGATCGTTGGCCCGATCGCGGTCATGGGTGAGAGAGAGGGCATACAGGCGCAGACGCGGCAGGATCGCCTTCATCTGCTCATGGAAGTCATCCACTTCGTTCGCATTCGAGCGCACCGTTTCCATAGCGTCCTCCTGCTGAACTACGCGTCGATTGCCATGTAGGCACCCTTGGCCACTTGGCCAAGGGCTGGGCGGATTGAAGGGATTTCCTTGATGGAAATGGGAAATTCACAATCTTGCCGGAACCGTCCATCCTGCCGGGCGTTGAACCTTGTGGCGTCGGTGGTTAACGCTGGTCACCGAGGGCATCCCTCGAGGGCCTCCCCGGGGGCCAAACACAAGGTTGTGATGGCGCAAGACGCCGGCTAATTGCCACGTCAGGGCAGCAGTGACGGGGGTTCGCTTGGAACAGGTGAAGACGGGTCTGCCGGATGCGGTCGCATCGATGCTGCCGTTCCTGCGCCGCTATGCGCGCGCACTCACGGGATCGCAGAAGCGGGGCGACGAATGGGTGCGGCTTTGCGTCGAGGTGCTGCGCGAGCAGCCGCTGGACGCCCAGGAATACGACACCAAGCAGAAGATATTCGCCCTGTTCCACCGGCTGCGCCAGCCCTTCGACGTGCTCGAGGAGCGCGAGGCGGCGGCCGACGGTGTGCCGGGCCGGCTGAAGGCGCAGCTCAGCGAGATCCCGGTGCTGCAGCGCCAGATGCTTCTGCTGACCGCGCTCGAAGGCTTCTCCATCGGGGACGCCGCGCGCATCGTCAATGTCAGTCGTGCCGACGCCGAGGCGGCGCTGGGCGAAGCGCGCAACGAGCTGCGTCGCGTCGCCTCGGTCCGTGTCCTGGTGATCGAGGACGAGGCGGTGATCGCGCTCGATGTTGCGAAGATCGTGCAGAACGCCGGCCATCAGGTGGTTGGCATCGCGGCCACCGAGAAGAACGCGGTCGACCTGGCGCGCAAGCACTCGCCCCACCTCGTGCTCGCCGATATCCAGCTCAAGGGCGGCGACAACGGCATTTCGGCGGTGCGCGAGATCATGAAGGGCCTGGAGGTGCCCGTGATCTTCGTCACCGGCTTTCCGGAGCGGCTGCTGACTGGCAGCGGCGTCGAGCCGGTCTTCGTCATCACCAAGCCCTTCGATCCCGATCTGTTGCGCACCGCGATGGCCCAGGCGCTGAACACCGTCGCGATCTGATCGTCCCGGGGAGGCCGCGCGGAGCAGGCCAATGCATTCCTGGCCCATGCGCGCCCGCTTCGTGACCCTGCTGACCGTGCTGTTGCTGCCCGTCATCGCGCTGGCGGGATGGTGGACCTTCGAGAAGCAACGCGAGCTGCGCCTCGCGCGCGGCGAGTTCATCGCCAGCGCCGTCGAGGCCGCGGCGATGCCATGGCGCGAAGCGTTGCAAGGCGCGCGCCGTGTGCTCTCGACGCTGCGCGAGGACCGCGATGTCGCGCGCTGGACCGGCGAGACCCTCGCGCCCGGCGAGCTGGCGCGTTGCGAGGATCACCTGCGCCGCCTGCTGCGCCATCTCGGCGACCGCTACGCGCTGATCGTCCTGGTCGATGCGCAGGGCACGCGTCGTTGCTCGACCTCGCCGCAGCCCGGTGTCGGCTTCGAGGCCCTGCTGCCGCAGGTTCGCGAGGGCGCCGAGATCGCGGTCTCGTCACAGCCCGCGAGCCGGTCGGACACCCGCTTCGTCGTGCCCGCAGCCATTGGGCTGGCCCGCGATGGCCAGTTCGCCGGCATGGTCGGCATTGGTGTCGCCTGGACGTATCCGGGCAAGACGGAGAGCGACCGCCCGCCGCTTCCCATCCAGCTGACGCTGATCGACCTGATGGGGCGGCCGATCGGCGGGGCCAACATCCTGCCGCCGCCCGATCGCCTGCAGAAGGCGCTGGCGGCGCGCGAGAGCGCCCTGCGCGCCGCCGGCGGTGACGGCCGGACCTACGAGTTCCGCCTGCTGGCTTTCGGTCCCAACTCGCCCCTGATGCTGGCTGCGATCCCGGCTGCCGTGGCGGACGCCGATCTCGGCGGCCCGTGGCTCGACTTCATGCTGGTCGTGCTGACGTCGCTGGTGGCGCTGGCCGCCCTGTGGTTCGGCACCGCCCGCTGGTGCCTGCAGCCGCTCGGCCCGATCCGGCGCTTCGCCGCTGCGATGGCGCGGGGTGCCGACGCGCCGCAGCCCGGCAGCGCGGGCCCGCCGGAGGTGCGCTCGCTCGCCGCCGACATCGCCGTCATGGCCGGCGCCATTCGGGCGCGCGAGCAGGACCTGCGTGCCGGCCTTGAGCAGCGCAATCACATGCTGCGCGAGATCCATCACCGGGTGAAGAACAACCTGCAGATGATCTCCAGCCTGCTCAGCCTGCAGAGCAACGGCATCCGATCGCCGCGCCTTCGTCGCCACTTCTCCGACGCGCAGAACCGCGTCCTCGCTCTGTCGATCCTGCATCGTCATTTGTACGAGCGCACGAGCTGGGCGCAGGTCGACTTCCAGGCCTTCATCAACGATCTGGTGCGGCAGCTCTCGATGAATCGCGACAATCCCGCCCCCGACAACATTCGCCTCGACATCCGCGCGCCGGTCATGGCGGTCGGGCCCGACACGGCGATCCCGGTCGGCCTGATCGTCACCGAGGCGGTCGGCAACGCCTTCCGCCACGCTTTCGTCGACGTGGCGGAGCCGGCGGTCTCCATCCAGGCAACCGAATCAGGAGGGACGGTCGAGTTCGCCATCGAGGACAACGGCGTGGGGATCGGTGACAGAATTGTCACAGGCGAGGACGCGGGAAGTCTGGGATTAACGTTGATCCGGGGCTTGGCCATGCAACTGGGTGGCGAGGCCGAGATCCGGCGGAGAACCGGCGGCGGCACGCGGGTCGCCGTGCGATTCCCGTTGCCGACCTAGCTGCGGCGCGCCTGCAACCCTGCCGGAGCAGGGCGCGTTATGGTCGTAACAGATGTGGAGCGTGCCATGATCCCCAGTCAGAGATCGTCCCGTTCCTCGGAGCCGGAGCGCGAGGATCTGGCCATGACGCGGGCGTGGGAGGCCAACGACTACGTCGACTTCATGGCAGCGGTCCTGCTCGGTGTGGCGCTGACGGCGCTGGCTCTTTCGATCATGTAGATGGCGGCCGCTGGCCGGCGCGGAAATCAAAGCGGGCGGCCCTTGGGCCGCCCGTTTCGCGTTCGGTGGATCGTCAGAGCCAGTAGGTCGGCACGTTGTAGTACTTGTCGACCCGGCGGCCATAGTCGGGCGTCCAGGTGAAATCATCGCCCTCGTAGGTCGGCGCGCCCTCGAGGAGCTTGCGATCGAGGTCGACGACGTAACCACCCTGCTTCTGGTCGTACTTCAGTGTCGACCAAGGCAGAGGATGCTGCTTCTCGCCCATGCCGAGAAAGCCGCCGAAGGACATCACGGCGTAGATCGCCTTGCCGGTCACCTTGTCGATCATGATGTCCTCGACATGGCCGAGCTTCTCGCCCTTGAGGTTGTATACGTTGGTTCCGTTGACACGTTCGGCGGCGATCAGGTTGCCGCTCGTCGACTGAGTGAGGTCGGTCATGCCGGGCTCCTCTCGCTGTGGTGGATGATCGCGGGGCACGGCGAGCCCGCTCGTGCCCCCTCACGTGAACGGCGCTCCGATGCGGCGGGTTCCGCCCGTCCCCGGCGGGAACTGCGCCGCGCGAGGCGACGTTGGCGAGCAAGGGCCGCGTTCGAGTGGCCGTTCCCACCATGGAGTTCACGCCATGCGTAATCTCGCCCTCGCCATCGTCCTGGCCTTGTCCGCGGCCGTTGTCGCGCCCAGCTTCGCGCAAACCACTACGGCGCCGCCGCCTACGACCGCGCCGTCGCCCTTCTGGGAGAAGATGAAGGGCAGTTGGTCGCAGACCAAGGGCGCCGTGAAGGAGCAGTGGGGCAAGCTGACCGACGACGATCTGCTCGCAATCGAGGGTCGCCGCGACCAGCTGATCGGCAAGCTGCAGACCCGCTACGGCATCACGCGCGAGGAGGCGGAGCGTCAGGTTGGTGCCTTCGAGAAATCGCATCAGATGTAGCCCGCGGGTGGCTGACATCGAGGCCGACGGCGTGGACGCGGGCCGCGGCGCGGTTCGCGTCCATGGCTTTTTTGTGAAGTTGCGAGGGTCAAGAAAACTTGAGGATCGGCGGCGCGTGAGGGCTGCAGGCAACGACCGAAGTCAGGTCCCGTTGATTGGGGGCAACAGACGGAGACGGATCATGGACAGCTCCTCCAAGGTCGCCCAGTTCCACCTCGGCATGAGCGAAGACGGTCAGCGCTGCCTGATGGTCTTCATCGACGAGAAGCAGCACGCCATGGAGTGCGTCGCGGACTTCTCCGAGTTCACCGCCTTCATCTCCAGCCTCTGCGACGCGGCCAACGAGATGGTCAAGCGGCAGGGTACCGACAACGAGCCGGTCGCCAACCAGGCAGCGGCGGGCGAGACCCAGACGATCCAGTGCCGGCCGATCGACGTATCGTCCGCCGCATTCCAGGTTCATCCAGGCGACGGCTCGATCATGGGGGCGCTCGTCAGCGATGCCGGGGAGGTCGTCGGCGTGCGCATGCGGCCGCAGGTCGCCAGCCAGCTGATGCGCGACCTGCTGCTGGCGTCGCCCGCGGCTCGCACCTGAGCGGGCCTATAGCGACAGCTCGCCCGCGACGTGGCATCACGCTGGCCAGCCCATCGGGCTGGGCGCAATCCGCCGTCGGGTAGGGTCAAGGCCTGGCTAGCCTGGACCTGCGCCCTGCGTGCCGACATAGACGGCGTAGAGTGACTGGCTCGCCGCCATGAAGAGCCGGTTGCGCTTGGGCCCGCCGAAGCAGATGTTGCCGCAGACCTCGGGCAGGCGGACGCGTCCCAGCAGCTTGCCGTCGGGCGCGCGCACGACGACACCGCTGTAGCCGAGATTGCGCCCGGCATTGCTCGAGCACCAGACATTGCCGTCGACGTCGCAGCGCAACCCGTCGGGCCCGCACTTGATGCCGTCGACCATGCAGTCGCTGAACAGCTTGCCGCCGCTCGGCTTGTTGTCGGCGCCGACATCGAAGACGTGGATGTCGCCCTTGCCGCCCGGCCCGGTGTCGCCCGGCCCCTTGCCTGTGCTGGCGACGTAGAGCTTGGTGTAGTCGGGCGAGAAGCACAGGCCATTGGGATCCGGCACCTGCTCTTCGGTCAGCACCAGATCGACGCGGCCGCCGGGATCGATGCGATAGCAGTTGGTCGGCAGCTCGCGGCGCATCGAGCCGATGCCCGGCGGCTGGCCCAGGGTGGGCTTCAGCTTGCCGCGCGCGTTGCTCGGTCCGCCCGGCGCATCCGGCGCGCCTTCGTAGAGCTGGCCGCCATACGGCGGATCGGTGAACCAGTAGCTGCCGTCGGGATGCGCCACCACGTCGTTGGGCGAGTTCAGCCGCTTGCCCTGGAAGCTGTCGGCCAACACCGTGACCGATCCGTCGAGCTCGTAGCGCACCACGCGGCGCGTCAGGTGCTCGCAGGAGAGCTGGCGGCCCTGGAAGTCGAAGCTGTTGCCGTTGCTGTTGTTCGAGGGCAGGCGGAAGACGCTGACGCGGCCGTCGTCCTCGAGCCAGCGCAGCTGGCGATTGTTGGGTATGTCGCTCCACACCAGGTAGCGGCCCTGCGCGTTCCACGCCGGTCCCTCCGACCACAGCGCGCCGGTCCACAGCCGCACGATGGCGGCGTTGGGCTGGGTGATGCCGTTGAACGCCGGGTCGACGGTGATCATGTCGGGGTCGCGGAAGTATGTCGTCGGCGCCGCGTTCGGCCCGAAATCGCGCGGCGGGCTGGTGATCGTGCTGGCCGGCGCCGCCACGGCGGGCGTCGACGCCGGCGGAGTCTGCGCCCGCGCGACGGCGGGGGCCGCGAGGGCGGCTGCTCCCAGGGCTGTGACCACGCTGCGGCGGGTCTGCGGCTGCGTCATGGTTGTGTCCTCCCGGTTGTTGCCGCAGCGAGCCTATGCCCGTCAGGCGCGAACAAACGTGAATCCGGGAAGAAAACCGCGTGGCTCACATCACTTAGTCGTTCACTTCCGAAGCGGCCTGAAATGGGCAACGAGCCGATGCGCATCGCCCGGGTAGAGCAGGCGGACGAGCGTGATCGGCGTCTTGCCGCGCCATGTCCGGCGTTCGACGACGAGACAGGGCGCCCCCGTCCTGACAGCAAGCGAGCGGGCCTCGGCGCGGCTGGCGCCGGCGGCGTGAATGCGATGTTCGGCTTCGGTCCAGGGAACGGTGTCAAGGAGCCAACGGCCGGGCGACACATCGGCGAAGCTTTGCGCTTCGGCCTGCGGCACCGCCTTGAGATTGATCAGACGTTCTTCGAGACAGAATACCCTGCGCCCCGCGAAGTGGCGGCCGGTGACCTCGAGCAAGCGCCCGCCGCCATGCTCTCCGAGGAAATCATGGTCGTCGCGATCGCCCCTTCGCATCGTTCGGCGCATCATCTCGAAGCGATAGGCTTGTCCGAGCGCCAGTACCTCGGCCTTGATATCGTGAATCTCGAGAATCGCGGCCTGTGAGCTCGGCTGCCGCACAAAGGTGCCGGCCTTGCGGCGCCGTTCGACAAGGCCGGCATTGGCCAGCATCACCAGGACCTTGCTGACGGTCATGCGAGAGCAGCCATAAGTGGCCGCCAGCTCCTGCTCGGTGGCGATGCGCGCGCCGGGCGGCAGGGCCCCTGACAGGATACGGCCTTCGATGTCGCCGAGAATTCTCTGGTGAAGAGAGGTGCTGGACATGTGATTATGTATAGTCATAATAATGCCGGCAGGCAATGGAGGGGCGGATGACCGAGATCGTGTTGTCGCCGGGCGCCGTGCCGCTGGCCGGGTGGCGCGCGATCTATCGTGGCGCATCCGCCAGCCTCGATGCGGCCGCCTATGCGGCGATCGAGAAATCGGCGCGCGCGGTGTCGGCCATCGTCGCCAGGGGCGTGCCGGTCTATGGCGTCAACACCGGCTTCGGCAAGCTCGCCAGCGTGCGCATCGAGGCCGCCGACCTCGAGGCGTTGCAGCGCAATATCGTGCTGTCGCACGCCGCCGGTGTCGGTGCGCCGATGCCGGTGCCTGTCGCGCGCCTGATGATGGCGCTTAAGCTCGCCAGCCTCGCGCAGGGTGCGTCGGGCGTGCACGAGGAGACGGTACGGCTGCTCGAGGCGCTGCTCGCCAAGGGGCTCACGCCGCTCGTGCCGTGCCAGGGCTCGGTCGGCGCGTCGGGCGATCTGGCGCCGCTGGCGCACATGAGCGCGGCGATGATCGGCGTCGGCGGCTTCATCGTCGATGGCGCGATCGTGCCGGCTCAGGAGGCCCTGGCGCGCGCCGGGCTCGCGCCCCTGCGCCTGGGCCCCAAGGAGGGCCTGGCGCTGCTCAACGGCACGCAGTTCTCCACGGCCTACGCGTTGGCCGGCCTGTTCGAGGCCGAAACCGTCTTCGGCTCGGCGCTGATCACCGGTGCGCTGTCGACCGACGCGGCGCGCGGCTCCGACGTGCCCTTCGATCCGCGCATCCATCGCCTGCGCCGGCACCAGGGCCAGATCGATACCGCCCTCGCGCTGCGGCGCCTGATGGCGGGATCAGCGATCCGCGCCTCGCACCTCGTGGGCGACGAGCGCATCCAGGATCCCTACTGCCTGCGCTGCCAGCCGCAGGTGATGGGCGCGGCGCTCGACATCCTGCGCCAGGCGGCGGCGAGCCTGGAGACCGAGGCCAACGGCGTCACCGACAACCCGCTGATCTTCGCCGACACAGGCGAGGCCCTGTCGGGCGGCAACTTCCACGCCGAGCCGGTGGCCTTCGCCGCCGACATCGTCGCCCTGGCGGTCTGCGAGATCGGCTCGCTCGCCGAACGGCGCATCGCCATGCTGGTCGATCCGGCGCTGTCCGGCCTGCCGGCGTTCCTGACACCGCGGCCCGGCCTGAACTCCGGCTTCATGATCCCGCAGGTGACGGCGGCGGCGCTGGTGGCGGAGAACCGGCAGCGCGCGCATCCCGCCAGCGTCGATTCGATTCCGACCTCGGCCAACCAGGAAGACCATGTCTCGATGGCCGCGCATGGCGCGCGCCGCCTGCTCGACATGACGGCCAACGCCGCCTCGATCGTCGGCATCGAGCTGCTGGCCGCGGCGCAGGGTTGCGACTTCCATCGGCCGCTGGCCTCGAGCCCGCCGCTCGAGGCGGTGCGCGGCCTGCTGCGCGCGCGCGTGCCGCATCTCGAGGACGATCGTCACTTCCATCCCGACATCCAGACCGCGACGGCGCTGGTCGCCGACGGCGTCCTGCCGCGCGCCATCGGCGATGGCCTCCTGCCCACGCTCGACCGAGGGAGATCCGCATGAGCCGCATCGACAATGCCCGCATCGTGCGCGCGCCGCGCGGCAACATGCTCAGCGCCAGGAGCTGGCTGACCGAGGCGCCGCTGCGCATGCTGATGAACAACCTCGATCCCGATGTCGCCGAGAAGCCCGGCGAGCTCGTGGTCTATGGCGGCATCGGCCGCGCAGCGCGCGATTGGGCCGCCTTCGACCGCATCGTCGAGGCGCTGCGCAAGCTGGAGGCCGACGAGACCCTGCTGGTCCAGTCGGGCAAGCCGGTCGGCATCTTCCGCACCCACGCCGATGCGCCGCGCGTGCTGATCGCCAACTCGAACCTGGTGCCGCGCTGGGCGACCTGGGAGCATTTCAACGAGCTCGATCGCAAGGGGCTGATGATGTACGGCCAGATGACGGCCGGCTCGTGGATCTACATCGGCAGCCAGGGCATCGTGCAGGGCACTTACGAGACCTTCGTCGAGATGGCGCGCCAGCATTACGGCGGCAGCCTCGCCGGCCGCTGGATCCTGACCGCCGGGCTGGGCGGCATGGGCGGCGCGCAGCCGCTGGCGGCGACCATGGCGGGCGCGTCTTGCCTGGCCGTCGAATGCCGTCCCAGCAGCATCGAGTTCCGCCTGCGCACCGGCTATGTCGACGTCCAGGCGAAGGATCTCGACGATGCGCTGGCGATCATCGGCAGGTCGACGGCGCAGAAGAAGCCGCTGTCGGTGGCCCTGCTCGGCAACGCCGCCGACATCCTGCCCGAGCTGCTGCGCCGCGACGTGCGGCCCGACTGCCTCACCGACCAGACCTCGGCGCACGATCCGGTCAACGGCTACCTGCCCAGGGGCTGGACGCTCGCCGACTGGGAGGCGCGGCGCACTGCCGATCCGTCGGCGGTCGCGAAAGCCGCGAAGCAATCCATGGCGGGCCATGTGCGTGCCATGCTGGAGTTCCACAAGCGCGGCGTGCCGACGGTCGATTACGGCAACAACATCCGGCAGATGGCGCTGGAGGAGGGCGTTGGCGACGCCTTCGCCTTCCCGGGCTTCGTGCCGGCCTATATCCGCCCGCTGTTCTGCCGCGGCATCGGGCCGTTCCGCTGGGCCGCGCTGTCGGGTGATCCCGAGGACATCTACCGCACCGATGCGAAAGTGAAAGAGCTGTTGCCCGACAACGCCCACCTGCATCGCTGGCTCGACATGGCCCGGGAACGCATCAGGTTCCAGGGCCTGCCGGCGCGCATCTGCTGGGTCGGATTGGGCGATCGTCATCGCCTGGGCCTCGCCTTCAACGCGATGGTCGCCAGCGGCGAGCTCAAGGCGCCGATCGTGATCGGCCGCGATCACCTCGACTCGGGCTCGGTCGCCAGCCCGAATCGCGAGACCGAGGGCATGAAGGACGGCACCGACGCGGTGTCGGACTGGCCGCTGCTCAACGCGCTGCTCAACTGCGCCTCGGGCGCCACCTGGGTGTCGCTGCACCATGGCGGCGGGGTCGGCATGGGCTTCTCGCAGCATGCCGGCATGGTGATCGTCTGCGACGGCACGCCGGAGGCGGCGCGGCGCATCGAGCGCGTGCTGTGGAACGATCCCGCCACCGGCGTGATGCGGCACGCAGATGCCGGCTACGAGGACGCCATCGCCTGCGCGCGCGAGAAGGGCCTCAACCTGCCGAGTCTCTAAAGTCCAGAGGCTCTGTCATCCCGAGCGTAGCGAGGGATCCAGGCTAACCCTGGATCCCTCGCTACGCTCGGGATGACAGTTTCGCCCGTCTCGGCACTTCACCACTTGTTCCGCAGCTCGCGCAGCTTGAGGAACACCGTCTTGCGGTCGGGGTTGTCGGGCAGGTCGGAGAACGCCTCGCGCAGGCGCGCGATCACCGTCGGGCTCGACAGCCGGAAGAAGGTGTTGATCTCGCGCTCGAGCTTCAGGGTGGTGACCAGCGGGTTGTTGGGATCCTGCCGCTGCATTGCCGGCAGCATCTCCGCGGCTTTGGCATTGTCGGGCTCGCGGTCGAGCGTGAAGCCGAGGTTGTTGGCGATGTAGTCGTGGCCCGGATAGATCAGCGTGTTCTCCGGCAGCTTGTCGAGCTGGTTGGCAAAGGTGCCGTAGAGCTCGGCGGGATGGCCGCCATTGTGGCAATTGCCGGCGCCGGCGTTGAACAGCGTGTCGCCGCAGAACAGCGCCGGCCGATCGCCATGGCTGCGCAGGCAGATGTGGCACATCGTGTGGCCGGGCGTGTCCATGCACTCCAGCTCGACCGTGCGGCCGACCTTGATGACGTCGCCGGCGCCCAGCCCGCGATCCATGCCCGGGATGCGGTTCTTCGCGTTGGCGTGCGCCAGCACCTTGGCGCCGGTGGCGGCGACCACCTGCTGATTGCCGCCGGTGTGATCGCCGTGCTCGTGCGTGTTGAGGATCTGGGTGATGGTCCAGCCCTTCTCCTTCGCCTTGGCCAGGCACTTCTGGTGATCCAGCGGATCGATTGCCAGCGCCTCGCCGGTCTCCGGGCAGGCGATCAGGTAGTTGAAGTTGCGATAGGCGTTCGCGGTCCAGATTTGCTCGACGATCATGCGTGACCTCGTGACGTGCGGCCTGGAGTATAAGGCAAGCCGTCGGGCCGCCGCCAATGGCCGCGCGACCTGCCGGCCGACGTCCCCCGGATGAAGTCCGGCCCACAGCGTGATAGGGTGACATCCCAAGGCCTGCCCGATCGCCTGGTATTTCCGGCGGAGGAGCGATGGCCGAGCACCGCGATTGGCGTCTGATCGCCGGCGGCATTTGCGCCGGTCCGGGCAGTGGCGAACCGTGAAGTCTCGCGTGCTGGGACCGGCCTCACCTGACTTCGAGGACGATGACCATGGCGACGACAGGGCAGTTCACCAAGGGCCAGTTCCAGCTTGCGATCGACGGCCACTCGATCGCGGCTTTCTCGGAGCTGCAGGGCATCACGACCACGGTCGAGCCGGTATCGCGCGGAACCGTCGCGCCGGTGACCCTGATCCTCAGGCGCGGCAAGACCGACGACGCGCAACTTCTGGCGTGGCAGCGCTCGGGCGTGCGGAAGAACGGCACGCTCACCATATCCGGCTCGGCCGGCGCCGGGCGCTACCGGCTGAAGAACGCCGCGGCGACGAAGTACGGCAGCGTGACCAAGATCGACAGCTTCACCTGGAAGCAGGGCGTCGCGCCGGCGCAGGTGGAGGAGATCACGCTCGTCGTCGATCGCATCGACCGCTTCTGACTGCGATCACCGCGCCAGTCTTACGTCCCATTTAGTCCATTATTTCGATAAGTTAGGGATTGTGAAGTTCTTCGGGTCCCTATCGAGTTCGATGCCGCGTAGCTACGTCCGTGCTACGCGCACTGCAGGGAAGCAGACGCGGCCAATGCCCGTGAAACTGACCAAGCGCGTCGTCGAATCCGCGTCTGTCGGCGATTCCGACGTGCTTCTCTACGACACCATCGTGAAAGGCTTTGGCGTTCGTGTCGGCAGGGGTGGGTCGCGAGCGTACTTTGTCGATTATCGCTTAGGCCGTCGTCGCCGTTTCACTGTCGGTGCACATCGCCCGCCGTGGACCGTTGAGACGACACGCTCTGAGGCGCTTGGAGTGCTCGGCGCGGCGAGCCGCGGAGAAGACCCTTTGCAAAGCCGACAGGATGATCGCAGAGCGATGACCGTTGCCGAGCTGTGCGATGCCTACCTGGCCGACGGCTGCGAACTGAAGAAGGCCTCGACCATAGCCATCGACATTGAGCGCATCGAATGGCCTATCAACCCGCTCCTGGGCCGACTACCGGTCCGCGGCGGCCCGCGTCTGCCAGTCGCGCTCGCGATAGCCGTTGCGCTGCGCCAGGCGGTTCGGGCTCTTCTCGCCATGCGCCGCCCCGGTCAGCACGCCGACCTCGATCTCCATCAGCCGCTCGGCGGCGAAGGCGATCATGTCGCGCAACACATCGGCGTCGGGGGTCTTCGCCACGAGCGAACGCAGGTTCATCATCTCGGTGGTCATCGGTGGTCTCTCGGTCGCAGGTTGGAACTCGCAACCCGACCCTGACCCGGACATCGTCGGTGACCACCGCAACCCGCCCGCTCGCTGCAGCGCTATTGGGCAGCGCGCTTCGCGGGCGGCCTTGCTCTACCGAGCTACACCACTACTGGGGACGTGACCGTGGCCGATCCAGTATGCCCGTTCGGTAGCGCGGAACCGCGGCAGAACAGCTTGGTGAACGTACCACGACCGAGGAAAGTTCTGCAGCCAGGTCGACGATCCTCAGCTGATGCGGCTAGGCAACTGGTGCCGACTGCGCGGTAGCGTGGCTCAGTCGATCGTGAGCACCGGATCGCCTAGCACGTCAAGGTAGGGCGACACACCCAGCCCGGGGCCTGATGGAGCCTTGATCCATCCACCCCGGTGCTGCGGACCGTTCTCGGCGATGCTTAGCGTGTTGTAGCCGTTGACGTCGCTGGAGCTGAAGCGGAAGGCCTCCGGCGTCGAGTGCGCGAGATGGGCGATCGCGGCGGTGACGATGTCGCTGCCGCCGCTGTCCTCGATGGTCATGGCGATGCCCATGGACACGCACATGTCGCGCATGTGCCGCGCCATCGTCAGCCCGCCGACCTTGCTGAGCTTGATGTTGACCACGTCGGCCGCCTGGTCGGCATGGGCGCGCAGCAGCATCGCCGGGCTGTCGATGATCTCGTCGAGGATGAAGGGCCGCGTCGTGCGCCGCCGGATGCTCAGGCACTCGCCGTATCCCAGGCACGGCTGCTCCAGGTAGAGATCGATGTCCTCGATCGCCCGCACCACGCGCGCCGCCTGCACCGGCAGCCAGCTGGTGTTGGCGTCAGCCACCAGCACCTCGCCGGGCTTCAGGGACTCCGCCACCGCCCGGATGCGCCTGATATCGAGATCGGCGTCGCCGCCGACCTTGATCTGGAACTGGTGGTGGCCCTCGGCGCGGCAGACCGCGACGCGCTCGACCATGCGCTCGGGCGTGTCCTGCGAGATGGCGCGGTAGCACTTCACCGCCTCGCCCTGGCAGCCGCCGAGCAAGGTCGAAACCGGTACGCCGCTCTTCAGGCCGAGAATGTCCCAGCAGGCGATATCGAGCGCCGACTTCACATAGGCGTGGCCCTTGAGGTGCTGGTCCATCACGCGGTTGATCACGCCCAGCTCTGTCGGGTCCTGGCCGATCAGGTGCGGCGCCAGCTCGGCGAGCCCGGCGCGAACGCCTTTGGCATAGGCCGGCAGATAGGCCGGACCCAGCGGACAGACCTCGCCGTGACCGATCAGCCCGGCATCGGTATGCACGCGCACCACCGTCGAATCGTAGATGCGGATCGAGTGGCCGCCAGACCACGAGTACTTGCCCTCGCGCAGCGGCAGGTCGACCTGGTGCACGGTGATCCTGACGATCTTCATTCGACCCCATTGTGCGGTATGGTAACTCTTGTGCGCCGCGCGGCCACGACAAGTGGCGCCATTCCTCGATCTCCTGCCGAACGATGTCGACCTTAGCGCCCCAGAGTTGTTCACATAATGAACTTCCGTACAAGTCGGGCATCGAGGTCATGCTCGAAGTCGATGGCAAGGCGGTCCCCGCCCGCATCGGCGATACGCTGGCCGCCGCGCTGATCGCCGCCGGCATCACGTCGCTGCGCGAGACAGCGGCGGGCGACACCCGCGGCGTCTTCTGCGGCATGGGCGTCTGCAACGAGTGCCTGGTAACGATAGACGGCGCCGAAAGCCGCCGCGCCTGCATGACCAGGGTCAGCGGCGCGCATGTCGTGTGCCGGCAATCGTTTCCGGTACGCCTCGGCACAGCAACGGTCGGCGCCGCACCGATCCTTGCGCCCGACCTGGCGGTGCGGACACCCGAGCTGCTGGTGATCGGCGGCGGCGCCGGCGGCCTCGCGGCGGCGACGACCGCGGCGGAAGCCGGCCTCACCGTCACCCTCGTCGACGAGCGGGCCAGGCCAGGCGGGCAGTTCTTCAAGCAGCCCGGCGACTCGCACCGCTTCGCCGCGCGGATCGCCGAGGATCCGCAGATCGCCGAGGGCCGCGGCCGCATCGAACGCGCGCGCCAGGCTGGCGTCGAGATCATCCCGGGCGCGGAGGCCTGGGGCGCCTTCCCACCGATGACCGTGGGCGTCACCACGCCCGAGGCTTCGCTGCTGTTCAAGCCGCAGCGCCTGGTCATCGCCACCGGCGCCTATGAGCGGGGCCTGCCCGTGCCGGGCTGGACCCTGCCCGGTGTGATGACCACCGGCGCGGCGCAGACACTGCTGAAGACCGACGGCGTGCTGCCGGGCAGCCGCGTGCTGGTTTGCGGCAACGGGCCATTGAACCTCCAGGTGGCGCTGGAGCTGGCGCGCGCCGGCACCGACATCGTCGCGATTGCGGAACTGGCACAACGACCCGGCATCGCGAATGCCGGCGCGATCCTGCGCATGCTGACGACATCATTCGCTCTGGCGCGGCAGGGCCGGGCGATGCTCGCCGAGCTGCGACGGCGTGCCATTCCCCTGCTCTGCGGCAGTGCTTTGACACGCGTGGAACCCGGGCTGGCGGCCTATGTCGGCCAGCAGCGCTTCGAGGTCGACGCCGTTCTGATGGGCTACGGCTTCATGCCGTCGAACGAATTGCTGCGCGCCCTGGGCTGCCGGCATCGCTTCGATGCGACGCGCGGCCATCTCCTCACCGAGCGTAGCGAAGACTGCCAGACCAGCCTCGCGGGGGTCTACGCGGTGGGCGATTGCTGCGGCCTTGGCGGCGCGCCAGCTGCGGGTGAGGAAGGCGTGATCGCCGGCGCCGCCGTCGCGCGCGCTCTGGGGCGGCGGATCGACGAGACCAAAGTCGCCAGGGCGCGTGCTGCCCTCGGCCGGCATCGGCGCTTCCAGGAGGCGTTGTGGCAGGTGTTCGCCGCGCCGCGTCCTCACGTCGAGTACGCCGAACGCGGGACGATCGTGTGCCGCTGCGAGGATGTGACGTTGGGCACGCTCGACGCGGCCCTGGGCGATGGCATGCCGGCGATCGGCGAGGTCAAGCGGCGCACGCGGCTGGGCATGGGGCGCTGCCAGGGGCGCTATTGCGCACCGGTGCTGGGAGCACTGCTGGCGGAGCGGCAGGAGCGTGTCATCGACGAGCTGGCCTTCTTCGCGCCGCGCGTACCGGCCCGGCCGGTCTCGATCAGCGATCTGGTGCGCACCAGATGAGTCGTGATCCGCGCACGCCGCCAGCCGACATCGGCACGGCGATCATCGGCGGCGGCATCGTCGGCATGTGCCTCGCGTGGTTCCTCGCCGAGGACGGCCACGACGTGACGGTGCTCGACGACGGTCGCCACGCCGGCACCATCGCCAATGCCGGCGGCCTGCACGTGCAGCTGCAGAGCCGCTTCATGCGCCTCTATCCTGAGATGGTGCCGGCGTTCGAGGAGACCCTGCCCTTCTATCCACGCGCCGTGCGCCACTGGGAGGCGCTGGCGGCGCGGCTGGACGAGGACATCGAGCTCGCCGTCACCGGCGGATTGATGGTGGCGGAGAGCCGCGAGCAGTACGCCTTCCTCGAGAAAAAGTGCCGGCGCGAGCAGGAACTCGGCTTGAAGGTCGAGATGCTCGACCGCGCCGCGCTCGACCGCATCGCGCCCTATTTCGCATCCTGCGTTGTCGGCGCGGAGCTGTGCGCCGACGAGGGCAAGGTCAGCCCGCTGCTCGCCAACCAGGCTATCCGGCGCAAGGTGCTGGCACTGGGCGTTCCGCACTGCACCGAAACCCGGGTCACCGGATTGACCCGCGCCACAAGCGGGTTCGTGGTCGAGACAAGCCGCGGCACGATCCGCGCCGGCCGCGTCGTGATCGCCGCCGGCGCCGGTTCGGCGGCATTGGCGGGCCACCTCGGGGTGCGCGTGCCGGCGCGCGCCGAGCCGCTGCACATGAACATCACCGAGGCGACCGAGCCGCTGATCCATCACATGGTGCAGCACGCCGACCGGCAGATCACCATGAAGCAGCTCGGCGCCGGCCAGGTCGTGATCGGCGGTGGCTGGCCGGCGAGCCTGGTCGGGCCGAACGAGCACCCAACCGTCGAGCTGGAGAGCCTGATCGGCAGCCTGAGCCTGGCGCAGCATGTGATCCCGCGCGTGGGCTCGCTGCGCCTGATCCGCACCTGGGCGGGCGTGAACACGGGCATCGATGGCCGACCGGTGATCGGGCCCGTCGGAGGCGTGCCCGGACTGCATTTCGCCATTCCGGGCGATGCAGGCTACACGCTGGGCCCGCTGACGGCGCGGCTGGTGGCGCAGACGATGATGGGCCGCGAGCCCGAGGCGAAGGTCAGCGACTACACCGCCGATCGCTTCGCCTGAGCTCAGCCCGGCAGCGCCAGCGAGATGCGCTGCGCGGCGTCGAGCAGCTCGGCCAGCACGCGGCTGCGCATTTCCTCGGGCGTGACGCGCGCGGAGGGGCAGCAGACATTGAGCGCCGCCTTGATCGTGCCGGCGCGATCGCGGATCGGCACCGAGATCGCCCGCAGGCCGGCCTCGAGCTCCTGGTCGACGATCGACCAGCCCTGGCGGCGTGTCTCCTCGATGATGCCGCGCAGCTTGACCTTCGACGTCACGGTGTTGGGCGTGAACTTCTCAAGCTTGACCCTGGCGAGGTATTCGTCGAGCTCGTGCTCGGAAAGGCCCGACAGCAGCACGCGGCCGGTCGACACCGCGTGTGCCGGAGCGCGGTTGCCGACATTGATGCCGACATTCATCACCCGGCGCGACGCGGCCCGCGCGACATAGACCGCGGAGAGGCCGTCGAGCACGGCGGCGAAGCAGGATTCCGAGAGCTTCTCCGAAAGCTCGTTGAGCACCGGCTGGGCGATGTCCCAGATGTCCATCGACGCCAGCGCGGTGAAGCCCAGCTCGAGAATCTTCGGGCGCAAACGGAAATGCTTGCCGTTGGTCTCGACGTAGCCCTCGCGCACCAGGGTCAGCAGGAAGCGGCGCGCCGCCGCGCGATGCATGTCGGTGCGGTCGGCCACTTCGCTGAGCGTCATGCTGGGCTTGGCGCGCGTGAAGGCGCGGATCACCTCGAGGCCGCGGGCGAAGGAACTCACATAGTCGCCACTCTCTTGGTCGGTAACGGCCAGGTCGGACATGCCTTGCTCTTTTCCACTCACTCGATCGGAGGCGTCTGTCGATACACCGGCCCACGTGTGGACCGAAAGCCCGTACGTCGCCGCATCATGGCGGAATGCGAACATATGTTCGTCCAGCGCCCGCCTCAATCTGTTTTGTTGAAGATATCCCCAAGCCAACTTCGAGAAGAAATGACGCCTTCTCAGGGATATAGGCCCGAAAACCTCTCCTTGAGCCGTCCTTGCCGCTTGCCAATGCGCCCTGCGCCTCTCAGTATTTCCGCACGGATGTTCGTATAGCGGGAGGGGAACATGACAAAGAGGACGGTTTCACGTCGTGCGGCATTGGCGGGCATCGGTGCGGTGGGCATGGCGGGCGCGCTGGGGGCGCCCAGACCGGGCGGCGCACAGGGCGGCGCGACCCTGCGCTGGTGGTCGACGCAATCCGTGCCGGCACAGCTTGCGGCCTACAAGTTCCAGATCGCGCAGTTCGAGGCGGCCAATCCCGGCATCAAGGTGGTGTTCGAGCCGACCTCGAACGAGACCTATGCCGCCCAGCTCGCCGCCGCCTTCGCCAGCGGCCAGGTGCCCAACATCGTCACCCACCTGCCGTCCTTCGCGGTCACCAATTACTGGCGCAACGGCCTGCTCGAGCCGTTCAACGACGTCATCAAGATGGTCGGCGAGGACAAGTTCTTCCCCGGCGCCAACCGCATCTACGAGGTCGAGAAGGGCGTCTATGGCGGCGCCGGCATCGGCGGCACGGCAGCCAACTCGCTGTGGCTGCGCACCGACCTGATGAAGAAGGCCGGAATCGACAAGGCGCCCAGGACCTGGGACGAGCTGCGTGCGGCCTGCCGCAAGATGCAGGGCGGCGGCATCTACGGCGCGCCCCTGCCCTACGCCAAGAACAGCATGACCTCGCTGGTCTTCATCTGCTTCGTGCACGGCGCGGGCGGCCAGGTGTTCACGCCCGATCTGCAGATCGCGCTCGACAGCAAGGAAACGCTGGACGCGCTCGAGTTCTACAAGTCGATGCGCGAGCTCTGCCCGCCCGGCGCCACCGGCTACTCCTGGGGCGAGAGCCTGACGGCGTTCGTATCCGGGGCCACGGCAACCGGGCTCTACACCGGCCGCGTGCTCGCCAACGTCAACGCGCAGAACCCGGGCATCAAGGACTCGATCACCTGCGAGACCTATCCGACGATCTCGCCAAGCGTGCCCGGGTGGACGTTCAACGACTTCCCCAGCATCTTCATCCCCAAGGCGGCCAAGGACATGGCGGCGACCAAGAAGTTCGCCGCGCACATCTTCGCGCCCGAGGGCTACATCAAGCAACTGCACGCCGCGCCCGGCCACGTGCTGCCGGTGCTGAAGACGATCGCCGAGGATCCGAAGTACTACGACAACCCGATCATCTCGAAGTACCAGAAGGAGGTGAAGCTGATGGCCGCCAACTCGGCCGCCGGCTTCAACCTCGGCTTCGAGACTGCCAACCACAAACCCAACATGAAGGCGGGCGAGATCATCAACAGCGGCCTGCTGGCCGAGCTGGTGCAGCGCGTCTGCCTGAACAACGAGGACGCCAAGAAGGTGCTTGGCGAGACGGCCAAGAAGATCGAAGCCATCGCCAAGGCCTGACGGCACTTCGCTCGGGCCATGACGGCAACCACGGCCCCGGCGCGGCCCACCGCGCCGGGCCTGCACCTCTCAACCCGATACGGCCTGCTCGGCGCGCTGCTGATCGCGCCGACGGTGCTGATCTTCTGCGCCGTCATCGTCTACCCGCTGGTCTCGGCGATCTATCTCAGCCTGTTCTCGATCTACACGCCGACGCTCAAGGGCCGCTGGATCGGCTTCGACAACTACGGCGCATTGCTGGCCTCGGGCGAGTTCTGGCAGGCCCTCTGGGTCAACGTCGTGTGGACCGTGGGCACGCTCTTCCTGCAGATCGTGCTGGGCGTGGCGCTGGCGTTGCTGCTGCACCAGAACATCTGGTTCCGGTCATTGGCGCGCAGCCTGATCCTGTTCCCCTATTTCATGTCGACCGTCGTCGCCGTGCTGGTCTGGCGCTGGGTGTTCAACGATCTCTACGGCATCCTCAACCACACCATGATGTGGCTGGGCCTGCTCAACATGCCGTTGGACTGGATCGGCCAGATGCCCAACGCGATGATCAGCGTGATCCTGGTCGGCGCCTGGAAATACTTCCCCTTTGTCGTCATCAGCGTGCTGGCGCGCCTGCAGACCATCCCCGACCATCTCTACGAGGCGGCGACGATGGATGGCGCCGGCACCTGGGGCCGCTTCACCGACATCACCCTGCCGCAGCTGCGCGAGGTGCTGTTCATCGTCATCCTTCTGCGCGCCATCTGGGACTTCAAGGAGTTCGACCTGATCTACCTGCTGACCGGCGGCGGACCGGTGACCTCGACCCAGACGCTGCCGCTCCTAGTCTACAAGCAGGCCTTCGCGCTCAACGAGATGGGCGGCGCCTCGGCCGTGGCCGTGCTGATGATGCTGATCATGCTCGGTTTCATGGCGCTCTACTTCCGCTACGGCCGGACGGCGGAGGGCTGAGCCATGAAGCCGTTGCGCCGCATCCTGTTCAACATCTTCGCCTGGACGATCGTGTTCGTCGTCGCCTTCCCGCTGCTGTGGACGATCGTCACGTCGCTGAAGCCGCAGACCGAGCTGTTCCGCATCCCGCCCAGCCTGTGGCCCGGCGAGGTGACCTTCGAGCACTATCGCAAGCTGCTGCTCGAGACCAAGTTCCTCGCCTACTTCGCCAACTCGGTGATCGTCGCCGTCGCCACGACGGCGGTGGTGGTGATCGTCGGCGTGATCGGCGCGCACAGCCTGGTGCGCTTCTCCTACCCCGGGCGCGAGCGGCTGGCGCAGCTCGTGCTGTTCACCTACCTGCTGCCCTCCGTGGTGCTGATCATCCCGCTCTACCTGATGCTGGTCGAGATGGGTGTCGCCAACACGCTGTTCAGCCTGACCATCGCCTACACCACCTTCGCGCTGCCCTTCGCGCTGTGGCTGCTGCGCTCCTTCATGGCCGGCATCCCGCCGGATCTCGAGGCCGCCGCCATGGTCGATGGCGCTTCGCGCATGGGCGCCTTCGTCGACGTGATCCTGCCGCAGGCGCTGCCAGGCATCATCTCGACCGCGGTCTTCACCTTCATCCTGGCCTGGAACGAGTACCTCTTCGCCCTGGTCCTGGTGAACCAGGACACCGCACGCACGCTGACCACCGGCGTGATCACCATGCTGGTGACCTCGTTCCACATCGAGTGGTCCATGCTGATGGCCGCCTCGGCGATGATGAGCGTGCCGGTCATCGTCGTCTTCGCCTTCCTCCAGAAGCATCTGACCCGCGGCTTCGGCGCGGGCGGCGTCAAGGGTTGAGCAGTCATGGCCGCGATCACCTTCGAGCGCGTGCACAAGGCCTTCGGGGCCGTGGTCGCGCTGGAGGAACTCGACCTCACCATCGGCGACGGCGAGTTTGTCAGCCTGCTGGGCCCGTCGGGCTGCGGCAAGACGACGACGCTTCGCATGCTCGCCGGGCTCGAGCAGCCGACGCGCGGCTCGATCAGCGTTGGCGAGCGCGTGGTCAACGACCTGCCGCCCGGCCAGCGCGACCTCGCCATGGTTTTCCAGTCCTACGCGCTCTATCCGCACATGTCGGTGGCGCAGAACATCGAGTACCCCTTGAGGAAGCGCGGCGTGCCCCGGGCCGAGCGCCAGGAGATGGTCAGGCGCACGGCAGCGCAGCTGCAGCTCGAGTCGATGCTCGATCGCAAACCGCGCCAGCTCTCCGGCGGCCAGCAGCAGCGCGTGGCGTTGGGCCGCGCCCTCGTGCGCGACCCCGCCGCCTTCCTGCTCGACGAGCCGCTGTCCAACCTCGACGCCAAGCTGCGTGCCCACATGCGCGCCGAGCTGATCGAGCTGCACCAGCGCATCGGCAAGACCATGGTCTATGTCACGCACGACCAGCTCGAGGCGATGACCATGTCCGACCGCATCGCCGTGCTCGACCAGGGAAGGCTGCGGCAGTACGACACGCCGATGGAGATCTACAACAGGCCCAACAGCCTGTTCGTTGCCGGCTTCATCGGCACGCCCTCCATGAACTTCATCAGGGGCCGCCTGCGCCAGGACGCCGGCGGCCTGGTATTCGAGGCCGGCCGGCTGACGCTGCAGCTGGCGCCCCATCTGGTGCGCGAAGGCGTGACGGGCGACGTCACGATGGGCGTCCGGCCCGAGGACGTGAGCCTGTCCGCCGACGGCCTGACCGCGGCGGTGAAGGTGGTCGAGCCGACCGGCCACGAGAGCATCGTGTTCTTCGACGTGGCGGAGCACGCGGTGATCGCCCGTGTCGGGCCCGACGTCCAGCTCAAGCCCGGCGAGGCCGTCCGGCTGAGCTTCAGCACGGCCAAGCTGCATTTCTTCGATGGCAAGGACGGGCGACGGCTGAATGCCGATCGCCCCGCGTAGACAGGAACGGAGCACAGGACCATGGACCGCAACTCAGTGAAATGGTGGGGCCCGATCCCCGCGATCGTCACGCCGTTCGACGACAAGGGCGCTATCGACGAGCACCTGCTGCAGCAGAACATCGACATCCTGATGTCCAAGGGCGCCACCGGCGTGGTGATCGGCGGCTGCACCGGCGAGTTCTGGGCGATGTCGATGGAGGAGCGCCGCGCGCTCTTCAGGATGGGCGTCAAAGCGATGGCCGGCCGCGGCTTCGTCATCGCCGGCACCGGCGCGGTGCGCATCGAGGACGCCATCGCGCTCACCCGCGCCGCGCACGATGCGGGCTGCGACGGCGGGCTGGTGCTGCCGCCCTACTTCGTGAAGCTCACCGACGACGAGATCTTCGCCCACTACGAGGCGCTGTCGCGCGCCGTCGAGGGGCCGGTGATGCTCTACAACATCCCCGGCAACGCGGTGAACGCGCTCAGCCCGGCGCTGGTGCTCCGCCTGGCCGATCTCGATCGCGTCGTCGGCGTCAAGGAGAGCTCGGGCGACTGGAACAACTACTACGCCACGGCGATCGCCGTGCAGGATCGCCTGCGCGTGTTCTGCGGCCCCTCTTCGGTGTTCGGCGTGCCGGCGGTGCAGGCCGGCGCCGACGGCGTCATCGACTGCTTCCCCAACATGTGGGCGCCCGGCTGCCTCGACCTGTTCTACGCCGCGCGCGACGGCCGCCTCGAGGAGGCACGCCGCCTGCAGGCGATGGGCGTGCGGCTGACCAGCCTGTTCACGTCGGGCGGCCGCACGCTCTACCCCGCCACCAAGGCGGCGATGGACATGCTTGGCCTGCCCGGCGGCAGGCTGCGTCCGCCGCTGCAGCCGCTCGCCGGCGAGCCGCTGGCCGGCCTGCGCCGCGGCCTGATCGAGCTCGGATTGTTGTCCGGCGATTCCACCCAGCGCACCGCTGCCTAGCTCTCTGTCATTCCGAGCGCAGCGAGGAATCTTTCAAGACTTAAAGATCCCTCGCTTCGCTCGGGATGACAGCCCGGTTCCGAACCCATCTCAGGGAGACTCCCATGCCCGTGCAGCTCACGCCCCGCCAGTACAAGGTCAACTACGGCGAGTTCTACGGTGTCGGTCCCAACGGCAACCTCTGGGTCGAGGATTGCGACGTCAAGGATCTCGCCGACAAGTTCGGCACGCCGCTGTTCATCATCTCCGAATCGCAGTTCCGCTTCACCTACCGGCAGTTCCGCGACGCCTTCCGCGCGCAGTATCCCGACGTCGAGATCCTGTTCGCCAACAAGTCGAGCAACGGTCTCGCCATCCGCCACATCATGAACCAGGAAGGCGCCGGCGGTGACTGCTTCGGCGTCAACGAGATGTACCTGGCGCTGCTCGCCGGCACCAATCCCAAGACCCTGGTGCTCAACGGCTCGAACAAGCAGACCGAAGAGCTGGAGATGGCGATCCAGAACGGGCTGTGCATCAACATCGACGCCATGGACGAGCTCGACCGCATCGACGCGATCTGCAAGCGGCTGGGCAAGGAGGCCGATATCGGCATCCGCCTGAAGCTCGACCTCGAGCCGCTGCAGAATCTTCGCGGCGTGGCCATGCATGGGCCGGGCACGCTGAAGGAGCAGAGCGACAGTACCAAATGGGGAATGTCGCGCGAGCAGACCGTGGCGATCATCAAGCGCGCCCAGTCGATGCCGCACATCAAGCTGAAGGAAACCCACTTTCATCTCAGCCGCATGTCGAACGACCCCACGAGCTTCGCCGTGATGGCGCGCGAGATGATCACCTGGTCGGGCTACATCCGCGACAATACCGGCTGGACGCCGCCGACCATCGACATCGGCGGCGGCTGGACCTTCGGCAAATGGTACGGCACCGGCCCGCGCGGCCAGCTCGACGACGACAAGGCGCCGAAGGCCACCGACTACGCCCGCCTGTGCTGCGAGGCGATCAAGGACGAGGCCAAGAAGCTCGGTCTGCCGCTGCCCAAGCTCAGGCTCGAGCCCGGCCGCGCGCTCTCCGGCCCGGCGGGCCTCGCCATCGGCCAGGTCGGCGCGGTCAAGCAGGGCCAGCGCAAGAAATGGGTCAACATGGATCTCAGCACCAACCACCTGTCCTGGGCCGCCGTGCTCGACTGGTACTACCACGCCGTGCCGGTGGTCGGCGCCGATCGCGAGGCCAGCGAACTGGTCGATCTCGTGGGCCCGCTGTGCAATTCCGACGAGGTCGGCGCGCATCGCAGGATGGCCCCGCTGCAGCGCGGCGACTATGTCGGCTTCCTCGACGCCGGTGGCTACACCGAATCCTGCGCCGCGCGCTACAACGCGCAGCTGCTGCCGGCCACCATCCTGGTCAGTGGCGACAGGGCCGAGGTGATCACCGAGCGCGAGCAGCTCAAGGACATCGCCGGACGCTTCCGCGTGCCGCCGCGCCTGCTGGCCGGCTCCTTCGCGCCCACGGCGATGGCGGCGGAGTAGATCGGGGTGGATCTCGGACTCCGCGGCCGCAAGGCCATCGTCTGCGCCGCCAGTCGCGGCCTGGGACGCGCCACCGCCTTCTCGCTGGCGCGCGAGGGCGTCGACCTGACCCTGATCGCGCGCACGCCGGAGGCGCTGGAGCAGACCGCCGCGGCACTGCGCCAGGCGCACGGCGTGCGCGTCACCGCGGTGGCCGGCGACATCAACACCGATGCCGGGCGCGAGGCGGTGCTGGCCGCGTGCCCGGATCCCGACATCCTGGTGAACAATCCCGGCGTGCGCCAGGTGCCGGGCGACTTCAGGGCCTGGCCGAAGGCGGAATGGCTGCGCTGGCTCGACATGCACTTCCTGTCGTCGGTGCAGCTGATCCAGAGCGTCGTGCCGGGTATGTGCGAGCGGCGCTTCGGGCGCATCGTCAACATGTCAGTGAGCTTCATCAAGTTCCCGCAAATCGGTTTCGCGCACAGCCACGCCGCGCGGCTGGCGCTGTCGGGCGCGGTGGCCTCGATGGTGCGCGAGCTGATCCCGCACAACGTCACCATCAACACGGTGTGCCCCGGCCTGTTCGACACCGATGCGCTGCACACCAACCTGCATGGCCATGCCCGGCGCGGCAACACGACCTACGAAGCCATCGTCGCCGACCGGCTGAAGACCTGCCCGGCCGGACGCTTCGCCGACCCCGGCGAGTGCGGCGATCTGATCGCCTATATCTGCAGCGCCCAGGCCGGCTTCATGACCGGCCAGAACATCGTCAACGACGGCGGCGTGTATCAGGGTCTGTTCTGATGAGCGACGAGCTGCTGCAGCCCGCCGGCCGCGTGATCGCCATCTCGGGCGCCTCGCGCGGCATCGGCGCGGCGATCGCCCGCCGGCTTCACGCCGACGGCTTCACCCTGTCGCTGGGCGCGCGCGATCCGAACGCGGCGCGCGAGGCGCTGGGCACGCACGACGAGGCGCGGGTGATGGTGGCGCGCTTCGAGGCCACCGACGCCGCCTCGGCACAGCAATGGATCGACGCGACGCTGGCGCGCTTCGGCCGCCTCGACGGGCTGATCAACAACGCCGGCATCCTGCGCATGGTGCGCTTCGACGAGGGCGACGAGGCGGCCCTGACCGAGATGTGGAACGTCAACGTCATGGCGCCCTTCCGCCTGCTGCGGCTGGCGCTGCCGCACCTGCGCAAGGCCGGCCACGGCCGCGTCGTCAACATCGCCTCGACCGACGCCAAGCGCTTCCGCGACGCGACCTCCTCGATCGGCTACGTCATGACCAAGCACGCCGTGCTGGCGCTGAGCCACGCCGCGAAATTCGCGGGCTGGGACGACGGCGTGCGCGTCACCGCGCTCTGCCCCGGCGCGGTCGAGACCGGGCTGATCGCCGGCCTCGCCGGCGCGACACCGACGGCCGGGCGCCTGAAGCCCGAGACCATCGCCCACACTGTCAGCTTCCTGCTGTCGCTGCCCGACACGGCATCGGTCGCCGAACTGCCGATGAATACCCGGCTGGAATCGACTTTGTAGCCCCAAGCCTATGACAGAGGTCCAGTCTTGGCGATTTCTGCGCCGACACCCGTGCGGCCATATGGCCTGGTATGGTTGATCATCCGCTGATCGGCGTGCCGCCTTGATGAACCTCGCCGCCGCATCATCGAGCAGCACGGCGAGCACCGCCGTCGCCTGCCCGACGACTTTTCTCTCGCCGTCGGCGCAGAGCACCACGACGCCGGACCTCGTCGGGCGGCCGAGCCTCAACGGCCTTGCCTCGGCGATGACGATGTTTGCCCGCGGGTTTACCATTCAGCCAAGCCTCACAGGTGTGATCGGAAGCCGGCAGGACTCAGTGCATTTCGTTCTTTCTGTACTCAGCTCGACGCAAGCGCAGAGCGCGGCGCATTTGGCCGACATACCATCACCCAACGACGAAGCCCGACCGATGAGGAAAGTCACATTCTGCAATCAGTTGGCGTCGGCAGATGGCAGATGACGAGCGCTCGACGCCCGCTTCAAACGCTATGGCCAGCCGTCCGACCGATTGCCGGGCCGTTCAGGGGTCGTGCGGCTACGCGCCAGCTACGCGGCAATTTGCGGCGCGGTCTCTGGACAGCCCAAATTATTGAAATTGTTGGCGGACCCGGCGAGATTCGAACTCACGACCTCTGCCTTCGGAGGGCAGCGCTCTATCCAGCTGAGCTACGGGTCCGGCGCGGCCGGACCATACCGGATCGGGTATGAAGGGGCAACTGCAGGCGCTCCCGGGGGCAGTCATGAGCGAATCGTTCGTCCACATCGAGAAGGGGCTGGGCACCGCCGGCCGTATCGCTGTCGTGCGCTTCGACCGCGGCGGCGCCGTCAACGCGCTGTCGCCGGAGGCGATGCGCCAGCTGCGTCGCGCCGCCGAATCCTTCGAGGACGATCTCGACACCTCGGTCGTGATCCTCACCGGTACGGCGAAGTCGTTCTGCGCCGGCTTCGATCTGAAGGACGGCGAGGGCGCGCTGCGCGCCGCCGCAGGCATCGGCGCACGCCGCCACCAGCAGCGCATCGGCCCGCGCATGTGCCGCGCCTGGCACGAGATGGACCAGGTGACCATCGCCGCCATCGAGGGCCATTGCATCGGCGGCGGCGTGGCGCTGGCGGTGGCGCTCGACTTCCGCTTCTGCGGTCGCTCCACGCATTTCCGCGCGCCCGAGGTCGAGCTGGGCATGAACATGAGCTGGGGCACGATCCCGCGCATGGTTCAGCTCTGCGGTCCCTCGCGCACCAAGCAGGCAGTGATCCTCGCCAGCGACCGCATCACCTCCGCCGAAGCGCATGAATGGGGGCTGGTCGAGGGCGTGTGCGACGACGGCAAGGCGCTCGATCGGGCGCTGGCCTTCGCCGAGCGCATCGCCATGCAGCCGCCGATTCCCGTGCGCATGACCAAGCAGACGGTGAATCGCGTCGCCGGCGCCCTCGACGACCTGGCGAGTCACATGGATCACGACCAGTTCACATTGACCGCGCTCACCGAGGACAACCGCGAGGGCGTCGCCGCCTTCCTCGAGAAGCGCAAGCCGAGCTTCAAGGGGCGGTAAACTTCCTACCTTCCCCCGGAGGGGGAAGGTGGCGCGTAGCGCCGGATGGGGGATGTCGAAGACGGACACGGATGTCGTTGCGACATCCCCCTTCCGCCCTTCGGGCACCTTCCCCCTCCGGGGGAAGGTAAGAAGTCAGTTCACGATCGGCGCCGGATCGGGCCGGCTCGGCAGCTCGGCGATCACGCGCTCGCGCTCCTCCTCGCTCATCGAGATCCAGCGCCCGACCTCGGCGGCGGTGCGCTTGCAGCCGCGGCACAGGCCCGAGGCGGCGTCGATGGTGCAGATCGCGATGCAGGGCGAGACGATCCGCTTGCGGACGGCGAGTGTCATCAGCCTTCGCGCTTGGTGCTGAGCGCGCTGAGCTGGGCCTGCAGCTCCTCGAGCTTGCGGCGCAGCTCCTCGAGGCCCTGGCCGCTGGCCGCCGGGTCGGATGGCGGCGGCGGCGGTGCCACCGGCGCCACGGGCGGTGCCGAATCGTCGGGCGCGGCGGCGGGTGCCGAATCCGGCGGCGTGACGCCGGCGCCGGTCATGCCGGCCATGAATGGGTTCATCAGCTTCATTGCTTGCTGGAACATCGCCATGTTCTGGCGCGCGGCATCCTCCAGCCCGCTGAACGGCTTGAAGCCGAAGGCGTTCTGCATCGCCTGGCGCATCTGCTCCTGGTTGCGCGCGAAGGCCTGCATCGACATGTCGAGATATTGCGGCACCAGCCCCTGCAGGTTGTCGCCGTAGAACGCGATCAGCTGGCGCAGGAAGGAGATCGGCAGCAGGTTCTGGCCGCTCTTGCTCTCCTCCTCGAAGATGATCTGGGTCAGCACCGAGCGGGTGATGTCCTCGCCGGTCTTGGCGTCGTAGACCACGAACTCGGTCTTCTCCTTCACCATCTGCGAGAGATGGTCGAGGGTGACGTACATCGAGGTGGACGTGTTGTAGAGCCGGCGGTTGGCGTACTTCTTGATCACCACCGGCGCGGGTTTCGCGCCGGGTCCGGACTCGGGTTGCGTCGCCATATCAACTGTCTCCGCCAATGCCGCGCCGCACAAGATGGCACCGTAAACCCCGGGGCCCACAGGAGCAAGCCACAGGTGCGCTGCGGCGAGTGCGGCTGCTCAACCGGGACGGCAGGAGCCCGGCTGGGTCACGACATGGATGCGGGTGACCGAGCCGCCCGGGGCATGCTGCCAGCTCGCGGCAGGGGCTGGCAGGCCCGCGATCGGCTCGCCGTGGTGCAGCAGCACGCCGCCCTCGGCACAAATCCGGCGCGCCGCCTCGGCGAGCGGCACGTCGAAGCGGCCGCCGTCGGAGACGACATGGAGGTCATAGCGCGGCCGCGACGGGCTGATGGACGCGCCCAGGATGTAGAATCTGCGATGCGCACCACGCTCCTGGTGGATGTGCTCCTCGCTCAGCGCGCGCGGAACCGGCCCGCCGCCCAGGCCGAAGCGATCGAGGCCCAGCCGCAGCTTGTCGCGCCAGGCGTCGGGTCGCGCCACCAGAGCCCAGATCCGATCCGCCGCCTCGGGCGTGGGCAGCGGCACGTCGATGCGATCCGTGATGTAGATCCTGGTGCCGGGCGGCACGTTGCGTTCGATCCAGGCCACGGCCTGGTCGGGCGCGTGCGCACGCCGCAAATACCACGCGTCGCTGGCGCCGATCGCGAACGCGGGCGCGACGACGGCGAGGCCGATCGCCAGCATGGCGACGGCGCGGCGGTTCTGCGATACGAGCTCGCCGAGCGCATGCAGCGCGATCGGCATCAGGCCCACGGTGGCGACCACCAGCGCGCCGTCATGGCGCAGGCCGAAAGGGGAGGGCTTCAGCGCCATCACGGCGAGCAGCAGCAGCCAGGCTCCGGCAAGCGCCTCCGGCCAGCGGCGGTACCACGCGGCCGCTGCCAGGCCGGCCAGCGCCGCCATCGCCGGCAGCATCAGGCCCTCCTGCCAGAACGTGAGCCAGATCGGCGGCGCGCCGGGAGGCGGCCGCGGGTCGAGCATGCGCACCGAGATGATGTAGCGCAGGTTGCCCAGCAGATGGGTGAGGTACCACGGGGCGATCACGACGAAGGCGAGCGCGGCGACGAGGATGGTGAGGGCGAAGTCGCGCCACGGCGGGCGGCCGCCGGCTGCGCGCCATTGCAGCAGCAGGACCAGGGGACCCACCATCACCATGTCGATGCGGGTGCCGACGGCGAGCCCGACCAGGATGCCGGCGCCGACGACGCGCCCGCGACCCTCGCGCTGCGCCACCAGCAGGGCCAGCAACGCCAGCGACCAGGCGATGGCGTAGGGTCGCGCCTCGGTCGACATCTCGACGAACATCGGGAAGCTGGCCGCGAGCGCGCCGGCAACCAGCGCCCGTCGCGCGGCGAGCAGCGCAGTGACGCAGCTCAGCACGACGATCGCGCCGACGGTGACGAGGCGCAGCGACGACAGGTCGGCGTAGTGGGCGAAGAGCGTGGCCTCGAGCGCGGCGATCGGCTTGAGCATGCCGGGCACGGCGGCGAACGCCGCCCCGCCGGCGATCAGCCGCCACGCCGCGTCGATGCCGCCGATCATCGCGGTGAACCACGTCAGCACGCCCGCCGGCACGAACTTGTAGGCCGGCGTGATGCCTTCGAGCAGCAGCAGCCCGTCGCCGAGATAGCCGACCTCGTCCGACTCCGGCGGGGCGTGGCCGGCGGGGAAGGCGACGAGCCGCAGCGCGATGGCCGCGAGCACGATGGCGATGACGGCCCATACCTTCCCCCGCTTTGCGGGGGAAGGTGCCCGAAGGGCGGATGGGGGTGTCGGCATCGCGGTCAGACTCGATCGACGGAGTGTGTGGAAACAGCCACCCCCATCCGGCGCTTCGCGCCACCTTCCCCCGCCAGCGGGGGAAGGTAGGGGAACTGCATCATCCCTTTAGCGGCGCGCGCCCGACGGCGAAGAGCGACAGGCCCATGACGTGGCGCAGCGCCTTGTCGAGCGGGCGCAACAGCGGGATCAGGCGGTTGAACAGCCTGACCTGCTCGGCCGGCGGCGTGGTGCGCTTCAGCACGCGGCCGTTGAGCCACCAGCCCGGCACGGCGAAGGCGTTGAACGGCCACAGGCGCTCGGCCTCGAAGCCGGCCTCGCGCAGCGTCGCAGCGAGCGAGGCGCGGTCGTAGCGCCGCCAGTGGCCGATGGCCTCGTCCATCGGCGAATGCAGCGCCTTCATCGCCGGCACCTTCAGCACGATGCGGCCGCCGGGCTTGAGCCGCGCGCGCAACCGCGACAGCAGCGCCACGTCGTGCTCGATATGCTCCAGCACGTCGAGCAGGATCACGCTGTCGAAGGCCTCGCCGAGATCGACCGCGGGATCGGTGGCATCGGCATGCCGCACGGTGACCGCCGCCATGCCCCTGGTCGCCTGCGCCGCCGCCGCGGCATAGGCCGGGTCGATGTCGACCGACACCAGCTCGTGCCCGGCGCGGGCCAGCGGCACGGTGTAGGTGCCGGTGCCGCAGCCGACCTCGAGCACGCGCCGGCCGAGATACGGGCGCGCCTCGTCGAGGATCCAGCGCGTGTAGGCGTCGGCGCCCGAGAGGTTGTCGAGCCAGAAATCCTGCGCCGCCGAGGCGCCGCCCAGGCTCGTCCGTGCCGTCGTCGGTGTCGTCATGGCCGCGCCTTCGTCATGTTGCCGCGTGTCGCCGCCAGCACGGACGAGCCCGCCCAGGTCGCCAGCCCGACCAGGGTATAGCCGCCGATCAGGTAGATCTGCACCGTGCTCGCCGCGACGATCGCCGAGGTGGCGTCGACGTCGAACTGGCCGAGGATCAGGACATAGGCGATCTGATAGCTGCCGACATAGCCGGGCGCGGTGGGCAGCAGGGTGCTGAGGCTGGCGCCGCCCATCAGCGACAGCATGCCGGCCGGCGACAGATCGACGCCGACGGCGCCGCAGATCGACCAGATCGAGCAGACCTCGACCGCCCAGATCGGCAGGGTGCCGAGCGCCACGAGGGCGAAGCGCGGCGTGCGCACGATCCGCAGCAGCTGCGCGAAATCGCCCAGCATGGCGCCCAGCCGGTTGGCCAGCGCCCGACCGCCGGGCAGGCGCGCGATCAGCAGCGCCAGCGCCGCCTCGGCATTGGCCTGCGACAGCCGCGTAGCGATCAGCAGCAGCACGCCGATGCCGATGGAGGCGACCGCGGCGCCGCCGATCAGCGCGTGGCGGCTGGCCGGGTCGCTGCCGCCATGCAGCGCCAGGCCGACGGCAAGCAGGCCGACCACCGCCAGCAGGTCGAGCAGCCGCTCGACGACGATCGAGGCCAGCACGCCCGAGCGCGACAGCCCGGTGCGGCGCGCCAGGTAGTCGGCGCGGAACAGCTCGCCCAGCCGCGCCGGCAGCGCGGCGTTGACGGCGTAGCCGGCGAGCAGCGCCTGCAGGCTCATGCCGGCGCCGACCGGCGCGCGGAAGGCGAGGATGGCGCGCCAGCGGATCGCGCGCATGATCATCGCCGCGCCGTACAGCGCCACGCCGGTGAGGATGCCGCCGAGATCGGCGGCGCGGAAGATGCGCGCGGCTTCGGCCCAGTCGACGTTGCGCGCCGACAGCCACAGGCACAGCGCGCCGATGGCGACGCCCAGCACCGCCATCACGATCCGGCGCAGGGTAGGGTTCATGGCTTCACATCTTTACCTTCCCCCGGAGGGGGAAGGTTCCCGAAGGGCGGAAGGGGGATGTCGAAGCCGAACGCAGGAGTCCGTCTTCGACATCCCCCATCCGTCGCTGCGCGCCACCTTCCCCCTCCGGGGGAAGGTGAAGGACTGACGATGCTCACACCCGTCCCGGCCGCTTGAAGCGGAACTTCACGACGTACCACAGCGCCAGCACGCCATCGCGCCAGCCGATCTTCTTGCCCTCGGCGTAGGTGCGTCCGTAGTAGTTGATGGCGCATTCGTAGATTCGCCAGCGCTTGGGCCGCGCGAAGACCGACGACAGCTCGACCTCGATGCCGAAATCGTCGCTGACGAGGTCGACGCCCGCGATCACCTCGCGGCGGAACATCTTGTAGCAGGTCTCGAGGTCGGTCAGCGTCTGGTCGAACAGCACGTTGAACAGCGCCGAGATCGTGCGGTTGCCGAGGTAGTGGTAGAGGTACAGCGCGCGGTGCGGGCGGCCGTAGAAGCGCGAGCCGTAGACCACGTCGGCGACGCCGATCTGCATCAGCCGGAACATCGCCGTCCAGTCCGACGGATCGTATTCGAGATCGGAGTCCTGGATCACCACCACGTCGCCGGTGACTGCGGCGAAGCCGGTGCGCAGAGCGCGGCCCTTGCCGCCGTTCTTCTCGTGCAACAGCGGGCGGATGCTCACCGGGCCGGCGACCTTCTCGAAGCTGTCCTCGGGCGCCGCCGCCGCGTCGGTCGGCGAGAGGAAGGCGATCGTGCCGTCGGCCGCGCGATGCACGCCGGCGATGACATTGGTCTCGGCCGGGAAGGCGGCCTCGATCCACGCCCGCGTGCCGTCCTTCGAGCAATCGTCGACCAGCACGATCTCGCGCGCGATTCCGGGAAGCACCTGGGTCACGGCGCGGATGATGCGCGGCAGGGTCTCGCGCTCGTTGTAGACCGGGATGACGATCGACAGCAGCAGGTCCTGGCGCGGCGCAACGTCAAAACCGGACTGGCTCACCGGCAGGGTCTCGGCATAGGGCACTGGGAATCTCTTAAACGAATCAAAGAAATAGCTGAAGATCGTTGATAGATGTAACCTTTTTTGCCTGCCAAATGCAATCGCGCGCGATGCCGCGGCAGCACCTGCCCTCTATGGCAGGTCGCCTGATCCGGCGGCATAGTCACCGTTCTGACCAGGGGAGAACCTCCCGGATGGCTGAGGCGACGGCTGCGGGCCCCGACGCGGGCCCTTCATGGCGGCGGAGGCTGTGGCGGGGCGTTGTGGTCTATGCGCCCGCGGCGGTTGTGGTCATCGGCGGACTGTGGACGGGCACCGTCTGGTTGGTGGAACGGTCCGACAGCGCCGCGAAAGAGCGCGAGCTCGCGGTCCGCGAGTCACGCCGCCCGTTCCTGGAAAAGCAGCTGTTGTTCTATTTCGAGACCGCGAAGGTGACGGCGAAGCTGGCGACCGTCCCGAAGATGGGCGTGAACGACAAAGGGCCCGGTGCCACCGAGGACTGGCAGTGGGCGTATCGCCGCTTCTGGGAACTGTACTGGGGCGAGCTGGGGGTCGTCGAATCGCAGGAGGTTGCCAGGGCGATGGCCCGCTTTGGCTCGGCTCTGAAGGACATGGAGGTCTGCGCGACGCCGCAACAATGCGAGAGTGAGCAACGCAAGCTCACCGGCCTGTCGCTGTCGATCGCCTCCGAGATGCGAAAGTCGATCCAGGCGGATTGGGGCTATCAGCTGCCGCCGCTGGCGAAGTGAACCCCATCACCTGTCGCGCCGGCGCGCCTCCGATGAATGCGTCGAGAACTTGTGACGGGTGGGCGCAACGTCGAGTCGTCGACCTATCGCGCGCCTTGCTGCCGCTTGGCGAGCCGCGCTTCGACGTGGCGACGACTCTCGGTGAGTACGGCGGATGGCGCCACGCCGGCGGCCGCGCAAAGGCGTGCCCAGTAGTAGATGGCGTCGCCCAGCTCGTGGGCGAGATGCGCGCGATCGAGCGTGCCGCCCTGCAGGCGCCGCTTGACGATCTCGCCGACCTCGCTGGCGTCGCCCATCAGCGAGAAGGCGAGGATCGCCAGGTGCGTATCGGGCGAGTCCGCCGTCGTCTCCTCGCCACCCGCCTGACGCGCCCATTTGCCGTAGTCATCGATGTTCATCGCCGCCTCCCGTGAGGTCCAGGACAATCAATCCATATGGCATTTCAGCTATGGCCATCACTCCCTCTCCCCGCTTGCGGGGTGAGGGATCGTGTCGAGTGGCGCACCGCCGCGTAGACGGGAATGGCGATCGACAGCAGCAGGTCCTGGCGCGGCGCGACGTCAAAAACCGGCCTGGCTCACCGGCAGGGTCGCGGCATAGGGCACGAAGAACTCGTAAACGAATCAAAGAAATAGCTGAAGATCGTTGATTAATGTAACCTTTTTTGCCTTCCGAATGCAATCGCCATGGAGACGCACGGAGTGCGCCGCTGTCGACGCCGGTTGGATCACTCCTTGCGCAAGACGCGGCTTACACCGATCCAAAGAAGACATATCGGACGAATGGCATCATCAGGCCCTCGTCGTGAACGTACCGCGCCAATCTCAGATCGACGTGCTCCAGGAATCCTTCCCGGTCTTTCTCGCTCAGCAATGCCAGCCGCTGACGGGAGTATGGGGCTCCCGACGCGATCCATCCGATGAACGATCGGGCCGATGGCACCCGACGCACGAGGTGTCGTGCCTCGACATGCACATCGACAAATCCGGCCTGCGTCAGGAGCGTGTGGATCTCATCCGGGTGCGAGAACACAAAAGAGGTCAGCCGGCCGGCATCGGCCGACACGAAGCGAGCGAGCCCCTCCGAGAGGGCCTGATATCCCGGGTTCTGCTCAATCGGTCCCCACGAGGTTCCTGTGAAGCGCCCTCGCCTGCGCAACAGGCGCCGGAACCCGTCGAGCGCTCTCGACCGGTCTGGAAAAAACTGGAGCCCCTCGAAGCACGTCACGAGATCGAACATCGCGTCGCGGTAGGGGAGTCGGCAGGCATCGGCGCATAGCCATTCGATCGGTGAGGCGCCGGGCTCCGAAGGCGCACGCCGTGCCACTTCCAGCATGGCTTCGTTGTTGTCGACGCCGACGACGGACCCGCTGGCACCGACATGCCGAGCGGCGGTTCGCGCGGCAATGCCGGTACCACACGCGACGTCGAGGACATGCTGCCCGGCCCTGAGACCGAGCGGTTCGATGACGGCCTCGGCCCAGGGGCGGAACACATTGGGCACCAGATCCCGTTCATATGCCTCTGCCATCGCAGTGTCCGACATGCCTGGCCTCCCCGCCTGTCGCTCGCCTTGGATCGGTCGCGAGCCGCCTGCTTCACCTCACGATCGCGTCCAGCATCGCCTCGAACAGCGGAGTCACCTCCTTGGCTGCCTTCTCGAGATTCGGGTCGGGATAGAGCGCGTGCATGAAGTTGGGATGCAACATGGAGATGCGCGTCGCATCGCCCTCCCGGTAGATCGCGATATGTCCGCACGGCATCATCGCGGCGACATGCAGGCCGGCCGCGAAGATGTCCTTGCCGATCGGCGGGTAGCAGATCTTCACGGCATCGATCTCGCCGCCCTTGAGCTTGAACGCCGCGAGATAGAGCCACTTGCGTTCCAGCACGTAGGACCGAACCGCGGCAACGATCTGGTCAGGTGCCTTGGTGCTGGTGCGCATGAGGAACATCTCGTTCGGCTCCCGGGCCGCGGCGGTGCCGGCGAGCAACCCCAGGAATCCGGCCAGGATGAGCGCGTGCATTTTCATCGGTGCCTCCCTTGCACTTTGTCCTCACGTCCTGCGCGCCAGGAACGGATATCCGTAGACCTCGAAGCGCCTGGCGTTTCGCTCCCCCGACGCACCGGCGAAAGTGTCGACCGGCGAGCCGATCACGATCTGCTCGAAGCCCGCTTCCTCCAACATCCGCTGCCAGCCTGCGCACGGCAGGCCTCCGGCGATTCAAGCCGTCCAGAGATCGATGTTCAGGGTCGCCGCTTCGGGCACTGGCTGACCGTTCGCGATGTCGGCGAACTGCAGATGGCCGCCCGGCCGCAGCACGCGCCGGATCTCGGCCAAGACCTGCCGCTTGTCGGCGCAAAGGTTGATCACGCCGTTGCTGACGACGACATCGGCCCAGCCATCCTCGACCGGCAGGCGTTCTGCCAGCCCCTCGCGGAACTCGAGATGCGCCATGTCCATTTGCGCCGCGGTGCGCCGCGACTTCTCCAGCATCTCCTCGGTCATGTCGACGCCGATGACGCGGCCCGAGGGCCCCACCTGTCCCGCGGCGATGAAGCAATCGAAGCCGGCACCCGCGCCGACATCGACCACCTTCTCGCCCGCAGCGAGGGGACGCAGCGAGAAGGGGTTGGCGACACCGGCGAACGACTCGACCGCGGCCTCCGGCAGCGAGTCGACCACGGCAGGGTTGTAGCCCAGCCGGTGGGCGAGAAATCGGCCGGTGTGGAAATGGTAGGTGTCGTGCGGCCGCAACGCGACGTCGCGATACTTGCTGCTCACTTCGGCGCGCAGCCTTACCGCGTCGACGAATGTCTGCGAACTCATTCGTGGTCCTCCTGGCTATTGCGGTCGCGCCGTGCGCGCGCCGCTTGTTCGCCGCGTGTCTTCCCTGACTGCCGGCGACGTCACGGCACACCGGCCTTCCTCAAGCCGTCCAGATAGGTTTCGAGCTGCTCTGTGCGCTTGAGGTAGAACAGGTGCTCCTTGGCGAAGGCGACCGAAAAGCCGGGCTTGATCCGTCGCAGGTCGGCGACAGCGCGTTCGATCTGCGAGCGGTCGCCAAGATGGCCGAGCGCGGCGACCAGGTGCGCCGTCGCCCAGTACTGGGCGTTCGGCACCTGCACCGCCCGGCGCGCCCAGTTCACCGCCGCCTCGTGCTCGCCGCGGAATATGTGGGCAAGCGAGCGGTATGAATAGAAGGCCCAGCGGAACGGGTCGTGCGGGCTCAGCCGGATCGCGACCTCGAAATTGGTGATCGCCTCGTCGAGTCGTCCCTCGTAGGTCAGCGAATCCGCCAGGGCGCAGTACGAGACCGCGAGGCAGGGGTTGAGCCGTAGCGCGTGCTCCAGAGCGGCCAGCGCCTGATCGTATTCCTGTCGCGCCAGGTGAACCCGGCCGAGGAAGCAGAAACCCTGTGCGTCCTGGTCGTCGAGCTCGACGGCCCGCCTGGCCGCGGCCAGGGCCTCGTCCATCGCCGCCGCCTCCGACGGCGCGTCGAAATACACCATGCTGAGGATGATGGCGTAGGCCAGCCGCGCATGCGCCCCGGGGAAGGCGGGGTCGAGCCGGATCGACTCCCGCAACAGCTCCTGGCTGCGGCGATTGGCTTCCGGCGTGAACTTGTAGAACTCGGCGCAGCCGAGCTGGTACAGATCCCACGCGCCGAGATTCTTGCGCGGCTTGCGCTCGGCCTTGCGCTGCTCGCTCAGGCCGAGCTCGGCCTCGAGGCGCGAGGCGACCAGCTCCGAGATCTCGTCCTGCAGGTCGAAGATGTCGGCGGCGCTGCTGTCGAAGCGCTCCGACCAGATGCTGTGCTCCGTCTCCGCATCAACCACCTGGATAGTCGCGCGGTACCGGTCGCCCGCCTTGCGCATGCTGCCGGTCACCACGTAATCGGCCTCGAGCTTCTTGCCGATGGTGCGGATGCTGTCGCCCGAGTTGCGGAAGGCGAACGCCGGGTTGCGGGCGACGACGGTCAGCCATCGGTTCTTGGCGAGCGCCGTAATGATGTCCTCGGTGATGCCATCGGCGAGATAGTCCTCGGACGCGTCGCTGTTGAGATTCGTAAATGGCAGCACGACGACCGAGGGGCGCTGTCGGATCGCGTCCAGCGTCTCTTCAACGCGGCTCTCGGGCTGCGCCGACACCTCGCCGACCGGTGCGCTGCGCACCTCCGGGATGAAGCGGAAGCCGCGGCCGTGAACGGTGGCGATCATGCGCTGCGAGGCGCCGTCGTCGCCCAGCGCGCGCCGCGCCGCCTTGATCTGGCTGCTGAGCGCCGCATCGGAGACGATGCGGTCGCCCCAGATCGCCGCGAATACCTCGTCCTTGGCCACGATCCGGTCGCGATTGCGCGCGAGGAACACGAGCAGGTCGAAAACCTGCGGCTCGACGGCGACCCGCGCTCCAGCCTTGCGCAGCTGGAAGAGCGAAACGTCGAGCTCGAACTCGTCGAAGCGCAGGATGCTCGCCCCGCGCGCGTCGGGCTCGAAGTCGACGCGATAGGCCTCGATGGGGCGGCTGATGTTCTTGACCGCCTGCTCGCCGATCGACACCAGCCGCACGGCCACGTTGGGGCCGATATGGTCGTGCACCTGGCGCGACAGCACGATGCCGCCGGCCGGCGCGATGCGCTCGAGCCTTGCCGCCACGTTGACGCCGTCACCATAGATATCGTCGCCTTCGATGATCACGTCGCCCAGATGCAGGCCCATGCGCAGCTGCAGGCGGTGGTTCTCCGGCACGCCGGCATTGCGCTCGGCGAGCTCTTTCTGGATGTCGACGGCGCATTGCAGGCCGCCGACGACACTGGCGAAGGCGGCCAGCGTGCCGTCGCCCATCAGCTTGATGATGCGCCCGGAGTGCCGCGCGACCGCGGGGTCGACATGACGCGCGCGGATGTCCTTGAGCCGCTCGAGCGTGCCGGTTTCATCGCGCTCCATCAGGCGGCTGTAGCCGACGACATCCATCGCCAGGATGGTTGTGAGCTTCCTCTCCATCGCGCGCCCCTCCCCCGACCAGTGCCGGGGTCCGGCACTGCCATGGTCGCTCCGCTCGAAAAGGCTAGAAGATGCCATTCTACATGTCACTGAACATGAAGGATTGCGCGCGCGAATGGGCGGGCCGCCGGCGCCTATCCGTCGTCGAGATGCGCGAAGAGCGCCGTGGAGATGTAGCGTTCGGCGCTGTCGGGCAGCAGCGTGACGACCGTGCGGCCCTTCAGCTCGGGCCGCGCGGCGACGCGCAGCGCGCAGGCCAGTGCGGCACCCGAGGAGATGCCCGCCGGGATGCCCTCCAGCACGGACAGTCGACGCGCCGTCTCGATCGCTTCTTCGTTGCTGACCTGCAGAACCTCGTCGATGAGACTGGTGTCGAGCACATCGGGGACAAAGCCCGCGCCGATGCCCTGGATCATGTGCGGCGAGTGCGTGCCGCCGGACAGGACCGGGCTCTTGTCCGGCTCGACCGCGATCACGCGCAGCTCGGGATTGCGCGCCTTCAGCACTTCGCCGACGCCTGTCAGAGTGCCACCGGTGCCGACGCCGAGGACCACCGCATCGACCACGCCGTTGGTATCGACCCATATCTCTTCGGCGGTGGTGCGACGGTGGATGTCGGGATTGGCCGGATGGCCGAACTGCCAGGGCATCACCGCCTTCTCGGTGCCGGCGATGATCTCCTTCGCCTTGTCGATGGCCCCGCCGATGCCCTTCTCGCGCGGTGTCAGCGCCAGCTCGGCCCCGAGGAAGCGCATCAGCTTGCGCCGCTCGATGGAGAAGCTGTCGGGCATGGTCAGGATGCAGCGATAGCCCTTGGCCGCGCAGGCGAAAGCGAGCCCGATGCCGGTGTTGCCCGACGTCGGCTCGACGATGACGCTGCCCGGGCCGATGGTGCCGTCGGCCTCCATCGCCTCGAGCATCGAAATGGCGATGCGGTCCTTGACGCTGGCGAGCGGATTGAAGAATTCCAGCTTGGCAAGCACCTCGGCCTGGCAGCCGGCTTCCCGCGCCAGACGACCGATGCGCACCATGGGCGTGTTGCCGATGGTCTCCAGGACGTTGCCGTAGACGCGGCGGCGGCCCGGCTTGTCGAAGGTCAGCCGATTGATGTGCTGGACGTTCAAGAGTGCCTCCTTGGCCGCCCTGTACCGATGCGCGGCGACCCTTGGCCCCGACAATGGGCCCGGTGGCGGATCTCCGCTTGGCGGAGTACTGGAGAAGTTCGGGGGATTTCCTGAGGAGAAGCCGGAAAATCCTGAAGCGGGACAGGGCGGGCTTGCCTGGCGCTGGCGGAACAAGCCGAGGACCGGATTGAACCGTGAGCGGCGCTACCGACTCCGTCTATACTCCCGGCCATGGCGGACGATCCGACCTTCGATGCGCTGGCCAGGCGCTATCTCGATCTCTGGCAGGGCCAGCTTTCGGCGCTGTCGGGCGATCGGCAATTGACCGAGACGCTGGCGCGGCTGCTGGCCTCGGCCAATGCCGGCGTGGCGACCGCTTTCGATTCCGCGCGGAGGGCGCATGAGCAAGCCCGATCAGGCGCCCGTTCCCCGGGTGGGGCCGCGGCCGCTGCCGCTGCATCTGCTGACGGCGCTGCAGAGCTGGAGCGGCTCAGAGCTCGGCTTGACGCTCTGGAGCAGCGCGTCGCCGAGCTCGAGCGGCGTGCCGTTCCCAAGCCCCGCAAGCGCAAGCCCCGATCTGCCGCCGACTGAGGGGCCGCCGACTGACGCGCAGGCGCGCGCCGAGGCCTTCCGCGCCGTCTTCGCGCCGCTGCTGGCCGAGATCGACGCGGCGCGCGCGCAGGCCGGCGTCGCCAATGTCGGGCCGCTCGACGATCCGTTCCGCCAGGCCCTGCGCCGCGAGGTGGCGCGCCGGCTCGACCGGCTGGCGGCCGGCGTGCAGGCCTATCGCGGGCATCCTTCCGGCCGCACGCTCGACGATCCGCCGGTGGTGTGGCGCGAAGGCTCGACGGTGCTGCGCGATGTCGGCGCGGCCGACGGCGTGCGCTGCGCCGCCGACGCGACGCCGGTGCTGGTGGTGCCCTCGCTGGTCAATCGCTGGCAGGTGCTCGACCTCGCGCCCGGCCGCAGCTTCGTGCGCGCGCTGGCGAGCGAGGGCTTGCGCCCCTACGTCGTCGACTGGGGCACGCCGGGCGAGGCGGAGCGCGATCTCGACACCGCGGGCTGCGTCGTGCGGCTGGGCCGGGCGCTCGCCTGGCTCAGGGCGCGCGCCGGCGGGCCGTTGCCGGTGATCGGCTACTGCATGGGTGGCACCCTGGCCGCCGGGCTGGCGGCGCATCGGCCGCGCGATGTCTCGGCGCTGGTGGCGCTGGCCGCACCGTGGGATTTCCACGCCGATCGCGCCGGGCAGGGGCTGCTGGTGGCGACCGGGCCGTGGCTCGCCGAGCTGGCGATGCGCGTGGGCGAGCTGCCCACCGACGCGATCCAGGCGCTGTTCTGGTCGCTCGATCCCTGGCTGGTGGTCAGCAAGTTCCAGCGCTTCGCCGCCATGGACATGAATTCCGACGCGGCGCGTGACTTCGTGCTGCTTGAGGACTGGCTCAACGACGGCGCGCCGCTGCCGGCCCTGGTGGCGCGCGACTGCCTGATCGGCTGGTACGGCGAGAACCAGCCCGGCCGCGGCACGTGGAAGGTGGCGCGCCGGCGGGTGCGGCCGCGCGAGATCGCGACGCGCGCGCTGGTGGTGATCCCGGCCAACGACCGCATCGTGCCGCCGGCCTCCGCCGCCGGGCTGGTCGGGCCCGACGGGCTGGCCAACGCCACGCGGCTCGACCTGCCGCTGGGCCATATCGGCATGATGGTCGGCTCGCGCGCCGTCGAGCGCTGCTGGCGCCCGGTGATCGACTGGCTCAAGGCCGGTGCATGATGCGGGATCGCAGCCCTCCCTTCATTTCCCTCCCTCTCCCCGCCTGCGGGGAGAGGGTCGGGGTGAGGGGCCGGTCGTCACGTGACCGCGGCCGCAGTTCGTCGCACAAACCCCTCACCCTCCCATCGCGCTGCGCGCGACGGGCCCCTCCCTCTCCCCGCAAGCGGGGCGAGGGGGAAATATGGTCCAGGTCGATCGAGCCATGATCCCGCGTCGGCCGGATTGGCGGCTGGTGGCGCTGTGGGCCGCCGCGCTGGGGCTGTCCTTCGTCACCCGGACCTGGACGCTGGTGACGGATGCGGCGCGCGCGCGATTCCCCATGGGCTGGGCCGAGGCGCTGACGCTCGAGGGCACCAGCCACGCCGCGATCTTCGCGCTGCTGCCGGCGATCTACTGGGCGCATCGGCGCTGGCCGCTGATGGCGGGCTGGCGCAATCTCGCGGTGCATGCGCTGGGCAGCGTGGTGTTCTGCGTCGTGCATGTCGCGGCCATGCTGGCGCTCAGGCTGGCGCTCTATCCGCTGATCGTCGGCCGCGCCTATCAGTACGGCGCGCTGCCCGAGCAGCTGCTCTACGAGTACGGCAAGGATGTCGTGACCTACGCCATCCTCAGCGCCGGCACCATCGCCTTCGCCCAGTTCCTGGTGCGGCGCGAGGAGGCCAGGCCGCCCGAGCCGCCGCCACCACCGCCGATCGAGCCGCTCGAGCGCTTCGCGGTGCGCAAGCGCGGCAGGGAGATCCTGCTCGACGCCGGCGACATCGCCTGGATCGAGGCGGCCGGCAACTACGCCGTGCTGCATGTCGGCGGCCAGACCTACGAGGTGCGGTCGTCCCTGACGAAGCTCGAAGGCGAGCTCGATCCGCGCCGCTTCGTGCGTGTGCACAAGAGCTACATGGTCAACATCGCGCGCGTGCGCGAGGTCGAGCCGTGGATGAGCGGCGACTGGCGCATCCGGATGGACGATGGCGCCGAGGTCAGCCTCAGCCGGCGGTATCGCGATCGGTTCGAGGCGGTGGCGCCGGTGAAGGCGTAGCGAGCACTTGCGGCTGTGGTCGGTCGGGTTGCTCATCGTCCTGCGGCGAGGAAGGAATCGACAAGATCGTGCCGCTGTCCGCCGCCGGCGACTGTTCGATGCGAGATATTCGCGCATCGCTACGCCCAGCCCTTCTCGTTCATGCGCCGCAGCATCTCCGCGAAGAAGCTCTCGGCGTTGAAGCGGCCATCGTCGCACAACGGCTGCGTCGCGGCGATGCGCAGCGCGGCGCTGCTGAGCGTCGCGTTGCCGGCCACGTCGCGCCAGGCGTCCATCATCGGATGGCGCCACACCTCGGCGAGCGCGTTGAGCCGCAGCAGGATGCGTCGCGGCAGCGCCGGGTGGGACGGGAAGGCGTTGCCGAGCGCGTTGAGCTTCATCAGGCGCAGGCGCTCGGGATCGGCGTGCGTCATGCCGTATACGGTCGCGTACCCGTCGACGAAATCGCGTTCGGGCACGGCGGCGTGCGGATCGAACGGACGTGGGTGATGGCGGCTCAACGCGCGGCTCCTCTGATAGCCCTCACCACCCCCTTATGGGGGTGGTGAGGGCTGGGGGGATGGAAAGGGGATGGCAGGGAGATCGCCGGGGATGGCAGGTGGGGATGGCAGCGGGATGGAAGGGGATCGCCGGGGATGCCAAGGGATGGCAGAGGGGGATGGCAGAGAGGGATGGCAGGTGGGGACGGCATCGGCGCTCACGCTCCGGCATTTCCGATGCCGCCTTCACCTGCCGAGGTCATGTGCCGACTTCACCCGGCAGGGTCATGTCGTGCGGTCGCACGTAGAGGCGGCGTTTGCTGGGCGAGCCCAGCTCGACCTTCACGATCTTGCCCAGCGCGACCAGGCGCTCCTGCGCGGCGGTCATCGCCTGCCAGCTCCAGCGCCGGCATGACGGGAACGTGCGCAGCCTGATCGCCAGGCCGTTCTTGGCCTGGCTGTCGGCCGGCACCAGCACGCCGTTGCCGACCAGCCTGCGCAGGCCGGCGAGCACGGTGTTGTCGAGCTCGAGGCGGTCGACGAAGGTGCCGCCCGTGCCGCGGGCGCGCTCCTCCAGCACGAAGACATGGTCGCGCCAGACCAGCCTGAGCTTCTCGCCGGCGCGGCCGTAGTTGCTCTTCATCAGCTTCAGCAGGCGTTGGTCGGTCTCCTCGTCGTCCTCGCCCTCCATGGTCTGCGGCTTGGTGAGATAGAGGCGGCCGCGCACGGTGTTGTGCCAGGCCGTGCTGCCGCTCAGCCCCGAGCCGCTGTTGAGCCCGGTGAGCGAGGGATGGGCGTTGAGGATCACGCCGCCGTCGTTGATCTTCGCCAGCCGGCGCAGCGCGCCGACGAACTGGCGCACCTGGGTGCGGATGTTCTCGTTGCCGATGAAGGTGTCGGCCGCGGTGTCGATGATGGTCAGCTCGGCGCCGCTCTCGCGGATCGCGTGCTCGAGCTGGTGATAGAACACCATTTCCTTGCCCTCGTCGGTGCGGCGATCGAAGGCCATCAGCCCGTTCTCCAGCCCGACGCGGCTGAGCATGGTCATCGCCCCCAGGTCGCGCATGTCGCAGCCGTAATGGGCGTTGATCTGTGCCTGGCGGAAATGCAGCTCCTCGGCGTCGTCCTCGCAGAAGATCGACAGCGAGCGCACCGGGTGCGGCTGCGGCTCGATGCCGAGGAATGGCCGCGCCGTCGCCATCGCCGTGGCCAGCTGCTGGACCAGCAGCGACTTGCCGACGCCGCCGTCGCCGTTGAGCATCGTCACCGAGCCGCGGATCAGCAGGCCGGGGATCAGCCAGCGGCGTTGCGGGATCGGCTTGCCCTGCCAGTCCGCCGCGCAGATCGCGTTGAATCTCTGAAGTGGGCCCATATCATCCTCCTGTTGCACATCTCTCTTGTTTATCTAATTTCCGAAATTATCAAGTCCTAATTCTCGTTTTGTTCCCATTAGGGCGCGCGCCGCTCGTCCCGCGCGCCGCGCCGGTCGTCCCACGGGATGCGCCGGTCGTCACAAAATCCAGCCGGATCAAGGGCCTGGCTGGCATCAGGGGGGCATGACCCCGATGACCTCCCCGACCGACCGCCGCGCCGACCTCGACTGGCTGCGCGTGAGCGCCTTCGCGCTCTTGATCCTCTACCACTCCGGCATGGCCTGGTCGGGCTGGAGCTGGCACGTCACCGACCAGCAGAGCGCCGACTGGCTGCGCTGGGCGATGCGCTTCACCAACCGCTGGCGCATGCCGCTGATCTTCCTGGTCTCGGGCGCCGCGGTGATGCTGGCGCTGGGCCGCCGCGCCGGCGGCGAGTTCGTGCTCGACCGGCTGCGGCGCCTGGCCCTGCCGCTGGCCTTCGGCATGCTGGTGATCGTGCCGCCCCAGGTCTACGCCGAGCGGCTGCATCGCGGGCAGTTCGCCGGCTCCTATCTCGACTGGCTGCCGCATGCCTTCGACGGCGGCGCCTATCCCGCCGGCAACATCTCCTGGCACCACCTCTGGTTCGTCGCCTACGTGCTGATCCTGACGCTGGTGCTGCTGCCCTTACTGCTGTGGCTGCGCGGCGCACGGATCGAGGCGGCGTATCGCGTCGTGGCGCGCCGGCACCTGTACTGGCTGGCGATCCTGCCGCTGGTCGCCGCGCATCTGTTCCTGGCGCCGATATCCCGCAATCCCGGCGGCGTGGTCGGTGACTGGTTCGGCCTCTGCTACTACGGCACGCTGCTGCTCTACGGCGCGCTGCTGTACCGCCGCGGCGAGCTGCTCGACGCCGTGATGCGCGCGCGCTGGGTCGCGTTGGCGATCGGCGTCGCAGCCTTCGCGCTGCTCGATCATCTGTTCTTCACCGGTGTGCGCGCGAGCATCGCGACCGACGAGCGGCCGCTCTATGCCCTGCTCTCGGGCGTCAACACCACGGCCTGGCTATTGGCGATCGTCGGCTTCGCGCGGCGTCACCTGACGCGGCGCCCGGCCTTCCTCGCCTATGCCACCGAGGCGGTCTACCCGTTCTACATCCTGCACCAGACGATCACGGTGATCGCCGTCTACTGGCTGGTGCGCACCGGCTTGCCGGTGGGCACGAAGTTCGCGCTCGCCGCCCTCGTCACCTTCGCCGGCTCCTGGCTGCTCTACGAGTTCGTCGTGCGGCGCGTCGGCATGCTGCGGCCGCTGTTCGGCCTGAAGGTTGCGCGCCACCGGCCGCTTGCGCAGACTGTCGCCCATCGATGACGGGAGGGACAGCGATGGCGATGATCGAGTTCGCGCGGCCGGACGGCAGCAAGGCGGGCGGCTGGCTGGCGATGGCCGGGCAGGGCAGGCCGGGCGTGGTGGTGATCCAGGAATGGTGGGGGCTCAACGACCAGATCAAGGGCGTCGCCGACCGCTTCGCGCGCGAGGGCTACAACGCGCTGGCGCCCGACCTCTACAAGGGCCGCGTGACGCAGAAGCCGGACGAGGCCAACCACCTGATGACCGGCCTCGACTTCCCCGGCGCCACGCACCAGGACATCGCCGGCGCGGTCAACCACCTGCGTGGTGTGTCCGGCAAGGTCGCGGTGATGGGCTACTGCATGGGCGGCGCGCTCACCGTGGCTTCCGCGGTGCACGTGCCCAACCTCTCAGCCGCGGTGTGCTTCTACGGCATCCCGCCGGCGGAGTTCGCCGATCCGAAGAACATCAAGATTCCGTTCCAGGCCCACTTCGCCAACAACGACGACTGGTGCACGCCGGCGGCCGCCGACGCGCTGGAGAAGGCGATGCAGGCGGCAGGGCAGAAGCCGCAGATCCACCGCTACGACGCCAACCACGGCTTCTGCAACGAACGCAGCGAGCAGAACTACCACGTCGCCTCCGCCAACACGGCGTGGGAGCGCATGATGGCGTTCCTCGGGAAGATGTAGCTCTTCCTCCCTCTCCCCGCAGGCGGGGAGAGGGAGCTACTCCAGCGTGAACGCCTCGTGCACGGCGCTCTGCACGGCGCCGCCGACGATCGGGCCGCCGCCGGCGACGTAGATCGTGTCGCCGATCGACACCGCGCCCAGGCCGTGGCGCGGCGTCATCATCGGCGCGTAGGACCACCACTTGTCGTTGGCGACGTCGTAGGCCTCGTTCTGGGCGAAGACCTTGCTGGTGCCTTCGCCGCCCATGCAGAAGATCTGGCCGCGCACCACCACCGAGCCGTGGCCCGAGCGCGCGGTGGGCAGCGGGTTGCGGAAGCGCCAGCGGTTCTCCTTCGACTCCCAGGTGTGGTGCAGGTTGGAGTTGGTGTGGAAGGAATCGACGCGCCCGCCGATGACGTGGATGCGATCGCCGACGGCGACGATGCCGGTGTGGTCGCGCGCCGTCGGCAGCTTCGCGGCCTCGCTCCAGGCGTTGGCGGCGGGGTCGTAGACCAGGTGCCAGTCGACCGAGCGGCGGTCCTGGAAGGAATTGCCGACGGCGCCGCCGATGCAATGGATCCTGCCCTCGAAGCCGATGCACGCCATCGCCCCGCAGGCGCGCGGCAGCCTGGCGATCGGCATCCAGCCGATGCCCTCGCCGGGATAGACGAAGCACTGGTCGTGCGGCGTGTGGTTCTGGCCGAGGAAGCCGCCCATGGCGTAGAGCCGGTTGCCGAGCGTGGCGACGCCGACATGGTTGGCGCCCAGCGGCAGCGGCGAGGCTTCGCGCCACTTGTCGTCCGTGGGGTCGTAGACGTGGTGATAGGGCCGGTCGACCTTCTGCTCGCCGTAGCCGCCGACCAGATGCATCCGGCCATTGAGCGCCGTGGCCCAGGCCATCTCGCTGCGCGGCAGCGGCAGCGGCGCGCGCGCCATCCAACTGCCCTGCTTGTCCGCCTTCGGCGCCGGGCTGTCGAAGACGCGCTGCGTGCGGGCGATCTCCGGTTCGCCGACACGGCCGGGCTGGTTGAGCCGCTCGTACAACGGCCCGTGCTGCGCGTGCTGCGCGTGCGCCGCGGTGGCGCCCATGCCTGCCGCCGCGACGCCGGCCAGCACGGTCCGCCGTGACATATCACTCATCGCGACCCTCCACTTCGCCCTTCCTTCCCCCGGAGGGGGAAGGTGCCCGAAGGGCGGATGGGGGATGTCGAAGACGAACTGAGGAGTCCGTCTTCGACATCCCCCATCCGGCGCTCCGCGCCACCTTCCCCCTCCGGGGGAAGGTAGAGCAAGTATAGCGCAGTGCTATGCTCGCCGCCGTCCACATCGTGCGGGAGGATTCGTCATGGCTCAGCCCCGTCCCAAGAGCGCGCGCGAGCGGCTGGGTGCGTTCTCGCCCAAGCTGATCGACCTCACCGAAGGGGTGCTGTTCGGCGACGTCTGGGAACGCCCCGGCCTCAGCAAGCGCGACCGCAGCCTGATCACGGTGGCGACGCTGGTGGCGCTGAACCGCACCGAGCAGCTGCGCGGTCACCTGATCCGCGCCGTCGACAACGGCGTGAAGAAGGACGAGATCGTCGAGCTGATCACCCATCTGGCGTTCTACTCTGGCTGGCCCACCGCGATGTCGGCGGCGACCCTGGCGCAGGACGTGCTGGCGGAGGCCTGACCCCGATGCGGCACGGCACGCTGCTCGCGGCGATCGCGTTCGCCGCCCTGCTCGATCCGGCGATGGCTCGCGCCGACGGCGCGCTGGCTGTCGGATTGCCGGCCAACGTGGAGCGCGACGGCGTCGCCTTCGGCTGGGCGGTGCGCCTGCCGCGCGCCGACGCCGAGCGCGTGGCGCTCGAGCAATGCCGCTCGGCGCCGGGCACGCCCGACGGCGCGCGCTCGCTCTGCCGCGTCTTCGAATCGTTCAGCGAGGCCTGTGTCGCCATCGCGCTCGATCCCGAGGACGGCACGCCGGGCTTCGGCTGGGCGGTCGCGCCGACCAAGTCGGGCGCGGAGGCACAGGCGCTGGGCGACTGCCAGCGCTCGGCGGGCGCGGCGCGCCAGGCGTTCTGCGCGATCTCGGTCAGCGACTGCGACGTCGGGCGTTAGCCATTGGCCTTCCTGTCATCCCGAGCATCGCGAGGGATCCAGGCGACTTTCCTGGATCCCTCGCGATGCTCGGGATGACAGTGGCGTCCAGCCTGTCCGGCTAGGCGTTGGCCGGTGCGGTCCTCGTCCACAGGTGCCCGCGCCAGCGCAGCGCGATCAGCAGGGTGAAAAGCAGGCCGACGCCGCAGAAGATCGCCGCGGTGATCGCGTAGTCGAAGCGCGCCACCAGCGGGCCGGCGACGAGGATGCCCAGCGGCATGCCGTAGACCGCCAGCATGCGCACGCCCATGACGCGGCCGCGAAAGGCCGGTTCGGTGGCGCGCAGCAGCATCACCGCCATCGGCACCATGCAGAAGCTCTGGGCAAAGCCCGCCGCCATCAGCAGGACGCAGCCGGCCACCGGCGAGGTCATGAAGGCGAAGACCGCCAGCAGCGCAAACCACGCCGCGCCGCTCAGCAGCATCATGCGCGCCGGCCGGATGCCGGCGCCGTGCGTGGTGAGCGCGATCGAGCCCACCAGCGCGCCGAAGGCGAAGCTCGCGGCCAGCCAGCCCAGGCCGGTCTGGCCGATGCCGTAGACGTTCTTGGCGACATAGGCCAGCAGCGTGCCGGTGAGCGGGAAGGCGGTGAGGTTGACCAGGAAGGCGAGGTACATCGCCGAGCGCAGATGCGGCTGGTTCCACACATAGGCCAGGCCCTCGCGCATGTCGCGCCACGGCGAGATCGGCAAGGCGCCGGCGATCGTCGGCCGCACGGCGGTATTCGAGACGCCGAAGGTCAGCAGCAGGCTCAGCAGATAGAGCGCCACGACCGCGACATAGGCGTGGCCCATGCCGAGCGCCGCCACCAGCCCGGCGCCGGCCAGCGAGCCCGCGACGCGCGCCGAGTCGGCCGTCGTGCGCGAGATGCCCATGGCGCCCATGAGATGCGGCGGCGGCATGGTCTGGCCCACCAGCAGGTTGCGCATCACCAGGTCGGAGGGCCGCACCAGGCCGCTGACGATGGCGACGGCGAAGGCGAGGATGGGCGTGACCGTGCCGGTGAAGATCAGCAGCACCAGCACGCCGGCCAGCAGGGCGTAGGTGAGCCGCATCAGGCAGAGCAGGTTGCGGTAGCCGACGCGGTCGCCGGCGATGCCGAACATCGGCGCCAGCAACGTGCCGAGGAAGGTGAGCGCGCCGAAGGCGGTGAGCCACAGCACCGAGCCGGTCTCGACCAGCACGTACCAGCCGAGGATGATGGTTTCCATCTCGAACGCCCAGGCGGTCGCGAGATCGGCCGGCCACTGGAACCGGAAGCTGCGCACGCGAAACGGCGCCAGCGCCGTCACGCTCGAAGTCAAACTCACCGCGACTGATCGACGGCGCGTAGTCCCGCCCGTCCCTCTGCGTTCCCTCTTGGCGGCGACTATAGACGGTGGCCCTGGTCGGCCAACCCTCTATCAACGCAGCGCTGGGTTGATGTTACCTTCCCCCGGAGGGGGAAGGTGGCGCGCAGCGCCGGAAGGGGGATGTCGAAGACGAACGCGGGAGTCCGTCTTCGACATCCCCCTTCCGCCCTCCCGCCTTCGCGAAGCCCGCTTCGGCGGGCGAAGCAAGGTCGGGCACCTTCCCCCTCCGGGGGAAGGCAAGGGAGGAGTCATGTCCGCAGATCAACAATTCGACGTCATCGTGGTCGGTCTCGGCAACGCCGCCATCTGCGCGGCGCTGTCGGCGCGCGAGCAGGGGGCGCGGGTGCTGATGCTGGAGAAGGCGTCGGTCGAGGAGCGCGGCGGCAACTCGCTGTTCACCGCCGGCGGCTTCCGCTTCGTGCATGACGGGCTGGACGATCTGCGCCAGGACATCCTCGACGACCTGTCGCCGGCCGAGGCCGAGCAGATCGTGCTGCCGATGCTGAAGGCGGAGACGTACATGCACGACCTGATGCATGTCACCGAGCACAACAGCGAGGAGGCGCTGGCGGAGATCCTGATCGGCCGCTCGCGCGACACCATGCGCTGGATGCGCCGCAACGGCGTGCGCTTCATCCCGATGTTCGGCCGGCAATCCTACAAGCTCAACGGCAAGCACCATTTCTACGGCGGCGTGAACATCGAGGCGGTGGGCGGCGGCTACGGCCTGGTCGACCAGCTCCTGAAGGCGGCCGATCGCCAGGGCATCGAGATCCGCTACGCCACGCGCATGACGCGCCTGCTGCAGGACAAGTCCGGCACGGTCATCGGCGTGACGGTGAAGGGCCCCGAGGGCTTCGCCGAGATCAACGCGAAGTCCGTCGTGCTGGCCTGCGGCGGCTTCGAGGCCAATCCGGAGATGCGCGTGCGCTATCTCGGGCCGGGCTGGGAGCTGTGTCGCGTGCGCGGCACGCGCCACAACACCGGCGACGGCATCAAGGCGGCGCTCGACATCGGCGCGCAGCCCTTCGGCGGCTGGTCGACCTGCCACGCCGTGGCCTGGGACATCAGCGCGCCGCCCTTCGGCGATCGCGTCGTGCTCGACAATTTCCAGAAGCACTCCTATCCGATCGGCATCGTCGTCAACCTCGATGGCGAGCGCTTCGTCGACGAGGGCGCCGATTTCCGCAACCACACCTACGCCAAGTACGGCCGCGAGATCATGAAGCAGCCGCAGCGCACCGCGGTGCAGATCTTCGACCAGCGCACCATCGACATGGTGCGCGACGAGTACCGCATCCGGCAGGTGACCAAGGCCGAGGCCGATACGCTCGAGGAGCTGGCGCAGAAGCTCGACATCGACGCCGAAGGGCTGGTGCGTACGGTGAAGGCGTTCAACGCCGCCTGCCAGCCGGGCGACTACAACCCGGCGATCCTCGACGGCGTGAAGACCAGGGGCATCACGCCGCCGAAATCGAACTGGGCGCTGCCGATCGACAAGCCGCCCTTCACCGGCTTCGTCGTCACCTGCGGCATTACCTTCACCTTCGGGGGCCTGCGCATCAACGAGCAGGGCGAGGTGCAGGACGTCACCGACCAGACCATCCCCGGCCTCTACGCCGCCGGCGAGCTGGTCGGCGGCATCTTCTACGGCAACTACCTCGGCGGCGCCGGCCTGATGTCGGGCGCGGTGTTCGGCCGGCTGTCGGGCCGCAGCGCGGGGCTGCGGGCAAAGTCGCAGTAGCCCTACCTTCCCCCGGAGGGGGAAGGTGGCGCGCAGCGCCGGATGGGGGATGTGGAAGACGGACTCCGGCGTTCGCCTTCGACATCCCCCTTCCGCCCTTCGGGCACCTTCCCCCTCCGGGGGGAAGGGATTCAGACGGCGCCGCGCTTCGCCCACTCCTGGTACATCTGCAGCAGCGCCACGATATCGCGGCCGCGGTAGCCTTCGGACAGCGCCAGCGCGAACAGCTCGCGCACCATCGACGCGCCGGGTGTCGGCATCTTCAGCGCGCGACCGAGATCGATGCTGAGCGCCAGGTCCTTCTCGCCCAGCTCCATCTTGAAGCCGGGATCGAAGTTGTTCTTGAGCGCGTTGGGGAAGCGCTTGGTGAAATGGTGCGAGCGGCCGCCGCTCACCGACAGCACGTCGTACAGCGTATCGGGCTCGACGCCGGCGACGGTGCCCAGCGCGAAGGCCTCGCAGGCGATCAGCACGTTGCCCATCGACATCATGTTGTTCACCAGCTTCACCACCTTCGCGGTGCCGACGCCGCCGGTGTATTTCCAGGTCTCGCCCAGCGCCAGCAGGATCGGCTCGGCGCGGTTGACGGTCTGCCGCTCGCCGCCGGCGATCAGCACCAGCCTGCCCTGGCGCGCCTCGGCCGGGCTGCCGCTCACCGGGCAGTCGACGACATCGAGCCCGCGCAACGCCGCCGCCGCGCCGACCTCGCGCATGGTCTCGGGATCGATGGTGCTGAGCTCGATGCACAGGCTGCCGGGCTCGGCCATGGCCACGAGGCCGTCCTCGCTGAGCCACGCCGTCCGCACCGCCCTGGGATCGGGCAGGCTGGTGAGGATGATCTCGCGGCCGGCGAGCGCCGCCCTGATCGAATCGGCCATCGCCATGCCTGATGCCGCGAGCGCCGCGCGGGTCGCCGGGTTGATGTCGTAGCCGATGACGTCGTGGCCGGAATCGGCCAGCCGCCCGGCCATGCCCGATCCCATCTGCCCCATGCCCAGCACCGCGACCCGCCGTTTCATCATGCGCTCCATGCTCATTCGCGCGCAGGATAGCACTTGATCCGCGCACCGGCGGGGCCATGTCGTGGCCATGACCGAGACCCTGCAGATCGCCTGTCCGCATTGCCACACGCTCAACCGCGCGCCGGCGCAGAAGCTGGTGCCCGGCGCGCGCGGCAAGTGCGGTCAGTGCGGCCAGGCGCTGTTCGAGGGCAAGCCGGTGGCGCTTGATTCAGATCAGTTCGCGCAGCACGCGGAGAAGAGCGACCTGCCGCTGCTGGTCGATTTCTGGGCCGCCTGGTGCGGACCCTGCCGGCAGATGGCGCCGCAATTCGAGGCCGCGGCGGCGAAGCTCGAGCCGAAGGTGCGGTTGGCGAAGGTCGACACCGACGCCGAGCCGTCGCTGGCGCAGCGCTTCGGCATCCAGGGCATCCCGACCATGGTGCTGATCCATCGCGGCCGCGAGGTCGGCCGCAAGTCCGGCGCGATGCCCGCCGCCGCGATCGAGCAGTGGGTTGCGAGCGTCACGCGTTAGCGCGACTTACCTTCCCCCGGAGGGGGAAGGTGGCGCGCAGCGACGGAAGGGGGATGCCGAAGACGAACGCAGGAGTCCGTCTTCGATATCCCCCATCCGCCCTTCGGGCACCTTCCCCCTCCGGGGGAAGGGAATGCTCTAATCGAAGATCGACGGATCGATCAGCGGCTTGCCGCGCGGGCGCGCCGGCTCGGGGCGGTCGCAGCGCTGGAACAGGCCGCGTCCGGCCGAGCCGTTCATGCGACCTTCCTCCATCACCACCTCGCCGCGCGACAGGGTCAGCACCGGATAGCCCGTGAGTTCCTGCCCCTCGTAGGGCGTGTAATCGCAATTGTGGTGGAGGATCGCATTGGTGAGGCTGACCCGCCGCCTGGGATCCCACAGCACGATGTCGGCGTCCGCACCCACGGCAATGGTGCCCTTGCGCGGATGCAGGCCGTAGAGCTTTGCCGCGTTGGTCGACGACAGCGCCACGAATTGCTGCAGGGTGATGCGGCCCTTGTTGACGCCTTCCGAGAACAGGAGCGGCAGGCGCGTCTCGACGCCGGGCACGCCGTTGGGAATCTTGCGGAAGCTCTGCGCCGCGCCGGGCAGCTTCTTGCCGCGCGCATCGTCGTAGCGGAAGGCCGCGTGGTCGGACGACAGCACCTGGAAGGTGTTGGCCGAGAGCCCGGTCCAGATGTGCTCCTGGTTGTCCTTGCCGCGCGGTGGCGGCGAGCAGACGCACTTGCTGCCCTCGTCGCCTGGCTTGTCGAAATCCTCCTCGCTGAGAAAGAGGTACTGCGGGCAGGTCTCGCCGTAGACCCGCAGGCCACGCGCCTGGGCACGCTGGATCTCCTGCATCGCCTCCCTGGCCGAGACGTGGACCAGCAGCATCGGCACATCGAGCAGCTCGGCCAGCGAGATCGCCCGATGCGTCGCCTCGCGCTCGACCACGAAGGGCCGCGAGGTGGCGTGGAACTTCGCCTCGGTCATGCCCTTGAGCTCGAGCCGCTCGGTGAGCCAGCCTATGCAGTCCGAGTTCTCGGCATGGATCATCAGCATGGCCTGCTCGCGGCGCGCCGCCGACAGCGCGTCGAGGATCTGACGATCGGTGAGCTTCACGTCGTCGTAGGTCATGTAGACCTTGAACGAGGTGTAGCCGTCGGCCACGAGCGCCGGGAAGTCCTGGCCCATGGTCTTCTCCGCCGGATCGGAGAGGATGACGTGGAAGGCGTAGTCGATCAGCGACTTGCCGTTGGCGCGGCGGTGATACGTCTCGACGGCGTCGCGCAGCGATTGGCCTCTGTTCTGGTAGGCGAAGGGAATGATGGTGGTCGTGCCGCCCGCCGCGGCGGCGCGGCTGCCGCTTTCGAAATCGTCGCAGAACACCGAGCCGTCGGCGGTGTCCTGGTCGAAATGCACGTGGGCATCGATGCCGCCGGGCACGGCGACCAGGCCCGTCGCGTCGATCTCGCGCCCGCCCCTGTCAAGACGCTCGCCCAGCGCCACGATACGGCCGCCGACGATGCCGATATCGCCCTTCACCACGTCCGCGGCGGTGGCGATGGTGGTGTCGCGGACGACCAGATCGTACTCGGCCATGGCTTCCTCCGTTCACAGGTGGTACCGCAAGGACCGGGCCAAAGCCATCGTCGAGGGAGGAACGGAGCATGGCGACGCTGCAGGACAAGGTGGTGCTGGTGACCGGCGCCGGCGCGGGCATCGGCGAGGCCACCGCGCTGGGCATGGCGGCGGAAGGCGCGACCATGGCGGTCTGCGACATCGACGAGCAGGCGGCGCAACGCACGGCGCGCAAGGCCGAGGAGAAGGGCGCGAGAAGCATCGCCATCCAGGCCGATTGCGGCGATGTGCCCAGCATCGAGGCGATGGTGGCGCGCACGGTGAAGGAACTCGGCCGCATCGACGTCATCGTCAACAATGCCGGCGTGACGCGCTCGGCCTACATCATGGACCTCACCGAGGAAGACTGGGACCGCATCCATCGCGTCAATGCCAAGGGCGTGTTCTTCTGCCTGCAGGCGGCGGCGCGCGAGATGATCAAAGGCGGCAAGGGCGGGCGCATCATCAACATCGCCTCGATCGCCGGCCGCGGCTTCGCCGGCACGTCGAACGCGATCTATGCCGCCAGCAAGGGCGCGGTGATCTCGCTGACCAAGACGGCGGCGCAGCAGCTGGCGCGCCACGACATCAACGTCAACTCGATCTGCCCCGGCGTGACCTTGACCGAGCTGGTCAACCGCATCGTCAAGGAACGCGCCGAGCAGCGCGACAAGGACTTCGAGCAGATGCTGGCGGAATTCCAGAAGCCGATCCCGATCGGCCGCGCCAACGCGCCCGAGGACATCGCGGCGATGGCGGTGTTCCTCGCCTCGCCCGGTGCGCGCAACATCACCGGCCAGTGCTACAACGTCGACGGCGGCCTGGTGACGAGCTGACCCGCTTCTGTCATCCCGAGCGCAGCGAGGGATCCAGGGCAGCCTGGATCCCTCGCTGCGCTCGGGATGACAATCGTGGGGCGGCCTACGCCTTCACGTTCTCCGCCAGATAGTCGATCGCCGCCTGGGCGCCGCCCCTGCCGTGCGGGATGTCGAGCGCGTTGAGCGCCATCTCGACCACGCTCAGGGTGCCCAAGGTCATCGGCGCGTTGACGTGGCCCATATGGGCGATGCGGATCGCCTTGCCGGAGAGCTCGCCGATGCCGTGGCCGAGGATCACGCCGCACTGCTTGTTGCAGTAGGCGCGCAGCGCTTCGGGGTCGTAGCCGTTGTGGAACAGCACGGCGGTGACGGTGTCGCAGCGCTCGTCGGGCTCGATGATGTTGAAGCCGACCGCCTGGCCTTCGCTCCAGGTGCCGACGGCGCGGCGCACCGCCTCGGCCAGCAGCCGGTGCCGGCGGAAGACGTTGTCCAGGCCTTCCTCGAACAGCAGGTCGAGCGCCTGGCGCAGGCCGAACAGCAGATGCTCGGGCGGCGTGCCGGCGTATTTCTGGTAGTGCGCCTCGCCCTCGCGATCGGTCCAGTCCCAGTAGGGCGTGCGCAGCCCGGCCTTCTTGTGCGCCTCGCGCGCGCGCTCGTTGGCGGCGACGAAGCCCAGGCCCGGCGGCGTCATCATGCCCTTCTGCGAGCCCGACATGGCGACGTCGACGCCCCATTTGTCCATCTCGAAGGGCATGCAGCCCAGCGAGGCCACGGCGTCGACCATCAGGAGAGCATCGTGGCCGGCGGCACGCACCGCCTGGCCGATCGCCTCGATGTCGTTGACCACGCCCGAGGCGGTGTCGATCTGCGCCACCAGGATGGCCTTGATGGTGTTGCCCTTGTCGGCCTTCAGGCGCGCTTCGAGCTCGGCCGGCCGCACGGCGCGGCGCATGTCGCCCTTGAGGATCTCGACCTCGACGCCCATGCGCCGGGCACTCTCGCCCCAGCCGATGGCGAAGCGGCCGCTTTCGAGCACCAGGATCTTGTCGCCCTTCGACAGCACGTTGGTCAGCGAGGCTTCCCAGGCGCCATGGCCGTTGGAGATGTAGATATAGGCGCGACCCTTGGTGTGGAAGACGCGCGCGACGTCCTTCAAGAGGCCGTCGGTCAGCGCCAGCAGCGGGCCGGAATAGATGTCGACCGCCGGCCGATGCATCGCCCGCAGCACCTCGTCGGGCACCGTCGTCGGCCCGGGAATCGCCAGGAACTCACGACCCGCACGCACGCTCATCTGCTACCTCTGGGGCTGCGAAAATCCGGGGTGATCTAACAGGATTTGCCCGGACCGGGCTACCCGCCGCATACCAGCAATTGTATCCCTACATACCGGCGGGCCGTGGTGGCGCTATGATGGGGTGGCCCGTTGATCGCGAGGACGACATGGCGAAGCGACCGATGTACCTGCAGCACGTCAACGTCTACGTCCGCAACGTCGAGCGCTCGAAGAAGTGGTACGAGGAGCTGCTCGGCCTGCACGTCTACGAATACCGGCCGGGCTGGGCCGCGTTCCTGTCGGCCGACGAGGAACAGTCGCACGAGGTGGCGCTGATGCAGTTGGGCGACGACGCGCCGCTGCAGCAGAAGGGCCAGGTCGGCCTGAACCACATGGCCTGGCGCCTCGAAAGCCTCGACGACCTCAAGGCGTTCTACCGCAGGATCAAGGCCGAGGGCCAACCGATCGATCGCGTCATCGATCACGGCATCTCGCTCGGCATCTACCTGCGCGACCCCGACGGCAACGGCGTCGAGGTATTCTACGAGATGCCGCGCGCCGAGTGGCCGGTCGACTACAACGTATTCACCCGGGAGAAGACCGGGACCGGCCGCTTCCCCGGCCCATGGGACGCCGAGATCGGGGCCGCCCGCCCGCCGGTCCAGGCGAGCTGAGCCATGCCCCGCGTCGCGCCCGTCGCCGGCAAGGCCGACGTCGCCCCGCAGCATCAGGCCGTCGTCGACGACGTGCTGAAGGTGTTCGGCGCGATCCGTGGCCCGTTCAGCATGATGCTGCACAGCCCGGAGATGACGAAGCGCCTGCTGCCGCTCGTGCCCTTCTTCCGCGACGAAAGCATCGTCGAAGGCAAGCTGCGCTCCGTCGGCATTCTCGCCGCCGTGCGCGAGCGAGAAGCCGCCTATGTGTGGGCGGCGCAGGTGACCGTCGCGCGCCGCAACGGCCTGCGTGAGGAGGCGATCGATCTGCTGCGCGCCGGGGCCGATGCGTCGAGATTCCCGCCCGAGGAAGCCGCGATCGTGGCCTACGTCCGTCAGCTCATCCGCACCAATCGCGCGGACCAGGCGGCGTTCGATGCCCTCCACAGGAAGCACGGCACGCAGTGGCTCGTCGAACTGACCGCTGGCGTGCACTTCTACGCGATGCTGTGCGGCGTCGTGAACGCGTTCGAGGTGGCGGCGCCGCCGGACGGAGACAAGCTGCCGGCGTAGGGCGTCACGGCGAATATGGCGTCCCCGAGAGGAGTCGCACAGCTCACATAGGGCACTGATGTAGCAAGCATCAGGAGTTTGAGCCACTCCCGCCATACCCCCAGTGCTACCCCCAGAGCGCGACGCTCGACGATGACGGCTGGAGCCAGATTCGCCTGTCGGAACTATCCACTGCCGCGTGTTGACGTCTAGACGTCTTTCACGCTACGCCCTCTTTCTGAGGGAGAGGTTCATGCGTGCACCGGGCGTAATTAGAGACGCGATCGTCGAGTTTCTAACTGCACATGGCAAGGCCGCATCCGTGGCCGAGATTGAAAATGCTGTGCAGAGAAAGCTGGGTGCTGTCAGTCCTTCGTCGGTTCGCTCGTATCTTCGTTTGAACGCAACGACGCTCTTCGAGAAGAAGGGTCGCGGACAGTATGCGGTGAAGGATGCCCGTGCGAGCTACGCGCAGCGGACGCAGCCGAAAGTCGTCGCCATAAACGACAGTGCCGAACTGGTACGGGCTGACTGCTTCGACTGGCTCGCTGACCGAGCAGAAAATTCGGTGCATGCGGTTGTCACCGATCCTCCATACGGACTAATCGAGTACACCGAAAAAGAACAAGGCAAGCTCAGAAACGGTAAGGGCGGGGTCTGGCGTATTCCACCGTCGTTTGACGGTCACCAACGAGCCCCGTTGCCTCGGTTCACGGTGCTCGATGAGCACGACCGAAGAGAGCTGTATGCCTTCTTCAAGCGCTTTGCCATGCATATCGCGCGCGTGCTCGTACCGGGCGGGAATGTCGTTATTGCCAGCAACCCATTGCTCTCACACATAGTCGCGACCTCGATGGCGGAAAGCGGTCTCGAACTGCGGGGCTACATCGCGCGACTGACAATGACGATGCGCGGAGGCGATCGGCCAAAGAACGCGCATAACGAATTCTGGGGCGTAAGCGTGATGCCGCGGTCGATGTGGGAGCCGTGGGTCATCCTGCGCAAGCCACCGGAAGGTAGGGTGCAGGACAATCTTCGAAGGTGGAAAACAGGGGGCTTCCGGCGGCCTTCGGATGAACGCCCATTTGGAGACGTACTGCGCTCTGGCCCGACCTCCAAGACGGAACGCGACATCGCTGCCCATCCGTCGCTCAAGCCCCAGGCCTTCATGCGCGAGATCGTGCGGGCCGCACTTCCTCTCGGACAGGGGGTAGTTCTCGATCCGTTCATGGGGGCGGGATCAACGATCGCCGCAGCAATGTCCCTTGGCTACAGCAGCATTGGCGTGGAGTTGGACCCGAGATACTTCGATATCGCAGTGCGGGCTGTCCCAAGGCTTGCGATTCTGCCGGTGAATCGTGCAACCTCCGAGAAAGATCTCGGCGGGGGAGCGGGTGGCGTTACCAAAGGACTTGACCGCGTTTCATATCAAAAAGGCCGTAGACCTCATCGAGAAGGAAGCGGCCGAGTTGGTGGACCTCTACTTTGAGCAGGCCAACGTCTTCAGCGCGATTGTAGGCATTGTGGGTGTGAAGGCGCTCCATGCCGTTAGCCCATACAAGAAGCACAAGCATCCGGACGTAGCGCAACAACGCTTTCCTGACTTGTCGTTGGCTGGGAAGCTAAACCCGCCACCTTCACAGGCTCTTGAATCGAAGGGCAGCACGCGCGCGTGGTCTATCCAATCCCACTACAACCATCCCGGCTGGTACGTCGTGTGGCGGTACTTGGTCGATCCCACGGGCAGCATCAAGAAAGATAAGCCCGTGGTGATCTGGCGAGTCGATGTCGTCTACCTGAAAGAATCTGACTGGAAGTACGAGGGAAGCAAGGCCGGAGAAAGCGGTGGAGGCCGGACTCACACGTTCGGGGTGAAGACGCCCGCCTCTCTGCTGAAGGATTCTGCCGCATATACGTTGGCAGGAATCAAGCTGAAGGGCGGGCGGCCCGTTCTCATGGAGGAGCTTGAACGGGACTCCGCGCCCCCCAACGACATGACCTGAGCGCGGTGTTAGTCCGCGTCAAACGCCTCTACAGCCTCCCGTGCGATACGACGATGGTCTGCGTCCACCAGCGCTGATTTCTCCGGCGGCACGCCGTTGATGTGGACGAGCTTGTATGTGCAGTCGCGGCCGGTGTCGTCTTTCAGGAAGACATAGCCGTGCTTGTCCTCCAAGTCTTGGATGCGAGCTGCGAGCCGCGTGATCGCGGGGAACTGGCGAAGGCACTCGTTGCGCGTCACGTAGCCGTCGCGAGCAAGCTTCGCCTTGATGCGCTCGATCTGGGTGCCTTTGGTCGGGTCGGTGCTCATACGATGTTGCGCGCCTCATCCGCCATAACGCGGAGCTTGGTCGCGATGGCGGCGCTCAGCTTGTCGATCCGGCGTAGCTCCCACTTGAGCTGCGTCTCCCGTTGGCCGTCCGCAGTTGCCTGCCACTCTCGATCCGTCGCCTTGTCGCTGTTCTTCTCCCCTCGGATGTTGAGCCAGATGCCCGGCTTTATCGCGAGGATGCGTTGCATCTCGCCGGCGCGGAGCGAGTAGAGCGCGGCCAGGAAGACGCGGAAGTCGGCGAGGGAGCGAGGGGAGAGGCCTTCTCCCCCCAACTGCTCCTCGATATGCTCGATGGTGAGCTTCATATCCTAGCGGATGACGAGGTAGTCCTCGTAGCTCGTACTTCGGACAGCGGTGTTCACTTCGCGGGGGTGCAGCTTCTTGGTGAGCGCGTACTGCGCACTCTGAAACTCCCTATCGTCCATTGCCGTACGAAGCTCGCCATACTCCTCGGGTGTAAGCGGCTGCGTAGGAGCCTTCGACGCGTGGAAGCCGGCAATGTCTCGATCGAGGTCTTTGCCTACGGAGCAATCCTTCTTGTGCCGCGCGCCAACCGACCCGCAGCAAGGCTTCTCTATGAAGCGGGGCTTGGCACGCTTGCCCTGCCGGGGAGCTGCATCCGCTTTCTTGCGCCGACCGCGCTTGGTGGGCTGGGGCGCATCATCGTCCCCGGCACGCGAGGCGGCCGCCTCTGCGGCACGTCTTGCCTCGGCGAGCTTTGGCCCGATGATCTCCATAGCCTCGTCCGGGGTGAGGTCGAGTTCGACGACGCTCTCGCCGTCGTCGGTGAGGACGGTCAATGTGTAGCTGTACGCCATAAGCTAGAAGGGAATGTCGTCGGGGTTAATGTCGTCCTTCGGGAGATCGGGGTCAGTCGTATCCTGCGCGGCCTCCGGCACAACGTCGGCATTGGCCGCACGCTTGTTGCGCGCCTCGTCGATCTCGACGCACTTCTCGTGCACCTCGCGGAGCTTCTCGATGGCGTACGCCTGGGCCTTCTCCTCCAAGCGCTCGCCGCGCTCGAAGTGAATAGCGAAGTAGGATTTTGCACCCTGTTCGAGCACCGGGCGCAGCACGGTCTTGAACTGGTAGAAGTGCTCCTTCTCGCCGTCAGCACCTTTCCCAAAGGAGCCAAGGTACCTGTAGAAGTCGGTCGTGCTTTCGGCCTTGGCCTCGCTGCCGAGCGATGAGCCGCGCACAATGAGCTTCACCAGCTCGGGCTCGTTCGGCCCCTCACAAAGGAGGGCGTAGACGATCTGCACCGTGCGAAGCTGCGGGTACTGGTCGCGAAGGTCATCCGCGATGCCGGTGATCGGCTTCTCGTTGTCCTGGTAGAGCGTTACCACGTCCTTCTTGTGATTGTACTCGGAAGTTGAGCGGACGATCTTCCCCTTCTCGCCGCGCTCCACGAGCTTGCGGCGCACCTTGAGGAATACGACGGTGGCCGTGGTCCCGATGCGCTCTTCTTCGGGCTTCTCATCCCTCGGCTTGCCGACCAGGATGCGCTTGCGGAAGTAGCCGCCCTTGCGCTCCAGCTTGCCGTTTACTTCGACAGCATCGCCGTCGCCGTTGATCGTTACCTCGTTCAATTCGAGCGCGCGGGTGGCGCCGTAGTGGGCCTCGCCGCTTGCTGCTGCTGGGTCGAATGTTGATGTGTCCATAGTTTTGAGTGATTATCGCTTCTTAGATGCGCGCTTTCGCGGCGCTGGCTCGTCATTGGTGGCGACGCCAATTGCTTCGTTTGCTGCCGCCACGTCCTTCTCGGCCGATGCCGATTCCTTGCTCTTGCCGGGTGAGAGCACGATCGGAAAATCGCGCTTGGTGAAGCCGGGCGTGTTGTCGCCGATCTCGGCCTTCCATATCTGCTGCGCGACCGTGAAGAGCGGGAACGCGTCCTCGATCTCCGTGAACTTGTAGCCTGCCTTGTTGCGCTCGTAGCCGACCTGGAGGATGGCGGTCTTGAGGCCGGAGAGATCGACCAGCTTGCTGGTCTCGGTGCCGTTCTCATTCCGCTCATAGATCGGGTTCTCGCCGTTCTCGAGCGCCTGGCGGTACGCGCTGACCTGTAGCTCATACTCCTTCCAGACGTTCTTCGATGTCTTGAAGTCGATGACGTAGGGCACGCCGTCGATACGGCAGATGAGATCGACCGTCCCGGCGTAGCCGTGGATCTCGGAGAACACGGTGATCTCGTTGGCGATGATCTCCGGCTTCACTTCGTTGCGCCAGTCGATGAACGACTTCACGCACAGAAGCTCCTCGTAGGAAAGCTCGGTGAGCGCGGCAATCTCCTCGGTGCTGCGGCTCTTGTCCTCGACCTTCGTGTCGATGCGGAACTCCTCGCCGCGCAAGATGCGCTCGATGGCGAGGTGGACGCGCGAGCCCTTGTCGCCGGCCGCTTGCTTTGCGGCCTCGGCTTCGTCCCAGCCTTTGTCGGCTAGCCACTTGTAGAAGCCGACGCCTTTGGGCCAGAAGCCCGCGATCCAGGTGACGGATGGGACGGGGGTGTAGACCGGGATGCCGGATGCCGGGTCTTTGCCTGGCTTGGTGTACCACCGCTCGTCCGCGACGGTGATCTGAACAATGCCTCTCTTTTCGTCTGTTTCTCTGATTACCTTTTTCATAGTTGGTTGATGATGATGTCCGCTACTGAAGAGCGGCGCACAGTAAGATGATGACCGCGAAGAACAGCATGAGCAGCACGGCCTCGATTGCCGTCGTTGCCCAGCAGCGCCACGTGTGACGGTGGGAGTAGTCCGCTGCGAGCATCGCGGTGCCTAGGTTGTCGATTTCGTTTCCAATTTTTGGATAGTTCATAGCTGGTTTTGCTAATCCCTCTGTGTCGCTCGCCACCTCTTTCGAGGTCGCATCCCCTTACGAGTGATGCGTTCGCAAGAAACGAGCGACACAAAGGGCGTAAGGGTAATTCGACACGCCCGAGTGCTTGGCTGCGCCATGGCTCGCGTGTCGGTATGGGTTGTGAGCTGGGAGGGGACAAGCCGTGCGCCTCATCCATCGTAGCTCTCGCGTTTCGCGCGATGGGTGCGACCCATTGCAACGCGAGCATTCAGAGTCGGTGTGAAGCCCAACGCACGGGCACTTCACAGCTCCCCCTCCAAACTCACAACGTATGTCAAGGAACCAGAAGAAGCGGGCGACACTGCTTTTATGCGGTTACGGTCGCGAGCGATTATCTGACCGGTGGCTTTCCGAGCCGACGCCGCCGCATTACTCTGACCGCTTCTTCCCTATGATCATTCAAGCATGTGGTGATGATAACGCAACGGCCTGGTGTGGATAACGAAGGGCGCTAAGGAAGGCGGGCGCGGTATAGTCTACTCGATGGCTTTGAGCGCATATCAACGCGTGAAGAGATGGCGACAGAAAAAGGCAAATCAGTCGTACAGTGCGAAGTTCATGCAGCAACGCCGACGACATTTCTTCAAGCTCTACCTCGCCAAGAAGATTGCATACGCCGAAATTCCAAAGTCGTATCGGGTCTTCAAAGAGTTTGATCGGTGATGGCTCCTAAACCTCCACCTTCCACTCGCTGACCACCGTATCGGGGTAGAGCGTAACGGTGCGTCGCACCTGCACGGCGATGTCGATGAGGATGAGGGCGATCAGGATGCCGTAGAACGCGAGGACGATGCGGATGGTTGATTTCATGGCCGCCTACTCCTTGCTCGCCGAGCTGACCAGGGTGTCGGCCACGAAGCACGGCGCGGGGTGGCGGGCGATGCCGTCATAGAGGATGGCGAAGAAGGCGACGCCGTAGAGCACGATAGCGAGATTGCGAACCTGCATGTGAGCCTCCGTTGCGGTGGCCTCACGGTACGCGAGCGGAAAATCTGGTCTACGGCGCGACCTCCTCACACCTCCTCAGATGATAAAATTGTTGCGGCCCGCTCTTTTTTGCGGCGGGCACCCGCGAGCAGTCCAAACAGCGCACGTGGCTCTACTCGCGTTTGTCGCCCGCCCATGCAAACCAGACTGAGCTTTGGTTGGCGTTCCGCCACCAGATGCCAACTATCAATGAACAAGCTCTATATCGGCTTCACCAAGGATGTCCGGCCGCCCAGGAAGCGCGGCTACCTTTTCATAAATGACGAGGTGCGCGAGCTGCACCATCAGACGCGCGTCTTCGACCCGCTCGTCCACTGCTTCAACCCCCTCAAAGGCATCGACTACAAGCGCGCACGCGAGCTGGCGGAGGTGCTCTACACGATCGCCCCACAGGGCGAGAACACGCTCACGGTCCGCAACGGTAAGCGAACGCTGCTTAGGGCTCTCCTGGCGGCCGAGTCCCTCGACCGTGTGGATGGTGATGAGGAGGTAGCCGCTATGATCGGGGATCTTCTCGTGTCGCCCGTCCTCAAGCGCGTGCTCTGTACGCCCGGCGAGCCGTTCTCATTCAAGCCGAGCTCGGCCGTGATCGCCCGGCTCAACCGCGCGGAGCTGGGCGAGTTTGATGCGCTCGTGCTCGGGCTCCTCCTGCTCAATCAATACCGCGGCCAGGTCGTCGTGCCCGACCTGGGCTTCTACGGTCGAAATCAGCACGCGAACCTCGTCCGCGAAAGGCGGCTCATCGGGGGGTGCAATTTCCTCGAGGAGCTGCCCGACAAGCTCCGGCAGGCGTGTCTGTCGATCGAGGACAAGGAGCTGCGGCACGCCAGCTCGGCCGATGCGGAGCTGGTCGCCAAGCTGTCGGGCCTGGTGCGAGGCACAAACGATTTCAACGGGCATGTGAAGCAGTGGACCGAGTGAACGCAAAAGCCGCCTATGCGCGGGCGGCTTTGCGGAGAGCGTCGCTGAGGACGAAATGCCAGGTGAACAACCCCGGCTCCGCCATCCTATCACACCACGTTTGGGGGCATTGGGGGGGAATTGACTCTCCGTGTGCGCCGGGCTGAAATGCACGCAAAAGGGGAGGACTCATGCGGGGACTTATGCTCGCGGCCTTGGTCGCGTTTCCGTCTGTGGCTTTGGCGCAAAACTACGAAGGCTCCTACGTCTGCTCGCAGGGCATGACCAAGCTCACGCTCACGGTGCAGCAGAAGCACGGCAGCACCAGTTTCGTGCTGTTCGCCTTTGGCCCTTCACCGCTGAACCCCAACGTGCCGGAGGGGTCGTTCATGATGCAGGGCACGTTGAGCGATTCCATGATGCAGCTCACTCCGATGAACTGGGTCAAGGAGCCGTACGGCTTCTCGATGATCGGCCTGGTGGGCACGTCCACAGATGGGAAGAGCTATCAGGGGAATGTGGTCGCTTCGATACCGGGGTGCTCGACATTCAGCGTGGTCAAGAAGTGACGCCGTAACGGAAGCCGACTTCGGACGCGTCTCGCCTGTTGGCGAGCGTGTCCGAAAAGGTGTCCGTTACGGCGTCCGATTACCGTCTCTTACGCAGTCGTCCAATGAGGGGATTCGCAGGTCGCTGCTCGTTGCTGTTGGGCCGGTAGCCAGTGCAGTCGCAGCCGGAAACAGTGCAACGCCCACGGATGCGCTTGGGATGCTCTCGATGGCAGGAATGGCCGATCTGGCCTTTCAAGGAACAAAGGGGAGTGCGCCAGTCGTGCATCGCTCCAGAGTGGTCGCAGTACCTGCAAGCGGGCATTCATGCATTGTACCGGCGGCCCTCCGTATTTTTTCGTGTGCGTGTGTGGATTGCGGTTGAGGGCCGGATGAGTGTGATTCGATGAGCGCGATTTGGAGATTGAGAAGTGTCCCCGCACTTGTGAGCGGCGAGCAGGGGCGACGGCCGCGACTTCCTTTCTTTCTTGGAAGTGTCCGTTTGTCTCGGACATCTCTCGGACGCATCCGGCTTCGCCGGTCGTCGAGGACTATCGGACGAGCCGAAGGCTTGTTCGATAGCCCGCAAGGCGACGGCGAAGCCGGTAGCCAGGTGGGCGCAGCGAGCCCCCGGGGGCGAGCTGGAGGTGGTGGGGGTTGGGTACGGGTGCTCCCGGAAGTGAGGCATAACCAAGAAAGAAAGGAAGTCGCGGCCGGAGGCCGTCGCGAACAAGTGCGGGAAATGCGGGGTTTATTGGCCGTTCGTGAAGCAGAGCGGCCTAACAGAACAGCCTAACAGGGAGGCGGAGCGATAGGCGGAGGCACAGGCCCGGTCGAGAGGCCGGGAAAAGGGTACTGGGTGGCGTCTTGTAAGATGGCAGAGCCGCCGCCGTTGATCGGGACTGGTCGGCGCGCAAGCGGCCGTTTATCCACCCAGCTATCCTACCGGAGTAGCCTTCACGCCTTTCCCAAGAAGCGGTGTGATGAATTGGAGCGGTGACTCGTCTCGCGAATAAACGAGCTGGTGAGACTGCTCCGCAACCTGCTTGTTGACGTGGCGGATGAGTGTTGGTGGCGACAGCGATCGCACGTACTTGAACGCACGATCAGTGTTATCGGCCACAAAGAGCGCAGTGGGGGAGAGTGGAACGATTATGTGGCCCTCCGGCTTTGTCAGACCATTCGTCATTATGATCGGTCGGTCCGAGGTAAGGAATGATCGCTTCACTGAGCTTGGAAGCTGGAAGACGCGGTAATGCATGGCAGAGATGTGAAGCGGGCCATCGCCACCCAAGATCAACGCACGGAGTACGTTGAGCGGGGTTAGGTTGCGCGGATTCGCGAGGAAACCTGCTCTAAACTCTTCGAACGTCGCAGGATCAGTCGGCGCTCGGAGAGAATCGTAGAGGTCGCTGTATGAGTCGACCAATCGGGCAGCGTCCTCCGCGTAGCTCGCCCGGATGCGATCCAAGTAATGGGGGCTCCGAAAAATGAGAGCATAGATAAAGCGCGCCCACGCGAAGCGGAGTTCAGCGCTCATGTACGGCTCGGCTGTGTTGGCACTTAGCAAGATCCGATGCGCCTGCGCAGCGGAGCCGTCGGTCATTCCCATCAGGCGTTTCTCAATCTCTTGGGCGTGCTCCGGCGGGACGCCTGGCATCGTGTAGAGGCCCACTTTGTAGCCGGTGGCTTTCGGATGCCGCCACTTCCCGACGACCCTCTTGTAGGGCTTGCTGAACTCATACAGTTCGCCACGCCGCTGAGCCCAAGGCGTGAGATAGAAAACTGGGATGTAGTGATGCCTTTTGGGCTCGGACACTGCCGTTATCCCCACCGGTTCATTCCGGCTTCACAGAGGATGGTACAGTATGGCTATGAGGAAGATTAAGGATAAGGCGCAGAGCGTTTCAGCCTTTGGAACCTTCAGCGCCTTAATCGGCACCTCATCACACTAGCCGCCTTCGGGCGGCTTTTGTGTTGCCGAGATTGCTCTTCGACAGAGGAAAAAGCGCCCTGCACAGGATCAGCGCTATAGAAAAAGGAGCCTGATTAAACGAGATGGTTGGTTGCTGGCGCGCGGGTCACGCACTGCAATAAAGCGCCGTCGATCGAGCGACACGCGGTCGCCGCGCAACAATAGCCAATCATCACAGGCAGCCAGGGGTACAGATGCGAAAGCCCGGAAAAAGACAACGGCCGTCTCCGGGCCTCTGAATCTGTGTCTCTGCCTGTTCCAAGAAGCACTCACGGCCCTTTGGGGAAAGGCTCGGCTTCACCAACCCTCTGTCCACATAAGCTTTCCTGTGCGCCCCGAATCTCTCATTCAGGGGTGGGGCTGTCATTCCTAAGTTCTGGCTTGAATGAGTTCTCTGATCATCTCCGCGATCTTTTGCGCAAGAGATGGGCATGCCGCGAGAACGACTGACCCAGCAATTGCGATCCCTCCTCCGATGAAGAGCATTCTCGCGCTACCTTTTAGTACGACGACAACGGCGAGAACGTGGGTGCAGAACATCGTGCGAGCATCCATTTCGCGGAAGATTAGTTCTCTGAGTATCTGGTACTTTTCCGTTGTGATTTGGCGGTCCGCTTCGCTGCCTAAGCTCAGCACTACACCAACGCGAAGGAACATCCAGAAACTGATCACGATACCCGCGATGCAGACCAAGTCACTAATGTGTTCGTGGGGTGGCATGGGAACCCGGCTAGCCTATCCGCCTAGCGATTCGCCGGAAGAGAAATGCCTCAACACGGCCAAGGGTAAGAACGAGAATATCGAGGAAGCTGAATGCAAGAAGCAAAAGGCTTAGCGTGAAGTAGGCCGGATACCACAGGTACAGGAATACCGCGGCTGCGGGCAAGAAGCCGGTAAACAAGGAGACGACAAAAAGCCAAAGGTCGAGGTGGACGCCACCATTGAGCGAACTGGAAAGCTTATATAGTCGTGAGGGAAGTTTGTCCTGGTCGGTCTCTTGCTGGGGTGGGTAAACAACTGTTGCTGTATAGACGAACTTGGTCTCAAAGTTTTCTGACGGTTCTTCGGGGATTTGCGACACCATTAAGCTCCTTATCGTGCAGGAGAGTGTATTTCGGCTACGCACAACCGCCAAGAGCCTCTTTCGAGGCTCCCGGAGTTGTATAGAGCGACTGGTGGGGAGCTAGGCGCCCACCACAGCGCGCGTGCCGGAGTACAAGCCGCTCGCCATGAGGCCGATAGCTATGCCGCCCAGGACGATCTCGCTGGTAGACGAGGCGACGAAGCACGCCATCCCCACGCCAAACACAATGGACGCGACAGGAGCGAACTGGCTGGGGATGCCAAGGCCTTTCACCACCGCGACCAAGCCGACGGTGAGGGGGACGATTGCCAATAATGCGGGATTGAGGAAATCCATACGTGTGTTGCTAGTTACTAAGGCAGGCTTCTGCCCACCGCCCTCGCTCGTGCCGAACCCCCAAGGTCGAAGGGGCGCGAGGGAAGGCGCTAGGCGGATGGCGTCTTAATCATGCGCATCTTGTCGGTGAGAAGGTCCAAATAGCGAGCGAGCACTTCGACGAGCTGGCGCATGAAGGAAGCCTGGACGGCCGGTTCGTCGAACATGTACGGCGTCGGGTCTGTCGCTCCGAAGAATCCGTTCGCCTGGTACATATTGGAGCCGTCCGGGTTGAGGGGCTTCACTTCGAAATGGAGGTGGTCGCCGGTCGAATAGCCGGTGCTGTCGGCGTAGCCGATGAGCTGGCCGGTCGAGACGGTTTCGCCGAGATGCACGTCGATGGCGGCGAAGTGCCAGTAGCGGGTCTTAAAGCGTCCCTCGGGGCCGAAATCGTGCGTTATGGCGACGCCAAGGCCTCGGCTGGCTTCAGTCTCCACTTCGCTCACCACGCCCTCCCTGGCTGCGTATACGGGCTGCCAGCGGGTTGCCATGAGGTCGAGGGCGTTGTGGCCCTTCATCATCGAGTAGACCGATTTGAAGCCCGGTGGAGGATTGAGGCCGTCGCAGGCAATGATTTTCGTGCCGGTAGCGACATCAATACAGACTTGGTTGGCGCCGAAGCGCTGGGTGACGATCCACGGGTGTACTGGCCGATAGAAAAGTTGCGCCATACCTCACAATTTTATCACGAGGACGATGAGCGCGCCGACGACGGCTGTGAGTATCAGGCCGGTGCAGCCGTACACCAACATGCGCACCGGCCAGAACTCGGCCTGGGTAACGTAGTTGGCCTTGGCGTCCTTGAAGTCTGCACGGAGACCGCGCATCTCGGTGCGCAGCTCAATGAGCAGGTCATGGTCGGTCTGAAACTGATCGACGAGGTCTGTGGAGTTTCCGGCCATATCATTGCGCGATTGCTAATCGGGTGTAAGCTGATTGGATGTTGTGGGCTGCACTGCTTGCGATAGGATTTTTCATATATCTGGTCTGGTCGCGCTAGCGTTTGCCTTGCATCTTCCGGCCGGTCCTGGAAAGCATCTCACCGACCTTTCCGCTTCGAGCGGCCTTTGACGCCCCGACGAGCAATAGCGCTTTCGGATCAAACAGCGCGCTCATAAACCCGATGGTGTCCGTAAGGCTGATGGCGTTGTTTCGCTCCTCGACGGGCAATCGGCGCAGCGCTGCATTTTGGATGGGGATCAGCTCCGAAATCTGACGGTTGATGGCCCGAATTCTGCCATCCGGCGTCGCCACCTCGATCTGCTCCTTCAGGACGTTGTAGAACTCGGTATACACGCGCTCGATTGCGGACGCGTCCGGATCGGGTCGATTGTACGCCCAGGAGCCTTTCTGACCCGCACCACGCTTGATGTTCGTCGCAGTGACAAGGTCCGCATCGGAAACGCCAACGCGCTCGATTTCATCGGCGATCTGATCCAGGACGCGATCGAGCGCAGCGTTATCGCCGAACGTAGCGGCCTTCTCGGCGCCGAGGCGGCGCGTCGTCTCCGACAGGGTTTCCTTGAGGTTGATCTTTACCGGCGAACTCTTCAGCTCCGCCTTCAGCTCTTGGCTGAGCTGGTTCAGTTTCACGTGAGACTTGGCGATGGTCTCCGGAAGAGACCCGCCCACATCGTACTTCGCGACGTTCTCGATATTGAAGCCGTCCTTCACGTCACGGATCGATGGGCGGATCACTGAGCTTTGGATCTTCTGTCCGGTGCTTTCAACCCCTTTCCCAGCAGCGCTGATGAGGCCCTTGCCCGCGTTTGCGGCTGCTGCCTTTGTCGTCGCTGCACCTGTCGTTAGGCCCTTGGCAGGGGTGGGTGCGATCGCACCGGCAATGGTGGTGGCATTCTGCACGCTTTCGAGCACCCGCGCCGTTCTCTCGCCGGCTCGAGACCGAGCGAACTGCTGGACGGCCGGAACGTCGCTGATCTTATCCGCGGCGGCTTCGATCACCGGGCTGATCACCGGAGATACGGCGGCCGACACCGGCGCGAAAGCCGCTTCTATGATGCCGGCACCCGCCTTAAGGCTCCCCTCGATCACCTCCAAAGGGTTCTTTGCAGTCTGGGGAGCTGCAAGCCCTTCCTTGACCTTTTCGATGCCTGCTCGCTGAGCCTGGGCGGTCCGCTCCATATAGGTGGGCGGCCGCTTAGTTTCGGCCGGCACGATTCGGGGCTTCGCTAGCGTCGGCTTGCTTCCAAAAAATTCTGTTGCGCTGACGATTGCCATATCATTGTTGGATTACGGCTATGGACCCGTCCGCGAGCACGCGGCCCTGCACGCCGTCTGCATTGGTAACGATCTGGCCCACGGTGAAGTCCTGACCGCCGATATTGATCTTGCTGTAGCCCACAATCGCCGCCTGGTTCGCCCGTAGCTTGGTGTCGAGTGTGTCGTTGATCTTCGATGCGAAGTTGTCGATGCGGTCCTGGGTATTCACCCCGAGGAAGAAGGCGTTGGACACGCGACCGGGAAGCTGATCGGCATAGAATTTCTCCTCACTGGCGGTGAGCGCGGCACCAGTGCGGGCGCGGGATAGAAGGTCCACAATTTCCGTGCGTAGATCGATGTAGCGCTGCTGATCAGCCGCGCCGAAAACCTTGCCCAAGCCACCCAAAATGAGGCCCTTTGAACGCTCGGTATCGAGCTGCTTCAGGTCCGCCACCTTCTTCGAGATGTCGTACAGCGCGGCCAGGCCGTCGATCCTGGCATCCGAGATGGCCGGTTTGGTCCCGGTGTTGGTGTCGATGATCGAGCCGTCCGGCTTCGGCAGCTCCTTGGCGAGTTGCGCCACAACCCCAAACGTGCCTTTCGGCAGGCCAGTTGGGATAGTGCCCGTCGATGCGTACTGCTGGGCGTAGGCAAGCGCCTGAAGCGGATCAGTTGTGACGCCGCCGCCGCTCGCGTTCCGCTGATCAATGGCGAGTTGAGCCAGGCGGATGCTGTTCTCAAATTCCTGCTGCTGTTTCGCATCCTGGAACTTCGCTCCCAGCACTGCGCCGGCAAGTCTCGTAGCCTCTTCCGGGGAGGACGCTGCCTGGATCTTCGCGAGCGTTGCGTTGTCCGCACCGGCGCCGGCGGCCGCCAGCATGATGTCGAGCGTTTTGGCGCGCTGGTCCCGGTACTCCGTGAGAGCGCTCCTCTGCTGGTCGAGCATCTCGATACGCGCTTCCGCTCGGCGCTTCTCCTCCACATTGAAATTGTCCATGTTGATTTGAAGCAGGAACTTCTTGTGCGCAATCTCAGCCTCGACCGGATCGAACTCGGCTGCGAGCGATTGCGTCACGTAGTCCTGGGCGAGGGCGAGCTTGCCCTGCTTCGCCGTTGCGATAGCAGCGATGCCGGCCTTTTTGGCGGCGGCCTGACGATCGATCGAAGCCTGCTCGCCGACAATGGCGAAGGTGGGCGCAAGTCGGTCTTCCGAAGTCGCCTTCATCTGGACAGACGCGGCGTCGATCTGGTTCGCCTGGTCGTACAGTTCGAGGATGTCTTTGTTGAGCTGAGGGATGCCCTGCGCCGTTTCGAGCTCTAGCTTGCGCGCAGATTTGGTGCCGAGCTTTGTGGTGCCGGAATCGATATCCGTTATGAGGTCGTCCTGCTTCGCCCTAAGCGCATCCTGCTCCGGCGTGTTCTGGATTGGCGGAAGTACGATCGTGGAAGGATTGAAGACCGGCGGGGTGTACGCGGGCGTCTGAATCGGCGGGGTAGCCGTGAGGGTCGAGGCGTCTATGGGCGTGGTGGCGAGCTTCTGGCCGGCAACCTCAGAAATGCGCTTGGCGCCTTCGATGGAGAACGGATTGGGTAGTGGTGTTGCCATAGATCAGGTGAGCGTGGCGTAGCGCCATGCATTGTTAGCGGTGTCGTAGATGTACAGGCGAAGCGTCGCGCCGTTTCGGTAGACGACGATCTGCTCGTAGAGGTTTCTCGGCACGTGAGTCGGCGCGCTGCTTGTTGTCGGAAAAAGCCCCCAGAGCGTCTCCAAGCGCTGCGGCGGCGTGTTTCTGACTGCTTCCGGTTCTGTGTATTTCAGTTCCATAGCTACTGTGTTGCCGGGGTGCCCCAGAGCGCGATGTCGGCAAACGAAGGCGTGCCTGCGGACATTGTAACGCTTAACTTCGCGTGCGTTGTGGTGATCTGCTTGGGGAGGGGGATGCTCAGGAAGTATTGGTTGCCGTAGTAGGCCTGGGTGATGGTGGACAGTGTCGCGGAAGTGCCATCGATCCCCGCAATGGAGATTGCAATGCTGTCGGACGCCCCGATCCCGTTCGGGAGCGTAATCGAAAGGCGCTCGACATGGTATCTGCCGTCGAGGTTCAGAAAGCGCGTGGTGAGCGGCGTAGACGAGGCGCCGGCCGTAGTGAGGTCGTATGAGTAGAGCTTCGATGAGCGTGTACCGACGTACACTTTGTTTTCGAGGAAGTCGGGGATGATGAGCGAGATTTCCCCGGTGAAGCCCTGGAGCGGGTTAAAGACTATGCGCGGATCGCCCGGCAGCATCTTGGAAATTGCTGTGCCCAGCTTGCCAAAAATGATCCCATCGCCCCATGACGCAAGGGAGCCGACGTGACCGTAGTTAAGGGCGTCGAAAGCAATGGCCTCGTCCGAATCAAACAGATAGAGCGGCTTGACGCCGGTGCCGAACGAAACGGTGTACGCGCCTCTCTTACCGAAGACATGAACGATGTCACCGGATCGGCGGATGCCGCGAATGGATGTCTCATTCGGGATCTCCGTTTCCCAATCCCAAGATGATTTGTTGCCGTCCCAGAAGATGAGGCGGACGCGATTGAGTCCATTGTAGGACTCGGTGATTGCGCGCGAGACGCCAGCGATTAGGTAGCGGCCGTCGTCGCCCAATGCAGTAACGGTCTCCTGGCCTTCGAGGTTGAGCGCCTGTGCGGTGTGGACGATGGTGGCGGTACCGTCGTCAGAGAACATGCCGATGTAGTTTTTGTTGCCGTAGTAGACGCGATCGAAGAGCCGGTGCATCGGGCGATGCGGCGTGGATGTGCCGGGATCGTATGCGGTGTCATTCCAACCGGTCGGATAGGTGCCGCTTAAGTCCCACGTGCCGATGCGAGCTTGGCGCGCGAAGAGCATGGTGGCGGCCGACGCCGCGCGCGGCCTGAATATTGCCATACCATTCGCCGGAACGTTGATCGGCGTGCCGGAGCGAAGGTCAGTGACGGCTTCGTTTACGTTGACGCTGTAAAAATGACCAGAGAGGCCAAGGATATAGAGAGTGTATGTGGAGCCTGACTCGATCTTTGCGTATGCCACAGGGATGTCTACGACGACTGATCCCGTCTTGTCCGTCGGAGTCGATCCTAGTGCGACGAGACCACGGTACGTGTCACTTTCGAGGTATGGGTTGAGACCCTGGGCGGCGTCCCAGATGCCGCCCGTGTCATCAAACTGGCTGCGCGTGCGGCCGGTGCGAAGAAGTTTTGAATCGAGCTGGAGAATTTTCTGCATAAATCATTGGCCAACTCCCGTGAGAGCAAGCTGGCGGGCGCTACCTCCAATCGTCGGTGTCCAGGTTCCTGAAGAAGTGAAAGTCCAAATGTCGTTGCCGCCACCTTGCGTGAAGGTGCCACCCGTTGCTGAGGTTATCGTACCCGTGGGGGCGTAGATGATGACGATACCCGAGCCTCCCGCTCCCCCGTCGCCTCCGCGAGCGCCGCCACCGCCACCGCCCGTGTTAGCCGTGCCCGCCGTACCGGCTCCCGCGTTGTTTCCCGCGCCGCCGCCGCCCGAGCCGCCCGAGGATGCCGCAGACGTTCCGCTCGCGCCGCCACCACCTGCCCGAGTGACTGAGCCGGTGCCGGGATCGAAAGCTAAGCCATTGCCTCCGGCACCAGTTCCGCTGTCGCTTCCTGCGCCACCTACTGCACCCGCGCCACCCCCGCCTCCGCCGTTGTAGTTGCTTCCCGTGCCGCCACCCGCGCCACCGTTGCTGCCTTGCCCGGCTGTTCCCGTGCCACCCCCTACGCCGTTTGATCCGCCGCCGCCTGAGCCGCCGTTCGAACCGGCGTAGTTGTTGCCGACGTTATCGTGGCCGCCACCACCGGCACCGCCTATCGCGGTGATCGTATCAAAAACCGAATCTTGGCCGTTGCTGCCGTTTGAGCCCGTTCCTCCAGAAACGACACCACCGGCACCGCCCGCGCCGACGGTGACGGTATACGGCGTACCTGAGGTGACTGTGTAGCCTGAGGCAGTTCGGTAGCCTCCCGCACCACCGCCACCCGCTGCACGGGTGCTTGACCAGTTATCGCGACCACCGCCCCCACCTGCCGCGACAACAAGATAGGTTACTGTCGCCATATGGTGTGGACGGTTACAGAGCCTTGATCAGTTGAGTTGAGGTCGCCGATTGTGGTCCAAGTCATAGCAAGGAATTTAGACTTCGATATACGTCAGGCCTCCGGAGACGGCGCTCGCCGCCGACAGGTTTGCGCGCAACGCTTCGTTGTTCGTGCCAGTCTGGAACCACCCGTGAGGATTGTGCGGTAGGACGAAGCCGCCGTTGGCCGCGAGCTGGATCTTGTTAGTAGAGCCACCGAAGACAGCGCCATCAGTCGCATTGTTGAAGTAGATGTTGTTGGCCGCGGCGGAGATCACCGCGATTGAAAGAACGCGGATCTTCTTCGACGCAACGGCGGCAACAAGCGTGTTTTCGCCTGAGGAGGCAGCGACAATGGCCGCGCGCTTGACCGTGTACGCGGTACCGGCAACGCGGATGGTGTCGGTTTCCTGCTCCGCAACCACGTGCTGCTTGCGGTCGAGCGTCATGCGCGCGGCGCCTACATCGCCCTCATCGACGCTGTCGGTCGCGGTCTCATCAGCCTGAAAGCCCGCGACCATTACGCTCGATGTGCCAGGGGTGAACGCGGCGTCGTCAACGAGCACCGGGTCGTCGATCTTCTGGAGCGCGGTGAGCGCGGAGCCGTCTACCTGGACCGCGAAGGTGCCCGCATTGGTGACTGCGTGAGAGTTCACGGTGAGGGTAGGGGCAGAGACGATGTCCACCTGCATTTCGGAACCGGCGATGGCATTGTCCAAGTTCTCCACAGCGGTCTTGATGCTGTCGAGTTGGGACGTGGCGAGCCGGAGCTTGGCGGAGATGGAGCCGGTCGAGCCCGCGGTCGCGGCGGCATCCGCATTGGCGCCCAACGGATCGGCGGGGAGGGTGGCAACGTCCACGTTGCCGATGTTGTTGTCGCCGGCAGCGATTGACGCGATATCGACGTTCCCGATGTTGTTATCACCTGCCGCGATGCTCGCGATGTCCACGTCGCCAATGTTGTTGGTACCCGCTGGAAGCGCGCCCACCACGTCCACCTGAACTTCGGTGTCGATCGCCGCTGCAAGCTCGGTGAGTGCGGTGTGCGAAACCGGCTGCGTCACCGCGGAACCGTCTACCTTGACAGCCGTAGCGTTCGCGCCGTGGTTCGCGAGCGAGACCTGGAGCGGCGCTGCGGAAGACACGTCCGTTGCCGATCCGTCCGCGCCCTGCGCGATCTTCACGCGCGGATACAGCACACCCCCGATATCGTCTGCTGCCCCAGTCTTGCCGCTGCCTTCCGTGAATGAAAAATTGTCTGCCATACCTATGATTTAGCTACGTTTGTAAGCGATGCGCTCGTTTTGGCCGCATTCGTTAGCGTCGGTCCGGTCGCCGCCGATGTGTGCGTGAAGAGAAAGAGGAAGCCGTAGAAGACTTCGCCTCCGGCGCCGGCCACGTAGCGGTTCTTGGCTATGTTGGTGAGGGTTGCCATGTCAGCGCGTTGAGTGAGACGAGCCTCGGATAATGGACTTGGTTGGATTCTTCTGCCGCACGTAGGCGTCGAGCTTCTCGTCCAAGATCGCGATCTCCCCCTTCACCTCGCCGAGGAGCGTCGCGTTCTCGGGCTTGTTGACCCGAAGCCAATCGAGAGACGATTTCAGCGAAAGCCGGCGGTGGAAGCCCTCCACAAAGCCAGGCTCCTTGGTCGTGTCGCTTGTCGTAAAGTAGGACGGCACCAGGCGATAGAAGAGCTTGCCGGCTGCCGCTTTGGTGTAGTCCGGCAGCACATCGAAGAAAATCATGTTGTTCTTCTCCAGATAGGCGCTCGGGGTGCCGGTGTTGTCAGTATTCGGCGACATGACGAGCATGGCGCGCGGGTCGTCGAGCGTGAGCCTGGTGAGCGGCCGGTATTCACTCGAGGTTTCTGGTTGGATCATGACCCCGGTGATATCCGTGATCGTGTTGCCATCCTCATCGGTCAGAAACTGGTAGTTGTTCACGTTCTCTGTGATCGTGAAGGTCGAGAACTGATGATCGGTGTAGTTCGTGTCCTCGACGCCGTCTCGGCCGGTCGCGAGCTGCAACGTCAGAAGGGTCTCGCCGTAGTGGATGTTCAGGAGGCGCGTGAACACGGCTTTCAGCGTCGCGTCGCCGGTGATCGTGCCGTCACCCAGGTTCGTCCAAAACTCGCAGTCTTGCAGCAAGCCTGTCTTTCCTGATGTGTCGTTGTACGGCATGGCGGCGGGTAGATAGTGCTTATTGGCTTGCGATCATCCACGCGCTGTGGGTGCCGTCTGTAGTCTCGGTGACCTTAACGCGGACGGCCTTGAGCACGACCAGGTCTTCAAGGAATGCGAGGGCAGTCGTATCAGACGACAAGGTCACAGTCGCGACACGGGTGCGCGTCTGCGCGTTCGTGTTGGTAGCGTTGCTCACAATGAGATTGAGTGCGGTCCAGTCTGCTCCGTTAATGGTGCCCTCGACGGTGAAAGCGGAAGATCCGGCGCTGTGATTGGCGCGCTTGAACTGGAAGCCAATGCGACGGAGGCCTTCGACGTTGACCGCTTCAGAGGTGGTTGTTGCCGTGACCGCATTGAGTAGCGCTTTCTCGACTGGCGTTACAGGATTTGACATAGAAGGTGATGGTAAGTGCTAATTTCCGCTCTCATCCCTGTCCCGACGGAGGGGACAGAGTGAGAGCAGAGGTAACTATGCTGCGACCACCTGGGCGCCTGCTTCGACCGGTGCCCACACGCAGTACCAGTCGATCTGGCCTGAGTTGAAGTTGTTGGTCGCGAGCGTTTCGATGATGTCGGCACCATTGGCGATGTAGTGCTTTGCGCCGGAGTGCGCATTCACGTCTACACCAGCCTCAGAGCCCGCATCGGTGATCACGTCGCCGGCGGCGATGGTGCCGGAGCCTGCCGTTGTCTGGGCGATGATCTTCGCCGTGTTGCCGGCAACGCCCACTTCGAGAGTGCCGGTATCGGACGCCGAAACGACAGCCGTATTACACACGCCGAAGAAGTCGGAGATCATAACATCCCCGGTGACCGTGAAGAGCGTGTAGGGGTCAGCGGTACCGTCGTGGTCGCCGTGGCTGTTCGCCGTAGCGCCCGTATAGGCTGAGGCCGCTTTCTTCGCGACGCGCCACGTGACGGCGTTGTCCACATTCGGGACGTGGTTCAGCATGCGGCCGACGACTGCTTCTGCGATTTCGTCTGCAAATTTGCTCATGATGCTTGTGCGAGGGGCTTTAGAAGTGCCGCGGCGCGCACTAACCCCGCAGAGTTGCCGCTGATTCTCTAATTAGCCGAACGCGATCCAGCGAAGCTGCTCGCTGGTAACCACGAGGTCGGTATCGAGACCGATGGTGAAGCCGTCCGCGAGCGGAGTAATGCCGTTGCTGGCGACAAGGGCTATGTCTCCGGCCGTAGCCGTCTTCATACCCTCACCGTCTGCCATGCCGGTGCACCACTCCATCATGCAGTCGCCGTCTTCGTTGATGACCTTGACGTAGCGCGGACGGAAGCCGCACGTAATGTCGAAGGCCGCCACGGTGCCCGTGTCGATGTAGGAGCCGGACGCAAAGCGTGCGATCCCATCGCCATTGTCTTGTGTGCTTGTGATAGCCATGTAAGTGACTTAGCTGTTAAGCGCCGAACGAAACGAGGTTGACCTTGCCGTCCGCCTTGATGCGGTCGGGGTGGTTCTCAATGCTCATCTTGTGCTTGAGCTTGATCTCCAGGACCTCAGCCACAGACTGCGGAACGTTCACGTATTCACCCTTTCGGATGTACATGGGGTACCCGTTCAGAACGACGGATTGCGTCACTCCCTGCTTTTCGCCTGGGGCGAGCGGGATGTAGACGCGGACTTTGGGCTGAGAAGCGAGCTTGTCGCGCATAGCGCGGGCCTTGCTGCCCATCGGAGCGGCTTTGCCCAGAGCGGGACTGAGCGGTGTGACCGTCTCAGGCGCTTGCTCGGCGGGTGCTACTTCCACCGCCACGTCGGCGGTATTGGTGTCGAGCTCGGCCGTCTCAGGCGCTTGCTCGGCGGGTGCTACTTGCTTTCTAGCCATGTTGAATGAACGTTAATGCTAATTAGGACGATACCGCGTGACGGAGCGAGAGACCGAACGCGTCGTTGAGGATCGTCGCCACGAACGTCGCCTTCCAAGCGGAAGTCTGACGCTGGTGGAGCGGATCGGAGTTGCCGCCCGGGCCTTCGACGATGTTCTTCATCGCCTCACCCGAGATGCGGGAGACCGCGTAGAAGTCGGCCGCCATGATGATGGTGCCGTACACGTCGATCGAGCCGGAGCCAGCCGCCGAGTAAACCTTGGCGTTGGTCGTCTCGATGAAGCGAACTTCATCGAGTGCGCCCACTTCGCCCGGCATAGCCGTGCGCTGACCGTACTCCTCTACACGGATGAAGCCCGGAATGTTCTTGAGGTCGTAGGTCGTATTCGGATGCACGATACCGATGAAGCAGGCATCGAGCGGAGACGTGTTGAAGCCGTCCGAGGCCGAAACCATGGACGTGACCTTCTTCGCGTTGTTGACCTTGAGCGTGCGCACGGCCTCCTGAACCTCAGCCTTCGTGATCTTCATCGCGGAGGTGACTTCGTTGTTGGCGGTCGCCGTCGAGGCGTACTGAATCGTGGTCGTCGTCGCCAGCTCGTCGCGCGTGAGCTGGTCGAGCGTGTTGGCGGCGTTCTCACCGAGAATGTCCGCAACTTCCGTCAGGAGCGGGTCCTGGGTCGTGAAGTTGAGCTTGTCAGTGATAAGGACGCCATTGCCGTACTGCTGCACAGTCGCGTCAACGTTGGTCACGCTGAGCGACGCGAGAGACGGGGTAACACCCTCTACGAGAGGGTCGGTTGCTGCCGAAAGCAGCGAGTACCGGCGGAAACGGATGTTATCCGTGTTGTTGCGCGGGATGTCGCGCACTTGCCCCCATTTGGTGTGGACGAGCAACGGCTTCGCCTTGGTGAGCAAGGTTCGGTCGTAGAACGTCGAGACAGCATCGGGGACGGTAGAAGTGGTGTTTATAAGCCATTTCTTACGTTGCTAAGATGGCTATGCCCTTCCCGACATGACGCGCGATCGTTCGCGCTGGAATTCCTCGTCGGTCATGTCCCAAGCGTTCTTCTGCGGTTTGGCGTTGCGGCCTCCCTTGTTCGGGGGCGGCGTGGCTTCCTTCGTTGCCTTCGCTTCGCGCATCTTCTCCAGCTTCGCTGCCACGATCTCATCGGTGGCTGCAGCGCTGGGCTCGATGCCGAGACGCGTGGCGGCAGCGATCACGAAATCCTGTTCGGCCTGGTCTTTGATGCCGAGGCCGGCAAGTTCCGCGCGCACTACGCGCTTGGTGAGGTTAGACAGAGCTTCGCCGCCCTTTTCCGGGTCGGCAGGCTTGGGCTTGCCTTCGAGTTCTCGAACACGCGCCTCAGCCTTTTCGGCCCGTCGCTTCTGATCCTGAAAGGCCTTGGCATCCTTGCGGATCTGCACCAGGTCTTCTTGCGGTTCATCGGCTTCAGGCTCAGGAGCTTCAGGCTCCTCCGGAGTTTCGATCTCAGGGGCTTCCGGCGCCTCTGGTGCCTCTGCGGCGGGCACTACCACGTCTTCATTTGCCATAAGGGGTGTTGTTACGCCGGTCCGATAACCGGCAGGCTTCTAATATGATAACCCACTCACCGCGCCGGATTGGAAGGCACGGGTTGTGGATTACGGAAAGCTATCCGCTCAAGCTCGGAGACGCGCTCTCTCATGAGATCGCGCGCGCCACGCCAGACCTTCACCGCGCGGCCGTACTCCGCGTCGTCCGCAAGTGGCACGCCTGCGCCAAGCTCCTCATCGTCAGGCATCAGGACCGCCAACACCGCCGCGGCCATCGGCTTATTCTCGATGAACGCTCTGATCTGTCGTTGCTGGTCGTCGTTGATCTCCATACGCGTTAAGAGGCAACCGTCTCCGGCAGCGCTTCAGGCGCGGCCGGGGCAACGGGTGTGGGCATGGCCGGCTTGTGGCCCTGGAGGAGCACGGGCGAGATGCCGGCGATTTCGACGATCTGATTGAAGAGGCGGGCCATCACAGGGTCCTGGAGGAGCTGCGGCGCGGTCGCGACGGTCTTGAACACATTGAAGAGGGTTTCAAGCACCACGGCCTTGTTCTTCTGCTCGCCAGTGGTGATCACATCGACGGTACCCGCCCAGTCGCTGAACAGGTCTTGGAAGCCGACAAAAGCCCGGCGCGATTGCCGCATGCTGGATTCGCGTGCGGCGGCGTCGATGCCCTGCAGATCGATCGGATCGGGAATGGCGCCAGATAGAATCTGTTCTTTCGCAAAGTCGTTGACTTCCTTCTTGGCCAAGGCGTCCGAGACCAGCTCCAGCTCATCGGGTTCGAGCGTGGCAACCAGCTCCTTGTCCTTCTTGATCTGCTGAACGAGATACGGGAGCAGCCAGTCGAAGTAGATCTCATGCACAAACAGGCCGGCCTCCTCCCTGCGGTACTCGAACAGCGAACCGGCTTCTTGGTTGAGGATGGCGACCTGCCGAAAGGGCGTGCCGGACGGCATGCTCTCCCCGGTGATCGCGTTGAAGGTCGAGGAGACGCGCTCGGCCTGCGTGTTCCAGTCGTCGATGAGCTTGTCAAACGCCGGTAGCGAGGCGGGGAAGTTGTTGAGCTGGGTGACCGGCTTGTCTGGCGCGTGCTCGAGAATGGAGCCAGTCTCAACGTCCGTGAGCACATTCCTGGCAGCAATGTTCTTGTCGGCCGTTTGGAAGATGATCTTGCCGGCCAGTTCCAGCATGTCCTTCTTGTGCTTCACGCCGTCGTTGGTCCACACCTGCGCTTCGAAGAGGTCTTCGATCACACCCACTCCGAGGCCGCGGCCGTCCACTTCCTCGTAGGGAAGGTATTTGTAGGGGTCATCGTCCTCAAGGCCGGCGAACAACGTGACGCCTTTCACGTTGCTCTTGTCCTTGACAGTCGTCTCGTCGAGCACGACCACGTGCATCTGTCGCTGGTACTCATTCTCGGAGCCATACTCCTCGCCGTACTTGTCGCTAGTGCCTCGGAGGTAGCACGTTGGCAGAACGCCGTGGACCTCGTACACCTCGATGTAGTCTCCCGGTGTCTTGTTCTCCATGCCCGTGGGGTCGGCCGCGTGCGCCGCGCGCGACGTCTTGGCCGTCTCGATGGCCTTTTCGATGTTGGTCCAGTTCTTCGGGGCAAGCGTTTGCAGATCAGCGGGCGAGTGGTAGTGGCGCTCGATCTTCACGCCGTTGCGGATGTCCACCTGATCGGTGATGACATTGAGCCACGGCACGACGTGCAGCTCCAGCTTGTCGTCGTGCTCGGTCTTTTTGATCAGCACACCGCCGTACTTCGCGCGGGTTGCGCCCATCCTGTTGAGAAAGCGCGCGAAGCCTGATGACTTCATCCAGTTGCGATTCTTGAGGTTGAGCAGGAAGGTCTCGACGTAGGATTTATCCGTGATGCGCTCGGACTGGATCTGCACATCCTTCGTGTCGAGGTCCGTAGCACGCGTTGCGACGTTCACCCGGAACTTGCAGATGTTGAAGAACGGCTTTTCGCGGTCGAGAGTGTCCTTGTTGCCGCTGAGAAAGCGGCTGTTGTGGTAGAGCTCGATCGTGCGGAGCGTCTCGTACTGGGAGAACTCGTAGCCTTCCGCGATTTGAACGGTCCGGGTGCGGTAGTCGTCGCGTTGCTCTTTGACGAAGTCAAAGACGGTTTCCATCGCTTCAGTATACCACTAGCATAGAGTACGCCGAGGTGCCGGGGGATAGCCATGAAGCACTTAGTCGTCGTTGGTTGCATTCTCGGGACGGCAATTGGAGCCGCCGAGGTTGGTGCGCAAGGTGGCATGTTTGAGTATCAAGTGTGCATGAACGACAAGTCCCTAGACTGGAACGCTCAGTTGTTTGCCTGTGCAAGGCTGTTAGGTGATGCAAGCTTGCCGGTGGACGTGAAAGCGAAAGCGCACTGGGGATCGTACTTCGCTCTCTGGAAGAAGCGGATGGAACAGGTTACACAGCAGCTTCAGGGCCGGGCTCCCCACTCACCAATAAGACCTACGGACCAAGAGCTCGAACATCTCAATTCGGCGATTAGGTTTGACCCAAACAACATCAGGTACCTCGTGGCGCGTGCTGGTGTTCTTGATGGACGTGGCGACTACAACGGCGCGATTCGAGACCACAGCGAGGTTCTGCGCCTAGGTTCTAGAAGCCCGGCAGCAACTCTGAGCTTGCGCGCGGGCGCATACCTGAAGAAGGGCGATACCTCGCGCGCGATGTCCGATTGCGACGAGATGCTGAGGCTCCAACCCGAAACCCCAGACCCATACACTTGCAGAGGGATCGTCTTGGAACATACGGGCAAACGGGATGAAGCACTTAAAGAGTACAGAAAGGCCTTGGATCAAAAGCCCACTGACAACTATGGACGTAACAGGATAGATTATGCACGTGGTAGGGTCGATCAGCTGACCAAGTAGCTACGGGACGATGCATGAGTGAGATTACCTCGACTGATTCTTCGCCAACCGCCGCCTCGTCACCGACACCTCAATCCGCTCTCGGTCTTTCCGTTGCGGGTCGTACACCGACCCCGCCGGCACAAGCGTCGTAAGGCCGTAGCGTGCCGCCGACATGAGGTGGTTCGGGCACTTCGGATCTTCGATGCCCCGGTTCTCCCCAGTCTTCTTATCGATGAGCCAAGCATAGTTCTCGTACTCCGCTTTGAGGTTCTTCGACCGCTTCGTGTAGCTGATCTTGAAGCTCTGCACGTGCTTGATGCCGTGATCGACGCTGTCCGCTCCCTTCTCACAGGGGATTACATTCAAGCCGTAGGTTTGCATCTCAGCGATCGACTTCGGCTCGGCGCTGTCGGCCGCGATGGGAGCGTTGGGCGTGGGCTTGGTCTTGACGCTATTCGCCAGGTGCTCGTTGAGGAGCTGGGTCTGATACAGCTCTTCATCAAGGATGATGCCGCCGTTGTACCAGTACATGGCGAGCACAGCCGCAGGGTCAGGGTCGAAGCCAAAGTCCAAGCCGCGCCCGATGAGGCGTGCCTCGTGCGGCACCTCATCGATCTCGCGCCAACCGGAGTAGATGCGGCCCAGCACCACTTCGGGCGATAGGCCCTCAATCATCTGCCAGTAGTAGGCAGGCTTGGTCTGCCGGTAGCGCTCGTATCGCTCGGCCGTGGCCGGGTCGATGTTCGGGAGGTTGTCGCGGAAGGTGCCGGGGATGTAGAGCGCTTGGTCCGCATACTCGGGCTTGAGACGTGGTACGAAGAAGCCGGGCACGTTCGGTGGTTCGTCCAAGTCGAAGAAGCGCTTGATGATCCAGTGCGTCTTCGCCGGCGTGTTGAGCGTGAGGACGATTCGAATGGAGCCCTTAGTCGTGCGCAGGGTGTCGTCGAGCGTCATGAACTCCTGCTCGCCGATCTCCTCCGCTTCCTCGGCCCACACGAGATTGTAGTTCGCGAGCGATTTGAGGCGGGCAGTGAGTGAGCCGGCAGACGCTTTGAACCCGTGAGTGCGCAGGCTATTGGAACCGTACTCGACCTCCATGTCCCGGATGCGTAGGCCTTCGGCCTCGGTGACGTTCTGCTCCTCGAGCCGGTCGTTTACCTCGGCCCAGGATGAGGTCTTGATGTCTGAATGGACGGCGCGCATGAGAGCGCCGCGCGTGTACTCCCTACCGAAGAGGCGAGAGACACAGTAGCGAGAGGCGGTGCCGGAGCGACCGTTGCCGCGCCCGCCCATGAGGAAAGCGTAACGCCAATCGGATCGCTCCCAGAGCGGCAAGTGAGATTCGTGAACCTCGAAGCCGACGTGCATACGCTACTTTTTGCGGCGGACCACGATCTCCACTCCCTCCACCTGGATAGGTCCGTCGTTCGGGCCGACGTGAGCGATCTTGTCGCCAAACTTCTTCGGCAGCACTTTGGACAGATACCACTTGCGCGTATCGACGCGGAGGCGAGAGCGCTGCATGTACTCGGTGTTGGGTACGGTGTAGGTGTCGCCGTCGCTCGTGGTTCGCTCAAGCTCGTCGTGCTCGCCGTTATCCGCGATCTCAAGCAACTCCTCGAACATGAGTTCCGCCTGGACGTTCCGGGCCGTTTCGTACTGCTCTAGAAAGTCCTTCTTCGCAGGATCGAGCAGCCAAGTGAACACAGTGGCCGCGCACGGCATGTCATCGTCCTTGACGATGGTGCGGAGGCTCTCGCCTTGGGCGATACGCTTACAGATTGTCTCGGCTAGCTTCTGCGTGAACTTGGTGGGGCGGCCAGTGGCCATACGGCTTCATACTACCACAGCAAGGTAGGGCTCTCAGTGCGCGCAACGATGTTGCGAGTGCTGGAAATGCAGCATTAAACAACGCAAGAACGTGTGCCTTTTTCTCCTTTACACGCGCAAAACGCTGTGGCCCTATAACCCTCAAGGCATAACGCCATCCGGGAGGAAACGATCATCGAATGATGATTCCCGAGGTGTGCCTATGTCTTCTTCTGATCCTTCTCCGCCACACGCCCTCATCATCCAATGGGGCAAGTTCAAAGCTGGTGCCTTTGGGGTGCCGGCTGTGCTGAGCTTGGCGGTCATCATGGCCGTGCTTGCTGTATGGCGTTTGTGGTAACTTTCAGCTTGGCTTGCGCCGCCCGATCAACCGAGGCACGATTCCGCAATACAGGGGGCGATTGTGCTGAACTGCCTTTTGAAGAGCGCCGCCGCGATGCTCGCGGGTGCAGCCATTGTTGGCGCGAGCCTTCCGGCCAACGCCCAATCAGAGGCTCAGATACTCGCAACCATGAGGGCCTCGGCTCCTATGGAAGCAAACTGCCAGCGGGCAGTGAGTTCCAAGATTAGAGCTCGGTGTCAAACTGCCGAGTTCGTGATTGAATGGACAGACCAAGGTTTGACGGGGCGCGTAATTCCAGCAATCCAGTCTCAGGAAGCGGTTATTGCTCTTGCCCAAAAATATTCAGACGCGTTAGCAGAATTCTACACGCTCGAAGGTTTTTCAAAAGATGGGACCCGCAGGTGTATCGCGTGGGCTTTGACGAAGTTCGGGCTCGGCTCCGGTTTGGTGCTAGCCCCTCGCGAACTATTTTGTAAGGCGACTAAAGAAGGATTGGAAACGCTGACTCGTGAAGCCAAAAGCTTTTAGCAAAAGTCTGAGGACATTCCTTCCTTGTAACCACTTGTCTCGTCACCCCCAGCCCGCGCAAGGCGAGGGTATGGAGGCTGCTGCATCGTTGCGAGTTTAATACGTAAATAGGCTTCCTCTTTAAGCCAGTCGCTCTTGGTATAGCGCGTGGGCTTCCAGCTATCGCGCTCCGCTGCCTCCCATAAGGCGACACGCTCCGGCTCGATGAGTTGCTTCACGATGGCGTCGTACTGCGCCTTGCGCATGTTGCTGCCGACTGACTTCCAGCCGTGATGGCCTTTGCAGACACAGACCACCAAGCGGTGATCGGCAAAGGTGGCGCCGTTGGCTCTTGTGATGAGGTGGTCGGCCTGGAGGATCAGCTCGCCCGCTTTGGTATGGCCGTTGCAAGGTGGCTGCCCATGAAGGTAGTCGGGGATGTGGCGCAGGATACAGCCACCATCCCTCTGTATGACGATGGCGCGGAGTAGGGCCTGGATGCTCTCTTTGACGAGCGCGGTTTCAGACTGGCTCTTGGCTTTGAGTGGTGCGCGGCGTTTTAGTGGCTGTCGTCGGAGCATTCCGCCCAGGACAACGGGGTCGATTCGTTGCCAGGCGGTGCAGAACGTCCCCGGTCTATGAGCGTCGCGTGCGCATGACGTAAAAAATGCGACCGGGCGGAATGATTCGACAGCCCTCATTGTATCAAAAGAAACGGCCCGCGCGCGGCGAGCCGTCAGTGTGGATAGCGAGGAGTGTCCTTCGCCCTCTGGCCTGGGCGCGTTACTGCGGGAGCTGGTGAGGCTCGTCCCGCTTGGTGATCTCCCTGCCGAGCTGCCGGGCGATCATGAGGGCGACGGATGTGGCGCTGCTGTAGGGGCCGCGCCATTCGTCGTCCGGGGTGTAGGTCCTTCGGTAGAAGTACCCGCGCGGGCGCACCTCAACGGTGAAGCCCGCGAGCGCGTAGACGCGCTTGGCGTTGCCGATCATGCCGCGCACTCCGCGTCGAGCACGTCATGCAGGGTGCGGGTGAGCTGGGGTTGTTCGGCGACCCGACCCGTCAGGCCGAAGGTGACGCAGTTGAACATGCGCCAAGCGGTCTTCGATCCCCAATCGTGGCTCGGCGTGTCCCATTCGCGCGCGATGTCGGCGATCTTCTGCACGCCGTACACGCCCTGGCGATAGAGGCTCATCATGATGTGATCGGCCTTCTCGTCGGTCACATCCGTTGCCCGGTAGCGATCGATCTTGATGCGTTGGGCTTCACGTTGCGCGGCGAGCGGCTCCACGATGCCAGCGACCAGGCCTGGCAGATCGCGCTTCGATCCAGCCGTATGCTTCCGACGCACGACGTGCGTGCCGTGGAAGCTGAGATTGTCGCACACCATGACGGCCGCGCCGAAGGCGATGCCGATGGGGAAGCGCTTCGAGTTCGAGTTGCGCAGGCCGCACGTATCGACGTAATCGCCGTGGGGCGAGCGCAGCTTCATCAGACCGAAGTACTCCAGCCCGTCCGGCGTCGTGGCGTGCGCCTCCTCGATGATCTCGTGCTTGAAGTACCCGAGGGCATACCGAACCATGTCCACCAGGTGATGGTGTGGGAGCGGGATGTGCGACGCGGTCGCTTCGGGGACGGGGACAGAACACAGATGCTCGTAGGGCACCAGCTCGGCACCCCTGTGAAGGATCAAGGCCATTGCGGACTCCTCTGCTAGTGTCCGCAATAAATCGTACCATGCTAGATATGTGCCCAGTTGCGGCGGTGAACAACCCGCATGATGGTCGTGCGAGAAACACCGTACTCTACGGCCAGAGTTTGCGCCAAACCGTACTGGTAGCGCTCTCGAATGCGATGCACCTGTTGTTCATCGAGTGCAGCATTCCAATGCTTCTCACCAAGGAAACGCGGAGGGAGTCGCATTCGTCCCTGCGCACGAGCATGCTGTAGATTCTCGGCTTGCGTCACCCATTCAAGATTCTCGACACGATTGTTGTGCTTGTCATTGTCTCGGTGGTTGACATACGGCTTGCCAGCGGGATTCGGGATGAACGCATTGGCGACAAGACGATGTACCGTGAGGTTGCGGTGCTTCCTCTTTCGCGAGAGATCAACGATGCAGACTTGGTAGTAGCCCACATTCGTGAGCGTCGTTTTCATCACTACCGTTGTCGGCCCGCAATGCGAACGGACGCGACCCTGATTGCTTACCTCATATCGACCCTCGCACCCCTCAACCCACCTCCACTCCTCTTGATCCATACATATTCGCTGTACTCCGCCCGCCGCTGACGACGAACGGGCAGAACACAGCGCGTCAGCTAGTAAGCCTTCATTCTACCATGCCAAAGGGAAGCCCCGCACGAAGCGGGGCGAGTCCTAGAGCTTGAACAGCGGCGGCTCTTCGTACCGCTGATCTGCATTGGCTTGCATCGGCGGTCGCACGTCGTGCTTGAGCTCGAAGAGTGTCGGGTGCGGCTGCCGTTCGGCCTTCCGCTGCTCGCGCCGGAGCCGGAGCACCTCGCTCCACCTCCACACCTTGCCATCGAGCATGATCGTTTTAGCCATGTGCCGCCTCCTTGCAGACCTGCAACTCCCAATCGCCGTAGAAGGCCATCTCGCCGTCGCAAGCGACCGGAAGCGTCATGAGCATGTCGTCGTGGAACTGAAGCTCGAGCGCGTCGTCGTCGAAGTGCGGCCAGCCCGTTTGTGCGTGGGCCTTCTGGGCCGCGCTCTTGTCCACGAAGTGCAGGACGAATGTGGACTGGTACGTGACGTGCAGAGCCTCGACGCCTTCGATGTCCGGCCCGTTGAAGCCCCAGTCGGACATCTCCTCGTTGGGATCGTGCCGCCCGTGGATGAGCATGAGGCGAAGCATCGCTACATCCCCAGCTTGGGCGGACGGAAGCAGTAGACGTGCCCGTACTGCTCGCTGAAGCAGAGATGGGCTTCGATGTCGTCGGTCTTGTAGGTGACGATCTTCTCGTCGGGAATCTGCACCCACATACGCTGCTTGGCGACGAAGGCCCACCAGCTCCCCCGCTCGAACTTGGCGCGGGTCGTGGCGCAGTCGCCCGTCCACACGCCGTCCACCATCTTGTGGCCGTTGCAGCAAGACGAGTTGGGCTTGCCGGGCTGCCGCCACTTCTCGTAGATGTCTTCCTGGGCGAGCACGCGGTCGCTGACCGCCATCGTGAGCAGCGTGGCGATGGCCGCGAGCACGATGTACCAGGGCGAGCGCACCGTGATCGGATTCACGATCGCGTCCGCCTTCGCGAGGCGATCAATGCCCAGCTCGCGACACGGCTTGCTGCAGTAGAGGATGCCGTTGTGCGGCATCCCCGTACCATGAACTTCGTGACGGCAGTATGCGCAGCGCGTGATGCGCTTCTTGATACGCATCGCAAGTCTCCATGTGAAAGGACGGAATTGTCCTTTCACATTGTCCCATGCGAGCACGGCTACCCTTCTGCGGCGCACCTGTTGATGGGGATTAGTCACGGTTGTGATCGAGGCCGTCGCCGATGCCGTCGCGCTCGCCGGTCTCAAGGACGTACTCCCACTCGCGATCACAGGTGGGGCACTCGATGATGACGGTGTCGGGCCAGCTCCCGAAGAGGCCGGGCGCTTGCAGACCAACGGATGCGAGGCCGCACTGAAAGCCGCTGCCGCAGCACGCGCAGAAGCCCAGCACGCTGTCGTCGTCCTCGGAGATGATGACGCTCGGTTCGTAGCTCATGAGTCCTCCATGAGAATGTCGCGGACGATGTAGAGGGTGAGGGCGCCGGCGGGCTTCTCTTGAAAAACGAATTGGTAGCCCGCAAAGGTGAAGGTGCCGTAGGTCTGCCCCGGCGTGATGCGGCGGGCGAGAAAGTAGAGCGCACGGCCGCGCACGCTCGGCTCCAGTGGCTCCAGGGACACGTCGAAGTAGACGGTGGTGCCGTTGAACCAGTGGAGCTTGCTCTGCGACATGGCGACCATTTTGCTGGCGTCAACAAAATGGTCGAGGCTGTTACTTCCTCACGCCTCCTCGCCTCCAAAAGAATCGCCGCCATGAAGGCGGCGAGTTCACCCCACACTCAGCCTTACAGGGCTGTGGCATCGCGGGTGGCGCGAAGTAGCTATCCACGGTGGTCGAGGATCGCGAGCTGCGTGGCTCGGTCTCTTAATTCAAGCGCGTTGGATTTAGCGCTGTGCCAATTCAAACGCACCGGCGCTAGCTGCTCAGGCTGCGTCAGCCGTTGTTGACGGCCAGCCGGAGAAACTGGCGCACCGCATCGTCGGCCTTCTTGGGCGAGATGCGCTCGTCCAGATTCGGCGGAAACTTGAGCAGCGGGGCCATGTCAGCGTCGGTCGCGATACCGAGGTAGCCGCAGAGCGTGCCGTCCGGGAGCCGCAGGGGGATCGCGAGCCGGCCCCGCATCATGCCCTTCACCGCCACGCCCATGCCGATCGCCTGGCACGCCGTCTCCGAGAGCTGCAACGCCTCGATCACGGGATGCGCGGTCGTCAGATGGTCGAGCGGCTGCAAACCGTCGGTTGGTGGCGCGTCGGACTCGGACGTGATACGGGAAGAGCCCTTCCGCGCCGCGGTAGAGACCCTTCCTTCTAGGAAGTGTTCCGAGAGCTGCTCTGCCGCCTGGCGCTGGCCGCACTCTTGGACATGCGCGACGAAGCTGATTACGTCGCCGCCCTTGCGAGCTGCGTGGCAGTAGAAGCCCTTCGATGGTGTGACGACGAGCGCCCTGTCTCCGCCTTTGCGACACACCGGGCATGGGGATCTGTACTGCTCCCCTTCGCGCTTCATGATGAGCTTGAGGAAGCTGATCGCCTCCTCGAACGAGACACCGGCCTTCACGGCCGCGAAGTCGATAGCCATGGCAGGCCTCCGTGTGAAAGTGCCTGCCCCTCATTGTACCGCGTGCTGCATGGTATCCTGTGCGTAGGCATCGAGTGTGGATGGGGGAGTGCGATTGGAAGCACACGCGGTAAGGCGCCCATGAACCCGCGAAGTGGAGGTTCGAGTCCTCCCCCACCCGCACTCGATCAACGCTGCGGGAGGAGGATATGAATGGCGAAATCCAACCAGCCCGCCGCGAAGTTCCGCGTCGGCTACGTGACGGCAACCGTGTGGCTCAATGATCGCCACTACAACACGGTGCTGACCAAGGCGTACCGCGACGGCGACGAGTGGAAGGACACCGACCAGCTCGGGCACGGCGACATCTGCAACGCCATCAAGTGCCTGGAGAGGGCCGAGGAGTTCATCGCTTCGCAGTAGGCGTAGTGGCGTAGAGTAAAGGGCGGTCGCTTGACCGCCCTCGCGTTTTCACTCTTGGGGTTTTGTCGGGCAAGAGCGCGTCGCATGATCCGCGCTGCCGCAGCGACTACACACACGCGGCTTGCTCTCCTTCTTGCCGCCGCCCACTACCTCACGAATCTCGTCGTCAATCTCCTCCCGCTTGGCGATGAGCGCTTTCAGTTTCTCGATGTCCATTCGCTGCCTCCTTTGCTCCACCTAGATAAAACGGCGCCATTCCGGCACGCTGAAATGGCTCGGTGAATACGTGCCCGGTAGCTGGTGCCTGGCCGCCGTACGTCGTCAGCGTGGGGAAGACTTTGAACAGAAAGAAGCGGCGGAGTGCAGGCTTGTCTTTCGTCTCCTCGGTCAGCAACCGCATCGCTGATTCCATGCGTGAGATCGTCGGGAAGAAGAACGGCACATAGAGCGTGGGAAGACCCCACCGCGCCTGATACACGCTGTTCTCGATCACGTAGCGATAGCCCATGATCTTCTTGCGGATCGAGGAGCGCCTATAGTCCTCGGGATTGAGCGGCTCGGTCGCGCAGTCAGCCTCGTACCCGGGCGCGAAGAAATACCCTTCGGGGGTCTTCAATCCGAACGGCTCGCCATCCGCGGAGAGCATGAGGTCCTGTGTTTTCAGATCCTTCCCGTCGCGTACGGTGAGCCTGTACGGGAGCTGCATCGGCACCGGGCTCTCAAGCGTGCTCTGGGGAAACGGACCGGACGCCATGATCTCGGGCCAGGTGATCAGCTTCACATCTGGGCGCTCCCGCACGCCCAGTTCGATCGAGTGCATGATGCGGTTGACCAGCACCTCGTGCTCGAAATTGGCATGGTGGGTCTTCTCGTACTTCGGCAGGCCTTTGACGCGGAGAAGATCGGCGCCGGCGCGGTCGAGCTCATAGATCATGTGGGTGTAGTTGGCGTCGGCGTTTTGGCGCTGCTGCATCGGCCGGTTGATCAGGCAGTTCGGCTCATCCCACATGTCGTCGAGCAGCTTGCGCACGCTGTCCTTATGCCCGCCCACCCACGCATGGATGTCATTTGAGGGGGCGTAGCGGCGCCGATGGAGGAGCTTCAAAATCTCGAGAAGCCGCGGCGTCTCTCTGAGCTTATGGGCATTGCGCTTTGGGGTGCGCGACCAGCGGGAGTTTTTCTTGGTGGGAGCATCCATGCTCGCAGAGTGCTAATGGCTAATCGCGCCGCAAGGGCTACACCTCCTCATGAGTAGCGCTGCGGCAATACCGTCCAATCATATCACCCCCATTCCTTTGGTAGCTCGCCATCCTCTGGCTGGGGAGTAGCCGCCGGCTTCGGGGCAACGGGCGGAGGTGCAGGCTCCGTGGCCTCTGGCGGTGCGCCGGCTTGGGGAGGCGGAGCGCTCTCACGTTCGGGGGAAATGTCGGGAACGGGCGCTGCCGGCTCCGGCTCCTTCGCTGGCGCAACGGGCGCAGGTATGGCGGGCGCTACCGTGTGCGTGACGCGCGCATGGTTGCGCTGCAAGAGCTGCTGATGTTCCTCGAAAGACATCTGCGGCTCTCGACCGAGCGCGCCAAAGGGGATCGTGAGGCTGATCGCGGTAGGCGTGTGGTTGCGCACGAAAGCCGCAAACTGCCCCCACGCCGGACGATCGCCCGGTGCTTGGGTCTGCGCCTGGATGAACTCTGGTGTCGTTTCCATCTCTCGACCGAGCCAGCGCCGATCTGCGAAGCCGAGACGCGCGGCAAACTTCACCGACGTGCTCGACGCGATAGCTGACTTGAGCTTCTCCGGCGCTTGCTCAAGGTGCTGGAAGGCGATCACCACGCCCAAACGAAATTGGCGAACGCGGGTGAGGAGCGATTCAAAAGTCTGGTCGAAGTAGGGAGCCGCCTCGTCCACAATCAGGTACGACTCGCGGCGCAGATTCGGGGAGATGGTGGAGCGCTCGAACGCCGCGGCGAGAGCGCGGGCGATGATGTAGCGGCCGAAGAGCACGTAGCTGTCCTGGAGCAAGTGCTCGTTCGTGTTTACCAACACGATTGCGCCGCGCTGCATGTCCTCAAACAGGTCAAGGGCGTTGCTGCTCGCGGTGAACATCCGGCGAAAGGCAGGCACGCCCACGACGTTGTGAATACGCCGGGCGATGGAGAGGCGCGTACCGACAAGGTTCTGAGCGAAGAAGTGGTGTGCGAAGAAGTCGATGGTGTCCTCGCCCATCGCCTCGATAGCTGGCTTGAAAGTCGAGTCTTTGTACCCGCCTCGCGGGTTCTCTTCGAGCAAGCGGCGGAGGTCGTTTACCGTCGAACCGGGGATAGAGAGTATCACTCGTACCGCATAGGCAAAGGCCGTGCCCATCTGCGCGGTCAGGTCGTACTCGCTGGAAGCGAAGACGTAGCGGAAGAGAGACACGATCTCGCTTTGAAGGTTCTCACGCTCATCGGCCGTGTAGCGTTCAAAGCGCGGCGTGAACACGTCGAACATGTTGAGCGACGGTGCGTGCGCGGGGTCGATGATGACAATGCGATCACGTAGCCGCTCATTGAAGAGCGCGAGCTTCTGGAGGCGGCCGGTCATCTGTCCCGTCGAATCGAGGATGATCATGCCGGGCGGGTCGTCGCGCTTGAGATCATTCAAGATCATCGCTTCAAGGAGCTGCGTCTTGCCGGCTCCCGAGCCTGCGACGATTGCGGTGTGCTCTAAGCGGCGGTGTACGGGGATCTCGAAAGGCACTTGGGTTTGGTAGAACGAAGCCCAGGGCGTGCCCCCGAGATAGTGTTTGACTAGCTCCATGCCGAATAGCCGCGAGTCGAATGGCTGCTTGAGGCGGCGGATGTCTCTCACGCTGTCGTCTGCGTGAAGTCCGTTGGCGGTTTTGAGATTGCGTTCAAGGTTTTTGTAGGTGTACGGGAAAAGGGGTGTCTCGATGTTGTCATTCACGAGCGTCGTGAAGGTCTCACTGTAGGAAATCTGCGCGAGCGCTCTGCCCGTTGGTAGAGCTTCGATGAGCGGGATGGTGCCGACGCCGGACTCGGGAAGGTTGGCGGCACGAAGAGACTGGAAGAAATCGAGGACGGTCTTAACCGAGAAGCGGATGAAAGCATCGATGCGAGCTTGAGAAAGCTCTTGGTGCATATTGATCTCAGGGTCGTCCACATAGTGCTCGGGGAATATCGGGAGGTGGATGAGGTTTTCCCCGCCAAGCTCTCGGAGGCACTCGTCGAGCGCATCCACCACGTCCACATTCAGGCCATGCGCTCCGAGATGCTCCACGGCCGATTTGATTACCGAGAAATGGAAATTGTCGATCTGCTCCATCGTGCGGAGCGGGTAGTTTTCCCACAAGCGCACAAGGTTGGCGCGGCGAGCACGCGGATCAAAGGCAGGGCCGTACGGGATGAAGTCACGTGGCGGCATTAGAAGATACCGAGAAATTTCTTGCGCGGCTTGGGCATCTTGGATTCAGCGAGCCACTGATTGAGCAAGAGATCGTCAGGGAAGAGTTCGAGCGCGTCGGTGAGGGTTTTCGCGTACGCCTTCTTGTCTCCCAGGTAGTCGTAGGCCATCACAAGCCGTTGGTAGACATGAACATCATTTGGGCGGTAGCGCATCAGCTTGAGCACTGTTTCAAGGTTTGCCTCGGCGTAACCTCGTGACTCCTTCCCGTACTCCTGGCGGAAAATGTAGTTGTAGGTGTGTACCTCAGCTTCGGCTTCGAGGATTTCAGCAAAGAGGTAGTCAGCGGTGACGGTAGTGCCGTCGGGGGCGATGATGCTTGCTGTGGCGTCTGACTGCCGCGCTTCGTTGGCGGTGTTCGCGGCAAGGGAAAGCTGAGTCGTCACGTAATCATCCGGGGTGACGACGATACGCTCTCTCTGGTAGGCCGCGTGAAACTCACGCGCGGTTTTCAAAGCCTCCCATGCGACGCGCAGTTGGTTGGCCGGACTGGTCATAGCCTCCCCCATTTTTCTTGAGGGCAAGAGGCGCCGCCTTGCAAAGCGAGCGCCTCCGCCCTTTTCAGGAAGTCGTTTGTGACGCCTTACGCAGAGACAGAGAGCGAGCGGATGTAGGTGTCGATCTCGTCGCTTCGATAGTAGACCCGGATGCCCTGCTTCACGCGTTGCGGGAAGCCAGGGGTGCCGACCCTCCTATCGATAGTGGCGCGACTGATACCCAGCAGCCAACACGCTTCCTTCTTTGGTACAAGCCTCATCGCCGTGATCCTTCTTGAGAAGGAGTCGCCAGCGACTCGTTGAGGGACAAGCTCAATGAGCACGAAAAGATTGAGGGGATTCGGATTTCTCCGCAATCCCCCCGATTACTCGGACCTACTCATGCCACCTTGCGAGTGGTTCGCAACTGATCCCTGAACTCGTCCAGGAGGTCAGCCCACGCCTGCATCAGCGCCACCCGCTGCGGCCAGTACCGGCCCCGATTGTACGTGCGGCGGATTTCGTTCTGGTCCTGGTGGCCCAGCGCCGCCTCGATCACGTCCGGGTTGAAGCCCCGGTCATTCAGGATGCTGCTCGCCGAGGATCGGAAGCCGTGCGAGGTCATCTCGTCCTTGGTGTAGCCAAGGCGCCGGATGGCCGCGTTCATCGCGTTCTCGGATAGCGGCTTCTGGTTTGACCGGATCGACGGCAAAACCAGGTCGGTGCTGGAGAAATCCCAGATGCCTTGCAGGACGGCGATGGCCTGGCGGGAGAGGGGCACGTCGTGCTCCCGCCGCATCTTCGTCCGCTCGGCCGGGATGCGCCACACGGCCTTCGGGAAGTTCACCTCCGACCGTCGCATCCCCCGGATTTCCCCTGGCCGGGTCATGGTGAGGGCGATGAGCTGCAGGGCAGCCTTGATCGTCGGCCAGCCGTCATAGTCGTCGATGGAGGCGCACAGGGCGCCTAACTCGGCGTCGTCCGTGATCGCCGCCCAGTGCTTCGTCTGCCGCGGCGCCAGCGCCCCTCGGAGGGGCTGGGTAGGGTCGATCTCGGCCCGGAGGGTGACGATGGCGTGCCGGAAGACGGTGCCGATCATTCCCCGGAGCCGCCGTGCAGTCTCCTTCCGGCCGCTTTTCTCCACCTTCTGGATGATCGAAAGGATCTCGGCGGGCTTCGCCTCGGTGACAGGCCGGTCGTGGAGAAGGACCGCCAGATCGAGCAGGAGCCAGCGGTTCTTCTCCATGGTCGGGCCGGCTGCGCCGTTCTCCTCGGCCTTCGCGAGCCACTCCTTGGCGATCGCGCCGAAGGTGTTCTCGCTCGCGACAGCCGCCGCGATCTTGTCGAGTTTCTTCTGAGCGGACGGGTCTGTGCCGGCCGCCAGGAGCTTGCGCGCTTCGGTGCGCTTCTCGCGCGCGTCGGCAATCGACAGCTCCGGGAAGGCGCCAAATGCCAGCGTCTTCTCCTTGCCGTTGAAGCGGTATTTGAGCCGCCAGAGTTTGGAGCCGTTGGGGTTGATGAGCGCATACAGGCCGCCGCCATCGGCGAGCTTGTATGGCTTGGCCTTGGGCTTCGCGTTCGTGAGAACGTATTGAGAAAGCATGGGGGCACGTCCCTTTCATGTGAAAGAACTGTGCCCCCAATCGTACCACCAAGGTTCTGCGGAACCGTGCGCCGTACCTCCTCACGCTGAGCAGCCGGAATCGATTAAGTCGTTGCGGCATAAGCGCTTTTGAGCAGGTCCGAGCAGCGGTGAGCAGAAGGCTTGGCGTCCCCGAGAGGATTCGAACCTCCGACCTCCGGTTTAGGAAACCGCTGCTCTATCCGGCTGAGCTACGGGGACTTAGGGGCTTCTTAGCACGCGTGGCGGTCCAGTCGCCACATAGTCGCTTGTTCCTTGATCCTGATTGTCGCGTTCCTCGCGTACTATGCGCACCCTAGATGGTTCGTTCATGAATCCTTTTCCAGGGTATAGGGGGTCAGTGAACGCAACCGCGCTCCACTCATTCCTCCCCAATACTGGCCATGACAATTTGGACAACACGTAGCCGACTGCGCCTCGGTATCATCGTTTCATCCGGCATTGAGGCATGAGTCCCACGCGCCGGATGCGGCTCGGGTTGTTCGTGCAGACGCCGGGCCATCACGTTGCCGGCTGGCGGCACCCCGAGGCCGAGACCACCGGCTGGCCGAACCTCAAGCTGATGCAGCACATCGCGGCCACCGCCGAGGCGGCGAAGTTCGACATGTTCTTCCTGGGCGACGGGTTCGCCACCGGCTACGACGAGCACCCCTCGACCATCGGCAAGTTCGAGCCGCTGACGCTGTTGTCGGCGCTGGCCATGGGCACGCGGCATCTCGGGCTCGCCGCCACCGGCTCGACCACCTACGCCGATCCCTATCACCTCGCCCGCGGCTTCGCCTCGCTCGATCATCTGTCGGGCGGCCGTGCGGCGTGGAACGTGGTGACGACGGCTTACGCCAAGTCCTCCGCCGTGTTCGGCCGCCAGCATCCGCCGCATGCCGAGCGCTACGCCATGGCCGCGGAGTTCGTCGAGGCCTGCCGGCTGTTGTGGGACAGCTGGGACGACGGTGCCTTCATCGGGGACAAGGCCAACGCGCAATTCGTGCGGCCGGGCAGCCTGCGCATCCCGAACTTCTCGGGCAAATACTTCTCCGTGCAGGGCGGCCTCAACGTGCCTCGGCCGCCACAGGGACATCCGGTGCTGATCCAGGCCGGCTCGTCCGGTCCGGGGCAGGCGCTGGCGGCGCGCATCGCCGACGTGGTGTTCACCGCGCAGAACGATCTCGATGAGGCACGCGCGTTCTACGACGGGCTGCGCGCCCAGGTCGCGCGCTACGGCCGGACGCAGAACGACGTGCTCGTCATGCCGGGCGTGATGCCGGTGGTTGGTCGCACGACGGCGGAGGCGAAGGAGATCTTCGCCGAGCTCAACCGCAACATCGACATGGCCTCGGCCCTGACCGTGCTGTCCGAGCGGCTGGGCACCGACATATCGAAATATCCGATGGACGGGCCGGTGCCCGACGTGCCGGAGACCGAGCATCTCAAGAGCCGGGCGGCGCTGCTCATCCAGATGGCGCGGCGCGACAATCTCACCCTGCGCCAACTCTTCCATCGCGTCGCGGCGGCGCGCGGTCATCTGCTGTTGGTCGGCACGCCGGCCGAGATCGCCGACACGCTTCAGAAGTGGTTCGAGGCGGGTGTGGCCGACGGCTTCAACGTCATGCCGCCCTTCTTCCCCGGCCAGTTCGACGCCTTTGCCCGGGGCGTGGTGCCGATCCTGCAGGAGCGCGGCCTGTTCCGGACGGACTACGAAGGAAATACGCTGCGGGAGAATCTTGGCCTTCGCCGACCAGGCGCGCGCTAAAGCATGATGCGGACAGGCTGTGCTCCTTGTCATCCCGAGCGCAGCGAGGGATCTCGGCTGTCCCCTGGATCCCTCGCTGCGCTCGGGATGACAGCAGCGATTCGGCTCGCCCGCATCATGCTCTAGACGCCGCCTAGCCGCGGTGCAGGATCCGCCACACCTTCTCCGGCGTCACCGGCATGTCGATATGCGTCACACCGTGGCCCGACAGCGCGTCGACGACGGCGTTCATCACCGAGGGCAGGGCGCCGGCGCAGCCGGCCTCGCCGCAGCCCTTCACGCCCAGCCGGTTGGTCTTGCACGGCACGGAATGATTCTCGATCGAGAAATCCGGCGCGTCGCTGGCGCGCGGCATGGCGTAGTCCATGTAGGAGCCGGCGAGCGGCTGGCCCTGCTGGTCGTAGACCGTGCGCTCCATCAGCGCCTGGCCGATGCCCTGGATCACGCCGCCATGCGCCTGGCCCGCCACCAGCATCGGATTGATCACCGTGCCGAAGTCGTTGACCATGAAGTAGCGCACCACCTCGATCTGCCCGGTGTCGCGGTCGATCTCGACCTCGGCGATGTGGCAGCCATTGGGGAACGAGAAGGGCGGGTTGTCCGAGACGTGGCTGATGTCCAGCGAGCTCGGCACGTCCGGCGGCAGGGTGAGGCCCGCGCGGAGCTTGTCGGCCAGCTCGATGATCGAGATGCTGCGGTCGGTGCCGGCGATGGTGAAGCGGCCGTGCGCGAACTCGATGTCGGCCGCCGAGGCCTCCAGCACGTGCGCGGCGATCAGCTTGCCCTTCTCAATCAGCAGGTCGCCGGCCTCGATGAAGGCCTGGCTGGCGACGAGCGCCGATTTCGAGCCGCCGGTGCCGCCGCCGACCTTGAGCTGATCGGAATCGCCCTGCAGCAGGCGGAAGCGCTCGAAGGGGATACCAAGCTTGTCGACCAGCACCTGCGCGAACGGCGTGGCGTGGCCCTGACCGTAGTCGAGCGTGCCGCTCAGCATGGTCACCGTGCCGTCGGCCTCGAAACGGATGCCGCCATACTCCTTGGCCGGCGGGCCGGTGACCTCGAGGTATGAGCCGATGCCGCGCCCGCGCAGCTTGTTGCGCTTCGCACTCTCGGCCTTGCGCGCCTCGAAGCCGTCCCAATCGGAGGCCTTGAGCGCCTTGTCGAGGATGGTGGTGAAGTCGCCGCTGTCGTAGCGCATGTCCGACGGCGCCTTCCACGGGAACTCGTCGTTGCGGATGTGGTTGCGTCGGCGCAGTTCGACCTGGTCGATGCCCATCTCGCGCGCCGCCGTTGTGATCAGCCGCTCCATGAAGTAGTTGGCCTCGGGCCGGCCGGCGCCGCGATAGGCACCGATCGGCGTGGTGTTGGTGAACACCACCTTGGTGTTCACCTCCATCGCCGGCGTGCGATAGACGTCGATCAGGTTCTTCACCGCGTTGGTCGTCGGCTGCAGCGGCGGGTTGATGTAGGCGCCGGCGTTGCCGGTGCCGCTCAGGCGCACGGCGAGAAAATTGCCGTCCTTGTCGAGCGCCAGCTCGGCGACGCGCTGGTGATCGCGGCCGTGATGGTCGCTCAGAAAACTCTCGGAGCGATCGTCGGTCCACTTCACGGGCCGTCCCAGAAGCCTGCTGGCCAGCAGCAGCGGGCCGTACTCGGGATAGGGCTGTGCCTTCATGCCGAAGGATCCCCCGACATTGCCGGTCAGCACGCGCACCTTGTCGGGCGGCACGCCCAGCACGTCGCGCGCCAGGCCGGCGCGCATGCCCATCACACCCTGGCAGCCGACGCGCAAGGTCCAGCGCTCGGTCTTGGGATCGTACTCGCCGATCGCCGAGCGCGGCTCCATGGCGTTCACCACGACGCGGTTGGAGACGATCTCCAGGCGCGTCACATGCGCCGCCTCGGCGAACGCCTTGTTCACCGCCGCGCTGTCGCCGTGATGGAAGTCGAGCACGAGGTTGCCGGGTGCGTCGTCGTGCAGCTGCGGCGCGCCCGGCTTCAGCGCGTCGGCCGGGTTGGTGACGGCGGGCAGCTCCTCGATGTCGAGCTCGACGGCTTCGGCCGCGTCCTTCGCCTGCTCGCGCGTCTGGGCGACGACGCAGGCCGCGGCCTCGCCGACGAAACGCACCTTGCCTTTGGCCAGGGAGGGACGCGGCGGCGTCTTCATCGGCTTGCCGTCGCGATCGGGAATGTTCAGCGCACATTTCAACGGGCCGAAGCCGGCGGCGTCGAGATCGGCGTGGGTCAGCACCGCCAGCACGCCCGGCATGGCGCGCGCCGCCGTTGTATCGATGCCCTTGAGGGTGCCGTGCGCGATGGGGCTGCGCACCATCACCGCCCAGGCCTGGTTGGGCAGGTTGATGTCGTCGGTGTAGCTTCCCTCGCCGCGCAGCAGCTTCGGATCCTCCGTGCGCGGCACCGGCTGGCCGACGCCGAACTTGGTGAAGGCGAGTTCGATGTCGCTGATGCTGTCCATGCCACGCTCCGCCGATCGGTGCTATCCTGTGTGGACGCGACGTTAGTGGAGCATCAGCCGCGATGCCAGCGCGCTTGCGGGGGGAGTGTCATGCGCTAGGCTGCGGCCATCCACGAAGAGGAGGAGCGCAGATGGCCGCGAGCAAGAACTACAAGAAGGGCACCGAGATCCGCAGCAAGCTGATGGGCAAGGCCTACGCCGCCAAGATGGCGAGCACCGTCTACGACGATCCGATGATGAAGAAGTTCGGCGACTACGCGCGCGAGGCGGTGTTCGGCATGCTGTGGGCGCGGCCGGGGCTGGACCTCAAGACCAAGGCGCTGATCTGCGTGATCTCCGACACCGCCCAGGCGCGCTGGCCCGAGCTCGCCATCCACCTGCGCTTCGCGCGCAACACCGGCTGGACCGAGAACGAGCTCTCCGAGGCGCTGATGCATTTGTGCGGTTATATCGGCCTGCCCTCGGTGCGCGAGGCGCTGCTGACGGCCAAGGAGGTCTTCGCCGAGATGAAGCACGAGGCGAAAAAGAAGTAGCGGCCGATGCGAATTTGATCTGGCGCAACGCGGGTCGGGCATCGCCGTCGTATGGGATGGCGATGTCGCGCATCCTGCTCGTGCAAGGCCATCCCGATCCCGCGGGCAAGCATTTCTGCCAGGCGCTCGCGCAGGCCTATGCCGACGGCGCGGCCGAAGGCGGCCACGAGATCCGCAACATCGAGGTCTCGCGGCTCGACTTCCCGTTGCTGCGCAATATGGCGGAGTTCGAGAAGGGCGAGCCGCCGCCGGACATCAGGGCGGCACAGGACTCGGTGATGTGGGCCGAGCATCTGGTGGTGATCTTCCCGCTGTGGCTGGGCGCCATGCCCGCGCTGCTCAAGGGCTTCTTCGAGCAGTGCCTGCGGCCGGGCTTCGCCTACGACTACCGCCCGCGCGGCTTTCCCGTCGAGAAGCTGAAGGGTCGCTCGGCGCGCATCGTCATCACCATGGGCATGCCCGGGCTGATGTATCGCCTGTGGTACGGCGCGCATGGCTTGAAGGCCCTGCGGCGCAACATTCTGGGCTTCGTCGGCATTGCGCCGATCCGCGACACGCTGTTCGGCATGATCGACGCCAAGCGTGCGCCGCGCATGCTGGCCGAGATGCGCGCGCTCGGCCGCCGGGCCGGTTAGCCTCCGCTGTCATTCCGAGCGCAGCGAGGAATCCAGGCATGTCCGCTGGATTCCTCGCTGCGCTCGGAATGACAGGGTGACTTTCTAGGCGGCCTGCACCGCGGCCGGTGTGTGCCGCACGAGAAACGCCTTCACGCGGCGGATCGATTCCTGCAGGTGATCGGGCGCGCGCCAGTCGGTCTGCACCTCGATGTCGGGCGCCAGGGCGGCGATCTCGGCGCTGGTCTGAGCCGGGTGCGGCTTGTCGGTGCCGGGCTGCAGGTAGAGCGGCGTCCTGCACTGACGCACGAAGTCGCGATCGACCGAGAACACGAACTCGCCGCCGAACATGTTGCGCCCGAAGCTCCGGATGATCTCGGGCGTCAGTGTTGGATCCTCGGCCAGCATCTTTTCCTGGAAGCCACTGACCGCGGCCTCCCAGGTGTCGTGGTTCTCGTGCAGGCCGATCGGGTTCTGCAGCACCGCCGAGGCGATCCGATCGGGCGCGATCCTGCAAAGCGTCAGGCAGAAGGTGCCGCCGATGCAGCCGCCCATGACATGGAAGCGCCTGAAGCCGAGATGGTCCATCAGCGCCAGGTGGTCGCCGGCATAGGTGTGCCAGCCATCGCTCGCGCGCACCTTGCCGCGCGAGGCGCCGGCGTTGCGCTGGTCCATGCCGATGACGGTGAACGTGTCGGTCAGCGCCGTCATCGGGTCCATCCAAGCGGCCGGTTTGCTCGGATCGGCCAGGCTCTGGCGCCAGTTGACGAGCTGCGAGCGCAGGCCGCCCGGAGCGAACAGCAGCAGCGGGAAGCCCTTGCCGTGGACCTCGTAATAGATCTCGGCATCGTCGCGCTTGAGCACCGGCATCTTTCCGCTCCCGATCGTCAGTCCGCGGCCCGCAGCCTAACGGCCCCGGGGACGCGAGCAAGAGCCGGGAGCGGCGTTCGCTCTACTGCCATCCGTCGCCGCGCTCGGGATGACGGAGTCGGGACTATGGAATCTCGAAGACCGCCACGTCGTGGGCGATGCCGCGCAAGGAGCGCTGTTGCGACACCGGCTTGTGGCCCTTGGCGGCGAGGATCGCCGCCGTCTCGGGGTGCTCGACCACGGGCGTGGTGGTGAAGATCGCCCGCGAATCGGCCAGGCCCTGCACGCGCGCGGCGATGTTCACGGTCTGGCCGAAATAATCCTGCCGCTCGTTGAGCGTCACGGCCAGGCAGGGGCCCTCGTGGATGCCGATCTTCAGCAGCATGTCCTCGCTGCCGCGCTGCTGGTTGAGATCGCGCATGGCGTCGCGCATGCGCAAGGCCGCGGCCATGGCGCGGTCGGGCGTCGGAAACGTGGCCATGACGGCGTCGCCGATGGTCTTGACCACGGCGCCGGCCTCGGAGGCGACGATCTCGTGCAGCAGGTTGAAGTGGCTGCGCACCAGGTCGAAGGCCACCAGGTCGCCGACGCGCTCGTAGAGCTCGGTCGAGCCCTTCAGGTCGGTGAACAGGAAGGTGAGGCTGGTGATCTTCAGCCGCTGGTCGACGTCGAGCGTGTCGGTGCGATAGATGTCGCGGAAGGTCTGGTTGGTCAGCAGGCGCTTGGCGGTCACGAAGGGCCGCCGCTGCTGCATCATGTGGTGCAGGTCGTGATCGGCGATCCAGATGCCGGGCAGCGCGCGCCGGTTGGTGCGATTGTCGAAGGAGATGCGAACGGGCCCTGGGCGCATCTCGGTGGTGCCGGTGGGTGCGCTGACGTTGTTGTAGACGATCGACAGGGTGCGCCGCTCCGTCGTCGGCTCGCCCTTGACGTCGATGAAATGCGCGGCGTGCGAGACCGGCTCGAAGACGATGATGAAGAGCGGCGGCAGCTGCACGGAGACCAGCGCCTTCTCGCCGGGTGGCAGCTCGATGGTCTCCAGCGTGATCTTCTCCCAGATCGACTCCTCGGGCGGCTCGAGGCCAGAGCTGAAGAAAAGCTGCGTGTTGTAGTCGTGGAACGACAGGTTCTCCGCATCGTGCGCGGCGATGCGCCGGACGCGCGGGCTGACCGTGAAGGTGACCTCGACCATCTCGTCGAGCGTCGGCTCGTAGCCTTCGGCGCAGAGCGCGCAATTGTAGGCTTCCGGCTTCACCGTCTTGAGCGAGGTGTTGGCGCCCAGCACGCCGCCGCAGCCCGGGCACAGCACGTTCCACGACAGCTCGAAGATCCCGGCACGCGCGGCGTGCAGGAAGGCGGCGATGACCCGTTCCTCGTCCAATGCGTTCTGCTGGGCGAAAGCCAGGGCGTTGACGCGGCACAGCGCCCGGTCCGGCGCCTCGCGCACCAGGCGCTCGATCGCGGCGACCGCCTGCTGGTCGGCGGCCTGCCGCAGGATGCCGAACAGTGCGTCTGCCTCGCTCATGGGCCAAGGCTACGCCTGCCCGTGATCGTCGCCAAGGCACGGTCGCTCACGACCCGGTGCGCCCAAGGCCTGCGCCGCCCGCTACCCGGCCTTGTCCGGCCCGGCCTATCGGGCCGGGAAGCGCTCCACTATGGTGGCGGCCGCAACCGAAACGATGACGAGACGATGAGCGAGACCGACAGCAAGGGCGCCCGCACGGCGACCGCCGAGCAGGTATTGAGCGGGGTGGTGCCTAGGCCGGAGGTGGGCAAGGAGCGGCCGGTCGACGCCACCTACGAGGGCAGCAGGATCCCGGCGATGAAGCCGCGCGACGCGGCCACCCTGATCATGGTGCGCAAGCCCAGGAATCCGGACGGCATGCCCGAGGTGCTGATGGGCTGTCGCGGCTCCGGCCACGTCTTCATGCCCAACCGTTACGTCTTCCCCGGCGGCCGGGTGGACCCGGACGACGCCAGGGTGCCGGTGGCGACGTCGCTCAGGCCCGAGATCGACGAGCGGCTGCGCCGGGCGGCCACGGCGCAGCGCGCCCGCGCACTGGCCATCGCCGCCATCCGCGAGACCTTCGAGGAGACCGGCCTGATCATCGGCGAGAAGTTCGACGGCAAGGTGGGCGAGGTGCCCAGGCATTGGGCCGGCTTCCTCGACCAGGGCCTGGCGCCGGCGCTGCACCATCTCGACTATATCGCCCGCGCCGTGACGCCGCCTGGCCGGCCGCGCCGCTTCAATGCCCGCTTCTTCATGATGGACGCCGAGGCGGTGCAGGGCACGATGAAGGACAGCACCGAGATCCACGACATCCGCTGGGTCCGGCTGGACGAGGCACGCCAGCTGCCGCTGCCGACCATCACCGGCCTGATGCTGGGCGAGGTCGCCCTGCTGGTGAAGGAGCCGCCGGCGGTCGGCGCGGAGCGGCGCATCAAGCTGTTCAAGACCATCCACCGCAAGCACATGCTGCTGGAGGAGTAGGTCTTCACCCTCTCCCCGTTTACGGGGAGAGGGTCGGGGTGAGGGGTTGAGGCAGGTGACGCACCGCCGTCGTACGCAACCTGGAACAGCTCCTCACCCTAACCCTCTCCCCGCAAGCGGGGAGAGGGAATGAGATGTGCTATAATATGGTCATGCGCCTGCTCCGCCTCCAGCTGATCGCGTCCCTGCGCTCGTCGTCGAACTGCACGGTGCACGAGAACCGCTGAGCGGCATGGCGCCGTCCGCGAACTCCGTCCTGCTGCTGACCCTGCCGCCCGGCCTTGGCGGGGAGCGTGCCCGGGCGCGCATGGTGCACGACGTGCTGGCGAAGCACGGCCACACGGTCACCGTGGCCTGGCGGGCCTATTACAGCGAGGAGCCCGATCTTTCGGTGCCGATGTGGCAAGCGCTGACGCGCCGTCCCTCGATTCGCGAGGTTCCGGACTGGCCGTGCCGGCGCGTGGCGGTGGGCACCTGGCTGCCCGAGCTCGAATGGGCGCATCATCAGCCCTGGAAGCCGTGGCGCGCGCTGCTCGAGGGCCATCGCGCGCATGTCGTGTCCTCGGGCAACAACCTCACCGGCTGGGGGCCGACGGCGCTCGACCTGGCGTCGCTGCAATGGATCGCCTCACCCTACGAGCCCGACCGCGTCGATCGCATCCGGCACTGGCCGGCGTGGCGGCGCCTGCACGACGCGCTGCTCAACAGCTGGGTCAGCGCGCGGCAGGAGGTGAAGACGCTGGAGCGCGCCGACACGCTGTCGATCAGCAAGTACACGGATGAGGGCCTGAAGCGCGTCACGCCAAGGGCACGTCTCTTCGGTGTCCTGGCGATCCCGGTCGATACCGGGCGCTACTCGCCCGATGGCCGCCCGGCGATCGCCGGGCGCAAGCTGCGCATCGGCTTCAACGGCCGCATCTCCGATCCGCGCAAGAACATGCCGCTGCTGGTCAAGGCCTTCGCGCGCGCCGCCGCGGCGCATCCCGACATCGAGCTGCACATCAGGGGCGATGTCCCGCGCGACGACTTCATCCGACAGTTCGACGCCGCCGCGATCGCCGACAAGCTGGTGGTCGAGCCGCCGGTCGCTTTCGCGCAGTTGCCGGACTGGTACCGTTCGCTCGACATCTTCGCGCTGGCCTCGCACCAGGAAGGCCTGTCAATCGTCGGCACCGAGGCGATGGCCAGCGGCGCGGTGGTCGTCTCGACGCGCTGCGGCGGGCCGCAGGACTATGTGCTCGACAACGAGACCGGGCTGCTGAGCGGCTTCGACGACCGCGAATTCGCCGACAGGCTGATCGCGTTGATCGGCGATGCGGCGCTGCGTGCGCGGCTGAGCGAAGCCGGCATCGCCTTCATCCGCGCCCGCCACGCCCAGGCCGAGTTCGAGCGCGGCTTCATGGAGGCCTTCTCGCGCCTGTACGGCTGAACGCTCCTGTCATCCCGAGCGTGCAAGGGATCCAGGGAAGCTGCCTGGATCCCTCACTGCGCTCGGGATGACCGTTACGTTTGATTGGCCGCACGTGGCCCTGGGCAGGAGCTATGGCAGCTTGTAGCGCGCGCCGATCGTCGGCGGGCCGTCGGCCAGCACGCGGCCCTCGGCGACGAACTGGACGAGATGCGCCAGCATCGAGCGGCCGGCGGCGGGGTGCAGGTGCTTCGGCACGGCGGCATAGACCTTGGCCACCATGTCGGGGATGCTCTCCAGCCCGTCGCGCAGGCAGCCGAGGATCTGCTGCTCGCGCTCCAGGCGGTGATCGATATAGGCCTGCACGAAGGGCCTGGGGTTCCTGATCTCCGCGCCGTGCGTCGGGATGAACACGGCCTCGTCGCGTGCCATCACCTTGCGCAGCGCCGCGAAGTAGTCGCGCATGTTGCCGTCGGGTGGCGAGATTACCGCCGTCGACCAGCCCATCACGTGATCGCCGGTCAGCAGCGCGTTGTTCTCGCGCACGGCGAAGCAGAGATGGTTCGAGATGTGGCCCGGCGTGTGCACGGCCTCGGCGGTCCAGCCGGCGCCGGACACGACCTCGCCGTCGCGCAGGGTGACGTCGGGCGTGAAGTCGTGGTCGCCGCCCTGCTCGGTGGTGACACCGGGCGGCGGCTTGGGATGGCCGCCGAAAGCGTAGATCGGCGCGCCGGTCGCCTTGGCCATGGCGCGCGAGGCGGGCGAGTGGTCGGTGTGGGTATGGGTGACGAGGATATGTGTCACCGTCTCGCCGCGCACGGCGTTGAGCACGGCGTCGACGTGGTCGGCCATGTCGGGGCCGGGGTCGACGATCGCCACCTTGCCGTTGCCGATCACGTAGGTGCCGGTGCCCATGAAGGTGAAGGCGCTGGGGTTCTTCGCCACCACGCGTCGGATCAGCGGCGTCACGCGCTGCGGCGCGCCGTAGGTGGGGTCGAACTCCTTGATGAATGGGATGGCCATACGGGGCTCCTCTGGGCGCCTGTCATTCCGGGCGTAGCGAGGAACCTGGAGATTCCTCGCTACGCCCGGAATGACATTGCGTGGTCTTAGCGCACCGGGATCAGCTTGTAGATCGCGTTGCGGATATCGGAGCTGACATAGACCGTGCCCGACCTGCCGACCGCCACACCGGTGGTGACGAAGGCCGGCGGGCCGTCCTTGTAGGTCGGCAGGCCGATGTCGAGGTTGGTGGCGACGATGGTGCGCTCGCCGTTCGCGGGATCGATGGCGACCACGCGGCGATGGCCGACCTCGGCGACGTAGAGCCGGCCGTCGGGCCCGAGGTCGATGCCCTCGGGCGCCACGAGGCCTTCGCTCACGGTCTTGCGCGCGCCCGAGGCGACGTCGATCTGCACCACGCGGCCGCCGGCGGTCTCGGTGACGTAGACGACGTCGCCCGGCCCTTCGACCATCGCCGTCGGCGCCGCCAGCTCCTTGGCGATGGCGACCTGGTCCTTGCTGTCGGCGCCGGTGACGCGCAGCAGGCTGCCGCTGCCCAGCTCGAGCACCAGCAGCTCGCCCTTGGCGGTCTCGATGGCGTCGACCGGCGCCTTGAAGCCGTGCAGCATGTCGAGGCTCTTGCCGGTCCTGCGGTCGACACGCTGCACACTGCCGGAGAACCAGCTGGTCAGCAGCACGTGGCGGGCGTTGGCCGAGATGCCGAACGGATACTCCAGCGTGTCGCCCTGCATGCGCAGCACCGTGTCGACCGCGCCCGTGGTGCCGTCAACGGTGCGATAGGAGAAGACATCGGCGACATGCAGCGTCTCGCGCTCGCCCTCGCTGATCACGGCGATGTCGGAGGGGGTCGCCAGCCTGCCCTCGACGATGGTGCGCGCCGCGCCGGTGCGCGTGTCGATCTGGTAGACGCCGTTGTCGACCATGCTGGTGACGAAGACGCGGTCGCGCCCGTCGATCGCCAGATTGTCGAGGCCGGGCTTGAGCGTGGCGATCAGCGTCTTCTCGCGAGTGGCTGGCGTCACGCGGACAAGCTGGCCCAGCGCCGTGTCGACGACATAGAGATTGCCCTTCTTGTCGAAGTTCACTGCCGCCGGCACCTTGAAGCCGTCGGCCACCATCGTCATCGCGCCACCCTTGTCGACGTCGATCCTCACGACCTGTCCGCGGAACCACAGCGGGCCGTAGAGCTGGCCGTCGGGGCCGAACTCGAAGCCGTTGAGCCCGCCCATGTCCTTCAGCAGCGGCTGCTTCTTGCTGGCGGGGTCGGCGTAGTTGATCGGCTTGTCGGTCTTGATGTCGATCTCCCACAGCGCGTCACCGAGGAAGACCTGGGTGGCGAACAGCCGTGGCTCCTTGTCCTTCTCGATCTTGAAGGCGAGCGAATTGATGCCCGGCAGGCCGGTGGCGATCAGCTTGGGCGCCTCGTTGCCCTTGCGGATATAGATGTTGCCGGTGAGGAAGCCGGTCCATGCCATCGTGCCGTCCGGCGCGAAGGCGATGTCGTCGGCCATGCCGCCCTTGTCCGGATCGACCACGACGTCGACCTCGCCGCTGTCGACATTGACGCGATAGATCGACTGGCCGACGACGCTGCCGACGAAGAGCTGGTCGTCCTTGTCGAAGGCCAGGCCGTGCACGCCGTGGAAGTGCGAGCCCGGCACCAGGATCTGGGTGATGAAGGATTTCGGCGGCGCGAGCGGTCCGGCTTGCTGCGCCGTCGGCGAGGCGGGCGGCTGTGCCGCGGGCGCGGCGGCCGGTGGAGTCGCGGGCGCGGGCTGGGGCTTGGCGGCGGGCGGCGCGGCCGGCTTCGTCGGCGGCTGCTGCGCCGTCGCGGGGATGAGCGCGGCGCCGAGCAGCAGGGTGAGCGCGACGGATGCTCGGCGGACGACTTGGCCTGGCGACATGCGGATACCGGTGGAGACCTCGATGGGATGGCGCCGGACTGTAGACCGTCACACCGGCGCATTGGAAGTGGCGCGGCGTCGCTGGCCGCGATGCGAATTGCGGCGGCAGCAAGGCTTCCCCGGCCCGGCGGATCGGCTACCATCCGTGCACGAAGCACAGGAGGAACAGCATGTCCGGACCGCTCACCGGCTATCGCATCATCGAGCTCGCGGGCATCGGCCCGGCGCCGATGGCCGCCATGATGATGGGCGACATGGGCGCCGACATCGTGCGCATCGACCGCACCAAGACGCACGTCATGGATCGCTTCGCCGATCCCAAGTTCAACGTGCATGGCCGCAGCCGCCGCTCGGTCTCGGTCGACCTGCAGAAGCCGGAGGGCGCCGAGGTCGTGCTGCGCCTGTGCAAGAGCGCCGACGGCATCATGGAGCCGTTCCGTCCCGGCGTCGCCGAGCGCCTGGGCGTCGGCCCCGATGCCTGCCTGAAGGCCAATCCGAAGATCGTTTACGGCCGCATGACAGGCTGGGGCCAGTCGGGCCCGCTGGCCAAGGCGGCCGGTCACGACCAGAACTACATCGCGCTCACTGGCGCGCTGCACGCCATCGGTCGCAAGGGCCAGAAGCCGGTGCCGCCGCTGAACCTCGTCGGCGATTTCGGCGGCGGCGGCATGCTGATGGCCTACGGCATGGTCTGCGGCCTGCTCGAGGCGCAGAAATCGGGCAAGGGCCAGGTCGTCGACGCCGCCATGGTCGACGGCGCGGCCCTGCTGCTGGGCGCGCTCTACGGCATGGTCGGCGCCGGGCTGTGGAACGACAAGGAGCGCGAGGCCAACATGCTCGACGGCGGCGCGCATTTCTACGACACCTACGAGACCAAGGACGGCAAGTACGTTTCGATCGGCTCGATCGAGCCGCAGTTCTACGCCCTGCTGGTCGAGAAGGCCGGCCTCTCGGGCCAGAACCTGCCGGCGCAGCACGATCGCGCGCAATGGCCGATGATGAAGCAGAAGCTCGAGGATGTGTTCAGGACCAGGACGCGCGACGAGTGGTGCCAGATCATGGAAGGCAGCGACGTGTGCTTCGCGCCGGTGCTGACCATGAGCGAGGCGCCGCATCATCCCGCCGCCAAGGCGCGCAACGCCTACGTCGATGTCGGCGGCTTCGACCAGCCGGCGCCGGCGCCGCGCTTCAGCCGCACGGTGGAGGCGACGCCGAAGCCGGCGCCCAAGCGCGGCAGCAACACCGAGGAGGTGCTGGAGCAGTCCGGCTTCTCGGCCGGGGAAATCGCCGAGCTGAAGAAGAGCGGCATCGTCGGCGCCCAGGCGTAGTCTCCGGCGTCGTCCTGAGCGGAGCGAAGGACCTTGCGGTGATGAAGAAGAACACGATGCCGACGTGCGACCGCGATACCGCAAGGTCCTTCGCTTCGCTCAGGACGACATCGACATGACCGTCGCTGTCATCGGTGCGGGGGTCGTCGGCATGGCCACAGCCCGCGCCATCCAGCGCAGCGGCCGTCAGGTGGTGGTGCTCGACGGCGAGGATCCCGGTCGCAAGACGTCGTTCGGCAATGCCGGCTTCATCGCCATCGACCACGTGCTGCCGCTGGCGCGGCCATCGGTGCTCAAGCGTGTGCCGCGCATGCTGCTGGATCGTGACGGGCCGCTCACGGTGCACCTGCCGAGCCTCTTCTGGCTGATTCCCTGGATGCTGCGCTTCGGCCGCGCCGCCTCGAGTGCGTCGGAGGTGACCAAGGGCGTCGACTCCTTCGGCGCGCTGATGGCCGAGGCCAATGTCGCCTGGAAGGCCGAGATCCAGGCCTCGGGCCTGGGCGAGCTCTTCAAGTCCAAAGGCGCGCTTTATGTCTACGAGACCATGGCCGGCTTCGACGGCGGCGCGCAGGAGCGCGCGCTGCAGGCGGCCAAGGGCACGGTGATGGAGATCATCGACGGTGATGGTGCGCGCGAGCTGGCGCCGGGCCTGGCGCCGCACATCGTCAAGGGTGTCTACTACCCGCACGGCCTGCACACGGTGAGCCCGTATCACGTCGTGACCGCGCTGGCCGAGCGTTTCGTCGCCGAGGGCGGACGCATCGAGAAGGCCAATGTCGAGGGCTTCGACGTGTCGGGCGATCGGGTCACCGCGGTGCGCGCGGGCGGCAGGCCGATTGCCGTCGACGCGGTGGCGATCTGTGCCGGTCGTGCCTCCGGCGATCTCACGCGCCATCTCGGCTTCAAGGCGCCGCTGGTAGCCGAGCGCGGCTATCACGTGATGCTCGAGCCGGACAACGTGCGGTTCGATCTGCCGGTGTCGCCGGCGGAACGCGGCTTCTTCATCACGCCGATGCGCGAGGGGCTGCGCGTCGCCGGCACGGTCGAGCTGGGTGCGCCCGACCGACCCGAATCGTGGCATCGCGCCGATCTGCTGATAAAGCATCTGCAGGCGATCTTTCCCGGCGTCGGCGGCCGGGAGAAGAGCCGCTGGATGGGCGAGCGTCCCTCGCTGCCCGACTTCCGGCCGGCGATCGGCCGCGCGCCGCGGCACGTCAACGTCTATTGCGGATATGGCCATCAGCATGTCGGCCTGACGCTCGCGACTGCCACCGGTCGCCTGATCGCCAGGCTGCTGGATGGCGAGGCGCTGCCGCCGGCCTTGGCACATTGCGATCCCGGACGCTTCGGCTAAGAGTCGGGCAGGGGAGAGACGCCATGGCCGACACCGATTTCGAGGTCCTCGATCGCGCGTTCCTGCGCTGCGTGCGCACCAGCGCGCGCCTGGATAAGCTGTACGAAGGCTGCCGCTGGGCCGAAGGCCCGGCCTATTTCCCGGCCTCGCGCTCGCTGGTGTGGAGCGACATCCCCAATGACCGCATGCTGCGCTGGGACGAGACGACGGGCGCTACCGGCGTCTTCCGCCAGCCTGCCGGCAACAGCAACGGCAACACCGTCGATCGTCAGGGCCGCCTGGTGAGCTGCGAGCACGGCAATCGCCGCGTGTCGCGCACCGAGCACGATGGCTCGATCACGGCCATCGCCGATCGCCATGACGGCAAGCGACTGAACAGTCCCAACGACGTCGTGGTGCAGTCGGACGGCTCGATCTGGTTCACCGATCCGGCCTACGGCATAGACAGCGACTACGAGGGCAACAAGGCCGAGAGCGAGATCGGCGCCTGCCATGTGTATCGCGTCGATCCGGCGACCGCGACATGTGCCATCGCCGCCGACGATTTCGTGCGGCCCAACGGGCTCGCCTTCTCGCCCGACGAGAAGCTGCTCTACATCGTCGACAGCGGTGCCACGCATGCCACCGACGGTCCGCGCCATATCCGGGTGTTCGAGGTCGGCGAGGGCGGCAAGCTGGCCAAGGGCCGCGTCTTCGCGACCTGCAACGCGGGCATCTTCGATGGTCTGCGGCTCGACACCGACGGCCGCGTCTGGACCAGCGCCGCGGACGGCGTGCACTGTTTCCAGCCCGACGGCACCTTGATCGGCAAGATCAAGGTGCCCGAGCGCGTCGCCAACCTCGAGTTCGGCGGCGCCAGGCGCAACCACCTCTACATCACGGCGACGACCTCGCTCTATTCGCTGAAGGTGCCGGTCAATGGCGCGAAGCGGTTCTGACGCCGCTCAGTTGTCAGGCCGGCGCATGCCCCAGACGTCGGTGACTGTCGTGTACTCGCTGTAGCCCAGGCGGGCGACCGGCTGGAAGGCGGCGACATCGACCCGGCCGTCCTTGAGGATCGCATCGTCGATGTGCACGCCGACGACCCGGCCGATCACCATGGAGCCGGGATTCGCCTCGCGGCCCGGCTCGATCGGCAGCTCGATGGTCTTCCAGTGCTTGCATTCCAGGGCCATCGGCGATTCGGCGACGCGCGGCGCCTTGACGTAGCGGCACGGTGCCGGCGTCAGGCCGGCCTCGCGCATCTCGTCGACGCCATAGGCGAACATCGCCGTGGTGACGTTCATCTTCTCCTTCAGCCTGGCGCTGACCATGTTGACGACGAACTCGCCGGTGAGCTCGGCGTTCATGCGCGAATGCTTGGTGGGCGAGTCGCCGTAGGTGCCGGTGATGGCGAAGTAGACCATCGGCGGGAACTCGCTGATCGCGTTGTAGAAGCTGTAGGGCGCGAGGTTGACCTTGCCCTCGGGATCCACCGTCGAGATCCAGCCGATCGGACGCGGCACGATCAGCGACTTGAGCGGATCGACCTTGAAGCCGTGGTCGCGCTTCAGCGCGTCATAGAACATCAGCCCACTCCCCGGTGCCTCGGCGCGGGCGCAGCCTATACAAAAAAGTATCGGCGTTCACGGGGGTGAACGCCGACGAAGTCTGGGGAATGATGATGAGGAAGAAAAAATCAGAAACTAGCAGACACTAGATACGGGCGGGTTTGGTTGGGGGAAACCCGCCGGGGAAGCAAAAGATGACTCGATGACCTCCAGATGCTCGATGATGAACGGGTACGCGCTGATGATCTCGGTTTCGTCCCTCAGTGAGGCGCCATGGGCCGCGCTGCGCCGCTGCGCATCGCCAGGCTCGCCTGGGTTTCGGTCATGTCCACGTCGGAGCACCCGATGCCGGCAACCACCGCCTTGGTGACGGGGGTATAGGGGAAGGGGCCACCAACAGCGCTGGCTGCCGGCTTCGAGCTCTCTTCGTGGGAGGTAGGAAGCGTCGCACTGGAAACCCGGCCGACGTTGTCGCTGACGAACATGACTTTGACCAAGGGATGAAATATGAACTTCAAGAACATGTATGTTCTAACGCAGGTACCGTATCAGGCGTAGCTAATAGATCGGGAAAAAACCGTCAAAGAGAGCTGTAAGACCCTGATCTAAGAGCATTTTTAGAAGCGCCAAGTATCTGCATGCATCTTAGGAAGTTGTCTTAGATTGTTGATTCGACATGACATATCCACAATGAACACAAGCGCTTGAGTGAGCCCTCCCCGCACCTTGCCAAGGCGGCGCCGGAGCGCCAAGGTCGCGGCCCATGTCGCGATCCGTGAAGCTTGTTCTGAGTGCCTGGGTGCTGGCGATCGTCGCCGGGATCGCCTGGGTCGTGGTCGATATCGGCGGCAGCGCGCCGGCCATCGGCGGCCCCTTCACCCTGACTGACCACACCGGAAAACGTGTGACAGATCAGGACTTTCGCGGCAAGCCGACGATCATCTATTTCGGCTTCGCCTATTGCCCCGATGTCTGCCCGACCTCGTTGCTCCTGATGCAGACCGGGGTCGACCAGCTCGGACCGCAGGCGGCGTCCAAGGTCAATCTGCTGTTCATCACGGTCGATCCCGAACGCGACCCGCCGGCAGCCCTGAAAGAATATGTCGCCCAGTTCGGTCCGACGATGGTCGGGCTGACCGGCACGCCGGAGCAAATTGCCGCCGTCGCCAAGGCGTTTCGCGTGTATTATCAAAAGGTTCCGGGCAAGGATGGGGCGCCGTACCTGGTCGATCACTCCTCGATCTTCTATGTGATGGACCGCAACTTCCGCTTCGTGAAGCACTTTACCCATCAGGCCAAGGCCGAGGACATTGCTGCGGCGCTGAAGCCGCTGCTGTAGTCAAAAGGCGACGGATCGCTCATATTGCGGTGCAGTAAACCGGAAAGGTCCCGGACCCTCGGGGACAGCGCACAGGCATGCTTTACCAATTGTATCACCTGAACCGGCAGCTCTCGCAGCCGGTGCGGATGGCCGCCGACTGGATCGAGGAGATCTACAGCAGCCCGTACAATCCGTGGTCGGAGACGCGTTTCGGCAAGTCGATGGCGGCTGGCGCCGAGATCGTCTCGAGGCTGACGCGCGACTACGGCGAGCCGGATTTCGCGCTGACCAGCACCGTGATCGACGGCCACGAGGTCGCGGTCAACGAGGAGATCCTGGTCCGCAAGCCGTTCTGCAATCTCGTGCGCTTCCGCCGCGACCTGGCGGGCTTGCCGGCGCGCCAGGATCCCAAGGTGCTGGTGGTCGCGCCGATGTCGGGCCACTTCGCCACCCTGCTGCGCGGCACGGTGCAGGCCCTGCTGCCGGAGCACGACGTGCACATCACCGACTGGATCGATGCGCGCGAGGTGCCGCTGTCGCTGGGCAATTTCGATCTCGACGACTACGTCGACTATGTCCAGGAGTTCGTGCGCTACATCGGCCCGCCGGCCCATGTCATCGCGGTCTGCCAGCCTTCGGTGCCGGTGATGGGCGCGGCCTCGCTGATGGCCGCCGCCGACGATCCGCTTCAGCCGCGCAGCGTTACGCTGATGGGTGGGCCGATCGATACGCGCCTCAGCCCGACCGTGCCCAACGATCTGGCGACGCGAAACTCGATGATGTGGTTCCGCCAGGCCGTGATCTCGAACGTGCCGCTGGGCTTCCCCGGGGTCATGCGCCGCGTCTATCCGGGCTTCCTGCAGCTCTCCAGCTTCATCACCATGAACCTGGACCGTCACATCAACGCCCATCTGCGCCAGTTCGAGCATCTGGTGCGCGGTGACGGCGATTCGGCGGAGGGCCACCGCGCCTTCTACGACGAATATCTCGCGGTGATGGACCTGACCGCCGAGTTCTATCTGCAGACCATCCAGGTGGTCTTCAAGGAACACCAGTTGCCGCGCGGCGTGTGGGTGTCACGCGGACGGCCGATCGATCCGTCACAGATCACCGTGCCGGCGCTGATGACGGTCGAGGGCGAGCTCGACGACATCTCCGGTGTCGGCCAGACCAGGGCGGCGCATGCGCTGACGCCCAACATCGCGCCCGAGCGCCACGTGCACTACGAGCAGCCGGGCGTCGGACACTACGGCATCTTCAATGGCCGCAAGTGGCGGGAGCAGATCATGCCGCGTGTGCGCAACTTCATTCGCGCGAATGACCGCTGATTTCCCTATCGTGGCCACGGCTTTCGACTTATAAACAGAACATACTGAAAACGTGACGCGGATCTGCGCGAACACGTTCGCTGAACCATAGTCGCCGCATTCCCCTCGTGATGGTGACGATATGAGTGATACCGCAGCGGGCGCCGCGCCGGCGCCGCTGGTCGCCGGCCATGATGGCGCTCCCGTCGAAAGCATCTGGCCTTTCGACCATGGCGTGACCCTGGACGATTCGGCCGAAGCCAACCTCTTCGCCCTGCACGACGAAGGCCTGCCCATCGACATGCTGATGGCGGCCTCGGACCTCGTGCGGGTCGAGCGCCCGCACGACGAGCCGTTCTTCAGCGACGACGAGATCGGCGACTGGAGCGGCACCGTCCACGACGCATCGCGCCTGTCGACGCTGGGCGGCCAGGCCTACGACCTGGTGATTGGCGGCAGCTATGCCGAGAATGTTCACCTGCTGCCCGATCACCCGGCCTTCGCCGGCTGGGGCGAGGCGGCGTCTGTCGTGGCTGTGGCTCACGACCCGCTGGTCGACCTTGGTCATTCGGCGCTGAGTGGCGGTCCGACCGGGCTGGCACCGTTCGGCGGCGCGATCGCCACGCACGCGCACTCGGGCCTCTGGGGCAGCGCCATCGTGGCCGACCTGCAGGCGCCGGAGCTGTCGTGGCTCGCCGGCGTCGACCTGCCGGGCGGCCATTTCGGCGAAGCCTGGGCGTGGGACACCGACAAGAGCGCCTACGTCTTTCATCACTTCGTCTAGCTGCCTTGCTGGCCGCTGCCCGACCTGATAGGGCAGCGCCATGCAGCAGCGCACGCGCATCGCGCCCTCGATCCTGTCCGCCGACTTCGCCGCGCTGGGCCGCGAGGTCGAGGCGATCACCGCCGCGGGCGCGGACTTCGTGCATGTCGACGTCATGGACGGCCACTTCGTGCCCAACATCACCATCGGGCCGATGGTGGTGAAGGCGCTGCGCAAGCATTCGACGTTGCCGTTCGATGTGCACCTGATGATCTCGCCGGTCGATCCCTACATTCCGGCCTATGTCGAAGCCGGCGCCGACATCGTCTCACTGCATCCCGAGGCCGGCGCGCATCTGCATCGCTCGATCCAGCTGATCAAGTCGCTGGGCAAGAAGGCAGGCGTGGTGCTGAACCCGGCGACACCTGTCGCGGCGGTCGAGCACGTGATCGGCGACATCGATCTGGTGCTTGTCATGAGCGTCAATCCCGGCTTCGGCGGCCAGAGCTTCATCGACGGCCAACTCGGCAAGATCGCCACCTTGCGCCGGATGATCGACGCCACAGGTCGAGCCATCGATCTCGAGGTCGATGGCGGCATCAATCCCGAGACGGCGAAAAAGGCTGTTGCCGCCGGCGCCGACATGCTGGTCGCCGGCACCGCCGTGTTCACCGGCGGTCCGCAACGCTACGCCGCCAACATCAAGGCCCTGCGCGGCGACGGCGGATGAGCGAGCGTCGGGCGAGCCGACCAAGGGCTCGCCGTGCCATTGCCGGGAGTGCCAGAGGCGAACCGGCAGCACCTATGGCATCGCCGCCTTCTTGCGTCGCGCCGCGGCCCAGCCGGCAGGTGAGGCATCGCCATCGCAGTCGGTCTACGAGGAGCAGCGCCACACCTAGGTCCGGCTGCCGGGCTAGAGCGGCGTGCCGGCCATCGGACCCGTCCGTCATCCCGAGCGCAGCGCGGGATCTAACGCCGGCCTGGATCCCGCGCTGCGCTTGGGATGACAGGTGCCTCAAATCTTCCGGTCGATACTCTCGGTGTTGTGTGATCGCCGGCGGCGGCCGTAGAAGGCGCGCGCTTTGGCCTTGTTGCCGCACGCGGCCATGTCGCACCACAGCCGCGAGCCATTGCGCGAGGTGTCGACGAAGAACCAGCCGCAGCGGTGATCGGCGCAGTGGCCGACGCGCGCCAGCTGCTTCGATGCGAGGAACTCGACAATGTCGTGCACCAGCTGCGCCAGCGGCGCGCGCAACGCATCGACGTCGCCCGCGGCCACGGCGCGCAAGCCGCCTTCGGCCGGCTCGACTCGGTAGCTGAAACGTGTCGCCGACAGCGCCTCATTGAGTGTCGCCAGGGCAGCCCTGCCGCCGCCCGCCAGCACCGCCGCCAACGCCTCGCGCAAGGCGATCGCGTCGCGCAATACCTTGCGCGCGGCCGCCGGCTGACGCGCGGCGTCTGACAGCAGCCGCCTGTGCGCCGCCGCGTCGATCAGGCCGGCCGCCTGCGCCCAGATGAGGAACTCGTCATAGCTGGTGAGCCGCTCCCCGCGCGCCGCAGGGTCGCCGCGCCACTCCACGGTGTTGGCGAAGTCGACGGCACGTGCCCCGCCCACCAGCCTGGGCGGCACCTGACGATAGGAAGGTTGTGGGGTCATAAGAGAATCTAACCTGTTAAATGGCCTTTTGCCAGTTATATATCCTGCATGACGCATACCGCCGCGCCATTGACCTTCACGCTGAACGGCCTTCGCCAGGGCGCCCTCGCGGTTGGCGTGCTGCTGCCCGGCACGGTGATGTTCGCCATGGCCTTCGGCGTCGTGGCCAGGGCCACCGGTCTGGGCCTGGGTGAGGCGACGCTGCTCAGCGCCTGGGTCTATGCCGGCGGCGCGCAGATGGCGACCCTGCAGGTCTGGGCCGATCCGGTGCCGCTGCTTGCCGTGGTGCTGACGACCCTGGCGATGAATTCGCGCTATCTGCTGCTGGGCGCGGCGATGCGGCCGTGGTTCGGCGGCCTTCCGGCCGGCCAGTCCTATCCTTCGCTGTTCGTGCTGGGCGACGCCAACGCCGCCATGGCGTTGCGCCGTCACGCCGAGGGCGACGCCGACGCGGCCTTCGTGCTGGGCAGCGGCGCCGCGATGTGGCTGGCCTGGGTCGCCGGCACGGCGGCAGGACATGGCTTCGGCCAGGCGCTGGGCGATCCGCGCCGTCTGGGGATCGACTTCATGCTCGGCGCCTTCTTCGCCACCATGGCGGCGGGCTGGCTCGAGAGTCGCGGCAACCTGGTGCCGTTCGTCGTCGGCGTCGTCTGCGCCACCGTCGTCGATCGTCTGCTGGGCGCGCCCTGGTCGGTCCTGGCGGGTGCCGTCGCCGGCGCATTGACCGCGGGGCTGCGCCGATGATGGTAGGATGCCGCGCCAACCACCATGAGGTCACCGATGCGTCTTCCGTTTGCCGTGGCTCTGCTCGTGTTCAGTCCGGCCCTGGCTTTGGCTCAGATGCAGCCCGGCAAGTGGGAAATCCAGCTCGCGGTCACGTCGGCCGATATCCCGAATGCGCCGCCGCAGGTGACCGAGTCGCTCAAGAAGCCGAGGGTGCTGAGCCGTTGCATCACGCCGGCCGAGGCTTCGGCGGGGCCGCTGGCGATGATGAAGCGCGGCGCGCTGTGCACCTTCGATCGCGAATCGCTGAGCGGCGGGACGTTCGACGTGGTCATCACCTGCCCGCAGGACGACGGCAGGACGACGGCGCGGATCACCGGCAGCTTCGGCGCCACCGAGCTCGAGATGAAGGCCACGATCGACCAGACCGGCTCGCAGGCGATGAAGATGACGACGGTGACGACGGCCAGGCGGATCGGCGACTGCCCGTAGCGCCCGTGCGCGCGATTGCGATGGTCGGGCCTTCCTGAGGAAGGGTGCGGGACATGGATTTCAGACCGGACGTCATGCTGGCGATCCTGCTGCTGGGCTTGGCCTCCTATGCCTGCCGCGCCGGCGGCTTCTTCCTGATGCGTTATGTCGCCGTCACGCCACGCCTCGAGGCCTGCCTGCGTGCGATTCCCGTGGCGCTGGTCGGCGCCATCCTCGGTCCCGTCGCGGCGCGCGGCGGCCCGCCGGAATGGGCCGGGCTGGCGGTGGCGCTGTTGGGCATGCGCATGACCGGCAACGAGCTCGTGAGCGCGATCGCCGCCGTTGCCGTCGTCGCCGGCGGCCGCGCGCTCGGCCTGGGCTCATAGGCTAGACTGCGGTCTCCCAGGAGGCCCGCCATGCCGCTCGCTCTCGGACCCATCGGCCAGATTGCCCGCGCCGTCGCCGACGTCGATCGTGCCGAAGCCTTCTATGGCGGCGTGCTGGGCTTGCGGAAGCTGTTCCGCTTCGGCGACCTGACCTTCTTCGATTGCGCAGGCGTGCGGCTGATGATCGAGAAGACGCCCGCGGCGAAGACTCCCGGCGAGAGCGTGCTGTACTTCCGCGTCGCCGATATCGCGCTCGCCTGCAAGGAGCTCGCGGCGCGCGGCGTGCGCTTCGACGACAAGCCGCATCTCATCGCGAAGATGGAAGATCACGATCTGTGGATGACGTTCTTCCGCGATCCCGACGGCCACGTTCTGGCGCTGATGCAGGAAGCGCCCAAGGGCTATCAGCCACTCGCATCGGCTTAGACTCTCCACTGAACATCGCGCGGGGGTTTAGTGCTTGGCGCGATCGTTACGCCCCCTGTAGAAGGCGGTTGCACGTGTCCACGCGGCATTGGGGGGGAAATGATGCCTATCTCGAAGCGACTTGCCGCCGAATGTCTCGGCACGTTCTGGCTGGTGCTGGGCGGCTGCGGCAGCGCCGTGCTGGCGGCGGCGTTTCCCCACTTCGGCATCGGCCTGACCGGCGTATCAATCGCCTTCGGCCTGACCGTGCTGACCATGGCATATGCCATCGGCCACATCTCGGGCTGCCATCTCAATCCGGCGGTCACCGTCGGCCTCGTCGTCGCGCGGCGCTTCCCGGCGGGCGAGATGCTGCACTACATCGTGGCGCAGGTCGTCGGCGCCGTCGCCGGCGCTGGCGTGCTCTACCTGATCGCCAGCGGCAAGGCGGGTTTCGATCTCTCCGGTGGCCTGGCCTCGAACGGCTATGCCGAGCATTCACCGGGCCAGTATTCGCTCGTGGCCGGGCTGGTTGCCGAGATCGTCATGACCTTCATGTTCCTGGTGATCATCCTGGGCGCCACAGACAAGCGCGCGCCGGCCGGCTTCGCGCCGATCGCCATCGGGCTGGGGCTGACCCTGATCCACCTGATCAGCATCCCGGTCACCAACACCTCGGTGAACCCGGCGCGCAGCACCGGCCCGGCGATCTTCGTGCAGGGCTGGGCATTGCAGCAGCTGTGGCTCTTCTGGGTGGCGCCGGTGATCGGCGCGGCGCTGGCCGGCTTCGTCTATCCCTGGATCGCCGGCGCGCCCGACAAGCAGTCGGCGGAGGGATCAGTGCCGGCCGCGGCGGATTGATCGGCAGGCGGTTGGCCGCTAGCGAGCGGCGACCACCATGATCTCGACCTTCATGTCGGGATCATTGAGCCTGGCCTGCACCGTCGCGCGCGCCGGCGTCTTGCCCGGCACGACCCAGGCGTCCCACACCGCGTTCATGGCGGCGAAGTCGGCGATGTCCTCCAGCCAGATCACCGCCGACAGGATCTTCGTCTTGTCGGTGCCGGCGCGCTCGAGCAGGGCGTCGATCTCGGTCAGTGCCTGCTTCACCTGCCCGGTGATGTCGAGCGAGGTATCCTCCGGGATCATGCCCGAGAGATAGACGCGATCGTCGTGAATCACCGCCTCGGCCAGGCGCGGGCCGGGATCGATGCGCACGATGCTCATCAGTGCCGCTCCCGCGTCTCGGCGAAGCGCACGGCGGGGAAGCGCTCGCGGATGGTGTTGAGCTCCCAGGCGTTGCGCGCGAGGTAGACCGGTGCGCCATCGCGATCCTCGGCCATGGCGGCGCGCTGCGCCTCCATGAAGCGGTCGAGGTCGGCCTTGCTGTCGGCCGAGATCCAGCGCGCGGTCTCGAACGGCGCCTGCTCCAGCGCGATCTTCACCTGGTACTCGGTCTCGACGCGGGTCTGCAGCACGTCGAGCTGCAGGGCGCCGACCACGCCCACGATCCAGTCGCCGCCGATGACGCGGCGGAAGACCTGGGTGACGCCTTCTTCCGACAGGTCCTCCAGCGCACGACGGAGCTGCTTGGACTTCATCGGGTCCTCCAGCCGCACGCGGCGCAGCATCTCGGGCGCGAAGTTCGGGATGCCGGTGATGCGCAGCTCCTCGCCCTCGGTCAGCGTGTCGCCGACGCGCAACGTGCCATGGTTGGGCACGCCGATGATGTCGCCGGGCCATGCCTCGTCGACGATCTCGCGGTCGCGGGCAAAGAAAAGGATCGGGCTGCCGATGGTGATGCTCTTGCCGGTGCCGACCTGCTTGAGCTTCATGCCGCGCTGGAAGCGCCCGGCGCACAGCCGCATGAACGCCACCCGGTCGCGGTGGTTGGGGTCCATGTTGGCCTGCACCTTGAACACGAAGCCGGCGACCTTGCCTTCGGTCGGCTCGATCGGCCGCGGCGAGGCCGGCTGCGGCCGCGGCGAGGGCGCGTAGGCGGCCAGCGCGTCGAGGATCTCGCGCACGCCGAAATTGTTGTAGGCACTGCCGAAGAACACCGGGGTGAGATGGCCCTCGAGATAGGCCTGGCGGCTGAATTCGGGGTAGCCGGCGCGCACCAGCTCGACGTCCTCGACCAGCTTGGCATGCTGGTCGGCCGGCAGCGCGTTGGCCAATTCCGGATCGTCGACACCGGTGTACTCGACGGCGTCGGCGACCTTCTCGCGCGCGGCGCTCGAGAACATCAGCATGCGATCGCGCACCACGTCGTAGGTGCCGCGGAAGGACTGGCCCGAGCCGACCGGCCAGCTCATCGGCGTGACGTCGAGCGCGAGCGTCGAGGCGATCTCGTCGAGCAGCTCGAACGGGTCCTTGCTCTCGCGGTCCATCTTGTTGACGAAGGTCAGGATCGGCACGTCGCGCAGGCGGCAGATCTCGAACAGCTTGCGGGTGCGCGCCTCGATGCCCTTGGCGGCGTCGATCACCATCACCGCCGAGTCGACGGCGGTCAGCGTGCGATAGGTGTCCTCGCTGAAATCCTCGTGGCCCGGCGTATCGAGCAGGTTGAAGATCGCGCCGCCGTACTCGAAGGTCATGACGGACGTCGTGACCGAGATGCCGCGCTGCTGCTCGATCTTCATCCAGTCCGAGCGCGCGCGCCTGGCCTCGCCGCGCGCCTTGACGGCGCCGGCGGCATGAATCGCGCCGCCGAACAGCAGCAGCTTCTCGGTCAGCGTGGTCTTGCCGGCGTCGGGGTGCGAGATGATCGCGAAGGTACGGCGGCGGGCGGCAGGGTGGCCGGCCGGCGCGGATTCGGGCTGGGTTTCGGCAAGGGACATGGGGTGCGCGGGGTAGCGCTTGCAGGGCCATCGGTCAAGTTCCCGCCGCCGGAAGCATGATTGCAGGGGCTATTCCGGCGATTGGTCCCGCGCGTCCAGTCGCGCCAGCACTGCCTCGGTGATGCGCTCGCAGCGTCGGCCGAGGAACGGGAAGGCATCGTGGACCGTCGAGGTGATCCTGTCGTTCAGCGCCGAGCGCAGCAGGCGGCGGGCGCGGAACAGCCGCGTCTTCACCGTCTCCTCGGGGATGCCCAGCGACTCAGCGGTCTCGGCCACGCTGCAGTCCTCGATCTCGCGCATCACGAACACGACGCGGAAGCCGTCCGGCAGGCCGTCGATCGCTGATTCGAGCAGATGCCTGATCTGCGTACGCGCCGCATCCTGTTCCGGCGTCATGCTCGTCTCGCCATGGGGAAACATGATTACGTCGGCTCCGCGTCCCTGCGCCGCCTCGATCTGCTCGACGCCGACAAGATTGCGGCGTTTGCGCAGCCGGCCATTGGCCTCGTTTATGACGATGCGGGTGAGCCAGGTCAGCAGGCTCGACTCGCCACGAAACGTCTCGATGCCGACGAAGGCGCGCAGGTAGGACTCCTGAAGGATGTCCTCGGCGTCGGTCTCTTCGCGCGCGATGCTGCGGGCGATACGAAAGAGGCGCTGGTTGTGGCGCTGCATGATGGCGCGGAAGGCCTCGCGCTCGCCGGCGCGCGTTCGGCGCACCAGCTCGGCCTCCTCCATGTCTGTGTAGTCGAGGCGCCTTGCGTCGGGCACGGCCATACCCTCCTTCCCGCAAACCTAACTCCATCTGATGCGCGAGCGACAGGAAGGTTCCCGCATCCTGATCAGGAACTTCCGCGGCGGCGATGCATCGAATAGGGCGGAACCAACGGAGGATCCGCATGAAAGCTCTTCTCCACCGCGCCGTGCCGCGACGTATCCTGTTGACCGATGGCGGCAGAGTCCTGAGCGTTGCCGGGCTTACCGCGCTGGTCGGCGCCGGCGTCGCCGGCCGGTCGATCGCCCAACCCGCACCGGGCCAGGACGTCCAGCTGCTGAACACCGCCATCGCCCTCGAGCACGAGGGCATCGCTGCCTATACGATCGCCGCCGGCAGCGGCCTGCTGAAGCCCGAAATGGTGAAGATCGGCGCCGCCTTCCGTGGCCATCACGAGCGTCACCGTGACGAGCTGGTCAAGGCGGTGCAGGCGCTGGGCGGCAAGCCGATCGAGGCGAAGCCGGACAAGGAGTATGCGATGCAACTCGACGTGGCCAAGCTGAAGAGCGAGGCGGATGTGCTGCGCCTGGCGCTCGGCCTGGAGCGCGGCGCGGCCAATGCCTATCTCGGCCTGATCCCGTCGCTGGGCACCAGCTACCACCAGATCGCCGGGCGCATGGCCGGCGACGAGGCCTTCCACGTCGCAATTCTCGGCCAAGCGCTGGGTGAGCCGATCCCGACGCAGGGCCTGATGTTCGGCGGCTGATGAAACCGATTCTTGCGGCGGCAGGCGCGCTGTTTTTCCTGCTGGGGACCAGCTTGCCCGCCGCCGCCGAGGAGAGTGGCGATGCCGAGCGCGGCGCGACTCTCTACCACCAACGCTGCGTCGGCTGTCACTCGCTCGACGCCAATCGCGTCGGCCCGCAGCATCGCGGCGTATACGGCCGGCAGCCCGCCAGCGTGGCGGACTACCAGTACAGTGCCGCCCTGCGTCGACTGAAGGACCCGTGGATCGACGAAACGCTGGATCGCTGGCTGGCCAATCCCACGGCGATGGCGCCCGGCACGGCGATGGGCTTTCGCGTCCCGCAGGTTCGGGATCGCGCGGACATCATCGCCTATCTGCGCTCGCTGACGGCCAGATGAATGACGAACTCGGTGCTGGCGGCATCTCCCTTGAGCGCGATGTCCCCGCCATAGGCCGCGAGGTTGGCCCGGGCGATCGGCAGGCCCAGGCCGGTGCCGCCGGTCTCGCGAGCGGTGGTAAAGAAGCGGTCGAAGATGCGGTCGCGGTTGCCGGCCGAGATGCCCGGCCCGTCGTCGGCCACGCTCAGGCGGACGCGGCCGCCCGTCACCGTCCAGCCGATGCGCACAGTAGCCTTGAGGCCGACATGCTGGCGCACGTTGTCGAGCAGCAGGGAAACGACCGAGGACAGGGTCTCGCCGTCGATCGCTGCCGTCGCCGGCGGGTCGCTCTCGACCTGGATGGTCATGCCGAGCTCGCGGTGCCGCGCGATCGTGCTCGCCAGCGCCGCGCTGATCTCGCAGCGGGCATCGACGCGCGGCGCCAGCGCATCGGCGTGGGCAAGATCGAGCAGGCGGCGGGTCAGCCGGTCGAGGCGCTCGACATCCTCGACCATGTTGTCGAGGAAGCGCTGGCGGTCCTCGGCCGGCATCGCCTCGAGATCCTCGCGCAGCAATTCGAGCGCGCCCTTCATCGAGGCCAGCGGCGTCTTGAACTCGTGGCCAACTTCGACGGTGAAGTCCCTGATGTAGTCGGCGCGGCGCTCCAGCGTGTCGGCCATGGTCTGCAGCGAGGCCGAGAGCTCGGCGACTTCGCGCGTGAAGCGATGCGGCAGCGGCGTCACCGCACCGCGCTCGCCGGACGCGACGCGGCGTGCCTGGGCGACCACGCGCGTCACCGGGCCGCTGACTGTGAACGCCATGAACGCCGCCATGCCGATGCCGGCAACCAGCATCAGCGCCAGCAGCGCCACAAGCTCGTAGCGCTTGCCGTGCAGCGCCTGGTCCAGGGTGCGCGGCGTGCGCAGCAGCAGGATCGCACCCAGCACGCGGCCGTCCTCGATCACGGGCACGGAGGCGAAGACCCGCACATTGGCGCCGCGGCTGATCGACAGCGGCGAGAGGAATTCCGGCTGCACCGGCGGGCGGCGGCGCATCACGGCGGTGGCGCGGCCCTCCAGCGCGCGCGCCACCTCGATCATGGCATCGAGGGCGCGACCCTCGTCCTCGCCGGTACTGCCGACCACGACGCCGCGATGGTCGAGGATCCGGATGCCGGCCAGGGTCTGGCGTTGCGCCTGCAGCAGCACCGGCTTGATGTCGCCGGCGACCCGGCGCGCCACCTCGTGCGGTGTGGCCTTGGGCATGTCGACGGTGACGACCTCCGGCAGGATAGGATCGTCGGCGAGATCGAGATTGGCCTGAATCGGCTGCCACGGCCCGTCGGGCGGCGGCGCCTTGCTGTGCGGCATCGTCGAGAACGCGCCGTCCGGCGCGGCGCGCAGCCATTCGACGCGGTACATCGCGGCGATCAGCGCGGCCTGGCCCATCAGTTCCGACTCGGTCTGGCGGATCAGTGCGCTTTCGTAGAGCCGCAGCAGCCACACGCCGGTCAGGGGCAGGGCGAGGAGAACGAAGTTGGCGACCAGCAGCAGCGTGCGCAGCCGCGGCCGCCATTTCATCGCGCGATCACCAGCTTGTAGCCGACGCCGTGCACGGTCTCGATCGGTGCGCCGCCGGCGACGGCCAGCTTGGCGCGGATGCGCCGCACATGGCTGTCGATGGTGCGGTCGCTGACATAGCGCCGGTCATCGTAGGCGAGGTCCATCAGATTGTCGCGCGAGAACACCTTGCCCGGCCGCTCGGCCAGCGCCTTGAGCATGGCGAACTCGGTCGCCGTCAGGGTGAGCGCGGTGCCGTCCCAGCTCGCGACATGGGCGTCGAGATCGAGCGACAGGCCGCCGCGTGTCAGCACGCGATGCGGCGGCGGCTCGCTCTCGGCTGATGGCGCGGCGCCGTTCCCTTCGGCGCGTCGGCGCAGCACCGCCTTCACCCGCGCCACCAGCTCGCGCGGGCTGAACGGCTTGACGACGTAATCGTCGCCGCCGAGCTCGAGCCCGACGATGCGGTCGACCTCGCCGTCCTTCGACGACAGGAAGATCACCGGCACGGTGCTGCTGGCGCGCAGGCGGCGGCAGACCTCGACGCCGTCGAGCTCGGGCATCAGCACGTCGAGCACCACCAGGTCGGGCTTCTCCTTCTCGACACCTTCCAGCGCGGCGTTGCCATCGGCCGCCTCGCAGGTGCTGAAGCCTTCCTTGCGCAGGGCGAAGACCACCACGTCGCGGATGTGCCGGTCGTCGTCGACCACGAGGATGCGTGCCATCTGTGCAGGAAACACGCACATCGCGGCGATGTCGAGGCGTCGAGGGGGGCTGCACCGGATTTGCACGGTCTTTCCGGCCATCGCGCACCACCGTGCCTCGCTCGCCGCCGATCGCGGGCGCAGCGTTTCCTTCTCCCGGCGAAGGCGGGGAGAGGGTGCCCATGGGGCGAATGAGGGGCTTCTCGGTGTTTCGACAACGACGACTGTTGTTGTTGCGCGAAGAAGCCCGTCATCCGCCTCGCTGCGCCCGGCGCCTTCTCCCTGCCTTCGCAGGGAGAATGGAACAGGCAGCAGGAGCAGCGCAGCCATGACCGACAGGACCGCCGGCCCGACGGCCTCCACCGGCGACTTGCCGCGACCACTGCCGCCGCCCCAGGTGCGCACGACGCGCGAGATCATCGCGGCCTGGCCCAGCAGCGTGAAGCTTGGCCTGAAGATGACGCTGCTCGCCGCGCTGGCGCTGTGCTACGGCCTGCCGCTCGGTCTGATCGCCGACACGGTGAATGACCGGTCGCGGCTGCTGGCCTCGGCCCGCGCCGAGATCACCTCGTCCTGGGGTCATGCTCAGACCCTGCTCGGACCGCTGCTGCTCGTGCCCCACGATTCGGTGCGCGGTCGCGACGAGGCGCTGATCCTGCCCGACCAGCTCGGAATCGAGGTGGCATTGCAGCCGCAGATCCGTCACCGCGGCATGTTCGAGGCGGTGGTCTACACATCGGAGGTCAAGCTCAGTGGCCGCTTCCGCTGGCAGGAGCGCGAGGGCGACGGCATCGGCGCCATCACGCGGCTGCGCTTCGGCGGTGCGCGCCTGATGCTGGCGGCGGGCGATCTGCGCGCGCTGCGCATCAGCAGCGCCACCATCGACGGCGTGCCGCTCAGCTTCGAGCCGGCGACGCGCGGACCCGACATGGCCGCCGGCCGACAGCGCAAGGCGGCGATCGACGCGGCCATCGCCGGCCTCGACGCGGCGCGCCTGGCAGACGGCGTGCGTTTCGAGATCGCCTTCACGCTCAACGGCAGCGAGCGCATCGCCTTCGAGCCGGCCGGCAACCTCACGGCGGTGAAGGTGAGCGCGCCGTGGCCCGATCCCGGCTTCTTCGGTCCATTCCGGCCGGTCGAGCAGCGCATCGGCGATGACGGCTTCAATGCGCGCTGGCAGGTCTCGATCCTCGGCCGTGGCTTCGGCAACGCCGGCACCTCGGCCGACGGCTCCTCGACAACGCTGATCAAGCGCCTGGCCGACTCGGCCTTCGGCGTGAACCTGGTGCAGCCGGTGACGCCCTATCGCGGCGTCGACCGCATGCTGAAGTACGGGCTGCTGACGGTGGGCATCGTCTTCGCGCTCTATCTCGCCTTCGAGATCGCCGGCCGCTCGCGGCTGCATCCCGTGCAGTACGCCCTGTCGGGTGCGGCGATGGCGCTGTTTCCGTTGCTGCTGCTGTCGGTCGGCGAGCACACCGGCTTCGTCGCCGCCTACGCGCTCGCTGCCGCCGGCGTCGTGGCACTGACCGCCTGGTACACCTGGCATGCCACGCGCCAAAGGCGCTTCACTGTCCTGTTCGCCTCGGCCAGCGCCGCGCTTTTCGCTTATCTCTACCTGCTGCTGCAGGCCGAGAACTGGTCGTTGCTCGGCGGCTCGCTGGCGCTGTTCGTCGCGCTCACTGGCCTGATGTACGCCACGCGCAACATCGGGCGCAGCTCGACATGATGGCTAACGGGGATTCTCCTCGGGGCTGCGTTCCTTGACGAGATTGCTGCCGCCGCTGCTGACGCCACCGCTGCTGCCGCCGGCGGTGGCGGGACCGCTGGGTGGTGGCGGCGGCGGCGGAGGCGTCGGGGCGATGCGTCCGCCGCCGGCCTGGTCGCGGTTGCGGATCGCCAGATCGCGGTTGCGCGTGGCGACGGGATAGCCCGGGCGCAGGCGGATCGCCTGGTCGTACTCCTGGATGGCCCGGTTGTACTGGCGCATGCCGTTGTAGGAGACGCCGCGGTTGTTGTAGGCCTCGGCCAGCCGCGGGTTCAGGCGGATCGCCTCGTCGAGATCCTGCAGCGCCCGATGGTACTGGCGCATGTTGTTGTAGGTCCAGCCGCGGTTGTTCCACAGCATCGCGCCCCGGGGATTCATGCGGATGGCGATGTCGTGGTCGAGCAAGGCGCGCGCGTAGTCGCCCTTGCGATTGTAGGCGTATGCGCGCGCGCCATAGGCAGAGGCGAGATCGCTGCCCTGCGCCCGGCCCGCGGCGATCACCGCGTCGCAGCCCTGGATCGTCTGGTCGTCGGTCGCGTCGCCATAGCACCAGGCGCTGAGCTGGTCGTAGCTCTGGGCTCGTGCCGCGGCGGCGCCGGCGAAAGCGATCACGACGACTGCCAGAGCTGCGCGGATCATCGCGGCCTCCCTCAGAGAGGCTCTTCCATACGCTCCTTGCCGAGCGCCATCCAGCCCCGCAGCAGGGCGGGATCGGACACGAATTGTTCATCGAGCACGGCGGACGCCGCCACGCGCTCGACGCGGAAATGCCGATAATCCTTGCGCAGCTCGCACCAGGCGCCGATCACCGTGACGTCGACGTAGTAGGCCATGGCAATCGGCCAGACGGTCCGTCGAGTGCGTCTGCCCTTCTCGTCGACGTAGGCGATGCGCATCTTCCTGTTGTCGCGGATTGCGCCGCGCAGCGCGCCGAGGTCGATGCCCTTGGCCGGCCGCGCGTTGCCCCCGGATACGTAGAAGCGCGGTGATGACAACTGGGTGCGCAGCTGCTCGGGCAGCACCACCGTCACCTTGTCGAGCACGCTCTCGGCGGCGCGCTGCAGCTTGGCGTCGCGCAGGCGCGGAATCATGCGCGCGCCCAGCACGATGGCCTCGACCTCCTCGGTGGTGAACATCAGCGGCGGCAGGTCGAAGCCGCGGCGCAGCACGTAGCCGATACCGGCCGCGCCATCGATCGGTACGCGCCTGGCCTGCAACGTGGCGACGTCGCGATAGATCGTGCGCGGCGTCACCTCGAGCTTGCCGGCCAGCGTCGCCGCCGTCACCGGCCGCTTGGCCGTGCGCAGGATCTGGATGATGTCGAACAGTCGGTCGGCGCGTCGCATGCCGGGACTCTACTGACAGCACGGTGTCAGGAGCCAGCCTCCATCGTGCCGGGCATGACGCACGACAGCACCCGTACCTGGCTGGGCATTGCGCTGCTCGCGGCGTCCGCCGCCATCTCCAGCACCGCCGGCTTCTTCAGCCGTGCCGTCGCGGTCGACGCCTTCACCATGGTGTTTTGGCGCTGCCTGTTCGGCGGGCTGCTGATCGCCGGCTACCTCCTCTGGCGCCATAGCGGCGCGACGCTTGCGGCGATCCGCGCCGTCGGCTTCGAGGGCCTGATGGCGGCTTCCTGCTCGGCGATCGCCACCATCTGCTTCATCAACGCGCTCACGCGCACGACGGTGGCCGCCGTGACGGTGATCTTTGCCGCCGCGCCCTTCGTCGCCGCAGCGCTGGCGTGGCTGTGGTATCGCGAGCGGCCGGGCGGGGTGACGCTGGCGGCGAGCACGCTGGCACTGCTTGGCGTCGTGCTCACCGTCGACGCCGCGGTCGCTGCCGGGACGATCATCGGTGACCTGCTGGCGCTGGCCATGACCATTCTGATGGCGACGTACATGGTGATCGTGCGCCGCCGGCGCGACGTGTCGATGCTGCCGGCGTCGTGCCTGTCGGCGTTTCTCGCCATGGCGCTGGTCGCGCCGGTGGCGCGGCCCTTCGCCCCGAGCGGCACCGACCTCGCGGTGCTGGCCGGCTTCGGGGCGCAGTTCGGCCTCACCCTGCTGCTGCTCACCTTGGGCGCGCGGCTGATCGCGGCGCCGCGCGCGGCGCTGCTCGGCTCGCTCGAGATCCCGCTGGCGCCGCTGTGGGTGCTGCTGGCCTTCGCCGAGGTGCCGGGCCTGATGGTCGCGATCGGCGGCGCCTTGGTGCTGGCCGCGGTGATCGCCGACGCGCTCTTCAGTCGCGGTTCAGGCGAGGGCCCGGGTCAGCAGGCGCCCGAGCCGGTCGGCGAAAGCGCGGGCGTCGCCCGGACGGTCGCCGTCGAGGACGCGCGCCTCGTCGAGCAATAGGTGCGCGACGTCCTGCTTGAGCTCGGCCCTGTCGTCGGGCAGTGCCGCCACGGCGGCGATCAGTGCATTGCGCGGATTGATCTCCAGCACGGGCTTCGACGCCGTGGGCAGGCGGCCGGCGCTGGCCAGCATGCGCTCGAGCTGGCGGTCGAGGCCGGAAGCCGGCGCGACCAGGCAGACGGCGCTGTCGGTCAGGCGGTCGGAAACCCTCACATCTGCCACGGCGTCGCCCAGCGTGGTCTTCATGAAGGCGACGAAGCCGTCGATCGCGGGCGACGCTTCCGCCTTGGCCTCGTCCTTGGCGTCGAGCAGCGGGATCGGCGACAGGTCGGCGGCGCCCTGGGTGATCGACTTCAGGGGCTTGCCGTCGAAGGCGGCGCCCGATGTGGCCCAGAAGCTGTCGACCTGGTCGGTCATCAGCAGCACCTCGATGCCGCGCGCACGGAAGCCTTCGAGATGCGGTGAGGCCTCGAGCCGTGCCTGGTCGTCCCCGGCGATGTAGTAGATCGCCGTCTGGTTGGGCTTCAGCGCGCCGACATAGTCCTTCAGCGTGCGCCAGCCCTTGCTGTCTTCGGTGGTGCGGAAGCGCGCCAGGCCCAGCAGCTGGTCGCGACGGCCGAAATCCTCGTAGATGCCCTCCTTGAGCACGGCGCCGAAGGCGTCCCAGATCTTGAGGTATTTCTCCGGCTCCCTCTCCGCCAGCTTCTCCAGCTCGCCCAGCACGCGGCCGGTGACGGCGGTGCGGATCGCGCCCAGCATGGGGCTTTCCTGGATCATCTCGCGCGAGACGTTGAGCGGAATGTCGGCCGAATCGACCAGGCCGCGCACGAAGCGCAGGTAGCGCGGCAGGATCTCGACATCGTCGCTGATGAAGACACGCTTGACGTAGAGCTTGATGCGTCCCTTGCGCTCGGGCTCGAACAGGTCGAAGGGCCGCGTGCCCGGCACGTACAGCAGCACCGTGTACTCGTGCCGGCCCTCGGCGCGGTAGTGCACGGTAAGCGCCGGCTCGTCGAACTGGCCCGCGACGCTACGATAGAAGTCGGTGTGCTCCGCAGCGGTGATCTCGTTGCGTGGCTTTGCCCACAACGCGGCGCCGTCGGCGATCTCGGCCGGCTCGGCGCCGGGCTTCTCGACGATGGCGATCGGCACCGGCACGTGGCCGGACTGCTCGCGCACCACGCGCTCCACGGTATGGCGTTCGAGGTAGGATCTCGCGTCCTCCATCAGATGCAGCACGACGCGCGTGCCGCGAGCCGGCGCTTCGGCGGGCTCGGCCGGGGCGATGGAGAAGGTGCCCCTGCCGTCGGACGACCAGCGCCAGGCCTCCGCGCTGCCGGCGCGGCGCGCGATCACCTCGACGCGCTCGGCGACCATGAAGGCGGAATAGAAGCCGATGCCGAACTGGCCGATCAGCTGGGCGCCGGCATTGGCCTCGCCGCCCTGCAGACGCTCGACGAAGGCGCGCGTGCCGGAGCGCGCGATGGTGCCCAGCGCCTCGACCATCTCGTCGCGGGTCATGCCGATGCCGTTGTCCTCGACGGTCAGGGTCTTGCCGTCGGCATCGATGGCGATGGTGATGCGCGCCTTGGGGTCCTCGCCGAGCAGGGCGGGGCTGGCGATCGCCTCGTAGCGCAGCTTCTCGCAGGCATCGGCTGAGTTGGAGATCAGCTCGCGCAGGAAGATGTCGCGCTCGGAGTAGACCGAATGGACCATCAACTGCAGCAGCCGGGCGACATCCGCCTCGAAGGCACGGTTCTCGGACGGTGGTGCGTCTGCGCTCGACATAGACATCCTCTGCTAGCTGGCCTTGGCGATGTTGGCTTCGTGCCCGTCGAGCATCGCCTTCATCTGGGCGTGCAGGGCGTCGTCGCGGATGCGCGGCAGGGTCTTGCGCAGCGCGCGCACCACCCAGCCCTGACCGCGGTTGATGAACTTGACCCGCTCCGGCAGGTCGGCGATCGCCGCCGCCTTCTCGTAGAAGGCGCCGGTGACGGTCGACGGCTCGCCGTCGAGCGCGCGGATCGCTTTGGTCAGCACGGCGCACCAATGCGCCTCGTCGTCGCGCACTGCGGCCATCAGCCCGGCCAGCGCCTCGTTGCCGGCGTCGCGCGCCTCGTGCGCCGTGCGCTGGCAGATGCGCGCGCCGGCGCGCTCGGCCTCCAGCAGGGTGTTGAGGAAGGTGACCAGCTCGTCGCGGGGGGCGAATCCCATATAGGCGTCGTCCATCTCGTGCGCCGAGCAGGCCGACGAGGCAGGCTCTTTGCTATCCTTTGCCATGGCCGACATGTTGGTCGGCAGGGCCGCGCGCGCAAGCCTCGTCATTTCAGTTCCAGGGACATCTGTTGTTCCGCCGGCGCCTCGGCATCCGGCCGATCCAGGTTGTGCAGGGTCACACCCAGCAGGCGCACCGGCTTGACCAGCGGGAAGGCGCCGCGCACCAGCCCCAGCACGACCTCGGCGGCGTCGCCCTTGCTATGGATTGCCATGGGCGCGCTGCGGCTGCGGGTGTGCTGCTCGAAATCGCGGTAGCGGATCTTGATGGTCAGCGTGCGGCCGGCGATGCCGTTGCGCTCGACGTACTTCCAGACGTCGTCGAGCTGCTCGAGGATGGCGCGCTCGACCTCCTGTGGCGTGGTCAGGTCGTCGAAGTAGGTCGATTCGGATCCCACCGACTTGCGCTCGCGATCCGGGGTGACCTGCCGTTGGTCCTCGCCGCGCGCGATGGCGAAGAAGCGCGGCCCTGCCTTGCCGAAATGCTCGGTGAGGAACGCCAGGCTCTGCCGGCGCAGATCGGCGCCGGTGGAGATGCCCAGCCGCTCCATCTTCGCCGCCGTCGCCGGCCCGACGCCGTGGAACTTGCCGATCTTCAGCCCGGCGACGAACGCCTCGCCCATGTCCGGCGTGATCGTGTACTGGCCGTTGGGCTTGTTATGGTCCGAGGCCTGCTTGGCGAGGAACTTGTTGTAGGAGATGCCGGCCGAGGCATTCAGGCCGGTCTGCTCCCTGATCGCCGCGCGGATAGCACGCGCGGTGGCGGTCGCCGACTCGACGCCCTTGAGGTTCTCGGTGACATCGAGGTAGGCCTCGTCGAGCGACAAGGGCTCCACCAGGGGCGTGTACTCCAAGAAGATCGCGCGGATCTGCTGGGAGACCGCGCGATACACCTCGAAGCGCGGCTTGACGAAGATCAGGTCGGGACACAGCCGCTGCGCCGTGAGCGAGGGCATCGCCGATCGCACGCCGAAGACGCGCGCCTCGTAGCTCGCCGCCGCCACGACGCCGCGCCTGGTCGAGCCGCCCACCGCCACCGGCTTGCCGCGCAGCTCGGGATTGTCGCGCTGCTCCACGGACGCGAAGAAAGCGTCCATGTCGACATGGATGATCTTTCGGATGGCGGCTTGGGCCATGACGTGATGATCTTATCGCAGCCTTCCCGGGATGCCGATCTCCGCTCCTAGGCGTGCGCGTTTGCCATGATTTGCCATGGCTGGCGAGACCTTCAGCACCGTGTTGCTCCAGCCTGTGCCGATCGGGATTTCCAATGCAAAGCCAACAGCTTGCCGCCCTTCTGAGGATCGGTTCGGACGATTGTCCCATGGGTCGACCGCCAGCACTATTTCCACCCCTAGCAGTGTCGACATTGGCAAGGCTGCCTGTCGGGCATCACTGCGATGCTCCCGACGTGTGTTGCGCTGCAACATGGACCGTGCGCAAATATCGCGCGAATCAGCAGCAGCGGTGCCCGCCTGTGGGACGGCGGCGCCGACACAACGGAGGGTCCCCATGACCGACATCGTCATCGCCTCGGCGGCGCGTACCCCGATCGGCTCGTTCAATGGCGCGTTCAACAGCGTGCCGGCGCACGACCTCGGCAAGATCGCGATCAAGGGCGCGCTGGAGCGCGCCAAGGTGAAGCCCGAGGAGGTCGATGAGGTCATCATGGGCCAGATCCTGAGCGCGGCGCAGGGCCAGAACCCGGCGCGCCAGGCGGCGGTCAATGCCGGCATCCCGGTCGAAAAGACGGCGCTGGGCATCAACCAGCTCTGCGGCTCGGGCCTGCGCGCGGTGGCCTTCGGCTGGCAGGCGATCCGCAACGGCGACGCCAGCATCATGGTGGTCGGCGGCCAGGAGAGCATGAGCCAGGCGCCGCACGCCGCGCATATGCGCGACGGCACCAAGATGGGCGAGCTCAGGATGACCGACACCATGCTCAAGGACGGCCTGTGGGACGCGTTCCACGGCTATCACATGGGCAACACGGCGGAGAACGTCGCGCAGCGCTACCAGATCACCCGCGCCGAGCAGGATGCCTTCGCCGCGTCGTCGCAGAACAAGGCCGAGGCGGCGCAGAAAGCCGGCAGGTTCAAGGACGAGATCGTTCCGGTGACGGTGAAGACCCGCAAGGGCGACGTCGTCGTCGACACCGACGAGTTCCCGCGCCACGGCACCACGGTCGAGGCGCTGGCCAAGCTGCGGCCGGCCTTCACCAAGGAGGGCGGCTCGGTCACGGCCGGCAACGCCTCCGGCATCAACGACGGCGCCGCGGCGCTTGTCCTGATGAGTGCCGAGGAAGCCAAGAAGCGCGGCGTGACACCGCTGGCCAAGATCGTGTCGTGGGCGACCACCGGCGTCGATCCGGCTGTCATGGGCATCGGCCCGGTGACGGCCTCACAGGTGGCGCTGAAGAAGGCCGGCTGGACGGTGAAGGATCTCGACCTGGTCGAGGCCAACGAGGCCTTCGCGGCGCAGGCCGTCGCGGTCGGCAAGGAGCTGGGCCTCGATCCCGAGAAGCTCAACGTCAATGGCGGCGCGATCGCGCTCGGCCATCCCATCGGCGCCTCAGGTGCGCGCGTGCTGACCACGCTGCTCTACGAGATGCAGAAGCGCGACGCCAAAAAGGGCCTCGCCACGCTGTGCATCGGCGGTGGCATGGGCATCGCCATGTGCGTGGAGCGGTCGTAGTCGGAGCGCCGGGGCTCCCAGAAGATTAGCGCGCGAGCGACTTCATGCGCTCGCGTGCGCCTTCGATCAGCTTCCGCGTGAACTCGGCGGCTGGGCCGCCTTGGCCCAGCGACGCCGCCTGACCCGACCATAGCGGTGAGAAATCGCCCGAGCCCTTGGCCTCGGCCGCCGCGCGCAGCGGGCCGATGCCCGACGTGGCCAGCGGGAAGGCCGGTGCGTGCGGGCTGATCGGGCCCTGCTCGCGCATCACGCGGTTCAGAAGGCCGCGCGCCGGCCGGCCGGTGAAGACGTTGGTGAGCGCGGTCTGGTCGGCGCGCGCCGACTTCAGCGCCGCGCGGTGGATCGGGCTGATGCCGGCCTCGTCACAGAACAGGTAGGCGGTGCCGATCTGTACCGCGCTCGCACCCAGCGCCAGGGCCGCGACCACGCCGCGCGAATCGGCGATGCCGCCGGCGGCAATCACCGGCACCTTCACCGCGTCGGCGATCTGCGGCACCAGGGCGAAGGTGCCGGGCTGGGCGGCGACGTCCTCGGTGAGGAACATGCCGCGATGGCCGCCGGCCTCGTTGCCCTGGGCGATCACCGCGTCGACGCCGTGATCCTCGAGCCATCGTGCTTCCTCGACCGTGGTCGCCGAGCTCAGCGTGATGCAGCCGGCGCTCTTCACCCGCTCGAACAGGCGCCTTTCCGGCAGGCCGAAATGGAAGCTCACCACCTTCGGCTTGAGCTCGACCATCAGCTCGCAGGCCGCCTCGTCGAACGGTGCACGGCCTGGACCTTCGGCGATCTTCGACGGATCGATGCCGAACTCGGCATAGTAGGCGCCCAGCGATTTGCGCCATCCCGCCTCGCGCGCCGCGTCGGGCACCGGATCCTGGTGGACGAAGAAGTTCACGTTGATCGGCTTGTCGGTGCGCTGGCGCATCACGCCGACGCCGGAGCGGATCTGGTCGACATTCAGCATGGCGCAGGCCAGCGAACCCAGCCCGCCGGCCTCGCTCACGGCGGCGCCCAGCGCCGGCGTACCGGAGCCGGCCATGGGCGCCAGGAGGATCGGATGTTCGATGTCGACGAGGTCGATGAAACGGCGGTCGGACCACATGAGCGCCTCCGCGATGGTTGGCCAAGCCTCAGCCTAGGCCTCCGCGCTCATTGCCGGAAGCGATTTGATGGGATCAATGCTATCGTTGCTGCAGATAGCTTTGGGAGCCCGTGATGGACGCCTCCGATCTGCGTGTGTTCGAGGCGGTGGCCCGCTTGGGCGGCATGAACCGCGCCGCCCAGGCGCTCAATACCGTGCAGTCCAATGTCACCGCGCGGGTGCGGGCGCTGGAGGCCGAGCTCGGCGCGCCGCTGTTCGACCGGCATAGCCGCGGCGTGGCGCTGACCGCGGCCGGCCAGCGCCTGCTGCCCTATGCGACGAAGGTCCAGCACCTGCTCGACGATGCCGCGCGCGCCGCGCGCGACGACGGCTCGCCCTCGGGCCGGCTGACCGTGGGCACGCTCGAGACCACGGCCGCATTGCGGCTGGCAGAGCCGCTGGCGCGCTTCGCCGCCGAATGGCCGGCGGTCGATCTCGTGGTGCGTACCGGCACCACGACGGAGCTGATCGACATGGTGCTGGAGCGCCGCGTCGAGGGCGCCTTCGTCGCCGGCCCGGTCGATCACCCTGAACTGCGCGATGAGCCGGTGTTCCGCGAGGAGCTGGCCATCTTCAGCGGCCGCGATCTCGTTTCGCTCGACGAACTCTCGGGTCGCCGCGAGCTGAAGCTGATCGTGCTGCGCGCGGGCTGCTCCTACCGCCAGCGGCTGGAGCACGTGCTGGCGCGGCGCGGCGTGGTTTCCACGCGCCTGCTGGAGTTCGGCACACTGGAGGCGATCTTCAACTGCGTCGCCGCCGGCATCGGCATCACCCTGCTGCCGCGTCAGCTGGCCGGCGGCGTGTGGAGCGCCAGCCGTGTGGCGGTGCATCAGCTGCCGCCGAACGAGGCGATGGTGCGCACGGTCTTCATCCGCCGTCGTGACGCCTTCATGTCGAGCGCGCTGTCGGCCTTCGTCGCGGCCGCCGGTGTGGAGCCTGAATGCTCATCCGCGACACGAAGGCGCGCAGGCACTGCAGCTATTGTCGCGGTGCGCAATGCCGACTAGCAACACGACCGCTTTCAGGGAACACTGGCTGAGAAATCGATCGGGAGGAACTAGATGGCTCGCGTTGCATTGGTCACCGGCGGTACCCGCGGCATCGGCGCCGCGATCTCCAGGATGCTGAAGCTGCGCGGCTATGTCGTGGCGGCCAACTACGCCGGCAACGACGTCGCGGCGACGCAGTTCAAGGAGGAGACCGGCATCCCGGTCTACAAGTTCGACGTCGGCGATTTCGCCGCCGTGCAGGCCGCCGTGGCGCAGATCGAGAAGGACCTCGGGCCGATTGATGTGGTGGTCAACAACGCCGGCATCACGCGCGACGCCACCATGCGCCGCCTGACGCGCGACAACTGGGACCAGGTGATGAACACCAACCTCGGTTCCTGCTTCAACGTCTGCAAGGCGGTGTGGGACGGCATGAACACGCGCGGCTTCGGCCGCATCGTCAACATCGGCTCGATCAACGGCCAGGGCGGCCAGTACGGCCAGGTCAACTACGCCGCCGCCAAGTCGGGCATCCACGGCTTCACCAAGGCGCTGGCCCAGGAAGGCGCCGCCAAGGGCGTCACCGTCAATGCCATCGCCCCGGGTTACACCGACACCGACATGGTCTCGGCGGTGCCGGCCAACGTGCTCGAGAAGATCGTCGCCAAGATCCCGGTCGGCCGGTTGGGCAAGGCCGACGAGATCGCCCGCGGCGTGCTGTTCCTGGTCGCTGACGACGCCGGCTTCATCACCGGCTCGACGCTCAGCATCAACGGCGGCCAGCATATGTATTGACCGTCGTTTACCTTCCCCCGGAGGGGGAAGGTGGCGCGTAGCGACGGAAGGGGGATGTCTCGACGCGATCGCTGTCCGTCTTCGACATCCCCCTTCCGCCCTTCGGGCACCTTCCCCCTCCGGGGGAAGGCATCGGTTCTGCTACTCCTCATCGTTTCCCGCGCTGCCGCCTTCGGCGACGGCGCCTTCGGCCTTCAGCGCCGCGTAAGCGGCGTCGTCGATCCCCAGCTCCTTGAGCAGCGCGCGGTTGTGCTCGCCGATCTTCGGTGCCGGCGTGCGGATCGAGGCCGGCGTGCCGGCGAGCCGCGGCACGACGTGGTGCATGGGGAACTGGCCGACCTCGGAGTCGGGATAGTCGGCGATCAGCTCGCGCTCGAGGATGTGCGGATCCTCCATGATCTGGCGCACGTCGTAGATCGGGCCGATGGTGACCTCTTCCTTCTCGAAGAAGGCGACGTTCTCCGCCTGGCTGCGAGCGCCGACGAACGCACCGATGATGGCGTCGAGCTCCTCGGCGTGCTTCACGCGCTGGGCGTTGGTCATGTAGCGCGGATCGCGATTGAGATCGTCGCGGCCGATCGAGCGGAACAGGCGCTCGGCCATCTTCTGCGTCGAGGCCGAGAGGCAGACGTAGAGCCCGTCCTTCGTCCTGTAGGCGTTGCGCGGCGCGGCGTTGGTCGAGCGGCTGCCGGTGCGCGGCTTGACCTTGCCGTTGAGCCGGTAGTTCGCGGCCTGCGGACCCAGCACCGCGAGCATCGGATCGAGCAGCGGCAGGTCGATCACCTGGCCCTTGCCACCGTTCATCTCGACCTCGCGCAGTGCGATCATCGCGCCCGAGGCGCCGTAGAGTCCGGCCACCGTGTCGGCGAGATACATCGGCGGCAGCACCGGCTCGCGGTCACCGAAGCCGTTGAACGAGGCGAAGCCGGACATGCCCTCGACCAGCGTGCCGAAGCCGGGACGCCTGGCGTAGGGGCCGTCCTGGCCCCAGCCGGAGATGCGCACGATCACCAGCCTGGGATTGCGCGCCAGCAGCACCTCGGGCCCCAGCCCCATCTTTTCCAGGGTGCCGGGGCGGAAGCTCTCGACGAACATCTGGGCCGAGGGCACGAGGTCGAGCAGCAGCTTGCGCGCGCTGGGCTTGCGCAGCTCCAGCCCGAGGCTCTTTTTGTTGCGCGCGTAGATCTTCCAGTTGGTCTCGACGTCGTTGACCTTCCAGCCGCGCAAGGTGTCGCCGGCCGGCGGCTCGACCTTGATCACCTCGGCGCCGAAATCGCCCAGCACCTGGGTCAGCATGTTGCCGGCCACCAGCCGCGACAGGTCGAGCACGCGCACGCCGGCCAGCGGCGCCTTCGCCCCTGGCGTGTAATCCCGTCGCTTCAGCGAAGCCGTCATCATCCACTCCGTACAGTGCTGCCGGCTGGATGATAGCGCGCGTCGCGGCCAGGAGTCGCTCGGCGCGGAAGCGGATGGTGATGTCGGGCGGCTATCGACGTCCCGCAGGCTTCAGTTTTCGCGCCGCGGTCGGCTGAAGGCCTGCATCATCTCGCGTGCCAGCTCCTCGGGCGCGCGGCCGGCGCTCAGCGACTCGGGGATCTGCCGGTCGATCAGCAGATGGGCGATGCCGTGCACGAAGGCCCAGGCGGCCAGCGCCGTGTCGTTGGCGAGGCGGTCGCTGGCGCCGCCGCTCAGTGCCTGGCGCAGGACAAAGAAGCCGTTGCGCGCCGCCTCGCTCAGCTCGGCATGGGTCCGGCTGCTGACGTCGCGCGAGAACATCAGCTTGAAGACGGCCGGGCGGCGCAACGCGAAGCGGATATAGGCCAGTGCCCGGGACCGCATCATCTCGCCGGGCGGGGCGTTGCCGGCCGCCTCCTGGCCATCGGCGGTGAGCTCGCGAAAGCCCTCGGCGGCCAGCGCCGCCAGGAGCGCGTCGCGATTTTCGAAGTGCTTGTAGGGCGCGTTATGCGACACGCCCAGGGCGCGCGCCAGTTCGCGCAGGCTGAGCGCCTCCGGACCCGACGTCGCCAGCACCCGGCCCGCCTCGCGCAACAGCGCGGCGCGCAGGTCGCCGTGATGATAGCGATCGGCAGTTTTCGGGCGGCCGCGCGAAGTTGGCATTGACAACATCTCGAAGTGGTTTATGTTGGCAATGACAACTTAACGGTTCGGCGCCGCGACGGCAACCGTGCGTGCCGGTCCGGGGAGAGCGCGATGACACTCGAGCCTGTCGCCGCCGCGCCGCTGGCGATCCAGGTCCATCTGGTCACGGTGCTCGCCGCCGCGGGGCTGGGTCTGTGGCTGTTGGCGCAACCCAAGGGCACGCCGGTTCACCGCATCACCGGCCGCGTTTGGATGGCGCTCATGGTGGTGGCTGCGCTGAGTTCGTTTCTCATTCCGGCGACACTGCTGCGTGTCGTCGGGCCGTTCGGCGCCATTCATGGCCTGTCGGTGCTGGTCCTGGTGATGGTGACGCTGGCGATCCGGGCGGCGCGCGCCGGCCGCATCCGTGCGCATCGCGGCTTTGTCATCGGCCTCTACGTCGGTGCGATCCTCGGCGCCGGAGGTGGCGCGCTGGTGCCCGGCCGCATGATCTCGCGCATCCTGGGCTACGCCTGATGGAAGGGGCAACGCCCAGCCGCACCGCCCTCGGCGCCGCCATGCTGCGCGCCCAGCACCAGGTGCTCGAGGGCGGCCGCATCTTCCGCGACCCTCTGGCGTTGCGCATCATCGGCGCCGACGCCGAATCACTGCGCGGCGAGGCAGACTCCGTCACGTCGGGCCTGCGCCGCTTCATCGCCGCGCGCTCGCGTTTCGCCAAGGACGCGCTGGCCGACGCGCGCACCCGTGGCACGACGCAGCTCGTGGTGCTGGGCGCCGGCCTCGACACCTGCGCCTATCGCACCGACGCGGCCGACCTGCGCATGTTTGAGGTCGATCATCCTGCGACGCAGGCCTGGAAGCGCAAGTTGCTCGCCGACGCCGGCATCGGGATTCCCGAGGCACTGACGTTCGTGCCCATCGATTTCGAGCGCGACTCGCTGGCGCGCAAGCTCCATGTCCGGCCGAGTTGAATCAACCCTGTCATCCCGAGCGCAGCGAGGAATCCAGGCAGCTTCCCTAGATCCCTCGCTGCGCTCGGGATGACAGGGTTGATACCGCATTCCTAGGCAGCGACACGAACCAGCAGGTTGGCGAGCGGGCTCGGCGCGGTGACCATCGCGTCGTGGCCGGTGGCCAGCTCCTCGACCTGCCAGCCCAGCCGCGAACGCGCCATCTGCAGGTATCGGCCGACCGATGCCATGGCCGGCCGCGTGCAGGCGACGTAGATGCAGCGCAGCCCGTTGCCCAGCGGGTTGGCCAGCCGCAGCGGCGTGGCGAAGGTGTTGGCGGGATGCGGCGTCAGGTTGCTCTCGACCCAGGCGCGCTCGCTGGCGTCGATCACGCCGAAGGCCGAGGCGGGCATCGGCGGCAGGGCTGCGGCGCGACCGGATTGCCTGGTCCCGCCCAGAGACTGGCCGTTCTCGACGATGACGGCGTCGAGGAAGACCAGTCGGCGCAGGCGATGCGGCACGCGGTCGGCGACGCCGCTGATCACCACCCCGGCGTAGCTGTGGCCGACCAGCACCGCGTTCTGCACGCGCCGGCGGTCGAGCAGGTCGACGACCTCGTCGATATGGGTGTCGAGCGTGATGTCGGCGCTGAGCTCGCCGGCGCGTTCGCCCATGCCGGCCAGGGTCGGCGCGATCACCTCGTGGCCGCGCGCTTCCAGGAGTGGCGTCAGCAGCTGCCAGCACCACGCGCCGTGCCAGGCGCCGTGGATCAGCACGAAGGTAACGGGTGCGTCCTGCGCGCGGGCCGGCATGGCGAGCGTTCCCGCCATCATCGCCGCCGTCCCCAGGAATGCTCGCCGTCGCATCGCCGATCTCCTCACGTTGTCCGCGCCCCGGTAGCGCGCCCCTGTGGCGGATCGATGTCACGAGTCGGTGACAGGACCGGGCATCCCGCATGGCGGACGGCCCGTAACGCCATGGGAACGACAAAGTTCCAGCAAGGCGAGGCGCGCGGTAGAACCGGCCGATCGAAAGGGAGACCGCCATGGGCTACGGCAAGCTGATCGAATACGCCGATGCATCACCGGAAGCGCGGGCGGTGATGGACGACATCAAGCGCGCCCGCAACGTGCCCGACGTCAACAACGCCTGGAAGGCGATGGCGCGCCACCCCGCGGTGATGAAGCGCTTCTGGCAGCGCGCGCAAACGACCATGGCGCCGGGCGCACTCGACGCATTGACCAAGGAGCTGATCTACCTCGCGGTCAGCGTCGCCAATGGCTGCCACTATTGCAGCGCCTCGCACAGCGCGCTGGCCAAGAAGAAGGGCGCCAGCGAGGAGCAGCTCGCCGAGCTGGTCGAGATCGTCGGCCTGGCGCTCGAGGGCAACAGCTACGCGACCTTCTACGGCCAGGAGGTCGATGAGGCGCTGAAGGAGTAGGGCTCAGCCGCTCAGCCGCGCGATGAAGGCGCGAATGCGCCGCGCGTTGACGCCGAGGTCGCTCAGCCCGTGGCGCGACTTCGAGCGGATGTCGACGCGACTGCCCGACGGGGCCGGCTTCACGCGGATGACGATGTCGTCCTGGAAGCCGAACCAGGGGGTCACCGCGATCGCCTCGATGCGTCCCTCGCGGGGTTCGACCGCGACGATGTTCCAGCCAAGATCGCGCGCGACCTGCTCGGCGCGCGCAAGCGCCTCGGCTGGCGACCGGGCCAGCAGCTGCGGGGCGATGTCCGGGTAGCCTGTCTTCTGCAGGCGTGCGACCTGATCGCCGCCGTGATCCGCCGCCGTGGTCGCACCGCTCCGCCGCGCCAGCAGGGCGACCAGGCGCGGCGGATCGCGCGTGTCGGTCGTCACGTCGTTGATCGGCGGCAGGCTCTGCGCCGCCAGCCGCCACGACAGCGGTACATAGGCGGCGGCGAGTCCCAGCCCGACGCCGAGCAGGGCGGACAGCACGCCAGGCTTGCCGCTGCCGCGCGGCGCGGCGAGCGAGGCCAGGACGCCGAGCACGATCGCCGCGACGGCGGCGATGGCGGCTATGACGATGACGCTGGCTGGCTCGACATGGGCGACGATGTCGGGTGCGAAGGCCTGGCCGGCGGTGGCGAGGCCCAGACCGATCAGACCCAGCAGCGCGCTCGCAGCCGCCAGTCGATGGCCGAAGTCGAAGATGGTGGCGACGATGCCGCGCCGCGGCCCGGCGGTGGGCAGCAGCAACGACACCGACAGGCCCAGCACAACGGCGCCGACGGCGACATAGGCGCCGATCGTCAGCACGCGCAGCACCATCACCAGGTCGATGTGGCCGTGGCGATAGGCCGGACCGACCAGCAGGATCGCCAGCGCCGAAAGCCAGCCCAGACCGAACGCCACGCGGGCGAGAAACAGCTTGCCCGGACTGGGGGCGCGGCGCAGCGGCATGGGCGAAGCCTAGCATATCGGCTGGAAGCCGCGCGCCGCTCTCTGTAGGGTCGCGCGCCATGACGAGCCCATCGCCGGCGCGCGGCCGCGCCACGCTCAGCGGCCTGGCGGCGATCCTGCTGTGGGCGGCGCTGGCGCTGCTCACCGTCTCGACCGGCACCATTCCGCCATTCCAGCTCGTCGCCATGACGTTTGCCGTCGGCGGCCTGGCCGGCCTCGCCTGGATCGCGCTGTCGGGACGCTCGCCGCTCGCCGCCTTCCGCTGGCCGCCACGCGTCTGGCTGCTCGGCGTCGCCGGTCTGTTCGGCTATCACCTGCTCTACTTCATCGCCCTGCGCCTGGCGCCGGCGGCCGAGGCCAACCTGATCAACTATCTCTGGCCGCTGCTGATCGTGCTGCTGGCCGCACCGGTGGCTGGCGAGCGCTTGCGCTGGTGGCACCTCGCCGGCGCGGCGCTGGGGCTGGCCGGCATCGTCGTGCTGGCGCTGGGTCGCGGCGATCTCGGCTTCGCTGGCGACCACTGGAAAGGCTATCTCGCGGCGCTGGGCTGTGCCTTCGCCTGGTCGCTCTATTCGACCATCAGCCGGCGCTTTGGCGACGTGCCGACCGATGCGGTTGCCGGCTTCTGCGTCGTCACCGCGCTGCTGGCACTGCCACTGCATCTGCTCTTCGAGACCACGGTGCCGCCATACGGCACGACGACATGGCTGGCGTTGGCCGCGCTGGGCCTCGGCCCGGTGGGCGCCGCCTTCTATCTCTGGGACATCGCGGTGAAGCGCGGCGACATCCGCGCGCTGGGCGCGCTCAGCTACCTCACGCCGATCCTCTCGACCCTGGCGCTGATCGTCGCCGGCCGCGCCCAGGCGAGCCCAACGCTGCTGCTGGCGGCAGCGCTCGTCGTCGCCGGCGCCGTAATGGCCGCGCGCGATCTTTGGAGCAGGAAGAGCTAGGCAGGCGGCTCCCAACCCGGTGGCGCGAGCTCGAAGCCGCTGAACTCGAAGGCGGGCGACACCGTGCAGCCGACCAGCGTCCAGTCGCCCAGCGTTTGCGCCGCCTGCCATGCGTGCGCCGGCACGATGCCCTGCGGCGACTGGCCGGCGGCGAAATCGGTGCCCAGCGTGATCGTGCGGCGCGGCGCATTCGGGTCGGCGATCGCCAGCGCAAGCGGTGCGCCGGCGTACCAATGCCAGATCTCGACGGCGTCGACGCGGTGCCAGTGCGAGCGTTCGCCCCGGCGCAGCAGGAAGAAGATCGCCGTCGTCGCGCCACGCGCCTCGCCGGGAGCGGGCGCCGCGCGGAAGGTCTCGCGGTAGTGGCCGCCCTCGGGATGCGGCTGCAGGCCCAGCGCGGCGATCAGCGTGTCGGCATCCACCGGGGTCAGCCCGGCGGCATCGTCGTCTTCATTGATGGACGCTGCGCGAACTTTGCGTACCAGGCCGCCAGCTTCCTGCGCCTGTCGCGCCAGCCGAGATCGGCGAAGCGAAAATCGAGATAGCCCAGCGCGCAGCCGAAGCTGATGTGGCCGATGGTCAACGCGCCCTTGAGCGAGCCGGCCTCCTTCTCCATCGCATCGAGCGCGCCGTTGATCTTGGCCATCTGTCCGGCCGACCACTCCGGCCAGCGCTTGTCCGCTGGGCGCAGGAAGTCCTCATAGCGTGCCAGCAGCGCGGCATCGAGCAGCCCGTCGCCCAGCGCCTGCTGGCGCAGCGCCGTCCAGCGCGCCTTGCCCTTGGCGGGGAACAGCTTCCTCTTGCGATGCTTGCTGTCCAGATACTCGCAGATTACGGGCGAATCATAGAGCGTCATCGCCCCATCGGTCAGCGCCGGGATCTTGGCCACCGGGTTGCGTGCCGAGACCTCGCTCGCCGGTGCGATCGGCGTCGTGGTAACCGTTACCGTCTCGATCTTGCCGTCGAGGCCGGTTTCCTTCGCCAGCACCAGCGCCTTGCGCACATAGGGTGACGACGGCGAATGCAGCAGCTTCATCTTGGCCACGATCGATCCTTTCCCCGGGGATGCGAACTGGTAGTCCGATACCATAGGGCCCGGCACCGGCACCGTCGCGATTTTCTCATCGGGGCGTGAGGGCCGGAGACGGCGACACGCCCGCGAGACGCCGGCGGTCGCAGGCGCTATACTGGCGGCATGTTCAACGACATTGTTGATCTGCGCGATTTCTACGGCGAGAGCCTGGGCCAGGTGACCCAGCGCCTGTTGCGCACGCGCCTGCGCGGGCTGTGGCCCGACGTGCGCGGCATGCGCGTCGCCGGGCTGGGCTACGCCGTGCCGTTCCTGCGCCCGTTCATCGACGAGGCCGAGCGCGTCTTCGCGCTGATGCCGGCGGCGCAGGGCGTGCTGCGCTGGCCGCGCGAGGGCGGCAACCTTGCCGCCCTGGTCGACGAGACCGACCTGCCGCTGGCCGACCGCTCGATCGACCGCATGGTGCTGGTGCACGCGCTGGAATGCGCCGAGCAGGTGCGCCCGTTCCTGCGCGAGGTCTGGCGCGTGATGGCCGATGGCGGCCGCCTGCTGGTGGTGGCGCCCAACCGCACCGGCCTGTGGTCGCAGCTCGAGCGCTCGCCCTTCTCCTTCGGCGAGCCGTACTCGGGCCGCCAGCTGGCCGCCCTGCTGCGCGCCAACATGTTCACGCCGATGCGCGAGTCGCGCGCGCTCTATCTGCCGCCGGTGCGCTCGCGCCTGCTGCTGCGCGCGGCGCCGACCATCGAGCGGTTGGGCGAGCGCCTGCTGGGCCGCTTCGCCGGTGTCACCATCGTCGAGGCCGGCAAGCAGATCTATGCCGCGACCGGCGCGCGCGAGCATCGCCCGGTGCTGGTCGCGCGTCCGCCGCTGAAGGTCGCCTATTCGCGCGACAGGCGCGATGCGACGCGCGATGGCGAGCCGACACCGTCCAGCACGTAATTCGGCGTTCCCGACCCCATGGCTCTCGACCCGCTGACCATAGCGTTGATCGGCTTTGGCGAGGCCGGCACTGCCATAGGGCGCGGCCTGGCCGAGAATTGGCGCGGGCTGCCGCGCCCCGGCGACAACCGCCCGCGCCGGCTGATCGCGATCGATACCGCGCTCGACGTGGATGAACGCGGCCGCAAGCTGGGCCACGAGGCGCGGCGCCTCGATATCGCGATCGAGCGGGCCTACACGGCGGCGCTGGGCGAGGCGGACTTGATCATCAGCGCGGTGCCGGGCGAGTTCGCGCTCGACGTCGCACGCTCGGCCGCGCCGCTGCTGAAGAAGGGCGCCTTCTACCTCGACCTCTGCACCGTCACCGGCGCCATGGCCGAGAGCGATCGCGCTGTCATCGAAGGTGCCGGCGCGCGCTATGTCGACATCGCCGTGATGGGCTCGTTCTTCGGCCGCGGCCAGAAGGCGCCGATGCTGCTCGCCGGTCCCGACGCGCCGCTCGCCGCCGGCTGGATGAACGCCAACGGCTTCGACGTGAAGGTGCTGAGCCCCAAGCCGGGCAGCGCTTCGGCGGTGAAGGTACTGCGCAGCGTGCTGATCAAGGGCGTCGAGGCGCTGGCTGTCGAGAGCTTCGTCGCGGCCCGGCGGCAGGGCCTGCTCGACGAGGTGATGGGCTGCCTGGGCGACGTCGATCACGAGGGCTTCGGCCAGTTCCTCGCACGCATGGTGGAGACCCACCTCGTTCACGCCGGACGACGCAGCGACGAGATGGTGCTGGTGGCGCAGATGCTGCGCGAGACCGGCGTGCCACCGCTGATGAGCGAGACGACCTACAGGGCGCTGCACCGAACCGTCGAGGCGGGCGCCGTCCCGGCCGACGGCAAGGTGCGCTCGCTGGAGGAGACGCTGGCGGTACTCTCCGACAAGGTCTTCGGCTGACCGTCATGACCGCGCCATGGTCGTTCCGTGCCGCCAGGCAGGCGGATTTCGAGCCGCTGCTCGGCTTGCGCCTGCGCGTGATGCGCCCGGCGCTCGAACGCATCGGCCGCTTCGACCCCGATCGCGCGCGACGGTATTTCGGCGAAGGCTTCGACCTGAACTGGATGCGCGCGATCCTCGTCGAAGGCGCGATAGCCGGCTGCGTCTGCTTCCGCCGCGAGGACGAGCACTGGGTGCTCGAATACTTCTATCTCGAGCCGCGCTACCACCGCACCGGCCTCGGCGGCTCCATCCTGCGCGCGCTGCTGGCCGAGGCTGACCGGTCAGGCCGAGTCGTGAAGCTCGAAGTCGTGAAAGGCAGCGAGTCGGCGCATCTGTACGAGCGCCACGGCTTCGCACGGTATGGCGAGGGCGAGTGGGATTTCTATTACGAACGCCCGCTGCCGCCGCCATTCGAGCGTGTGTGCGCGTTGCTTGACGCCGCCGGCGCGCGATACCGCCTGATCGAGCATGAGCCGGAAGGACGCTCCGAACTCATCAGCATCATTCGCGGCAACCGGCCGGAGCAGGCAGCCAAGGCGATGGTGCTCGACGTGCGTGGCGGTGGTGGCGGCAGGCGCCATGTGCTGGCGATCCTGCCCGGCAACCGCAAGCTCGATTTCGCCGCCGTGGCTGCACAATACGGCGCACGCAAATGCGGCTTCGCCTCGCCCGAGACGGCGCAGGCGATCACCGGCTGCATCATGGGCGCGGTGCCGCCCTTCGCGCTGCACGATTCGCTCAGCGTCGTGGTCGACCAGGCGCTGCTGTCGAACCAGACCCTGTTCTTCAACGCCGGTCGTCTTGATCGATCTATGGAACTCGAAACCGCCGAGTGGCTGCGTGTCGTCGCACCGAAAATTGCCGAGATCACTTCCTGACCGCTCCGCCCGCAATTCGCCCCTTCAGCAACGCCGCGCTCTTTCTCGACGTCTGCCCGCAGGGAGTTCTTCAACGCACGGCTGTGGGCGGCAGGGACAGCAGCTGCTCCTTTGGCGCCGCGAGCACCTCACTTGTCCTGAAGACGGCAGAGCCTTTCGCTGGCGACTCACCTTCGTCGGTCAAAGCGACGAAGGCCTGCAGCCACAGATGGCGTGTTGTGGCCAGCCGCTGTGAGCCGCGATACACACCGCGCGACATCGAGTTGAGCGACGCACGGATCTCGAACTGAGCCGCCTGGCGCTGCTGGGCTTGGCGCGCGGCGTAGCGCAGCACGCGATCGACCGTCGCGCGTATCGCGGCAGCGTCTTGGTCCGGAATCATGCCACCGCGATGGACGAGGGCCGCGACCTCGAAGCTCTTCGCTGAGTTGTCGACGTGGCCGACGGAATCGCCTGGCCATCCGTTCCACAAAGCCTCGTCCAGCGCGGCGTTGCCGGTGCGTTCACCGCAGGCAGCCAGAAATGCCATCAGCACGACGATGGCGATGGTGCGGAACTGCATTTTCCCCCAAGAACAACCCTGCTTGTTACCGTCTTCTTAGCAGGAACAGTCCCTGGCCGCCGAGCAAGTTTGCCAGCGGCAGCGGCAGGTTGGGCAGCGGCCGGCCGTGACGGCTGAGCGTCAGCGCCTTCTCGATGGTGACGCCCATGTCGGCGCACAGCGCGCGGAAATCGTCGATGCTGCAGAGGTGGATGTTGGGTGTGTCGTACCACTTGTACGGCAGGGCGTCGGTCTCCGGCATGCGGCCGCCGAAGACGAGGCGGGCGCGCACCTGCCAGTGGGCGAAGTTGGGAAACGACACGATGGCGTGCTTGCCGACGCGCAGCATCTGCTCGAGCACGCGGCGCGGCTCATGCGTCGCCTGCAGCGTCTGGCTGAGCACGACATAGTCGAAGGCGTTGTCAGGGTAGTGGGCGAGGTCGGTGTCGGCATCGCCCTGGATCACCGAAAGCCCGTTGGCGACGGCGGCGTTCACGCCGGCCTGGCTCAGCTCCATGCCGCGGCCGTCGACCTGCTTCTCGCGCTGCAGCCAGTCGAGCAGCGCGCCATCGCCGCAACCGACATCGAGCACCCGGGTGCCGGGTTCGATCATGTCGGCGATCAGCTGCAGATCGAGGCGGATCTTGCCGCGCTCCGCTGGGCTCATTTCAAACCACGCGCGTTGGCGGCGCCGCGCAGGAAGCCGTCGAGAGTGCGGAACATCTCGGGCTCGTCGAGCAGGAAGGCGTCGTGGCCCTTGTCGGTCTCGACCTCGACGAAGGAGACGTTGGCGGCCACGGCGTTGAGCGCCTTCACCACCTCGCGGTTCTCGTGCGTGGGAAACAGCCAGTCGCTGGTGAACGACATCACGCAGAAGCGCGTCCTGCTGCCGCGGAACGCCGTCGCCAGCGTGCCGCCGTACTCCGCCGCGAGATCGAAATAGTCCATCGCCCGGGTGATGTAGAGATAGGCGTTGGCGTCGAAGCGCTCGACGAACGACTTCCCTTGGTAGTGCAAATAGCTCTCGACCTGGAAGTCGGCGTCGAAGCTGTAGCCGAGCGAGGCGCGGTCCTGCAGGTTGCGGCCGAACTTGCGCTGCAGCGCCGACTCGCTGAGATAGGTGATGTGCGCGGTCATGCGCGCCACGGCCAGCCCGCGCGCCGGCACGGTGCCGTGCGCGCCGTAGTCGCCGCCATGCCAGCCCGGATCGGCCATGATCGCCTGGCGGCCGACCTCGTGGAAGGCGATGTTCTGCGCCGAATGCCGCGCCGCGGTGGCGATCGGCAGGGCGGCGAAGACGCGGTCCGGATAGGACGCGGCCCATTGCAGCACCTGCATGCCGCCCATCGAGCCGCCGACGACGCAGAACAGGCTCTCGATGCCGAGATGGTCGAGCAGCTGGGCCTGCGCGTTCACCATGTCGCGGATGGTGACCATCGGGAACGACAGGTTGTAGCGGCCGCCGGTCTTCGGGTTGATGTCGAGCGGGCCGGTGCTGCCCATGCAGCCGCCCAGCACGTTTGCGCAGATCACGAAATACTTCGCCGGATCGAGCGGCCGGCCCGGCCCGACCAGGCTCAGCCACCAGCCTTCCTTGCCGGTCACCGGGTTCGAATCGGCGACGAACTGGTCCATGGTCAGCGCATGGCAGATCAGCGCGGCGTTGCTGCGCTCGGCGTTGAGCGTGCCGTAGGTGCGGTAGGCGACGCGATGGCGCGTCAGCTCGACCCCGCAATCGAGCTTCAGCGGCCCCAGCCAGACGCTGTGCGAGGCGTCGAGCGCACGCCGCGCCGCCGGCGTCAGACCAGCAAGCGGGTCGCCGGACGCCTTATCGTTGGGATGGTGAACCGCGGTGTCCATCGGCAGAAGCTCGGGCGCCCATGGTGGCGCGACGAACGGCCACGGGCGCGGGGTGCCGTAGCTAGGGGAGGCCGATTTGGCCTGTCAATGTTTACTTTGCCTTTGGCCCATCGCCCGACTAAACCTAACGCCCTTCCGCCACGCCAACCACGCCATGGACGCTCCCAGCCTCGACGATTTGCGCGCCCAGATCGACGGCATCGATGAAGCCCTCCACGATCTGCTGATGCGCCGTGCCGAGCTGGTCGGCCGCATCGCCGCCGCCAAGGGCGGCAATGGCGGGCTTGCGCTGCGGCCGGGCCGCGAGGCCCAGGTTCTGCGCCGCCTGCTGGCGCGCCACGAGGGCCAGTTCCCGCGGCCCGCCCTGGTGCGTCTTTGGCGCGAGATCATGGGCGCCTTCACCTTCCTGCAGGGACCGGTGCGCGTTGCGGTCTGCCGGCCGGCCGACCAGGCCGGATTCTGGGATCTCGCGCGCGATCATTTCGGCGCCCAGATCCCGTTCCAGGCGCACGAGACCGCCGCCCAGGTGATCGCCGCCATGCGGCTCGACCCCAACGTCATCGGCGTCGTGCCGGCGCCAGTGCAGGACGAGCCGGCGCCGTGGTGGATCCGCCTGACCAGCGGCGAGGCGACCACCCCCAACATCGTGCAGCGCCTGCCCTTCGTCGCCATGCCCAACAGCCGCGGCCGCGACCTTGATTCCTTTGTGCTGGCGCGCATCGATGCCGAGGCCAGCGGCGAGGACCACGCGCTGCTCGCCATCGAATCGCCGGTCGAGATCAGCCGCAGCCGCCTGATCGGCGCGGTGACCAAGGCGGGCTTCCACGCCCCGACCTCGGTGATCGACGTCGAGCAGAGCGGCACGTGGTGGGATCTAGTCGAGGTGCCGACCTTCGTCTCCGACCACGATCCGCGACTGCCGGCGCTCAGCGCCGCGCTGGGTGGCGAGCCGGCGCGGGTCGTGGCGCTCGGCGCCTGGGCCGTGCCGCCCAAGATCTGAAACAGGCCCGAGATCCGAAGCAGGAAAGACCGATGACCATCCCGCAGCCGCGTCCCGGCATCATGGACATCGCGCCCTATGTCGGCGGCAAGGACACCGTCGAGGGCGTGGCCAAGGTCAGCAAGCTGTCGTCCAACGAGGGCGCGCTGGGCCCCAGCCCCAGGGCCATGGCGGCCTACGCCCGCGTCGCCGCCGAGCTGCATCGTTATCCCGACGGCGGCTCAGACAAGCTGCGGACCGCTATCGGCAAGCGCTACGGTCTGGATCCGGCGCGCATCGTCTGCGGCGCCGGGTCGGACGAGCTGCTGAACCTGCTGGTGCGCGCCTATTGCGGGCCGGGCGACGAGCTGATCCACAGCCGGCACGGCTTCCTGATGTACGCCATCAACGCACTGGGCGTCGGCGCCACGCCGGTCGCTGCCCCGGAGAAGGACTACCGCACCGACGTCGACGCCATGCTGGCGAAGGTGACGGACAGGACGCGCATCGTGGCGCTGGCCAATCCCAACAACCCGACCGGCAGCTACATCACCCGCGACGAGGTCAAGAAGCTGCATGCCGGCCTGCCGAAGACGACGCTGCTGATCATCGACGCGGCCTATGCCGAGTATGTCTCGCGCAACGACTACGACGCTGGCGTCGAGCTGGTCGATCGCAGCGAGAACGTGGTGATGACCCGCACCTTCTCGAAGATCTACGGGCTGGGCGGGTTGCGGCTGGGCTGGATGTACGGCCCGCCGCACCTGATCGACGTGATGGCCCGCCTGCGCCAGCCGTTCAACGTCAACCTCGCGGCGCAGGCCGCGGGCGTGGCGGCGCTGGAGGATGCCGAGCACACCGAGGCCAGCCGGCTGCACAACGACAAGTGGCTGCCGTGGCTGTCGAGCGAGCTCAACGGGCTCGGCCTGAAGGTGCTGCCCAGCGTCGGCAACTTCATCCTCGTGGGCTTCGGCTCGCCCGAGCGCGCGGCGGCCGCCAACGAGGCGATGATGAAGGACGGCCTGATCCCGCGCATGGTCGCGGGCTACGGCCTGCCCGAGTGCCTGCGCATCACCGTCGGCAACGAGGACGAGGTCAAGGCGGTGCGGGAGACGCTGGCGAAGTTCGTCGCGGCCAAGCGATGAGCGACGCGCCCAAGCCGCCACCCTTGTTCGACAAGCTGGCGCTGATCGGCATCGGCCTGATCGGTTCGTCGATCGCGTTGAGGGCGAAGCGCGACGGCCTGGTGCGCAGCGTCGTCGCCGCCACGCGCAGCCAGAAGACGGCCGACACCGCCAACCGCATCGGCGTGGTCGATCATTGCGGCACCGATCTCGCCGCGGCGGTCAAGGACGCCGATCTGGTCATCATCTGCACGCCGGTGGGCGCCTGCGGCGAGGCGATGAAGACCATCGCGCCGGCGATGACAAAAGGCGCCATCGTTTCCGAGGTCGGCTCGGTCAAGCAGGCGGTGATCCGCGACATGCGCCCGCATGTCCCCGCCGGCGTGCATTTCGTGCCGGCGCATCCCATCGCCGGTACCGAGCATTCCGGCCCCGAGGCCGGCTTCCCGACCCTGTTCGATGGACGCTGGTGCATCCTCACCCCGCTCGAGGGCGCTGACCAGGCCGCGGTCGACCGCTTGGCGGCGTTCTGGACTGCCTGCGGCAGCATGGTCGAGTTCATGGCGCCGGACTGGCACGACATGGTGCTGGGCATCGTCTCGCATCTGCCGCACCTGATCGCCTACACCATTGTCGGCACCGCCGACGACATGGCCGGCGAGCGCCGCTCGGAGGTCATCAAGTTCGCCGCCGGGGGCTTCCGCGACTTCACGCGCATTGCGGCTTCCGATCCGACGATGTGGCGCGACGTGTTCCTCAACAACCGCGAGGCGGTGCTGGAGATCCTCGGGCGCTTCCAGGAGGATCTCTTCTCCCTGCAGCGCGCCATCCGCTGGGGCGAGGGCGACAAGCTGTTCGAGCTCTTCACCCGCACCCGCGACATCCGCCGCGCGCTGATCGACATGAAGCAGGCCTGAGGGCCCGGGCCATGCCCGCGCTCGCCGCGCCGGCGATCTTCGTTCTGATCTGGAGCACCGGCTTTATCGTCGCGCGCGGTGCGCTGCCCTACGCCGAGACCGCGACCCTGCTGGCGATCCGCTATGCCGTGGCGGTCGTGCTGCTGGCGGCGCTGTCGGTGGCCATGCGCGCGTCCTGGCCGCGCGGCACGACGACCTGGCTGCACCTGATGGTCGTCGGTGTTCTGATCAATGTCGGCTACATCGGCGGCGTCTTCATGAGCATTGAGCGGCAGATGCCGGCCGGCGTCTCGGCGCTGCTGGTTTCGCTGCAGCCGCTGCTGACCGCGATCCTCGCCGGCCCGCTGCTGGGCGAAGCGGTGTCGCGCCGGCAATGGATCGGCCTGCTGTTGGGGCTCATCGGCGCGGCGCTGGTGATCTGGGAAAAGGCGCGCATCGGCGAAGCCACGGCGCTGTCGGTCGCACTGTCGGCAGCGGCGCTGTTCGGCATCACGCTGGGCACGCTCTATCAGAAACGCTTCCTGGCGACGATGGATCTGCGCACCGGCATGGTCGTGCAATATGGCTATGCTGCGATCGTCTTCGCCATCAGCGCGGTGCTGTTCGAGTCGATGACCGTGCGCTGGACGGCGGAGTTCCTGGGCGCCATGGTCTGGGCCGTGCTCGCGCTCAGCATCGGCGCCAACATGCTGCTGTTCTGGCTGATCCGCCGCGGCGCGGCCTCGAAGGTTGCGGCCCTGTTCTATCTCGTGCCGCCCTGCACGGCGCTGATCGCCCTGCCGCTGTTTGGCGAGACCTTCGGATTGGTGGCGCTGCTCGGCATGGGCATCACGGTGGCCGGCGTGGCGCTGGCGAGTCGGAGCTGACGATGGCGAGGTCGCGCTATCCGCACTCCAGCGTGGCGTCGATCGCGGCGCGGCCGGCCTGGGTCTTCGCCTACGGTTCGCTGATGTGGGATCCCGGCTTCGTGCCGCAGGAGACTCGCCCGGCGCGCCTGGCCGGCTGGCACCGTGCATTCTGCATCAAGTCCGAGCACTACCGCGGCACGCCCAAGGTGCCCGGCCTGATCCTCGGCCTGCTGCCCGGCGGCGCCTGCCGCGGCCTGGCGCATCGCCTGCCCGAGCGCGACTACGACGCTACCCGCCGCTATCTCTGGGATCGCGAGATCCTCAACGATGGCGTCTACTTCGAAACCATGCGGCCGCTGACGCTCGACGACGGCAGCATGGTCGAGGCGCTGCTCTACCTGGCCAACCGCGAGCACCCCAGCTATCTCGGCAAGCTGCCGCTCGCGCAGGCCGTGACCCTGGTGCGCCAGGGCGAGGGCGTCCGCGGCCGCTGCCTCGACTACGTCGCCAACACCGTCATGCATCTCGATCAGCTGGGCCTGCGCGAAAGCCATCTGCACGAGCTGCTGGAGGCGGCGCGGCAATGAGCGGACCGTGGTCGGTCGTGCGCGTCGACATGGCGCACTACCAGACACCGGAAAGTGAACGCGAGGTCGGCCGCTACGGCTCGCCCTGGACGGCGCGCGAGGCTGCGCGCGAGATCCTGCGCCGCTCGCTGATCGACCTGCGCGGCCAGTGCCAGTCCGATGCCGATCTGAGCCGGCTGTGGTGGATCTATGGCGAAGACGCGTTCGTGCATGGGCCGGACGGCACGTCGTGGCGCGCCAGCAACGAGCTCGACTCGATCATCGCCGCGCTGCCCAAGCGGTGGTGATCTCAGCGCAGGTCGAAGCCCCATTTCAGGCGATCGTCGTCCTCGAAGCGGAAGATGCTCTCGCCGGTGTAGTGCGCTTCGCCGGCGACCTCGACGATCACCGCCCGATGGCGGCCGGCACGGGTCTCCGACAGTGCCTTGGCGGTGAAGCGCGCGCCGGTGACGCTCTCGTAGGCACAGACGTCGCCGATCTTGCTCTGGCGCCGCGCCACCTGCACAGCGATGCGTGCGCTCACACCGCTGCCGGTGGGGCTGCGATCGACCTGGCGGCCGGCGAAGACGCAGATGTTGCGGCTGGCGCCCGGCCAGTCGCCGTCGTTCACCGCGCCGATGCCGCCGTCGGTGAGGATGGTGCCGTAGATGTAGGCGAGATCGGGGTCGTCGGGATGCTCCAGACGCAGCGTCTTCTTCGCCGCGTCGGCAATGGCTTCTCCCGCATCGACGATGTGGCGCAAGGCCGAGCCACGCACGTCCAGCCCGATCGTCGTGGCGTCAAGGATGGCGTAGAACGCGCCGCCATAGCCGATGTCGACATGCACCGGTCCCCAGGTCTGGGTCAGTACGATGGCATCGAGCTGGAAGGCGAAGGAGGGCACGCTGTCGAAGCGCACGCGGCCGGCCTTGCCGTTCCTGACCTCGACATGCGCCACGACCAGCCCGCACGGGCACTGCAGCCGTACCACAGTCTCCGGCTCGACTCGCGCGACGCGGCCAGTGTCGACGGCCCAGCGCGCCAGCGCGATCGTGGCGTGGCCGCACATGGTGCTGTAGCCCTCGCCGTGCAGGAACAGCACCGCGAGATCGGCCTCGGGATGATCCGGCTTCACCAGCAGCGCGCCGTACATGTCGGCATGCCCGCGCGGCTCGTGCATCAGCGCGCGCCGCAGATGATCGTGCTGCTCACGCGCCTCGCGCCGCTTGCCCAGCAGCGTGGGCGCGCTGAACTCCGGCCAGCCCTCCACGACGATGCGCGTCGGCTCACCGCCGGTGTGCATCTCGATGGTGCGAAGGATTCGCTCGTTCATGGACGGGGTTCGCGGCGCAGCTGCATGACCGAACTCTATCATCCGTGCTATCGGCAGATTGAATGCAATCGACAGGATGGTCTCGGGCGGGCTCGATTGCGAATCCGCGCGGCGGTTGCTATCTTTATCCACTTTTCTACCGATGAGGACAGACCGTGGGGGAGATGCTGCGGGGAGTTCTCTGCGCGGTTATGGTCGGTGGGTCCGCGGCCTTGGGACCCCCGGTTGCATCGGCACAGAGCTGCGAGGCCCGATGCCCTTCGGATCCTGGGCTCGAGCGCGACGCCTGCCTGACGCGGTGCCGCGTTCTCGGGCCGACGCTGAGCACTTCACCCAAACCGGGCCCCGTCACTCCGCCGGCGAGGATCGTCGAGCCGAAGCCGCTCGATCCGAACCGGCCTTGGCGGCCGCCGGCGGCGATCAGGTCACGGGACTAAGGCCATGACCGGCCGGAGATGGGCATGAGCGCGGTCTTCGACAGGATCCTTCTGTTTCTTTCCGTGACGTTGCAGGTCATGGCGCCGGCGCTCGTGCTCGCCGGCCTCATCGTCGCCGTGCTCGTGCTGCTCGCCATGGCCGCGCAGCGTCGCATTCGGCCGGCCCTGCCCGCCTTCGTGGTGTCATCGACCTTCACCGTGGCGCTGCTTGGTTTCGCCATCGGCTATGTGACCGGCAACAGCCGCGTCAGCGTCGTGGGCGAGTTCCTGCCCGCGTTCCTCACTCTCATCGGCGGAATTTTCGTCTATGTCTTGTCCAAGGACCAGCGGACCCCGGCCGGATTGGCGACCTCGATCGTCTTCGCGCTGGCCGTGTCGGTCCTGGTCTCAATCTACTGGGGTGCCGTGGAACGCGATGCGTCGGAGGCTGCGGCGGAGCTCGCCAAGCGGCAACGCGCCATCTCCGACGAGGAAGTGCGCTATCAATACGAGCTTGAGCGGGTTCGTCGAACCAAGGAGCTCATGGGCATCAGGGAGGCGTCTGCTCCATCGGAGAAGACGGCATGCCCTCAGAACTGCGAGCCAAAGAAGTGACCGGCAATCAGACCGGTACAGCTGAACCATACCGATCGATCAGCACACGGCCCAGCCGCTCGTTCTGGATCTCGGTGGTGCCGTCGGTGTAGCTGGCGATCTTCGCGCCGCTCATGTGGCGTGCCAGCGGGTAGTCGGCGCGGAGCCCATTGGCGCCCATCGCCTGGATGCAGTTGGCGATGTGCTGGATGGTCTTGTCGCCGGCGAACTTCTTGGCGTGCGCCGCGGCTTCCTGCGCGTCGCCTTTCGCATCGATGATGCGCGCGGCGCGGTAGGTCAGCGCGCGCATCGCCTCCAGATCGTTGGCGGCGTCGACCAGCTTCCAGCGCACGCCCTGCAGGTCCATGACATTGCCGCCGAACAGCGTGCGTTCGCTGCCGTACCTGGTGGCCACCGCGACCGACGATTCGAGCATGCCGCAGCACATGGCGGCGACGTAGGTGCGCGCGCCGTTGATGCCGGCGAGCGCCATCTTGAACGCCTCGCCCGGCCTGGCGGTCAGCGCTTCGTCGGGCGCGAGGTACTTCTCCAGCCGGAAGCCGGCGGCGCCGATGGCGTGGCCGCCATGCAGCTCGAACGGGGCCTCGCGATGGAAGCCCGGCTTGTCGGCCTCGACCATGAAGCCGGCGATGCCGCGCCAGCCCTTCGACGCATCGGTCTGGGCGTAGACCAGGGCCAGGCCACAGATCGCGGAGTTGGTGATCCAGGCCTTTGCGCCGTTGAGCTCCCAGCCGCCCTCGACCTTGGTCGCCGTGGTGCGGATGGCGGCGAAGTCGCTGCCGGCCCAGGGCTCGGTCAGGCCGGGCGAGCCGATCACCTCGCCCTTGAGCATGCGCGGCAGCAGGCGCTCGACCATCGACGGATGGGCATCCCGGGCGAACCGCGCCATCGAGTTGTGCACGTTGACCAGCGAGAAGGCGAAGGCGAAGTCGTGGCGCGCCACCTCCTCGCAGACCCGCATCTTGCAGGAAAATGAGAGCGCCTCGCCGCCGAAGCGCTTCTCCAGCTCGATCAGGTGCAGGCCCTCGGCGCAGGCCTGGCGGATCGCATCGGTGGGATGCCGGCGCTCGTACTCCCAGTCCTTTGCGTTGGGCGCCACCACGCGCTCGGCGAAGGACCGCGCTTTGGCGATCATCGCGCGCTCGGCGTCGGTCAGCCCCGCGTCGAACTCTTCGGTCAGTGTCATGCGGCTGACGCTAGCAGCGGCGTGCGCGGCGGGGCAAGGTAGGGGCGCGGCCACAGGGGAGGCTCTCGATGCGCGGAACGGTGTGGGCGCTGCTGGCGATGATGGCGCTGGCGAGCGGCGCCTCGGCGCAGGGGCTTGGTCCGCAGGGCGGCGAGATCGGCGCCCATCGCGAGCAGATCTGGCGGATACTCAGCGCTGATCCCGACCGGCCGATGCTGACCACCGTCTTTCGTCCGCCGGGCGAGCAGCGCCGGCCGCTGGCGGTCATCAACCACGGCTCGCCGGTCAGCGGCCGCAGCCAGATGCAGCGTCAGCGCTTCGCCGTTGCCTCGTCGTGGTTGGTGCGGCAGGGGTATGTCGTCGTGCTGCCCTTGCGTCGCGGCTACGGCGAGACGGGCGGGCGCTGGAACGAGAGCTATGGCTCGTGCGAGGTCGGCGCCTACTACGGCGCCGGCGTCGAGGCGGCGAAGGACGTCGACGCCGCCGTGCAATACATGCGCACGCAGCCCTTCGTGCTGCCGGATCGCACGTTGATCGTCGGCCAGTCGGCAGGTGGCTGGGCCACGGTCGCGTACTCGGCGCGCAACCCGGCCGGCGTGCCCGTCATGGTGAACTTCGCCGGCGGCCGAGGCGGGCGGCACCAGAACATCGCCAACAACAACTGCGCGCCGCGCAACCTGGTCGACGCCGCCGGCAGATTCGGTCGCACGGCGCGCGTGCCCACGCTGTGGATCTACACCCAGAACGACAGCTTCTTCGATCCGGAGCTCAGCCGGCGCATGGCCGACGCCTACAAGGCGGGTGGCGGCAATGCCGACTACCGCCTGTTGCCGGCCTTCGGCCGCGACGGCCACAGCCTGTTCGGCTCGACCGACGGCGTCGCCGTGTGGTCGCCCCTGGTGCAGAACTTCATCGCGCCACACCGCTGATCTGCATGATTTGAGGGCATGGTGCTGAATATGACGCCAGAGACGCGCCTGCAACGAGGGGACGGTGGCGTGGAAGTGCGCTTTGCGCGCCGCGCCGATGGTGCCCTTGCGTTGGCACACCTGTGGCAGTCCGACCCCTGTCGCGTGCTGTTTCCGCAGCCCGAGGCCGCTGAGCCGCCGCAGGCGGTGATCGTCACGACCTCGGGCGGCCTTACCGACGGCGATCGCGTGCGGCTCAAGGTCGAGGTCGAGGGCGGCATGGCGACCGCGACGACCCAGGCGGCGGAAAAGATCTATCGCGCGGCGCGGGCCGCCGAGCATCCGGCGCGGATCGAGAGCGCATTGCATGTCGGCTCCGGCGCGACGCTGGAGTGGCTGCCGCAGGAAACCATCGTGTTCGATGGCGCGCGTCTGCGCCGTCGGGTCGAGGCCGATCTCGCCGGAGATGCACGGCTGCTGGCTTGCGAAATGGTCGTGCTGGGCCGCGGCGCCAGCGGCGAGCGCTTCACACGCGGTGCGGTCTATGACGGCTGGCGACTGCGGCGCGGTGGAAAGCTGGTCTGGGCCGATGCTCTGGCGCTCGGTGGCGCGCCGCCCGACGTCGCGGGGTTCGGGGGGGTGACGGCGCTGGCGACCGGCATCTTCGCGGGACCGGATGCGGCGCGCTGGCTCGAGGCGTCGCGCGAGGTCGTGGAGAGCGGGGCTGCGCGAGCCGGCGCCACCGTCGTCAACGGCGTGCTGCTGGCGCGCTTTCTGGGCGAGCCGCTGGCGGTGCGGCGCGGGCTGATGGATTGGCTGGCGTTCATGCGGCAGGACGCGCTGGGCGGCCCTCGGCGGTTGCCTCGCGTATGGCATGTGTGATGCATTTGGGGCGGCGATGACGCAGGGGGAAACGCCGTGAACCTGACACCGCGCGAGAAGGACAAGCTGCTCGTGGCGATGGCCGCGATCGTCGCCCGCCGCCGCCTCGAACGCGGTATCAAGCTCAACCATCCCGAGGCCGTGGCGCTGATCACCGACTACGTCGTCGAGGGCGCGCGCGACGGGCGCAGCGTGGCCGAACTGATGCGCGACGGCGGCACCGTCATCACGCGCGATCAGGTCATGGACGGCATCGCCGACATGATCCACGAGATCCAGGTCGAGGCGACCTTCCCCGACGGCACCAAGCTGGTGACCGTGCACAACCCGATCCGCTGAAGGGCACCGCCATGAAACCGGGTGAGATCATCACGGCTGCCGGCGAGCACGTCCTCAACGAAGGTCGCGAAACCTTGACGCTGAGCGTGTCCAACGGCGGCGACCGGCCGGTGCAGGTCGGCAGCCACTATCATTTCTACGAGACCAACGAGGCGCTGAAGTTCGACCGCGAGAAGACGAAGGGCTTCCGGCTGAACATCGCTGCCGGTACGGCGGTGCGCTTCGAGCCCGGCCAGACACGCGAGGTCACGCTGGTCGCCCTCGGCGGTGACCGCGTGGTCTACGGCTTCAACGCCAGGGTCTCGGGTGCGCTGGCGCCGGCTTCGGCGTCGAGCGCTAGTGGCGGCAACTCGCCGGCACGGATCTCGCGCCAGGGCTACGCGCAGATGTTCGGCCCCACCGTGGGCGACAAGGTGCGGTTGGCCGACACCGACCTGATCATCGAGGTCGAGAAGGACCACACCATCCGCGGCGAGGAGGTGAAGTTCGGCGGCGGCAAGGTGATCCGCGACGGCATGGGCCAGAGCCAGCGCACCCGTACGGAGGGCGCCGTCGACACCGTGATCACCAACGCGCTGATCCTCGACCACTGGGGCGTCGTGAAGGCCGATATTGGCATCCGCGACGGCCGCATCGTCGGCATCGGCAAGGCGGGCAATCCCGACATCCAGCCCGGAATCGACATCGTCATCGGCCCGGGCACCGAGGCGATCGCCGGCGAGGGCCGCATCCTTACCGCCGGCGGCATCGACTGCCACATTCACTTCATCGCCCCGCAGCAGATCGAGGAGGCGCTGGCCAGCGGCGTCACCACCATGCTGGGCGGCGGCACCGGCCCGGCGCATGGCACGCTGGCGACGACGGTGACGCCGGGGCCGTGGCATCTCGGGCGCATGATGCAGGCGGCCGAGGGCTTCTCGATGAACCTCGGCTTCTTCGGCAAGGGCAATACCAGCCTGCCGGCGGGACTCGAAGAGCAGATCAGGGGCGGCGCCTGCGGCCTGAAGCTGCACGAGGATTGGGGCACGACGCCCGCGGCGATCGACAATTGCCTCGCCGTCGCCGACCGCTACGACGTGCAGGTCGCGATCCACACCGATACGCTCAACGAATCGGGCTTCGTCGAGACGACGCGCGCCGCCTTCAAGGGCCGCACCATCGCCACCTTCCATACCGAAGGCGCCGGCGGCGGCCATGCCCCTGATATCATCCGGCTGTGCGGCGAGGGCAACGTGCTGCCCTCGTCGACCAACCCGACCATGCCCTACACAGTCAATACCGTGGACGAGCATCTCGACATGCTGATGGTCTGCCACCATCTCGATCCGCGGATCCCCGAGGACGTCGCCTTCGCCGACAGCCGCATAAGGCGCGAGACCATCGCGGCCGAGGACATCCTGCACGACATGGGTGCCTTCAGCATGATGTCGTCGGACAGCCAGGCGATGGGCCGCGTCGGCGAGGTGGTGATCCGCACTTGGCAGACCGCCGACAAGATGTGCAAGCAACGGGGTCGGCTGGCAGAAGAGGCCGGCGACAACGACAATGCGCGCGCCAAGCGCTATGTCGCGAAGTACACGATCAATCCCGCCATCACGCACGGCATCAGCCGGCATGTCGGCTCGGTGGAGGTCGGCAAGCTCGCTGACCTTGTGCTGTGGTCGCCGGCCTTCTTCGGCGTGAAGCCGGACTTCGTGCTCAAGAGCGGCTCGATCGCCATGGCGCCGATGGGCGATCCCAACGCCTCGATCCCGACGCCGCAGCCGGTGCACTACCGGCCGATGTTCGCCGGCTTCGGCCGCAACCTCGTGGCCAGCTCGGTGATCTTCACCAGCGCGGCCGGCATCGCCGCCGATGTCGCCAGGCAATGGGGCCTGACGCGGCCGATGCTGGCGGTCGACAACACGCGCGGCGGCATCGGCAAGCGCTCGATGATCCACAATTCGGCGACACCCAGGATCGAGGTCGATCCCGAGACCTATGAGGTGCGCGCCGACGGCGAGCTGCTGACCTGCGAGCCGGCCACCGTGCTGGCTATGGCGCAGCGCTATTTCCTGTTCTGAGGCCGGCGATGTCGCTCGATCGCCGCATGATCCTGGCTGGCGGCGCGGCCGCGATGATGGGTGCAGGTCAGGCATCCGCCCAGGCGACCGCTGTCGAGCCGAGCGACGCAGAACGCGCGGCGATGAATGGCGTCGCCGAGGCAGCGATGCGCCAGTTCGCCATCCCCGGCCTGTCGATCGCAATCGCCGCCGGCGGCAAGCAGGTCTTCGCGCAGGGCTATGGCGATGCCGACAGAGAGGCCGGCGAGAAGGTGACGCCTGACAGCCTGTTCCGCATTGCCAGCGTCTCGAAGCCGATCACCGCGGTGGCGATCTTCACCCTGATCGAGCGCGGCAAGCTCAGCCTGACCGAGCGGGTCTTCGGGCGCGGCGCGGTGCTCGACGTCGTCTACGGCGACAGCTACCCGCGCCACGTCAACCAGATCACGGTCGAGCATCTGCTGACCCACACCTCCGGCGGCTGGCCCAACGACATCACCGACCCGATGTTCAGCCAGAAGGGCAAGGACCACAGGCAGCTGATCGCCTGGGTCCTTGCCAACCAGCCGCCGAAGCTGCCGCCGGGCAATTCCTACGCCTACTCGAATTTCGGCTACTGCGTGCTTGGCCGCATCGTCGAGAAGACCTCGGGTGAGAGCTACCAGGGCTTCGTGCGCAACCATGTGCTGAAGCGCTGCGGCATCAGCGGCATGCGCATCGCCGGCAACACGAAGGCCGATCGCGCACCCAACGAGGTCGCGTATCACGACGATCGCGACAGGCCCTACGAGATCGACGTTGCCCGCATGGACTCACACGGCGGCTGGATCGCAACGGCGAGCGACCTGGTGCGTTTCCTCACGCATGTCGACGGCTTTCCCACCGTGCCCGATATCCTGCGGCCCGCCACGATACGTCTGATGACCAGCACATCGTCCGTTCGCGCCGACTACGCGATGGGCTGGAGGGTCAACCGCAACAACAACTGGTGGCACACCGGCAGCCTCGCGGGCACCACGACGCTGATGGTACGCACCGCGCGCGGCCTGTGCTGGGCGGCGTTGACCAATGGCCGCAGCCGCGGCGCCGGCGACTACACCGAGGCGATCGATCGCATGATGTGGGACATCGTGCGCAAGGTCCCGGCGTGGAAGGCATAGGCATGCGCCGTGCCGCTAAGGTGATCCCGCGGGGCGCCTGGCCGCAGACCGAGCGCACCGATTGCGTCACGCTGATCTACGACGACCGCTATCGCCGGCGCCTGCGATTGCTGGGCGACGGCGGCACAGATTTCCTGCTCGACCTGCCGGAGCCGATGGTGCTGCGCGACGGCGACGGCCTGGCGCTCGACGACGGAGGCTTTGTGATGGTCAAGGCCGCCGACGAAGCCCTGATCGAGGTCCGGGCGAAGGATCCGGCGTTGTTCGTGCGCCTGGCCTGGCACCTGGGCAACCGCCACCTGCCGGCGCAGATCGAGGCCGACCGCATCCTGATCCGCGACGACCACGTGATTGTCGACATGCTCAAGGGACTGGGGGCCGAAGTGCGCGCGGTATCAGCGCCGTTCAATCCCGAAGGCGGCGCCTACGGCCAGCACAATCACGACCACCGCCACCCGCACGCCCACGGCGCGGGCGGACGCCACGGCCATGACTGAAGGCGCCGCGCTCTATCGCCTGCTGTCCTGGCTGTCGCCGGCTTATCCGATCGGCGCGTTCAGCTACAGCCATGGGCTGGAGTACGCAATCGAGGAGGGACTCGTGCGTGACCGCGAGTCGCTGCGCGACTGGATCGCCGGCGTCCTCGCGAACGGCGCGGGTCGCGTCGACGGCGCGCTGTTCGCGGCGGCGTGGCGCGCGGCGAGCGTCGGTGACGAGCCGGAGCTGGACTCGGTGGCCGAGCTGGCGGCGGCGTGGCGTGGGACATCGGAGATGGCGCTGGAGTCGCGTCAGCAGGGCGCATCCTTCGCCACCATCACGAGGATGGCCTGGCCGGATGCGCGGCTGGACGCGTTGCTGGCACGCCAGGGCGGCGAGATCGCGCTGCCGGTCGCCGTCGCGGTCGCCGCGGCGTGGCATGGCATCGCGCTTTCGGCGGCGTTGACCGGGTACCTGCATGCCTTTGCCGCCAACCTCGTCTCGGCGGCGGTGCGGGCTATTCCGCTGGGCCAGACCGACGGGCAATGCGCGTTGGCGGGTCTGGAGGCTGACGTTGCCGCAGCCTGTGCGCGCGCCATCGCCCAGCATCCGCTTGACGAGGTGGGCGGTGCGGCGCCTCTTGTCGACTGGTGCTCGATGCGCCATGAGACGCAGTACACGAGGTTGTTCAGGTCATGATCGGCAACGGACCCTTGCGCGTGGGCATCGGCGGCCCGGTGGGGTCGGGCAAGACGGCGCTGGTCGAGCGCCTGTGCAAGCGCATGCGCTCCGCCTACGATATCGCCGTGGTGACCAACGACATCTACACCAAGGAAGACGCGCAATTCCTGACCCGCGCCGGCGCGCTGCCGGCGGAGCGCATCGTCGGCGTCGAGACCGGCGGCTGCCCGCACACGGCGATCCGCGAGGATGCCTCGATCAACCTCGCCGCGGTCGCCGACATGGTCCGGCTGTTCCCGCGCATGGAGGTGATGTTCGTCGAGTCAGGCGGCGACAATCTCGCGGCGACCTTCTCGCCCGAGCTCGCCGACCTGACGATCTACGTCATCGACGTCTCGGCCGGCGACAAGATTCCGCGCAAGGGCGGGCCGGGCATCACGCGTTCCGACCTGCTGGTGATCAACAAGATCGACCTCGCGCCGCTGGTCGGTGCCAGCCTTGAGGTGATGGACCGCGACGCGCGCAAGATGCGCGGCGCGCGGCCCTTCGTGTTCTCGAATCTCAAGGAAGATCGCGGCGTCGCCGAGATCGCCGATTTCATCGTGCGCCAGGGTGGATTGCCCGTCCGACCCATGGGCACCTCTCAAGCAGCCTGAAGGATCCGACATGCGCTTCATCGCCCTCGCCGCCGCCTTGCTCGCCGTGACGGCATCCGCTGCCCACGCCCATACCGGCCATCCGCTGGACAGCGCCGGAGCGGGCGTGCTGCATCCGCTGACCGGTCTCGACCACCTGCTGGCGATGCTGGGCGTCGGAATCTGGGCCGCGCATATCGGCGCGACGGGTGAGCGCCGCGCCACGTGGCTGGTGCCTGCGCCCTTCGTCGTCGTCATGGTGCTGGGCGCGATCGTCGGGATGTCCGGTGCCAGCCTGCCGCTGGCCGAAGCCGGCATCATCGGCTCGGTGGTACTGCTCGGCCTGCTGATCGCCGCGACGCCGAGGATGCCGCTATGGGCGCCGATGGCCGTCATTGCCCTGTTCGCCTTCTGCCATGGCTTCGCGCATGGGGCGGAGATGCCGGCCTCGTCGTCAGCGCTCACATATGGCGCGGGCTTCGTCGCCGCGACAATCGGCCTGCACCTGGCAGGCATTGGTATCGGCCGGCTGGCGCGCCGCCTGTCGGGGGCGCTGGGCATGCGCGTGGTGGGCGGCGCGATGGCGCTGGCCGGGGTCGCGCTAGCCGCGACCTGAATCTTCGGCCGGCTGGAGACTGCGAATCATCCGCACGCGCTGGTGTACGCGGATCAGCCAGCCGATGCCCAGGCCGAGGGTGAAGCCCGAGAAGGCGAACGAGGCGGCGACCCACAGCGGATCGGCGCGCAGGCCGGGGACCAGGGCGTTCAGCACGCCCTGGGCGTATTGAACGGCAAAGATCGACAGGCCCAGCCCCAGCGAGAACCACGAGCCGGCGACACGGATCTCGCCGTCGGCCGGGCTCATGGACCGGCGGCTGGCACGGCCGACGCCCACGGCGCCGCCGACTGCGGCGACGAACGCCCAGGCGGCGATGGCGGGCAGGGGTGGGCCGTAGCGGATCAGGCCGAGCAGCGACAGAAAGAGCGAGACCAGCGGCAGGGCCGACATGCCGACCGGCGAGAGCCGGCGCGGACGCAGGTCGCGCAGGCCCAGCGTCGTCACGACGATGAGGATCAGCCAGACCCACCAGGGTGTATTCACGAGAATGCCGACAATGTAGCTCATGGGCGTCAACATGGCCGGCGGCAGCAACGGGCGCGACGACGGCTGCGCCGGTGATCTGGCTTTTTCGCCAGCGGACGGGAACAATCGTTTCGCGATGCGTCAACCGCACTATGTCCGCAGCCAGCGTGAAGACCTGCCGTGGATGCTGGGTATCAGCCTGGTGCTCGCCGTGATCGGCCCGTTCGGCACATTTGAGTCCATGTCGTTCGCACAGCGCCTGCCGTACTTCCTGGTTACGGGCGTCAGCATGTGGCTGCTGGTCGTCGGGCGGATCCGGCTGCTGCTGAGCCTGGAGGCGTTCGACCGCTGGCACACGGTGGCGCGCATGGCGCTGGCCGGCGCGCTGGCGGCAGTGCCGGGGGCGCTGATCGTCTATGCGCTTGAGGCCGCCCTGCGTGCGACACCGCCGCTGCGCGCCCTGCTCTGGCTGATCCCGAACCATGCGGTGCTGACGGTCTCGATCTCGGTCGTGATGGGACTGTTCATCCATCAGCGACTGCATCAGCAGGCTGACGTCGAACGCGCGAAGGTCGCCGGTCTGACGATTCCTGCGTCAGCGCCAGCGGTCGAGCTGCCGCCTGCCCATTTCTTCCGTCGCATCCCGCTGGTGCTGGGCCGCGATCTGCTGGCGCTGGAGATGGAGGACCACTAGCTGCGCATCCACACCGCCATCGGCAGCGACCTGATCCTGCTGCGCCTGCGCGACGCCGTCGCCGAGCTGCAGGTGCATCGCTCCTGGTGGGTGGCGCATGGCGCCGTGCAGGCGGCGAATCGCGATGGCCAGAAGCTCACCCTGATCCTGCGCAACGGACTGGAAGTGCCTGTCAGCAAGAGCCGGCGGGAGGTGGTCGGGGCTGCAGGCTGGCATTCCTAGGGGTAGAAATGGACTGGAGCGGGCCATGCGTCATGATGCGAGGACGTCACCCACTGTGGGGCCACGTTGCCGCGTCGACCATTGCAAACCATAGAAACCACAGCGAAACCGCTGGCCGCCGCCGCACGGCGACGGCGCCCATCGTTCATCGGGGTGTCACGCATCGGCGCCATGGCATGTCGGCGTTTGCCCAAGCCGGGCCGACGCGCTACCACGGGATCAATCTATGGAGGGTGCGATGACGGATCGCCATGGGGTCAACTGGACGAGACGCACGATTCTGGCCGCCGCCGCGGCGATGGCCTTGGCCGCGCCGGCGCAGGCGCAGGCGCAGCTTGAGGACAGGCTGGTGATTATCACGTCCTTTCCCAAGGACGTCACCGAGCCTTTCGCCAAGGCCTTCATGGCCGCCAATCCGGGGGTCAAGGTCGAGATCCTCAACCGCAACACGACGGCGGGCGTCGCCTATGTGCGTGAGACGCGGTCGAACCCGCCCGACGTCTTCTGGGCCTCGGCGCCGGATGCCTTCGAGGTGCTGAAGAAGGGCAAGCTGCTCGACGCCTACAAGCCGGCGGCGCCGGGCATCGCCGAGAAGGTCGGCACCTTCCCCATCAACGACCCCGAGGGCTTCTTCTTCGGCTTCGCCGCCTCGGGCTACGGCATCATGTACAACACGCGCTACGTGAAGGCGAACGAGCTGCCGCTGCCCAAGGAATGGGCCGACCTCAAGAAGCCGGTCTATTTCGGCCATGTCGGCATTTCCGCACCGTCGCGCTCGGGCACGACGCATCTCACCGTCGAGAACATCCTGCAGGCGCAGGGCTGGGAGACGGGCTGGGCGACGCTGCTGGAGATCGGCGGGAACCTGGTACAGGTTTCCGACCGCAGCTTCGGCGTGCCCGATGCGGTGAACTCCGGCCAGTACGGCCTGGGCATCGTCATCGACTTCTTCGGGCTCTCGGCCAAGGCCAGCGGCTTCCCGGTCGAGTTCGTCTATCCCGGCGAGACCGCGATCGTGCCGGCCAATGTCGGCATCATCGCCGGCGCCAAGAATCCCAAGGCCGCGCGCGCCTGGGTCGAGTTCCTGCTGTCCGACGCCGGGCAGAAGATCCTGCTCGAGCCGAAGATCAGCCGCCTGCCGGTGAAACCCGCGCTCTACGCCAGCGCGCCGGCCGGCTATCCGAACCCGTTCAAGGACGCCTCGCTGGGCTCGAAGGTCAGCTTCGACTCGCTGCTCTCGGAGGGCCGCTACGAGCTGGTGAACTCGCTCTACGACCGTCTGATCACCTTCCGGCTGAAGGAGCTGAACGCGGCGTGGAAGGCGATCCACACCGCCGAGGCGGCGCTGGCGAAGAAGGCCAATGCCGAGGGCTCGAAGCTGGTGACGGAGGCGCGCAAGCTGGCCTCGGCCGTGCCGATCAACGAGGCCGACGCAAACAACAAGGACATCGCCGGCGCCTTCCAGCGGGTGTCGAAGGACAAGAAGCCCGGCCAGCGCCAGGCCGAGTTCGAGGAGAAGTGGGACGCCCACGCCAAGACGAGCTATGCCGAGGCCAAGGCGCTCGCCGACAAGGCTGCGGCGCTCGCCAAGTAGGATCGCAGCATGGCAGCAGCACCGCCTTCCCCCGCTGACGGGGGAAGGTGCCCGAAGGGTGGATGGGGGTGGCCGTATGGCGGTCAGATGCGGCCGTTGAAGCTGTCGCACGAACTACCCCCATCCGGCGGGGAAGGTAGAGAACACCCCTCATGGTAGCGATCGGGGCGTCGCTGCCGGCACGTCGGGTGGGGTTGCTGAGACGCTGGAGCGTGTCGCCGGCGCAGCTTGCGTTGGCGGCATTGATCGCGGCGTTCCTCGTCGCATTCCTGATCGTGCCGGTATCGCGCGTCATGGTGGCGGCGTTCGAGGGGCCGACGGGCTTCACACTGGCGCATTTCGGCGACTTCTTCCGTACCAGCCTGTTCCTCGAATCGTTCCTCAACTCGCTCTATGTCGCGGTCGGCGCGGTGGTCCTGGCCTCGCTGCTGTCGGTGCCGTGCGCGTACTTCCTGGCGCGCTTCGACTTCCGCGGCGCCGGGCTGATCCAGGCGCTGGGCGTGGTGCCGCTGGTCATGCCGCCTTTCGTCGGCGCCGTGGCGATGCAGCTCATCTTCGGCCGCAACGGCACGGTGAACCTGCTGCTCAACGACTGGTTCGGCTTGCGCATCCCGTTCATGGAGGGGCTGAACGGGGTGATCTTCGTCGAGGCGCTGCACTACTTCCCATTCATCCTGCTGAACCTCTCGGCCTCGCTCGCCAACATCGATTCCTCGATGGAGGAATCGGCGCAGAACCTCGGCGCGCGCGGCTGGACCCTGTTCCGCCGCATCGTCTTTCCACTCGCCATGCCGGGCTATGTCGCCGGCGCGGCGCTGGTGTTCGTCAAGGTGTTCGACGATCTGGGCACACCGTTGCTGCTCAGCCAGACCAACCTGCTGGCGCCGCAGGCCTATCTGCGCATCACCTCGGTCGGGCTCAACGATCCGATGGGCTACGTGATATCGGCCATCCTCGTCGCGTTCTCGCTCATCGCGATGGCGGCGTCGGGGCTGGTGACCCGCGGGCGCGATTACGCCACGCAGCAGCGCGGCGGCGGCGGGCTGGCGCGGCGGCCACTCGCCGGCTGGCGCAAGACGGCGGCGTGGAGCTTCATCCTCCTGGTGGTCGTGCTGTCGCTGTCGCCGCATATCGGCATCCTGCTGCTGTCCTTCGCCACGGTGTGGTCGTTCAGCCCGCTGCCCGACGCCTTCACGATCAAGCACTACGTCACCGTGTTCGCCGACTCCGCGCACATGATGAGCAACACCCTGCTCTACTGCGGCCTGGCGGCCGGCATCGATGTCGTGCTCGGCGTCTCGATAGCCTATCTCGTGGCGCGCACGAAGCTGCCGGGGCGCCGGCTGCTCGACATGGTGGTCATGTCCTCGCTCGCGGTGCCCGGCCTGGTGATCGGCATCGGCTATCTGCGCACCTACTACGGCGTCGAGCTGCCGGGCGGCGTGCCGCTGGCGACATTCTGGGGAATGCTGGTGATCGGCTACGCGATCCGCCGCCTGCCGTATGCGCTGCGCGCCTGCGATGCGGCGCTGAAGCAGGTGCACGAATCGCTCGAGGAAGCGGCCGAGAATCTCGGCGCCGGCAAGCTCACCGCATTGCGGCGCATCGTCGTGCCGCTGATCACCGGCGGCGTGCTGGCGGGCTTCGTCACCAGCTTTGCGACGGCGGCTGTCGAGCTCAGCGAGACGCTGCTGCTGGTGACGCGCGACGTCGACGCGCCGATTTCCTACGGCATCTATGTCTACATGCAGTCGGCGGCGGGCCGCGGGCCGGGTGCGGCGCTGGGCGTGATCGCCGTGGTCGTGGTCGCGCTGGGCGCCTGGGCCTCGCACCGCATGGCCGAGCGCGAGCGCAGCAGGCGCGGTCGGGGAGGCGCCACATGAGCGGCACGTCAGGCGTCAGCGTCGAACACGTGACGTTCGGCTACGGCGGCACGCCGGTGCTCGACGACGTCTCGCTGGAGATCGAAGCCGGCGAGTTCTTCGCTTTCCTCGGTCCCTCGGGCTCCGGAAAGACGACCCTGCTGCGCCTGGTCGCCGGCTTCGGCACGCCGGGCGCGGGACGCATCCGCGTCGGCGCACGCGACATCACCGACCTGCCGCCGTGGTCGCGCAACGTCGGCATGGTGTTCCAGAACTACGCGCTGTGGCCGCACATGACGGTGGCCGAGAACGTCGCCTTCGGCCTGGAGATGCGCAAGGTCGGCCGCGCCGAGCGGGACAAACGCGTTGCCGAGGCGCTGGCGATGGTAGGGCTCGACAGGCTCGCCGCGCGCCGCCCGGCCCAGCTCTCGGGCGGCCAGCAGCAGCGCGTGGCGCTTGCGCGCACGCTGGTGATCCAGCCTGAGGTGCTGCTGCTCGACGAGCCGCTGAGCAATCTCGACGCCAAGCTGCGCGTGGAGATGCGCGCCGAGCTGGTGTCGTTGCAGCGCAAGACCGGGCTCACAACGATCTACGTCACGCACGACCAGGAGGAGGCGAACGCCACCGCCCATCGCATGGCGGTTCTCGATGGCGGCCGCATCCAGCAGATTGGCGCCCCGCTGGAGCTCTACGACCGGCCGGCCAACCGCTTCGTCGCCGGCTTCCTCGGCGCCGCCAACCTGCTGGAGGGCGAGGTCGCGGGCTCTAGCTTCCGCCATGCCAGCGGCCTGGTTTTCGATCTGGCCGATCGACTGCCGCAGGCGCGGCCGGTCCTGATGGTGCGGCCGCAGAACCTGACGCTCGCCGCCGCCCCCTCCGGAACCGGCGTCGTACGCCATCGCGAGCACCTGGGCGCCGTGCTGCGCTACGATGTCGAGGCCGCCGGCACACGGCTGGTGGCGGAGTGCCCTTATCGTGCCGGCGAGCCGGTCTTCGCCGAGGGCGATCGTGTCGCACTCGGCGTGCGGCCGGGGGGTGGCGTGCTGCTGCCGCCCTGATTCACAATATCCGCTATGCCCCGCCCGCAATCCCGCCCGAATCGTCGGCCAAACACGTGCCATCTCCGCGCGGCAGCCGGTTCCGGCCGCCCTGACCACCGATGACCGACGCCGATTTTCCTTCCGCGCTGCGTGCCGGGCACCGGCTGAACGAGTACCGGATCGACCGTGTGCTCGGGCAGGGCGGATTCGGCATCACCTATCTCGCCACCGATACCGTCCTGCACCGGGTGGTGGCGCTGAAGGAGTACCTGCCGAGCGAGTTCGCGGTGCGCACCCAGGGCGCCACCGTCTCGCCGCGCTCGCGCGGCCAGGCGGAATCCTATCGCTGGGGCCTGGACCGCTTTCTCGACGAGGCGCGCACCCTGGCGCGCTTCCGTCACCGCAGCATCGTGCCCGTGCTGCGATTCTTCGAGGCCAACGGCACCGGCTACATGGTGATGGAGCACGAGGCTGGGCGGCCCTTCGCCGAGCTGATCGCCGGCCCAGGACGACTGGAACCGGCGCGGGTGGTGACGGTGCTGTCCGGCCTGCTCGATGGGCTGGAGCTGGTACATGCCGCGGGCTTCCTGCATCGCGACATCAAGCCGGCCAACATCATCGTGCGCACCGATGGCTCGCCGGTGCTGATCGACTTCGGCGCCGCGCGCCAGGCCCTGCGCAGCAGCGATCGCACGCTGACCAGCATCGTCACGCCGCGCTACGCGCCGATCGAGCAATACGCCAGCGATGGCAAGCAGGGCCCCGCCACCGACATCTATGCATTGGCGGCGGTGATGCATCACGCGATTTCAGGTGCCGCGCCGCCTGAGGCGACGGCGCGCGTGCGCGACGATCCCTACAAGCCGCTGGTGCCCGATGGCCGCTACTCCCGGCGCTTCATCGCCGCGATCAACGCCGCGCTTTCGGTGTTTGCCGACAGCCGCCCGCGCACGATCCAGGCCTGGCGCGAGCTGCTGGAGCTCGAGGATGCGGTGCGCGTATCTGCGGTCGTGGCCGACGCCAGCGATCCGGAAGCGGCCCCCACGCGCGTGCTGGAGGAGTCGTCGCGTCGCGTCCCGGTTCGCCTGGCGGCGGTGCAGGCGGACGATCGGATCCGCCCGCCTGAGCCGGCGGTCACGCGTAGGCAGATTTTCTCGTGGCGTGGCCTGACGGGTGCGCTGGGCCTGATCGCGGCCGTTGTCGTCAGTGGCGTGTACGTCTGGCCGGCGCTGCGCGACGAGGGTCCGACGCAGGTCGCCACCGCGCCGCCGCCGACGACGGCCCCGATGCCGCCTCCACCGCCAGCGGCGGTGCCGCAGCCCGTGACGCCCCCGAAGGTCGAGCCAAAGTCCGCGCCGGCGCCTGCCGCGCGCGATTCGATCGACAAGGTTCTGCCGCCGGTCACGCAGGCGCCTGCCGGGCCCGCGCCGGTCGCACCCAGGGGCGTGACCCGCCAGAGCACGATTGATCTCTCCAGCGCCACGGCGACGCGGGCGAACGCCGCGGCGGAGCGCGCGGCGTTGGCTGGCCAGCGCGCGCGCGAGCGCGCGGGCGAGGCACGCATCCGCGCCGCCGAAGCGGCCAAGGCCGATCTGCCGGGCGCCGAGCGCGTCGAATTCCCCGATCGCTCGAAGTATGCCGGCACTGTCCGCGACGGTCGCCGCGAAGGGCTGGGCGTGGTCGTGCTGGCGGACGGCGAACGCCAGGCCGGCGAGTGGAAGGCCGATCGCCTCGACGGGCTGGCGACGGTGCGTTCAACCGACGGACGTGGCTACGAGGGCGAATGGTCGGCCGGCGCGCCGTCGGGCTTCGGGGTGTTCATCCTCAAGCCGGGAGAACGGCACGCCGGCGATGTTTCCGGCGGCAAGCCCGAGGGCTTCGGCGTGCGCAGCTATGAGCGCGGCGGCGTGCCGGTGACGCAATCCGGCGAATGGCGCGACGGCGCGCTGGTCGGCGTCGGCGTGGAGACTCTCGGTTCGGGCGAGCGCTACGAGGGCGAGTTCGCCGCCGGCCGGCGCCAGGGCATGGGCCTGCTGAGCCTGCCCGACGGCACGCGCTTTCATGGCCGGTTTGTCGGGGGTGAGCGCGACGGCTACGGTGTCGAGGTCGCGCCCAACGGTACCGTGACCGCGGGCCTGTGGCGCAAGGGCGTGCTGGAGCGAAAGGAAGACTGATCCGCCGATAGACGGAAACGGCGGACAGGCGTGCAAAGCGTATGGCGGAACTGATCGGTGCAATCCTGGCAATCGCCGCGGCGCTGGCGCTGGCGAGCCTGCTGCTGCCGGTCGCCGAGCGTTTCCGCGTGCCCCATACCGTCCTCCTGGCGGTCCTGGGCATCGCGCTGGGGATACTGGTGGATCGCTACGGGGGCCAGGCGCGCGCCTACGGCATTGTCGGCGAACTGGTCAACGGGCTGAGCAGCGTCACGGGCAGGGCCGAAGCGTTCCTCTACATCTTCCTGCCGCCGCTGCTGTTCACCGCCGGCCTGACCATCGATGTGCGCCGCCTGATCGACGATATCTGGGCGGTGATGCTGCTGGCGATCGTCGCGGTGTTCCTGTGCATCGTCGCCGTCGGCGGCCTGCTGCACCTCGCTACCGGGCTCGACATATTCCTGTGCCTGCTTCTGGGAGCGGTGGTTTCGACCACCGACCCGGCCGCGGTGATCGGCGTGCTGCGCGATGTCGGCGCACCGAGGCGGCTGTCGATCCTCGCCGAGGGCGAATCACTGTTCAACGACGCCGCTGCGATCACGGTCTTCGGCGTCCTGATCGCCATCCTGATCAATCGAGCGCTGCCCGACGCGTCCACGCCCGGCCTGGGCTTTCTGCGCGAGTTTCTGGGCGGCATCGCGCTGGGCTACGCGCTGGCGCGGTTGGCGATCCTGCTGCTGCTGCGGCTTGGGCATTCCAGCCTCGGCGTGACCTCGATCACCGTCGGCCTGGCCTACCTCGCCTATGTTCTGGGCGACCGGTACATCCACGTTTCCGGCGTCATCGCCGTGGTGGCGGCGGCATTGACCATGGCGGCACTGGGCCCGACGCGCCTGCAGCCGCGCACCTGGGAGTCGCTGCGCGAGACCTGGCACCAGCTCGAGTTCTGGGCCAACTCGCTGATCTTCCTGCTCGCCGCCACCGTGGCGGCGCAGGTACTCGACGATCTGCAGTGGCGCCATGTGCTGGCAGTGGCCGTGGTCTATGTCGCGGCCTTCGCCTCGCGCGCCTTCACGCTGTTCGGCCTGCTGCCGATGCTGGAGGCCACGGGGCGTTCGCAGCCTGTCAACAAGGGCTATCGCACCATCCTGTTCTGGGGCGGCTTGCGCGGCGCGGTGACGCTGGCGCTGGCGCTGGTGGCCTATGGCAACGGTCGGCTGCCGGCGGAGGTGCGCGAGTTCGTCGCCACTGTCGCCACCCTATTCGTGCTGCTGACGCTGTTCGTCAACGCACCGAGCCTGCGGCCGATGATGCGCTACTTCCGGCTCAACGAGCTGGACGAGACCGACAAGGCGCTGCGCGATCGCGTCCTCAAGGTCTCGCGCGAGAAGGTTGGCCGCGAGGTCGACGAGATCGCCGAGGCCTATGGCGCCGCGCCGCAGGCAGCGGCCGAACCGCAGGCCGAGACACCCTCCGCCACCTACGGGCCATGGTTGCCGGCCGACGTACGCGAGGCCTATGGGCTGCGCGTGCTGTGCGCGCGCGAACGCGAGCATTACCTGGCGCATTTCGAGCACCGCACGATCTCGCGCACCATCGCCACGCAGCTGATCACCAGCGTCGATCGACTGATCGACCGGGTGCGCACCGATGGCGTCCCGGGCTACGATCTCGCCCTGCAGCAGATCAACGCCGTCGGCTGGCGCTTCCGCGTGGCGCTGTCGATATACCAGCGCATCGGCTGGGAACGGCCCTTCGCCGAGCAGCTCGCTGATCGCTTCGAGACGCTGATGGCGACACGCGTCGTGCTTGGCGAGATGTGCGAGGATGATCGCGGCGATTTTGCCGCCCTGCTGGGCGAGGATGTCGCCTCGACCCTGATCGCCCGCGCCGAGCGGCGGGTCGAGGCGGTCGACCGCGCCTTGCGCGCCTTGTCGCTGCAGTACGGCGGCTATGCCGAGGTAGTGCGCGCCCAGCATATCGAACGCATCGCCATTCGCCTGGAAGGCCTGGAGTACGAACGGCACTGGGCGAACATGACCATCGGCCGCGAGGTCTACGACGATCTGCAGCGTGAGCTTGAGGAGCGCCGCACCAGCGCCATGCGCCGTGCGCCGCTGCGGATCAGCCGGGAGCTGGCGCAGATGATCTCGCGCGTGCCGATCTTCGCGCGGCTCAACGACGCCGCGGTACGAGAGGTCGGCAGCCGGCTGCGTCCGCGCGTCGCCCTGCCGGGCGAGAAAGTGGTCGAGAAGGGCCAGCAGGGCGATGCCATGTATTTCATCACCGCTGGCCATGCGGTCGTGAAGCTGGCGGTCGGCGACGTGGTGCTGCGCGACGGCGACTTCTTCGGCGAGATGGCCCTGCTGCAGAATCAGCCGCGCAACGCCGATGTCGTCGCCGATGGTTCGTGCCATTTGATGGAACTGTCGGCCACTGATTTTCGCCGCCTGCTCGATGCCAATCCCGATATCCGAAGCGAGATCGAAGGTGTCGCCGAGCGGCGGCGCAGCTCGAACGCGGCGCGTTCGTGACCAGACCAAGGCGTTGATTCTTTTGACAAATGAGACCTGGATAAACCTGTCGCCCCAGATTTCGAGGGTTGTTTCCGATTATTTCGGATGGTAGTGAGGAGTGTGTTGCATTCGTGCAACATCCCTCGAACGGCCGGCGGACCCCCTCATGCGAATGGCACGACTGGGCTTACTTGTGGCAATTGTGGCGCTCGCAGCGCCCGCAACCCTTCAAGCCCAGACGGCCAAAGAGCCTTCTGCCAAGGCAGCCGACAGACCGGCGTCCAAGGTCGCCGTCAAGCCACCCGGCAAGGCCGCCGCCGCCAAGCCGCCCGCCGCCGCGACCAAGCCCGCCGTCAAGCCGGCGGCGCAGACCGCCAAGGTCAACGTCGTGCGCGGACCCCAGCGGGTAACGGCCGCCAAGGCGCCAGCCAAGGTGAAGCCGCAGGGTGTTCCCGTCACCGCCAAAGCCTGGCGCCCGACCAGGACGACGACGCCGGCCAACGCCCAGCGCGCCGGTCGCTATGGCGCGGCCGTGCCGGCAGCGGCCGCCATGTCGCCCTATGCGCCGCCGATGGAAAAGCTGGCGCCGCCGCCGGACGATGGCGGCGCACGCACGCTGAGCCTGTTCAACATGAACACGCGGGAATCGATCACCTCGACCTATCGTCAGGGCGGCCGGTACATCCCGTCCGAGCTGCAGAAGCTCAGCACCTTCCTGGTCGACCACAAGAGCGGCGACGTGATCGCCATGGATCCCGAGCTCTTCGACATCCTCTGGCACCTGCAGCGCAGGCTGGGCGCCTCGAGCTTCGAGGTGCTGTCGGCCTATCGCTCGCCGCAGACCAACGCCGTGCTGGCACGCATGAGCCGCGGCGTGGCGCGCAACAGCCTGCACACCCAGGGACAGGCGATCGATGTCAAGGTTCCGGGCTTCTCGCCCTACCAGGTGCGTCAGGCGGCGCGCGAGCTGGGGCTGGGCGGCGTCGGCTACTACCCGCGCACCGGCTTCGTGCATGTCGACACCGGGTCGGTGCGCTACTGGTAGAGCCCAAGGCTCCCGAGACCAAACGGGCCGCATCAGCGGCCCGTTTGCATTTCAAGGAGAGCATCCGGGCTCAGCCGACGTGCGAGCGCAGCATCCAGGCCGCCTTGGCCATCTCTTCCTTGCGGTCGTTCATGAGGTCGCCAGTCTCCGTGTCGCCGGCTTCGTCGGCGAGGTCGCCGAGCTTGCGGCAGGCCTTCACCAGCGAATCGTTGTCGGCTGCCAGCTGCGCGCACATCTCCTGCCAGCTCTCACCGCCCCTGGCCTCTCTGAGCGAGGCCATCTTGGCGTAGATCGCGAAGCCGCCCGGCGCCGGGTAGCCCAGGGTGCGGATGCGCTCGGCGAGCTCGTCGACCGCCGCGTGCAGCGCCTCGTACTGGGTGCCGAAGAGCGTATGCAGGCCCTGGAAGTTCGGCCCGGTGACATTCCAGTGGAAGTTCTGGGTCTTCAGCGCCAGCAGGTAGTGGTCGGCCAGCACCTCGGCCAGATCGTCGGCGACCTTCCTGCGCACATTGGCGCCAAGGCCGAGGTCGACTTTGTCCGCCATTCCCGAACTCCTTTGTGTGACTATGGATCCAACTTGGCGTCATGTCCGATCGCCGTAGAGGAGGTAGGCATGCCGGGCTGGAAGGAGCACATCGAAATTTTCGAAGCCGACATCGTCACGCTCGATGTCGATGCCATCGTCAATGCCGCCAACTCCTCGTTGCTCGGCGGTGGCGGCGTCGATGGCGCGATCCATCGCGCCGCCGGGCCGGAGCTGGTGATGGAGTGCCGGATGCTCAACGGCTGCCGGACCGGCGAGGCCAAGATCACCAGGGGCTACCGCCTGAAGGCGCGTCACGTGATCCACACCGTCGGTCCGGTATGGAACGGCGGCAGTCATGGCGAGCCTGAGCTTCTGGCCGCCTGCTATCGCAACTCGCTGGCATTGGCCGAAAGCCACAGCCTGCGGTCGATTGCCTTCCCGGCGATCAGCACCGGCATCTATCGCTATCCTGCCGAGGAGGCGACGCGCATCGCCATCGAGGCTGTGCGCAACGGGCCCGAGATCGAGCGCGTGATCTTCTGCTGCTTCGGCCGGCCGATGTACGACCTCTATGTCAGGACACTGGAGGAGAGCGATTGATCACTGGCCGTAGCGCTGGTGATCGCCCGCCAGGTAGGCGGCTTCATCAGGGGTGTCGACGCGGCCCAGGGCGGCATTGCGATGCGGAAAGCGGCCGAAGCGCGTGACGGTGTCGCGATGGGCCACGGCCCAGATCAGCACCAGCGGCGGCCGTGGCCGCGCGAAAAGGCCGATCGAGCGGTGCTGGTCGCCCAGGGATTCGCTGTGCTCGAAGGGCAGGTAGAAGAACTTCCTGACATGGACGGGAAAGTGCCGGTCGTGGCGGCGCGCCAGCGCCCTGTGGGCGACGTGCCGTGCGTGCCTGTCGCCGGCGAAGGCGGCGCCGGAGCCGCGGCCGGTGTTGCGGGTGAACTGGTCGAGCAGCAGCACCAGCGCCAGGGCGCCGTCGGGCGTCTCGATCCAGTGGTCGAGGCGCCGTGCCTTGGCCTGCTCGATCTCGCGGCCGAAGCGGCGGCGGATCTCGGCGTCGAACTCGGGGCCGGAGACGAACCAGACGTCGCGGCTCCTGCCGTAGCGGGGATGGTTCCGGGGCATGCACCAGAAATTCAGGATGGCGGCGATACGCGGGTCGAGCATGTTGGCCTAGGATAGACGCGAGCAGCGTGTGGGGGAGCCCGATGGGCAAGGTCAGGAACGTCCTGTTTATCATGTGCGATCAGCTGCGCGCCGACCATCTGTCGTGTACCGGGCACCCGCATCTCGCCACGCCACATATCGACTCGCTGGCCGGGCGCGGCGTGCTGTTTGCGCGCGCCTATGTGCAGTCCGCCGTCTGCGGACCCTCGCGCATGTCGTTCTATACCGGCCGCTACGTGCAGAGCCACGGCGCCACCTGGAACCGCGTGCCGCTGTCGATCCGCGAGCGCACCATCGGCGACTATCTGCGGCCCGCCGGGCTGCGCGTGGCGCTCGCCGGCAAGACCCACGTCCTGCCCGACGTCGAGGGGCTGGAGCGCTACGGCATCGAGGGCGGCTCGGCGCTGGCGGCCCTGATGCGCACCGGCGGCTTCGAAGAGCTCGACCGCTACGACGGTCATTCCCCACCGGGGACGGAGAGCGGCTATCCCGCCTTCCTGCGCGCCCACGGCTACGTCGCCGACGATCCCTGGAACGAGTTCGTCATCGCCGCCGACGGACCAAGCGGCGAGAAGCTGTCGGGCTGGAACATGCGCAACGTGCGCCTGCCGGCGCGGGTCAGGGAGGAGCACTCCGAGACCGCCTACATGACCGACCAGGCGATCCGCTTTGTCGAGCGGCAAGGCGAGCAGCCCTGGTTCCTGCATCTCAGCTACGTCAAGCCGCACTGGCCCTACATGGCGCCGGCGCCCTACCACGCGCTCTATGGCCCGCAGCACTGCCTGCCGCCCAACCGAAGAGAGGCGGAGCTGGTCGACCAGCACCCCGTGCTCGCCGCCTATCGCCAGCACGAGGAATCGATCTCGTTCTCGCGTCCCGAGGCGGCGAGCACGGTGCGGCCGGCCTATATGGGCCTGATCAAGCAGATCGACGATCACCTCGGCCGGCTGTTCGCGGCGATGCGCAAGGCCGGGCGGATGGACGACACGCTGATCGTGTTCACCGCCGACCACGGCGACTTCCTCGGCGATCACTGGCTGGGCGAGAAGGAGATATTCTACGAGGAGGTGGTGCGGGTGCCGTTCATCGTCGTCGACCCTGACGCCGCCGCCGATGGCACGCGCGGCACGGTCGACAGGCGCTTCGTCGAGGCGGTCGACGTCGTGCCGACCTGTCTCGATGCGCTGGGCCTGCCGCCGCAGCGCCACCTGATCGAGGGCCGCTCGCTCCTGCCGCTGACCCGGGGAACGCCGGTGCCCGACGACCTGGCGTCAAGCAAGGCCCAGTCGCGCGACGATCGCACCGGCTGGCGCGACGCGGTGTTCTCCGAGCTCGACTATTCCTTCCGCGAGGCGCGGCGCATCCTGGGCCGCCACGTGCGCGACTGCCGCGCCTTCATGGTGCGGACGGACCGATGGAAATACGTGTGGTGGCTCGATTTCCCGCCGCAGCTCTTCGACCTCGAGACCGATCCGCGCGAGTTCGTCGATCTCGGCCGTGATCCGGGCCACGCCTCGGTGCGCGACGAGATGCAGGTCCGCCTGTTCGACTGGATGCGCGCGCGCAAGAGCCGCGTCACCGTCGACGATGGCTTTGTCGAGGCGCGGACTGCGGCACATAAGGCACACGGAATATTTTTCGGCGTGTGGTGATCAAACTTTGGTCGTGATTCGATGGCACGTGTGAGGGGAGCGGAGTAAGGTCCGCCCATTAACCTCCTGCCTGCCGGAGAGTCGCGTGTTGCGGCGTCGTCCGTTCATCCTCGTTGCCGGTGCCAGCCTTCTGGCCGCGGCGACAGGTGCGCGGGCGCAGGCCCCGGTCACCCGCAACCTGATGATCGGCGCCGGCCCGGTGGGCGGCACCTACTTTCCCGTCGCCAGCCTGATCGCCACCGCCATCAGCAATCCGCCCGGAGGACGGCCCTGCGACGCCGGCGGCAATTGCGGCGTGCCCGGCCTGATCGCCGAGGCCATCGCCACCCAGGGCTCGGTCGAGAACATCAAGCGCATGGCCGAGGGCACGCTCGATGCCGCCCTGGCCCAGGCCGACATCGCCGCCGCGGCGCTGGCCGGCGACGAGATGTTCGGCGGCAGGCCGGTCCCGGGGCTGCGCGCCGCCGCCAACCTGTTTCCCGAGACGGTGCATGTCGTGGTCCGCCGCGACCGCGATCTCGCCAGCATCGCCGATTTGCGCGGGCGCACGGTATCCCTGGGCGAGCCGGGATCCGGAACCCTGCCGCTGGCCCGCGCGCTGCTGAGCGCCTACGGGCTGGGCCGACGCGACATTGTCGCCGACTACGTCTCGCCCCAGGCCGCGAGCCATCGGCTGCGCGAGGGCACGATCGACGCCTTTGTCATGGTGGCCGGCCAGCCGGCGCCGCTGCTGGTCGGCCTGGCGCGGCAAGTCGAGATCGGCCTGCTTCCGGTCTCCTCGAGCGTCGCCCAGCGCCTGCGCCGCGAACGGCCCGGCCTGGTGACCCTGACCGTCCCGGCCGGCATGTACCAGGGCGTCGAGGCCTGCGACTCGGTTGCCGTGGGTTCGCAGCTGATGGTCTCCAACAGCCTCGACGAGGAGATCGTCTATGGCAGCCTGCGGGCGCTGTTCCACCCCTCGACGCGCAGCAGGCTCGACCGCGGCCATCCCGCCGCGGCGCTGATCACGCTGGAAACGGCGCTCGAGGGGCTGGCGGTGCCGCTGCACGCCGGCGCCGCGCGCTTCTACAAGGAGCGAGGCCTGCTGAAGGACTGACGGATCAGGTCGCAGCGGAGCCGCTCAGCGGAACTCGTATTGCTCGACCAGCCACGGCTCGTGCTTGGCCGCGTCGACCCATTCGGCCATCGCCGGGTGCTTCATCACATTGTCGCAATAGGTCTTCGCCTCGTCGTCGAGCGACACGGCGTAGGTGCGAAAGCGCGTCACGACGGGCGCGAACATCGCATCGGCAGCGGTGAACGGGCCGAACAGGAATCCGTCGTCGCGCGAAGCCGAGCCGGCGAAGCGCTTCCGGCAGTCGAGCCAGATCGCGACGATGCGTTGCACCTGCGTCATCACTTCGGGCGTGCGGCCGTGGCCGGGAAACGAGCCGCGGATGTTCATTGGCATCTCGCGGCGCAGATCGGGATAGCCCGAATGCATTTCCGCAGACACCGAGCGCGCGACCGCGCGCGCGGCCTGTGCTTCGGGCCACAGCCCGGCTGCGGGACTGAGTTCGTGCAGATACTCCGCGATCGACAGCGAATCCCAGATCGTCAGACCCTTGTGGATCAGTGCCGGCAACAGGCCCGAGGAGGAATAGCGTGCGATCTCAGCCTTGGTCTCCGGCGCGTAGAGACGAATCAACGTCTCGTCGAACTCGATGCCGGCGATCTTGCAGATCAGCCAGCCGCGCAGCGACCAAGAGGAGTAGTTTCTGTTGCCGAAGACGAGATTGAACTCGGCCATGTTGTCCTCATCCATCGTCGTCATACACGCACATCGGCGTTGCAAGCCACACCGATTCGCGACCATGCTGCGCGCTTCGCGCCGAGACTATAGCAGAAGCCGGGGGATCGGGTCGTGACGCTTCCGTTCATCGATCGCGCACCGGCGGCGGTTCCCGTGGCCGTCGTCGCACCGTCCGAATGGGCGGCATGGTTCAAGCGTCAGCCGGCCAAGGCGCGCACGTGGCTGCAGGCGTCGTCGATCGCCGGCAAGGCCGGCGAGTTCGCCATGGTGCCCGATGGCGACGGCAAGCCGTCGATGGCCGTCGTGGTGCGCTCGGCGAAGCCGACGATGTGGGACTATGGTGCGCTGGCCACGCGCCTGCCTCCGGGCGATTACGCGCTGGTCGGCGACAGCATGCCGATCTCGGTGACCGACTCGGCGATCGCCTTCGCGCTGGGCTCGTGGCGCTTCTCGCGCTATCGCAAGTCGACCAAGACGGGCCCGCGCCTGGTATGGCCGTCGAAATGCGATCGCGCCGAGGTCGAACGGGTCGCCGAGTCGATGTTCATGGCGCGCGACCTGATCACCACGCCGGCCAACGACATGGGCCCGGCGGAACTCGCATTGGCTGCGCGCGCATTGGCACGCAAGCACCGCGCGCGCTTTACCGTGACCGTGGGCAACGAGTTGCAACGGCGCAACTATCCGGTGATCCACGCCGTCGGCCGCGCCTCGACCCGCGCGCCGCGGCTCATCGACATCGTCTGGGGCCGGCCCAGCGCGCCCAAGGTGACCTTGATCGGCAAGGGCGTGTGCTTCGATTCCGGCGGCCTCGACCTGAAGCCCGCCGCCGGCATGCTCAACATGAAGAAGGACATGGGCGGCGCGGCGACAGTGCTGGCCGTGGCCTCGATGGTGATGGCCGCCAGGCTCAATGTGCGGCTGCGCGTGCTGATCCCGGCGGTCGAGAACAGCGTCTCGGGCAACGCCTTCCGGCCGATGGACATCATCACCTCGCGCAAGGGCACGACGGTGGAGATAGGCAACACCGACGCCGAGGGTCGCCTGGTGATGTGCGACGCGCTGACCGAGGCGGTGCGCGAGGAGCCGGCGCTGGTGGTCGACGTCGCCACGCTGACCGGCGCCGCGCGCGTGGCGCTGGGCCCCGAGCTGCCGGCGCTGTTCTGCAACGACGATGCCGTCGCCGAGGCGCTGCTGAAAAGCGGTCGCGAGCGCGAGGACCAGCTTTGGCGCATGCCGCTGTGGCGCGGCTATCGCCGCTTCCTCGACAGCAAGATCGCCGACATCAACAACGCCGGCCAGACGCCGTTCGGCGGCGCCATCACCGCGGCGCTGTTCCTGCAGGAATTCGTGCCCGACAACGTGCCGTGGATGCACATCGATACCATGGCCTGGAACCAGGGCCAGCCCGGCCGCCCCGAAGGCGGCGAGGCGATGGGCGCACGGGCGCTGTTCGCGATGCTGAAGGAGCGCTACCCGAAGCGGTGACTCTGCGTCGTCCTGAGCGCAGCGAAGGACCTCGCGGTGGTGCCCTTGCGCGCCATGCACGCATGTGACCGCGATACCGCAGGATCCTTCGCTGAGCTCAGGATGACGGCATTGCACGCCACGGCGCCGCGCGGCGCTCGGCGACTCGATCATTGCGCGTGCGCCACCACGTGGCGATCGCCGCCAGCTCGCCGGCCACGACTTCACGGAAGCCCAGCCACATCTGCCGTCGGCCGCGCAACGAGTGCGTGATGGCGGCGAGCAGGCCGGGCTGGGTGCGGGCGCCCCATAGGGTGTGGTTGAGCAGGATCGCCAAGGTGCGCGGCAACGGCAGGTATTCGAGATAGCCCAAGGTCGCGTTGTGCATCATGTCGCGCAGCGCGAGTCGGTCGATCTGGCCGCGGTCGTCGGAGTCGTGGCGTTGTGCGGGGAAGTGGTCGACGCCGATGGCGGGATCATAGATCAAGGTCCAGCCGGCGCGGCGGATGGCGCCGCCGAACAGGTATTCGTTGGCGACCTGCGCGCCCTGGCCGCGCAGGCGGCGGTCGAAGCGCAGGGAGCCGATGGCGGCACGGCGGAAGGCCATGCACACGCCCTTCAGCGACTCGACCTCGCGCGCCGGGCCGAAGCCGGCATTGTGGTTGCCGTAGGTGCGGCCGTACCAGGTGCTGATGCCGACGCGCGCTTGCGGCGGCCAGTCGTCGCGGCGCTCGCCCATGAAGATGTGGTCGCGCCCGCCGACGCCGCCGACGCGGGCATTGACGGTGAAATGGCCGACGATGCGTTCGAGCCAGTCGGGACGCGGCGCGGCGTCGTCGTCGGTCATCGCCACGATGTCGCCGGTCGCGGCCTCGAGACCGTCGTTCAGCGCGGCCACCACGCCGGGCAGGGCCACGACGCGCATGACCATCGGCAGCGTACCGGGGTCGTAGGCGGCGAGCATCGCCTCGGTGGTGCTGTCGATATCGCGGCGCACCACAACCACGCGCACCGGTGGCAGGGTCTGCCGCGTCAGGGCGTCGAGGCAGCGCCGCAGGTCATCCGGCCGCTTGTAGGTCGGCACGATGACCGTGGCGTCCATCTCAATAGCCGGCGGTCCGGTCGATGAGGTTGATCAAAGGCTGCCCGGCGCGCAGGCGGCGCACGTTGTCGGCGACGCTGGCGGCCGCGGTGCGCGGGTTGGTCGGCCCGGCGACGTGCGGCGTGACGCGCACCTTGGGGTGCGTCCAATAGGGATGGTCGGTCGGCAGCGGCTCGATATGGAAGACGTCGAGCGTCGCACCGGCAAGATGGCCGCTGTCGAGCGCCGCCAGCAGGTCGGCGTCCACGACATGGCCGCCGCGCGCCATGTTGATGAAGTAGGCGCCCCTGGGCATGCGCGCGAAGGCGCGCGCGTCGAGCATGTTGGCGGTCTGCGGCGTCATCGGCAGCACGTCGATCAGGATGTCGCTGCGCGCCAGCAGCGCGGGCAGGCCGTCCGCGCCATGCAGGCACTCGACGCCCTCGATCTTGCGTGGCGTGCGGCTCCAGCCGGCTGTGGGGAAGCCCAGCATGGCGAATTTGCGCGCGGTGTCGGCGCCGATCTCGCCCAGGCCGAGGATGCCGACGCGGCGCAGCGCGGTGTCGGTGTAGGGGATCTCCTCCCAGACCTTGCGGCGTTGCAGCTCCATGTAGGCGTCGATGTCGCGGTGATGGCGCAGCGCCCAATAGATCGCATACTCGCTCATCTGCCCGACCAGGCCGGAATCGATGATGCGCACGATCGGCACGTTCCTCGGCAGGGCGGGGTCGATCAGCAGGTGATCGACGCCCATGCCGAGCGAGACGATCAGCTTCAGCCTGGGCAGCGCCGCGAGCGCGCCGGGCGGTGGCTTCCAGGCGAGCGCGATCTCGATGTCGCCGGGATCGCCGTGCTGCCCCCAGGGCCGCATGTCGATGGTCTCACCCAGCGCCTCGCCCAGCCGCGTGCGCCAGCCTTGCCAGTCGCCCCCGCCCTGCGCGGCGACCACGTAACAGAACGCATTGCTCATGTGGCGACAGCACCCTCGGCGGCGCCGATCGGTTCGAGGTTGAAGGCGGCTTCCATCAGGGCTTTGGTGTAGGGCGTCCGAGGGTCCTCGAAAATCTGCCGTGCCGAACCGCGCTCAACGACCAGGCCGTTACGCATGACGATCACCTCGTCGGCCAGTGCCCGTACCACCTTCAGGTCGTGACTGATGAACATGTAGGCCAGCTTGTGGCGCGCCTGCAGAAAGCGCAGGAGGTCGACGATCTGCGCCTGCACGCTCATGTCGAGCGCCGAGGTCGGCTCGTCGAGGACGACGAACTTTGGCTTCAGCACCATGGCGCGGGCGATGGCGATGCGCTGGCGCTGGCCGCCGGAGAATTCGTGCGGGTAGCGGTCGCGCATTCCGGGGTCGAGGCCGACCTCGCTCAGCACCGAGTCGACCAGATCGCGCCGCTCCTGGGCGTCGCGGGCGATGCCGTGCACGTCCAGGCCTTCGCCGACGATCTGCTCGACCGACATGCGCGGGCTGAGCGAGCCGTAGGGGTCCTGGAAGACGATCTGCATCTCCCTGCGCAGCGGCCGCAAGTCGCGCGCCGGCAGGTCGCGCAGGTCTCGGCCGTCGAAGCGGATCGCACCCTGGCTCTGCTCCAGCCGCAGCAAGGCGAGGCCGAGCGTCGTCTTGCCCGAGCCGCTCTCGCCGACGATGCCCACGGTGTGGCCGCTGCGCAGCTCCAGCGAAACGCCGTCGACCGCCTTGATGTGGCCGACGGTGCGGCGAAACACGCCGCGCTTGATCGGAAAATGCACCTTCACGTCGTCGGCAGCCATCACCACGGGCGCGGAGGGATCGCGCTCGCCCGGCTTGCCCTTGGGTTCGGCCGACAGCAGGTGCTTGGTGTAGGTGTGCGAGGGCGTGTCGAAGACCTCCTCGACCGGACCATGCTCAACGATCCGGCCGTCGTTCATCACGCAGACCCGGTCGGCCATCTTGCGCACGATGCCGAGGTCATGGGTGATGAACAGCAGCGCCATGCCGTAGCGCTTCTGCAGCGTCTTCAGCAGCGTCAGGATCTGCGCCTGGATGGTGACGTCGAGCGCCGTGGTCGGCTCGTCGGCGATCAGCAGGTCGGGCTCGTTGGCGAGCGCCATGGCGATCATCACGCGCTGGCGCTGGCCGCCGGAGAGCTGGTGCGGGAACGCATCCAGGCGACGCGCCGCCTCGGGGATGCCAACCTGGTGCAGCAGCTCCAGGGTGCGCTTGCGCGCGGCGGACTTGGTCAGGCCCTTGTGCAGCAGCAACGACTCGCTCACCTGCCGCTCGATGGTGTGCAGCGGGTTGAGCGAGGTCATCGGCTCCTGGAAGATCATGGCGATGCGATCGCCGCGCACGCGGCGCAAGGTCTCGCCCGTGGTGCCGATCATCTCCTCGCCGGCGAAGCGGATGCTGCCCGAGGGATGGCGCGCCGGCGGGTAGGGCAGCAGCTGCAGGATCGACAGTGCCGTCACCGATTTGCCCGAGCCCGATTCGCCCACCAGGGCCACGGTCTCGCCGCGGGAGATGCTGAAGGAGACGTTGCGCACCGCGTGCACGGCGCCCGGCCCCTGGCCGAAATCGACCGACAGGTCGTCGATCACCAGCAGGGGGGCGGCGGACGGGGAGGGAGGCGGCGTGGACATCAGGAGGGCAGCTTACGCGGATCGAAGGCGTCGCGCACCGCCTCGCCGATGAAGACCAGCAGGCTGAGCGCGACGGCGATGATCATGAAGCCGATGAAGGCCAGTCGGGGGGTGTTCAGGTTGTTCTTGCCCTGCAGCAGCAGCTCGCCGAGCGAGGCCGAGCCGGGCGGCAGGCCGAAGCCCAAGAAATCCAGCGCGGTCAGCGTCGTCACCGAGCCGGCCAGCATGAAGGGCAGGAAGGTCAGGGAGGAGACCATGGCGTTGGGCAGGATATGGCGGAACATCAGCCTGGTGTTGGACACGCCCAGCGCCCGGGCGGCGCGGACATAGTCGAAGTTGCGGCCGCGCAGGAACTCGGCGCGCACCAGCCCGACCAATCCCATCCAGCCGAACAGCAGCATGATGCCCAGCAGGTTCCAGAAGCCGGGCTGGATGAAGCTCGCCAGGATGATCAGCAGGTAGAGCGTGGGCATGCTCGACCAGATCTCGAGGAAGCGCTGGAAGAAGAGGTCGGTGAGCCCACCGAAATAGCCCTGCACCGCGCCGGCGGCGATGCCGATGGTCGAGCCCAGGATGGTCAGCAGAAAGCCGAACAGGACCGAGATGCGAAAGCCATAGATCAGCCGGGCGACCATGTCGCGCGCCTGGTCGTCGGTGCCCAGCGGGTTCTGCCAGGTCGGCGGCGAAGGCGCCGGTACGGCGAGGTTGGTGACCAGCGTGTCGTAGCTGAAGCGCACCGGCGGCCACAGCATCCAGCCTTTCTCCTCGATCAGCGGGCCGACGCCGTTGGCGTCGTACTTGGCGTCGACCGGCAGGTCGCCGCCGAAGGTCGCTTCGGGATAGTTCTTGAACACCGGGAAGTAGAAGCCGCCGTCATAGTGGACCAGGATCGGCCGGTCGTTGGCGATGAACTCGGCGAACAGGCTCAGCACGAAGGCGATGCCGAAGATCACCAGCGACCAGTAGCCGCGCCTGTTGGCACGGAAGTTCGCCAGCCGACGGCGCATCAAAGGCGTGATCTTCATCAAGCCCCGCGCGTGTCGAAATCGATGCGCGGATCGACGACGACGTACATCAGGTCACCGATCAGCCCCATGATCAGGCCGAGCAGGCCGAAGACCCAGAGCGTGCCGAACATCACCGGGTAGTCGCGGTTGAGCGCGGCGTTGAAGCCGAGATAGCCCAGCCCGTCGAGCGAGAAGATGACCTCGACCAGCAGCGAGCCTGTGAAGAGCACGGACAGGAAGGCCGAAGGGAACCCCGCCACCACGATCAGCATGGCGTTGCGGAAGACGTGGCCGTAGAGCACGCGCCGCTCGCTCAAGCCCTTGGCGCGCGCGGTCTGGACGTACTGCTTGCCGATCTCCTCGATGAAGGAGTTCTTGGTCAGCATCGAGAGCGTGGCGAAGCTGCCGATGACCATCGCCAGGATGGGTAGCGTCACGTGCCAGAAATAGTCGACGATCTTGGCCGGCCACGACAGCTCGTCCCAGTTGTCCGAGACCAGGCCGCGCAGCGGGAAGATCTGCCAGAAGCTGCCGCCGGCGAACAGCACGACCAGCAGCAGGGCGAAGAGGAAGCTGGGAACGGCGTAGCCGACGACCACGACGGCCGAGCTCGCCACGTCGAAGCGCGAGCCGTCGCGCACCGCCTTGGCGATGCCGAGCGGAATCGAGATCAAGTAGACCAGCAGGGTGGTCCACAGGCCGAGCGTGACCGACACCGGCATCTTGGAGATCACCAGGTCGGCGACGCGGGTGTTGCTCTGGAAGCTCTCGCCGAGATCGAAGACGATGTAGTCGCGCAGCATCAGCACGAAGCGCTCGAGGATCGGCTTGTCGAAGCCGTACTGCTTCTTGATGCGCTCCAGCAGCTCCGGCGGGATGCCGCGCGCGCCGCGCGAGCCGCCGGGTTCGGTGGCGCTCTGGCCCGTGTCGCGCGTCTCGCCGCCGCTGCCGGTGAAGCGCGTGGTGGCGTCGACGTCGCGGCCCTGGATCTTGGCGATCGCCTGGTCGACTGGACCGCCCGGCGCCGCCTGGATGATGAAGAAGTTGATGGTGATGATGCCGAGCAGCGTCGGCACCATCAGCAGCAGGCGGCGCAGGATATAGGCGGTCACGGGTGGGTTGCCCGGAAGCTGTCATCCCGAGCGCAGCGAGGGATCTTTCCAAGACGCAAAGATCCCTCGCTGCGCCCGGGATGACAGGAGATCGAACCTGCTCGCATGTCGTCTATGTCTTGCGCTCGGGCGCGCGCTGCGAGAGCGTGCGTTCCTTCTCGGCGTCGATCCACCAGGTCGTCCAGCCGCGCGGATAGTATTTCGCCAGCTTCTCCGGCCGGCCGAACTTGTCCCAGTAGGCCACCCACCAGGTGGTCGAGTAGTACTGAGGCACGAAGAACTGGTTCCACAGCAGCACGCGATCGAGCGCGCGACTGCGGATGACCAGGCTCTTGCGGTCGGGCGCCGAGACGACCAGCTCGATCAGCTTGTCGACCGCCGGATCCTTGATGCCCAGCGTGTTGCGGCTGCCCACCGTGTCGGCCGCCTTGCTGCCCCAGTACTCGCGCTGCTCGTTGCCCGGCGACAGGGAGTTGGCGAACAGCTCGATGGTGGCCTCGAAGTCGAACGACTCCATGCGCTTCTGGTATTGCACCGGATCGACCGTGCGCAGCCGCACCTCGACGCCCACGCGCTCGCACCATTGCTTGAAGGGCAGCGCAAATCGCTCCAGGCGAGGCTCGCCCAGCAGCAGCTCGAAGCTCAGTGGCTGGCCGCTCTTGAGGTTGGTCATCTTGCCGTTGCGGATCTCCCAACCGGCTTCCTTCAGGAGCGCAATGGCGCGGCGGGCGCCCTCGCGATTGTTGCCGGAGCCGTCCGTGACCGGCAGCTTGTACTCCTTGGTGAAAACCTCCGGCGGGATCTGGCCGCGCAGCGGCTCGAGAATCTCCAGCTCCTCCTTGGAGGGCAGGCCGGTCGCCGCCAGCTCGGAGTTGAAGAAGTAGCTGTTGATGCGGGTCAGCAGGCCGTAGCTCAGCGTCTTGTTGAACCACTCGAAGTCGATCAGATGGATGAACGCCTCGCGGAAGCGGCGGTCGCGGAACTGCTCCCTGCGCAGGTTGAAGATCACGCCCTGCATCGGCAGCGTGTTCGAATGCGGCATGGTGACCATCTTCACCGCGCCATTCTTGACCGCCGGGAAGTCGTAGGCCGTGGCCCACAGCCGCGAGGTGTGCTCGTCGCGATAGTCGATCTGGCCGGCCTTGAAGGCCTCGAACGCCACCTGCTCGTCGCGATAGTAGTCGTAGCGCACGACGTCGAAGTTGTGCCGCCCCTTGTTGAGCCACAGCTCGCGACCCCAGTAGTCCTCGACACGGCGCGCGCTGATGAAGCGGCCGGCCTCCAGCGACTCGATGCGATAGGGGCCGCTGCCCAGCGGGATCTCGAGGCTGGTCCTGTCGAATTCGCGGGTCGCCCACCAGTGGCTGGGCAGCACCGGCAGCTGGCCGATGATATTGGGCAGCTCGTGGTTGTCACCACCGCCGAAGGTGAACTTCACGCGCTGCTCGTCGAGCTTCTCGGCTTTCTTCACGTCCTGCCAGTAGACGGCATATTGCGGCGCGCCCTTCTCCTTGAGGATGTTGAAGGAGAAGACGACGTCGTCCGGCGTCACCGGCTTGCCGTCGTGCCAGCGCGCCTGCGCGCGCAGCTTGAAGACTGCCCAGGCACGGTCGGCTGGCACCTCGATGGTCTCGGCCAGCAGGCCGTAGCCGGTCGAGGCCTCGTCGTTGTTGGAGCCCAGCAGGGTCTCGTAGATCAGCCCGACCGCGGCACCCGCGGTGCCCTTGAGGATGAACGGATTGAGCGAATCGAAGGTGCCGCGGCCGGCCAGCCTGATGGTGCCGCCCTTGGGCGCGTCGGGATTGACATAGGCGAGGTGCTTGGCGTCCGGCGGCGTCTCCGGCTGGCCGTGGATGGCGATACCGTGCGCGATGACGGTCTTGCCTTCGCCCTGTGCCCGGGCGATCGAGGGTCCCATGAGATGGGGCAGGGCGGCCGTGGTCGCCAACCCAAGCACCACCGATCGTCGTTCGACGCCGCGCCTGATCATGCCGTTGGCCTCCGTCTGACCCGATGCCGAAGCTAGGACGTCCTTCGTGGCAAACCAAGGGCCACGGTGCTCACGATGCGGTTAAGGTCGCGGCAGTCAGCCGGCCAGGGATTCCAGGGCCAGGGCGTGCACGCGCGCGTCGCCGGCGGCGACGATGGTGCCGTCCGAATCGAGGTCGAGCGGCCTGCCGGCCCAGTCGGTGCAGACCCCGCCGGCGCCCTCGATCACCGGGCCGAGCGCGGCGTAGTCGTACTGTTTGAGCGAGGCCTCGACGACCAGGTCGACATGGCCCGCGGCGCACAGCCCGTAGGCGTAGCAATCGCCGCCCCAGCGCAGGTTCTTGACCTTCTGTGCCAGCCTGAGGTGCCGCGGCGCCAGCAAGTCGGTAAACATCGCCGGCGCGGTCGAATAGAGATAGGCGCTTTCCAGGCTGGCGCAGGGCCGCGTGGCGATGGGCTGGCCGTTGAGCGTGCTGCGGGCGCCGGCATGGCCCAGCCAGCGCTCGCGCAGGATCGGCTGGTCGATGATACCCAGCACCGGCCGGCCGCGACGGCACAGCCCGATCAGGGTGCCGAAGATCGGCAGGCCGGTGATGAAGGCGCGGGTGCCGTCGACGGGGTCGAGCACCCAGACCCACTCGGCGTCGGCGCGCACCGTGCCGTACTCCTCGCCCAGGATGCCGTGGCCCGGCACCTCGGCCTCGAGGATGGCGCGCATGCGCTCCTCGGCCTGGCGGTCGGCGATGGTCACCGGCGAGGCGTCTTCCTTGTCGTCGATGTCGACGCGGGTGCGGAAATGGCGCGCGATCACCGGCCCCGCCGCGTCGGCCAGCCGCTCGGCGAGCGCGACGTAAGAGGCGGGAACGGACGAAACCATAGGATGGCGGGTGTCTGTCCTACTTCAGCGACTTCAGGTACGCGATGACGTCGGCGCGTTCCTTGTCGTTGCTCAGGCCGGCGAAGGCCATCTTGGTCTGCCTGATATAGGTCGCCGGCTTCCACAGGAACTCGTTGAGGGTCGCGTCGTCCCACTCGCCGCCCTTGGCCTGCATGTTGGCCGAATAGGCGAAGCCGGCGAGATGGGCCTTCTTGCCGCCGTGGATGCCGAACAGGTTGGGGCCGACCTTGTTGGCGCCGCCCTTGTCCGGGGTGTGGCAGGTCAGGCACTTGCGGTCGAAGGCGATCTTGCCGGCCGCGGCGTCGCCGTTCGGCGGCAGCGCCGGCACCGGGACGGGCGCCGCGCCGGGCTTGGCCTCGACGGCTGCTTCCTGCACGGCGATATGCGGCTTCTCGGGAAAGCTCGGATGGACCAGCGCGCCGGCGACCTTGCCGATGACCATGGCGCCCAGGCTGGCGGCCAGTACCGCGCCGGCGATCTTGTTGAACTCAAGCGACATCGCGCGTGCCCAATCCGTGCTCTTCAGTGGCAATTCGTGCCCCGCAGGGCATCTACCACACCCCCGGTGACGGCTGTAGTATCGAATCGCTGCGGCCGCGCCCGACGCGGCCTAAGGTCGCAACATCCTCATTTCGCTCGGCAAATGACGTTCAGCCGCAACCCCATCGTCGTGGTACCGGCGCGGCTCGGCGCCGGTCGCCTGCCCGGCAAGCCGCTGCTCGATATCGCGGGCGAGCCGCTGATCGTCCATGTCTGGCGCCGCGCCACGGAGGCCGGCATCGGCCCGGTCGTGGTTGCGGCCGCGGAAGCCGAAATCGTCGCCATCATCGAGGAAGCGGGTGGACTGGCAGTGTCGACGCACCCCGACCTGCCGACCGGCTCCGACCGCGTCGCAGCGGCGCTCGCCGCCATTGACCCGGGCCGGCGGCACGATGTCGTGGTGAACCTGCAGGGTGACCTGCCGACGATCGCGCCGGCAACCGTCGCGGCCGCGCTGGAGCCGCTGGCCGATTCCGGTGTGGACATGGCGACGGTGGGTGGGCCGATGCCGCCCGCCGCGCTCGACGACCCGCACATTGTCAAGGTGACGCTCGACCGGGCGGGCCGGGCGCTCGATTTCAGCCGGCGGCGCCCCGCCGGTCCAGCGCTGCGCCACATCGGGATCTATGCCTTCCAGCGCGCCGCGCTCGAACGCTTCGCCGCGCTGCCGCGCGGCATGCGCGAGCTGGACGAGAGCCTGGAGCAGCTGCGGGCGATGGAGCACGGCATGCGCATTGGCGTGCGCATTGTCGACGACGTGGCGCCGGCGGTGGATACGGCGGAAGGCCTCGCGGCCGTCCGCCGGTTGTTGCTCAGCCGGCGTACTTCCGGCAGCTCTCGAGGGCCGGCATCTGGCCGCTGACGCGCAGTGTGACGATGATGCTCTTCGTTCGGTCCTTGCCGCCGCACTGCTCCCAGATGATCTCCATCGCCTGCTGGGAGTAGGTCAGCTTGCCGCCCTCGAGGAATCCCGGTCCGATGCAGCCCTCGAAATGCGACGGCATCGAGCCCTTGTGGATCAGGATGTTGCGCTGCTGGGGGTCGGCCTGGGCGGTCTTGCCCAGCCACGGGTTGACGACGAGGCCGTGCGTGCCGTTGGTGTGGGCTTCGTCGTACATCGAGGACATCGGGTAGTCGCCCGGCTTCATGTGGACGTAGCCATGCATCCGCTCGATGGTGTCGAAGGCATAGCCGCCGACCCACAGCGTGCCGACCAGCCCGTACGCGGTCTTGCTGGTCCTGATCTCCTTGCCGGTCCTCTTGTCCTTGGTGATCGCGGTGTAGAGGTTCTCGACATACTCATCGCCGCGCTCGTAACGGATGACAGTCGCTGCACACATGCCCCATCTCCCCTGATGAAGATGCGGGCAATGGTGCGGCGGCGGGCGATCTAGCGCTGTTCCCTGCGCAACAGGCCTGCTAATTCAGCTTCGCCCATCTGTCTCGACCGGATTGCCATCATGGCCGCGCGCCGCAAGACCTCCGCCCGTTCCGACGCTCCCACCAACACCATCGCCTTCCAGGGCGAGTTCGGCGCCAATTCCGACATGGCCTGCCGTGCGGCGTTTCCCTACATGGGCACGCTGCCCTGCCGCACCTTCGAGGACGCGGTCCAGGCGGTGCATGCGCGCAAGGCCGACCTGGCGATGATCCCGATCGAGAACTCGATCGCCGGCCGTGTCGCGGACCTGCACAGCCTGCTGCCCAATGCCGGCCTGTGGATCGTCGGCGAGCATTTCCAGCGCGTCGAGCACTGCCTGGTGGCGGTCAAGGGCGCGACGCTCAAGACGGTCAAGGTGGCGCGCAGCCACGTGCAGGCGCTGGCGCAATGCCGCGGCTTCCTGAAGCGCCAGCGCATCGCGCCGGAAGTCCATGCCGACACCGCCGGCGCCGCCAAGGACATCGCCAGGCTCGGCGACCCCAAGGTCGCGGCGATCGCTTCCTCTCTGGCGGCGAGGATATACGGCCTGCAGGTGCTCAAGCGCAGCATCGAGGACGCCAATCACAACACCACGCGCATGCTGATCTTCTCGCGCGAGGCCAACGACACCGACTGGCGCGTCGGCGGGCCCTATCTCACCGCCTTCGTCTTCGAGGTGAGGAGCCGGCCGGCGGCGCTCTACAAGGCGCTGGGCGGTTTCGCCACCAACGGTGTCAACATCACCAAGCTGGAGAGCTACCTCTCGGGCGCGGCATTCGAGCAGGCGCAGTTCTACGCCGAGATCGAGGGCCACAAGGACCATCCCTCGGTGCAGTTGGCCCTGGAGGAGCTGGGGTTTTTCTCCGAGATGCGACTGCTCGGCACGTTTCCGGCACATCCCTTCCGCCGCAAGGGATGGGAGGCGCCGACCCGCACCGGGACATGAAGGAAAATCGTGCCCGCATCGCCATGGCGAGGCGGTCCTGCCTATTTCAATCGCGATTGTCCTCCCCCATATAGGCGCAAAGTCGCCAGTCCATGGCGATCCTCCCCGGGGGCTTCGTCTTGATCCCGATCGTTCGTACGGCGCTGCTTGTGCCGATTGTTTCGGCACTGATCACTGGTGCGATGGCGCAGCAGGCACCGCCGGCGCCGCCCGTCACCGTGGCGAAACCCGTGGTGAAGGACATCGTCGAGTGGGACGAGTTCACCGGCCGCTTCGACGCGGTCGGCGCCGTCGAGGTGCGCGCGCGGGTCGGCGGCTACCTCGAGTCGGTGCACTTCAAGGACGGCGCGCTGGTCAAGGAAGGCGACGTGCTGTTCGTCATCGACCGCCGCGGCTTCAAGGCGGCCCTCGACCAGGCCGAGGCGACGCTGGTCGCCACGCAGACGCGCTTCGATCTCGCCCGGCTCGAGCTGGAGCGCGCCGAGCGGCTGGTGAAAAGCGGCGCCGGCACCGAGCAGGCGCTCGACCAGCGCCGCCAGCAGTTCCTCGCCGCGCAGGCCGACCTCGCCGGCGCCAAGGCCGCGCTGGAGCAGGCGCGGCTGAACTACGAGTACTCGGAGATCCGCGCGCCGATCAGCGGGCGCATCTCGCGCAAGCTGGTGAGCGAAGGCAACCTGGTGAACGCCAACACCACGATGCTGACCAGCATCGTGACGGTCGATCCGATCGACTTCTATTTCGATGTCGATGAGCGCTCGTTCCTCGCCTATTCGCGCATGGCCAAGCGCGGTGCCACCGGCGAGAGCATGGGCGCCGAGGTGTTCCTCGCCACCAGCGACGAGAAGGAGCTGAAGCGCAAGGGCACGATCGACTTCCTCGACAACCGCCTCGATCCCGCCAGCGGCACGATGCGGCTGCGCGCCAAGGTGCCGAATCCCGACGGCTTCCTCACGCCCGGCATGTTCGGGCGCATCGCCATCCAGGGCTCGCCCTCCTACCAGGGCATCCTGCTGCCCGACGAGGCGATCGCCAGCGACCAGACGCGGCGCATCGTCTACGCCGTCGACAAGGACGGCAATGTCACGCCCAAGGTGGTGCGGCCAGGGCCGCGCATCGACGGCTATCGCGTGATCCGCGAGGGACTGACCGGCGAGGAGATGATCGTCGTCGACGGGCTGATGCGCGTGCGTCCGGGCGTGAAGGTCACGCCCAAGCCGACGACCCTGCTGCCCACGCGCGCCGCGCCCTAGACGGACAGAGTTGTCATGCGTTTCGCCCGCTTCTTCGTCGACCGGCCGATCTTCGCGACCGTGCTGTCGGTGCTGATCACGCTGGTCGGCGCCATCGCCTATCTCAACCTGCCGGTGGCGCAGTATCCCGAGATCGCCCCGCCGACCATCGTGGTGCGCGCCACCTATCCCGGCGCCGACGCCGAGACGGTGGCCGCCACCGTGGCGGCGCCGCTCGAGGAGCAGATCAACGGCGTCGAGGGCATGCTCTACATGTCCTCGTACTCCAGCGCCGACGGGGCGATGTCGCTCACCATCACCTTCCGGCTGGGCACCGACCTGAACGCCGCGCAGGTGCTGGTGCAGAACCGGGTCAGCACGGCGATGCCGCGCCTGCCGACGCCCGTCGTGCAGCTCGGCGTGACGACCAACAAGTCGTCGCCTGACTTCATGATGGTGGTGCATCTGGTGTCGCCGGACGACAGCTACGACCAGCTCTATGTCTCCAACTACGCCCGCAACCGGGTGCGCGACCAGCTGCTGCGCCTCGACGGCGTCGGCGACATCATCATCTTCGGCGAGCGTCTCTACAGCCTGCGCATCTGGCTCGACCCCGACAAGCTCGCCGCCTACGGCCTGACGCCCAGCGACGTGGTCGCCGCGGTGCGCGAGCAGAACGTGCAGGTCTCGGGCGGCTCCTTGGGCGCGCAGCCCGCGCCCAAGGACAACGCCTTCCAGCTCACGGTGACGACGCAGGGTCGCTTCGAGGATCCGCGCGAGTTCCGCCAGATCATCGTGCGCTCGCGCGAGGGCCGCATCGTGCGCCTGCAGGACGTGGCGCGCGTCGAGCTGGGCGCCCAGGACTACGCGACGGGCTCCTACCTGAACGGCAAGCCTGCCGTCGCCATCGCGGTGTTCCAGCGGCCGAACACGAATGCGCTCGCCGGCGCGCGCAACGTCATCGACCAGATGGAGCGGTTGAAGCGCGATTTCCCGAAGGGCATCGAGTACCGCATCGTCTACAACCCGACCGACTACATCCAGGCCTCGGTCGACGCCGTCTATCGCACGCTGGTCGAGGCGACCATCCTCGTGATGCTGGTGGTCATCGTCTTCCTGCAGTCCTGGCGCACCGCGATCATTCCCATCCTCGCCATACCGATCTCGCTGATCGGCACCTGCGCGGTGATGGCGGCGCTGGGCTATTCGCTCAACAATCTCACCCTGTTCGGCCTGGTGCTGGCGATCGGCATCGTCGTCGACGACGCCATCGTCGTGGTCGAGAACATCGAGCGCAACATCGCGGGCGGCATGTCGCCGCGCGAGGCGGCGCACCGCACCATGGACGAGGTCGGCACGGCGGTGATCTCCATCGCCCTGGTGCTGTCGGCGGTGTTCATCCCGACGGCGTTCATCCCCGGCATCACGGGTGCCTTCTACCGCCAGTTCGCGCTTACCATCGCCGTGTCGACGGTGATCTCGGCCTTCGTCTCGCTGACCTTGTCGCCGGCGCTGGCGGCGCTGCTGCTGAAGCCGCACGAGCCGCATCACCGCATCCGCAACCCGCTCACCCGCGCCCTGCGCTGGGCGGCCGACCGCTTCAACGGCGGCTTCGACCGGATGGCGCGCGGCTATGCCGGCGCGGTGGGCTTCGTGGCGCGGCGCAAGCTGATCTCGCTGGCGGTCTACGGCGCGCTGATCGGCGTGACCTGGTGGGTGTTCGGCCGCGTGCCCACCGGCTTCATCCCGCCGCAGGACCAGGGCTACATCATCGTGGTGATCCAGCTGCCCGACGGCGCTTCGCTGTCGCGCACACAGGTTGCCACTCAGAAGGTCTCCGACATCGTGCGCGCCGTTCCCGGCGTCGCCAACACGGTGGAGATCACCGGGCTGAACGGCGCCACCTTCTCCAGCGCCTCCAACAGCGGCGTGGTCTTCGCCACCCTCAAGCCGTTCTCGGAACGCCAGGGCGCGGCGCTGTCGTCCGGCGCCATCATCGGCCAGGTGATGCAGCGCATCGGCGGCGTCGAGGAGGCGTTCATCATCGCCGTGCCGCCGCCGCCGGTGCGCGGCCTGGGCAGCCAGGGCGGCTTCAAGATCCAGCTGCAGGATCGCGACGGCGCCGACATCCGCCGCGTGCTGGCCTCGGCCTATGCCATGATGGGCGCGGCGCAGCAGGCGCCCGGGCTGATGGGCGTGTTCACCACCTTCTCGGCCAACACGCCGCAGGTCTATCTCGAGATCGACCGCACCAAGGCGCAGATGCTCAACGTGCCGATCGGCGCGATCTTCGAGGCCCTGCAGAACAATCTCGGCTCGGCCTACGTCAACGACTTCAACGCCTTCGGCCGCGTCTACCAGGTGCGCGTCTCGGCCGACGAGCGCTTCCGCGTCGAGCGCGACCGCATCTCCCGCCTGCGCGTGCGCTCGGCCGACGGCGCGCTGGTGCCGCTGGGCACGCTGGTCGAGATCAAGGACGTGGCCGGCCCGTCGCTTGTGCAGCGCTACAACATGTACACTTCGGTGCCGCTGCAGGGCAGCGCCGCGCCCGGTGTCGCGACCGGCACGGCGCTCGACACCATGGAAGGCCTGTCCCGGAGCATGCTGCCGCCGGGCATCGGCTTCGAATGGACCGAGCTCGCCTACCAGGAGCGCACCACCGGCAACACGGCGATCTTCATCTTCGCGCTGTCGGTGGTCTTCGTCTTCCTCGTGCTGGCTGCGCAGTACGAGAGCTGGGCGCTGCCGCTGGCGATCGTGCTGATCGTGCCGATGAGCGTGATGTCGGCCCTGCTGGGCGTCATGGCGCGCGGCATGGACAACAACGTGCTGACCCAGATCGGCCTCGTCGTGCTGATCGGCCTGGCGGCCAAGAACGCCATCCTGATCGTCGAGTTCGCCCGCCAGGCGGAGGAGAACGACGGGCTCGACCCGGTCGCCGCCGTCGTACACGCCTGCCGCCTGCGCCTGCGGCCGATCCTGATGACCGCCTTCGCCTTCATCCTGGGCGTCGTGCCGCTGGCCTTCGCCACCGGCGCCGGCTCGGAGATGCGCCAGGCGCTGGGCACAGCCGTGATGTTCGGCATGCTCGGCGTGACGTTCTTCGGCCTGTTCCTGACGCCGGTGTTCTACGTCTCGCTGCGCTGGCTGGTGCTGAAGCTGCGGCCCAGGCCGACGCGGCCGCCGGCCGAGTCGCTGCCGCCGGCTTGAAACTAGGCCGGGGCGCGCCCCTCCAGTGGCGCGTCTTGTCGATCGTCCTCCGCGCCACTGGAGTGGCGCGCCGCCAGCCCTACTCCGCCGCCTTGGCCACCGGCTGGGGCTTGAAGGGCAGGATGCTGGCGGCGCGGTGGTAGGGCATCGGCAGCGGCGGCGGCTCGGCGCCCAGCGCCCTGGCCGCGTTCCAGCCCCAGCGCGGATCGACCAGAAACGCGCGCGCATGGGCGGTGCAGTCGGCGGCGCCCGAGGCGACGATCTGCTCGGCCTGTTCCGGTTCGGTGATCACGCCCACCGCCCAGGTGGCGATGCCGGCCTCCCTGCGGATGCGCGCCGAGAACGGCACGTGATAGCCCGGCGTCACCGTGATCTTCGCATTGGGGATCGTGCCGCCCGAGCTGACGTCGATGAAGTCGCAGCCCAGTGCCTTCAGCTCGCGCGCGGTCTGGATCGTGTCCTCGATGGTCATGCCGCCTTCGACCCAGTCGATCGCCGACAGCCGCACGCCCAGTGCGCGCTCGCGTGGCCACGCCCGGCGCACCGCCTCGAAGACCTCGAGCGGGAAGCGCCGGCGCTTGTCCATGGAGCCACCGTATTCGTCGTCGCGGTGATTGGTGAGCGGCGAGAGGAACTGGTGCAGGAAATAGCCGTGCGCGCCGTGCAGTTCGAGCACCTCGAAGCCCAGCCGCGCCGCGCGCTCGGTGGCGGCGACGAACTCGGCCTTCACGCGCTCCATGCCGACGCGGTCCAGCGCCACCGGCGTGTGCCATTTCGCCGTCGGCAGCTGCGAGGGCACGCCGCCCTGGAAGCCGACACCTGGCCCCGTGGCGTCGAAGGCGATCGCCGAGGCCGAGACCGTGCTCCACGGTGTATCCGGCGCATCGGCGGCGGTCAGCGGGCCACCGCCTTTCCATGGCCGCTGCGCCGAGGCCTTGCGGCCGGCATGGGCGATCTGGATCGCGAGCTTCGTCGTCGGCATCCACGCCCGGCACCAGTCGACGACGCGCTTCAACGCCGCCTCATTGGCGTCGCTGTAGAGGCCGAGGCAGCCATGGGTGATGCGGCCGTGCGCCGAGACATGCGTCGCCTCCACGCACATCAGGCCGGCGCCGCTGCTGGCCAGCGCGCCGTAATGCGCGAGGTGCCAGTCGATCGCCGAGCCCTCGACGGCGGAGTACTGGCACATCGGCGACACGACGATGCGGTTGGGCAGCTCGACATCGCCGCCCAGGCGGAAGGGCGTGAACAATTGGGCCATGTCCGCAATCTCCCGGGAGTGTGATCCCTCTGTCATCCCGAGCGAAGCGAGGGATCTAGGCTATCCGAGATCCCTCGCTGCGCTCGGGATGACAGTCATTAGCCGTTGGGGCCGGGCCCGGCCTCGTGGCCGAGCCAGTTCTCGATCAGCCGGCGGGCGATGGAATCGCGCCGCGGCATGAAGAAGGAGCCGTCCTTGGGCAGGTTCTCCTCGCGCAGCTCCTCGCGGTGGAACCAGCGCGCGGTGTCGAGCTCCTCCTTGTTGACCTCGAACTCCATGCTCGGGGCCTCGGCGTGGAAGCCGATCATCACCGAGGCCGGGAAGGGCCAGGGCTGCGAGGAGTGGTAGGTCACGGCGCTTACCTTGACCTTCACTTCCTCGTAGATCTCGCGTGCCACGGCGTCCTCGAAGCTTTCGCCCGGCTCGACGAAGCCGGCGAGCGTCGAATGCATGCCCTTCGGGAAATGCCGGCTGCGGCCGAGCATGCAGTGATCGCCGTGATGCACCAGCATGATCACGGCTGGATCAGTCCGGGGAAAATGCTGCGCCTTGCACGACTCCGCCGTGCAGACGCGCTCGTGGCCGGCCTTGGCCACCCGCGTGGGCGCGCCGCAGACGCCGCAGAACTTGTGCCGCCGGTGCCAGTAGGTCATGCCGCGGGCATAGGCCAGCAGCGAGCCCTCGCGGGCGAACAGCAACGGACCGACCTGGCGCAGGTCCATGAACTCGCCCAGCCCGTCGACCGGCATGTCGAAGCCGGTGACGTCGAGCGCGAAATAGGCCTCGCCCTCGACCAGGCCGAGGAAGATCGGATGCGAGCCGCCGCGGATGATGGCGCGCGCCATCATGCCCTGGATGAACACGGCCGCCGGCTGGCCGCGCTTGTCGACCAGGTTGCGCTCGTTGTCGACGGGGATGAACTTGGTCTTCGACGCGACCAGCAGATCCTCGATGTCGTCGTCGATCTCTCGGCGATGCGAGGCGCGGTCGATCTCGGCGCTCGAATAGGGATTGCGGCGCATCGGCCCCTTTTCCGCTGTCCTGGTCTCGGTTCGGGCCGGACAATGGCACCCCGTACGGCGCGCTTCAACCAGCGCCGCCATGCTAGGATGGCGGACGCCCATTGCAGGAGAGGCTTGGTGGCAAGGATCCGTGCCCTCGCGTGGCTGAGCCTGGCTTGGCTGCTACTGGCCGGCGTCGCGTTGGCGCAGACCCATCCGACGCTCAAGGACGCCAGGCTGCCGCCGCTGCTGCCGCTGGCGCTGGTCGCCGGCACCGACGGCGATGCGCGCACCAACTTCCAGGTGTCGCCCGATGGCAGGTGGCTGGCGTGGTCGCAGCGCCTGGGCGGGCGTCCGCAGATCCACGTGCGGCCCATGGCCGGCGGCGATCCCATCGTGCTGCGCACGCCGAGCGGCTCCGCGAATTTCCGCTGGCTGCCCGACAGCCGCCGGCTGCGCTACGCCCTTGATGCCGGCGGCAACGAGAACAGCCAGATCTGGGTCGTCGACCTGCAGAATCCCGGCGCCCCGCCGAAGAACGTCACGCCCTGGATCGGCACGGCTAATTTCGTCTCGGCCACCCGCCTCGACGGCGACGAGGTGCTGCTGTTCAGCAACCGCCGCGATCGGAGCGTCTTCGATGCCTATCGCCTGCCGCTGAACGGCGACCTGACGCCGGTGCTGCACGAGCGCAATCCGGGCAACGTCGATCGCGCCTATTTCGACCGCAAGGCGCGGCTGGTGGCGCGCAGCCTGCGCCCGGGCGCCGACGGCAAGCGCGCCTTCGAGTTCTGCCCCGGTGCCGCCACGACCTGCGCGCGCGTCTTCGACATGGAGTGGGACGAGCAGATCTTCGTGCCCGACATCGCCGCCGGCGAGGAGGAGGTCTGGGCGCTGTCCAACCGTGGCCGCGACCGCCGGGCGGTGGTGCGGCTGAACCTCAGGACCGGGGCGGAGACGGTGATGCACGCCGACCCCAAGGTCGATGTCGACAGCTTCTGGTTCAATACCGAGACGCGCGAGCCGGCGCTGGCCATCCACTGGCCGGACCGCCAGCGACTGCATGGCTTCGGCGCCGGCCTCGGCCCCGATCTCGCGGCGATCGGCGGTGAGGGCGGCGCCGATGTGGTCACGATCCACAGTTTCGACAACGCCATGCGCTGGTTCGCGCTCGGCGTGCAGAGCCGGGGCAGCGCCACGCGCACGCTGCTGTACGACGCGCAGAACAAGGAGCGAATCCTGCTCGCTGCGGGGCAGTGGGACGCGTACCGAGAGTCGCTGTCACCTGTGACGCCGGTCGAGTTCAAGGCCCGCGACGGGCTCAGCATCAACGGCTACCTCACCCTGCCGGCCGGCGCGCCCGGCAGGAACCTGCCGGCTGTGGTGCTGGTGCATGGCGGGCCGTGGCTGCGCGACTACGGCACGCTCGGCACCATGCCGCAGTTCCTCGCCAATCGCGGCTACGCCGTGCTGCAGCTGAACTACCGCGGCTCGAGCGGCTACGGTCGCGCCCATCTGCGCGCCGGCATTGGCGAACTCGGCGGCAGGATGCAGGACGACATCGACGACGGCGTGAAGTGGCTGATTGCCCAGGGCATCGCCGATCGGGCGAAGATCGCGCTGATGGGCGGCTCCTACGGCGGCTACGCGACCTTCGTTGGCATGACGCGCACGCCAACGCAATTCGCCGCCGGCGTCGCCAATGTCGGCATCAGCGACCTGCCGGCCTTCATCGACCTGGTGCCGGCCTACTGGGACCGCAGCCGCTGGAACCGCTTTCTCGGCCCGTCCGACACCGAGGAGGGCCGCGCCGCCATGTGGCAGCGCTCGCCGCTGGCGCACGTGCACCGGCTCGAGCGGCCGATGCTGATCACCCACGGCGCCAACGACGTGCGCGTGCGCAAGGACCAGAGCGAGCGCTTCTACGGCGCGGCGCGCGCGCTCGGCAAGCCGGTCGAGTTCCACCTGTTCGAGAACGAGGGCCACAGCCTCTATCGCGCCGAGAGCCGGCTGATCTACTACGCCAAGGTCGAGACGTTCCTGGCCAAGCACCTGGGCGGCCGCGTCACCGAGGTGAAGGCGCCGCCGCGGCCCGCGCCCGCCCCGGGCAAGTCGCCCGACCCGGCACCGACCGTCGGCAAGCCCGAAGGCACCACGCCCAGCCAGCCCCGGGCGCCCCGCGGCTAGTCCTGGACCTGTGGCAAACCGGCCGGATTCGGCCCTTGCGATCAGGCGCCCGAGTCCTGATATAACCGCCTCGGGAGGCCGGCGTGGACGCAGTCTTCGCCAACCCGGTCAGGTCCGGAAGGAAGCAGCCGTAACGAATTCGCTGCGGGTCGTGTCCGGTCTCCCACCCGGCCCTTGCCGACGAGGCGGGGCACACGCCGCGAGGCGCCCCCGACCATGGCCGACGCCCCGCTCGATACCCCTGCGCCCGGATCCGACGACGACACCCATTACCGGGTGCTGGCGCGCAAATACCGTCCCACCGATTTCTCCACCCTGGTCGGCCAGGAAGCGATGGTGCGCACCCTGCGCAACGCGCTCGACGCCGGTCGGCTGGCGCACGCCTTCATGCTCACTGGCGTGCGCGGGGTGGGCAAGACGACCACCGCGCGCATCGTCGCCAAGGCGCTGAACTGCGTCGGCCCCGACGGCACGGGCGGGCCGACCATGGATCCGTGCGGCGTCTGCGGCAATTGCGTGGCGATCACCGAGGACCGCCATGTCGACGTCATCGAGATGGACGCCGCCAGCCGCACCGGCATCAACGACATCCGCGAGCTGATCGAGGGCGTGCGCTACCGCCCGGTGGCGGCGCGCTACAAGGTCTACATCATCGACGAGGTCCACATGCTGTCGACGGCGGCCTTCAACGGCCTGCTGAAGACGCTCGAGGAGCCGCCGCCGCACGTGAAGTTCGTCTTCGCCACCACCGAGATCCGCAAGGTGCCGGTGACGGTGCTGTCGCGCTGCCAGCGCTTCGACCTGCGCCGCGTGCCGGTCGAGCTGCTGAGCGCGCATTTCGCGCGCGTCGCCGAAAGCGAGAAGGTCGAGATCGTCCCCGAGGCGCTGCGCCTGATCGCCGCCGCCGCCGACGGCTCGGTGCGCGATGGCCTGAGCCTGCTCGACCAGGCCATTGCCCATGGCGGCGGCGTGGTCGACGCGGCGCAGGTACGCGACATGCTGGGCCTGGCCGATCGCGGCCTGGTCTTCGAGCTGTTCGACCAGACGATGCGCGGCGACGCGCCGGGCGCGCTGAAGACCCTGGGCGACATGTACGATGCGGGCGCCGATCCCGTCGTCGTGCTGCAGGACATGCTCGAGCTGGCGCACTGGCTGACGCGGCTGAAGGTCGTGCCGGAGTCGGCGGAAGGTGCGCCCGAGCTGGAGCGCACGCGCGGCCGCGACATGGCCGGCAAGCTCGGCATGGCGCACCTGACGCGCGCCTGGCAGATGCTGCTGAAGGGCCTGCAGGAGACGCAGCACGCGCATTCGCCGATCCGCGCCGCCGAGATGGCGCTGATCCGGCTATGCTACGCCGCCGATTTGCCGACGCCGGCCGATGCGATCAAGACGCTGCAGGATGGCGGTGGCGCACCGCCGCCGCGGCCTTCGGCGCCGGGGCCGGGCAATGGCGGCGGCACGGTCGCCAGCGCCGCGTCGTCACGCGGTGCACCATCAGGGACATCATCCGGTGGTCCGGTCGCGCGCCTGGCGGTGACCAATGCGGTGGTCGCGCGGGTCGAGCTCGAGGGCGAAGCGGTGGCGGCCGCGCCCAAGCCGCAGCCCCGGGACTTCGCCGAGGTCGTGGCGTTGTTCGAGAGCAAGCGCGAGGCGCGGCTGGCACTGGCGCTCAGCACCGACGTGCATCCCGTGCGCTGCGAGCCGGGTCGGCTGGAGTTCCGGCCGACCGACCGGGCGCCGGTCGATCTCGCGCCCAAGGTGGCCGAGGCGCTGGCGCGCTGGACCGGCCAGCGCTGGCTGGTGTCGGTGTCGGGCGAGGCCGGCGAGCCGACGCTGGCGAGCCGCCGCGCCGCCGCCGTCGACGCGCGCCGCCAGCGCGCGCTGGAGCATCCGCTGGTGCGGGCGGCGCTGGCGATGTTCCCCGGCGCGACGCTGCAGGAAGTGCGCGGTCCCGACGACGAGCCTGCGCCTGCGGCCATGCCGCAGCCGGTGCGCAGCGACGCGGCGGAAGCCGGCGAGCCGCCGCTGTTCGAGCCCGGCGAACTGTCCTATGACGACCTCGATATCCCCGAAGGCGATCTGTAGAGGCGCACCATGTTCGGCCAACTGAAGGATCTCGGCGCCCTGATGAAGCAGGCGCAGGAGATGCAGCAGAAGATGGCGGAGATGCAGGCCAAGCTCGCCGCCATGGAGCTCACCGGCCGCTCCGGCGGCGGCCTGGTGAAGGTGACCATCGACGGCAAGGGCGAGACCAGGCGCGTCGAGATCGACGGCTCGCTGCTGGTGCCGGCCGAGAAGGGCGTGCTCGAGGATCTGCTGGTGGCGGCGATCAACGACGCGCGCGGCAAGGTCGAGGCCGAGGCGCAGCAGCAGATGCAGGCGATCACCGGCGGCCTGCCCCTGCCGCCAGGCTTCAAGCTCGGATGACGCCGCATTCGATCCCACCTTCCCCCTCCGGGGGAAGGTAGAAACCAGGTCCATAATGACCGGCCCCGAGATCGACCGGCTGATCCAGCTGCTCGCCAAGCTGCCCGGTCTTGGCCCGCGCTCGGCGCGGCGCGCGGCGCTGCACATGCTGAAGAAGCGCGAGGCGCTGATGACGCCGCTGGCGCAGGCGATCGGCCGCGCCGCCGAGGCGATCCGCGCCTGCTCGGTGTGCGGCAATCTCGACACCACCGATCCCTGCGCCGTGTGCGCCGATTCGCGTCGCGACGCCACGCTGATCTGCGTCGTCGAGGACGTCGCCGATCTGTGGGCGCTGGAGCGCGGCCGCGTCTTCACCGGCGCCTACCACGTTCTGGGCGGCACGCTCTCGGCGCTCGACGGCGTCGGGCCCGAGGACCTCAACATCGCCGGCCTGATGCGTCGCGCCCGCAACGGCATCGTGCGCGAGGTGATCCTCGCCACCAATGCCACGGTCGACGGCCAGACCACGGCGCACTACCTCGCCGACCGGCTGGCCGGCATCGAGGGCGTCAAGGTCTCGCGGCTCGCGCACGGCGTGCCGGTGGGCGGCGAGCTCGACTATCTCGACGAGGGCACCTTGGCGGCCGCGCTCAAGGCGCGCCGGGCGATGTAGCCGTGGATACGCTCGCCACCCTGGCGCTCGCGCTCGGCGGCAGCTGGGCCAGCGGCATCAACATGTACCTCGCGGCGCTGACCATCGGCATCGCCGGACGCGTCGGCGCGGTGCGCCTGCCCGAGAGCCTGCAGGCGCTGGAATCGCCCTGGATCCTGGCGCTGGCCGGCGTGCTCTACGCCATCAACTTCTTCGCCGACAAGATCCCGGCGGTCGAGACGGTCAACGACTTCATCCACACCTTCCTGCGCATCCCCGCCGGCGCCGTGCTGGCCGGCGCCGCGGTGGGCGACGCCGATCCGGCGATCATCGCGGCGGCGGCACTGGTCGGCGGCACACTGGCCTTCGGCAGCCACGCCACCAAGACCAGTACCCGCGTCGCCGCCACCGGCACGGTGCCGGGCAGCGGCATCGGTCTGTCCATCCTCGAGGACATCGCCGTGGTCGGCGGCCTGTGGCTGGCGATCAAGAATGCCGTGGTCTTCCTGATCCTGCTGGCCATCGTCGTGGCGCTGATGATCTGGCTGCTGCCCCGGATCTTCCGCCTGTTCATGTCGGTGGTGCGACGGGTAACCGGCAGGCGACGGCTCGACAGCGGCCGGCCAACCGGCTAGAGCGGGCGCCCATGACCATAGCCGCCACCGCCGAGCAGCCCGCCGCCTGGCTGTTCGACCTCGACAACACGCTCTATCCGGCGCGCTGCGATCTGTTCGCGCAGACCGACCGGCGCATCGGCGAGTTCATCTCCAGGCTGCTCGACGTGCACTTCGACGAGGCCAAGCGCATCCAGAAGGATTACTGGAAGACGCACGGCACCTCGCTGCGCGGGCTGATGACGCTGCACAACGTCGACCCGGTGCCGTATCTCGACTACGTGCACGACATCGACTACGCGCCGGTCGACGCCAGCCCGCGCCTCGACGACGCGCTCAAGCAGCTCACCGGCCGCAAGATCGTCTTCACCAACGGCACGGTGCGCCATGCCGAGCGCGTGCTGGAGCGGCTGGGCGTGGCGCATCATTTCGAGGGCATCTACGACATCGTCGCCGCCGACTACGTGCCCAAGCCGGAGATGGTGGTCTATCGCGACATCGTCGGCAGGTACGGCGTCGATCCGGCGCGCGCCGTCATGCTCGACGACATCGCCGTGAACCTCAAGCCGGCGCATGCGCTGGGCATGCGCACGGTGTGGATCCGCACGCCCGAGAGCACGCAGCGCGCCCAGGGGCTGGCGCTCGACTGGATTCATCACCAGACCGAAGACCTCGTGGACTGGCTGCACGACTATCTCGACGGGCGCGGCTGATGAAGCTTCTGATCCTCGGCGCCGGCGCGGTCGGCGGCTATTTCGGCGGGCGCCTGCATCAGGCCGGCGCCGACGTCACCTTCCTGGTGCGGCCGGCGCGCGCCGAGCTTCTGCGCGTCAATGGGCTGAAGATCGTCAGCCCCAAGGGCGACGCCACCTTGCAGGTCAAGGTCGTGTCCGACGCCACGCAGGGCGGGCCCTACGACCTGGCGATGCTCTCGTGCAAGGCCTATGACCTCGATTCGGCGATCGAGACGCTGGCGCCGGCCATCGGCCCCGAGACCGCGATCGTGCCGCTGCTCAATGGCATGAAGCATCTCGACATGCTCGATCAGCGCTTCGGCGCCGAGAAGGTTCTGGGCGGCGTGGCGCGCATCAGCTCGACTCTCGGCGCCGACGGCAGCGTCGTGCACATGGTACCGCTGGCCGCCGTGCTGACCGGCGAGCGCGAGAAGGGCGCAGCGGCACGGCCGGCGCTGCAGGATCTGGCGGCGGCGATCGGCAATTCGGGTTTCGACGGCGGCATCCAGTCCGACATCGTGCAGGACATGTGGGACAAGTGGGTGATGCTGTGCGCGCTGGCGGCGATGACCGGCTCGCTGCGCGGCGCCGTGTGCGACATCCTCGAGACCGACGAGGGCGCCGATCTCATGCTCGAGGCGATCGAGGAGTGCCGCCTGGTGGCGCGCGCCGCCGGCCGCGAGCCGGGCGGCAGCGCCATGGACAACATCCGCACCTACCTGACGACGCGCGGCTCGAAATTCGCCGCCTCGATGCTGCGCGACCTCGAGGGTGGCTTCCGCGTCGAGGCCGATCATGTCATCGGCGACATGATCGCGCGTGCGCACTCGGCCGGCGTCGCCGTGCCCGTGCTGCGCCAGGCCTATGTCCACATGCAGGCCTACGAGCAACGCCAGAAGCGCGAAGCGACGGCGACCTGATCCGCGATCGAAAGGGGGAACACCATGAGTGCCGCACAGCTGCAGTCAACCATCGACGCCGCCTGGGAGGCGCGCGACGGCATCAACAGCAAGACCAAAGGCGAGGTGCGCGACGCCGTCGAGGCGGCGATCGCCGGCCTCGACGACGGCAGCTTCCGCACCGCCGAGAAGTTCAAGGGCGAGTGGGTGGTGAACCAGTGGCTGAAGAAGGCAGTGCTGCTGTCGTTCCGGCTCTACGACAGCGTGCCGATGGACGGCGGCGCGGTGTTCCCCGGCATGGGCGGCGCGCCGTGGTTCGACAAGGTGCCGCTGAAGACCACCGGCTGGGACGCGGCACGCTTCGCCCACGCGGGCTTCCGCGCCGTGCCCGGCTCGATCGCGCGCCGCGGCTCGTATATCGCGAAGAACGTCGTGCTGATGCCGTCCTTCGTCAACCTCGGCGCCTATGTCGACGAGGGCACCATGGTCGACACCTGGGCCACCGTCGGCTCCTGCGCGCAGATCGGCAGGAACTGCCACCTGTCCGGCGGCGTCGGCATCGGCGGCGTGCTCGAGCCGCTGCAGGCCAACCCGGTGATCATCGAGGACAATTGCTTCATCGGCGCGCGCTCGGAGGTCGTCGAGGGCGTGATCGTCGAGACCGGCTCGGTGCTGTCGATGGGCGTCTTCATCTCGGCCACGACCAAGATCGTCGACCGCGAGAGCGGCCAGATCCATGTCGGGCGCGTGCCGGCCTATTCGGTGGTGGTCCCGGGCAACATCAGCCGCGGGCCCAACCAGCCCTCGACCTACTGCGCGGTGATCATGAAGACGGTCGACGAGCGCACCCGCTCGAAGACCTCGATCAACGAGCTGCTGCGCGACTAGGGAGACGCGCACACCTGTCATCCCGAGCGCAGCGAGGGATCTATACGTCTTGCCTGGATCGCTGCGCTCGGGATGACAGCGTGGCGCTAACGCCGGTACCAGACGCCGAGGAGGAAGCCGATCTGCTTGCGGCGGTTTTCGCCCATCTGGGCCTGCACCTCGGTCAGGTCGACGCCCCTGCTGTCCATCCAGCGGTCGATCAGCCGCCGGGCGACCGAGCCGACCGCCAGGAAGGTGCCGAAGTAGATGATGGCCACCGCGAGCGCATCCATGGCTGGAGCATAGCGCCGGGGTTGCCCGGCGGCGAGGGCGGGTCTAAGCACGGGCATCTGCCGCAGGACACCCCATGCCCGACACCAGTGTCAGCCCCGCGCTGGCCAACGAAGCCCTCGACGTCGTCGAACTGACCCGCGATCTGATCCGCTGCCAGAGCGTGACGCCGGCCGAGGGCGGCGCGCTGCAGCTGCTGGAGCGCACCCTGGCGCCGCGCGGCTTCTCCTGCGAGCGCATGGATTTCAGCCAGGAAGGCACGCCCGACGTCGCCAACCTCTACGCCCGCGTCGGCACCGGCGGCCGGCATTTCTGCTTCGCCGGCCACACCGACGTCGTGCCGGCCGGCGATCTCTCGGCCTGGACGGTGGGCCCGTTCGGCGCCGAGCTCGCCCAGGGCGTGCTGTTCGGCCGCGGCGCGGTCGACATGAAGGGCGCCGTCGCCGCCTTCTGCGTCGCCGCCAGCGAGTTCCTGGCCGCGCGCGGCCGCGACTTCGGCGGCTCGATCAGCCTCTTGATCACTGGCGACGAGGAGGGCCCGGCGATCAACGGCACGGTGAAGATGCTGAAGACGCTGGCGGCGCGCGGCGAGACCATCGACGCCTGCGTCGTCGGCGAGCCGAGCTCGGCGGAGCGTTTCGGCGACATGATGAAGATCGGCCGCCGCGGCAGCGTCAATGTCGACCTGATCGTGCGCGGCACGCAGGGCCACGTGGCCTATCCGCACCTGATCGACAACCCGATCCATCGCCTGTCGAAGCTGATCGAGGCGCTGCTCGCCACGCCGATCGACAAAGGCAGCACGCATTTCCAGCCGACCTCGCTGCAATGGACCAATGTCGATGTCGGCAACAGCGCCGACAACGTCGCCCCCGGCAGCCTGCGCGCGCGCTTCAACAGCCGCTTCAACGACCTGTGGACCTCGCAGACGCTGATCGCCGAGTTCCGCCGGCGCCTCGACGCGGCCAACGCCGCGGTCGGCGGTGCCGGCGGCTACGAGATGAAGGCGCGCGTATCGGGCGAGTCGTTCTACACCGCGCCCGGCGAGCTCTCCGCGCTGATCGCCGACGCCGTGCGCGAGGTCACCGGGCTGGAGGCCGAGCTGTCGACCACCGGCGGCACCTCGGACGCGCGCTTCATCCGCGCCTACGCACCGGTGGTCGAGTTCGGCCTGGTCGGCCAGACCCTGCACAAGGTCGACGAGCGCAGCACCGTGGCCGACCTGCAGGCGCTGGCCAGGGTCTACCGCCTCATGCTCGATCGCTACTTCGCGTGAGCACCGACGATCCGGTCGAAGCCGGCCGCAAGCTCTTCGCCGCGTCCTGCGAGTTCATCGCCGGCGCCGCGTCGATCGAATCGATGCCCGGCATCGGCGCGCCGGAGATCGCCTTCGCCGGGCGCTCCAATGTCGGCAAGTCGAGCCTGGTCAACGCCCTGACCGGCCGCCGCACCCTGGCGCGCGTCTCCTCCAAGCCCGGCCATACGCGGCAGCTCAATTTCTTCGACCTCGGCGGACGGCTGTGGCTGGTCGATTTGCCGGGCTACGGCTTCGCCCAGGTCTCGAAATCGATGAAGGACGCGTGGAAGGATCTCGCCACCGCCTATCTGCGCGGCCGTCCCACGCTCAAGCGCGTCTGCCTGCTGATCGATTCGCGCCACGGCGTGAAGAAGGCCGACGAGGAGACGATGACCAATTTCGACAAGGCGGCCATCGTCTACCAGCTGGTGCTGACCAAGGTCGACGAGATCCCCGCGGTGAAGATCCCCGCCGCGCTTGAGGCGGCGGCCCGGGCGGCGGCGAAGCATGTCGGCGCCCATCCCGTGCCGATGGCGACCAGCAGCGAGACCGGCTACGGCATCGCCGAACTCAGGGCGGAGCTCGCCGCCGTCGCGGCGCGCTGAGCGCCGCACCGGGCGTCTCGAAGTCCTGCCACCGGTCGCCCAGCAGGAAGCGCGGGCCGGCCCCGGCGCGCGCCGCGCGGTCGTCGCGGTTGTAGAGGGCGCAGGAGCCCAGCGACAGGCAGCCGCAGCCGATGCAGCCGTCGAGCAGGTCGCGGGTGCGCTCCAGCAGGCGGATGCGGCCCTCCAGCGTCTCGCGGATGTGCCGGCTCATGGCCTGCCAGTCCTTGCGCGTGGGCGCACGACCCTCGGGCAGGGCGGCGAGCGCGCGCTCGATCTCGGCGAGGCCGAGCCCCAGGCGCTGGGCGATCAGGGCGAAGGACAGGCGCCTGATGTCGGCGCGCGCGAAGCGCCGCTGGTTGCCGCCGGTGCGCGCGGCGCGCACCAGGCCGCGCTGCTCGTAGAAGCGGATGGCGGAGACGCTGAGCCCGGTGCGGCGGGCGAGCTGGCCGATGGTGAGCAGGACGGGCGGCGCCACGCGGGCCTCCAGAAGAGCTTGACCTCAAGTTAGCTTGAGGTTGCAGGATCGGGCAAGCCGTTTGATCCCGAACGAGGAAGGAGGCCGGCGCCATGCCTGGTCCGCGCATCGAGCACGTCAACATCACCGTCAGCGACCCCGACCGCACCGCGCGCCTGATGGGCGCGCTGTTCGGCTGGCACGTGCGCTGGAGCGGCCCGGCGCGCGACGGCGGCCGCACCGTCCATGTCGGCGACGAGCGGCAGTACATCGCGCTCTACACCGGCCGCGACACGCGCTACACGGCGGAGAATTTCGCCAAGGGCCGGCCGCTCAACCATGTCGGCGTCGAGGTCGACGATCTCGGCGCCGTCGAGGCGCGCGTCACGGCGGCCGGCCTCGCGCCGTTCGGCCACGATTCCTACGATCCCGGCCGGCGCTTCTATTTCCTCGATCCCGACGGCATCGAATACGAGGTGGTGAGCTACGCCTGAGGCCGCTCACGCCGCGTCGTGGAAGATCACGCCCAGCGTCATCCGCTCGCCCGACGTGATCGTGCTGACGCCGTGGCGCATGGCGGTGCGGTACCAGCCCCGGCTGCCCTTCACCGGCCGGCGATCGACGGCGAAGATCACCGCATCGCCCTGGCCGAGGCGCACGACATGGGCGCGCGATTGCAGGCGCGGGCGGTTCTCGACCAGCACGAAGTCGCCGCCGTCGAACTCCTCGTCCGGCCGGTTGAGCAGGACCGTCATCTGCAGCGGGAAGACGAGGTCGCCGTAGAGGTCGCGGTGCAGGGCGTTCCAGTCGCCGGCGCCGTATTTCAGCAGCAGCGGCGTCGGCCGCGTCTGGCCGGCATCGTGGCAGCGCCTCAGCCAGGCGGCCAGGGCATCGGGATAGGTGTCGGGCTCGCCGACGGCGCGGCACCAGCGATTGGCGATGCCGGCCAGTGGCGGATAGAACGTCTCGCGCAAGAGCGTGACGATCGCCGGCAGCGGCCGGGCAAAATACCGGTACTCGCCCATGCCGAAGCCGTGGCGCGCCATGACCACGCGGCTGCGGAAGCCCGACTCCGCGCCGTACAGCGCCCGCAGGCCCGCGCACTCGGCGGCATCGAGCAGGCCGGGCACGACGGCGTGCCCGAGCGTGTCGAGATCATGGCCGATCGCCTGCCAATCGAGCGAGCGGATGCGACGTTGGGCGGGTGTCGTGCGTTCAGTCATGGTCGCAAGGTAGGGCGCCCACCCGCGCGCCGCTATCCGCGCTCGCGCCGCGCATTGAGCGCCGGCGCGTGGGCCGTCGGTGGTTTGCGACGCCTGGCGGATTGCGCTAGTGTTGCCGGACGCAGCAACCAAGCCCTCTCCCCGCCGGGGAGAGGGCTTTGTGCAACGAGGGCAGGGTGATGGCCGACGCTGGGCAACAGCCGGAGAACAAGGAACAACGGCGTCTCATCCGCATGGCGGAGACGATCTCCAAGGCGCTGCCCAACATGCGACGTCACTCGGGCGCGACCTTCGTGGTGAAGTATGGCGGCCACGCCATGACCGACCCCAAGCTGGGCGACCTGTTCGCGCGCGACGTCGTGCTGATGAAGCAGGTCGGCATGCAGCCGATCGTGGTCCATGGCGGCGGGCCGCAGATCAACCGGATGCTCCAGCGCGTCGGCATCAAGAGCGAGTTCGTCAACGGGCTGCGCGTCACCGACGCGGCGACCATGGAGATCGTCGAGATGGTGCTGGCCGGCTCCATCAACAAGGCGATCGTCGCCGACATCAACGAATGCGGCGGCATCGCCGTCGGCATCTGCGGCAAGGACGGCAACCTGATCCTGGCCCGCAAGGTCACCGAGATGCGCAACCCCACGACCGGCGAGCTGCTCAAGGTCGACCTGCAGCAGGTCGGCGAGCCTGCCAGGATCAACGTCATGGTGCTCGAGCAGCTGGCACGCGCCAACGTCATCCCCGTGGTGGCGCCGATCGGCTTCGGCGTCGACGACGAGCTGACCTACAACATCAACGCCGACACCTCGGCCGGCGCGATCGCCGGGGCGATGAAGGCCAAGCGCCTGCTGTTCCTGACCGACGTGCCCGGCGTGCTCGACAAGCAGGGCAACGTGATCGGCGACATGACGGTCGAGCAGGCGCGCGCCCTGATCGCCGACGGCACGATCTCCGGCGGCATGATCCCCAAGGTCGAGAACTGCATCGACGCGGTGAACGCCGGCGTCGAGGCGGCGGTGATCATGGATGGCCGCGTGCCGCACGCGCTCCTGCTGGAGCTCTTCACCGAGGCCGGCGCCGGCACCATGGTGAAGCGCAAGTAGCCGCGGCTGGCGGGCGCCTTGACGGCGCGCGGCCGTGGCCATACCTAGGGCATCCAGACCCCTTTTGTTCCCGTACCGAAGCCATGGCCATCCTGTCCATCATCACCGCGCCCGACCCGAGGCTGAAGCAGCTCTCGGCCCCCGTGGCCGAGGTCGACGCCGAGATCCGCCAGCTGATGGACGACATGCTGGAGACCATGCATGCGGCGCCCGGCATCGGCCTGGCGGCGCCGCAGGTCGGCGTGCTCAAGCGGGTGATCGTGCTGGAGATCGACCGGGAAGAGACCAAGGTCGGCCCGCTGTTCATGGCCAACCCCGAGATCGTCGACGCCTCCGACGACGATGCGATCTACAACGAGGGCTGCCTGTCGGTGCCCGAGCACTACGCCGACGTCACGCGGCCGGCCGAGGTGACGGTGCGCTACCTCGACCGCGACGGCACGCGGCAGGAGCTGAAATGCGAGGGGCTGCTGTCGACCTGCGTGCAGCACGAGATCGACCACCTCGACGGCATCCTGTTCATCGACAAGATCTCCGCGCTCAAGCGCAACATCATCCTGCGCAAGCTGGTCAAGGAACGTAAGGACCGCGAGCACGCGCTCTGATCTTACCTTCCTCCAGAGGGGGAAGGTGGCGCGCAGCGCCGGAAGGGGGATGTCGAAGACGGACTCCTGCGTTCGTCTTCGACATCCCCCTTCCGCCCTTCGGGCACCTTCCCCCTCCGGGGGAAGGTAAGGCATAAGCCAGCGCATGAAGCTCGGATTCCTCGGCACATCGGCTTTCGCGGTCCCGGCGCTCGACGCGCTGATCGCCGCCGGCCACGACATCGTCGCCGTCTATACCCGCGCGCCGAAACCCGCCGGCCGCGGCCATCGCGAGCAGCGCACGCCGGTGCACGAGGTCGCTGCGCGCGCCGGCATCGCCGTGCGCACGCCGCGCACCCTGCGCAGCGATGAGGAGGCGGCGGCCTTCCGCGCGCTCGACCTCGATGCCGCGGTCGTCGTCTCCTACGGCCACATCCTGCCCAGGGCCTTCCTCGAGGCGCCGGTGCTGGGCTGCCTCAACATCCACGGCTCGCTGCTGCCGCGCTGGCGCGGTGCGGCGCCGATCCATCGCGCCATCCTCGCCGGCGACGAGGAGTCGGGCGTCACCATCATCCGCATGGACGAGGGCCTCGACACCGGCCCGATGCTGCTGGCCGAGAGCGTGCCGATCCGCGCCGACACCACGGCGAGCGCGCTGCACGATGAGCTGGCGGCGCTGGGCGCGCGGCTGATCGTCTCGGCGCTCGACGGGCTGGTCGGCGGCAGCCTGCAGGCCGTGGCGCAGCCCGAGGAGGGCGTCACCTACGCCCACAAGCTGGGCCGCGAGGAAGGCGCGCTCGACTGGCGGCGGCCTGCCGCCGAGCTCGAGCGCCAGGTGCGCGCCTTCGAGCCCTGGCCCGGCGCCCATTTCGACGCGCCGGCGCCGGGCGGCGGCGTCGAGCGCATCAAGCTGCGCGGCGCGACGCTTGCCCTGGCGTCGGGCACGCCCGGCCGCGTCAGCATCGCGCGCGACGGCGTGCCGGTGGTCGCCTGCGGCGTCGGCGGCCTGCGGCTCCTGTCGCTGCAACGCCCGGGCAAGGCGGCGGTCGACGGCGCCGCCTTCGCGCGCGGCTTCCCGCTCGACGGCGTCACCCTGCCCCCGACCGCCACCCCGCTCGCCGCGCCGGCAAGATGATGGAAGTTCCAACACTACCTTCCCCCGGAGGGGGAAGGTGGCGCGCAGCGCCGGATGGGGGATGTCGAAGCCGGACTCATGCGTTCGTCTTCGACATCCCCCTTCCGCCCTTCGGGCACCTTCCCCCTCCGGGGGAAGGTAGTGAGCGCCGGCAATGACGCGCTACCGCCTGACCATCGAGTATGACGGCGGCGGCTTCGTCGGCTGGCAGCGTCAGGACAACGGGCTGTCGGTGCAGCAGGCGCTGGAGGATGCCGTGTTCGGCTTCTGCGCCGAGCGCGTTCATGTCCATGGCGCCGGCCGCACCGATGCCGGCGTGCATGCCACGGGCCAGGTGGCGCATGTCGACATCGTCAGGCCGACCACGCCGGATACCGTGCGCGATGCGCTCAACGCGCATCTGCGGCCGGCGGCCGTCTCGGTGCTCGCCGCCGAGATCGTCGACGATGCCTTCCACGCGCGCTTCTCGGCGACCGGGCGGCGCTACCTCTATCGCATCGTCAACCGGCGCGCGAAGCTGGCGCTCGATGCCGGCCGCGCCTGGCACGTCGGCGCGCTGCTCGACGCCGAGGCGATGCGCGCGGCGGCGCAACGCCTGCTCGGCCGCCACGACTTCACCAGCTTCCGCAGCGCCGCCTGCCAGGCGCGCTCGCCGGTCAAGACGCTGGACCGCCTGGACGTCGCGCGCATGGGCGAGGAGATCCGCCTCGACATCGCCGCGCGCTCCTTCCTGCACAACCAGGTGCGCATCATGACCGGCACCCTGAAGCTGGTCGGCGAGGGCAAGTGGAGCGCCGACGACGTCGCCGCGGCTCTCGCTGCATGCGATCGCACCAAAGGCGGGCCGACGGCGCCGCCGGACGGCCTGTATCTCGCCGAGGTGCGCTACGACGCTGCCTCAGGCGCCGCCGGGCAGCCGGCCGATGACGCCGTTGACGACGAGCTCTAGGGTGATGGACAGCATCAGGTTCAGTGCTGCCAGGGCGATCGCCGGACCGGCGCCCAGCGCCAGTGTCTGGCGCAGGATGCGCGTCAGCCAGTAGATGACGAAGCCCATCAGGACCAGGCCCAGCGCATTGCCCAGCCACGACGACGCCATCTCGCCGATCGTCAGCCGCAGGGTCGACATGATGGTCACCGGCACGTTGAACCAGTTGATCGCCACGACCGCGCCGATATAGCGCTCGCGCCAGCCGGCGATGCGGGCGATCTCGAGCAGGACGACGGGGAATGCGGTCCATTCGATGACGTAGCGCAGCGCCTCGACCAGGATGATCGTGTTGTCCGACGCCACGGTCTGCATGCCGGCGTAGACGATCAGCAGGCACAGGACGTGCAGCGGCGCGATCAGCGCGGCGACGCGGAACGAGCGCCAGAAGCCCTCGATCGTGCGGTCGAGCGTGTAGAGGCCGCCGCCGTCGCCCCACATCAGCCGCCAGACGCCGGACACGCCATGGGCGATCTCGGCGCGGCTCAGCATGGCGGAGAAACTCGACGGGGCAGGCACATCGGACGGCACCATAGGGCACCGTGCGCGAGGCCGCGACTGGCTACTGCATCAGGGCGATGCCGGGATTGGTCGAGCGGCAGATCGAGACGTGATCGGCGGCCAGCGACGGCCCGCGCGGCAGCACCAGGCCGGCCTCCGCCATCTTGTGCGCGAAGGCGGCGAGATGGGCGGCGGCGATGCGTGCGGCGGCGCGCGGCAGCGGGTCCATCAGTACCGCGCAGGCGATCTCGTCTCGGTCGCGCTGGATCGCCGCCACGGCGTCGAGCACCAGGTCCTCGTCCGGGCTGACATAGGGGCAATTCATGCAGCGCACGTCGAGCGGGCGGCGCGTGCCGGCGACCAGCGCCTCCATGAAGTCGCAGAACGGAGTCAGCCCGTCGCCGATATCGGCGTGATGGAAGCCGCGGCCCAACGTCTGCGGGCGCGCCTCGCCCTCGCCGCGCCGCAGCCGCCACTCGCGCAGCGCCCAGACGACGAAGCGCTCCGCCAGCCGCAGGCCATCCAGGGTGCGCGCCTCGACCGGACAATCATGCGACATGGCGACATCCTCCGAACGCCGGACAACGGGCTCGCGGACCATAATGCTAGTGAGAATGAGTCGCAATGAAGTTCGAATAGCTCGCCAAAACCGTTGGGCGACACGGATAAGGGCGCAGATCGTTGCGATGCAGCATAAGTCCAATTAGTCTTTGATAACAGTCCTCTAACCCACAATCATGCAGCATCGGAACCATGCGGGACCATGGCGATTCGACAACCGTAGGGGTGGAAATAGGCGAATGCACTTTTGTGGGTTCTAATCGGCGCCAGCTTTCCAACTGGAGTCCGTCCCATGGCCCGTGACCGCCTGATCCCCGTCGATTTCTGGACCCGCGAGGCGGTCATCGACTGCCAGCCGATGACCCGCCTGCTGCTCATCGGCCTGTGGAACTTCGCCGACGATTTCGGCGTGCAGCCGCTCAAGCCGCGCACCATCCGCCTGCAGGTGTTTCCCGGCGACGCGATCGACAACGACGCGCTGGGCGCGATGATCGAGGAATTGCGGGCGCGGGGGCTGGTCGACGTCTACGAGGTCGACGGCGCGGCCTACGTGGCGGTCGTCGACTGGGCGCAGTCCCAGCGCGTCGGCAGGCGCGCCCGACGCCGCTATCCGCCCGCCGGCGGCTGGGAGGCGACGGTGCCGGGCCCCGGCGAGACGGGCGAGGCACACGCTGCCGCCACGCCGGCCGCGGTCGTCGACGAACCGCCGGCGGCTGCCGCAGCTACCCTTGGGCTGCCGTCTTCCCCACAGCCATCCGCATCCCTTGGACCTCGCGGGGAGAAGGAAGGCTCGCCTGCCGAATCCACCGCGAGCGCCGCGGCGATGGCGTATCCGCGCACACCCGATGGCCGGGTGCACGCGGCGGATCTCTAGGGATTGGTCCTGGAGCGGCGTGCCGTCGATCGAAACCGCCTGTCATCCCGAGCGTAGCGAGGGATCCAGGGATCTACCGGCCTCGCTTCGCTACAGGGGCCGCGGACGGCCCCGAGAATGACAGGCGCACCCCTAACGCTTGTCGGGCGGCTTGCCGCTGGCCGGCGCCGGCATCTTGGCGCCGAAGACGATCGGCACGCCCAGCCGACGCATGATGGCGTACTGCTGCACCATCGAGAGCGTGTTGTTCCACGCCCAGTAGATCACCAGGCCGGCGGCGAAGGGCGCCAGCATGAAGGTGAACATGATCGGCAGGAACTGGAAGATGCGCGCCTGCATCGGGTCGGCAGGCTGCGGGTTCATCATCTGCTGCAGGTACATCGTGAGGCCCATGATGATGGGCCAGATGCCGATGTCGAAGATGCTGAGGAGCTCCGGCACCTGCCAGCTGAACAGGCCGAAGCCCTTCAGCACGGTGAGCGGGTCGGGCGCGGCAAGGTCCTGGATCCAGCCGAAGAACGGCTGATGGCGCATCTCGATGGTGGTGTAGAGCACCTTGTAGAGCGCGAAGAACACCGGGATCTGCAGCAGCACGGGCACGCAGCCCGCCGCGGGATTGACCTTCTCCTTCTTGTAAAGCGCCATCAGCTCCTGGTTCATCTTCATCTTGTCTTCGCCGAAGCGCGCCCGCAGCTTCTCCATTTCGGGCTGCAGCTTCTTCATCTTGGTCATCGACTCGTAGGATTTGTTGGCGAGCGGGAAGAACAGAACCTTCACGATCACCGTCAGCACCATGATGGCGACGCCGAAATTGCCGATCAGGCCGAAGATCTTGTGGAGCAGCCAGAACAGCGGCTTGGTGAAGAACCAGAACCAGCCCCAGTCGATCGACAGGTCGAAGCGGGCGATGCCCAGCCGCTCGGTGTATTCGTTGATCGTGTGCACGATCTTGGCGCCGGCGAAGAGCCGTGCCGTGGTTTCCCTGGTCGTGCCCGGATCGATGATGATCAGCGGCGCGGTGAAGTCGGCCTGGTAGCGCTTCAGCGCCGGATCGTTGACCTTGAAGATGCGCGCCGTGACCCTGGCCTTCTGGTCGGGAATCAGGGTCGCCATCCAGTACTTGTCGGTGAAGCCCAGCCAGCCGCCGGTGGTCGACAGGCTCTGCGCGTTCTTGCCGTCCTTGAAGTCGCTCCAGTCGAATTCCTTGAGCTTCTCCTCGAAGACCCCGTAGGGGCCCTCGTGCAGCAGGTAGATGCCCTCGGTCCTGGGTTCGCCATGGCGCGTGACCAGGCCATAGGGTGCCAGCTCGACCGCGGCGCTGCCCTTGTTCTCGATCGACTGGGTGATCGTGAACATGAAGTTGGCGTCGAGCTCGATCTTCTGGCGGAAGACCAGTCCCTCGCCATTGTCCCAGGCGAGCGTCACCGGCTGGCCCGGCTCGAGCTTCTCGCGATCGGCGGTCCACAGCGTGTCGGGGCCCGGCACCTTGGCCGTGCCGCCGGGCTTCAGCGCCCAGCCGAACTCGGCGTAGTAGGCGTCGAGCGCACCCTCGGGCGACAGCACCGGCACCATGCCGCTGCGGGTATCGATCGTGACGCGGTGCTTCACCAGACGCACGTCGTCGATGCGCCCGCCCTTGAGCGCGATCGAGCCGTCGAGCTCGGGGGTGCGGAAGGTCACGCGCGGCGAGCGGGCGAGCGCGGCGGGACGGTCGAGATGCGTGGCCGGCGCCGATGTCGCGGTCGGCGCCGGTGCGCCGGGCGCCTGCGGGCTCGGTCCCGCCTGCGGCGGCGTCGAGCCGGGCGCGGGCTGGCCCTTGCGCTCGCGATCGATCTGGTCCTGCCGCGCCTGCTGCTGCTGGCGGACCTGCTCGGGCGAGGGCGCGACCATGTACTGCCAGCCCAGGATGATCGCGACCGAAAGCGCGATGGCGATGACGAGGTTCTTTTGATCCATCGGACTCGACCGTCAGAAATCGATCGCGCGCGAGGCGCGCGGGAGCGTCGAAGCGAGCGGCTTGGCTGGCGCCGGCACGGGGTCGTATCCCGCACCGCCCCAGGGATGGCAACGGCTCAGCCGTCGCAGGGCCATCACACTGCCGCGTGCCGCACCGTGCGTCGCCAGCGCCTCGATGGCGTAGCGTGAACAGGAGGGCTCGAAGCGGCAGGCGCCGCGGAAGAAATAGGCCAGGGTGGCCTGGTACAGCCGCACCAGAGCAATCAATAGCAAGGCGGCACCGCGGCCGATCATGCCGCCTTCTCCTGCAGCCGGCGCAGCGCGCCTTTCAGGTCGCGCGCCATCGCGGCGTAGTCGCGCTCGAGCGTGCCGTGGCGGCCGATCAGCACGAAGTCGAAGCCGGGGGTGGCCAGCGGCGCCAGCACCTCACGCGCCAGCGCGCGCAGGCGGCGGCGGGCGCGGTTGCGCGCCACGGCGTTGCCGACCTTCTTGCTGGCGGTGAAGCCGACGCGGGGAACCCGCAGGCCGGCCGGCCCGTCGGGCAGCGCGGCCATCTGCAGGATGAAGCCCGGCGTGACCTGCTTGCGGCCGGCGGCCTGCACGCGCAGGAAGTCGCGGCGCGCCGGCAGGCGCGCGATGCGGCCCGGGGAGGGGGTGGGAGCGGCCGTCATCGGGCGGCCGTGGTGCGGGATGCCCTGGCGCGGCCGGGTCAGGCCGACAGACGCGCGCGGCCCTTGGCCCGACGGTTGGACAGCACCTTGCGGCCGCCGACCGTGGCCATGCGGCTGCGGAAGCCGTGACGGCGTTTGCGCACCAGTTTGCTCGGCTGGTAGGTACGTTTCACGGTGAAGACTCCCTAAGCAACGGATTTCGTTGCGAAAAACGACGACCGCCGGCGCTCCTGCGCGGGCGGTCGAATACGGCGGATGGCTATACGGGCAAGCCCGGCCCGAGTCAACCAAACCGGCCGTTGACGGGCCGCGGCCAATGGTGTTGAAGCACGCACCGCCGCCGGGCAGCCGTCCGGCGGCTCCGTACTTTTGGCAGGCGCGGCACCCCTGGAGGCCGGCCTGCGGAAGGCCCGCCGGGGCTGTCCCGGTGGGTGTCTATCCTAGGAGAAAGCGGACAATGTCCGACATGCTGACCATCCCCGCGAAGAAGCGGGACCGGGCCGGTAAGGGGGGCGCCCGGGCCTCGCGTCGCGAGGGTTTGATTCCGGCCGTGATCTACGGCGACAAGCAGCCCCCGCTGCCGATCTCGGTGGAGCCCAAGCAGCTCGAGCGCGTCATGCACGGCGAGGGCTTCTTCAACCACCGCATCCTGGTCGAGGTCGACGGCACCAAGCACGACGTGCTGCCGCGCGACGTGCAGCTCGATCCGGTCACCGACCGGCCGATCCACTTCGACTTCCTGCGCGTGGGCGCCAACTCGGTGATCACCGTGCAGGTGCCGGTGCACTTCCGCAACGAAGGCGCCTCGCCCGGCATCAAGCGCGGCGGCGTGCTCAACATCATCCTGCACGAGATCGCCGTGCGCACCCGCGCCGACCAGATCCCGCAGTTCTTCGATGTCGACCTCACCGGCCTGGAGATCGGCGGCACGGTGCACCTCAGCCAGCTCAACCTGCCCGAGGGCGTGCGCGTGCTGAGCCGCGAGAAGGACGCCACGATCGCCTCGATCGCGCCGCCGACCGTGGGCCGCGAGGCCGAGCCGACGGCCGCTGCCGCCGCCGCGACGGCCGCCGCGCCGGCCGCCGGTGCCGCTGCGACGACCGCGGCGCCCGCCGCGGGTGCCAAGGCGACGCCGGGCAAGGCCGCACCCGCGGCCGCCAAGAAGTAAGGCGGCCGCCGCGCCGCGGCATCCATGCTGCTTCTGGTCGGGCTCGGCAATCCCGGGCCGAAATACCAGGCGCATCGTCACAATGTCGGATTCATGGTGGTGGACGAGCTCGTCCGCCGCCATGGCTTCGGCCCGTGGCGCAGGCGCTTCCAGGGCGAGGTCGCCGAGGGCACGCTCGGCGGCGAGCGCGCGCTGGTGCTCAAGCCGATGACCTACATGAACGATTCGGGCCTGTCGGTCGGCGAGGCGGCGCGCTACCACCGCATCGACATGGGCAACGTCGTGGTCTTCCACGACGAGCTCGACCTGGCGCCGGGCAAGGTCAGGGTGAAGACCGGCGGCGGCGCCGGCGGCCACAACGGCATCCGCGATCTCGACCAGCATTTCGGCAAGGACTATCGCCGGGTGCGCATCGGCATCGGCCATCCCGGCCACAAGGACCTCGTGCACGGCTATGTGCTGAGCGACTTCAGCAAGGCCGAGCGCGAGGACTGGGTGCCCAGGGTGATCGACGCCATCGTCGCCGAGGCGCCGCTGCTGGTGAGCGGCGCCAAGGTCGACGACGAGAAGTTCATGAGCCGCGTGGCGTTCCTGGTGAGCCCGCCGCCGGCCAGGCCGGCGAAGGAAGCCCCGCCTTCGCCCTGAGCACGCTCAGGTCCCTGGCGGCGAGATCGGGGCTTTCACTCTGCGCTCGATGCGCCGGCGCAGCTCGGCAACCATGTCCTTCAGCACGGGGTGCTTGCCGAGATACGCCTCGAGCGGCCGGCGCGGCGTGTCGTCGAGCACGGCGCGTGCGTCGCCGAAGTCGCCGGCCTGGCGCAGGAGCTCCGCCAGCAGGATCTGGCGATAGAGCCAGCTCTCGTCGCGATCGCTCTGCGCGGCCTGCCAGGCGCGCAGCCGGGCGGCGGCGGCGCGCAGGTAGGGGGCGTGCTTGTCGACGCGCAGTTCGGCATCCCACGCCGCCTCGCGCAGCAGGCCGACGATCACCGGCTGCGCCTCGCCCATGCGCTCGGCGATCCAGGCGGCGAGGAAGTGCCTGGTCTCGCCGGCGCGGACGCGGCGGTACGCCTCGGTCGCGACCAGCGCCCGGGCCCTGGCGATGTAGTCGGCGTCGAGCTTCTCGACGTCGCGATAGAGCACGAAGCCGTTGCCCGGGCAGGCGGGGTACGGATAGGGCACGGCGATCGGGCCGATGAGCTTTCCGTCGAGGCGGGCGCCGAAGGAGGTGCCGGACATCGGCGTCAGCGACTTGAACTTCTGGCCGTCGATCGGGCAGGTGTACTCGACCATGCGATCGGTGCGCGCCGATGCGCCGGAGCCGAGGCCGGCAAGCGGCAGGGCGAGCGCGCAGGCGAGCAACGCCGGTGCCGCGAGGCGATGCGACATCGCGACCTCGAAGGAAGAAGACGTGCGTGGGGAGACGGCAACTCGACTGCCGCGATGATCGCAGGGCCGTTGGGCGGCAATGTGGCGATTGACCCGGGCCGGCGCATTGGCTACGTCGCGCCACCGTCTTTCAATCCGGATCTCCCCCACCCATGGGTTTCAACTGTGGAATCGTCGGCCTGCCCAATGTCGGCAAGTCGACGTTGTTCAACGCGCTGACAGCGACGCAGGCGGCACAGGCCGCGAACTATCCGTTCTGCACCATCGAACCGAATATCGGCCGCGTCTCGGTGCCCGATGCGCGGCTCGAGACGCTGACGCGCGTCGCCGGCTCGGCCAAGATCGTGCCGACGCAGCTGGAGTTCGTCGACATCGCCGGGCTGGTGAAGGGCGCCAGCCGGGGCGAGGGGCTGGGCAACCAGTTCCTCGGCAATATCCGCGAGGTCGACGCCATCGCCCAGGTGCTGCGCTGCTTCGAGGACGGCGACGTCACGCACGTCTCGGGCAGCGTCGATCCGGTGCGCGACGCGGAGATCATCGAGACCGAGCTGATGCTGGCCGACCTCGACAGCCTCGAGAAGCGCCTGCCCAACCTGCAGAAGAAGGCCAAGAGCGGCGACAAGGATGCCGGCGCCGAGGCCGCCATCATGGAGCGCATCGTGGCGGCGCTGCGCGACGGCAGGCCGGCGCGCACCGTCGAGCTCTCCAACGAGGAGCAGCCGGTGGTCAGGCGCATGCAGCTGCTGACCGCCAAGCCGCAGATGTTCGTGCTCAACGTCGAGGAGGGTTCGGCCGCGACGGGCAACGCGATCAGCGAGAAGGCGATCGCCTATGCCACATCCGTGGGCTCGCCCTACGTCATCATCTCGGCGGCGATCGAGGCCGAGGTGGCGCAGCTGCCGGAAGGCGAGCAGCGCGACTTCCTCGAATCGCTGGGACTGCACGACACCGGGCTCAATCGCGTGATCGCCGCCGGCTACGGCCTGCTCGACCTGGTGACCTTCTTCACCGTCGGGCCGAAGGAGGCGCATGCCTGGACGGTGCGGCGCGGCAGCAAGGCGCCGCAGGCGGCCGGCGCCATCCACACCGATTTCGAGAAGGGCTTCATCCGCGCCGAGACGATCTCCTACGACGACTTCGTCGCGTCGGGCGGCGAGCAGGGCGCCAAGGATGCCGGCAGGATGCGCCTGGAAGGCAAGGACTACGTCGTCGCCGACGGCGACATCTTCCACTTCCGCTTCAACGTCTGACCACTCTGTCATCCCGGGCGCAGCGAGGGATTCCGGCTCACCCTGGATCCCTCGCTGCGCTCGGGATGACAGGTGTGGTGTCAGGCCGCCGAGGTTGTCGGTACGAGCCGCACGTCGATATAGACGCGGCCGTCCTCGAGCCGGACCGGATAGCGTCGCACGCTGCCCTTGTCGGCGCCCTTGGCCTCGCCGTCCTCCAGGCCGATCACCCAGTTGTGCAGCGGGCAGGTGACCTGGCGGTCGTGCACGATGCCTTCGCTCAATGGCCCGCCCTTGTGCGGGCAGCGATTGTCCAGCGCGAAGACTTCGCCGGTCGCCGTCCGGAAGATGGCGATCTGGCCGTGCTGCGTGTGCGCCACGCGGCAGCCGCGCGCGGGGATGCTGTCGACCGGGCAGATGTCGATCCACATGCGTTCGATCATCGTCATTCGGCGGCCCGGATGCGCAGGTCGGCGACGGGCGTGAACTCATGCGCGTCCTTGCCGGCGGCGCGCTCGGCCCAGGGATCGCGCTGCGCGAATTGCTGCGACAGCGCGAAGCGCGCGTACAGCGCCCTGCGCCGCTCGACGTCGTCCATGATCTGCTGGCGGATGGTCTCGACGCCGACGCGCTTGGCCCATTTGTAGATGCGCTCGAGATAGCGGCCCTGCTCGCGATAGAGCTGGGTGAGCGCGGCAATCACCTCGATCGCCTCTTCCTCGGTGGCGACGTGACCCAGCAGCTCGGTGCCCTTGATGTCGAGCCCGGCGGCGCCGGCGAAATGGATGTCGTAGCCCGATTCGATGCAGATCACGCCGATGTCCTTGCAGGTCGCCTCGGCGCAGTTGCGCGGGCAGCCGGAGACGGCGAGCTTGACCTTGGCCGGCGTCCACGAGCCCCACAGGAACTTCTCGACCTTGATGCCCAGCCCGGTCGAATCCTGCGTGCCGAAGCGGCACCACTCGGAGCCGACGCAGGTCTTCACCGTGCGCAGGCCCTTGGCATAGGCATGGCCCGAGACCAGGCCGGCGGCGTTGAGGTCGGCCCACACCGCCGGCAGGTCTTCCTTCTTCACGCCCAGCATGTCGATGCGCTGGCCGCCGGTGACCTTGACCGTGGGGATGCCGAACTTGTCGACCACGTCGGCGATGGCGCGCAGTTCCTTGGCGCTGGTGGTGCCGCCCCACATGCGCGGCACCACCGAGTAGGTGCCGTCCTTCTGGATGTTGGCGTGCACGCGCTCGTTGATGAAGCGCGACTGGCTGTCGTCGACGTATTCGCCGGGCCAGGTGCACAGCAGGTAGTAGTTCAGCGCCGGCCGGCACTTGGCGCAGCCGCACGAGGTCTTCCACTCCAGCTCCTGCATCAGCTGCGGGATCGACTTCAGCGCCTTGGCCACGATCAGGCGGCGCACGTCGTCGTGGCCCAGGTCGGTGCACGGGCACATCGGCTGCACGGCCGCCGGGTTGTAGGCATCGCCGAGCTGCGCCTTCAGCAGCTGCTCGACCAGCCCGGTGCACGAGCCGCACGAGGCCGAGGCCTTGGTGTGCGCGCGCACGTCGTCGAGGCTCTTGAGGCCCAGGCCGGCGATGGCGCCGGTGATCTTTCCCTTGCACACGCCGTTGCAGCCGCAGATCTCCGCGTCGTCGGGCAGGGCGGCGACGGCCGCGGCCGGATCGAGCGGGATGCCGCCGGCGTAGTTCTGGCCGAAGATCAGCCGCTCGCGCATGTCCGAGACATCGGTGCCGCGCCTGAGCATGTCGAAGAACCACGGCCCGTCGGACGTGTCGCCGTACATCACCGCGCCGATGATGCGGTTGTCCTTCAGCACCAGCCGACGATAAAGGCCGCGCGTGGCGTCGCGCAGGACGATCTCCTCGCGGTCCTTGGCCTCGGCGAAGTCGCCGGCCGAGTAGAGGCTGATGCCGGTGACCTTCAGCTTGGTCGCCGTCGCGCTCGACTTGAAGCGCGCTTCGGCGTCGCCGGCGAGCTGGGCGGCGGCAGTGTTGGCCATCTCGTAGAGCGGCGCCACCAGGCCGAAGACCTGGCCGTCGGCCTCGGCGCATTCGCCCAGCGCGAAGATCTCGGGGTCGCTGGTGCGCATGCCGGCGTCGACCACGATGCCGCGATTGACCGTCAGGCCCGCGTCCTTGGCGAGCTGCGCATTGGGGCGGATGCCCACCGCCATGACCACCAGCTCGGCCGGCAGGCGCGTGCCGTTGTCGAGCTCGACCGCCTCGACGCGGTTGGTGCCGAGGATCGCCCTGGTGTTGGCCCGCGTGATCACCTTGATGCCGCGTGCCTCGATCGCGCGCTGCAGCAGGTGGCCGGCGGCGGGATCGAGCTGGCGTTCCATCAGGGTCGGCATCAGGTGCAGGACGGTGACGTCCATGCCCTGCTCCTTCAGCCCGGCCGCCGCCTCGAGCCCGAGCAGGCCGCCGCCGACGACCACGGCGTTGCCGCGCGACCTGGCCGCCAGCAGCATCGCCTCGACGTCGTCGAGATCGCGGTAGGTCAGCACGCCCGGCAGGTCGTGGCCGGGCACGGGAATGATGATCGGGTTGGAGCCGGTGGCGATGATCAGCCGGTCGTAGGCCATCGTCACCGGCGGCGGCGCCGGATGCGAATCGGTGCGCGCGCGCACGAACTCGGCGGTGACGGTGCGCGCGGCGCGGTCGATCGACGTGACCTTGGCGCCCTTGTAGAGCGTGATGCCGTGCTTGACGTACCAGCCGTCGCCGTGGATCACGATCTCCTCGAACGACTTGTCGCCCGACAGCACGGGCGACAGCATGATGCGGTCGTAGTTCACCCGCGGTTCGGCGTTGAAGATCGTGATGTCGTAGGCGTCGGGCGCGGTCTCCAGCAGGCGCTCGAGCGCGCGCCCCGGTGCCATGCCGTTGCCGACGACGACCAGTCTCTGCTTCGCGGGAGATGCCATCTTCTCGCCTGCTCGAATGCCATCCGACACTGCCGCCCGGGGATCGGGTGCGAGGTCGCGACTGAATGGCCCGTCGTTGGGCGAAGCATGAGGGCGGACCGCCGTTGGCCCGCGTTCGAGCCTTCGCGGTCGCAAAAAGCGCGCCAGTCCACGAACGCCCGGCCGCCGCGAAACGGTGGACAACGTGTCGCGGGGTGCTGCCGATAAATGAGCCAGTCAGCCCGGATTCAGCCCAGATTCTGGGCGGGATGCGGGCTTGCTATGAGCCGATCGGACCGCCGTCCTTTTTCGTGATGGCGATCACCGACGGGCGCGGCGGCATGCCCTCCTTGAAGTCGGGCCAGCGCGTCGAGGGCTTGTCGAAGGTCGAACCGGGATCCTCGCCGGGATGCTGGATGGCGAGGAACAGGGTGCGATCGTCGGGCGTCAGCACCGGCCCGCAGACCTCGGCGCCGGTGGGCGCCCGGTAGAACAGCCGGGTGAGCGCGCGGCCATAGCCCTGGGTATCGGCGATCCAGACCCCGTCGGCGATGCCGGCGGCGGCCGGCCCGCCATCGGTGGCGATGTAGATCCGGCCCTTGCTGTCGAAGGCGCAATTGTCCGGGCAGGACAGCCAGCCGTTCTCCGAGATCGCGCGGTGGTAGCGCGTGCCGCCGTCGATGCCGGGCTTGCCGGCGGCGAGGAAGATCGTCCAGGTGCCTTCGGTCGCGCCGTGGTCGCCGTCCTTGGGCGTGATCTCGATGATGTGGCCATGGCTGTTGTTGGCGCGCGGATTGGCGCGATCGACGCGGTTGGCCGGACGCCGGCTGTTGTTGGTCAGGATGACGTAGACCTTGCCGTTCACCGGGTTGGTCTCGATGTCCTCGGGCCGGTCCATCGGCGTCGCCTTCAGGAGGTCGGCCGCCTTGCGGGCGTTGATCACCACGTCGGCCTGGCTGTCGAAGCCGTTGGCCGACGTCAGCGGTCCCTGACCGTGCACCAGCGGCAGCCAGGTGATCTTTCCGTCGTCGTCGAAGCGCGCGGCGAACAGCGTGCCCTCGTCGAGCAGGTCGCGATTGGCGGCGCGATCCCGCGGGTTCCAGGGCTTCGAGGTCACGAACCTGTAGACATACTCGAAGCGCTCGTCGTCGCCGCTGTAGAAGACGACGCGGCCATCCTTGGCGACGACATGCGTGGCACCCTCGTGCTTGAAGCGGCCCATCGCCGTGCGCTTCACCGGAATCGAGTTGCGGTCGTAGGGGTCGATCTCGACGATCCAGCCGAAGCGGTTCGACTCGTTGGGTTCCTTCGACACGTCGAAGCGGTCGAAATATTTCGCCCAGTTGTAGGCGCTGGCGGCGCGGATGCCGTAGCGCTTGTGGAGATCGCTGTTCGGCGACGTGTCCTGGGCACCGCCGAAATAGAAGTTGAAGTTCTCCTCGGTGGCGAGCCAGGTGCCCCACGGCGTCTCGCCGCCGGCGCACTGGTTGAGCATGCCGGCCACCGTCGCGCCGATCGGATCGACCGACGTCCTGAGCCTGTCGTGGCCGGCGGCGGGCCCGGAGATGCGCATCAGCGTCGTGGCGGTGATGCGCCTGGCGTGCTGGCTGTTCTCGACCACCTTCCAGGCGCCGCCCTCGCGGGCGATCTCGATGATCGAGCCGCCATGCGCGGCGATCTCGACCTCGCACTGCGCCTTGCTCGATTTGAGCCGGGAAGCACGGCCTTCACCCATGCCGGCAAACATCAGGTTGGTGTTGGTGTACTCGTGGTGCACGCACATCAGGAAGCGGTCGCTGCCCTTGCTCTCGCGCGGCAGCGGGTGCAGGCCGATGAAGTCGCAGTTGTAGCCGAACTGCTTCTCCTGGGCGGGACCGGCAAGCTTGCCGATCTCGAAGGGCGGCGAGTCCGGCAGCACCGGATCGCCCCAGCGGATCAGCACCCGTGCCTCGTATCCGTCGGGCACGTGATGCGTATGGTCCATGCCTATCGCCAGCTCGCGGAAGGTGAGCGTCGAGGGCCCGGCGGCCTGCGCGGCGACGCCGCCCAGCGCCGTCGCCGCGCCGGCGGCGGCAAGCCCGCGAAGGGTCTCGCGCCGGCCCAGCCGGCGGCTGATCAGCTCGCCGATCGACGGCTCGGTCGAGGTGTTGACGCCGATGTCTTCGGATTCGTCGATGCGGACCGGCTCGCTCATGTCGCTCGCTCCCCTCGCGCCGCCTGTTCGTCGCGTGCGATGTCCTCGCACGGCGGCATGACCGCAGCGTGACGGGTCCGGGCGGCGTCGTCGAGTGCCGGATGTCGTCGCCGCCCTCCTGGTCCTTCTCCTACCTTCCCCCGCCAGCGGGGGAAGGTATGAAGTACGCCATATGCGACCGCGATGATCAGGCGACGTCGTAGCGGTCGAGATCCATGACCTTGGCCCAGGCCTTGACGAAGTCGCGCACGAACTTCGCCTGCGCTTCATCGCAGCCATAGACCTCGACGAGGGCCCTGAGCTCGGAGTTGGAACCGAAGACCAGGTCGACGCGTGTGGCCGTCCACTTCAGGTCTCCGGTCGCACGATCGCGTCCTTCGAACACGCCCGCCGAGTCCGGCGCCGGCTTCCAGGCCGTGCCCATGTCGAGCAGGTTGACGAAGAAGTCGTTGGTGAGCGTCTGCGGCCGCGTGGTGAAGACGCCGTGCCGCGAGGCGCCGACATTCACGTTCAGCACCCGCAGGCCGCCGACGAGAACGGTCATCTCGGGCACGCTCAGCGTCAGCAGCTGCGCCTTGTCGACCAGCAGCACCTCGGCAGGCGCGGCGACGCCGGCCTTGAGGTAGTTGCGGAAGCCGTCGGCGACGGGTTCGAGCACCGCGAAGGATTCGACGTCGGTCTGCTCCTGCGAGGCGTCGGTGCGGCCCGGCGTGAACGGGACGGTCACGTCATGGCCGGCCTTCTTCGCCGCCTGCTCGATCGCGGCCGAGCCGCCCAGCACGATCAGATCGGCGAGCGAGACCTTCTTGCCGCCGCTCTGCGCAGCGTTGAAGTCCTTCTGGATGCCCTCGAGGACCTTCAGCACCTTCGCCAGCTGGGCCGGCTGATTGGCCGCCCAATCCTTCTGCGGCGCCAGCCGGATGCGCGCGCCATTGGCGCCGCCGCGCTTGTCCGAGCCGCGGAAGCTCGATGCCGACGCCCAGGCGGTCGACACCAGCTCGGAGACCGACAGACCCGACGCAAGGATCGTGGCCTTGAGCGCGGTGATATCGGACGCGTCGATCGGCTTGTGATCGACGGCGGGCACGGGATCCTGCCACAGCAGTTCCTCGGCCGGGACCTCCGGTCCCAGGTAGCGCGAGCGCGGACCCATGTCGCGATGCGTGAGCTTGAACCAGGCGCGCGCGAAGGCATCGGCGAAGGCCGCCGGGTCCTTGTGGAACCGTCGCGCGATCGGCTCGTAGATCGGATCCATGCGCAGCGCCAGGTCGGCGGTCGTCATGATCGGCGCGTGCCGCTTCGTGGCATCGTGCGCATCGGGCACGAGAGTCTTGGCGGCGGGGTTCGACGGCACCCACTGAAAGGCGCCGGCCGGGCTCTTCACCAGGTTCCAGTCGTAGCCGAACAGCATGTCGAAGTAGCTGCTGTCCCACCTGGTCGGCGTCGGCGTCCAGGCGCCTTCGATGCCGCTGGTGATCGCATGGACGGCCTTGCCGCTTTCGAAGCGGCTGGCCCAGCCGAGACCCATGTCCTCGATGGGGCCGCCTTCGGGCTCGAGGCCGACGAGCTTGGCGTCGCCCGCGCCGTGGCACTTGCCGAAAGTGTGGCCACCGGCGACCAGGGCGACAGTCTCCTCGTCGTCCATCGCCATGCGTGCGAAGGTTTCGCGGATGTCACGGCCGGACGCCACCGCGTCGGGCATGCCGTTGGGGCCTTCCGGGTTGACGTAGATCAGGCCCATCTGCACGGCGGCCAGCGGATTCTCGAGGCTGCGATCGCCCGAGTAGCGCTTGTCGCCAAGCCACTCGGCCTCCGCGCCCCAGTAGACGTCCTGGTCGGGCTCCCACATGTCCTCGCGGCCGCCGCCGAAGCCGAAGGTCTTGAAGCCCATCGACTCCAGCGCGCAGTTGCCGGCCAGGATCATCAGGTCGGCCCAGGAGATCGCGTTGCCGTACTTGCACTTGATCGGCCACAGCAGGCGGCGCGCCTTGTCGAGATTGGCGTTGTCGGGCCAGCTGTTGAGCGGCGCGAAACGCTGCATGCCCCGGCCGCCGCCGCCGCGGCCGTCGGAGATGCGGTAGGTGCCGGCGCTGTGCCAGGCCATGCGGATGAACAGCGGACCGTAGTGGCCGTAATCGGCCGGCCACCAGTCCTGCGAATTGGTCATCAGGTCGTAGAGGTCCTGCTTCAGCGCCTTGAAGTCGAGCTTCCCGAACGCCTCGGCGTAGTCGAACTCCGGATCCATCGGATCGGAGAGGGACGAGTGTTGGCGCAGGACGCCGAGGTCGAGCTGGTTGGGCCACCAGTCGCGGTTCGACCTGCCTGATCTGGGCTGGCCTGATCCGTGCGGGCCCGTGCCGTGCATGACCGGACACTTGCCGGCAGTCTTCGCGCTATCTCCGTCCATATCCCGTCTCCCGTACGTGGGTTGAGTGGTGAATTGGCTCGCAGACGAGGATCACAGCGACGCTGATCGACGACCGATTTCATCACCGGTATGCGATCAGGTCCATGACACCTCGGAACGATCGCCGGAGCTCGGCAATGATCCGCGTCAGGCCGCGGCGGCAAGGGTTGCGCCGGCGATCGCCGCCTCGCCGTCGAGCGTGGCGGCGATGGCGTGCACGGTAGCGGCGATGCGCACCGCGGCCTGGATCTGCTCGGTGCTCAGGCCCGCCTTGCGCAGCTCGTGCTCGTGCGCCTCCAGGCACATGCCGCAGCCGTTGATCGCCGAGACCGCGAGCGACCACAGCTCGAAATCGGCCTTCTCGACGCCGGGCCTGGCCATCGCGTTCATACGCAGCTTGGCGGGCAGGCTCTTGTAGTCGCCGCCCACGAGATGGACGAAGCGATAGTAGATGTTGTTCATGCCCATGATCGTCGCGGCGACCTTCGCGCCGTTGAGCGCCTCGGGCGAAAGAAGCGGGCCGAACTCCGCCAGCACGGCGCGGCTGACCTCGGCGTTGCGCGACGCCAGCGCCGAGGCGACGAAGGTGCCGGCGCGCTGCTGCGGCGTCAGCGACGCCTCGCCCGCCAGCGACGAGAGGTTCAGCTTCATGTCGCGCGCGTATTCGGGCAGCGCGTTCTTCAGGGCTTCGAGGGACATGGGGAACTCCTTGAGGTGATGCATGGCCGCTGGGTCTACCTTCCCCCGGAGGGGGAAATTGCCCGAAGGGCGGAAGGGGGATGTCGAAGACGGACACCCGATGTGTTGAGGCATCCCCCATCCGGCGCTGCGCGCCACCTTCCCCCTCCGGGGGAAGGTAAGGGCTACGCGGCGGGGCGCAGGACGTCCTCGCCCTTCTGCCAGTTGCAGGGGCAGAGCTCGTCGGTCTGCAGCGCGTCGAGCACGCGCAGCACCTCCTGCGGGTTGCGGCCGACGCTGAGGTCGTTGACGGAGACGAAGCGGATCACGCCCTCGGGATCGACGATGAAGGTGGCGCGCAGGGCGACGCCCTCCGCCTTGTCGAGGATGCCGAAGGCGGCCGACAGCTCGCGCTTGATGTCGGCCAGCATCGGGAAAGGCAGGGCCTTGAGGTCGGCGTGGTTCTGGCGCCAGGCGAGGTGAACGAACTCGCTGTCGGTGCTGATGCCGTAGATCACCGCGTCGCGGTCGTTGAAGTCGCCGTTGAGCTTGCCGAAGGCGGCGATCTCGGTCGGGCAGACGAAGGTGAAGTCCTTCGGCCAGAAGAAGATCACGCGCCACTTGCCGGCATCGCTGCGGTCGGAAACCTGGGTGAAGGCCTTGGCCGGATCGGTCGAGACCACGGCCTTGAGGTCGAAGGCGGGCAGCTTGTCGCCGATGGTGAGCATGGGATGGATGTCCTCCTGGTTGGAAAATCGGTGCCGTTCCTGGCGACACCGATGTAGACAATCCCGCTCGTTCGTACTAATTGATAAGAGTCATTCTTAATATCGATTTTCTCGATGATAGATCTGCCCAGCCCGCGCCAGCTGCGCTACCTCGTGGCCATCGCCGATGCCGGCGGCTTTGGCCGCGCCGCGCAGCGCTGCAACGTCACCCAGTCGACGCTCAGCGCCGGCATCAAGGAGCTCGAGGCGACGCTCGGTGCCACCCTGGTCGAGCGCAGCCGCAAGGGCTTGAGCTTCACGCCGGTGGGCGAGGTCGTGCTGGAGCGCGCGCGCCGCCTGCTGGCCGAGGCCGAGGACCTGGTCGAGCTCGCCAGGGGCAGCGGCGAGCCGCTGGTCGGCCCGCTGCGCGTGGGCGTGATCCCGACCGTGGCGCCCTATCTGCTGCCGAAGCTGCTGCCGCGGCTGCGCCGGCGATTTCCCAGGCTGCAGCCCTTCCTGGTCGAGGAGCGCACCGCCGCGCTGGTCGAGCAGCTCGAGGGCGGCGCGGTCGATGTCGCGCTGCTGGCCTTTCCCTATGACCTGCCGCGGCTCGCCGCTTTCGACTGCTTCGAGGACCGCTTCGTCTTCGCGGCGCCCAAGGACCATCCGCTGCTGGCGGCGCGCACCGTCAACCTCGCCGACCTCTCGGGCGAGACGGTGCTGCTGCTCGCAGAAGGTCACTGCCTGCGCGAGCACGCGCTGTCGGTCTGCCGCTTCGATGCGCGCGACCAGGCGCGGGCGGTCGAGGCCACCAGCCTTTCGACTCTGATCCAGATGGTCGATTCGGGATTGGGCGTCACCTTGCTGCCCAGGCTCGCGGTCGATGCGGGCGCGCTGCGCGGCACGCGCATCGAGACGCGGCCGGTGGCCGATCGCGATGCGCTCAGGCGCATCGGCCTCGCCTGGCGGCCGAGCTCGGCGCGCGCCGCGCATTACCGCCTGCTGGGCGAGGCGATCCGCGACGTGGTCGCGAAGTAGTCAGCCGGGCATCCTGTCATGCCGAGCGCAGCGAGGGATCCAGGCTTGGACGCATAGATCCCTCGCTGCGCTCGGCATGACAGCGAGGATCAGTCGCGCGCGTCGGCGGCCTTGCGCATGAGCTCGCCGATCGCGGCGTTGCCCGTACCGCCCAGTGCCAGCAGCGCCTCGGCGGCGCCGCGCTGATCGGCCGGGGTGCGGTTCTGGCCGATCTTGGATTTCGCCTCGAAGCGCGCCACCGGCATGGTGAAGGCGACAATGCCTTTCACCATGCCCAGCGCCTTGCCCGGCGTCATCTTGTCGATGGTCCACGGCCTGGGCAGTGCCGCCTCGAAGAAGGCCGAGAGCTTGACCACGACATCGAGCGCAGCATTGTCGTCGGTGACGATGACGGGCGTGCCGTGCGCGTGCACCGCCTGGTAGTTCCAGGTCGGCACCATGTCGGCCGATGTGTACCAGTTGGGCGAGATATAGGCGTTGGCGCCACCGAAGATCGCGATGGTCGGCGCCTTGCCGAACAGTCTCCAGTGCGGGTTGGGGCGCGCGACATGGCCGACCAGATGGCCGTTGGCGCTGCCGTCCTCAACATGGATCAGCGGCAGGTGGGTGACGTAGGGCACGCCGTCCTCGCCGGTGCTGACCAGGGCCGCGAAGGGATGCGCGCGGATGATGCCACGGATGGCGGCGGCGTCGGTCAGGTCGAACAGCGGCGGGGCATACATGCGCGGGCCTCCTTTCAGGCGGGGCGCTCTCTAGGGCCGCTCGCCGGCGGCGGCAAGGCTCGCTCCGCCCTGCGGGACAAGATAATTGTGCCGCAACCCGCGCGCGCTCTACTGTCGATGCGTGATCCGAGAGGAGGAGGCAAGCATGGGTGAATCGATCGCGCTGAAGCCGGCCGACGGCGCGGCGGTGGGCGGCTATCTGGCGAAGCCCGCGGGCACGCCGAAGGGCCACGTCATCGTCGTGATGGAGATCTTCGGCGTCAACAATCACATCCGCAACGTCGTCGACCGCCTGGCCGCCGACGGTTACGTCGCGCTGGCGCCGCAGTTCTTCGATCGGCTGGGGCCGAAGATCGAGCTCGGCTACACGCCCGAGACCATCCAGCAGGGCATCAAGCACGTCACCGCGCTGGGCTTCGACAAGGCGCTGGCCGACGTGCAGGCCGGCGTCGATGCGCTGAAGGCCGGCGGTGCGAAGAAGGTCGGCATCACCGGCTTCTGCTGGGGCGGCACGATCACCTGGCTGAGCGCCTGCCGGCTGAACATGGACGCGGCGGTCGGCTATTACGGCGGCGGCATCCACGGCGCGCGCGGCGAGACGCCCAAATGCCCGACCATGCTGCATTTCGGCGACAAGGACGCGCATATCCCGATGACGCACGTCAACGAGGTGCGCCAGCTGCATCCCGGCGTCATCGTCTACGACTACCCGGCCGACCACGGCTTCCACTGCGACGAGCGCGCCAGCTTCGACGCCACCGCCTCCAAGCTCGCCTACGGCCGCACGCTGGAGTTCTTCGCCAAGCACCTGGCGTAGCGAGGACGCACGCCGGCGCTCCCAAAGACATGAAAAGGCCGCCCGGTTGGGCGGCCTTTGATGCTGGAAGACCAAAGACGCTCAATGCGCGTCGGCCCAGACCTTGCGCTTCACGGCGTAGAACAGGCCGGAGAGGATCAGCAGGAAGAGGACCGCCTTCACGCCGGTCCGCTTGCGCTCCTCCATCTTGGGCTCCGAGGCCCAGGCGAGGAAATGCACGAGGTCCTTGGCGAGCTGCGGCAGGTCGTTCTTGATGCCGTCCTTGGTGGCTTCCTCGTTGTAGGTGATCTGCTCGTCGTTGAGCGGCTTCACCATGGCGATCTGGTGGCCAGGGAAGAACCTGTTGAACTGCATGTTGGGCTGCAGCTTGAAGTCGGCCGGCAGCCCCATCTCCTTCTTCTGCGCGTCGGTCAGCTTGTCGAACTCCTCGTAGCCCTGCAGCAGGGAGTAGAGATAGCGCGCGCCGTCGATCCGCGCCTTGACGATCAGGCTGAGGTCGGGCGGATAGGCGCCGTTGTTGGCGGCGCGCGCCGCGGCCTCGTTGGCGAACGGCGCCTTGAACCGGTCGGCCGGCCGACCCGGACGCTCGACCATCTCGCCGACGTCGTTGAGGTCGCGGATCTGCACGTCGGCGGCGATCGCCTTGACCGCCGCCTCCGAAAGGCCGATGTCCTGCAGGTTGCGGTAGGCGACCAGCGACAGCGAATGGCACGCCGCGCAGACGTCCTTGTAGACCTGGAAGCCGCGCTGCACGGCCTTGTAGTCGTAGGTGCCGAACGGCCCCTCGAAGCTGAACTTGGTGTCGAGCAGCTTGACCTTCGGGCTTTCGGCGAAGGCCGGGGCGCTCAGCGCGGCGAGGGCCACGGCGACCGTGGCGAGAAGCGTACGCATCTTTCGGCCCCCTAGCTCGCGCTCTTCTTCAGCACCGATTCGGCGATGCTGTTGGGCAACGGCAACGGTCTCTCCAGCTTGCCGAGCACGGGCAGCAGGACCAGGAAGTGGAAGAAGTAGTACAGCGTCGCCACGCGCGAGAGCGGCACGAAGTAGCCCTCCGGCGGATTGGCGCCGCAATAGCCGAGCACGATGCAGTCGACCACCAGCACCCAGAAGAACCACTTGTAGACCGGGCGGAATCGCGCCGAGCGCACGCGCGCGGTGTCGAGCCAGGGCAGGAGGAACAGCACGCCGATGGCGCCGAACATCGCCACCACGCCGCCCAGCTTGTCGGGGATGGCGCGCAGGATGGCGTAGAACGGCAGGAAGTACCATTCCGGCACGATGTGCGGCGGCGTCACCAGCGGGTTGGCCTTGATGTAGTTGTCCGGCTCGCCGAAGAAATCCGGCGCGAAGAACACGAAGACCGCGAAGATGGTCAGGAACACGACCAGCGCGAAGCCGTCCTTGGTGACGTAGTAGGGGCTGAACGGCAGCGTGTCCTGCGGGCCCTTCGGATCGATGCCGATCGGGTTGTTCGAGCCGGCCACGTGCATCGCCGCGATGTGCAGGACGACCACGGCGACGATCACGAACGGCAGCAGGTAGTGCAGCGAGAAGAAGCGGTTCAGCGTCGGGTTGTCGACCGAGAAGCCGCCCCACAGGAAGGTGACGATGTCCGGACCGATCACCGGGATGGCCGAGAACAGGTTGGTGATGACGGTGGCGCCCCAGAAGCTCATCTGGCCCCACGGCAGCACGTAGCCCATGAACGCCGTGGCCATCATCAGCAGCAGGATGACGACGCCCAGGATCCACAAGAGTTCGCGCGGGTTCTTGTACGAGCCGTAGTACATGCCGCGGAAGATGTGGATGAAGACGGCGATGAAGAAGAACGACGCGCCGTTCATGTGCAGGTATTGCACCAGCCAGCCGTGGTTCACGTCGCGATGGATGCGCTGCACCGAATCGTGCGCGAAGTCGACATGCGGCGTGTAGTTCATCGCCAGCACGATGCCGGTGACGATCATGATGATCAGCATGACCATCGCGATGCCGCCGAAGCTCCACCAGTAATTGAAGTTCCGCGGCGTCGGGAAGACGCCGTACTCGTGGTGCATGAAGGTGAAGATCGGCAGCCGCCTGTCGATCCAGCGGACGATGCCGTTGCTGAAAGCCGGGGGGCCGCCCTGCGTCGAGGCCATGACTCTGTTCCCTTCCCGCTCAGCCGATCTTCAGGACGTCGCCGTCGAGGAAGCTGTACTCCGGCACCTCGAGGTTCTTCGGCGCGGGTCCCTTGCGGATGCGTCCCGACGTGTCGTAGTGCGAGCCGTGGCAGGGGCAGAACCAGCCGCCGTACTCGCCGCGCTCGGAGCCGACCTGCTGGCCGCCCGGCACGCAGCCCAGATGCGTGCAGACGCCGACCAGCACCAGCCACTCCGCCTTGTCCTTCTTGACACGCTTGGCGTCGGGCTCGGGATCGGGCAGCGCCGCCTTGTCGTCGGCCTGCGCCTTGGCGATCTCCTCCGGCGTGCGGCGGCGGATGAAGACCGGCTTGCCGCGCCACTTCACGGTGATGCTCTGGCCGACCTCGATGCCCTGGAGCGACAGCTCGATCGAGGCCAGCGCCAGGGTATCGGCGGCGGGGTTCAGGTTGTTGATCAGCGGCCAGGTCGCGGCGATCGCGCCGACCGCGCCCGTCGCCGCCGTGGCGACATAGAGAAAGTCACGGCGCGTCACGGCTTCGCCATGCCCGGCGTGCCCGCCGAGCGACGCGGTCTTGTTGGATGTCGCCATCGAAAACGCCCCCAGAGACGGGCGATTGGCTCGCCCGGAAAACGCGGCACAATGAAGCGGAAAGCCCCTAGCGGTTCAAGGCTTTAATGCCCGTTCCAGCATGCGGCTTCCATTCTCTGTGACAGGATGACGCACAATTCATCCGGCGGCGCGAGGATAGGAGGACGCGAACCACCGGGCCAAGGTGCCGCGTTGTCGCTGCGGCACCGCCGCGAGCCTTCATCTTTCGACCTGCGATGCGCCTCGCCCTCTACCAGCCCGACATCGCCCAGAACGCCGGCACCATCCTGCGGCTGGCCGCCTGCTTCGGCGTCGCCGTCGACGTCATCGAGCCGTGCGGCTTCGCCTTCGACGAGCGCCGCTTCCGTCGCGCCGGCATGGACTATCTCGATCGCGTCGATCTGCGCCGCCACAGCTCGTGGGCGGCCTTCGCGCTCGAGCCGCGGCCGGGCCGGCTGGTGCTGCTGACGACGCGCGCCGATGTCGCCCACACCGCCTTCGCCTTTCATGCCGACGACACGCTGATGGTCGGCCAGGAGGGCGCCGGCGTTCCCGAGGAGATCCACGGCGCCGCCGACGCGCGCGTCCGCGTGCCGATGGCCGCCGGCATGCGCTCGCTCAATGTCGCGCTCGCGGCCGCCGTGGTATTGGGCGAGGCATTGCGACAGACCGACGGCTTCCCGCATCCGACATGACGACAGCCAGCAGCCAGCCCGAACGCTCGCCCACGGCCACGCCCTCGCCGCTGGGCGACGACATCGAGCATCGCAAGGCGGCGGCGCGCGCCTGGTTCGAGCGGCTGCGCGATCGCATCTGCGCGGCCTTCGAGAGGATCGAGGACGAGCTCGCCGGCACGCATCGCGAGCTGCCGCCGGGCCGCTTCGAGCGCAAGACCTGGCAGCGCGCGGCCGAAGAAGGCGAGGCCGATCGCGGCGGCGGCGTGATGTCGGTGATGCGCGGGCGTGTGTTCGAGAAGGTCGGCGTCAACGTCTCCACCGTGCACGGCGAGTTCTCGAGCGACTTCCGCCAGCAGATCCCCGGCGCCTCCGGCGATCCGCGCTTCTGGGCCTCGGGCATATCGCTGGTGGCGCACATGCGCTCGCCGCGCGTGCCGGCGGTGCACATGAACACGCGCTTCATCGTCACCACCCGCGCCTGGTTCGGCGGCGGCGCCGACCTCACGCCGATGACGCCCACCGAGCAGGACACGCAGGCCTTCCACGGGGCGCTGCGCGTGGCCTGCGATCGCTTCGATGCGTCGTACTACGAGCGCTACAGGCGGTGGTGCGACGAGTACTTCTATCTGCCGCATCGCGGCGAGCCGCGCGGTGTCGGCGGCATCTTCTACGACTATCTCGACAGCGGCGACCGCGATCGCGACTTCGCCTTCACGCGCGCCGTCGGCGAGACTTTCCTCGACGTCTATCCCCGCATCGTTCGCGCGCACATGGACGAGCCCTGGACGGAAGCGGAGCGCGAGCACCAGCTGCGCCGCCGCGGGCGCTACGTCGAGTTCAACCTGCTCTACGACCGCGGCACCAGGTTCGGCCTGATGACCGGCGGCAATGTCGAGGCGATCCTCATGTCGCTGCCGCCGGAGGTCCACTGGTGAGCCGCCACGCGAGCACAGGTGGCAGCAGCAACTGCGTCAGCGGCAGGATCGCCCAGATCGGTCCCTCGAGCAGGCGGTAGCGATCGATCAGGGTGGGCAGGGATTCGTCGAACGTCAGCCGTCCATAGGCGGCGTCGAGCAGCACGGTGGAGCTCGCCCACAGCACGCCGGCGACGATGCCCGCCGTCAGCGCCTGCGGCCCCCGCGTGCGGCGCGCGTGGATCAGCGCCAGCAGCCCGATATAGGGCAGGGGCACCAGCGTCTTGTAGGTGAGCGCCATGCGCGGTCCGAGCAGGGCGGCGATCAGCGTGTCGCCCAGCGCGTGGTTGGCGAGCAGCGCGACGGCCTGCGCCACGAACAGCGCGAAGATCAACCCGGGCCGGATCATCGTGCCGCGATCAGGCGCGCCAGCTCGGCGAGGCAGGCCTGGCGATCCGGCACGAAGTCGCGGGCGACCCACCAGGCCTCGACCGCGTCGATCAGCACGCCGACGTCGGGACCGGACCGGACGCCGGCGCGGATCACGTCGGCGCCGCCGATCGGCAGTTCCGGCACCGGCCAGTCGCGCGCCAGCCGATGTGCGGCCATGAGCTGCGCGTCGCTTGCCGCGCCGCGATCGAGCAGCAGCCGGTCGATGTAGAGCGCGCCGCCCAGCCGGTAGACCTGCTTGCGCACGATCGCCGCGTCGGTCGCGTCGATGACCGGCAAGGCCGCCAGCATCACCTGCAGGCGCACGCCCTGCTGCGTCGACAGCTTCAGGCGCTTGCCGAAGGCCGCCGCATCGGTGGCGGGATCGAGCAGGGCGGCCAGCCGGCGCAGGCCGTCGCCGGCGCCGACCAGGCGCTCGTTGGCGATCAGCGCCCGCAGCCGCGCCGTGCCCTGGTATTGCGGCAGCCAGTGATCGAAGGCGCCACACGTCGCCATTGCCTCGACGACATCGGCCGGATCGTCGGCGGCGAGCAGCCTCAGCAGCTCGGCGCGCACGCGCTCCGCCGACAGCCCGCGCAGCTTGCCGGCGTGGCGCCGGCAGGCGGCGAGGCCGTCGGGATCGAGCGGCGGCCTGCCGTACCAGGCATGGAAGCGGAAGAAGCGCATCACCCGCAGCACGTCCTCGGTGATCCGGGTGTCGGGATCGCCGACAAAGCGCACGCGATGCCTGGCGAGATCGTCGCGGCCGCCGAAATAGTCCCACAGCACACCCGACGCGTCGCAGGACATCGCGTTGATGGTGAAGTCGCGGCGCGCGGCATCCTCGCGCCAGTCGTCGGTGAAGGCGACGACGGCGCGGCGTCCGTCGGTCTCGACGTCGCGGCGCAGGGTCGTGATCTCGTAGGGGTGACGATCGACCACCGCCGTGACCGTTCCGTGCGCGATGCCGGTCGGCGCGACCTTGATCCCCGCCGCCCGCAGCGCGGCCGTCACATCCGTCGGTGGCCTGTCGACCGCGATGTCGAGATCGCCGGGCGCCATGCCCAGCAGCGCATTGCGCACGCAGCCGCCGACGAAGCGCGCGCCGATGCCGGCGGCCGACAGCGCCGAAAGCAGGCGCGTCGTCGGCGCGTCGGTCATCCAGGGCTGCGGCGGGAGGCGATCGTGGGACGGCACTAGCGTGTCGGCCCCAACAGGCCGCCCGGCGCGGAGGCATCGGTGAAGAAGTTGACGTAGAGCACGGCGATGATCACCAGGATCAGGCCGGCGATCGCCAGGTTGGTCCAGGGCAGCGCCTGCCATTCGGGCAGCGTGCCGGCGAGCTTGCGCTCGCGCTTGATCTTCACCAGCCATGCCCAGAGGAAGAACGCGACGGTCGGCGCGATCAGCAGCCCGATGACGCTGAGCACGACGCGCATGGGGCGTCAGCCCTCTTCAGCCAGGATGTGATAGAGATTCTTGATCATCCCCGCCGTCGCTCCCCAGACATAGCGCTCGCCGTAGGGCATGGCATAGTAGCGCCGTTCGCGGCCCTGCCAGGTGCGCGAATGGACGTGGTGATTGGCGGGATCGAGGAAGAAATCCAGCGGCACCTCGAAGACGTCGGCGACCTCGCGCGGATCGGGCTTGAGCGTGAAAGCCGGCCGCACGAAGCCGATGATCGGCGTCACGGCGTAGCCGGTGCGCGTCACGTAGGTGTCGATCGGCCCGACCACCTCGACGAAGCTGCGGTCGATGCCGACCTCCTCCTCGGTCTCGCGCAGCGCGGTGACCACGAGGCTGGTGTCCTCGGCCTGCCTGCGGCCGCCGGGGAAGGCGATCTGGCCGGCGTGGCTCGGCATGTCCTCGGTACGCTGGGTCAGCAGCACGCTCAGCACGCTGTCGCGGTCGACCAGAGGCACGAGAACCGCGGCGGCGCGCAGCTGGGTGGGCGGCTGGTCGAGATCGTTGAGCGCGAAGTCGCTGCCGACATAGGGCGGCGGCACCAGCGCGCCCGACGCGATGGCGTCCTGCCGCGCCGTCAGCTTCTGCACAATCTCCTCGCGCGTCATGCCTTGGCCTCGCCATATTCCAACGCTTGCGTCACCATGTCCGCGCGAACGTTATTTGCCCTGCGGCGGCCGCTCTGGAATGCTGCCGCCGCAACCCTTGGGAGTTCATCCTTTGCCCCCCGATCTGCCCCCGCCCCTCACCGCGGCCGCTCCGACGGCGGCTGAGGCCGATGCCGTCCTGCAATCCATCGAAGTGCTGGGTGGCCAGCTGCGGCGCGTCCGCGAGGGCGTCGGCCGGATCATTTATGGTCAAACGGAAGTCGTCGATCAAACCCTGATCTCGCTGCTGTCCGGCGGCCATCTGCTGCTGGTCGGCCTGCCCGGCCTGGCCAAGACCAAGCTGGTCGACACCCTGGGCGTGGTGCTGGGACTGGATGCGCGGCGCGTGCAGTTCACGCCCGACCTCATGCCGGCCGACATCCTGGGCTCCGAGGTGCTGGAGGAGGACGACAGCGGTCGCCGCTCGTTCCGCTTCATCCCCGGCCCGGTCTTCGCCCAGTTGCTGATGGCCGACGAGATCAACCGCGCCAGCCCGCGCACCCAGTCGGCGCTGCTGCAGTCGATGCAGGAGTATCACGTCTCCGTGGGCGGCAAGCGGCACGACCTGCCCAGGCCGTTCCACGTGCTCGCCACGCAGAACCCGCTGGAGCAGGAGGGCACCTATCCGCTGCCCGAAGCCCAGCTCGACCGGTTCCTGCTTCAGGTCGACGTCAGCTATCCCGACGAGGCCGCCGAGCGGCAGATGATGATCGTCACCACCAGCTCCGCCCAGCCCACGCCGGCGGCAGTGCTGACGGCCGACGACCTGATGGCCGCCCAGGCGCTGATCCGCCGCGTGCCGATGGGCGACAGCGTGGTCGATGCCATCCTGCGCCTGGTGCGCGCCGGCCGCCCGTCCAGCACCGACATCGAGGAGGTGCGCAAGCACGTCCACTGGGGGCCCGGTCCGCGCGCCAGCCAGGCACTGATGCTGGCCTGCCGCGCCCGCGCCGCCCTTCAGGGCCGCCTGGCACCCTCGGTCGACGATGTCGTTGCACTGGCACCGCCGGTTCTGCGCCATCGCATGGCGGTGAATTTCACCGCCCGGGCCGAGGGAATCAGCGTCGACGACATCATCCGCCGGCTGGTGGCGAAGCTGGCATAAGGAACCCATCTCCCCTCCGATGGTCCGTCCTGACGATCCGATCGCGCTGCGCCAGGCGAACGTCCTGGCCGGTGCGCTGCCGCCCCTTCTGGTGGCGGCGCAGCGCGTCGCCTCGACCGTTCTGCAGGGCGTGCACGGCCGCCGTCGTGTCGGGCAGGGCGACGCCTTCTGGCAGTTTCGCCAGTATCGCCCTGGTGACTCGATCAACCGGATCGACTGGCGCCAGACCGCCAAGGGCCGCGCCGTCTATGTCCGCGAGACCGAATGGGAGGCCGCCGCCAGCGTCTGGCTGTGGCGCGACGGCTCGCCGTCGATGGCCTTCACCTCCGGCCATGGCGTGCCGATGAAGCGCGAGCGCGCGGAGGTCATCCTGCTGGCGCTGGCCACGCTGCTGGTCGATGCGGGCGAGCGCGTGGCGCTGCTCGGCGGCGACCGGCCGATAACCGGCCATGCCGCCCCGCGCCGCCTGGCCGGGGGACTTGCCACCGACGCCATGGTGCGCCCGCACGACAGCCTGCCGCCCTTGCTGCCGCTGCCCTCGCACGGCCATCTCGTGATGATAGGCGATCTGCTCGACCCGTTGCCGAAGATCGAGGAGATCGTGCGCAGCTACGCCAGCCAGGGTGTGCGCGGCCATCTGCTGCAGGTGCTCGATCCCGCCGAGGAGGACCTGCCCTATGACGGCCATGTCCGCTTCTCCGGCCTCGAGCGGGAGGGCGACCACCTGATCCGCCGCGTCGAGGCGGTGCGTGAGGCCTATGGCGGCCGCCTGCGCGCGCAGAAGGATGGCCTGGCGCAGATCGCCTCGTCGGTCGGCTGGACGTGGCGGGCGCATCGCACCGACCGGCCGCCGGAGACGGCGCTGCTGTCGCTCTACATCGCCATGGCAGATCTCGGGGTGCGCCCCGTACGGTGGGGTGCCTGATGCTGGCCCTGGGCACACTCGCGTTTGCCACGCCTTGGATGCTGGCGCTGCTGCTGTCGCTGCCGGTGATCTACTTCCTGCTGCGCCTGATGCCGCCGGCACCGAAGCTGATCCGCTTCCCGGCGATCCGCCTGCTGCTCGGCCTTGAGCCGGAGGAGCAGACCCCGGTGCGCCTGCCGTGGTGGCTGCTGCTGCTGCGCCTGCTGCTGGTGACCCTGCTGATCCTGGCCCTGGCCCGGCCGCTGCTCAATCCGCAATCCGACCTGCCCGGCAGTGGTCCGCTGGTGCTGGCGATCGACGATGGCTGGGCCGCCGCGCCCAACTGGTCGATCATGCAGCGCCACGCCGAGCGCTTGACCGAACGCGCCGAGCGCGCCAAGCGTCCGGTCGTGATCCTCACCACGGCGCCGGCGGCGCTCGACGAGGCGCAGCCGCAGCGCGGCCTGTTGCGACCCGACGAGGCCCGCGCCGTGCTGCGCGCGCTCAAGCCCAAGCCGTGGCCGGTCGATCGCGCCGTGGCGGCCAACGAGATCGGCCGGGTCACCATCCCGCGGCCTGCGCATGTCGTGTGGTTGAGCGATGGGCTGGAGGCGCCCGACACGGCGCGTTACGGCGAGCGCCTGGCCGCCCTGGGCACGCTCGAGGTCGTGATGCCGGCCGGGCCGCGCGCGCCGATGGTGCTGGTTCCGCCGGCGATGGCCGGCCGCGAGCTGCGAATCGAGGCGCGTCGCCCCTCGGGCGATGGCCCCCGGCGCATCGCCGTGCAGGGTGTCGACGATCGCGGCGCGCTGCTGGCGCGCGGCTTCATCGATTTCGCACCGACCGCGACCGAGGCGACGGGCACGCTCAACGTGCCGACCGAGATCCGCAATCGCATCATCCGCCTCGACATCGAGGGCAACACCAGCGCCGGCGCCACGGCGCTGCTCGACGAGCGCTATCGCCGGCGGCCAGTGGGCATTCTCGGCGAAAGGCAGACCGCCAGCGGCCAGCCGCTGCTGCAGGAGGTGTTCTTCCTCGAGCGCGCGCTGGAGCCCTATGCCCAGCTCACCATCGGCGACGCGGCCACGATCCTCAACCGCCAGACCGCGATCCTGCTGGTGCCCGACGGCGCCTCGCCGGGGCCGGCGGAGCGCGACAATGTCGTCGAGTGGATGATGAAGGGCGGCGTGGTCGTGCGTTTCGCCGGCCCGCGCCTGGCGTCGGCGAGCGACGACGACCTCGTGCCGGTGAAGCTGCGGCTGGGCGATCGCGCGCTGGGCGGCGTGATGAGCTGGGGTTCGCCGGCCTCGATCGCGGAGTTCGCGCCGGGCAGCCCGTTCTATGGCCTGCGCGTGCCCGAGGATGCGCGCATCACGCAGCAGGTTCTGGCCGAGCCTGGTCCCGACGTATCGGACAAGACCTGGGCGCGGCTGGCCGACGGCACACCGCTGGTCACCGCCGAGAAGCGCGGCGAGGGCTGGCTGGTGCTGATCCACACGACCGCCAACACCAGCTGGAGCAACATCGCGATCTCCGGCCTGTTCGTCGACATGCTGCAGCGTCTCGTCGCGCTGAGCCGCGGCGTCGCCGGCGACGCCGGCGGGCAGACGGCACTCAAGCCCTGGAAGACGCTGGACGGCTTCGCGCGCCTGGTGCAGCCGCCGCTGGGCACGCTGCCACTGCCGCTCGACGCGGCCAGCACGATGGTGCCGCGCCCGCAGACGCCGCCGGGTCTGTACGGCGACGAGTCTTCCCAGGTCGCCTTCAACCTCGGCAACCGCGTGCCGGCGCCGGCGCCGATCGCCAGCCTGCCGTCGGGGGCGACGACCGACACGCTGACTGAAGCCGGCGAGACCGATCTCACCAGGTGGTTCCTGACCGTGGCGCTTTGCCTGCTGCTTCTCGACCTGCTGATCTCGCTGTGGCTGCGCGGCATGCTGCCCAGCGCCCGCGGCCTGCGGCGACGCGCGACGCCCGCGGTGCTGCTGCCCGCCGCGCTTGCGATCGGCCTTGCGGCGGTGCCCGACCGCACCGCGCAGGCCGCCTCGGAGCTCGATGAGTTGCTGCTGGTGCAATCGATGCCCGGGCCGGGACGCCAGCCGCCGCCGCGCTCGACGCGCGACGCGGCTGCCGATCCCGCCGACGAGATGGTGCTGCGCGCGACCCTGGAAACGCGCCTCGCCTACATCGTCACAGGCAATGCGGAGGTCGACAACATTTCGCGCGCCGGCCTCGAGGGGCTCGGCGAGATCCTGCGGGCGCGCACCTCGGTCGAGCCGGGCGAGCCGATCGCCGTCGACGTCGAGAAGGACGAGTTGCGCCTCTTCCCGCTGCTCTACTGGCCGGTGACCCAGGAACAGGCCACGCCGTCGCCGAAAGCCATGGCGGCGATCGACCGCCACCTGAAGACCGGCGGCATCATCTTCTTCGACACCCGCGACCAGCACATCACCCTGGGTCGCGGCGGCCTCAACAACGACCTGAAGCGCCTGCTGCGCGGCATCGACGTGCCGCCGCTGGTGGCGATGCCTCACGAGCATGTGCTGACCAAGGCGTTTTACCTGCTGTCCGACACGCCGGGCCGCTGGTCGGGTGGGCGGCTGTGGATCGAGGCCGGCGGCGGGCGCATCAACGACGGCGTGGCGACGATCATCATCGGCGCCAACGACTTCGCCGGCGCCTGGGCGGTCGACCGCGCCGGCCGCGGCACCCTGCCGGTGGCGCCCGGCGGCGAGGCGCAGCGCGAGCTGGCCTTCCGCTTCGGCGTCAACCTGGTGATGTACGCGCTGACCGGCAACTACAAGGACGACAGCGTCCACATGAATGACATCATGCAGCGGTTGCGCCGATGAACACGACGATCTCGGCCATCGCCCTCGATCCCCTGCTGCCGTGGGGCGTGCTGTTCGCCTTCGCCGCCGTGGCGGTCGGCATGGCGTTGCTCGGCGGATTCAAGCGCGCGCGTGGCCTGATCCTGCGCCTGGCAGCGATCTTCACCATCCTCGGCGCGCTCGCCAATCCCTCGCTGGTCGAGGAGGAGCGCAAGCCGGTCGACGACATCGCGTTGGTGTTGACCGACGACAGCGACAGCCAGGGCATCGGCGAGCGACGCCAGCAGGCGGCGCTCGCGCGCGCGGCCATGGTGCGCAAGATCGCCGGCCTGGGCGGCGTCGAGGTGCGCGAGGCGGTGCTGCCGCCATCCAGCCTGCAGCTGGGCAGCCAGGGACTGGGCGGCACGCGGCTGATCGGCGCGCTGCGCAACGCGCTGGCCGATATCCCGCGCGAGCGGCTCTCGGCGGTGGTGCTGGTGACCGACGGCCAGGTGCACGACGTGCCGCAGCAGCTCGCCGCCGATCTCACCGGCGCGCCGGTGCACGTGCTGCTGACCGGCAAGAAGGACGAGGCCGACCGGCTGCTGGTGGTCGAGCAGGCGCCGCGCTTCGGCGTGGTCGGCCGCAACGTCACCATGAAGCTGCGCGTGGTCGACACCGCGCCCGACGCGCGCGGGCCGATCCCGCTCACGGTGAAGATCGGCGACGACGCGCCGATGCGGCTCAACGCGCCCCTGGGCCGTGCCTTCGAGGTCGAGATCCCGGTCGGCAATCCGGGCCCCAACGTCATCCAGGTCGAGGTGCCGCCGGGTACGCGCGAGCTGACGCTGGACAACAACCGGGCGCTGTTCGTGGTCAACGGCGTGCGCGATCGCCTGCGCGTGCTGCTGGTCTCGGGCGAGCCCTATCCCGGCGAGCGGGCCTGGCGCAACCTGCTGAAGGGCGATCCCGCCGTCGACGTCATCCACTTCACCATCCTGCGCACGCCGTCCAAGGACGACTTCACGCCGACCCGCGAGCTCTCGCTGATCCAGTTCCCGATGAAGGAGCTGTTCGACCTGAAGCTGCGCGAGTTCGACCTGATCATCTTCGATCGCTACGAGACCGGCAACCTGATCACCCGCGAGTACTTCCGCAACATCGCGCAGTACGTGCAGAACGGCGGCGCGCTGCTGGTCTCGGTCGGGCCGGTCTACGCCACGCCGCGCACGCTGCATCGCACGCCGCTGGGCGCCGTGCTGCCGGCGGCGCCGCTGGGCGAGGTCATCGAGCGCGGCTTCAAGCCGACCATGACCACGCTGGGCGACCGTCATCCGGTGACCGCCGATCTCAGCGGCGCGGGCAAGCCGGCGCCGATGGGCGTGGCCAACGCGCAGCGCGAGGATCCGAGCTGGGGCCGCTGGTTCCGCCACATCGCCACCCGCGCCGAGCGCGGCCATACCCTGATGGCCGGCGCCGACAACCGGCCGCTGATCGTGCTCGACCGCGCCGGCGAGGGCCGCGTGGCGCAGATCCTGTCGGATCACCTTTGGCTGTGGAACCGCGGCGTCGACGGCGGCGGCCCGCAGGCCGAGCTGGTGCGCCGCATCGCGCACTGGCTGATGAAGGAGCCCGACCTCGAGGAGGAGGCGCTGCGCGCCACCGTGCAGGGCGCGCGCATCGAGCTGCGCCGCCAGACCATGGCCGAGACCTTCCGCCCGGTGACCATGACCGGTCCCGACGGCCGGACACAGACCTTCACCCTCAATCCTGTGGCGCCGGGCCGCGCCATCGCCGGCATCGGCGTCGACAAGCCCGGCGTCTACCGCTTCGACGACGGCGAGAAGAGCGCCGTGGCCGCGGTCGGCAACCCCGATCCACTGGAATTCGCCGACGTGCGCGCCACGACCGAGAAGCTCAAGCCGCTGGTCGAGGCATCGGGCGGCGCGATGATCTGGCTCAGCGAGACCGCCAATCCCGACGTGCGCGCCGTGTCGCCCGGCCGTTCGATGGGCGGCTCGGACTGGATCGGCATCCGCCGCAGCGGCGGCTACACCGTCACCGGCGTCGACCGCTACCCGCTGCTGCCGGGCATCGCCATCGCGCTGCTGTTCCTGTTCGCGATCGGCTTCGCCTGGTGGCGCGAGGGCAAGTAGCGCCCGCCTCCGCCGCTCCTTCGCACCTTGCGTCGCGGCCGGCGAAGGCGTCATAGTCGGCGCACGTCCGGCGATCGGGCAATCCACCCGGCGCCGGCGTTCGAAGTCTCACACCATGGTCAAGCTCAATCGGATCGTCACCCGCACCGGTGACGACGGTCGCACGTCGCTGGGCGACGGTGCGATCGCGCACAAGGCCGATGCGCGCGTCCAGGCGATCGGCGATGTCGACGAGGCCAATGCCTGCCTCGGCGTCGCGCGGATCGACGCGCCGGCCGGCCTGTCCGCCGACCTGCTGCACATCCAGAACGACCTGTTCGATCTCGGCGCCGACATCGCCGCGATCGAGCGCGACGGGCTGAAGGTCGAGCGCCTGCGCGTCGCCGAGGCGCAGGTGGAATGGTTGGAGGCGCGCATCGAGGCGGTGAACGCCGACCTGCCGCCGCTCGACAGCTTCGTGCTGCCCGGCGGCGATCCCGTCAGCGCGCACCTGCATCTGGCGCGCACGGTGGTGCGGAGGGCCGAGCGCTCGTTGAACGCGGTGGCCTTTGGCGCACCGGTGAATCCCGTGGCGCTGCGCTACCTGAACCGACTGTCGGATCTGCTGTTCGTACTGGCCCGCGACCGGGCGCGCGCATCAGGCGTCGAGACGCCGTGGCGGCCCGGACTGCATGGTGAGCGCGACGTCGAGACCGGGCCCGGCATCGCGCAGCGTGAGTGAGAAGCCGTGCAGGTTGGCGATGGCCTTGACCATCGCCAGCCCCAGCCCGCTGCCTGGCGTCGAGCGGCTGCGGTCGAGACGATAGAAGCGGTCCAGCACCTTGTCGTGCTCGTCGGCCGGGATGCCCGGGCCGTCATCGATGACGTGCATCGCGGTATGGTGCAGGACGAGGCGGATCGTGGTGCCCTCGGGCGTGTGATGCAGGGCGTTCTCGATCAGGTTCGAGGCCATCAGGCTCAGCATCTGCTGGTCGCCGGTGACGCTGACGCCATCCTCGATCTCGAGCCGCAGCTTGTGGCCGGTCTCCTCGGCAGAGGCGACATAGGCCTCGCCGACGCCGCGCAGCACCGCCGACAGGTCGACCGGCGCGAAGGCGCCGCGGCGCACGCCGGCCTCGATCTGCGCGATGCGCAGAAGGGCGGAGAAGGTTTCGAGCAGCGTGTCGGCCTCGGCGATCGCCGCGTCGGTCGCGGCGGCATAGGCCTCGGTCGTGGTGGCGCGGTCGCGGGCTTCCTCGAGATGCTGGCGCAGGCGGCCCAGCGGCGTGCGCAGATCGTGGGCGATGTCGCTTGAGACCTGGCGCAGGCCGATCATCAGGCCCTGCACGCGGTCGAGCATGGCGTTGAGGTTGACGACGAGCTGGTCGATCTCGTCGTTGGTGCCGCGCGCGGGTATGCGCGCGGCGAGGTCGCCCTCCATGATGGCGCGGCTGGTGCGGCTGATCTGGTCGATGCGGCGCAGGAAGTTCACCGCCAGCGCGGCGCCGCCGGCGATCGCCAGCAGCAGGGTCAGCCCGCCGGCCCAGGCGAAGGCGCGGATGATGGCGCGCTGCATGTCACGCACGCGGGCCGTGTCCTGCGCCACGACGAGGAAGGCGCCGTCGCGCAGGCGCAGGCCGAAGCCGGTGAGCTCGATGTCCTTGATCTGGCGATTGGCGGTCTCCCGGTCGGGCTCGTCGGCATCGCGGCGCAGGTCGATCACGCCCTCGCGCGGCACCATGCCCGGCAGGTTGCCGACGATGACCTCCCGGTTGGGCGCCTGCAGCAGATAGTAGATCGGCCCACGGCTGCGAAAGCTCATGCGCCTCAGGATCTCCGGAGCCAGGCCGCGCAGCCCGGCGCGCGTGTGGATCCCGGACAGCTGCAGCGCCTCGGTGCGCAGCACGGCCGTCATGTCGGCCTGCAGCGCGGCGGTGGCAATCCAGTACACGGCGCCGAACAGTACGCCGGCCGAGACCATGAACAGGCCGGCATAGGCGAGCGTGAGCCGGAAGGCGGCGGTGCGCGCGATCCTAATGAGGCGGCCGAATGACATAGCCCGCGCCGCGGATGGTGTGCAGCAGCGGCGCTTCGAAGCCCCTGTCGATCTTCGAGCGCAGCCGGCTGATATGGGTCTCGACGATGTTGGTGCGCGGGTCGAAGTGGAAGTCCCAGACTTTCTCCAGGAGCATGGTGCGCGTCACCACCTGCTCCGCATGCCGCATCAGGTACTCGAGCAGCTTGAACTCCTGCGCCTGCAGTTCGATGCGCTGCCCGGCGCGCGTGACGAGCCGCGCCAGCAGGTCCATCTCGAGGTCGCCGACACGCAGCGACGTCGCCTGCGCGATCGGCGGCCGGCGGCCGAGCGCAGCGACGCGTGCCGCCAGCTCGGCCAGGGCGAAGGGCTTCACCAGATAGTCGTCGGCCCCGGCCTCCAGTCCCTCGACGCGATCGTCGACGCCGCCCAGTGTGGTGAGGAACAGGGCCGGGGTACGCACCCCCGCGTCGCGCGCGGCCTTGATCATCGACAGCCCGTCGAGCTCGGGCAGCATGCGGTCGACGACCATGACGTCGTAGGGCTCGTGGGTTGCGAAGCGCAGCCCGTCCTTGCCGGTCCCGGCGTGGTCGACCGCGTGGCCGCGCTCGCGCAGGCCACGGGCGATGAACGCCGCGGTCTCGGAATCGTCCTCCACCAGCAGGATCCTCATGCCTAGCACATGACCCGGCGGGGCGCCGTTGCCAAGCCTGCCAACTATACAAAGTTTCAATCTGGCGGCCGCGCTATCGCCTTGGGGCCGGGCCATATCGGCGCCGTTCCCATTCAGGAGGATGGCCCCTTGTCCCTCTTCAAATCCCGCCTCGCCGCCGTGCTGGCGCTGTCGACCGCGCTCACCGCGCCGGCTCTCGTTGCCCCGCATCTCTTCAATGCCGCCCCGGCGATCGCCGGCGAAACCACCGTGCGCGACTTCTCCGATCTCGCCGAGAAGGTGACGCCGGCGGTGGTCAATGTCGCCGTGACCGGGACCAACCAGGCGGTCGACGACGGCGATCGCGTGCCGTCCTCGCCGATGGAGCAGTTCCGCCGCCGCTTCCAGGAGCAGCAGCGTCCGGGCCGTCCGCAGGCGCCGCCGATGCAGCGCAGGCAGGGTGTCGGCACGGGTTTCATCATCGACGCTTCCGGCCTGATCGTGACCAACAACCACGTCGCCGGCCGCGCTTCCTCGATCGTCGTCACCCTGGCGGACGGGCGGAAGTTTCCGGCCAAGCTGCTGGGCGCCGACGACAAGACCGACCTGGCGCTCTTGAAGATCGAGAGCAAGGAACCGCTGCCCTTCGTCAGCTTCGGCGACGCCGGCAAGATCCGCGTCGGCCAGCCGGTCATGGCGGTCGGCAACCCGTTCGGTCTCGGCGGCACCGTGACCACCGGCATCGTCTCGGCGCGCGGCCGCGACATCCGGTCGGGTCCGTTCGACGACTACATCCAGACCGACGCGGCGATCAACAAGGGCAACTCCGGTGGCCCGCTGTTCGACATGGACGGCAAGGTGATCGGCATCAACACCGCGATCTTCTCGCCGACGGGCGGCAGTATCGGCCTGGGCTTCGCCATTCCCTCGAGCCTAGCCGAGCCGGTGATCGCCCAGCTCAAGGAGCACGGCAAGGTCGCGCGCGGCCAGCTCGGCGTGCAGATCCAGCCGGTGACCCAGGACATCGCCGACAGCCTGTCCTTGAAATCCACTGACGGCGCACTGGTCGCCGGCGTGATGCCCGACTCGGCGGCGCTGAAGGCCGGCCTGAAGGACGGCGACATCATTCGCAGCGTCGACGGCAAGGACGTGAAGACCCTGCGGGATCTGACGCGCATGATCGCGGCGGTCGCACCGGGCTCCTCGGTCAGCCTGGGCGTGTGGCGCGACGGCAAGGACATCACCGTCAAGGCCAGGCTCGACGGCCAGGCACCGGCCACGGTGAAGGCCGACCGATCGGGATCGGCCGACAAGGCCGACCCTGCCGCCTACGGCGTGTCGCTGGGCGAGCTGTCGCCCCAGGCGCGCCAGCAGCTCGATCTCGCGTCCTCGATCAAGGGCGCGCTGATCCTCGAGGTGCAGCCCGGCAGCCCGGCCGAGGAGCGCGGATTGCAGCCAGGCGACGTCATCGTGCAGATCGGCCGCGACGCGATCGACGGCACGGACGACGCCATCGCCAAGCTGCGCGCGGCGAAGGACAGCAAGAAGCCCGCGCTGCTGAAGATCTGGCGTGACGGCGCGGCGCGCTACGTCGCCGTGCGCGCCGCCTGAGGCGTCTCAGCCTCGTGTCGACGGGCCGCCGCGGCTCAGCCGGGCGGCCCAGTCTTCGGCCCAGGCGTGCAGCGGCAGCAGCGCCTTCAACAGGCCGCGACCGGCCTCCGTCAGGCGATAGCCGCCGCCCTCGACCGTCTCGACGACGCCGGCCTCGCGCAATTCGGCCAGGCGCGTGTTCAGCACCGACGGGCTGGGATTGCCGCACAGCTCGCGCAGGGCACGGAAGGTGGGCTGACGGCTCTCGCGCAACTCCCAGATCACCCGCTGCGCCCAGCGGCGACCCAGCAGGTCGAACAGCGCCATGATCGGCCGGCCGGTGGTCGAGCCGCGGACGGGTTGGCCGGGTCTGGGTGTCTTCGCCATGCTACGAAATCGGTAGCATAGCCGTGCCGAACAGGCTATACCATCCACTTGCTACGATTTCAGTAGCAAGTGGATGGAGGCCACCGTGACCCCGCGTATCCCGCCGCTCAGCGCGCCATACCCGGCAGAAATCCAGGCTGCGTTCGACCGCATCATGCCGCCCAGGATCGATCCGCTGGTGCTGTTCCGCACGCTCGCCTCGGTGCCGCGCATCTGGGAGAAGTTCCGTGCCGGTTCGCTGCTCGACAAGGGGCCGCTCGACCTGCGCCAGCGCGAGATCGTCATTGATCGCGTCTGCGCGCGCTGCGGCTGCGCCTACGAATGGGGTGTGCACGTCAGCTTCTTCGCCCAGCGCGTCGAGCTCGGCGAGGCGCAGATCGAGGCGCTCGCCACCGACAGCGCCGATGCCCCGATATGGAGCGAGGAAGAGCGGCTGCTGATTCGCGCCGTCGACGCGCTGCACGACACGATCGACCTTCCCGACGCGCTGTGGGACGCGCTGGCGGCCAGGTTAAGCCACGAGCAGATCCTCGAGGTGATCGCGCTCTGCGGCTTCTATCGCACCGTCGCCTATTACTGCCGCGCGTTGCGCCTGCCGACGGAAGCGTATGGCGCAGCGCTGCCCCGCGCGGCGTGAGGGGCAAGCGTTACGGGTTGGAAACTTGACGCGTGGCGTGGCAGGGCCATTTGTGGGGCCAACAGAGCATCAACCCCACAAGGGGAGGGACAGATGATCGAGCTACGCCCGTTCAAGAACCTCGGCAAATCGGACCATGGCTGGCTGAAGGCCAATTTTCACTTCAGCTTCGCCGGCTACCAGAATCGCAACCGCATGCACTGGGGCGCGCTGCGCGTGTGGAACAACGACCGCATCGCCGCCGGCACCGGCTTCGACCCGCATCCGCATCGCGACATGGAGATCGTGACCTACGTCATGAAGGGCGCGATCACCCACCAGGACAGCGTCGGCAACCAGGGTCGCACCGAGGCCGGCCAGATCCAGGTGATGAGCGCCGGCACCGGCATCACGCACGCGGAGTACAACCGCGAGCCCGAGGAGACCGAGCTGTTCCAGATCTGGCTGCTGCCCAACAAGCAGGGCGTGAAGCCGCGCTGGGAGACGCGCGATTTCCCCGCCGGCGCGCGTGATGGCAAGCTGGTGCCGCTGGCCTCGGGCTTCGTCAGCCACGAGGGCCAGGGCGCGATCCCGCTCTACGCCGACGGCGCGCTCTACGCCGCGACGATCAAGAGCGGCGACAAGGTCAGCCACACGCTCGACGGAAGGCCGGCCTATCTCGTGCCGGCGAAGGGCGCGGTGAAGGTCAACGGCGTCGCGGTCAACGCGCGCGACGGCTTGGCGATCGAGGACGTCGAGGCGATCACGATCGAGGCGACGGACGACGCCGAGATCGTCCTGGTCGAGACCGCGCCGCTGCACTGATCGCAGTCGCAGGGCCGAAGCGACGGGCCGCCCCAGGGCGGCCCGTTGTGTTTCCGGCGCGCGGAACGCTGGGCTGGCGCCTCGGGCGCGAGGCCGTAGGATGCGCCCGACTCAATGGAGGGGCGCGATGGCCTACAAGGGATTCGACCTGACGGGGAAGGTGGCGCTGGTCACCGGCGGCAACGGCGGCATCGGCTTCGGCATGGCCGACGCGATGGCCGAGGCCGGCGCCGACATCTGCATCTGGGGCACCAACAAGGCCAAGAACGACGCTGCCCTCGAGAAGCTCAAGCGCCATGGCAAGCGCGTGCACGCGCAGCTGGTCGATGTCGGCGACGAGAAGGCGGTCGAGGCGGGCTTCGCCGAGACCATCGAGACGCTGGGCCACGTCGACAATTGCGTCGCCAATGCCGGTGTCTCGGGCCGCGGGCAGGGCGCGATCCTGCAGATGACGACCGACGAATGGCGCCGCGTGATGCGCGTCAACCTCGACGGCGTGTTCTTCACCTTCCGCACGGCGGCGAAGCACATGGCCGAGCGCGGCAAGGGCGGCTCGCTGGTGGCGATGTCGAGCACCGCGGCGATCGAGGGCGCGGCGCGCAGCAGCCACTACGGCGCCAGCAAGGGCGGCGTCTGCGCCTTCGTGCGCGCGCTGGCGGTCGAGCTGGCGCGCTACAATATCAGCGTCAACTCGGTCCTGCCGGGCTGGATCGAGACGGCGATGACCGCCAACGCGTTCAGCAACGAGAAGTTCGCCGGCAACGTCAAGCCGCGCATCCCGCAGCGTCGCTGGGGCGTGGAACAGGACTTCGGACCGATCGCCGTCTATCTCGCCTCCGACGCCGCGCGCTACACCACCGGTCGCGACTTCGTCATCGACGGTGGCTACACGCTGTTCTGAGTCACGAAGGCAATGGGAGGGAGGGCCCCATGATCTACGAGATGCGCACCTACACGATGCATGCCGGCCAGATGCCGGCCTACCTGAAGGCGGCCGAAACCATCGGCCGGCCGGCGCGCGGCGACAATTACGGCATGAACCACGGCTACTGGACCAGCGAGTTCGGTCAGGTGAATCAGATCTGGCACCTGTGGTCCTATCCCAGCCTCGACGAGCGCGATCGTCTGCGGGCGGAGCTGCAGAAGAATCCGAAGTGGACCGGCGAGTACGTGCCGGCGATCCGCGAGCTGATCATCCGTCAGGACCTGCAGATCTGGAACGCGGTGGTCGACTACAAGCAGCCCGCCGGCGAGGGCAACGTCTACGAGCTGCGCACCTATCGCACGCATCTCGGCCAGGCGCGGCCCTGGGCCAACCTGATGAAGGAGTATCTCCCGACGCGCGAGAAGTATTCGCCGATCCACGGGCTGTGGGTCGGCGAGTTCCCGCAGCCCAACGCGGTGTCCCACATGTGGGTCTACAAGGACCTCGCGGCCCGCACCGCCGCGCGCGCCGGTGCAACGAAGGATCCGAAATGGCAGGAGTTCCTCGGCAAGGGCGCGCCGATGCTGGCGGAGATGCAGTCGGTGCTGCTGCTGCCGACCAACTATTCTAAGTCGAAGTGAAGTATCTCCAATGTGGATCGGATCGGCGCTGACGGGAGCGCCGATCGGGCCTACAGGGGAAGGGTCGTGATCGGTCGGAATCGACCGACGGAGGGCCCGAGCACCGATGTCTGCCTTCGCCCCGTCCACCTACGCAGGCGGCTTGATCCTCGCCACGAGGCGGCCGCCGGTGCTGACCATCGTCCTGAACTCGGCCGAGACCCGCAATGCCTTCAGCCGCGAAGGCGCCCAGGGTCTCACCGCCGCGCTGCGTGCGGCCGAGGCCGACCCCGAGATCCGCGCCGTGGTGATCACCGGCAGCGGCGGCAATTTCTGCTCCGGCGCCGATCTCTCCGATCTGGCGGCCGCCACCGACTACTATCCCTGGGCCGGCGAAGGCGGGCCGCTGCACAGGCGGCCGTCCAAGCCGACCATCGCCGCCATCGAGGGCTATGCCAGCGCCGAAGGCCTGGGCTTGGCCCTGCTGTGCGATGTCCGGGTCGTCGACGAAACCGCGACCTTCGGCGTCTTTGCCCGCCGCTTGGGCGTGACGGGCGATGGCACGGCAGCACGCCTGCCGGGTGTCGTCGGCATCAGCCAGGCGATGGATATCCTGCTTACCGGCCGTGCGATCGGCTGCGACCGGGCCATGGCGATCGGTCTCGCGACCCGCAAGGTCGCCAACGGCATGACGCGCGCCGCGGCCGAGAAGATCGCGCAGGACATCGCGTCCTTTGCACCGATGTCGATCGCCGCCGACCGGCAGACCGCCTATGCCGCCGAGGATGGCGACGTCGCCGGCGCGCTCAGGCTCGAGGTCGAGACCTCGCAGGTCGTCTTCCATGAAGAGGGCCGGCCCGGCGTGACCGAGCTGGTGGGCGTCGCGCGGCCAGCCTCGGAGCTGCTCGCCGCGTAGGGCGGGGTGTCGTTCCAGCTATGTTCGGATCAGGCTGAAATCTGGCTTGGCGCGCCCAGGAAGATTCGAACTCCCAACCTTCTGATCCGTAGTCAGATGCTCTATCCAGTTGAGCTATGGGCGCCTGCGGCCAAGCCGTACGGCCCGCGTCAGCGGGTCGAGGCGCGGTAGGTAGCCAAATCATCGAGCCGGCGCAAGCGAATCCGCCCATGCCGCGATCCATGTCGCGATGGCGTCTGATCCCGGCCATGTGGATCACTCGAAGAACCCCATATTGCATTACGGCAACACATTGAAAACTCGGGCTTTTGTAAGGGCACTCCATGCTTGTCGAAAGGTGGGGGTTTCAGTAGCATCCGCGTACTGCTATTGGGGCTGGTGCCTTGGTGGCGCGTCGTTCGCTTGGCTGCGGACTGGCCGTCGGGTGCCCAATGATAACGGTTCGGACCAGGGTACGTGACACCGATGGCGAAATGGACCACGTGCGCCGTTTGTCTCTTCGCGGCGCTGGCCCTCGGGGCATGCAGCGATCTGTTCGGGGGGCCTGGAGCACCTGCGTCTTCCGGGACGGCAACCGGAGGTGCGACCGTCAATGCGCGGGTCCAGCAGCTGCGAGCCGACCAGAATGCTGTCGCATCGGGTGTTCAGGCCCAGGCCAATCAGCTTCAGGCCCTGCGTGGGTCCATCGGTGGCGAGGCGCGCGGCTACGATAGCGCCGTCACCGAGATTTCGTCGCGTCTGTCGACGGGGACGACGCCGGGCAATCCCGAGCTGGTCAGCCGCTGGAATCAGGCCCAGTCGCATCTGGACAGGATCACAGGCGATATCGGTGGCCTGAACTCGCTCGCCTCTCAGGTCACGACCCAGGCGTCGGTAGCCGGTCATCTGCTCGACACCATTCGCTCGACCTACAATGTCGGAGGTGCGGTCGACGAGGACCACCGGCAGTTGCGCCAGATCGAGGCCGAAGCCAACCAAACCATGCAGGCAATCGACCGCCTGATTGGCGACCTCAACGGTGAGATTTCGCGGCAGAATGCCTTCCTCGCCGCAGAACGCGCCAACCTTGCCGGCCTGAGCTACGGCGTGAGCGCCGGACGCCTGCGCGGCGCCCCTGTCGCGACCGGCGGTCCGCGCCCCTATCCGGGTCGTCGCAACTGAGCATCCCTGGATCGGTGGTCCTCGCGCTCGCGGGATCGTGAGCGCGGCGCGCATCCATGGACGCCGCGAACGCATAGACTCCGGACACGTTGGTGCAGGAGGCGACCATGCGCAGCGCTTTGGGGCTTCTGATCGGCGCTTGGCTGCTGCTCGCTGCGCCGGCGCTCGCCGCCGATCCACCGGACGAATCCGACCGCGCACAGATCCGCGATGTCATCGGCCGCCAGCTCGAGGCCTTCAGGCGCGACGACGGCGAGACGGCGTTTTCCTTCGCCGCCCCGGGCATCCGGAGCATCTTCGGCACGGTCGACAATTTCATGTCAATGGTGAGCAACGGTTACCAGCCGGTGCATCGCTGGCAGCGCTTCGCCTTCCGCGACATCCGCCTGGTCGAGGACTGGGTGATCCAGAAGGTCCATATCGATGCCCAGGACGGATCGTCGGTGACCGCCTTCTATGTCATGGAAAAGCAGCCTGACGGCACGTGGCGCATCGCCGGCTGCTCGCTCGGCGCGCCGGAAGAGCACTCGACCTGAGCCCACTCATCTGAGCGTCGCCGCATAGGCGCCGTGCAGCGGGGCGCATGGACGGCGTTGCCGCCTGCCCATACGGTGCGCCGCCTCCCATGCCCGACCGCTCCGCCCATACCCGCGCGTTGGCCCTGCTCGCGCTCCTGACTCTCGTCTGGGGCACGAACTGGCCGCTCTTCGCCATTGCGCTGCGCGACTTCTCGATCTGGGCCTTCCGCGTCATCGTCGTGATCATCGCCGGCGTGGCGCTGTTCGCCGTGGCGCGCCTGCGCGGCGAGCAATTGCGCGTGCCGCGCCATCTGTGGGCGCCGCTGGCGCTGGCGTCGTTCTTCAACATCGCGGTCTGGAACATCCTCACCGCGGCGGCGGTGCGCTATATCCCCTCGGGACAGGCGGCGGTGCTGGCCTACACCATGCCGCTGTGGTTCGCTCTGGTCTCGCCGCTCTTCCTGCGCGAGCGCCTGGGCGGGCGCATCCTGGTCGCGCTCGCCTTCGGCGCGGCGTCGGTGGCGCTGCTGGCGGTGCCCAACCTGCGCGTCTACGCCGACGCACCGCTGGGCATCCTCTGCGGCGTCGGTGCCGGCCTGTGCTGGGCGCTGGGCACGCTGGTGCAGAAGCGCACTGACTGGTCCGGCATGGGCCTGTCGCTGACGGCGTGGCAGATCGCGCTGTCGCTGCCGCCGATCCTGGTGGCCTCGGCCTTCTTCGCCGACTGGGTGTGGAGCGTGCCGTCGTGGACCAGCCTGCTGACCACGATCTACATCGCGCTGATCCCGATGTGCGTCGGCACCGCCACGTGGTTCGCGATCGTCGGCCTGCTGCCGGCCAATGTCGCGGCGCTGTCCTCGATCATCGTGCCGATTGTCGCCATGGTGAGCGGTCGGCTGGTGCTCGACGAGCCGCTCGGCGCGACGCAGATCGGCGCGCTTGGCTGCAGCGTGATCGCGCTCGCGCTGGCACTCTTCAAGCCGGCCGAGGCGGTGCGCCGCGCATGAGCGCGCGCGAGCCCGCGGCGCCGACGCATCGCGCGGATGCCGCCACCGGCCTGGTGCTGCTGCTCGGCGTCCTATGGGGCTCGTCGTGGCCGATGTTCAACGTCGTGCTGCGCGAGCTCTCGGTGTGGACGTTCCGCGGCCTCGCCGTGCTGGGCGCGGGCCTGCTGTTGCTGGCGTTCGCACGGCTGCGCGGCATCGCACCGGGCGTGCCGCGCGCCAGCTGGCCAGCCCTGCTGGGCGCGTCGTTCGGCACCATCTCGGTCTGGTACGTCGCCGCGACGGCCAGCGTGCTGTTCATCCCCTCGGGCCAGGCCTCGATCCTCGGCTACACCATGCCGCTATGGGCGGCGCTGATCGCGGTGCTGGCGTTCGGCGAGCGGCCGACGCCGCGCCTGCTGCTGGCGCTGGCATTCGGCGCCGCCACCGTCGCGCTGCTGGCGGTTCCCAACCTGCGCGCGCTGGCCGACGCGCCCACCGGCATTGCCTGCGCGCTGATTGCCGCCATCGGCTGGGCGGCCGGTACGCTGATCCAGAAGCGGGCCGACTGGCGCGGCATTCATCCGCTCAGCCTGACCGCGTGGCAGATGATCGTGGGCTCCGTGCCGATCTTGTTCGGTGCCGCCATCTTCGCCGACTGGCAGCCCTTCATGCCGTCATGGCCGGTGCTGCTGGCGGCCATCCATCTCGCCATCGTGCCCACGGCGCTGGGCACTCTGGTGTGGTTCCGCATCGTGCATCTGCTGCCCGCCAACACGGCGGCGATCTCGACCATCATCGTGCCGGTGATCGCCATGGCCGGCGGCGCCTGGGCGCATGGCGAGCCGCTGGGCCCCTGGCAGCTGGGCGCGCTGGGCTGCTGCGTCGCGGCCCTGGCGCTGACCCTGCTGAAACCCTCCGCCAGGCGGGGTTAATCGCGTCTTGCCAGTTGCAAACGTCGCCCGGCCGGCGACACTCCCGTCATCAACTCGCCCGGAGGGACATATGACCGACCATCTGAAATTCTACATCGACGGAGCATGGGTCGATCCCGTGAAGCCGAACGCGATCGACGTGATCAATCCGGCGACCGAAGAGCCCTGCGCGCGCATCAGCCTTGGCAGCGAAGCCGATGTCGACAAGGCGGTGGCGGCGGCCAAGGCGGCCTTCCCCGCCTTCTCGCGCACGACCAAGGAAGAGCGCATCGCGCTGCTTGAGAAGATCCTCGAGGTCTACAAGACCCGCTACGACGACATCGCCAAGGCGATCTCGATGGAGATGGGCGCGCCGATCACGCTGGCCACCAAGGCGCAGGCCGCCACCGGCGTCGGCCATCTGATGCAGATGATCAAGACGCTGAAGGAGTTCGAGTTCGAAAGCGTCAAGGGCACGACGCTTATTGCGCATGAAGCCATCGGAGTCTGTGCCTTCATCACGCCGTGGAACTGGCCGATCAACCAGATCGTCTGCAAGGTCGGCCCGGCGCTCGCCGCCGGCTGCACCATGGTGCTCAAGCCCAGCGAGATCGCGCCGCTCAACGCCATCATCTGGGCCGAGATCATGCACGCCGCCGGCGTGCCCAAGGGCGTGTTCAACCTGGTGAACGGCGACGGCCCGACCGTCGGCCAGGCGCTGTCGAAGCACCCCGACGTCGACATGGTCTCGTTCACCGGCTCGACCCGGGCGGGCGTGCTGGTCGCCAAGGCCGCGGCCGACACCGTCAAGCGCGTGCACCAGGAGCTCGGCGGCAAGTCGGCCAACATCATCCTGCCGGACGCCGACCTGAAGAAGGCGGTGACCTCGGGCGTGGTCAGCATGATGCGCAACAGCGGACAGTCGTGCAACGCGCCGACCCGCATGTTCGTGCAGGCCAGGCAGCACGACGAGGCGGTCGCGGTGGCGAAGTCGGTGGCGGAGTCGCTGAAGGTCGGCGACCCCAAGGCCGAGGACACCACCTTGGGGCCGGTGGTCAGCGAGACGCAGTTCAACAAGATCCAGAAGCTGATCGAGGCCGGCATCGCCGAGGGCGCCACCGTCGCCACCGGCGGCCCGGGCCGTCCCGAGGGCTTCAACCGCGGCTACTACGTGCGGCCGACGATCTTCGGCAACGTCAAGAACAGCATGACCATCGCGCGCGAGGAGATCTTCGGGCCGGTGCTGTCGATCCTGCCCTACGAGAGCGAGGAGCAGGCGATCAAGGACGCCAACGACACGGTCTACGGGCTGGCCGCCTATGTGCAGGGCAGCGATCCCAAGAAGGTGCGCGCGGTGGCCTCGCAGCTGCGCGCCGGCAACGTGCATCTCAACGGCACGCCGATGGACATGACGGCGCCGTTCGGCGGCTACAAGCAGAGCGGCAACGGCCGCGAATACGCCGCCTGGGGTCTCGAGGAATTCCTCGAGGTCAAGGCGGTGATGGGCGTCCAGGCCGCCTGACCTTCAGCCCGACAGGATGCGGCGCGCGGCCTCGGGGTCGCGCGCCGCTTTCGTTTCGTCTACGCCTTGCCCATACCGGGCGCGAAGTCGATGAAGCCGGTGACGGCGCTGAGCCGCCCGTCGTCGACGGTGCAGAAGTCGGTGCCGCCGATCACCGAGCTGCCATCCGGTCCGCACTCCCAGGAGAAGCGCACGCGGTCGGCGACGGCCTCCACCGGCTTACTGAGCCGGAAGCGGAAGCCCGGGAACTTCGCCTGGACGCCGGCGATCATGTCGTCGATGCCGCCGCGGCCCGCGCCGCTCATCATCGGATCGACATAGGTGGCGCGCTCGGTCCAGGCGCGGTCGATCAGCGCGCGGCGCCTGCCGGCGTCGGTCTCGTTCCAGCAGGCGATGTAGTCGTCGATCAGCCTGGTCGTATCGGTCATGGCGACCCTCCTTGGTTGCGACGACCGACATATCGTCCATGCCCCGCGCGGCGTCGATTACGTGCGGCGTAAAGGATAGGATGATGCGATGACGACGGGAGGAAACGCATCATGGCGGGCATGCTCGAAGGCAAGACGGCATTGATCACCGGCGCGGGACGCGGCATCGGCCGCGCCGCGGCACTGCTCTTCGCCGCCGAAGGCGCGCGGGTCGCCGTCGCCGACCAGATTGCCGACGGCGCGGCCGAGACCGTGGCGCTGATCAACAAGGCCGGCGGCCAGGCGCTGGCGATCACTGCCGACGTCACGAAGCCGGCCGATGTCGCCGGCATGGTTGGCGCCGCGGTCTCGGCTTTCGGACGTCTCGACTGCGCCTTCAACAACGCCGGAATCGCCGGCTATCAGGTCGGCGGCGCCGGCAGGAAGACGGCGGAATGGCCCGAGGATGCCTTCGATCGCATGATCGCGGTCAACCTCAAGGGCGTGTGGCTGTGCATGCGCGCCGAGCTGGAACAGATGGCGAAGCAGGGCGGCGGCGCGATCGTCAACACCGCCTCGATCGCCGGACTGTTCGGCATTCCGACCTCGTCGGCCTATGTCGCATCCAAGCACGGTGTGGTCGGCCTGACGCGCACCGCGGCGCTGGAATATGCCGAGAACGGCATCCGCGTGAACGCGGTGTGCCCGGGTTTCATCGAAACCGACATGACCAGGGACACGATGGCGCGGCGCGGGGCGCAGATCATGGCCGGCATCCCGCTCAAGCGCATGGGCGTGCCGCAGGACATCGCCGAGATGGTGTGCTGGCTGTGTTCGGATCGTGCCGCCTACGTCACAGGTTCGACACATACGGTCGACGGCGCCTACACGACGGCATGAAGGCAACTCCCGGCGGTACTTTGCGTTGGATTGCAAGGTCGCCGAAGGAGGATGCCATGCGGACCCTTTCCCGGCTGGCCGTCGCTTGCGTGGCGGCAGCCCTGATGGCTATCGGACTTGCCGCCCGCGCCGAGACCTCGAAGGCCGATGCGTTTGCCAGGACCGCCGCCGAGGCGATCAGCTTCCAGGCCCAGGCGGCACGGCTGGCCGGCAGCGTATCGACGAACACCGAGGTGAAGGCCTTCGCGGTCACGATGCTGGCCGACTATTCGGCGGCGATCACCAAGTTCAAGCAGGCGGCGGCCGACACGGCAGTGAAGGAAGCGCCCGAGGAGCTTCAGGGCAAGCTCAAGGACATGATCGACAAGCTCAAGATGGCGCCGACGGCCAGCTTCGATTCGCTGTTCGTTGACACGCAGGTCGCCATGCATCGCGACATGCTGGTGCTGTTCAGCGACTATGCCGGCTCGGGCGAGAACCCTGCGCTGAAGAAGTTCGCCGCCGACTTCCTCCTCTCCCTGCAGGACCATCAGATCCGGCTGGAGAAGCTGTCCAAGGCGCTACCGCGGCCGGCGTAGTCTCCCGAGAAGACGCCTACGCCCGCCGCGGCGTGTTCAGGTTCACCGTGACGTTCTTGCGCTGGGTGAAGCTGTCGAGCATGCCCTCGAGCGAGAACTCGCGGCCGATGCCGCTCTGCTTGTAGCCGCCATAGGAATGGCCGGGCGACTGGCCCAGCCCCTGGTTGACCTGCACCCAGCCCGACTCGATCGCATGCGCCGTGCGCAGGGCGGTGCCGATGTCGTGCGTCCAGACATAGGCGGCGAGACCGTAGTGGCTGTCATTGGCCATGCGGATCACCTCGGCCTCGTCGGTCCAGCGGATCGCCACCAGCACCGGCCCGAAGATCTCCTCGCGCGCCAGCCGCCAGTCGTTGGACTGGTCGGCGAAGATCGTCGGGATGGCGAAGTAGCCCTCGCTCAACGGCCCGCTCTTGGGCGGCAGGCCGCCCATCACCAGCCTGGCGTCGGCGCGGCTCAGCCCTTCCTCGACATACTTGCAGACCTTGGTGAACTGCTTGTTGTTGATGATGGTGCCGATGTCACTCGCCTCGTCGAGCGGATCGCCGAGCTTCAGCGCCGAAGTCTTGGCCTTCAGCTTGGCGAGGAACGAATCGAAGATGTCGGCGTGCAGGAAGAGCCGCGAGCCCGCCGTGCAGGACTGGCTCTGCCGCGTGAAGCGCATGGCGGCAATGATGCCCTCGACTACCCAGTCCTCGTCGGCGTCGGGATAGACGATCGACGGGCTCTTGCCGCCCAGCTCCAGCGACACCGGCACGATGCGTTCGGCGGCGGCGCGCATGATCACCTTGCCGACCTCGGTGGAACCGGTGAACGACAGCTTGCGGATCGCCGGATGGTTGGCGAGCGGCCCGCCGACCTCGGGGCCGTAGCCGGTCAGCACGTTGAGCACGCCCGGCGGCAGGAACTCCTGGCAGATCTCGGCCATCAGCAGCACGCCCAGCGGCGCGTCCTCGGCCGCCTTCAGCACCAGCGCGTTGCCGGCGCACAGCGCCGGCGCGATCTTCAGCGCACCCAGCAGCACCGGCGCGTTCCACGGGATGATCGCGCCGACGACGCCCAGAGGCTCGCGCCTCGTGTAGGACAGCACGTGTTCGCCCAGCGGGATGGTCTCGCCCTTGAGCTCGCCGGCCAGCCCGCCGAAATAGCGGAAGATGTCGGCCGCGCCGCGCGCTTCGCCGCGCGCCTGGGTCCGCAGCGCGTTGCCGGTCTCCAGCGAGATGATGCGCGCCATCTCCTCGACGCGCGCCTCGAAGGCCTCGGCGATCTTCAGCAGGAGCCTGCCGCGCTCGCGCGGCACCACCTTTGCCCAGGCCGGCTGGGCCTTCCGCGCCGCCGCCACCGCGCGGTCGACGTCGGCGGAAGCGGCGCGCGGTACCTCGGCGATCGGCGCGCGCCTGGCCGGATTCTCGACGCTGAAGCGCTGGCCGGAGGCGGCCTCCACCCACTGGCCGTCGATCAGCATGCCCTTGGTTCGCGGCGCGATGACGGCGTGCGGCTGCGACTGGGGGGCCATGGTCGACATGGGTGATTCCTTTCCGATGCTGAACGCGTGGCCCGCAGATTGGTCCGCCGATCGCGCATGGACAAGATGCAACGAGGCGGATTCGTCACGAACCGTCCCGTCCGAAGGCCCAGGGGCCTCGTGGGCTAGAGGTAGCCCTTCATGCGGATGCGTTCGATCTCCGCCGGCGTCGGCCGGTAGGGATCGCCTCGGGGATCGAAGCGCTGCCAGCCGCCGGCCCGGTACTCGCCGCCGCGGATCTCGGGGTCGATCGGCTCGTGCCGGGCGAAGATCGCGCGCACGCGCTCGGCGTCCTCGTCGGCGACGCGGGCGCTGACCAGCGTGCCGCCGCGGCGCACCGCCTCGGTGTAGACTTGTGCGTAGTCCTCGGACTCGCCGGCGCCGACCAGGATGTCGACCAGGCCGCCGATGGCCACGCCACCTGCGGCGCCGGCCATCGCGCCCACCGCCGCCGCCGCGGCCCATCCGGCCGCGACCACCGGACCGAGGCCCGGAATGGCAAGCAGACCCAGCCCGGCCAGCAGGCCCGCGCCGCCGCCGGCGACCACGCCGACGCCCGCGCCGGCCTCGGCGCCGGTGGTATCGGTCGCGTCGTCCAGCGCCTTGCTGACATGTCGGTTGGCGACAAGGGTGATGTCCTTGTGCGAGATGCCGTTGGCCTCGAGCTCCTCGACCACGTCCTTGGCCTGGCCGTAGCTGTCGTAGACATGGCTGATGGTCTTCATGGGACGGACTCCTGGCATGCGTGGATTCAGCCTCGGGATCCAACGGCGCCCGAGCGGGGCGGGTTGCCGGTGCCGCGCGGGGAATCTCGGTCGCCGGCCGGGCGCGCCACGACGCGCGCGAGGGCCTGCGCCGCTTCGAGCGTCGACTGGCCCCGCTTGGCGAGGCGGCGCAACCGCCCGGCCTCGAAAGCGGAGACGATGGCGTCGTGCACGTAGCTGGTGCGGCACACCGTCGGGGTATTGGCCAGTTCGCCGGCGATGGTCGTGACTGCCGCGCGTATCTGCGCGCGCCGGCCGCTTGCGCTGTCGGCCGGGACCGTGGCCGCCAGCGCCTTCAGGGCCGTCGTCGAGGCGAGCAGGGTACGGAAATCCTTCAGCGTGACCGGCCGTCCGGCGACCTCGCGCAGGAAGCGGTTGACGTCCGCGGCGCGTACTGGCCGCACGTCACCGTCCTCGCTGCGATACTGGAACAGGCGACGGCCGGGCAGCGCGACCAGCCGCCTTACGGCCGCCATGAAGCGCCGGTCGCGCAGATCCTTGCTGACGATCGCGCCGCCCTTGGCCTTGAACCGCAGCGTGCACAACCCTCTGCCGAGCGTCAGGTTCGACTTCAGCAGTGTCGTCGCGCCGCGCGTGCCGCGTTCGCGGGCGTAGGTCTCGCCGCCGGCGCGCATCGCGGTGAGCGTCACCAGGCGCACGACCGCCGCGGAGGCGAAGCCCAGGTCGCAGTCGACCGAGGACAGGCCGCGCGACACGGCGCGGCGGATCGACGGCAGCGACCTGGCCAGCGACGCCAGACGGCGCGCCTTCAGTGCCTCGCGCACCTCGTTCCAGAGCGGGTGATAGCGATACTGCAGGCGGCCGGCCGCATCCTCGCCGATCGCCTGAAGGTGCGCGCCGGGATCGGCCGACAGCCGGACGTTGTCATAGGCCGGCGGCACCGCCAGCGACTTCAGCCGCCGGATCTCGACGGCATCGCGGATGACCGCGCCGCTCGCGTCGACGTATCGAAAGCCTCTGCCGAAGCGCCGCCGCCGTACCGCGAGCGACGTCGGTCGCACGATCCTGAGCCCTTTCTCGCGGGCGAGTTTCATCACGAGAGCGCGTTGTGCCTTGTTCATCGCGTCACGAAACGCCGTCGGGGAACGGCCGTTCCGGGAGGGGCGTTGTCAGGGATGAGCGCCTTCATCCGGAAGCACCACCATGCCCGACCCCAAACGCCCCGGCCCGACGCCGATCGAGCGCCCGCCGAACCCGGATCCCGACCGTGAGCGCCGGGCGCCCGGCGGCGACCACCCCGGCGATGCGCCGATCGAGGTGCCGCCGCGCGATCCCGATCCCAACCGCGACGAGCCCTCGCCAAGGCTGATCGGCCCCGAGGACGAGGATCGCAAGGTCCGCACCGACAAGGGCGAGAAGCGTCCCTTCGGCGTGATGCCATAGACTCTGCTAGGCTCGCACCATGCCGGGGAGGGCATGGGCATGAGTCGCTTGTTTGGGGAGATGCGCCAGGTCGGCATCGTCGTGCGCGACGTCGAGGCGGCGATGAAGCACTGGATCGAAGTCTGCGGCGTGGGACCGTGGTTCTACGCCGAGAGACTGTCGATCACCGACTTCCACTATCGCGGCATGCGCTACGACGACATCCACTTCTCGATCGCGCTGGCGAACTCCGGCGACGTGCAGCTCGAGCTGATCCAGCAGCGCTGCGACACGCCCACGATGTACCGCGACTTCCTCGCCGCCGGTCACGAGGGCATGCAGCACTGGTCGAGCTGGCCGGAGGATTACGACGCGAAGCTGAACCGGGCGCTGGCCAACGGCTACACGGTAGGTCAGCAGGGCGACAGCGCCCGCGGCCGCTTCGTCTATCTGTGGAACGAGGGTCACCCCGGCACGGTGATCGAGATGGCCCACATGACGCCGACGCGCCAACGCGTGTTCGACGCCGTGCGCGACGCGGCGAGAAACTGGGACGGCAGCGATCCGATCCGGCGGGCGTGGCCGAGTTGAGTCTGGGTGCGCCGTGGGCAGATGGCGGGGCCGCGGATGGGCTTCATCCATTGTTCTTCTCGAACGAGGTGCCCGAACGTGGCTGACCCACGCGTTGCCGATACGCAAGGATGGCTCTACTCGGATCTCACGTAGCAAGCGACGCTAGCGCAAACTGTTGGAGGAGCGCCTATGGGACCGAAGCTGGTCGACTACCTTACCTACGAGCCCGAGGAGTCCGGCATCCTCTGGATCAAGTTCAATCGAGCGGACCGGCTGAACGCGCTGATCGGCTCGTCGGAGGAGAACGGCACCGTCGCCAAGGTCGGCGAGTACATGCGCGCCGGCGACGACGATCCGAAGATCCGCGTGATCGTGCTGACGGGTGTGGGCCGCGTGTTCTGCGCCGGCGCCGATCTGCGGGGCAAGGCGTCGAAGGAGGTGACCGGCGAGGACTTCCTCGGCAACCGCGGCGCGCACGAGGGCATCGACGCCTCGCGCCAGCATTTCTTCCACGGCTTCACCAAGCTGCATCGCGACATCTCGCTGATCCGCAAGCCGACCATCGCCATGATCAACGGGCCGGCGGTGGGCTCGGGCATGGACATGGCGCTGCATTGCGACATCCGCGTCGGCTGCGAGAAGACGCGTTTCGTCGCCTATCACAATGCCGGGCAGATCATCGAGAATGGCGGCAGCTACTACCTGCCCAAGATGGTGGGCCTGGGGCGCGCGCTGGAGTTCGCCTATACCGGCGAGCTTGACGGCGAGCGCGCCTACCAGTGGGGCATGCTCAACCACCTGGTGCCGTCGGAGAAGCTCGAGGAGACCACGCGGGCGCTGTGCGAGCGCATGATGAACGTGCCGCCCCTGGTGCAGTGGATCGGCAAGCGCATCATGCGCACCGCCGTCGACACCACGATGGAGAACACGATGGTGCTGACGTCGAATGCCGGCAGCATCCTCAACGCCTCGGAGGACGCCAAGGAGGCGCGCCGCGCCTTCATCGAGAAGCGCAAGCCGATGTACAAGGGCGCGTGAGGCCGCTTCCCGTCGGTCGGGCTATCGCGTGCAGCGTCGGGCGGCATCCCTTGCCGCCACGATATGCCGGCCGCGCTGATCGGCGCGCTCCTCGAAGGCCACGGTCGTGCCGCCGCCGTCGAGCAGGCTGATGAAAAAGCTGGCGACCGGCGTCCCCATCCTCTGGCTGCCGTGCGTGTACAGATGCACTTCGGCCCGGTTTGTCGGCGGCGGCCGCACGACGGGCACCGCGGCCAGGCGCGGCTGCATCTGCTTCATCAGGCAGTTGGCGATGACGTCGTAGGACGAGCCGGCCGCCGTCGCCAGCAGCGTCTGCTGGGCGAGGGCGGCCCCTGGCGCGAGGCCGAGCAAGGTCAGGACGACAAGGCGGGGACGCATGGCGACCTCCACAGGTTTATCTGCGGGGGAACTGCACAGATCGCCCGACGGTTCCCTTCAGGCCCAGTCGGCGCAAAATAATTCGGCTGGAGACTGGCGACAACGCGATCCAGAATCCCTCTGTCATCCATCCCGAGCGGAGCGACGGATCTTGGAATCGTTGTAAAAGATTCCGCGCTACGCTCGGGATGACATGTGAGCTCGATTTGCCGCTCGCCGGTTCAGCTCTGGATCGGGAAGACGCCGACGAGCTTGTATTGTCCATTCGCGACCGCCTGATAGAGCTGGAAGTGGAACTCCCAGGCCGTGCCGATGCGGAATCCGAAGACCGTCGCGTTGAGCGAGATGCCGCCGCCCAGCCGGCGGTAGAGTGCCGGCTCGAACATCTTGATCGCGGCGCTGTTGACCGGCACGCCGTGCTCGTTCCAGGTCTGGTTGCGCTGCCCGGCAGTCTGGCCGCCCTGGTTGGCGTGCGAGACCCGGCGCGAGCCATCCGCGGCGGCCGGACCGATGCCGAACGTGCAGCCGTTGAGCGTGATGGTGAAGCAGAAATTGGCCGCGCCGGCGCCGGCGAGCGGGACCGAGTGCACGCCGCCGGCGGTGTAGTTGCAGACATAGGCGCGCACCGAATCGTTGACGCCGGTGCCGTTGGAACGAATGGCGAAGACGTCGATCGGCTTGCCCGACGGATTGACAGCGATCGGCGCCTTCATCTGGCCATTGATGATCGCCTGTCCAGCGGCGCCGATCGACACCCATGCCTCGCCGTTGGCCGCCGCCACGTTCTGCATCAACCCGCCGATCAGCAGGTTGTCGTTGAGCCAGGGCAGGATCAGCGCGGGATTGGCCTGCAGGTTGGCGAAGTTGGGCAGCGGCATCGGGCACTCCTGTTGCCTGGCAGATATCCTACTGGCACTGCACCGTCATCCCACGCGCATCAACCGCAGTCGCGGATCGAGCAGATCGCGCAGCCCGTCGCCCACCATGTTCAGGCCCAGCACGGTGAGCGCGATGGCGAGGCCCGGGTAGATCGCCAGGCCGGGCGCATCGTAGAGATAGGTCTGCGCATCATAGAGCATGCGGCCCCAGGACGGCACCGGCGGCTGCGCGCCCAGGCCGAGATAGGAGAGGCCGGCCTCGGCGAGGATGGCGACGGCGAACTGGATGGTCGCCTGCACGATCAGCACGCTGGCGATGTTTGGGATCACGTGGCGGATGGTGATGCCCAGCGGTCCCAGGCCCAGCGCCTTGGCCGCGCGCACGAAGTCGCGGCCCCACATGGTGAGCGCCGCGCCGCGGGTGACGCGGGCGAAGACCGGGATGTTGAAGATGCCGATGGCGAGGATGGCATTGGTGGCGCTGGCGCCGAACACCGAGGTGATCAGGATCGCCAGAAGCACGGCGGGAAAGGCGAAGACCAGGTCGCTGAAGCGCGACAGGATCTCGTCGACCCAGCCGCGCCGCGCCGCGGCCCAGGCGCCCAGCATCACGCCCAACGACATGCCGATGGAGACGGCGATCAGGCCGACGGTGATCGAGGTCTGGGCGCCCACCATGATGCGCGAAAGCACGTCGCGGCCACGATGGTCGGTGCCCAGCGGCCACACGTCCGACGGCGGGCGCAGCTTCAGCGCCATCTTCAGATCGTCGTAGGGATGCGGCGTCCAGAACAGCGAAACCAGCGCCATGGCGATCGTGATCGACACCAGCGTGGCGCCGATCAGGAAGCCTGGGTGGCGGCGGGCGCGTCGCCAGAAGCCGCTCATGCGTTGACCTTGGGACGCGGGTCGAGCACGGCGTAGAGCGCGTCGACGGCGAGGTTGACCAGCAGCACGCAGCCGGTGAGCAGGATGACGATGTTCTTGATCACGATCAGGTCGCGGTTGTCGATCGAGTCGAGCACCAGCTTGCCGATGCCCGGCAGGTAGAAGACCGACTCGACGATGATCGCGCCGGCGATCAGGAAGCCGGCAAGCAGGCCGCCGACGGTGACGATCGGAATCAGTGCGTTGCGCAGCGCATGGCGCAGCAGCACGAGCCGCTCCGGCACGCCCTTGGCGCGCGCGGTGCGCACGTAGTCCTCGCGCAGCGTGTCGAGCATCGAGGAGCGCGTGATGCGCGAGAGGATGGCGATCTCGCCGAGGCTCAGCGCCAGGGCCGGCAGCACCAGCGCGTGCAGCGAGCCCAGCGGATCGGCGCGCCAGCCGGGGAAGCCGCCGGCCGGGAACCAGCGCAGCGTGACGGCGAAGAGCAGCGCCAGCAGGATGCCGAACCAGAAATTGGGGATCGAGATGCCGAGCTGGCCGAAGCCCATCACCATCCAGTCGGCCGGTCGTCCGCGGCGCGACGCGGCGAAGACGCCCAGCGGTATCGCGACCAGGCTCGCCCAGGTCAGCGCCATCAGGCCGAGCGGCAGGGTCACGACGAGGCGGTCGGTGATCAGCTTGGCCACCGGCGTGCCGTAGGCGTGGCTGTTGCCCAGCTCGAACACCGCGAGGCCGGCGATCCAGGTCAGGTAGCGCTCCAGTGGCGGACGGTCGAAGCCGAACTTCGCGCGCAGCGCCGCCAGGGTGTCCGGCCGCACCTCGGTGCCCAGCATCACCTCGGCCGGATCGCCCGGCAGGATCTCGAGCACGACGAAGATGACAATGCTGGCCAGCGCCAGCGTGATCGCCGCCGCCGCCGCGCGCCGCGCGAGGAAGTCGAACATCGGGCTATGTCCGCTCCCCGACTGCGCGGGGAGAGGGAAGAAGACCTGGCTTCACTTCCAGTAGACCACCGACAGGTCGGTCGCGGGCGTGGGCGCGTTCTCCCACAGGCCTACGAGATTCTTGTGCCACACGCCGATCTTGCCGAGCTGGTATAGGAAGCCGTTGACCGCGTCGTCGGCGAGAATCTTCTGCGCCTTCTGCAGCAGTGGCACGCGCTTGGCCGGATCGGCCTCGCGCACCACGGCCTTCCAGTTGTCGCGGAACGGCTGCGAGTTGTACCCCCAGTAGTAGCCTTCGCGCGCGTAGCGATCGAGGTCGTTGGCCTCGGTATGGGCGACGATGGTGAAGTCGTAGTTCTTCTCGCGGAACACCTCGGCCAGCCACTGCGGCCATTGCAGCTGGGTGATCGACAGCTTGATGCCGATCTTGGCCAGCTGCGCCACGATGATCTCGCCCGAGCGCTGGGCATAGCCGACCGGCGGCAGCTTGAGGCTGGCGCTGAAGCCGCCGGCATGGCCGGCCTCGGCCAGCAGCTTCTTGGCCTTGTCAAGGTCGAGCGGGTAGGTCTTCGTCAGGTCGACATAGGCCGGGTTGTACGGCGGGAAGTGCGAGCCGATCGGCGTGGCAAAGCCGTTCTCGCCGGCCACCAGCTCGGCGCGGTCGATGGCGTGCGCGATGGCCTGGCGGACCTTGAGATCGCTCATCGGCTTGCGCGCATTGTTGGTGGCGAGGATGGTCTCGCCCTCGGTCGAGCCGATGACGACGGCGAAACGGCCGTCGGCGCGCACGCGGTTGACCAGCTCGGGCGCCTGGAAGCCCGGGAAGGTGTCGACATCGCCGGCGAGCAGCGCGTTGACCTGCGCCGCCGGGTCCTTGATCGTCTTGAACACCACGGTGTTGAGCCTGATCGAGGCGGCGTCGCGATAGCCCGGCCACTTCGCCAGCGTGATCGAGTCGCCCTCCTTGCGCTCCTTGAACATGAACGGACCGGTGCCCACCGGCTTGGTGCCGTTGGTCGCGGCGCTCTTGCGGCCCATGATGCCGGCGTCGCCCAGCGCCACGCTGTAGAGGAAGAAGGCGTCGGGATTCTTGAGCTTCACCCTCACCGTGGTGGCGTCGGGTGCCTCGACCGCGGCGATGACCTGGTACAGCGACTTGGCGGGCGCCGTGGCGTCCTTGGCGGAGAGCCGCTCGAGGGTGAACTTCACGTCGGCCGAGTCGCAGGGCTCGCCGTCGTGGTACTTGAGCCCCGGCCTCAGCTTGAAGACGTACTCGGTGCCGTCGGACGACACGGTGTGGGAACTGGCCAGCCCCGGTCCGACGCCGCCCTTGTCGTCGATGCGCATCAGGCTTTCGTAGATGTTGAGATAGGTGACCGAACGGATCGCGGCGGCGGCGTTGAGGTTGGGATCGAGCACCGGCGGCTCGAGCGACATGCCGATGACGACGGCACCTTCCTTCGCACGCGCCGACGCCTGCGCACCGGCTTTGCCGGCGAGCATCGCCGCGGCACTGGCACCGCCCATGAGGCCGGCGAAGCGGCGGCGCGTCACGATTGTCATGTTTCCCTCCATCGATGCGCCGCGACCATAGCAATCCGGCGCGCGGCCGTCAGCGGCCGTAGGTGTCTTTCCATCCCGGCATTCCGCCCAGTGTTCCGGCGCTGTAGACGCCGCGCGCCACGGCCCGGGCCAGGCAATCGGCCGCCAGGGTGCCGATCTCGGCCCGCGCGATCGGATCATCGGCGACGGTCACGCGGCCCGTGGCCATGGCGAACACGGCGTCGCCGTCGGCCGGCGTATGCACCGGGCGCAGCGCGCGCGCCAGGCCGTCCTGGGCCATGATCGCCAGGCGCTGGCACCACGCCTTGTCGAGGCGCGCGTTGGTCGCGACCACGGCGATGGTGGTGTTGGCCAGCGGCTGCGCAGCCAGCGCCGCGTCGTGGTCGAGCAGCTGGCGGGTATGCGAGACGGCGAGGTTCAGCCCCCGGGGCGGCGGCGGCAGGCCGCCGAACTCGCCGTCCTGCTCCAGCGCCCAGGCCCAGAAATGCGGCAGCTCGCCCATGGTGGCGAAGCCGACGGCATTGACGGCTACGATGGCACCGACCTGCAGCCCGCTCGCCGGATCGACCGCCGAGGCGCTGCCCAGTCCGCCCTTGAGGTGGCCGCAGCGTGCGCCCAGCCCGGCCCCGGCATTGCCCAGGACGAAGGTCTTGGCGGCGCCGTCGGCGGCGCGATAGCCCAGCTCGCGATAGGGCGGCCAGTCCCAGTCCTTACTGCCGCCATTGAGCAGGTCGAACAGGATCGCACCCGGCGTGATCGGCACGGAAGTGCCGCCGACTGGCGTGCCGCGGCCGCGCTCGCGCAGCCATTTCATCACGCCGTCGCCCGCGGACAGCCCGAAGGCCGAGCCACCGGAGAGGAACACCGCGTCGATCGCCTGCACCCGGCAGGTCGGATCGAGCAGGTCGGTGTCGCGTGTGCCCGGCGCCCCGCCGCGCACATCGACCGAGGCGGCGCAGGCCTGCTCGGCCAGCACCACCGTCGTGCCGCTGCGCACAGCGGCATCCTCAGCGTTGCCGACGAGTATGCCGTCGACGTCGGTGATCAGGTTGCTCGGGCCGGGGCGGATCATCGCCGGACGCTAGCCGCTGGCGCCGTGAGCGTCCATGGCGCAGGCTGCGGCGATGATCGACAAGACCGTTACCCGCGCCATCCTCGCTCTCGCGCTGCTGACCACCTGGCCCGTCGCTGCGCGCGAGCCCGGCACCACGGCCAAGACGCATATGATCGCGGCGGCCAATCCGATGGCCGTCGAAGCCGGGCTGGAGACGCTGCGCAGAGGCGGCTCGGCGGTCGACGCGGCGATTGCCGTGCAGATGGTGCTGGGCGTGGTCGAGCCGCAGGCCTCGGGCATTGGCGGCGGCGGCTTTCTGCTGCACTACGATGCGCGCTCGCGGCGCGTCACCGCGTGGGACGGCCGCGAAACGGCGCCGTCGGCCGCGACCGAGACACTGTTCCTCGACATCTACGACAAGCCGCTGCCCTTCCCGCTGGCGGTGGCGTCAGGCCTGTCGATCGGTGTTCCGGGCACGGTTCGCATGCTGGAAGAGGTCCATCGCCGGCACGGCAAGCTGCCCTGGCGCGACCTGTTCGCGCCGGCGATTAAGCTGGCCGCCGACGGCTTCCCGGCGCCGCCGCGCCTGGGACGGGCGTTGGCGGGCGAGCGTGTGTTGCAGAACGACGCGCAAGCGCGTGCCGTTTATTTCAACGACGATGGCTCGCCGAAGAAGATCGGCGACACGATCCGCAATCCCGCGCTGGCCGAGACCATGCGGCTGATCGCCGAGGGCGGCGCCGAGGTGTTGCACAGCGGCCCGCTGGCCGACGCGATCGTCGCGGCGGTGGCGCGCGAGCCGCGGCCCGGCCGCATGAGCGCGGCGGACCTCGCCGGCTACCGTGCCCTGCAGCGCGCGCCGCTGTGCCGGGCGCTCAGGGACTGGATCATCTGCGGCATGGGCCCGCCATCGTCGGGTCCGCTCGCCATCCTGCAGACGCTGCCGCTGCTCGACCGCGCGCCGGTTCCGGGCAGTGCGGCCGGCGATGCGCATCGCATCGCCGAAGCGAGCCGCCTGGCCTTCGCCGATCGCGAGCGTTATGTCGGCGATCCGGGCTTCGTGCCGGTGCCGGTCGATGGCCTGCTCGACGGCGCCTATCTCGCGCGGCGCGGCGGCGCGCTGAGCGACGAGCGCATCATGCCGCGCGTGTCGCCCGGCCAGCCGCCTGGCGCGCCGCTGCCGGGGCCGGCGGCCGCGCCGGCCAAGCCCGAGGGCGGCACCAGCCACATGTCGATCGTCGATCGCGAGGGCAACGCGGTGTCGTTCACCACGACGATCGAGACCGCGTTCGGCGCGCGGCGCATGGTCGGCGGCTTCCTGCTCAACAACGAGCTGACCGATTTCGCCTCGGTACCCAAGGTCAACGACCGGCCGGTGGCCAACCGTGTGCAGCCCGGCAAGCGGCCGCGCTCCTCGATGTCGCCGCTGATCGTCACCGACCGCGACGGCCGCTTCGTGCTGGCGATCGGCTCGGCCGGCGGCTCGCGCATCATCGGCGACGTGCTGCAGGCGACCTGGGGCGCCCTGCTGCGCGACCTGCCCCTGCAGGAGGCGATCGCCGCACGGCGCGTGCTCAATCGCGGCGGCGCCACCGAGATCGAGGGCCGCGCGAACGATGCGCAAGCGCGGCAGCTGGGCGAGGCGTTGAAGGCGCTGGGCCACACCGTCGATGTGGCGCCGCATCAGGGTGGCCTGCACGGCGTGCGCGCCCGCCGTGCCGCCGACGGCAGCCTGCTGGGCTACGAGGGTGGCGCCGACCCCAGGCGCGACGGTGTGGCGCGGGGCGATTGACGTTTCGCCTTTATTGCAGCGTCAGGCGTGCTAGGGGAGGGCCGCGTTCGCGGAGCTCCGTCCCATGGCCAAGTACCCCAGTGTGATCCTGCGCGCCGGCGAGGACCGGCGGCTGCGGCACGGCCATCCCTGGGCGTTCTCCAACGAAGTGCTGATGAACCCCGAGACCAAGGCGATCAAGCCGGGCTCGCCGGTGATCCTGCGTGCCGCCGGCGGCGACGCCCTGGGTGTCGGCACCTTCAACCCGCACTCGCTGATCGCCGCGCGCCTGTTCAGCCGCGACGCCGAGGCGCAGATCGACCAGGCGCTGATCGAGGCGCGCCTCGCCGCCGCGCTGGCGTTGCGCACGCGGCTCTACGCCGGCGTGCCGCACTACCGCCTTGTCCATGCCGAGGCCGATGGCCTGCCCGGGCTGATCGTCGACCGCTACGGCGACGTCGTCGTGGCGCAGCTCAACACCGCGGGCTGGGAGGCGCTGACCGATGCGCTGGTCGCCGCCCTCGATTCCGTGCTGGCGCCCTCGGCGATCCTGCTGAAGAACGATTCGCCGACGCGGGCCTTCGAGGGCCTGCCGCTGGAGACCAGGCTCGCCAAAGGCGAGATCGCCGGGCCGATCGACGTGATGGAGAACGGCGCGCGCTTCGCCTGCGACCCGGCCGGCGGTCAGAAAACCGGCTGGTTCTTCGACCAGCGCGACAACCGCGCCATGGTCGCGCGCTTCGCCCAGGGCGCGCGCGTGCTCGATGCCTATGCCTATGCCGGCGGCTTCGGCGTGCTGGCCGCCGTCGAGGGCGCGGCGCAGGTCATCCTGATCGACAGCTCGGCGCATGCGCTGGAGCTGGCGCGCCAGGCGGCGGCGGCGAACCAGGTCGATTCACGGGTCGAGGCGCGCAAGGCCGACGTGTTCGACGAGCTCGACCGTCTGGCCTCGAAGGGCGAGCGTTTCGACATCGTCGTCGCCGATCCGCCGGCCTTCGTGAAGAGCCGCAAGGACATCAAGGCCGGCGCGCAGGGCTATCGCAAGCTGGCGCGGCAAGCCGCCACCCTCGTGGCACCCCAGGGCCTGCTGTTCATCGCCTCGTGCTCGCACCTGATGGCGCCCACCGACTTCGCCGAGCAGGTCAGGCGTGGCCTGCACGATGCCAGGCGCGAGGCGCGCATCCTGCGTTCGACGGGCGCCGGCATGGACCACCCCGTGCACCCGGGTCTGCCCGAGACGGCCTATCTCAAGGGCCTGCTGCTGCAGGTCGGCTGATGGCGCTCGCATGCCTTTGACCGGCACGCGCGCCTGGCTGATCGTCTGGGGTGTCGCCGTCGCGCAGCTGGTGTCCTGGGGCACGCAGTTCTACGCCTTCGCGCTCTACGTCGTGCCGATGGAGCGGGATCTCGGCTGGTCGCGCGCCGAGCTCAACGCGGCGCTGTCGATCGGATTGCTGGTCGCCGGCCTCGTCGCGGTGCCCGTCGGCAGCTGGATCGATCGCGTCGGCGGGCGCGCGCTGATGACCGGTGGCTCGCTGCTCGGAGCGCTGCTGCTGGCGCTGTGGCCGCTCGCCGGTTCGCTGTGGCTGTTCTACGCGCTGTGGGCGGTGCTGGGGCTGGCGATGGCCGCGACGCTCTACGATCCGGCCTTCGCCGTGATGACCCGCACCTTCCCGCAGGACTATCGCCGCGCCATCACCGCGGTGACGCTGGTCGGCGGTCTCGCCAGCACGGCCTTCATCCCGCTGACCCAGTTCCTGATCGAACGGCTGGGCTGGCAGCATTCGCTCTACGTGCTGGCGGCGTTCAATGTGCTGTGTGCGGCGATCCATGGCAGCCTGATCCCGCGCGCCACGCCGCCGGCGCACCGTGCCGACATGGCCGATGACGGCACCGGCCTGCGCGCGGCGCTCGGCCGGCCCTCCTTCTGGGCGCTGACCCTGGCCTTCACGCTCAACGCGCTCACCTTCACGGCGCTGATCTTCCATCTCGTGCCGCTGCTCAGCGACCGCGGGTTGGGCATGGAGCTGATCGTCGCCGGCTTCACCCTGATCGGGCCGATGCAGGTGGCCGGCCGAATCCTGCTGGTGACCTTCGGGCGGCGCCTGTCGATGGGCGGCGTCGGCTCGCTGGTGATCCTCGCCTACCCGGTCGCGATCGTGATCCTGATGCTGCCGCCCGGCGCCCTGACGGTGTTCAGCTTCGCGACCATCTACGGCTTGGCCAACGGCACCTTGACCATCATCCGCGGCGTCATCGTCGCCGACTACTACGGCCAGCGCGCCTATGGCGCGATCAACGGCGCGATCACCATGCCGACCAGCATCGCCCGCGCCGCGGCGCCCTTCCTGGCGGCGCTGATCTGGCAGGCGGCGGGCGGCTACGCGCCGGTGCTGTGGGCGCTGTTCGTTGTGGCGCTGGTCTCGGCCGTGTGCTTCTGGCTCGCCGTGACGCTCGAGCGCCGCCGCGTCAGGCCCCCCGGCGCGGGATCGTGAAGCGGAAGGTCGCGCCTGCCGCGCCGTTGGCCACCAGCATGATGTCGCCGCCGTGGGCCAGCACGAGGTCGCGCACGATGGTCAGGCCCAGTCCCGAGCCGCCCGGTCGGCCGCCGCGCGCGAAAGGCTGGAACAGGCGGGCCTGGAGGTCCTCGGGGACGCCCGGCCCGTCATCGATGACGTCCACCGCGATCGCCGCCGGCTCTTCGCTGGCGCGAACGACGACGCATTGCGCACCGGCATCGAAGGCGTTGCGTCCGAGGTTGAACAGGATGCGGAACAGCAGCGCCCGGTCGGCCTCGACCAGGCGCTCGTGCTCGACCTCGACGCGCCAGTCGTGCGCGGCGTTGGGATCGCTGCGCTCGGCCTGCTCGATCAGGGCGACGCCGACCTCTTCGGCCACGTCGGCGAGATCGACCCGGGCCAGCTTGGGCACCGGGCGGTCGCGCGCGTAGTCGAGCGTGTCGCCGCACAGCCGCACCGCGCGGTCGATCGAGCCCAGCATCATCGGCGCGACCTCGCGCACCTTGGGATCCTCGCTGCGCGCCAGCCGGTCCGAGACCAGCTGGGCCGTCGCCAGCATGTTGCGCAGATCATGGTTGATCTTGCTCATCGCCGTGCCGAGCTCGGCCAGCCGCGTCTTCTGGCGAAGCGCCGCGCGCAGCTCGCGCTGCAGGCTGTCGAACTCGCGGTCGACGACGCCGATCTCGTCCTGCCGCGGCTTGGGCTCGCGGGCCGTCGCCTCGTCCTCGGGCGCCTGGCGGAACGCCGTCATGTCGCGCACCACGCCCTGCAGCGGGCGCACGATCAGCCAGCGCAGGCCGAGATAGAGGAGAATAGCCGTGAAGACGGCGATCAGGATCGACAGTATCAGGATGCGCTGCGCGTAGGCGTACATCTGCAGCCGCATCGGCAGCTCATCGACCATGATATAGACGCGCGCGTTGGGCATGCGCAGCGAGCGGCCGCCGACGCGGATCTCGTAGCTGCCCGAACGGACCATCGCCTCCAGCGCGTCCCAGATCAGCTCCATGACCATGGCGTCGGCGATCTCGAAGGTTTGTCGCGGCCTGGGCGGCATTTGCGGGATCAGCGCGCGCTTGGGCTTGCCCGGCTCGATCAGGACGACGCCGTCGACGCGCGCATGGTCGAGCAGCATGCGGGTGAGCCGGTCGTCGATCATGTTGTCGGGCGTGGCGTCGAGCGCCAGCGTCGCCAGCGCGCCGGTCTCGATCAGGCTCTCGAGATAGTTGAGACGGAAGCGCGCGATCGAAGGCAGGAAGATCGCGACCTCCGCCGTCATGACGGCGATCACCACCAGCGCCAGGATGCGCGGCGACAGTCCGAAGCTCCAGCGCCGCCTCGCCGCCCTCGGGACAGCCGGCGCGGGCGATGTCTCTACGCGCGACATGCGCGGCAACCTACCGGATGCCGCGCCTCCTGCCCAGCGCGCGGGCCTCAGGCGGCCTGTCGCAGGTCCCTGTCCCGGAGGTAGTCGACGAGAACGCGGCCGGCGGGCAGCGTCAGGTCGGCGACGAAGTGCCGTCCGCCAACGACACGGCGCACCGGCAGGTCGGCCACCGGCGCGTTGACGTGCGGCACCAGGTCGAGGCGCGCCGCACCGGTCCACGAACCCTTCACCCTGACGCCGGTCAGCTCGATGCCGCGATGGCGAGCTTCGGATGGGCGTACCTTCTGGGAGAACTCGGATTTCGCGGCCGGCGGCGATCAGCGGGTCGTCGTCGAGATACATCTGGGCGACGAAGTTGCAGGGGCGCCCATTGAACGCGCAGGGCCGCTCTCGTAGATCGCGATCACGTGCTCGCGATCGACGAGCCGGCAAGGCAGACGGGGATGGCTCGGGCCGGCCACCGACATCGATGGCGCGGCGAGGATCTGCCGGCGATTCATCGGTCGGAGATCCTGAGTCAGAGAAACTTGGACTTGATGTCGACCGTGGAGCGCTCGCCGATGGCGTCGAAGTGGCGCTCCAGCCAGGCACCGGCGACCTCGCGTCCGATCGCCCTGAGATGCAGCAGGAAGTCCCACTGCGCGTTGAGCTTGCTCGAGACGCCGAGGCCCTTCATGTGCTCCTCGGCTTCGATCCAGTGCACGTTCATGCGTTTGTAGTGCTCGCCGTCGAGCCGGCCCTGGTCGATCAGGTCGGTGACGAAGGCCACCGCGCGCATCTCGCGCATCAGGCTGGAGTTGAAGCTGACCTCGTTCAGCCGGTTCATGATCGCCGCCGCCGTGGTGGGCACCTCATCGCAGGTCAGCGGGTTGACCTGCACGATCACCACGTCGCGCGACTCCGCCCCGTAGATCAGCGGAAACAGGGCCGGGTTGCCCATGTAGCCGCCATCCCAGTACGGCTCGCCGTCGATGGTCACGGCCTGGAACATGAAGGGCAGGCAGGCCGAGGCGAGCAGCACGTCGGGCGTGACCTGGCCGCTTTCGAAGACGCGCACCTTGCCGCTCTTCACGTTGGTGGCGGAGATGAACAGGCGCACGGCACGGCAGTTCTCGAGCCGCTCGAAATCGACCGACTTCACCAGCACGTCGCGCAGCGGATTGAGGTTCGCCGGATTCAATTGATACGGCGAGAGCATGCGGCTCATCAGGTCGAAGACCATGAAGGTCGGCGAATGGTCGAGGTTCCAGCTGCGCGCCATCCGATCGAACGGCGTGGGCTGCAGTGGGCTGAAGCGCGCCGCCTCGCTGATATTTCGCCAGAACGCCTCCAGCGCGCGCTTGGCCTCGGCACGACCGCCGCGGCCCATGCCGTCGGCGAAGACCGCGGCGTTCATCGCGCCGGCCGAGGTGCCGCTGATCGCCTCGACCTCGACACGTTCGTCCTCGAGCAGCCGGTCGAGCACGCCCCAGGCATAGGCGCCGTGCGCGCCGCCACCCTGCAGGGCGAGGCTGATGCGCTTGACGTTGTCGCGCGCGCCGATCGGCCGTAGGCCGAGCTCAGGTCCGTCCATGCCCGCCTCCCTCAGTGCGCGGTCCAGCCGCCGTCCATGGGCAGCGCCACGCCGGTCAGGGAGCCGGCCTGGTCGCTGCACAGGAACACCGCCAGCGCGGCAAGCTCGGCGACCTCGACGAACTTCTTGTTGGGCTGCTGCTTCAGCAGGATGTCGGTAATCACCTTGTCGCGCGAGATGCCGTGAGATCTGGCCTGGTCGTCGATCTGCTTCTCGACCAGCGGCGTGCGCACGTAGCCGGGGCAGATCGCGTTGCAGGTGATGCCGTCCTCGGCGGTCTCCAGCGCCACGACCTTGGTCAGGCCGTAAACCCCGTGCTTGGCGGCGACATAGGCGGACTTGTAGGGCGAGCCCACCAGCGCGTGCGCCGAGGCGACGTTGATGACCCGGCCCCAGCCCTTCCGGCGCATCCCGGGCACCGCCAGCCGCGTGGCGTGGAACGCCGAGGACAGGTTGATGGCGAGGATGGCGTCCCACTTCTCCGGCGGGAACTCCTCGACCGGCGCGACGTGCTGGATGCCGGCGTTGTTCACCAGGATATCGACGGCACCGAAGGTGTCGACCGTCTGGCGGATCATGTTCTCGATCGCCCCCGCCTTGCTCATGTCGGCCGGCGAGTAGACGACCCGGGCACCGGTGCGCTGCGCGAGATCGCAGCGCGTGCGCTCGATCTCCATGGCATCGCCGAAGCCGTTGAGCACGATATTGGCGCCGGTCTGCGCCAGGGCCTCGGCGATGCCGAGCCCTATGCCGCTGGTCGAGCCGGTGACGATGGCGGTCTTGCCGTTGAGCATTGTCCTGATCCCTGCACGAGCGCCCCCGCCGTGTGTGTCGGACAATGCTTGTTGAAACCGGCGAATTGAAATGCCTGATGGCTTGCGATTCGATGCACCGCGCGATCAGCGCGCAAGTCGGCGCAACGCGTCGAGCAGTTCCTTGGGATCGGGCCAGCGCGACGGATCGACGTCGGCGAAGGCGAAGACGACGCGGCCGGACGGCTCGACGACGTACACCGCCGGCACTGGCAGGCGCCACTTGCTGTCGCCGTGCATCGCCGGCAGCGAGCGCTTGCGGGCACGATGGATGCGGATGTGATCGGGCGACAGCTCGTATGCGACGCCGCAGAGTCGGGCGTAGGCGTTGGCGGGATCGCTGAGCAGGGGGAAGTCCAGCGCGCGGCTCTTCGCCGTCGCGGCGAGGTGCTCCGGCCGCTCGGGCGAGATGCCGATCGCCGTGGCGCCCAGCGCCGCGATGCGCGGGCTCGCGTCGTTGAGCGCCGCCATGGTGATCTCGCAATAGGGGCACCAGCCACCCCGGAAGAATGCGAGCACCAGTGGCCCACGATCGAGCAGGTCCATCGAGCGCCAGGTCTTGCCGGCGCAGTCGACCAGCTCGAAGTCCGGCAGCATGTCGCCGACGCCCAGGCTCTCGTCGGTCAGCCGCAGCATGCGCAGGCGGTCGAGCTCCTCTTCGAAGGCCTGGCGCGCGAAATCGTCGATCGCGGCCATGTGGCGGTCGCGCAGGGCTTCGAGCGTGCGGGCGAGGTCCATTTCATGAACCTGACGGGAGACGGGCGCGAAGGGAAATAGCCGCTGGCTTGTCTTACGATAGCCGCGACGTATCGTGATCGCAGGTAGACAGGACGCATCCAGGCATCGGGGAAGCCAATCCATGGAGATGCACCAGATCCGCTACTTCCTGGCGGTGTGCGAGGCGCTGAACTTCACGCGCGCGGCTGAACGCTGCAACGTGTCGCAGCCCTCCCTGACGCGCGCCATCAAGGGTCTGGAGGACGAGCTGGGCGGGCCGCTGTTCCGCCGCGAGCGCAACAACACGCATCTCACCGGCCTGGGCGAGATGATGCGCCCGCACCTGGCGCAGGTGCTGACCGAGACCGACACGGCCAAGGAGCGCGCTCGCAGCTTCGCCAAGGCCGAGGACACCGAGCTGCGCGTCGGTCTGATGTGCACCATCGGCCCCGGTCGGCTGCTGCCCTTCCTTCAGGCTTTCCGCGACCGCCATCCGCGCATCAACCTGGCGATCAGCGACGGCAATGGAGCGACCATCGAGGAGAACCTGGTCAAGGGTGGCTACGACGTGGCGATCTACGGGCTGCCCGGCGGCGTCGACGAGCGCTTCCACTCGCGCCGTCTCTACGACGAGCGTTTCGTCATCGGCGTCGCACCGGGCCATGCCTTCGAGCGCCAGAACGCGGTGCGCCTGGTCGATCTCGACAAGCAGACCTATGTCTGTCGCAGCGAGTGCGAGTTCGACGGCTATGTCGGAGAGCTGTTCGGCCAGGCGGGCATCGGCGTCTCGACGGTGTTCCGCAGCGATCGCGACGACTGGGTGCAGGCCATGGCACTGACCGGGCTTGGCTTCACGTACATCCCCGAGCATTCGGTGACGCTCTCGGGCTTGTGCATCCGCCCGCTGGTCGAGCCCGAGATCACGCGACAGATCCAGATCGTCACCGTGCGCGGCCGGCCACACGTGCCGGCGGTCGGCGCCTTCGTCAACGAGGCGCTGCGCTTTCCCTGGTCGAGCGGCGGCGCGACGCCATTGCCGGCGGGAGCCTAGTGCCAGATCCGAGGGTATCGCGCGCGCGGCGCGGGCCGCGCGTAGTTGTTGGCGAGCAGCGCGATGATGAAGACGCTGAGCACACCGGCGGCGACCGGGCTCAGCAGGAAGAGCCAGTCGGCATCCTCCGCGAAGATCGGCCGGCGAATGGATGGTGCGGGTGACCATCATGATCATCAGCGCCGTCGCCACTGCCGCCACCATCCACATATCCTTCGGCCAACCGCTCAGTTGCCAGAGCCTGAGGAATGCCAGCCCGGTGACCGCGGCTACGAGATGCCCGCCCAGCAGGCTGCGCGGCTGGGCCATGTCGGTGTCCCCCATGCCGAAGACGACGACGCAGGAGCCGCCGAGCGACGCCATCAGCCAGGAATGCTCGGTCAGGCCGAGAAGCAACACGCAGGCGGTCAGCGCGACGGCGGCGCCGAACCAAGCGGCAACGAATCTCATGGCATCCTGATATCGCAAGCGGCGCGCCGGTCGAACCTCGAGGTGCGGCTCTGCAGCGAGACCCGGTGATCACTCCGAGTTCTTGCCGGTGATCAGCCGCGCGCCGGACTGAAAGGTGACGTAGGACCACATCCAGTCGGCCAGCACGGTGAAGCGATTGCGAAAGCCGATCAGGAAGAAGATGTGCACCAGACCCCACAGCACCCAGGCGACGAAGCCGGTGAGCTGCAGCCGCTCGCTGAACTTGGCGATCGCCGCGCCGCGGCCGATGGTGGCCATGGTGCCGGAATCGCGATAGCGGAACGGTCCGGCCGGCGTCCTGCCGGCGAGGCGCGCGCGCAACAGGCGGGCGATGTACTCACCCTGCTGCTTGGCGACGGGCGCGAGACCCGGATAGGGTTTGCCGCCCGCGTCGCAGGACAGCGCCGTGTCGCCGATGGCGAAGATCTCGGGATGGCCCGGCACGGACAGGTCGGACAGCACCTTCAGCCGTCCGGCGCGGTCGGCCTCGGCCGCGAGCCACTTCGCGGCCGGCGAGGCGGCGACGCCGGCCGCCCACATGATCGTCGCGGCCGGAATGCGCTCGTCGCCGACGACGACCCCCTCGGCGTCGCAGGCGGTGACCGGCATGCCGAGCATGACCTCGACGCCGAGCTTGCCGAGCGCGCGTGCCGCCCAGGCCGACAGCTTCTCCGGGAAGGCCGCGAGCACGCTGGGGCCGGCCTCGACCAGTACGATGCGTGCCTGGCGCGGATCGATGGTGCGGAAGTCGCGGGCCAGCGCGCGGCGCGCCAGCTCGGCGATGGCGCCGGCCATCTCGACGCCTGTGGGGCCGGCGCCGATCACCACGAAGTTCAGCAGGCGGCGGCGCTTCTCCGGATCGGCCTCGGTCTCGGCCTGCTCGAAGGCGGTGAGGATGCGTCGGCGAATCTCGGTGGCGTCATCGATCTTCTTCAAGCCGGGCGCAAACTGCTCCCACTCGTCGCGGCCGAAGTAGGAATGGCGCGCGCCGGTGGCCAGCACGAGGTAGTCGTAGGGCAGCTCGCGCTCCTCGAGGCGCACGAGCCGGCGTGCGGTATCGACGCCGGTGGCGCGGCCCATGACCACGCGCACGTTGGCGGCGTCCGCGACGATGGCGCGGATCGGGGTGGCGATCTGCGCTGGCGACAGGCCGGCCGTGGCGACCTGATACAGCAGCGGCTGGAACAGGTGGTAGTTGCGCCGGTCGACCAGCGTGACGTCGGCGTCGGCCCCGCTCAGCGCCTTGGCGGCGGCCAGGCCGCCGAAGCCGGCGCCCACGATGACGATACGCGGGCGGCGTGGTGGCGCGGTCTGGCCCGCCGCGTCGGCGGCGTGGGGCGTCTGGTCGAACATGGCGCGCTCCTGAGGCTCAGGCGCGGCCGAAGAGGTGGCGGGCGATGGGGGCATCGAGCGAGAGTGTGCCCGGACCGCGCGAAATGATGAAGCCCAGCAGCGATGCCCACATCAGATGCTCGGCCCAGTTCTCGGGATAGACCAGGAACTGGATGACCATCGTCATGGCGAACAGGGCGGCCGCGCCCAGGCGGGCGAACAGGCCCAGCACGATCAGCACCGGGCAGATCAGCTCGGCCGCGGTGCCGAGATAGGCGGCGAGCGAGGGCGGCAGCAAAGGCAACGCGTATTCGTCGCGGAACAGACCCAGCGTGCTCTCCCAGCTCTGGACCTTCACCAGGCCTGACTTGAAGAACACCGCGCCGATCGAGACGCGGAACAGCAGGCTGAAGACCGATTGCGGCAACCGACCCAGGATGGCGCGCGTGGCAGCGAGGCGCGAGATCAAGGAGGTACGCGACGGCTGCGACAGGGCGAGCGTGTTCATGGTCGGCATCCTCGACGTTGGGTGGTTCGGACGCGGCGGCGACGTCGATGCGTTCGGGTGCGTCGACCCGGCGGTGGCGGGGGTCTCGTTCCCGCCGGGTGGAGCGTCGCGCCGCGTCCGATCTCGGTGGGTCAGCCCTTCTTCACCGTCGGCGAGCCGCCGACGATCCTGGCGCAGGTGCCGGCGGGAACGCTGATCCAGGCGTCGGCCTGGGCGTCCTTCTTTGAGGTGCCGGCGCAGGACGAGGTCGCGGTCTGGCAGTCGTTCTTGCCGGCCTTGGCGATGCCGTAGCACTTCTCGCTCTTGGCATCCTGCGCGCTGGCAGTGCCGGCGACGGCAATCGCGGCGATCAGCGCGCCGGCGATGATGGCGGTGGTCTTCACGGATAGTCTCCTCAGGTTCGGTTCGCTTCCGCGGTCATGCGGAGTGACGCGAACCTGCCTGAGGCGAGGCGAGAGCTGAAATATCGGCTCCCTATGGCCTCGATGCGTCGATGCTATGAGCTTACGGCAAGCGCCGCAGCAGCCTGACGAGCCAGCGCGTGCGCGGCGAGAACAATGCGTCCGTGAAGAACGCGCCGGCCGCGCGCTTGCTCGCTTCGCCCAGCGTCGGATAGGGCACGACCATCTGCGCCATGGTGCCGAGCTTCAATCGCCGGGCCATCGCCAGGCACCAGACATGAATCAGCTCACCGGCGCGCGGCGCCACGATGCCCGCGCCCAGCACGCGGCCGCGCCTGTCGGTGACGATCTTCACCAGGCCTGACGTCTCACGTTCCGTCTGCGCGCGATCGTTCTCGCGCAACGGCCAGCGGACCGCGCGCACGCCCTCGCCATGACGCTCCCGCGCCTGGGCCTCCGTCAGGCCGACCTGCGCGATCTCGGGGTCGGTGTACGTCGTCCACGGCAACGCGGCGGCGTGAACGTTCACCGGCAGGCGGAACAGCGCGTTGCGGATCACCAGCGAGCCGTGCAAGCCCGCCATATGCGTGAAGGGATGCAGGCCGTTGACGTCGCCGATCGCGTAGACGCGGCGATTGCCTGTGCGTAGCCGCTTGTCGACCGTGATGCCGCGCTTGGTGAAGGCGACGCCGGCCTTGTCGAGATCGAGATCCTCGACATTCGGCGCGCGGCCGGCCGCGACCAGCAGATGCGACGCCTCGATGCGCTCGCCACCATCGAGCTCGATCGCGACGCCGCTGTCCGCGCCTGATACGCCCGTGATCTTCACCTTGTCGCGCAGGAGCACGCCTTCGGCCTTCAGCCGCGCCGTGACGACCGCTGCGAGGTCCGGATCGTCCTTGCCGAGGATCGTGGCGGCCTCCAGCACGGTAACGCGCGCGCCCAGCCGGCGATGCGCCTGCGCCATCTCCATGCCGATCGGGCCGCCGCCGACGATGACGAGATGTCCGGGCCGCTGACGATTGGCGAATACCGACTCGTTGGTGAGATAGGGCACCGTATCGAGACCGGGAATCGGCGGCGCCGTCGGCCGCGAGCCTGTTGCGATGACGAATCGGCGCGCGCGAATGCTTTCGCCATTGGCTTCGACGGTGTCGGGCGATACGAAGCGCGCGGTGGTGCGCAGCACGCGTACGCCGAGTTTCTCGAAGCGTTCGACCGAATCGTTGGGCGCGATGGCGGCGATCACACCGCGCACGTGATCCATGGTGGCGGCGAAGTCGACCGACGGCTCGACCGGTGCGATGCCGAAGCGGCCGGCATCGCGCATCGCCTGCGCCGCGTGCCCGGCGGCGATCAGCGCCTTGGACGGCACGCAGCCGTAGTTCAGGCAGTCGCCGCCCATCTCGCCGCGTTCGACCAGGATCACGCTTGCGCCGAGTTGCGCGGCGCCGGCGGCCACGGTGAGCCCGGCCGATCCGCCACCGATGACGCAGAGGTCGCAATCGTGGGCCATCATGCCTTCCCGCCCCGGCTCCTGAACCGGCTCCACACCACGGGCACCAGGGACAGCACGGCGAGTCCGGCGAGTGGCAGGTAGAGATTCGGATCGCGCAGCATGTCGAGGTCCGGCGTGCGGCCCTTGTCGAAGACCTTGTCCAAACCTGCGCCGATGCTGGCATAGACCGCAGTGCCGGGAATGATGCCGAGGAACGTCGTCGCGGCGAAAGTGCGTGTCGGTACGCGGAAGAAGGCCGGCACGATGTTGAGCAGCCAGAACGGGAAGACCGGCACAAAGCGCAGGAACAGGAGGTAGGAGAAGGCGTGGCGCGTGAGCCCGTGCTCCATGCGCGCGAAGCGTTCGCCGGCGCGTTTGCGCAGCACGTCGGCAAGGGCGCCGCGCGCGGCGAGGAAGACGACAGTGGCACCGATCGTGGCGGCGGTCACCGAGAGCGCGGTGCCGGCCACGATGCCGAACAGGAAGCCGCCCAGCAGCGTGCCGAGCGCACCGATCGGCAGCGAGAAGGCGATGATCAGCACATAGCCGACGAAGTAGACCGCCATCGCCAGCAGTCGGTGGTCGGCTACCCAGCCGACCATCTCGATGCGGTGCTTGCGCATCGTCTCGAACGAGACATAGCGGTGCAGGCCGAAGGCGAAGTAGGCGATGACGCCGGCGACGATCACCGCGACCGGCAGGTAGCGCCGCCAGCGCGGGACGTCGGAAGGCCCCTCCTGTCGCGCCGACTTGTCCATGCCGCCAAGCTGGCACGCTCGCCGGACCCCTGCGACTCAATTCGCTGCACGGCAGGGTGAGCGTGGATATCGGCTCAGTTGAACAGGCTGGAGACCGAGCGCTCGTCGGAGATGCGCTGGATGGCCTCGGCCATCAGGGGCGCGATCGCCAGCTGGCGGATGTTGGTCGAGCCCTTGACCGCCTCGGTCGCCTGGATGGTGTCGGTGATCACCATCTCGGTGATCGGCGAGGCGGCGACACGCGCCACGGCGCCGCCCGACAGCACGCCATGCGTGACATAGGCGTGGACCGCCTCGGCGCCGGCCTCCTTCAGGGCTACCGCGGCGTTGCACAGGGTGCCGGCCGAATCGACGATGTCGTCGACCAGGATGCAGGTGCGGCCCTGGACCTCGCCGATGATGTTCATGACCTCCGACACGCCGGCGCGCTCGCGGCGCTTGTCGATGATCGCGAGGTCGGCATCGACCCGGCTGGCCAGCGCGCGGGCGCGCACCACGCCGCCTACATCGGGAGAGACCATCATCAGCCGCTCGCCCTTGCCGTTGAAGCGGCGCTGGATGTCATCGGAGAAGATCGGGCCGGCGAACAAATTGTCGAGCGGGATGTCGAAGAAGCCCTGGATCTGCCCGGCGTGCAGTTCCATGGTCAGCACGCGGTTGGCGCCGGCCTCGGTGATCAGGTTGGCCACCAGCTTGGCGGAGATTGGCGTGCGCGGCCCCGATTTGCGGTCCTGTCGCGCGTAGCCATAATAGGGCACCACCGCCGTGATGCGCCGCGCCGAGGAGCGCCTGAGCGCGTCGATGGCGATCAGGAGCTCCATCAGATGGTCGTTGGTCGGATATGAAGTCGACTGGATGACGAACATGTCCTCGCCGCGGACGTTCTCGAGGATCTCGACGAAGACCTCCATGTCGGCAAAGCGGCGGATATTGGCCCTGACCAGCGGCAGGTCGAGTCGTGCGGCGATCGCCTCGGCCAGCGGCCGATTGCTGTTGCCGGTCAGAATCTTCATCGACGCGATCCCCGCCCAGGCGCTCCGCCAGCGCGCAAAGCCTTACAAATAAAGGAAAATCCCCCGTTTGCGGGCGGCACCATAAACAGCTTTGCGCGGCCTGTAAACCGCGCGGCCTGGGGCAATCTCACGCGGCGGCAACGATCTCGATCTCGACCAGCCAGTGGGGCCTCAGCGTCTGCACGACGATGGCCGTCGTCGGGATGCGGCGTCCGCCGAGCGCGCGCAGGCGGGCGCTCTGGTTGGCCTCGGCATAGCTTGCATCTCGCAGATAGCTGGTCAGCCGCACGATGTTGTCCACCGTCATGCCGGCCTCGGCGAGGATGCGGCGAAGATTGGCCCAGACCAGGCTGAGCTGCTCGTCGAGCCCTCCCGGCGCGTGGCCATCTCTGCCGAGGCCCATCGTGCCGCTGACGAACAGGAAGCGTCGGATGTCTCTTACCTCGATGGCGTGCACATAGTCCGATGTCGTCGGATAGATGCCGTCGGCGGGATTGATCGACGTCGTTTGCATGATGAAACTCCTTCTGCCAAATGCTCTATCAGCGATACAAACCGCAACAAAAGCGGAGTTCCACCGAATGATACGAGTTTCAGAAGATGTTCCGCCGAAGGTATCGACGAGCCGGCATGTCGACAGCTTCGACCGAAAGATCCTCGCCGCGCTGACCGAGGATGCGCGGCTGACTTACGCCGAGATCGGCCAGCGCGCCGGCTTGTCGGCGCCCGCCGTCCACGAGCGGGTCAAGCGCCTGCGCACCTCGGGCGTGCTCGCGGGCACGACGACCCGCATCGACGGTGCGGCCATCGGCAAGCCGTTCCTCGCCTTTGTGCATGTCGATGCTGATGGCTGGGGCAAGAGCCAGCGCATGATGCAGCTGCGGCGCTTCCCCGAGGTCGAGGAGATGCACTCGGTGGCCGGCGACACCTCGGTGATCATGAAGGTGCGCACCGCGAGTGCGCAGGCGATGGAGCATTTTCTCGCCCAGCTGCACATCCTGCCGGGCGTGCGCGCGACGCGCAGCTTCGTCGTGCTGTCGACCTACCTGGAGCGGTCCGTGCAGGCCGAGGTCACGGCGCCGTGGCCGGCGATTCCGCCGCCGCCCGAATGAGGATCAGCGCGGCGCCGCGCCGCCGGCGCGATTGATGAGCTGAAGAACGCCCTCGCTGGCGGCGAGCGCGATGACATGGGCGACGCCGCCCCACTGGCCGTTGAGCGCGCCGGCCTTGATGGTGTTGGCCTGCTCGAGGTCGCCGAGCTGCTCGCCGCCGGGGCCCTTCACGATCCAGCGGATCACGATGCGCTGGGCGCCCTCTGCCGGCGGGCTGATCTCGACCGAGCCCATCACCGTCATCGTGGTGGCGTCGGCCGTGTCGACCAGCACGACCTGGCTCTCACCCAGAGCACGCCGCATGCCGGCGGTCAGCGCCCGATTGCCGTCGCCCGGCGCGCCGGTGACCGTGAGCACGCGCACGCGCGGGAACTTCACCGCCGCCGATGGTGGAGGTGTCGCGACGGTCGGCGGGCCGCCCGGCGTGGGCGGCAGCGCGGCCGATGCCGGTGTCGCGGTGCCTGGCGCGGCGCCGGAGAGCGGCACCTCGGTCGGCGGCAGCACGGTGGTCTGCGCGCCGACAGGCGCGTTCGCCGGATCGGCACGGCCAATCATGTCGGCGACGCGATAGGCACCGCGCGATGCGACGCGCGAGATCAGGCGATCGCCGCCGTCGAGCCACTCGTCCGGCCGGGCACTTGTCACCTGCTCGTGCCGACCAATCAGGCCGCCCTTGGCATCGCGCACCGTCCAGACCCAGGAGACGCGCAGCTCATCGTTGACCAGCTTCGGTTGCGCATCGACCTCGATCGTGCGCGGGCCGCCGTTGCCGTTGGCCGCCGCGACGATGCCCTGCTGGCGCAGCGCCAGCACGATGGCGACTGGCAGGCGTTCGGCCATCGCTTCGGTGACCCCTTTGGGCGGCAGCACGACGAACTCCACGGTCTCAAGCTGCGGCTGGGTACGCGGGTCGGCGAGATTCTGGCCTTGACCTTCCCTGCCATCCGGCCTGAATGGCCGGGGAGTTTCGCCGCAAGCGCTCAACCCCACAAGGCACGTAAGCAGCCCGATCCAGAGCAGGCTGCTAGATCGCGACACAGGTCACCAGCAGGCCCAGCACGCAGAGCACGGCGAAGATCACCAGGTAGGGCATGGTCTCAGTCGACCAGCATGATCGCCGACAGGCCGCGGCCGTAGTCCTTAACGCCCTGCAGCGTGTTGCGGCGATAGCTGAAGAACTGCCGCTCGTTGCCCAGCGTGTCGTGGCCGCTGTCTTCGACGGAGGCGATGCCCAGCAGTCGCAATCGGCGCAGCAAATAGCCCGGCAGGTCGAACATGTAGTGCCCGGCGCGGCGCGAGGCGGAGAAGAACGCGGCGTTGGTGTCGTCCTGGGCGATGAACGGCGCCGGGAACTCTGGGCCGACCTCGTAGGATTCGCGCGCGATACAGGGGCCAATTGCGGCGTGCACGCGCACGCGCTGCGCGCCCAGTCTCTCCATCGCCATCAATGTCGTCTCGACGACGCCGGCAAGCGCACCCTTCCAGCCGGCATGCGCCGCGCCGATCACGCCGGCCGAGGCATCGGCCATCAGCACCGGTGCGCAATCCGCCGCCATGATGCCCAGCGCCACGCCGGGCCTGTCCGTCACCATCGCATCAGCCTTGGGCGCGCCGGGCGAGGTCCACAGCTTCCTGTCGTCGACCGTCAGCACGGTCGTCGAATGGATTTGGTGCACGGTCAGCAGGCGCTCCGGCGCCAGGCCCAATCGGCCGGCGGCGCGGGCGCGGTTCTCCGCGACATTGGCGGGATCGTCGGTCGAGCCGTAACCGCAGTTGAGCGAGGCGTAGATGCCCTGGCTGACGCCGCCTTCGCGCGTGAAGAAGGCGTGCCGTACATGCGGCAGGCGGGCGAGACTGGGGAGCGTCAGCACGGGGCAATCGCCGTTCGTCGCGGAGAGAGGGCGGCGAGCCGGGTCAAATGAAGCCGGCCGCCGGGGGCAGCGCCGGATCACGCAACGCGATCGCGCGGAACAGGGTGCCCATTTGACCGGGGTCGATCAAGCGTCGCATCGCCACGCCGATCGCCTCCGCCTGTGCCGGCGTCGCCATCTGACGCAGCAGCGCAGCACGGGTCTCGATGCCCAGGTCGCGCAGGAGATCGCCCTGAGTCGTCGGGCCATCGGTTGAGGCTCCCGCCTGCAAGGCCGCGCGGCGAACGGCGCTGAAATCGACATGGGCTGTCAAATCGGCCTCGCCGATGGCCTCAAACACGCCCATCGGCCTGTGCGCGCGCAGCGCCTGCAACGTGTCGCCGTTGGTGTCGGAATCGTAACCGTAGTCGATGAACAGCGCGGCGCCGCGGTCGGCCACGATCCGGCGCGCAACGTCGGATGTCAGGGACGTGACGGCCGGCGAGAGCTCGGCGATCGAGCCGAAGCGGTCGATCGCGCGCACCGAGTCGGGCAGCAGCGCGGCCAGCGGCGACTTGCCGGGCGCGGCGGCAAAGGCGAATTCCGTGCTGCCGCGTACCAGCCCGACCATGCGTTCGGCCCAGCCCCATGGTTGACGCACGAGCTGGCGGATCGGCAACGCGTCGAGGAACTCGTTGGCGAGCAGCAGCAGCGGTGCGCCCGATGGCACATCCGCGAAGCGCTCGTGCCAGTGCGGCGTGAAGTCGGCCAGGGCGTCGCGCTGCAACTCGCGCAGGCCGGCGTGGATCTCGACGAGGTGCAGATCGAGCGCGTCGTGAAAGCCGGGCACGGCGCGGGTGGCGCGCAAGGCGTCGCGAAGCAGCGTACCGCGTCCGGGACCGAGCTCGACCAGGCGGACGCGCCGGGGTGAGCCCAGCACCAGCCAGCGCTCGGCGAGCCAGGCGCCCAGCAGCTCGCCGAACATCTGGCTGACGTCGGGTGCCGTGACGAAGTCGCCGCCGCTGCCCAGCGGCTGGCCGCGGCGGTAGTAGCCCAGCGCCGGGTGGTTCAGCGCCTCGTTCATGAACTCGGCGACGGTGATCGGACCGGCGAGCGCGATACGCCGGCGCAGGATGTCGGCGAGCGTCGCCATGGATCAGGTGGGAAGCGGCGGCCGGCGCTGCGCGCGCATGATCAGCCAGAGGCCGAACGCCACCAGCGGCAGCGACAGGATCATGCCCATGGTCAGCCAGTTGCCGGCGAGGTAGCCGAGATGCGCATCGGGCTCGCGCCACAGCTCGCCGACGATACGCGCCAGGCCATAACCGGCCCAGAAGACGCCGCAGATGAAGCCGGGCCGCCGTCGCATGCCGTAGGCGCGCCACAGCATCAGGGTGATCGCGAACAGGATCAGGCCCTCGAGGCAGGCCTGGTAGAGCTGGCTGGGATGGCGCGGCACCAGCAGCGGATCGCGCGGGAAGACCATCGCCCACGACACATCGGTCGGCCGGCCCCACAGCTCGCCGTTGATGAAATTGGCCATGCGGCCAAAGAACAGGCCCTGCGGCGCCACGATGCCGATGACATCGGCGAAGGCGAACAGGTCGGTCTTCTGCTTGCGGGCGTAGAAGATGATGGCCAGGGTCACGCCGAGCAGGCCACCGTGGAAGGACATGCCGCCTTCCCAGACGGTGAGAATCTTCAGCGGATTGGCGAGGTAGAAGCCCGGCTTGTAGAACAGCACGTAGCCCAGCCGGCCGCCCAGGATCACGCCGAGCGCCGCCCAGAACAGGAAGTCGTCGAGCGCCTTGGCGCTCATCACGCGCGGGCTCTGCTCGACGATGCGTCGTGCCATCAGCCAGGCGATGACGAGGCCGGCGATATAGGCCAGCGCGTACCAGCGGATGGCAAGCGGGCCGATGGCGATCGCGATGGGATCGATGTCGGGATAGGGAATGACCGCAGGCAGCATGGGCGCGGGTGTAGCGGCCGGAACAGCCGCTGTCACGCGAGGCGTTGCCGCGTCAGAAGCGGCGGAACCAGCCGATGCCCGTGCCCACGGTCAGGCGGTCGCCGACGCCGAGGATCTCCTGCTTCACGCCGAGATCGGCGAAGAGCTGACCGTCGGCGATCTTGAACAGCCGCCGTGTCAGGCCGGCCGCCAGCATGGTGTCGACCGATGCGCGCGCGCCGCCGCCGGCGCGCGGCACGAATGTGGCAAGCAGCGCGAGGTCCCAGCCGCCGAAGACGACCGTGCCCCCGACGGTGAGGAAGTCGAAGCGCGTCTGCCGACCGGGTCGGCGCAGGCGCACCCACTCGGCCATGGTGTCGAAGGTCACGCCGGGTGCCACCTCGCCACGCCAGCGCAGCGATGCCGAGGCGCGCCATTCATCGCCGCCGCCGTCGACGCCAGCCGCCTGGCGGCCGAAGCTCAGGCCGTAGGTCAGGCCGGCGACACCGAAGGCGTCGCGCCCCGTCATGCCGACCAGGAGGTTGTCGGGCCTGCCGGTGTTGCCGAGGCCACCGTCGCCGACGACGCGGGACTGCGGGCGCAGCGTCGTCGGAGCGTTGGGCATGGGCTGGTTGAGCACGCCGCGGGTCAAGGGCGTGACGTCCTGGGTGAAGAGATCGATCGACAGGACGTGCCGGCCCAGGGCCCTGTCGTCGGCGAAGGTCCATTCGGCGCGCACGCCGATGCGCTCGGCGAGGCGGTAGGCGTCGCTGTAATCGTGGCCGAACAGGCCGGCCGGCCGAAAATGGGCCAGGCTGAAGGCGGGCTCGTACTTGCCGGCGATGACGCGGAAGCTGTCGCCATGCCAGGACAGGTACATGCGCTCGATGAACGCCGCCTCGGTCTCGAAATAGAAGCTGCCGGGCGGATTGCGCACCGGCTTCATGCTGGCCATGACGTCGAAGGACAGCGGTGCGTTGGGCTCGCGCACCGTCACGGCGAGGACGGCCTTGGCATAGGCGATGATGCGATTGTTGGGCGTCGTGTGACGCGCGCGTTCGGTGTCGACCTCGAGATGCCAGCCGACGAAGCCGCTCAGCCAGTCCTTTGGCGTGGTCGCCCGCGGTGGCGTGGTGTCGGCGCGAGCGGGGCAAGCCGCGCTGAACGCCAGCGACAATGCGAGGACCAGGGCGCGCATGACGAGGTCACCATCGATCCGCCGTGCCTCACGGGGCGGGACGATCGAAGGAGCGGTTGAAGACAACCGCACCATTGGCTTTGGCGAATTCCTCCGTGCAGATCGCGCCGGTCCGCCCTCTCAGGCGAGGATAGGCGGCCTCGAGCTTCTCCAGCGACGTGTTTTGCTTCACCCGCACGTGGCGGACACAGACAGCGCCGTCGGGTGACCAGCCGGCCTCGAAATGCTGCGCCGCATCCATGTCGGCCCTTTGAACGCCGATGTAGTCGTAGATGTCGATCGACTGGCCGTCGAGCGTATGGGCCTTGCCGTCGCCGCCATAGTCGGCACGCACCATGCGCATGCAGGCGTTGTAGGCGTCGCGCATCGGCCGGCCGTCGGCCGTGGTCTGCCACGGCTTGTAGCCGAAGCGGATGCACTTGCCCTGGGCCCCCGACGTGCAGGTGATCTCGAAGCGATCCGGCGCGGATGGCGCAAGGCGACCATCGGGCGTGACGGTGCCGGCGACCGGGAAGCCCTGCCTGCGACCATCCGGGCCGGCGGTGCACAGCGAACCCCAGCTGCCGTCGGATTGCTGCACCGAGAAGGTGTGCAGCCAGGTCGCCTCGGCGTCGCGCAGGTCGACGGCCTTTTCGTCGGGATCGCGCTCGACCGAGTCGATGCGTACGCGTGCCGTGCCGCCGCCTATGGCGAGCGTCAAGGTCGCGCCCACGAGCTGACTGGAACTCAGCGTGCGGCCATCCGACAGCGTCACCTTGAAGCGCGTGCCCTCGACGGCGACGTGCCTGAGCGACGGCGCCGTCTGGGCGTGCGACGCGGCTGCAGCGCTGACCGACAGCGCCGCCGCCAGCATTGCCCTGCGCAATCCCACCATGACGGACATCCCCCCGATCATCTTGCGGCAACTCTACGGAGCGCCGGTCACGCCTCGGTATCGCGGCGGACGGTTTTGTGTTTCGTGTGTAACGCGAATCGCGAGCCTAGCGGTGGGGATCGCTTGTCGCGAGATACTCGCAGACATAGCGCCTGACGCCGTTCTCGAGCGGCGTGAAGGGGGCCGTGAAGCCCGCGGCGCGCAGGCGCTCGACGCGTGCCTCGGTGAAGTACTGATAGCGTGCACGGATCGCCTCGGGGGCGTCGATCCAGTCGATCGCGACGGGCCGGCCCATCGCCGCGAAGACGGCGAGTGCGAGGTCGAGGAAGCTGCGCGCCCGCCCGGTGCCGATGTTGAACAGCCCCGACACGCGCGGCTGGCGCCAGAGCGTGAGGACGGCATCGACGCAGTCCTCGAGCCAGACGAAGTCGCGCAGCTGGCCGCCATCGGCGTAGTCGGGATGGTGCGAGCGGAACAGGCGCGCGCGCCCGGCGTCGCGCACCTGTTCGAACAGCGTCAGCGCGACGCTGCGCTGGCCGCCCTTGTGGTACTCGTTGGGGCCGTAGACGTTGAAGAACTTCAGCCCGGCCCACGATGGCGGCGCCGGTTCGCCGGCCGACACCATGCGCAGCACTTCGAGATCGAATCGGTGCTTGCTGGCGCCGTAAGGGTTGAGTGGCTCCAGCCGGCGCAGAACCTGGCCGTCGAAGGCATCGTCGAAGCCCTGTGTGCCGTCGCCGTACGTCGCCGCCGACGAGGCATACAGGAAGGGGATTCCGCGCCCGGCGCAGAAGCGCCACAGCCTCAGTGGCAATTCCACGTTGATCCGCTGGAGCAGGTCGAGGTCGGTCTCGGTGGTCGAGCTGATGGCGCCGAGATGGAACAGCGCCTCGATGTGGGCGCCATCGCGGGCGAGGAAATCGTCGAACGCCTCGGGCGGCACGATGGCCGCGAGGTTGCGGCGCTTGGCGAGGTTGAGCCGCTTGGCATCGTGGTCGAGGCGATCGACGACGGCGACGTCGGACACGCCGGCGCGCTCCAGCGCCGCGACCAGACAGGAGCCGATGAAGCCCGCGCCACCCGTGACCACGATCATGCGCGCGTTATAGCGCGGCCGCGGCGCTGGCGCGCGAGGCCTCTGCCGCCTATATCGCAGGGACCGCCGCGGAGGACGCCATGCAGACGCGCAATCCCATTCTCGACGATCTGGCCAAGGTTGCGGCGGGCGCAGCAGGTGCCCTCAGTGGCGTGCGCGACGAGGTCGAGGCGCGAATCCGCGACCAGCTGGCCAGGATCCTCGACGGCATGAACCTGCCCAATCGCGAGGAGTTCGATGTCGTGCGCGCCATGGCGGTGGCGGCGCGCGAGGAGAATGAGGCGCTCAAGGCACGGGTCGCCGCCCTCGAGGCGCGCCTCGCCAAGCTCGAGTCGACGGGCGGCTGAGCGCTGCTGGCGCAGCTTTGGATTAAAATCGTGGAATCCACACGATGGATTCTTGCGCCCGGAGTCCTGACGTGGCAGGCTAGGGATAGTGGGCGCTCAGAACTCGCCCACAAGATTTGGAAACGCACCGGATGTCGTAGTGGTTTGTGCCTGCCGTCCAGCCCTTCCGGGGGCGAGGCGGGTGCGCGTTGGATTCGCGGGGTAGGCGATGGCGCTGATGCAACGGGAGCATAGCGAGCGACGGGCGCCCAATCCGCTTGAATTGGTCGAGCGGGTCGTGACGGAGAACGAGTGGCCGTACGACCGGACGAGCGATCAGGAGATTGCCGTCGAGGTCGCCGGCCGCTGGTGCGACTACCGCATGTTCTTCGCTTGGCGCGAGGACGTCAGCGCGCTGCACTTCACCTGTGCTTTCGATGCGCGCATTCCCAGCGAGAAGCACCGCGACGTGCACGGGCTGCTGGCGCAGATCAACGAGAAGCTGTGGCTCGGCCACTTCGACCTGTGGTCGGAGGAAGGGCTACCGATGTTCCGCCACTCGATCCTGCTGCGCGGCACGCGCGGGCTGACGGTCGAGCAGCTCGAGGACCTCATGGAGGTCGCGATCGGCGAGAGCGAACGTTTCTATCCCGCCTTCCAGTACGTCGTCTGGGCCGGCAAGTCGCCCAGCGAAGCCTTGGCCGCCTCGATCCTCGAGACGGTCGGGCAAGCGTGAGTTCAGTTCCGACGCCCCCTCAGGACAACCAAGAGAACCAAAGAGGCGTCGCGCCGCGCCGGTCCCAGCCCTCTCCCCGGGGCCGGCGCGGTTGAACTCCCGCCTGGCGCCGTCGGGGAATTGGCTTGTATATCGGCGGCGAACATGCCTATTGGCCGGACGTTCGACCTCTTGGCCGGATTCGGCTCGCGGCGCGCCTTCAGGCGTGCCTAGCGTTGGGACTTCCAGGCGATCGAGCCTGCGCGTTGCGACCGGAGTCGAACGCGTCCCGTGCCTACCGCAGAGGAAACACCCATGGCCAAGGGTACCGTCAAGTTCTTCAATCAGACCAAAGGCTACGGCTTCATCCAGCCGACCGATGGCTCCAAGGACGTCTTCGTCCATATCTCCGCCGTGCAGCGCGCCGGTCTCGACGGTCTGAGCGAGGGGCAGACGGTCTCGTTCGATGTCTCGATGGAGCGCGGCAAGCCGGCCGCGACGAACTTGAAGGCCGAGTAGGCCACCCCATATCAGCCGCCTTACCAGCGAGGACAGATGGCGAAGGAAGATCTCATCGAATTCCAGGGCACGATCGCCGAGGCGCTGCCCGACGGTCGTTTCCGCGTAACCTTGGAGTCGGGGTCGGAGATCATCGCCTACACCGCCGGCCGCATGAAGAAGAACCGCATCCGCGCGCTCGCCGGCGATCGCGTCACGGTGGAGATGACGCCCTACGACCTGACCAAGGGCCGCGTCATCTATCGCCACAAGGACGAGAAGCCGGGTTCGCTCGGTGTCGCGCCGCGTCGGCGCAATTTCGTGCGCCGCTAGGCACGCGCCGCCTTCGTATCGACAGGCGCCGCGATCGACACCCGGCAGGGATGTCGTTCGCAGGCGATTTCGATCTCCCACCTGCCGGCCTTCAGCCAGGCGGCGTCGACCCCGCCTTCGTGGCTGGCATAGCCCAGTCCGACGCTGCGCCCGACGGTATGCCCGAACGTCCCGGACGCCACGATGCCGGCGCGCTCGCCGTCGCGCCAGATCGGCTCGTCGTGCAGGAGCAGAGGCGCGGCATCGTCGAGGACCAGCGATATCAGCCGACGCTTGAGCCGCCGGCCCCGCGCCGGCAGCAGCGCGTCGCGGCCGATGAAGCCGCCGGGCTTGTCCCAGGCGACGGCGAAGCCTAGTCCCGCCTCCAGTGGCGACGTCTCGTCGGTGATGTCGTGACCGAAATGGCGATAGCCGCATTCCAGCCGAAGCGAGTTCATTGCGTGGTAGCCGGCAAGCTTCAGGCCGAAGCGCTCACCCTCCTCGAGCACTGCGTCGAATACGCCCGCCGCGAACTCGGCCGGGATGTAGAGTTCCCAGCCCAGCGATCCGACATAGGTCAGGCGCGAGGCCCGCACGCGCGCGAAGGCGACATCGATGTCGCGCGAGGTCATGAAGGGGAAGCCCTTGACGCTGAAATCCTCATCCTGCGACAGCGCCGCCATCAGCTCGCGCGAGCGCGGGCCCATCAGTCCCAGAACGACATGGCCCGACGTGATGTCCGCGACGGTGCAGCGCGATCCCGCGGGGATATGCCGGCGCAGCCACACCAGGTCGCGCGTCTGGCACGCAGCCGAGGTGACGACGAGAAACTCGCCGGCCGACAGCCGCGTCACCGTGACGTCGGCCTCGATGCCGCCACGCTCGTTGAGCCATTGCGTGTAGACGACGCGACCCGGCGCAACGGCGATGTCGTTGGCGCAGATGCGGTTGAGCACAATCTCGGCGTCGATGCCCTGCACCAGGAACTTGCCGAACGAGGTCTGATCGAACAGCGCCACGCGTTCGCGCGCCGCGCGGTGCTCTTCGCTCGACGGCCCGAACCAGTTTTGCCTGCCGTAGCTGTATTCGTACTCGGGCACCTTGTCCGGCGGCGCGAACCAGTTGGCGCGCTCCCAGCCCGCGGTCTCGCCGAAGCAGGCGCCCATCACCGCCAGCCGGTCGTGCAGCGGCGAACGCCGCGCGCCGCGCGCGGTCTCGACCTGGCGATAGGGCCAGTGCATGGCGTAGAGCAGGCCCAGCGTTTCCACCGTGCGCTCGCGCAGATAAGCGCGGTTGCGCTGGAACGGCATCACGCGGCGGATGTCGACGTCCCACAAGTCCATCGGCGGATGGCCGTCGACGATCCAGTCCGCCAGCACCTTGCCGGCGCCGCCCGAGGACTGGATGCCGATAGAGTTGAATCCCGAGGCGACGAAGAAGCCTGGCAGCTCCGGCGCCTCTCCCAGCAGGTAGCGGTCGTCGGGCGTGAAGCTCTCCGGCCCGTTGAAAAAGGTGCGGATGCCGGCCTCGCCGAAGCGCGGCACGCGATGCGCCGCCTTCTCGAGCTGCGGCGCGATGTGGTCCATGTCGACCGGCAGTGTACCAAAGGCGAAGCCGTCGGGCGCGGCGCGATGGTCCCACGGCCGCGACACCGGCTCGAACCAGCCCACCAGCAGCTTGCCGGCGTCCTCCTTGAAGTAGTTGGCGCCATCGGGATCGCGCAGCACGGGCGTATCTGGCGACAGGCCGGCGATGGGCTCGGTGACGACGTAGAAGTGCTCGGCCGCGTGCAGCGGCACGGCGACGCCGGCCATCTCGCCGATCTGGTGACCCCATAGGCCGGCGCAGTTCACGACGATCTCCGAGGCGATGTCGCCTTGCGCGGTGCGCACGCCCGAGGCGCGGCCGTTCTTCTTCAGGATGCCGGTGACGGTGACGCCCTCATGGATGCGCGCGCCGCCGGTGCGGGCGCCGCGCGCCAAAGCCATGGCGGTATCGACCGGGTTGGTCTGGCCGTCCTTGGGGATGAACAGGCCGCCGACAACGTCGTCGACATTGAGCAGCGGCCAACGATCGCGCGCCTCACCGGGCGTCAGCAGATGCGCGTCGAGCCCGAAGTGACGCGCCATCGAGGCCCCGCGCCGCAGCTCCTCCCAACGGCCCTCGGTGGCGGCTATGGCGAGCGAGCCGCGCTGCTTGAAGCCGGTGGCGACGCCGGTTTCCAGCTCAAGCAGCGAGAACAGCTCGGCGGTGTACTTCGCCAGCTTCGTGAGATTGTGCGTGGCGCGCAGCTGGCCGACGAGGCCGGCGGCGTGCCACGTCGTGCCGCTGGTGAGCTTCTGGCGCTCCAGCAGCACGACGTCGTGCCAGCCATGCTTGGTCAGGTGGTACGCAACGCTCAGACCGACGATGCCGCCGCCGATGATGATGACCTGCGCGCCCGTCGGCAGCGCGGCACCGTTGCTCATGCCAGCCTCACAACGAACGATATACCGCGCTCTCGTAGTCGCGGAACATTCCGATCACCCTGGGATCGAAGAACGGCAGGGTCTGCGTGGCGAAGACGCCGCCGATCTTCTTCACCGGATCGGCCCAAAAGAAGGTGTTGGCGAGACCCGCCCAGGCGAGGCTGCCGGGCGAGCGGCCTTGCGGCGTGGTCGCGGTGTTGATCAGGAAGCTCAGGCCCCACTTGCACTGGATGCCCGGGAAGAAGTCGGCGTCGGCGGAATAGGGTGCCGCCGCCGTCTTCAGTGCCACCACGTTGATGTCGCCGATGTTGTTGCGCGCCATCTCGGCGAAGGTCTTCTTGCTGACCAGCGGCGCGCCGTCGTTGAGCAGGCAGTGCACGAACTTCAGGTAGTCCTGCACTGTGCCATAGAGGCCGCCGCCGCCCATGTGGAACTCGGGCTCCTGCGGGATCTCGAACGGCATGGCGGCGAGCTTACCGTCCTCGCCGCGCGCATGCATGCCTGACAGCCGGCTGCGCTGATCGTCGTTGAGCTTGAACGAGGTCGAGGCCATGCCCAGCGGCTCGAAGACATTCTTGCGCAGGTACGCGTCGAGCTTCTCGCCGCTGGCCGCCTCAATCGCCTTGCCGACCCAGTCGATGTTGATGCCGTAATCCCAGCGCGTGCCGGGATCGAATGTCAGCGGCGTGGAAAGCGCGGCGTTCTGGCAGGAGATGATGCCGGGGATGCCGGCGGCCTCCATGTGCTTGCCCAGATCGGCATTCCAGATGTCGTAGGAGAAGCCGGCGGTGTGCGTCAGCAGCTGGCGCAGGGTGATCGCGCCCTTCGCCGGGCGCAGCTTCGGCTTTCCGGCGGAGTCGAAGCCCTCGAAGACCTGCGGGTTGGCGAGTTGCGGGAGGAGCTTGCCGATCGGCTCGTCGAGCGAGAGCTTGCCGCGCTCGACCAGCTGCATCGCCGCCATCGCCGTGATCGCCTTGGTCATCGAGGCGATCCACACCACGGTGTCCGGCGTCATCGAGGCCGGCTTGCCGATCTCGCGCACGCCGAAGGCGCCCTCGTAGATCGTTCCCGAATCGGTGGTGGCGGCGGCCGCAACTCCGGCGGCGGCGCCGCTGTCGATGCCCTGTCTCAGAACGTCGTCGATATCCGGCATGGCGTTGTCCTCCACCGGGATCTTGAGCCCCGGAAGAGCGAGCCTACGCCGGACTTCACGTCAAAGGGAGTCGTAGACCGCCTTCTCGAACGCCTTGAACGCCTTGACCGACCTCGTGTCGCAAAACGGCAATATCTGTGTGCCCCAGACACCGGCGACGCGCCTCGTCGGGTCGACCCAGAAAAAGAGGTTGCCAAGCCCGGCCCAGGCCAGGCTGCCGGCGGCGCGGCCTTCCGGCGTGGTGCGCGTATTGATCGAGAAGCTCAGCCCCCATTTCTGCGGGATGTCGGGGAAGAGGTTGGCGTCGAGCGACATCGCCGGCACGAAGCTCTTGAGAGTCTCGACGAAGATGTCGCCCATGTTGTTGCGCGCCATCTCGGCGAAGGTCTCGGGCTTGACCAGGCCGCCGCCGTTGGCCAGTAGTGCGCGCACGAAGGTGAGGTAGTCGGGAACGGTGCCGAACAGCCCGCCGCCACCGCCGAGGAACTCCGGCTCCTCCGAGCGCACCAGCGCCATGGTTTGCAGCTTGCCGTCGGGCTGGCGCGCGTGCGGCGTGGCGCGGCGTGCCTGCTGGTCGGGGCGCAGGCGGAAGCTGGTGTCCTTCATGCCCAGCGGCGCGAAGACGTGATCTTGGAAATAAGCCTCGAGGTCCTTGCCGCTCGCCGCCTCGACGGCACGGCCGACCCAGTCGATCGAGATGCTGTACTGCCAGCGCGTGCCGGGATCGAAGGTCAGCGGCGCGTTCAGCGCTTCGAGCTTGCCGGTTGGCAGGCCGGGCAGGCCGGTGACTTGCATGTACTTCTGGATATCGCCGTTCCAGTTCTCGTAGCCGAAGCCTGCGGTGTGGGTGAGCAACTGGCGCAGGGTGATCGGGGACTTGGCAGGCCGCAGGATCGGCTTGCCGGCGGCGTCGAAGCCGTCGAGCACCTGTGGCCTGGCGAGCTGCGGCAGGAGGTCGGCGATCGGCCCGTCGAGCACAAGCTTGCCGCGCTCGACAAGCTGCATCGCCGCCACTGATGTGATCGCCTTGGTCATCGAGAACAGGCGCATCACGGTGTCGGGCGTCATCGGCTGCGCGTCGCCCAGCGCGCGTACGCCGTGCGCACCCTGGTAGATCACGCCCGTGTCGGTCGCTGCCGCGGCGACGATGCCATGCACCTCGCCGCTGCCCACCGCGTCGGCCAGCGCCCTGTCGATCCTGTCCGCCATGAAACCGCTCCCTCGTGACGCGGGCGAGCCTACGTCACGGTGCGGCAGTGGGCATAGGGGTTACATCGCGCTCTGCAGGTAGTTCTGGATGCCGACCTTGTCGATCAGCTCGAGCTGGGTCTCGAGCCAGTCGATGTGCTCCTCGGTCTCGTCGAGGATCTCGCGCAGCAGGTGGCGCGAAACGTAGTCGGGCGCGGTCTCGCAATCGGCGATCGCCGCGACGAGATCGGCGCGGCCCTGGCGCTCCATCGCCAGGTCCGCCTTCAGGCCTTCCGGCACATTCTCGCCGATGCCCAGGCGTCCGAGGTCCTGCAGATTGGGCAGGCCTTCGAGCACGAGGATGCGCTCGATGAGCTTGTCGGCGTGCTTCATCTCGCCGATCGACTCCTCGTACTCCGTCTTGCCCAGCGATTCAAAGCCCCAGTTCTTCCACATGCGCGCATGCAGGAAATACTGGTTGATCGCGGTCAGCTCGTTGCGCAGCACCTTGTTGAGGTGCTGGATGATCTTGGCATCGCCCTTCATGGCCGCCTCCGACTCGTGGGGGTTCGCGAGTCGTTATAACGCCGCGGCGGGCCGAATCGTTGATTTATAGTTGCGAGTGATAACGGAGATCACTCCGCGGCGATGGCGATCGGCTCGTTATCGCAGCGGTGCGCGCGCAGGAGGTCGGCAATCGTACAGATGCACTTGCCGCATTGTGGCCGCGTGCCGCAGGCCCGGTAGACCTCGCCGACGGTCTCACAACCATTGGCGACCACTTCACGGACGCGGCCCTCGTTGAGAGCGTTGCAGATGCATACGTACACGGTGGACGTCCACTCCTGATCAGCAGGTGGACCTTGCCGAATATGCGAGTAAGTCGCAACAGCGAAATGGTCACATCTGGATTGGTTGGAATCGGGTTAGGTTTCCGAGGGTTAGGCGAGGAGCGGACGGTCATGCGGGTAGGTGTCGAGGTCGGCGGCACGTTCACGGATCTGGTGGCCGTGGCCGGCGGCAGGGTGGTGGTCACCAAGGTGCCCAGCACGCCGCGCAGCCCGGATGTCGGCGCGCTCGACGCCCTGCGCGCCTCCGGCCTGGCCATCGCCGGCATCGAGGATCTCGGCCACGGCTCGACAGTCGCCACCAACGCCGTGCTCGAGCGCAAGGGCGCCAAGGTCGCGTTCGTCGCGACCGCGGGGTTCCGCGACATGCTGTTCCTGCAGCGCCACGACCGCCGCAACATCTACGACCTCGCCTACCGCAAGCCGCAGCCGCCGGTGCATCGAGCCGATTGCTTCGAGGCCGTCGAGCGCATGGCGGCCGACGGCAGCGTGATGACGCAGCTCGACGAACGCGCGGTGCGCGAGCAGCTGGTGCCGGCGCTGAAAGCCGGCGGTCACGCGGCGGTAGCGATCTGCCTGCTCAACGCCTACGCCAACCCCGCGCACGAGCTGAAGCTCGCCGAGCTCCTGCGCGCCGCGCTGCCCGGCGTTCTGGTGCAGTGCTCGCACGAAGTCGTGCGCGAGTTCCGCGAGTTCGAGCGTGCCTCGACCACGGTGCTGTCGGCCTATGTGCAGCCGGTGATCGACGGCTATCTGCAGCGCTTCGAGAACACGCTGCAGGGCGACGGCTTCAAGGGCCGCTTCACGGTGATGCAGTCCAATGGCGGCCGATTGCCGGCCGATGCCATGCGCCGCAGCGCCATCACCGCGCTGTACTCGGGCCCGGCCGCCGGCGTGGTCGGCGCGTTGCGCCAGGTGGCGCGCTCGGGCTTCGGCAACCTCGTGACCTTCGACATGGGCGGCACCAGCACCGATGTCTGCCTGGTCGAGAACGGACGACCGGCGCTGGCCTCGGAGACCGAGATCGACGGCCTGCCGATCCGCACGCCGGTGCTCGACATCGTCTCGGTCGGCGCCGGCGGCGGCAGCATCGCCTGGGTCGACGATGGCGGCATGCTGCGCGTAGGCCCGCAGAGCGCCGGCGCGGATCCCGGCCCGGCCTGCTACGGCAAGGGCGGCACGCAGCCGACGACTACCGACGCGCATGTCGTGATCGGCACCATCCGGCCAGGCTCGTTCCTGGGCGGCCGCATGACCCTGGAGGCGGTGGCCGCACGCGAGGCCTTCGAGCCATTGGCCGCTCGATTCGAGATGTCGGTCGAGGACGCGGCCGCCAGCGCCCTGCGCCTGGCCAACGCCAACATCATGCGCGCCATCCAGCTGGTCTCGACCGAACGCGGCCGCGATCCGCGCGACTACGTCCTGGTACCCTTCGGCGGCGCCGGCCCGCTGCACGCGGCGAAAGTGGCCGAGGATCTCGGCATCGACACCATCGTCGTGCCGCCGAATCCCGGCGTGATCTCCGCCTACGGTCTCCTGGCGTCGGACTTCACCAAGTTCGACAGCATCACGCGCAAGATGCGGCTCGACGACACGGCGGCGAAGGACGCCACGGCACGCTTCGCCGAGATGCGCGCGCGGCTGGCGGCGCAGTTCGACGGCATGGGGCTGAAGGGCGAGCTCGCCTTCACCCATACGCTGGAGATGCGCTTCGTCGGCCAGGCCTTCGAGGTGCCGGTCGAGGTGCCGGAGGATCGCGTCGCTTCGCTCGATGCCGCCTATCTCGCGGAGCGCTTCGGCGAGGCGCATCACCGCATGTTCCTGCACGGCGCCAATCTCGACCGCGCGGTCGAGATCGTCTCGCTGCGCGTGGGCGCCACCCTGCCGATCGAATCCCTGCCCAGGCTGGAGCGCGAGCGCGCCGCGCCGCGCTCGCCCGAGCAGGCGCGCATCCACGATGGCGGCGCCTGGATCGTATGCGCCCGCCATGCCGCCGAGGCGATTCCGGAGGGCCAGGCGATCGCCGGCCCGGCCGTGATCGAGGGCTATACCGCCACGACCTATGTGCCGCCGGGCTGGACGGCGAGCATCGATGCGGCGGACAATATGGTGCTGCGACGGGTTTGACTGGGAGCGCCGGCGTCCCGCCGGCATCTTGTGCTCCCAACGAGGAGTTTGATCCGATGAGCGTGAATCCGATCGACTATGCCGTGATCAGCCAGGCGCTGATCGCGGCGGCGCGCGAGATGGGCGCCAAGCTGATCCGCTCGGCCTACTCGACCATCCTGCGCGAGGCGCGTGACGGCTCGGCCGGCCTGATGGATCGCCACGGCAACACGGTGGCGCAGGCCGAGCTGATCCCGATGCAGCTCGGGCCGATCGGCATGACGCTCCGCGCCTGCCTCAAGCGCCACCCGATCGAGACGCTCAAGGAAGGCGACTTCCTGATCAACAACGATCCGTTCGAGGGCGGTCAGCACATCCCCGACGTCTTCATCTTCACGCCGATCTTCGTCGATGGGCAAGTCGTGGGCTTCGGAGCCTCGGTGGCGCATCACCTCGATCTTGGCGGTGGCGCGCCGGGGCTCAACATCCACGCCTCCGACGTCTACCAGGAAGGCCTGCGCATCCCGCCCTCGCGCTACAGCTACATCACCGACTGGAACGGCGGCGCCTTCGAGCGCCTGGTCACCGCCAATGTGCGCGTGCCCGATCTCACCATCGGCGACTTCAACGCCCAGTTCGCTGCCAACGCCATCGGTGTTGGCCGCGTGCGTGAGCTCTGCGCGCGCTACGGCGCCGAGGCGGTGATGGAGGTGATGCGCGAGATGCAGGATTACTCGGAGCGCCGCGTGCGTGCCGCGATCGCCCAGGCGCCCAAGGGCGTTTATTACGGCGAGGACGCGGTCGACGACGACGGACTTTCCGATGAGCCGCTCGCCATCAAGACCAAGGTCACGATCTCCGACGACGGCGTCGAGGTTGACTTCGAAGGCACCTGTGCGCAGGTCAAGCGCAACCTCAACTGCCCATACTCCTCGACGCTCTCGGCGGTGCTCTCCTGCGTGAAGTCGGTGCTGACCAGCCCCGACATTCCCTACAACGAGGGCATGGCGCGGCCGATCTCGGTGAAGGTGCCCTATGGCAGCCTGATGAACCCGCGCCCGCCGGCGCCGGTACGCGCGCGCATGGTGCCGGCCTTCCGCGCCTACAACGCGGTGATGAAGGCGCTGGCCCAGGCGCTGCCCGACCGCGTGATCGCCTGTGGCTACGACACGACGACGGCGTTCTGCCTCTCGCGCCTGGGCGAGAAGGGCTACAGCGTCTATCTGGAAATCTTCGGCGGCGGCTATGGTGGCTCGAAGGAGGCCGACGGCTGCGATGCGGTCGACGGTCCGCTCAGCAACTGCAGCAACGCGCCGGTCGAATCACTCGACCTCGACTATGACTTTTTCCGCGTCGCGGCTTACGCGCTCGATCCTGACTCCTTCGGCATGGGCGCACGCCGCGGCGGCGCCGGCTTCGGCCGCCGCTACGAGATCACGCAGGACGACGTGCAACTCGCGATCTACTCCGACCGCTTCCGCCGCCCGCCCGAGGGCCTGTTCGGCGGCGAGCCCGGCAAGATGGGTTACTGCCGCGTCCACCGCGTCGACGGCACGACCGAGGAGCTGCGCTCGAAGGCCGCCGTCGACCTGAAGAAGGGCGACGTGGTCGACATCTTCGTCGGTGGCGGCGGTGGCTACGGCGATCCACGCGACCGCCCCGCCGCCATGCTCGACCGCGACCTCGCCGACGGCATGCTCAGCCGCGATCCCAGGGCGCGGAAGCTGGCGGCGGAGTAGCAGTCGCCCCTTCAAGGGAAACCAGCCATGCCCGTACGCGTGATCGGCATGATCGGCGTGACGCCGCCGGGAGGCAGCGCGTCGTTGCATGTGATCAAGGGTGGCATCTCGCCGGCCTATCTGCGCGATTTCGCCAGGGCACATGACGATGCGGGCTTCGATCTGGCGCTGGTCGGCTATACCGCCTCGTCGGCCGAAGGCTTCCTCGTGGCCCAGCATGCCGCCGCGTTCACGAAGCGGCTTGGCTTCCTGATCGCGCATCGGCCGGGCTTCGTTGCGCCGACGCTCGCGGCCCGCAAGATCGCGACGTTCGACTGTCTCTGCCAGGGGCGGCTGGCGATCCACATCATCGCCGGCGCCAGCGACGCGGAGCAGCATGGTGACGGCGACTTCGCGACCAAGGAGCAGCGCTACCGGCGTGCCAGCGAGTATATCCAGGTGATGAAGCTCGCCTGGACCAAAGAGGAGCGCTTCGACTATTTCGGCAAGTTCTATCGAGTGCGCGGTGCGCGCTCCGATATCCGGCCGCTGCAGAAGCCGCATCCACAGCTGTTCTTCGGCGGATCGTCGGAAGGCGCCCTGGTGATGGGTGCGCGGCATTGCGATGTGTTTGCGATGTTCGGCGAGCCGCTGGCGCCGACGAAGCAGCGCATCGCCGAGTTTCGCGTGCGGGCGGCGCGGCATGGTCGATCTCCTGCGTTCAACATGTCGTTCCGGCCGATCATCGCTGGAACCGAGGGCGCGGCGTGGGACAAGGCACGCAAGTACCTCGCGGCGATCCAGTCGCAGAGCGATCCATCGGGGCTCGGTGGCTCGAGAAAGTCGCCGCTCGATCAGTCGGCGCGGCGCATCCTCGATTTCGCGGCCGAAGGCGAGATCCATGACGAGCGGCTGTGGATGCCGATCGCCGAAGCCAGCGGCGCGGTGGGCAACACCACCTGCCTGGTCGGAACGCCCGAGCAGGTAAGTAACGCACTCCTGGAATACTATCGGCTGGGCGTGCACTCATTCCTGATTCGCGGCTTCGATCCATACAACGATGCGATCGAGTTCGGTCGCGAGCTGATCCCAAGATTGCGAGCAGGAGCTCTGGAACTCGACAAGGCGGTGGCGGCCTGAGAGAGTCCGGCCCGCACGACAACCCCTGGAGGGAAATTCCCATGAAGCTCTATTTCGCCCCCGGCGCCTGCTCGATCGGCATCCATGTGCTGATGGAGGAGATCGGCAAGCCGTTCGAGCGCCACAAGATGAATTTCGCCGAGCGCGAGCAGTACGGCGACGCCTTCGTGAAGAAGAATCCCAAGTCGAAGGTGCCGACCCTCGAGAAGGATGACGGCTCGGTGCTCACCGAGTTCCCCGCCATCGCGACGTATCTGGCGATGAGCAACCCCGACAAGAAGCTGCTGCCCGCGAGCGCCGACGACATGGCCAAAGCGCTGGAGGTGATGGACTACTGCGTTGCCACGCTGCACATGCAGGGCTTCTCGCGCATGTTCAGGCCCGAGAATTACGCGCCGACCAAGGACGATCACGACGCGGTCAAGGCGCGCGGCAAGGAGATCTATGAGAAGGGCCTGGCGCTGCTCAACGAGAAGATGGCCGGCAAGGACTACGTGCTGGGCAGCCAGTTCTCGATCGCCGACGCGGCGCTCTTCTACATCGAGTTCTGGGCCGGCCGCGTGAAGATCCCGCTGCCCGCCAACCTGCAGGCACATTTCGATCGCATGAAGGCGCGTCCCGCCGTGCAGCGCACTTTCGCGGCCGAGGGCCTGCCGGCCTGATTTGACTGTGGGCGACGCGCGCTACTTGAAGCGCGCGTCGCGCCACGCCAGGGCGGCCTTGACGCCCTGTTCCTTGCGAATGCGTGCGAACTCGCGCTTTTCCGGGCTCGAGCCGGCGTTGAGCAGCACGTCCATGTCGAGCGCCGCATCCATCGCCCGCGAGAATCCCATCGCTTCGTACTGCGCATTGACCGCGCGCTTGGTGAAGCGGACCGAGCGCTCGGCCGCCTTCGACATCGTGCGCGCGATGCTCATGCCCTTGTCGAAGGCCTGATCGGCGGGCACGACGTGGTTGACGATGCCCATGCGCAGGGCGTCGGCGGCATCGATGCGATCGTCACCGGTCAGCAGCAGCTCCTTGGCCTGCTTGGGTCCGGTGATCCACGGCAGCAGCATGGCGACGATGCCGGTGCCGAAGCGCACTTCCGGCTCGCCGAAGCGCGTGCCTTCGGCGGCGACGGTGACGTCGCAGGCCAGCATCAGCTCGAAAGCTCCGGCCAGGCAATAGCCGTGGACGACGGCGATCGTCGGCTTGGCGCTGTGCCAGAACTGCATGATGAAGTCGAACTGGAGCTTCATCTGCATCTCCCAGTCCGACACGTCCTCCATCACGCGTTCCGCCGAGGCCTTCAGATCGAAGCCGGCGGAGAAGGCGCGGCCGGCACCGCGCACGACGATGACGCGCGTCGACTCGGCCGCGTTGAGCGCGGCGACGGCGTCAAGCGTCTCGCGCATCAGCTCGTTGTTGAAGGCGTTGAGGATGGCGGGGCGGTTGAAGGTCAGAACCGCGACCGCCCCGTCATGCTCGACGGTGATGTGGCTGTAGCTCACGCGCCGGCGCGCTGCGCCCCGCGCACCAGCCGGCCCGGTCGTGCGCCGGTGTCGACGCCCTCGCGGCGCACCACGGCGCCGGAGACGATGGTCGCGACATAGCCTTCGGCCCGCTGCATCAGGCGGCGGCCGCCGGTCGGCAGGTCGTAGGCGACTTCGGGCGCGCGCAAGGTCAGGCGATCGAAGTCGATAACGTTGATGTCGGCCTTGTAGCCGGGCGCGATCACGCCGCGGTCGTGCAGGCCGACGGCGGCGGCGGTCTCGCGCGCCTGGCGCGAGATCACCGTCTCGATCGGCAGCCTGGCGCCGCGCTTGCGGTCGCGCGCCCAGTGGGTGAGCAGGAAAGTCGGCGTGCTGGCGTCGCAGATGATGCCGACATGCGCGCCGCCATCGCCCAGGCCGGGCAGCGTGTCGCGATGCGTCAGCATCTCGTGGGTGGTGTCGAGATTGCCGGAGACGTAGTTCAGCAGCGGCACGTACAGCATGCCGCTGCCCTCGCGCTCCAGCAGCACGTCGTAGGCGATCTCCTCGGCCCGCTTTCCGGTGCGGCGCGCGATGCCGGCGAGGCTCTGCTCCGGCGCCTGCTCGTAATCCGGCGGATCGCCCAACACGAAGATCTTGTCGAAGTTGGCGATCCGCTCCAGCACGTCGCGGTGGTTCTTCGGTTCCTCTGACAGGATCGCCGCCCGCACTTCGGGCTTGCGCATCTCCGCCACGCGCTGCTTGAGCGGCAGGTGGGCGATCCTCCTGTAGGTCGGATGGGTGAAGAACGGGTTGCGGCTAAGCTCCAGCCCCAGCATTAGGCCGATGGCACGGCCGCAGACCTGCGCCTTCACCGGCAGGCCGTCGCTCGACGCACGCTCGATCAGGCCCAGCGTTTCGCGCCAGCGATCGGGCGCGCGATCGTTCTGCGCCAGCGAGATCGACAGCGGCCGGCCCGACTTCTCCATGATGCGCCGCAGCATGGCGAACTCGGCCTCGACGTCGCGCAGGTCCGAGACGATCTGCATCACCCCCGTGCCGGCATCCTTCATGCCCATGGCGATCGCGGTGAGCTCGGACTCCTCGGCGGTGAGCGTCGGGATGTGACGGCCATCGCTGGCGCGGTGGTTGATGGTGCGCGACGTGCCGAAGCCCAGCGCGCCCTGCCGCATCGCCTCGGCGCTCAGCCGGCGCATCTCGGCGCAATCGGCGTCGGTGGCCGGCTCGCGATCGACGCCGCGCTCGCCCATGACGTAGACGCGCAGCGCTGCGTGCGGCAGCTGGGTGGCGATGTCGGCGTCGTACCGGCGCGCATCAAGCGCGTCGAGGTAGTCGCCGAAGCTTTCCCAATTCCATGGCAGGCCGGCGCTCAGCACCGGCTCGGGAATGTCTTCGACGCCTTCCATCAGCTTGATCAGCAGGCCGTGATCGTCCTTGCGCACCGGCGCGAAGCCGACGCCGCAGTTGCCCATCAGCACCGTGGTGACACCGAGCTGCGAGGACGGCGTGACCTCGCCGCTCCAGGTCACCTGGCCGTCGTAGTGGGTGTGGATGTCGACCAGTCCGGGCGTCACCATCTGGCCCCTGGCGTCGATTTCCTCCGCGCCGCGCGCGGCGATCCTGCGCTCGACGGCGACGATTCTGCCGTCCTCGATCGCGACATCAGCCTCGAAGGGCTTGGCGCCCGTGCCGTCGACGATTGTGCCGTTGCGGATGATCAGGCTGGGGCCGCTCGCCATGGGTTCCTCCGGGCTTGTGAACAGCAGCTTACCTGTGGCGGCAGGCCTTGCCGACCCGCCGTTTTCGCGGGGCGGCTTTGTCCGGCTACGGCGTGTTAATCCGGTCCAGCGGGTAGACCGGTCGGCGCACATTGCGGAAATCGAGCATGGAATAGTCAGAGGTGCAGACGCCGACGCCGGCGCATTCAACCTCGCCGCCGATGATCGGCCGGAAGGCGGCACGCCAGTGCACGCGGCTCTTCAGCACCAGGTACTTCTTCGATGTCGGGTCGATGCCGACCGAGCGGAAGCACTCCAGGTCGTTGGGCTCCTGGTGACGCGAGATCACCACTATCTCGACCTTGCCGGTGTCGAGCACGACCGTGGAGCCCATGTCCATCAGCACGCCCTTCGACATCGGTCCCCTGTTGCGGTACTGGCCGTTGCTGATCAGCTTCACTACGCCGGTGACCGTGCGCGACTCGCCCTTGCGCTTGATCGAGGGCAGGTCGTACTTGCCGCCAAGCTTGATGGTGACCCTGGCGCCGATGCCTGCCTTGATCATCTCCTGCACCGCCTGCGGATCGTGGATGGCGAAGACCGCGACATTGTCGAGGCCGGCATCGAGCACGCCGCCCAGCACCGCCATGGTGTCCATGGTGCCGCCCGAGGCCGAGTTGTCGTAGTGGTCGAGCAGCACGATGGGCTTGCCCTGGCCCGACATCGACTTGCCGCGCGCCAGCGATTCGTTGAGCGGCTCGATCCTGTAGACGAAGGCCTCGCGGTTCTTCCAGGCGTGGTCGAGCAGCTCGTCGCGGAAGCCCTCGGCCTTCATCCTGTCGGCATCGGCGACGATCACCGAGGAGAGGCCGGCCAGGCTGATGTCGGCATGCGGGAAGCCGACGAACAGGCTGGCGGCCAGCGCACCCTCGCTCTCCATCGCGCGGCAGCGCTGCTGCAGCCACTTATTGGGCTCGTCATCGCTGCCCTGGCGCATGACGTGCGGCAGCATCGGCTTGTTGCCCCAGGCCATCACCGGGCGTGCCTTGCCCTCGAGCATGGCGAGGATCGGCTTTCCGGCTCGGATACCGGTCTCGTAGAGATCGATGTGCGGATAGGTCTGGTAGCCGGCGATCACGTCGCAATTCTCGACCATAGCCGGGTAGAGGTTGGTGTGCATGTCGAGGGACACGCCGATTGGTGTGTTCGGCGCCAGCTTGCGCACGCGCCTGAGCAGCTCGCCTTCGCCGTCCTCGAGGCTCTGGGTCACCATCGCGCCGTGCAGGTCGAGCAGGATGGCGTCGCAGCCCTTGGCTACGGCATCGCAGATGCGCTCGCTCATGTACTCGAAGGCTTCGTCCTCGACCGCACCGCTGGGTGGCGCGCCGGCGGCGATCGGCGTGACGAGCTCCGCGCCGATGCCCTCGGCCAGCTCGATGAAGGCGCCCATGCCGGTGCCGGTGTTCCTGAACGCCTCGTAGGCATCCTTGCCCTCCGGCGGCAGCGGTCGGCCGCGCGCGAAGCGGCCGATCGGCGTCGGCACCGGCGAGAAGGTGTTGGTCTCGTGCTTCATCTGCGCGATGACGATACGCATGGCTGCTCCCTCGCTATGCGCTGAACAGAACAGGCCGGCGGTCGGCATACAAGCCCCTTGATCACGTCACCTCACCAGGCGGTGAAGACGAAATCCGTCCCCAACGGGCACCGCGTCTAACCGGCGTGCGGCAAGCGTCCGCTGGAGGGGATCGCATGACCATCAAGGCTTCACTGGCCCGTTTCACGGGCGCTTCTCTGCTGGCGCTGATGACCGGCATCGCATCGGCGCAGGCCGGTACCGTCGTCGGGCTGACCGCCGACGGCAAGCTGGTCACCATCGACACCGCGGCCATGACCGCCTCGGCGCCGATGGCGGTCAGCGGCGACAGGCTCGTCGGCATCGACGTGCGCCCGGCCGACGGCAAGCTCTACGGCGTGTCGATCAACGGCCAGATCGTCACCGTCGATCCGAAGACCGGGGCCACGACCAAGGTCAGCATGATCTCCGAGAAGGTGACGATGGGCGATCGACCGGTGGTCGACTTCAACCCGGCCGCCGACCGTCTGCGCGTGATCGCGGCCGGTGGTGTGAGCCTGCGCATCAATGTCGAGACCGGCGCGACAATCGTCGACAAGCCGCTGAGCTTCGATCCAGCCGATGCCAATGCGTCGAGGAAGCCTGCCGTGGTAGCGGGTGCCTACACCAACGCGTTGAATGGCGCGAAGGCAACCGATCTCTTTCACATCGATGGCGGCACCGGCGCGTGGGTGCTGCAGAGCCCACCCAACGACGGCATCCTCAAGACCCGTGGCGCGATTGGCGTCGCCAACCTCGCCGACGCCGTGGTCGACATCGCCACCGAGGGCGAGAAGAACACTGCCTGGATGATCGCCGGCGGCACGCTCTACACGATCGATATCGCGAGCGGAAAGGCGACCTCGGTCGGTGCGATCAAGGGCATCAGCGGCAAGCTGATCGACATCGCGGTCTGGCAGTGAAGCCTTTTTGGGACCGGCGGCGAGTCGTCCCCGGTCCCGATCAGGGCAACGGCACCAGCTCGACCTCGACGCCATAGGTGTGGTGGCCGCCGCCGAGGATGATGCCACGCACCGGGCTGACATCGCCGAAGTCCCGGCCCCAGGCGACGATCACGTGCTCGTCATGAGCGACCAGATCGTTGGTGGGGTCGAGATGCACCCAGCCGGCCTCAGGTCCGCACCACACGGCCACCCAGGCGTGGCTGGCATCGGCGCCCCGCAGCTCGGCCTGCCCGGGATCGCGATGGGTGCGAATATAGCCCGAGACATAGGCGGCCGGCAGCCCCAGCGACCGCAGGGCGGCGATCTGCACGTGGGCGAAATCCTGGCAGACGCCGACGCGGCGGGCGAAGACCTCGGCCAGCGGCGTGGAGATATCGGTGGCGCCGGGCGTGTAGACGAAGTCGGCACGGATACGGCGCGTCAGATCGCGCGCACCCTCCAGGATCGTCGCGCCCTCGGGAAATGAGGGGCGCGCATAGGCGAGCGCCGCATCGTCCGGCACGACCAGCGGCGAGGCATGCACGAATTCTTCCGGCTCGATCTGCGAGGGGAACGGCGCGGCGAAGGCCTCGCGCATCGCCTGCCATGACGGCGTGGCTTCGGCTGCCGGCGGCGCCGGCAGCGACACATCGACATCGGCGCACATCTCGACCACCAGCTCCTCGTGCGCCGTGTCGATGCGGAAGCTGTCGACCGTGTTGCCGAAATGATCGACGTGCATGGCGCGCTCGTCGGCCGCCGGTTCGACGGCGACATCGCACTGCGTGACGGTCTGTCCGGGCAATGTGCGCGGGCGCAGATGCGCGAGATGCTGCGCCAGGTCGACGGGGCTGGAATAGCGATAGGTCGTGCGATGCGAGACGCGGTAGCGCATGGCCTACTCCGCCGGGGCGCCGAGCCGCCGCGCTGTCGGCACCAGCGAGAAGTGCGTGCGCGTCAGCTCGTCGGACAGGCGCGTGAAGATGTCGACGGTGTCGCCGAGCGTGTCGCGCAGGCGGGTTAGCGCCAGCCCTTGATGTCGCCAGGCCCGCTCGTCGGTCTGGAACAGCCCGACCACCGCGCGCATGTCGGCAAGCAACGCGGTGTCGTCGAAGGCGACACGCGAACCCGTGGTGCGCGCCAGCACGTCGAGATGGCGGTCGATGGCGTGGACCTGGAAGGCGAGCGAGCGCGGGTTGCTCTCGTCGAGCAGGGTCAGGTCGAGCGTCGGCGCCGGCTCGAGCGCGCCGAGATAGCGGCCGCGATAGGTGATGGTGGAATCGCAGAGCTCCAGCGCCAGCCGCATCGCCGATTCCCAGATCACCGGCGTCTGGGTGAAGGCGAAATGCGCGCCGCTGCAGACATAGTAGGCGCGCTCCAGCCGGCGGCCGAGATCGAGAAAGCGCCAGCCGGCACCGCGCGTCATGTTCTCCTGCGACAGGCCGGCGACGGTGGCAACCATGCGGATGGTGTCGTCGAGCAGCGCCAGCAGCACGTCGACGTTGCCGGTGGATGTCTCCAGCCGTCGCGACATCGCGCCCAGCAGCGTGTCGAGCGTCGCGCTCATGTCGGCCGACAGGCGATCGCGCAGGGTCATCACCAGACGGCTGATGGCGCGCAGCGCCGCGCCGAAGGCGCGCTCGTCGCCGGCGAAGCGGGTCAGCGCGCGCAACAAGGCCGCACTGTCGGGCGGCGACATCGCGTCCTGGGCCGAGATCAGGCGCGCCTCGGCCGAGGCCAGCGCCAGCAGGCGCACCTCGACGAGGTCGCGCGGCCCCAGCGGCTGTCGGGCGAGGCGTGAGAGGGCGCCGCGGATCAGGCGCGCGGCGTTGTCCAGACGCTCGGTGTAGCGGCCGAGCCAGAAGAGATTGTCGGCGACCCTGCTCTGCACGTCGCCGCCGCGCTGGATCGGCACGCCGCGGAAGCGCGCCGTCGACGGGATCACGACCTCGGAGTCGTCCTCGGCCAGCACCCAGACGTCGCGCAGCCGGCCATCGATGCGGCCCAGCCGCGAGAGCGGCGAGGCCGGCGCCGTGCGTCCCAGCCCGCCCGGCATGGCGCGAAACCCGTCGCCATCGGCGACAAGATACACGCGCATGACGACCGGGTCGGGCCGCAATCCCTCGGGCGACCAGGACGGGGCGACCGAAGCGGTTACCGGCCGCTGCGCGACATAGGCCCAGGGCTGCCGGTTGATCTGCGCCATGAGCGCCGTGCGGCGATCGCCCGGCAGCTCGCGCACGGTTATCGGCTCGCGATCGGCACCCGTCAGGCTGCGAATGACCATCGAATCGAAACGCGCCAGCACCTCACGCCGCGCCGGCTCCTCGCCCAGCCACCAGACGTCGAGCGCCGGCAGCGCGAGCTCCTCGCCCAGCACGAGCGGCGCCAGCGTCGGCAGGAAGGGCGACAACGCCGCCGATTCCGCCAGCATGCTGCCCAGCGCGTTGGCGATGGCGACGGTGCCGGTACGTTCGGCGCCGGCCAGGCCGCTGACGCCCAACGTCGAGTCGGCGCGCAGCTCCAGCGGATCGCACCAGGCACCGTCGAGACGGCGCAGCAAGACGTCGACCGGCTTGAGACCTTCCAGGGTCTTCAGCGACACGCCGTCGGCACGCACCGTGAGATCGCCGCCTTCGACCAGGGAAATGCCCAGTGTGCGCGCGAGGAAGACCTGCTCGAAATATGTATGGGCAAACGCGCCCGAGGTCAGCAGCGCCACGCGCGGATTGTCGCCGCCCGACGGCGCGCAATCGCGCAGCGCCGCCTGCCAGTGGTCGAAGAACGGCGCGATCTCGCACACCGGGATCGAGCGGAAGGCCTCGGGCAGCGCACGCGCCATGGCGCGGCGCAGGAACAGCGCATAGCCCGCGCCGGTCGGCGCGCCGGTGTAGTCCGCCAGCACGGACCACGAGCCGTCGGCGCCGCGCACCACGTCGGCGGCGTAGTGGACGAGCCGGCGCCTCGGGCCTCCGCCGTCCATGCGACGGCAGGGCCGCATGAAGCGCGGATCGGCGTGCAGCAGGACGGGCGGCAGCCGGTGCTCGGCGAGCAGGCGCTGGGGGCCGTAGACGTCGGCGAGGATCGCGTCGAGCAGACGGGCGCGCTGGATCAGGCCCGCCGACAGCGTCTCCCATTCCAGCGGCGTGATGATCAGCGGCAGCGGCTCGAAGGTCCATTCGGTGGCGGAGCCGTCGGGCGCCACCGCCCGTGTGCCGCCGCCTTCCGCCAGCTGACGCCGCGCGCGCTCGACGCGGTCGCGCAGCGCCTCCTCGGGCAGCGCGCGCATCGTGCCGAGCAGGCCCTGCCAGTGGTAGCGGATCTGATGACGGCCGGTGACCAGCTCGTCATAGGGAGCCGGCGCAGCCGAATGACCCGAAAGGCGCAGCGATTCCATCGCTTCGGGTGAGGCTTTCCTAGAGGGGACCGGAGCCTGACACAGAGCCCGCCGACGGTCTACCGCCGCGGACCTTGCCTCACGCTCGCCGCAGATCGAGTGTCAGCGGATGGTCGGGGTTGTCGAGGCGCCGGGGTGGCTTCATGTTGCCCTGGCTGTGACCCATCGGGGCGTAGCGGGCACGGCGGCGCGCCTCGGCCTCGTTGGCGTTGACCGGGAAGCGGTCGTAGCTGCGCCCGCCGGGATGCGAGACGTGGTAGGTGCAGCCGCCGATCGAGCGGCCGCTCCACGCATCGTGGATGTCGAACACCAGCGGTGTGTGCACGCCGATGGTCGGGTGCAATGCGTTGGGCGGCTGCCAGGCGCGGAAGCGCACCCCGGCGACGAACTCGCCGGGCACGCCGGTCGCGCGCATCGGCACGGCGTAGCCGTTGCAGACGATGGAGTGGCGCGCGTCGTTGAGGCCCTGTGCCTTGACCTGCAGGCGCTCGAGCGAGGAGTCGACATAGCGCGCCGTGCCGCCGGCGCCGGCTTCCTCGCCCAGCACATGCCAGGGCTCGAGCGCATGGCGCAGCTCCAGCTCGATGCCGCGTTGCGCGATGCCGCCGATCTCGGGGAAACGGAACTCGAAGTGCGGCAGGAACCAGTCGGCGCAGACGCCGATGCAGTCTAGCCTGAGATCCTCGACGACATCGGTGAAGTCCTGCCAGACAAAGTGCGGCAGCATGAAATCGTCGTGCAGGCGCGTGCCCCAGCGCGCCAGCGGGCGGTCGTACGGCTTGTCCCAGAAATGCGCCAGCAGGCCGCGCAATAGAAGCTGTTGAGCCACGCTCATGCGCTGATGCGGCGGCATCTCGAAGGCGCGCAGCTCCAGGAGGCCGCGCCGGCCGCCGGCGCCGTCGGGTGAGTACAGCTTGTCGATGCAGAACTCTGAACGGTGTGTGTTGCCGGTGCCGTCGACCAGGATGTTGCGGAACAGCCGATCGACCAGCCAGGGCGGCGCCTCGCGGCCGGCGGCAACCTGCCTGAAGGCGATCTCGAGCTCGAAGAGCTGGTCGTTGCGCGCCTCGTCGACGCGCGGATGCTGGCTGGTCGGGCCGATGAACAGGCCGGAAAACAGGTAGCTGAGCGAGGGATGATTGTGCCAGTAGCCGACCAGGCTCTTGAGCAGGTCGGGCCGGCGCAGCAGCGGCGAGTCGGCGGGCGTGACGCCGCCAACGACGATGTGGTTGCCGCCGCCGGTGCCGCTGTGGCGGCCATCGAGCATGAATTTCTGCGCGCCCAAGCGCGTCGCGCGCGCTTCCTCGTAGACAATCTCGGTCTTCTCGACCAGCTCGCGCCAGCCCAGCGAGGGATGGATATTGACCTCGATCACGCCGGGATCGGGCGTCACCGTGAAGTGGTTGAGCCGCGGATCGAAGGGCGGCGCGTAGCCCTCGACGAACACCGGCGTGTCGAGCTCTTCGGCGGTATCCTCGACCGCGGCGACAAGCTCGAGATAGTCCTCGGCGGTCTCGGTCGGCGGCATGAAGACGAACAGATGGCCGTCGCGCGGCTCGAAGGCTATCGCGGTACGCACCAGCCAGCTCGCCGACATGCCCTTGCCCGGCATCGTGTCGAGCGGCGCCGGGTTGCCCGTGGGGCGGCCATTGCCGGCCGCCGCCCCGGCGCGGTCCATCGGCCGCGCGCTCGCGCTCTGCATCATGACTGTCGCGACGCGGCGCATGGTGTCCAGCGGCGGCAACGGCTCGCGCGGCATGGTGGGGTCGGTATCATAGAACTGTGCGCGCTCGCCCGGCGCGGTCCACGGCAGCGAGTCAAGCGGCAGGCGCAAGCCGATCGGCGAATCGCCGGGCACGAGGTACATTTTCTCCGGCCGCACGAACCACGGCCCGCTGCGCCAGCGCGCCCCGTTGCCGTAGACGCGCTGGATCGGCAGCACATGGCCGATCACGCTCTCGAGCCCCTGCTCGAAGATGCGTGCCAGCCGCGCCCGCTCCATCTCGTCGTCGAGCCGCGAGTCGGCGGGATCGACGTTCACTGGCAGCCGGCGCTCGCGCCAGAGGTAGTACCAGGTGTCCTCGAAGGCCGGCAGAAGGTAGCCGGGATCGATCTGTAGCCGCTCGGCGAGGGCGCGGCCGAAGCGGCCGGCGAGTTCCTCGGTGGCGCCGATCGGCTTCTCCTCATGCGCGATCAGGCGCGGTTCGCGCCAGACCGGCTCGCCATCGCGTCGCCAGTGGCAGCCCAGCGCCCAGCGCGGCAATTGCTCGCCCGGATACCATTTGCCCTGGCCATAGTGCAGCAACGGCCCCTTGGCGAATCGCGACGCGAGGCGGCGGAACAGCCGGCCGGCGAGACGGCGCTTGTCGGGACCCAGGGCCGCCGTGTTCCACTCGACGCCATCCATGTCGTCGATCGACACGAAGGTCGGCTCGCCGCCCATCGACAGGCGCATGTCGGCACGATGCAGCCGGCCGTCGATCGCCTCGCCCAGCGCCACGATCTGGCGCCAGGTCTCGTCCTCGTATGGCTTGGTGGTGCGCGGCGTCTCGCGCACGCGCGTTACCGCCATGTCGAAGGTGAAGTCGACCTCGGCCTGCTCGACCATGCCCTCGATCGGCGCGGCGCTTTGCGGCTCGGGCGTGCAGGCAAGCGGGATGTGGCCTTCGCCGGCCATCAGGCCGGAGGTCGGATCCAGTCCGATCCAGCCGGCGCCAGGCAGATAGACCTCGCACCAGGCATGCAGGTCGGTGAAGTCGTGCGTCGGTCCCTCGGGTCCGTCGAGCGGCTTCTCGTCGGGCATCAGCTGGATCAGGTAGCCCGAGACAAAGCGCGCGGCGAAACCCAGATGGCGCAGGATGTTGACCAGCAGCCAGCCGGTGTCGCGGCAGGAGCCCTTCGCCAGACCGAGCGTCTGCTCGAAAGTCTGCACGCCGGGCTCCATACGGATGACATAGCCGACCTCGCTCTGCAGGCGCTGGTTCAGGCGCACCAGGAAATCGACCGTGCGTGGATTGCCGCCGCGATCGACCCTGGTCAGCCAGGCCGCGAGCAGCGGGCCGGGCGGTGCGGTCTTTCGGAAGGGCGCGAGGTCCTCCGAAAGCTCGGCGTCGTAGGCGAAGGGATAGTGCTCGGCGTCAGGCTCGAGGAAAAAGTCGAACGGATTGACCACCGCCATGTCGGCCACGAGATCGACGCTGACCGCGAAGCGGTCGGTCCTTTCGGGAAACACCAGGCGTGCCAGCCAGTTGCCCTGCGGATCCTGCTGCCAGTTGATGAAGTGCTCCGCCGGCTCGATCTTCAGGGAATAGGACAGGATCGGCGTCCGGCAATGCGCCGCCGGCCGCAGTCGCACCACCTGCGGACCGACGGCGATGGTGCGGTCGTAGCGGTATGTGGTGCGATGATGCAGGGCGACGTGGATACTCATCGGTCCGACTCTGCTTGCGGCGAGGCTGGCCCGGCCAGCCGGCGCAGCCCTGTATGGCCAGATCAGAAAATAAGCAAGAAGCGCACCACCCTCTGCCGCCTTCGTCCAGCCCTATCGGCCGATCTCCCCGGCCACCCGTCGCAGCTCGCCGGCAAGCGAGCCCAGCCCGTCCTGGCAGCCGGCGCGGTCGCCGGTACGGCCCGCCTGTTCGAGGGCGGTCACGATCTCGGCCAGCCGCCGCGCGCCGATCGCCAGGGCCGACCCCTTCAGCCGATGCGCCGTCGCCGCCAGCGCCGGCAGATTGCCCGCGCTCAATGACGCGCCGATGTCGCGCTCTGCCTGGCGCGCGTCGCGCAGGAAATCCTGCAGCAGTTCGGCGACCGCGTCGGGGTCGTCGCCCAGCCACGCGCGCAGCGTCAATTCGTTGATCGCGGGCGTCTCGGTGGCGTCCGCCATCTCGTCGTCGTCCTGGCCGATCGGCAACCAGCGCGACAGCGCCGCGCGCAGCCGCTCGAAGGTCACCGGCTTGGCGAGATAGGCGTCCATGCCGGCGGCGAGGCAGCGTTCTTCCTCGCCGCGCATGGCGTTGGCGGTGACGGCGATCAGCGGCGTGTGGCGCGCCTCGGTCGCTGCCGCACCTTCCTCCCGGCGGATCGTGCCCGCCAGCTCGTAGCCGTCCATGCGTGGCATGTGGATGTCGGCGAGCACGGCGGCATAGGCGGCCATGCGCCACATCGAAAGTGCTTCGATCCCATCGGCTGCTGTGTCGGCGGCGATGCCCAGGAGCCCGAGCTGCTTGACCAGCACCTTGCGGTTCACGGGATGGTCGTCGACCACCAGCACCCGGCCGGCAAGCGCAGCCGGCTGCGTCCGTCGCGCGCGCACCGCCAGCGGCGCGATGGCGCGCAGCGGAGAGTCGTCCGGCGCAGCGCGCAGCACCAGCGTCACGCGGAAGGTGGTGCCGGCCCCGGGCTTGCTGTCGACCGAGACGTCGCCACCCATCAGCTGTGCCAGGCGGCGCACGATCGACAGGCCAAGCCCGGTGCCGCCGTAGCGGCGCGTGGTCGAGCTGTCGGCCTGGGCGAAGGGTTCGAACAGCCGCGCGAGCAGCGCTTCGTCCATGCCGATGCCGCTGTCGGCGACCGACAGCAGAACGCGAATGCGGCCGTCGCCCAACGGCGCGGTCGATGCCGCGATGCGCACAAAGCCGCGCTCGGTGAACTTCACCGCGTTGCCCACGAGGTTGAGCAGGATCTGGCGCACGCGCACCGGATCGCCCTCCAGCGCGTCGGACGAGCCGGGGTCGATGTCGGTCGAGAGCGGCAGGCTCTTGTCGATCGCCTGCGGGCGAACCGCCGCCATGGCGCCCTCGATCACGCCGGAGAGGGAGAACGCCGTCGATTCCAGCTCCAGCCGCCCGGCCTCGATCTTCGAGAAGTCCAGCACGTCGTCGATGATGCGCAGCAGGGCCTGAGCCGACTCGCGCATCGTCTCGACGGTCGACTGCTGCTCATCGTCGATGCCCTGGCGCTCGAGGATCTCCATCATGCCCAGCACGCCGTTCATCGGTGTGCGGATCTCGTGGCTCATGGTCGCGAGGAAGGTGCTCTTGGCCTGGTTGGCCGTCTCGGCCTCGTCGCGCGCCTGCTCGAGCTCGGCTTCGCGGCGCTTGAGCTCGGAGATGTCGGTGTAAATGCCGGCCAGCCCGCCTTCGCGCGTGCGCCGCTCGCCAATGACGATCCAGCGGCCATTGGGCTGGCGTGTCTCCATCGGCGCGCCGGGGTTGCCGCGCATGGCCATGCGCGTCTCGACCCAGTCCTCGACGCTCTTGCTGCCGGTCGAGACCGCGCCGCGGATCGCACCCTGGGTCAGCATCTCGCGCACATGCACGCCGGGAACGGTGATGTCGGCGATCTCGGCGTAGTACTCGAGGAAGCGCTGGTTGGTCAGCACCAGGCGATCCTCGGCGTCGAACAGGACGAAGCCGTTGGGCAGCGCCTCGATGGCGTCGACGAGTCGCGTGCGGGCGTTGGCGGCGTCGCGGCCGGCTGCCTCCGCCGCGTCGCGCGCCTGCTCCAGCTCGCGCTGGCGGCGCTTCTGCTCGGAGATGTCGGCGTAGACCGAAACCAGGCCACCGCTCGCGGTCCGCCTGTCGATCACCTGCAGCGAGAGGTCGCCGCGCAGGCGATGCTCGCGTGGCGCCGTGCGGGGATTGGCGCGCATCCGCAGGGTCGCGGCGAGGAAGGCGTCGCGATCCTCGGGCGCGTCGACGAACAGCCCGGCGTCGAAGCCCGCGGCGAGGATCTCGGCGAAACGCAGGCCCGGCTCGACCTTCAGCGGGACACCGCCGTAGTAGCGCCGGTAGCCGTCGTTGCAGACGATCAGCCGGTCCTCCTCGTCCCACAGCGCGAAGCCGTCTGGCGTCGAGTCGATGGCGTCCTGCAGCAGGGCGCGGGCCGCAGTGGCCTCGCGACCGGCGGCCTCGGCGGCCGCCAGCGCGCGCTCGAGGTCGCGCTGGCGTCGGCGTTCCTGCGACACGTCGGTGATCAGGATGACCGCGCGCCCATCCTCGCCCCGGCGCATCAGCACGCGCGCCCATTGCTGCGGACCATAGGGGATGAGGGTGAGCTCGCCGGCGCGCAAGGCGGCCATCGTCGCGACGGTCCATTCGGCGGCCCTTCCCGGCGGGGCGGCGCCGACCAGGCCGGCATGCGCGACCGCGTCCGCCAGCTTCGTGCCCGGCGTGACGATCTCGGGCATGCCGCGCATGAAGCCGCGATAGGCCTCGTTGCACAGCAGCAGGCGCTCGTCCGTGTCGAGGAAGGCGATGCCGTCGGCCATGCTTTCCATGGCCGAAACCAGCCGCCGGCGCGCTTCGGTGGCCTCGTCGCGTGCCCGGGCCAGCGCCTCCTCGTGCCGCTTGGCCTCGGTCGTGTCGACATAGGTACACAGGAAGCTGCCATCCGCCAGGACGGTCGAGTTGAAGTCGATGTGCCGGCCGCTCGGCATCTGCCGCTGGTAGTGCAGTCCCCCAGCCTGCTGCATGAGCCGGAAGAAGGTGGCGGTACGCTCCTCGAAATCGCTGCCGGGGAAGTCGCCGCGCTCCCACAGCGCGCGCATGGAATCGACATAGGATCGGCCTTCGCTGCCGAATTCCGCCGGCAGGTCGAGCAACTCCGTGAACCGCGCGTTCGACAGGCGGATGCGGCGGTCCGCGCCGACCAGGGCTGAGCCGACCGGCATGGTCTCGATGATCGTCCGCGCCGTCGACAGCGCGTCCTCGGCGTCGGCGCGCGCGCGCGCCAGCGCCTCCTGCTGGCGCCTGCTCTCAGTGATGTCGACATAGCTGCCAAGCACCCCGCCATCGGCCAGCGCCGTGAAGCGGAACTCGACATGCCGTCCGCTGGGCATCCGCCGTTCGTAGCGCAGATCGCGCTCGTCGCGGATGCGGGTGAAGAACTCGCGGACGCGGTCGTCGAACGGGGCGTCGCCGGGGAAGTCGCCGCGCCGCCAAATGTGGCGCATGGCATCGACGTAGGGCCGGCCCTCGGCGCCCAGCTCGTCGGGCAGCTCAAGCAGCTCAGTCAGGCGGCGATTGGACAGGCGGATGCGGTTGTCGGCGCTGATCAGCGCGGCGCCGATCGGCATGGTCTCGATGATGGTGCGCGCGGTCGACAGCGCGCCCTCGGCGTCGGCCCGCGCGCGCGCCAGCTCGCGCTCGCGCGCCTTGGCTTCGGTCAGGTCGGTGACCAGTGTGACGACGCCGCCGTCGCGCGTCGGGTGCTTGGAGATGCGGATCCAGCGCTCGTCCGCAGTCGCCATCTCGCGGTCGCCGAAGGAACTGCGGTGGTGGGCGGCCATCTCGGCGATCCACGCTTCGCCGCGGTCGCGGTGCTCGGGGCGCACTCTGCCGCGCCGCTGCATCTCGCGCAGCAGATCCTCGTAGCGCCCGCCGATCTTCAGCAGGCCGGGGGTGTTGCCGAAGAAGCGTTCGTAAGGGTCGTTGAAGACGATGAGGCGAGCCTCGTCGTCGTGCAGCGAGAATCCCGACGGCAGGGCGCGGATGGCGTCCTCCAGCCGGTTGCGCGCCTGCTCGGCCTCGGCCTGGGTGCGCTTGAGCTCGGTGATGTCGCGATAGGTCGCGACGATCTCGCCATTGGGCAGTGGCCGCGAGGTGTACTCGACGAAGCGCCCGGATCGCGTCCAGCGGCCATACGTGAAGTGGCCGATCGAGCGACGCCGCTCGAGCCAGCCGCGCACGTCGGCCTCGACATCCTCGATGTCACCGAAATCGCCGCGTTCGACCTGGAAGCGCTGGATGTCGGCGCTGGCGGCGCCGAGATGGGCGACTTCCTTCGGCAGATCCAGCAGGTCGCGGACCTTCTGGTTGTCGATCGCCCAGCGCAGCTCGCGGTCGAACAGCATGACGCCGTCGCTCATGTTCTCGATCACGACCTGCAGCCGCTCCAGCGCCTGCGCGGTCTCGGCGCGCGCGCGTTCGGCCTCTTCCTTGGCGGCCGCCAGCTCGTCCTCGTGCCGTTTCAGGTCGGTGATGTCGCGATGCGTCATCACGATGCTGCCGTCGGGCAGGGGATGGTAGCGGTAGTCGAGCCAGCGCCCGGTCACCGTCCGTCCCATGCGGTCCGCCTCGCCGCGCCAGAAGCGCTCGATCAGGCGGTCCACGGACGCCTCGGGATCCTTCAGCGGGCCGTAATCGCCGCGCCGGGCCTGGTAGAGGAAGATGTCGCGGATCGTCGGCAGCTTGGCGAGGGTTTCCTCGTCGACCTGGTAGACGTCGCGGATGGCGCGGTTGGTGTAGCGACAGCGGCCCGCGCGGTCGATCAGGATGACGCCGTCGTCCATCGCATCGAGCACGGTGCGCATGACGTTCTGCGCCGTCTCGGCTGCGAGCCGCGAGGCCTCGGCCTCCTCCTTGGCGGCGGCCAGCTCGGCCTCGCGCTCCTTGAGCCGCGTGATGTCGCGGTGCATCGACAGCACGCCGCCGTCCGGCAGCTGCTTGAAGCGCAGTTCGACGGTCCGACCGGTCACCGTAGGACGCTGGATGACCGCCGCCGGGTCGTGCAGGACGGCCGCACGGCGGTCGATCTCGGCATCACGGTCGGCGGCCGGGCCGAACTCGCCGCGGTCGAAGCGCCAGGCGATCATGTCGCGCGCCGTGGCCGTGCGCGCATAGACGCCCTCGGGGATGTCGTGCAACCGGCGGATCGCGGCGTTGCCGAAGATCCGCCGGTCGGCTGAGTCATAGAGCTCGACGCCGTCGTCGAGATTGTCGAGCACCGTGTTCAGCGTACGCCGGCCGCGCTTGAGCTCATCCTGCAGGTCGGCGTTGTGCGCCAGCGCCGCGCGCAGCTCGGCCTCGACCGTGTATCGTTCGCGCAGACGACGGTGGACGCCGCGCGTCCACAGCGCCAGCGCGACGAGATAGGCGAGGGAGCCGACACCCAGCCCGCGCGCGATGGCATCGTCCTGGAACGCCAGACCGATCGCTTGCGGCAGCAGCGCCGGAACGAAGAATCCGAGCGCCGTCGGCAGATGCAGCGCCCGCGCATAGGCGGCGTTCACCGTCATCACGCCCAGCGCCACCAGCGGCAGCACCCAGACGAAGCTCGGCACCGTGCCCAAGAGGACGAGAGTCTGCGCGGTCCACCCCAGCCCGATGCCGATGGAGATCACCACATAGACCCGCAGCCAGGCCTCCAGGCGATCGTCGGCGGGCTTTCGCCGGACATAAAGGAAGTGGAAGCCGTAGCGGATGGCGGCCATCGTGCCGTAGGCGATCGCCAGCACGAGCGCGCGCGGCGGTGGCACCGAGTTCCAGATCGAGACCATGACGATCAGCCAGATGGCATCGACGCCATAGGGTGAGGACACCATTGAATCGAGCAGCGTTCGGCGCATCGCCGTATCGATGGAATGCGCCGCCGCGGGCGAAGCGGCTGAGACGGGCGTCGTCATGGGTTCCTCTGACCGGACCGGCCAGCCTCGCACCCCTCTGTCACGCCCATGTCTCGCGCCGAGGGGACGATTGTAACGTCTGTAACGCGATGGAGGCGGCGGCACCGGGGGAGGGGGCGGCTGCCGGCCGCACGCCAGGCCGTTGCCTCCGGGGTGTTGCATGCGCGACGGCATGCGCTTTGGCCGTGCGCACGGAACCATGGCGTACAACCGCCCGGTGGTGCTACTGATTCCGGCTCGCATGAGTCCGCCCGCGCCTTGCAGGCTGGCGCTCAGCCAAGGGGGGAGTGGGCGTGGCCGCGGAAGACCGACCGCATCTGATCGTTGTCGAGGACGACGGCACGCAGCGTCGCCTGCTGCTCCAGTACCTGGAGAAGCAGGGCTTCCGCGTCACCGGGGTCGACGGCGGTACCGGTCTGCGTCGCACCGTCGAACGCGAGGTGGTGGCCCTGGTGCTGCTCGATGTCGGCCTGCCCGGCGAGGATGGGCTGACGCTGGCGCGCTGGCTGCGCTCGCGCGATCCGCATGTCGGCATCGTCATGGTCACCGCCGCCGGCGACACCGTCGACCGCGTGGTCGGCCTGGAGACCGGCGCCGACGACTACATCGCCAAGCCCTACGAACCGCGCGAGCTGTTGGCGCGCGTGCGCAGCGTGCTGCGCCGCGCGCCGCGTGCGGCAGCGCGGCCGGTCAACGACGGCAAGCGCGTGCGCATGGGCCGCTGCGAACTCGATCTCGATTCGCGCGCTCTGGTCGATACCGCCAGCGGCGAGTCCGAGACCCTGGCGGCCAGCGAGTTCGACCTGCTCAAGCTTTTCGTCGACAATCCCAACCGGCCGCTGGCGCGCGACTGGCTGCTGGAAAGCACAGCGCATCGCGGGCTCGAGGCCTTCGATCGCGCCATGGACCAGCGCATCCTGCGCCTGCGCAAGAAGATCGAGATCGATCCGGCCCATCCCGAGACCATCCGCACGGTGCGCGGCGTCGGCTACATGTTCGTGCCGCCGAGGGACTGATGTATGGTCGCTCCGGCAGGAACTGGAGGGAACCATGGCGGGCGGAAAGCTGCTGCTGGTGGGATGCGGCAAGATGGGCGGCGCGATGCTCGAGGGCTGGCTGGAGCGCGGCCTCAAGCCCGCTGATCTCGCGGTGATCGAGCCGGTCGAGGCCATCCAGCCGAAGATCGCCGGCGCCTCGATTGTCGGTTCGATTGACGCCCTGCCGGCCTCCTTTGCCCCCGACCTCGTGGTCCTGGCGGTGAAGCCGCAGACCATGGATGTCGCGTTGCCCGGGCTGCGCCGATTCGCCGACGCCGGTGCCACCTTCCTGTCGATCGCCGCCGGCAAGACGCTCGCCTATTTCCGTCGCCATCTCGGCGACAATGCGAAGCTGGTGCGCGCCATGCCGAACACGCCGGCGGCGGTGCGGCGCGGGGTGACCGTGTGCGTCGCCGGCTCCGGTGTCGGCCAAGCCGAACGCGCACGCTGCCAGGATCTGCTGTCGGCGGTGGGCAGTGTCGACTGGGTCGACGACGAGGGCCTGATGGACGCGGTGACCGCCGTCTCGGGCAGCGGCCCGGCCTATGTCTTCCTGCTCGCCGAGGCGATGGCGGCGGCCGGCGTGAAGGCCGGGTTGCCGGCCGAGCTGGCGACCCGGCTGGCGCGTGGAACCGTGTCGGGTTCGGGCGAGCTGCTGGCGCGCTCCGACGACAGCGCCGCACAATTGCGCGTCAACGTCACCAGCCCGGGCGGCACGACCGCCGAGGCATTGAAGGTGCTGATGGCCGGCGACGCGATCCAGCCGCTGTTCGACCGCGCCATCGACGCCGCGACCCGACGCAGCCGGGAGCTCGCCGGCTGATGTCGGAGCAGCGCGCCGCCATCGTCGCCACCGCGCTGAGGCTGATCGCCGCGCACGGCTGGCGCGACGTCACCTTGCGCGCCATCGCGACCGAGGCGGCGGTGCCTTTCGCCGAGCTCTACGCGATCTTCCCGACCAAGGCGGCGATCGTTGGCGCCTTCCTGGCCGAAATCGATCGCCAGGTGCTCGCGGGTGTCGAGGCGGTGCCCGACCCCGACGAGACCGTCCGCGATCGCCTGTTCGACACCATGATGCGCCGCTACGATGCGCTCAGGCCGCACCGCGACACAATCGCCGCCCTGGCCGAGGGGCTGGCGCGCGATCCGTTGGCGGCGCTCGCCCTGCGACCGGCACTGATGCGCTCTATGGCCGTCGTCCTGGAGGCATCCGGCCTGACGGCCGAGGGTTTCGTTGGTGCGTTGCGGCAAAAGTCGCTGGCTGCCTTGCACGCTTCCGTCCTGCGGACGTGGCTGCACGATGACAGCGCCGATCTCGGCAAGACCATGGTGGCGCTGGATTCGCGCCTGAAGGGGCTCGAGGGCTGGGCACAACGCCTTGATAGATTTGGCAAAAGCATCCCACGGCGACGTCGGCGACAGAGCCCGGAACCGCCTGCGGCCGAGGCCGAGCCGACAGGCACCTGACCGCAAGCGTTGATGGCCGCGTATTGTGCGGTGCACAAAATCACCTTGACGCAACACGCCCCAAGGCCTTACATGGTCATCGTGTTGCAGCGCACAAAACTGCAACCATGATCAATTAGACCTCGATGGCGGCGTCTCCCGGTTGCGCCCTCGGAGTCAGGCACGAGGAGACCCCGATGGCTGCTCGCAAAGCTTCCGCCAGGGGCGCCAGCGCCGCCAAGCCCACCGTGACCGCGGCCGCCGCGACGGCCCCCGCAATGGAGAGACCGATGACGCAGACCTTCAAGTTCCCCTTCGCCGATGTCGACTTCACCAAGGTGTGGGGCGAGTTCAAGATGCCGACCGCCGCCGATTTCAAGTTCCCGGCCGCGTTCAACGTCGAGGCCCTCGCCGAGGCGCAGCGCAAGAACATCGCCGTCATCACCACGGCCAACCAGGCCGCCTTCGAGGCGTTCAAGGCGCTGGCCGAGCGCCAGGCCGACATGGTCAAGGCGATGACCGAGGAGTTCAGCAAGTCGGCCAGCGAGATCATGGCCGCCGCCTCCTTCGAGGAGAAGGCCGCCAAGCAGGCCGACGCCGCCAAGAAGACCTACGAGACGGCGATCGCCAATCTGCGCGAGCTGTCGGAGATGGTCGCCAAGAGCAACGCGCAGACGCTCGATGCCGTCAACGCCCGCGTCGCCGAGGTGATCGAAGAGATCAAGGCGATGATCGCCAAGAAGAACTAGGCGCTTTCAGCATTTGGAAATCGTCGGGCCGGCAGCTCCTCCTCCCCCGTTTGCCGGTTCGACTGAGGGCCGCTCCCTTGGAGCGGCCCTTTTCGCGTCTTCAGGCTATGCTGCTGCCATGACAGAGACCATCGCCTGGGCCGATTTCGAGAAGGTCGACATCCGTGTCGGCACCATCATCGAGGCGCGCCCTTTCGAAGGCGCGCGCAAGCCCGCCATCCAGCTGGTGATCGATTTCGGCGCCGAGCTGGGCACACGCAAATGCTCCGCCCAGCTCACGGTGCATTACACGCCCGAGGCGCTGGTCGGCCGCCAGGTGGCCGCTGTCGTGAACTTCCCGCCGCGCCAGATCGGCAAGTTCATGTCGCAGGTGCTGACGCTGGGCTTTCCCGACGAGTCCGGCGGCGTGGTGCTGATCGCGCCCGACAAATCCGTGCCCAACGGCGGCAAGCTGTTTTAGAGCTCATCGGTCAACCCGAGCGGAGCGAGGGATCAAGGGACGCGCTTCAGAGGCCGCGTGCCTTCAGCTCGCGCGCAATGTGGGCGACGAAGGCCCTGACCTTCGCCGGCACCTGGCGGTTGGACGGGAACACGGCATAGATGCCCCGCTCCGGCGTGGTCCAGTCGGCCAGCACCGGCACCAGGCGGCCGGCGGCGATGTCGTCGCCGACCGCCCAGTTCGGCAAGGGCGCAAGACCGAGACCGGCACGCGCGCCCGTCAGCAGAGATTCGCCCGTGTCGCACAGCAGGCGCGGCACGACATCGATTCGCCGGGTCTCGCCGTTCCGGCTGAGCGTCCACAGGCGGCCCCATTCCAACGGTGAGAATCCGAGGCAGGCATGCCTGGTGATGTCCTCGGGAGCGCGCGGTGCGCCGCGCTCGGCGAGGTAGGCGGGCGCGGCGCAGATGGTGACGCGCGACGAGGCCATGCGCCGCGCGATCACCGCGGGCTCCAGCGAACCTGCGATGCGGATCGACAGATCGAGCTCTTCCCCGACGAGATTGGCCGGACGCGCCGATTCGATCAGCTCGACCGACAGCGACGGATGGCGCCGCAGGAACGCGGCCAGCGCCGGCACCAGGAAGACCCGTGCGAACATCTCCGGCGCGCCGACGCGCAGCCTTCCGGCGGGATCGCGGCTGAGCGCCTGCGCTTCGCGGCGCGCGGCGTCGGCCTCCTCGATGGTGCGCTTGCTCCGCGCATAGAAGGCGCGCCCGGCCTCGGTGACGCCGACCCGGCGCGTCGTACGCTGAAGAAGGCGTACGCCCAGCATCTCCTCGAGCTCGCGCACCTTCTCGCTCGCCGAGGAGCGCGACAGGCGCAGGGCGGCCGCGGCGCGCGTGAAGCTCGCCTCGTCGACCACGCGCACGAAGACGCGCATGACGTCGAGCAGATCCATAGTAGAGTTTGTTCGCATTTTCCGAACAATCTGTCCATCACCGGCCGGCTACCTGTCGCGGCCGATCGGACTTACCTCTGCGAAACCTCGAGGAGGAGTTCGACATGTCTCAGCAGATCGCCGTCGTCGGCCCGAAGGAAGGACAGCACCTCAACGTCCTGGGTGCGCACATGCTGGTGAAGAGTGCCGGTGCGTTCTTCGTCGCCGACCATCCGATGCCCGCCGGCTACGCCGTTCCGCCGCACGTCCACGAGGATGACGACGAGGCGTTCTTCGTCATCGAGGGCGCCCTGACCCTCGACACCGATGAAGGTCCGAGCGTTGCCGAAGCGGGCTCGTTCATCCACCTGCCGGCCGGGGTGCGTCACGGCTTCCGCAACGAGACTGACGGTGTCACGCGGCTGCTGGTGCTGGGTGCCGCGCAGTCCAAGCTGGCGCCGATGTTCAAGGATCTCGATCGGCTGACCGAGCGCGGCGGCTTCGCGGCCGAGGACATCGGCGCGGTCTGCGCCGCGCACGGCGTCACGATCGGCTAGCCCGGGAGTCTGCCTGGGATCGCTACACCGGCACCCTGATCCGCGCGCGCAGGCCGCCCAGTGGCGAGTCCTCGAGATGGACGTCGCCGCCGTGGCTGCGCGCCACGTCGCGCGCGATGGTCAGGCCCAGACCGACGCCGCCGGTGCGCGGGTTGCGCGAGCCGTCCAGCCGGTGGAAGGGTCGGAACATCTCCTCGCGCCGCCCCGGCGGGATGCCCGGCCCGTCATCGTCGACGATCACCTCGACCGCCGCCTTGCGGCGCACCAGAGCCACCTGGACCCGCCTGCCGTGGCGCTGGGCGTTGGACACGAGATTGCCGATGGCGCGCTTCATCGCCAGTGGACGCACCCTGGCGCGAGGTTCGCCGTCGGACGCAGTCGAGACGCCGGCGCCGGCGCGGCGGGCGCCCTCGACGACATCGGCGATGAGGTGCGACAGGTCGGTCTCGACCGCCTGCTCGTCGCCCTCGCCGCGGGCGAAGGCGAGATAGCCCTCGACCATGCGCTCCATATCGGCGACATCGGCCTCGAGCTCGCGCTTCTCCGGCAGGTCGTCGAGCATGGCGAGGCTGAGCTTCATGCGGGTGAGCGGCGTGCGCAGATCGTGGCTGACGCCGGCCAGCATCTCGGTGCGCTGCTGGATCTGGCGACCCAGGCGATCGCGCATGGTGAGGAAGGCGCTGGCGGTCTGACGCGCCTCGATCGAGCCCTCTGGACGGAAGTCCGGCACCTCGCGTCCCTTGCCCAGCGCCTCGGCGATCATGCCGATCTTCATCACCGGCCTGAGCTCGCGGCGCACGAAGAGGATGGCCAGGCCGAACAGAATCAGGCTCATACCGGCGATCAGCACGACGAACAGCCAGCTTGTGCGCGTCCACAGGCGGCTGAGCGGCGCCACCATCCGCAGCGTGCCATCGGGCAGCTGGACGGCGATGATGACCTTCTTCTCCTGCGAGTCGGCGTCGATGGCGTAGGGACGCTGCAGATAGAGATCGAGCATGCCGGCGAGCTCGCGCTGCATGATGCTGAACGTCGGTGGCCCGGGCCATGGCGCGAGCTTCTCGCCCTTGGTGAATGTCATGGCGCCGCGGAAGTCGGTCTCGGCGCGTTCCAGCAGCCAGTGGACGCGCGGATCGTCGGGGCCGAATTGCTCGTGCGCGGCGATCACCAGGTTGATGTCGCCGACCAGCGATCGGGCCATGCGCCTCGTCACATTGTCCCACAGGATTTCGTAGAACAGAAAGGTGACGAAGATCTGCAGCGCCAGCGTCGGCACCATGATGGCGAGCGTGGCGCGGCCGAACAGGGTACGCGGCACCAAGGTGCCGACGGCCTGTCGCGGGCGCAGGTCGCGCAGGTAGTGCAGCGCGCGCACGAGGGCGTTGCGCAGCGTCGCCAGCGGGCGTGCGACGCCGGCCCGGCCCAGGTCGCCGATGCTCATCGCCGCTCTCCGCTGTCACGTCCTGCGGTCATTCGCCCACCAACCGGTAGCCCGCGCCGCGCGCCGTCAGCAGGTAGCGCGGAAAGCGCGGATCGGGCTCGATCTTGCGCCGAAGCCGGGTGACATGCACGTCGATCGTGCGCGCGTTGACGTCGCCCCCCAACTCGCGCGCCAGTGCCTCACGGTCGACCGGATCGCCGCCGCGGGTGGCCAGCGCGCGCAGCAGCACGACCTCGGCCTCGGTCAGGCGGATGCGCTCGCCGTCCTCGCGCAGCAGCTCGCCGCGCCCCAAGTCGAACTGCATGTCGCCCAGCGCCACCTTCTCGGCCGGCGGCGGCGTGCGCTGCAGCGCCACGCGCCGCAGCAGGGCCTGCAGGCGCAGCAGCAGCTCGCGCGGCTCGAAGGGCTTGGCGAGGTAGTCGTCGACGCCGCTTTCCAGCCCGGCGATGCGGTCGCGCGGCTCGTTCATCGCCGTCAGCATCAGGATCGGCAAGGCACGGTCCTTGGTGCGCAGGGTCGTGGCGAAGTCGATGCCGCTCTCGCCCGGCATCATGACATCGAGCACCATCAGGTCGAACTGCATCGCCGCCATGCTGTGGCGCGCCTCGGCCGCGTCGGCCGCGAGCGTGACGCGAAAGCCGTTGCGCGAGAGATAGCCGCGCAACAGCTCGCGCAGACGCTGGTCGTCGTCGACCACGAGGATGTGCGGTTCGTCCATGCCTTCTAGCGGCGCACGCCGATGTGCCGCTCGATCTCCGGTCGCTGCTCGCGGTCGAGCATGCCCAGCATGACGCGGCGGAAGCCAGCCATGGCGTCGGCGCCGGCCTCGCCGAAGGCGCGCGCGAAGCGCGCCCGCTGGCGGCCGGTCAGCTCGCGCTCGAGCTCCTCGCCCTTGGCGGTCAGCGCCAGCAGGCGCTGGCGGCGATCGTTGCGGCCGGTGTCCTGCGAGACGTAGCCGCCGTCGATCAGCTCGCGCAGCACGCGCGACAGCGACTGCTTGGTGATCTTCAGGATACGCAGCAGGCCGCCGACGGTGATGCCGGGGTTGCGGCCGATGAAATAGATCGCGCGATGATGGGCGCGGCCGAAACCGACGGCCACCAGCATCTGGTCGGCCTCGCCGGTGAAATCGCGGTAGGCGAAGAACAGCAACTCGATGCTCTGGCGCAGGTCGTCGTCGCGCACGAAGGGCGGGATGGGAGGGGGCGCTGGACGTGCGTCGGACATTCTCAGCCTGATGATCGACAGGGATTGTGGCGATCCTAGGCGATAGGACCGATGCGGGAAAGGCCCGAAACGGGATTTGTCATGGTTGCTGTCGTGGATCCATATAAGTCAATATTATTGACATAGTCTGTATCACTGACATTATGGTTCAAAGTTGCTCCTGGACCCTTCCAAACGGAATGACTGGGACAATTCCAGAGGGAGAATTGTCATGACCGAGACGATGGATGACCGTGACGGCTGGATCTGGCTGAACGGTGGGCTGGTGCCGTGGCGCGAGGCGCGGGCTCATGCACTGACGCATGCGCTGCACTACGGCTCCTCGGTCTTCGAGGGTGAGCGCATCTACGGCGGCCGGGTTTTCCGGCTGGCTGCGCACAGCGCGCGCCTGCTGCGCTCGGCACGGCTGGTCGACCTGGAGATCCCCTGGACCCGCCGGCAGATCGACGAGGCTACACGCGCGGTGGTCAGGGCCAACGGGCTGAGCGAGGGCTACGTGCGGCCGATCGCCTGGCGCGGCTCGGAGGCGCTGGGCGTCTCGGGGATCGGCACGGCGACCCATCTCGCCATCGCGCCCTGGGCCTGGCCGAACTATTTCAGCGGTGAGGCGCGGCTTCTCGGCGTGCGCCTGCGCATGGCCCGGTTTCGCCGGCCGGCGCCGGAAAGCGCGCCGGGCGAGAGCAAATGCGGCGGGCTCTACGTGATCTGCACCCTGGAGAAGGATCGCGCCATCGCCGCCGGCTTCGACGACGCGCTGATGCTGGACTGGAAAGGGCGCATCGCCGAGGCCACCGGCGCCAACATCTTCTTGTCGATCGACGGCAGGCTGGTGACGCCAACGCCCGACAACTTCCTCGACGGCATCACGCGCCGCGCCGTGATCGGTGTCGCCCGCGCGCGCGGGCTGGAGGTCGAAGAGCGTGAAGTGTGGCCCGAGGATCTGGCGCGCGCCACCGACGTCTTCCTCACCGGCTCGGCCTCCGAGATCACGCCGGTGCGCGAGATCGAGGGCCGGCACTACCAGGTCGGGCCGCTGGCGAGGACGCTGATCGACGACTTCGCCGCGCTGGTGCTGCGCGACGATTGCGAGGGCTTCGGCGAGAACGACCACCTCGTCGACGAAGCGATGGAACGCGCCGCGTGAGCGGCGCGATCTCCGCGCGCGTGGCGAGATGGCGCGAGGCCTGGCACAGCGGCGACGCCGCGCAGGTCGCGGCGCTCTACGCCGCCGACGGCAGGCATGACAGCGCCAGGGTTGCGGTAGCGATGCCCGAGCTCGGCGGCCGTACTTCGCTCGAGGGTCGCGACGAGGTGCTCGCCTACGCGCGCAGGGCATTCGCGCGCGCGGGTTGGCTGCGCTTCGAGTTCCTCAACGTCGTCGAATGCGAGAGCCTGTTGGCGTTGGAGTACCTGCGCAGGTCGGGCATCGACGCCACGGCGCATCGCGTTGCCGAGATCCTCGAATGGGACGGTGAATTGCTGAGGGCGGTGCGGGTCTACCATCCGTGAGCGCGCTTTAGCGCTCCCACTTCTTCGCTGCCTGGTCATCGCCCTCGTGCGCGCCGACCCATTGCTCGCCGCCGGGCGTGTCCTCGACCTTCCAGAACGGGGCCTTGGTCTTGAGCCAGTCGATCAGGAAGTGGCAGGCCTCGAACGCCGCCTCGCGGTGCGGCGAGGCGACGGCCACCAGCACGATGCGGTCGCCGGGCTCGAGGCGGCCGTGGCGATGGATGATCAGCGAGGCCTCCAGCGGCCAGCGTCTGTTCGCCTCGGCCTCGATCTCCTCGAGCGCCGTCTCGGTCATGCCGGGATAGTGCTCGAGCGTCATCGCGTCGATCGCGTCTCGATGATAGCCCTCGCGCACGTGCAGGTCGCGCACCAGGCCGACGAAGCTGGTGATGGCGCCGACGCGCCGGTTGCCGGCGGCGAGACCGGCGAGCTCGGCGCCGACGTCGAAATCCTCGCGTTGGACACGGACGGTCATCTCGCACCGACTACGAAAGCACTGTCATCTTCGGCGTCGCGGACGGCCCCGAGGATGACAGTGGGCAGGGCATGATCAGCCACCCGTGAAGGGCGGGAAGAAGGCGACTTCGCCGGCGCCCGCGATCGGCGTGGCGAAGGTCGCGACCTTTTTGTCGATCGCCGCCCCGAACACCTTGGCCTCGGCGAAGGCATCGGCATGGCGGGCGCTCTGCGCGGACAGCCAGGTCACCAGATCCTGCACCGTCGCGACCTCGGGCGGCGGCGTGACGTCCTCCTCGGACAGGCCGACCTTCTGCCGCAGCCAGGCGAAATACTTCACCTTCATCGCGTCCTCACGCCGCCGAGTCGGCGGGCTTGCCGGCGACCTTGGGTTTCGCCTCGCGCGGCGGCGGTGGTTCGGTCTCGGTCATGTGCGCCAGCCCGGAGCGCAGATAGTCGTAGCCGGTGATCAAGGTCAGGCCGGCGGCGGCCCACAGCAGCACGAGGCCGGCGGTCATCGTCCACGAGGGCCCGGCATCGCCGACCAGCAGGACGCTCAGCGCCACCATCTGGATCGCGGTCTTCCACTTCGCCAGCTTGCTCACCGGCATGCCGACGCGCAGCTCGGCCAGGAATTCGCGCAGGCCCGACACCAGTACCTCGCGGCACAGGATGATCAGCGCAGCCAGGATGTGCACGCCGCGCAGCGTGTCGAAGCCGCACAGCATCATCAGCACGGCGGCGACCAGCAGCTTGTCGGCGATCGGGTCGAGGAAGCGACCGAGCTTGGAGATCTGCTGCCAGCGCCTGGCCAGCCAGCCGTCGAAATAGTCGGTGATGCTGGCCAGCGCGAACAGGAACGCCGCCACCCAACGCGCGCCGTCGTAGCCGATCCAGCCGTCGAGCCAGAAGCAGCCGATGATCACCGGGATCGCGGCGATGCGCGAGAGCGTGAGGACGTTGGGCAGGTTGAAGGGCATGGCGCGTACCGCGGCGACTCTATCCGCCGCCCCTGAAATGATCATGAACTTTCTTGGCCATCGTCCTGGAAACGCCCGGCGCCGCCTCCAGATCCCCCAGCGACGCCGCCGCGACGGCTCGTGCCGAACCGAAATGGTGCAGCAGCGCGCGCTTGCGCGCCGCACCGATGCCGGCAATCTCGTCGAGAGCCGATCGGGTCAGCCCGGCCGAACGCCGGGCGCGATGTGTGCCGATGGCGAAGCGATGCGCCTCGTCGCGCAGGCGCTGCAGGAAGTACAGCACCGGATCGCGCGGCTGCAGGGAAAATGGCGGCTTGTCGGGCTGGAAGAAGCGTTCGCGCCCGGCATCGCGGTCCGGCCCCTTGGCGATCGACACCAGCGCCACGTCGGTGACGCCCAGTTCAGCGAACACCCCCTGCGCCTGGGTGAGCTGGCCGGCGCCGCCGTCGATCAGTACGAGGTCGGGCCAATTGCCGCCTTCCCGGTTCGGGTCCTCCTTCAGCGCGCGCTGGAAGCGCCGCGTCAGCACTTCGCGCATCATGCCGTAATCGTCACCGGCGCTGATCGCGCCGTCCTGCGGGCCGCCGGCCTCGTTGGCGGCGTCCTGCTGCGCCGGCGCCAGCGCGGTGCGGATGTTGAACTTGCGGTAGGCATTCCTGATGAAGCCCTCCGGTCCCGCGACGATCATCGCGCCGATCGCGTCGCTGCCCTGGATGTGACTATTGTCGTAAACCTCGATGCGCGACGGCGGCGCCTCGAGCCCGAAGACGCGCGCCACGCCCTCCAGCAGCTTGCGCTGCGAGCTGCCCTCGGCCAGGCGGCGGCCCAGCGCCTCGCGCGCATTGGTCAGCGCGTGGTCCATCAGCTCGCGCCGCGTGCCTCGCTTGGGGCAGACGATCTCGACCTTGCGCTCGCCGGCAGCGATCGACAGCGCGCCGGCCAGCAGCTCGGCCTCAGGCAGCTCGTGGCTCACCAGGATTTCGCTGGGCGGCGGGCGGCCGTCGTAGAACTGGCCGATGAAGCTCTCCAGCACCTCGGGCACCGACAGCTCGCGGCCGTGCATTGGGAAATAGGCGCGGTTGCCGAGGTTCTGGCCGGCGCGCACGAAGAAGACCTGCACGCCGATCTGGCCTTCCTGCTCGTAGGCGGCAAAGACGTCGGCTTCGTCGATGCCAGAGATCTCGATGGTCTGGTGCGCCTGGATCGCGGTCAGCGCGCGGATGCGGTCGCGGAACACCGCGGCCTTCTCGAAATCGAGGGCCGTGGCGGCCTCTTCCATGCGCCGCGACAGCGTCTCCTGCACCTGCCGCGTGCGCCCGGAGAGGAAGTCACGCACCTCGCCGACCAGGGTCTCGTACTCCTCCGGCGTGATGCGACCGACGCAGGGCGCGACGCAGCGCTTGATCTGGTGCTGCAGGCAGGGCCGCGTGCGGGAGGCGAAGATCGAGTCCGAGCACGAGCGCAGCGGAAAGGCGCGCTGCAGGGTATAGAGCGTGTGCGTCACGGCGCCGGCCGAGGCGAAGGGGCCGAAATACTCGTCGTGCTGGTTGCGCGCGCCGCGGTGCTTGGCCAGCTGCGGCCAGGGATGGTCGCGGCGGATGACGATGTAGGGGAACGACTTGTCGTCGCGCAGCAGCACGTTGAAGCGCGGCCGGAAGCGCTTGATCAGATTGTTCTCGAGCAGCAGCGCCTCGGCCTCGCTGCCGGTGACGACGAACTCCATCGTCGCCGTTGAGGAGACCATGCGCATCAGCCGGGTCGAGAGCCGCGTCGGTTGGGTGTAGCTGCCCACGCGGCTCTTCAGTGAGCGCGCCTTGCCGACGTAGAGCACCTCGCCCTTGCGATCGACCATGCGGTAGACGCCGGGCTTGCGCGGCAGCGTCTTGACGTAGCCGGCGATGGTCGCCGTGCCGGCCGCCAGCGAGCCCTCCGCCGGCGCCGTCGTCTCTAGTCCGACGTCGACCATCTCCTCGACAGCCGGGTCCGCCGTCGCCTCCGGCGACGACGTGTCAGCCCCGGGTGGGGGTGGGATCAGCGGATCGGGCATCGGCGAACGGAAGTGGACATGAGGTGGATATATTGGCGACTGGGCGTTCCGAAAGTAGCGTCATGGGGCGTCGAACGGTCCTGCCTGCGTTGTGGACAAGCCTGTTGATGGTTTTTCATCGTCGATGTGCGACGCAGCAATTAGGTCAGAAGGGCTGACTCCTGCGGCCGACCTCAGAGCGCTGGACGCCCGCTTCAAATCATTGAATTGTCTGGGTGATTCATGAAGTATGATTCGCCACTGAACATGAAATTACAACCGGCCGGATGAGAATGCGTTGGCACCCAATGGCAGCACGCGCTGTGCATGACTGTGACCTGACCGCGGGTCACGCATCCTTGAGGGGCGCCCGGCGGCCGAATCCGCGAAGATCGAGGGCGATGACGAAGCGCTTCAACCTGTGGTTCCACGGCTTGGCGCTGTGCGCGGGTCTGGCCGCCGGCGGGGCGGGCGCCGAGACGGTGTCCGCGCCGGTGGTCACGCCGCATGTCCGTGCGCAGCTGGTGGCACTGGATCGGGTCGATGACCGGCGAATCTCGCTCGGCCTGCGCATGAGCGTGACACCGGGCTGGCACACCTACTGGCGCAACCCCGGCGATTCCGGCGAGCCGCCGACGCTGCGCCTGTCGCAGCCCGATGGCGCCACGACGGCGATCGTCGGCTGGCCGGCGCCGGAGCGCATCGATATCGCCGGCATCGTCTCCTATGGCCACCACGGCGATGTGCTCTTCGTCGCCAATGCCAACCTGCCGTCGGGTGCGACCGAGATCGAGGCCGAGGCGACCTGGCTGGTGTGCGAGAAGGTCTGCGTGCCGGAGTCCGGAAAGTTCCGGCTCGACCTGAGCGCGGTCGAACCACCCGGCAGCGCGACCGTGGCCCTGAAGCCGGTGCTGCCGCCCGCGGTCGAGGCCACGCTGGCGCGCACCGGCGACAAGCTGCGCCTGAACTTCGACGTCGCCAGGCTCGGCGGTACGCCGGTGGCGGCGTACTTCTTTCCCTACCAGAACGATGTCGTCGATCACTCCGCGAAGCAGCGCTTTCGCATCGACGAGGGAGCGCTGTCGATCGCACTCGCGCCGTTCGACCCGCGCGCCAGGACACCACTGGAACTCTCCGGCCTGCTCGAGATCGAGATCGCCGCCGACGGCGGACGACAGACGCGACGCTTTGAGGTGCTGGCCCGCTTCGGGGGCTGAGACCGGCGTCGTGTCCGCACGCGTTCCCTGCTCCATTCGCAACAGGAGTTTCGCATGACTTCCGCACCGATCCTCACCCGTCGCACCTCCCTGATCCTCGCCGGCGGCGCGCTGCTCTTGCCGAGTGCGGTCTCGGCAAAGCCGGTCGTCGCCCAGCCGGCGCCGGTCTTCACCGGCCTCGACAGCAATGGCAGGAAGCAGTCCCTCGCCGATTACCGGGGCAAGACCGTGGTCCTGGAATGGACGAACCACGAGTGCCCGTATGTCGGCAAGCACTACCGCTCGTCCAACATGCAGGCGATCCAGAAGGATGTCGTGAAGGCAGGCGGTGTCTGGCTGTCCATCATCTCCTCGGAGCCGGGCTCGCAGGGCTTCGTCAGCCCGGCCAAGGCCAACGATCTGACCAGGAGCCGCGACGCCTCGCCGACCGCCGTGATCCTCGATCCCGACGGCGTCATCGGCCGCGCCTACGACGCGCGCGTGACACCGCACATGTTCATCATCGATGCCAGGGGCACCCTGGTCTACATGGGTGGCATCGACAGCATCCGCTCGACCGGTGTAGACGACGTGCCCAAGGCCAAGCCGTACGTGCGTGACGCGCTGAAGGAGCTGGCCGCCGGCAAGCCGATCACGACGCCGGTGACCAACGCTTACGGCTGCACCATCAAGTTCAAGCCGACGGCGTAGCGCGCCAGTCCGATGCCGCATGACGGGATCGTCGGTCCGCACCATCACCACGACGATGCGGACCACGATCGTCACCACCAGCATCACGGCCACCCCCATCGCACCACGCGCCGCGCCCTGATCGGCGCCGCCGCGTCGGGATTGGTGGTGGGCCTGTCGCCGCGCGTCAGCCGCGCCCGGATCGTCGAGCGCATGACGCACACGGCGCAGGCGCTGGTCGCCGCCTCCGACGAGCGCCAGCGCCGCGTCCTGGTGCTGCCCTTCGATGCCCAGCGCGAGGATTGGCACTACATTCCGCGCCGTCGTGCCGGCCTGCCCTTCGGCACCATGAGCGCCGCGGTCAGCGCCGCGGCGATGGCCCTGTTGCAGGCCGGGCTGGGCGAAACCGGCATGCGCCGTGTCGAGGGTACGCGCCGGCTGGAGGCGATCCTGCGCGAGCGACAGGGCGACTGGCGCGACCCCGACAACTACGCCGTGGCGATCTGGGGCGTGCCGGGCACGGTGCCCTGGGGCTGGCGCCTCGAGGGCCATCACCTGTCGCTGAACTTCACCGTGCTCGGCCCCGATCGCGTTGCCGTCACGCCGGCCTTCTGGGGCGCCAACCCGGCGCGCGCGAATGACGGCTTCCGACTGATGGGTGCGGTCGAGGATGCGGGGCGAGGCCTGATCCGCGCGCTGCCCGACGCCCTGCGGCGCGAGGCGCTGATCGCCGAGCGCGCCTTCGGCGACATCGTTGCCGGTCCCGGTCGGGCGCGCGACATCGGCACGCCGCGCGGGCTGCCGTTCGCGCGCATGGGCGCGGCCGATCGCGAGGCCGCGATGCGCATCGCCTCCGGCTTCCTCGAGGCGCTGTCGCCCGATCTTGCGGCGCTGCAGACCCGCCGCCTGCGCGAAGGCGGCATCGATGAGCTGCGCTTTGCCTGGGCTGGGCCGATCGCCGACGGCCAGCCGTACTACTTCCGCCTGCACGGGCCAGTGACCCTGATCGAGCTCGACAACACCCAGAACAATGCCAACCATGTGCATTCGGTATGGCGTGACCTCGCCGCCGATTTCGGCCGCGACATGCTGGCCGACCACTACAGGCGACAGCACCGGTAGATCCACATGTTCCAGAAGATGAAGGCGATGATGGGCATGGGCAGCCCGATCTCTGCCGGTACCACGGTCACGCCCGTCGAGGCGCATCGCCGGCAGATTGCTGGCACCTTGCTGATCGACGTGCGCCATGGGCCGGAACGGGCACAGGTCGGCGCACCTGTCGGCGCCGCCTGGATCGACTGGACCGGCGACGCCCAAGCCTTTCTTGCCGCGACCAGGGCGCTGACTGGCGGCGACACGGGCCGGCCGATCGCGCTGATCTGCAGGTCGGGCATCCGCTCCGGCCAGGCGCAGGCGGTGCTGCAGGGCGCGGGCTATGCCGACGTGGTCAACGTCGTGGGCGGCTTCGACGCCGGCCCGCAGAACTGGCGCGCCAGTGGCCTGCCGGAAGAGCGGGTCTGATTTCCTCGCCCGTCCCTTTGCGGCAGCGCAACTTTCAATGGTTTGCCATGGTCGACGCAGCGCGACCGCGCCGTGGTAGGCGGGTCGGCTTTCTATGGTTTGCCATGGTCGACGCGGCTCGATCGCCCCGTGGCCGGCTGGTCGGGCTTCTATGGATTGCCATGGTCTACGTGGGGTGTTCGAACCGTGGCAGGCAGGTCGAGGACTCATCGATGGGCCGAGGGGCTAGAATCTTGTCCTCCGCGATGATTCCACGGACCGGCAGTACCGGCTATTTCCACCCCTACGAATGTCGGAACACCTCGGACCGGGAACAGGTGGGCTGGCGGCCTGCCGTGGTACAAGCCCGACGGCAGGCCGCTCCCGGGTTGTTACTGGTTGAGCTTTGTCCAGTTCAACTTGGCGCGCGCGAGCATGCCGGGGATGTCGGCTTCCCAGGTGCGCTGGATGTCGGCGTTGAAGTTCATATAGAGCTTGCCGTCGACGACCTTCCAGCCGTTGACCGGGTCGACGTCGAACAGCTTGCCCTGGGCCACGCCCCATGAGCAGAAGCCGCCGAACTGCGGCGCGTACTTCTCCGGATTGGCCTTGAACGTCGCGAGGTGCTGGGCGGTGGCGAAACGCCAGGTCACGCCGTTCCACAGCTGCTCGTGCTCGGCCTTGCCCAACGTCGGCTTGCCGACGGTCTGGTAGGCGACGACATCGTAGCCCTTGGCGCCCAGCCCGGCGTAGAGGCTGTTGTGCGTGCCGCCGGTGCGCTCGATGGCCTGCGCCGCCGCCAGCGGCAGCGCCACGGCGAGCCCGGCGAGCACGGCGCGGCGGGCGAAAGTCGCGATTGTCATGCGGATCCCCTCCTCGAAACGTCGATCGGAATATACCGAACGATCGGTACAATACGAGCTGGAGCGGTTGTCGCAACCCGCATCGCTTCACGTCGTCGTGGGCGGCGCGTGAGGTTGACAGCCCGACACGTGGCCGCCTAATGGACCGACTGGTCCAACAGCGACGGAACGAGGCGATGCCCGCTGCCCTGATGCCGCGCGAAGAGGTGGTTCGCCGCCTGCTGGAAGTGTTCCGCAGCCACGGCTTCGACGGCGCCTCGCTGGCGCAGCTGTCGAAGGCCAGCGGGCTGGGGAAATCGAGCCTCTACCACTACTTTCCGGGCGGCAAGGAGGACATGGCGCGGGCCGTGCTCGAGGAGGTCGAGCGCTGGATGGCCGCGAACGTGCTGGCGCCACTTGCCGCGCCGGGCACCCCGGCGCGTCGCCTGGCGCGCATGGCGAGGTCGCTCGACGAACTCTACGACTGCGGCCGCGCCGCCTGCCTGCTGGGCAACATGCTGGTGGGCGAGGCTCGGCACCTGTTCCGCCAACCGATCAAGGCCGCCTTTGGTGCCTGGGTCGCGGCCCTTGCGGCGGTGGCCCGCGATGCCGGCATGGGCGCGGCGCCGGCGCGGCTATGGGCCGAGGAGACGGTGCTGTCGATCGAGGGCGCGCTGGTGCTGGCGCGCGGGCTCGACGATCCCGAGCCCTTCCGCCGGGTGCTGCGCCGGCTGCCGGGCACGCTGGCGCGATCGTGAAGCGCGCTTGATCTCAATGTGAAGCGCATCGGCGCACGGGCCGATGCACCATGCCGCCGCCAATCGAGCGGGGAGGGACCATGCTGTCGCGGCGGAGCGTGCTGATCGGCTCGGGCATCGCCCTGCTGTCGCCCTGGGCCACCAGCGCCACCCCCGCGGATCTTGCGGCGACGCTGCGGGCCGGCGGCCTCAACATCTACTTCCGCCACAGCCTGACGCTGCGGCAGGGCCAGCCCGACGACGATCTCTCGAGTTGCGAGCGCCAGCGCAATCTCACAGACGCCGGCCGGCAGCTGGCCAGCCGTATCGGCGCGGCGTTTCGCGCGCTCGCGATCCCGGTCGGCGCGGTGCGCTCCAGCCCCTACTGCCGTTGTGTCGATACCGCGCGGCTGGCCTTTGGCCGCGTCGAGGTCGTGCCGTGGCTGGAGACCGATGGCGACGAGTCGGGCGAGCCGGAACGCGCCAGGCTGGTGCGGCTGCGCGATGCGCTGGCGGCGGCGCCGGCGCGTGGAGTCAACGACATCTTCGTCGGCCATGGCAACAACCTCGGCGGCCTGGCCAAGCTGCACGGCTACCCGGCGCTGCCGATCGCGGAGGCCGAGTCTGTGGTGTTCCGCCCGGGCACGTCGCCGGCTTCGGTGCTGGCGCGGCGCACCGGCCCGCAATGGGTCGAGCTGGCCGGCGATTGAGCCTCGCGCGTCAGAACAGGCCGGCCTCGAGGCCGGCGGCCACCGCCATGCCGAGTTCCTCGACCTGCGCCACGAAACCCTCCTGCCAGGCGCCCCGTAGCACCAGCGGCTCCTGCACCGACTTCCAGCGCAGACCCGTGGTGATGCTCTCGATGGCGCGGCGCGTGCCGGTGCCGTCCTGGCCGGCGCGGATGTAGCAGGCGAAGGGCAGCGCGTCGGTCTTCTCGAGGCAGGGGTAGTAGCTGCGATCGAAGAAGTCCTTCAGCGCGCCGCTCATGTAGCCGAGGTTCTCGGTGGTGCCGAGGATCACCGCCCGCGCCGCCAGCACGTCGTCCGGGCCCGCCGACAGCGGCGCCTTCACCACCACCTCGACACCGCCGATATCCGGATGCCGGGCGCCGCGCGCGCAGGCCTCGCGCAGCGCCTCGGTGTTGGGCGAGGGAGCGTGGGCGACGATCAGCAGGCGCTTCACGCCGGACGCGGACGGATGGCGGCGGCGACTTTCACGTCGAGCTCGTAGGTGTCGTCGAAGAACGTCGACGGCTTCTCGGTGAAGAATCGCCCCTCGACGCGATCGGCGGTGATGCTCACGCCCTCGCTCTTGATGCTGCCCGACACCGATAGCGGGCTGCGCTTGAGACCGGGATGAGCGACCTCGGTGCCGACCAGCCGCACATCCGGCCGCGTCAGCGAAAACGTCAACGCGGCGCCGAGCTTGCCGAAGCCGGCATCGAACCAAGGCCGCTTCGAGGCGCTCTGGTCCTTCTCGGTCAGCACGATGATGATCGTCTCCTTGCCGCTGAACGGATCGCGCGGCCAGGCGCTGGCGAAGGCGAGCTTGGCCTCCTTGCCGTTGCCGACGAAGCGGCCGGAGACCGTGTCGGCGGCAAAGCCGCGGGCAGGCAGCAGCACCAGTCCCGCCGTGGCGAGCACGAACGAACGACGAATCATGATATCTCCCCCAATTCCTTGAGCCGATAGAATACGGCCGCATTCTTCCAGAAGAAACACGCCTGGTCGTCGGCGGAGAAGTCCTCGATCATGCGCCGCACGGCGCGCACCAGCGTATCGTACTCGACGCGCAGGCCGGCGACCGGGAAATTGCTGGCGAACAGGCAGCGCTCGATGCCGAAGATGGCGATGGCGTCGCGCACGATGCGGCGGTTGGCGGCGTAGTCCCAGGGCTGATCGCGCAGGCCGAACTCCGAGACTTTGAGATGCACGTTGGGGCAGCGCGCGATCGCCTCCATCGCCTTGCGCCAAGCCGTAAGGCCTTCCTCGCTGCGGTCCCACGGAAAGCCGGTGTGGTTGAGCACGATCGGCGTTTTCGGGAATTGCTGCGCGACGTCGGCCGCTTCGAGGAGGTGCCACATCGGCACGCGCAGATCCCACGACAGGCCGTACTTCTCCAGCAGCGCGAATCCCTTGAGCCACGCCGGATCCTGCATCGTGCCCTCGACACGATCGGGCTTCCGGTCAGGCGTCAGCGAGGTCACCGGCTTGGACCGGATGCCGCGTACCATCGGAAAGCTCGCCTGCCGGGCGATGATCTCCTCTGAATTTGGTCGATGGAACCAGGCATGCCCGACGATCGCGCCGGGCAGGCCCGCGTTTGTCTTCGCGAGGTCGCTCAGCCATTGCGTCTCGCCGACCTGGTCGTCGCGATCCCACTCGGCCTCGCAATGCACGGTCATCAGCACGTTGTGATTCGCCGCGTCGCGCCGATAGTCCTCGGGCATGTAGTCGCGCTTCAGCGGGCTGTAGTCGCCGAGGAAGAAATGCGGCTCGACCGGGCCGCTGAGCCATGGATGGCGGCCGCGCGAGAGGTCCCAGAGATGATGATGCGCGTCGATCAGCGTGACCGCTGACGGATCGTCGTTCCAGTGGCCGTGGATGGTTTGCATGTATGACTTGTAACCCCTCGCCCCGCTTGCGGGGAGAGGGAGGGGCCCGTCGCGCGTAGCGCGATGGGAGGGTGAGGGGTTCGTGCGACTCGCTGCGGCCGCGGTCAGGTGATTTCCAGCCCCTCACCCCGACCCTCTCCCCGCAGGCGGGGAGAGGGAGATCAGAGAACGCCCAGCATCCTGCCGACCAGCGGGTGACGCACGACGTCGGCCTGCGTGAGCCGCACGACGGCGACGTCGTCGACCGCCTCGAGGCGGCGGGCGATGTCGTTCAGGCCGGAGAGCTCGGGCAGCAGGTCGGTCTGGTCGGGATCGCCGGTCAGCACCATGGTCGAGTGCCAGCCCAGCCGCGTCAGCAGCATCTTGAGCTGGCCGTAGGTGCAGTTCTGCGCCTCGTCGATCAGCACGAAGGCGTTGTTGAGCGTCCTGCCGCGCATGAACGCCACCGGCGCGATCTCGATCGTGCCGTCGTCGAGCGCGGCGCGCAGGCGCTTGGGACCCATGCGGTCGTTGAGCGCGTCGTAGAGCGGGCGCAGGTAGGGATCGAGCTTCTCGCGCATGTTGCCCGGCAGGTAGCCGAGATTCTCGCCGGCCTCGACCGCGGGCCGCGACAGCACGATGCGCGCGATCCGCCCGTCCTCCAGCGCCTCGACCGCCGCGGTGATGGCGAGATAGGTCTTGCCGGTGCCGGCCGGCCCCAGCGCCAGGGTCAGCGCCTGCCTGCCGATCGCCTCCATCAGGAGGCGCTGGTTATCGCTGCGCGGGCGGACCTTCCGAAGGTAACGCTGGTCGCGATCGGCGTCGTTGGCCGCCCCCTGTCGGTCGGCGTCGAACACCAGCGTGTGGATGCGGGCGGTTTCGACGGTCTCGGTGCGGGCACGACGGGTGGCGCGCTTGGCCATGGTCTACTCCGGGAGCGACAGAGAGGCGAAAGCCCGCCCGAAAACACAAACGCCCCCGCGAGCGGGGGCGTTGGCGATCGGACGGACGGGAAGGAACGAAGGCAGGTCGCAGACTGGGGTAAGGCCGATCCCCGCTACGGCCCGACACGGCGGCCGCTCGTTGCTCGGTGCCTGTACCCACGCAAGGACCCTGAGGGGAATCCGGGCCTCCTTCGTTACATGGAAACCCTAACATCGCCCCTGCAACGAATCACTGATTTTGTGGGTCGTTACAGAAAATTCACACAAGCTATTGAATTTAGGCCCAGAACGGTCCGAGACGCGTGCCGTCAGGCGCGACCCGAGAGATGCGACATCATCCCGGGGTCGATGCCCAGGCGGTCATCGACCTTGGCCAGGGCGCGGCCCCACTTGGCCTGCAGGTCGTCGCCGAAGACCAGGTCGAGATCGGTTGGCACGACCAGCCAGGCATTGTCGATCAGCTCGCGGTCGAGCTGGCCCGGCCCCCAGCCGCTGTGGCCCAGGGTCAGCAGAGCCTGCTTCGGGCCGGTGCCGGCCGACAGGTCGCGCATGATGTCGAGCGAGCCGGTGATGCCCATCTGGCCGTCGGCCAGGCTGAGCGTCTCCTCGCGCTTGTAGTCGCCGGAATGCAGCACGAAACCGCGCTGGACCTCGACCGGGCCGCCCAGGATCACTGGCCGGGCCTCGGCCCCGGGCGCCGGCGAGATGTCGAGCTGCTTGTAGAGGTCGGCCTCGGTCATGTCCTCGACGGTGCGGTTGACGACCAGGCCCAGCGCGCCGTCGGCGTCGTGGCGGCACATGTAGATCACGGTGCGGCGGAACCGCTCGTCAGGCATGGCCGGCGTGGCCACCAGCAGGTAACCGGTGATGTAGCCCGAGTCGGAGGGGCCGGAGGGGGTCGTCTGGGTTGGCATGGTGCAACGCTCCCGCCATCGCATCGCGGCCGCATGCGCGCCGTGCGACCGGAGAGCGCGACACGCGCTTGTGACTGCCAGCGAGCGCCAAGGCCGCGTATCCGGACACTGGTCGGCAGGCACCGACCGCTCGCATACTATATCGGAAGACGATGCGCCTTCGCCAAGACATAGCCGCGCCTGTCCCCGTGAATTCGGTGGACGCCCTTTCTCCCCGAGCGGGGGAAAGTGCAGCGACGCTCGCGCGACTGGTTCTCGCTCTCGCACTGTTGATGTCCGTCCTCGGTGCCGGCGCTCCCGCCCGTGCCGCCGGCTCCGACTGGGTGAAGACAGAGCAGACCGAGCTGCGGCTGGTCTCGGCGGTCGACGCGGTGGGCGATTCGCGAACCGTGACGCTCGGCCTGCATTTCCGCATGAAGCCGGGCTGGAAGATCTACTGGCGCTCGCCCGGCGACGCAGGCTACCCGCCCTCGATCGACTGGAAAGGCTCGGCCAATCTGGAAAAGGCCAGCCTGCTGTGGCCGGCGCCCTACCGCTTCGATGTCTCCGGCCTGACCACCCTGGGCTACAAGGACGAGGTCGTGCTGCCGCTCGCCGCCACCCTGGTCAAGGCGGGCGACGCGCTCTCGCTGCGCGCCTCGGTCGACTACCTCACCTGCGACGACGTCTGCATTCCCTACACCGCGAAGCTGGAGCTCGACCTGCCGGCGGGGGCGGGCTCGCCGTCGGCGGAAGCGCCGATGATCGGTGACTTCCTCGCGCGCCAGCCCGCGACCACGGGCTTGAGCATCGAGCGGGCGAGCCTGCGCGACGTGCCGAGGAAGGATGGCAAGCCGGGCGAGGCCATCGTCGAGGCTACCGTCAGCGCGCGGGGCGAGCGCGCCTTCGTCAAGCCCGACATCGTCGCCGAGCACGCCGCCATCGCCGTTTCCGACCCGCCGCGGGTCAGGCTCGACGATGGCGGCCGGCGCGCGGTGTTCACCTTCACGCTGGCCGGCGACAAGCTCACCGCGGCGAGCCTCGCGGGACAGAAGCTGGTGCTGACCGTGCTCGACGCGCCGCTGGCGGTCGAGGTCGAGGCGATCGCCTCGCTCGGCGCGCCGCCGCCGACGTCGTCGGCCTTCGGCGAGCTCGCGGCGATGCTGCTGGTGGCGCTGCTCGGCGGCCTGATCCTCAACGTCATGCCCTGCGTCCTGCCGGTGCTGTCGCTGAAGGTGATCGGCGCGGTGAGCCATGGCGGCCAGGCCTCATCGCGCGTGCGCGCCGGCTTCCTTGCCTCGTCGGCCGGCATCCTCGTCTCGTTCCTGGTGCTGGCCGGCGGCGCGGTCGCGCTCAAGGCCGCCGGCGCCACGGTCGGCTGGGGCATCCAGTTCCAGCAGCCGGTGTTCCTCGCCTTCATCATCGCGGTGGTGCTGCTCTTCGCGCTCAACCTCGCGGGCCTGTTCGATATCGCCTTGCCGGCATGGCTCGCCGGCGCGGCGGTGGCGGGCGAGCAACGCGCGGCGCGCTCCGAGCTCTCGGGTCATTTCGCGTCGGGCGCCTTCGCGGCCCTGCTGGCGACGCCGTGCTCGGCGCCCTTTGTCGGCACGGCGCTGACCTTTGCGCTCTCGCGCGGATCGCTGGAGACGGTGGCGATCTTCACGGCGCTGGGACTGGGTCTCGCCGCGCCGTTCCTGCTGGTGGCGGCGTTCCCCAAGCTCGCGACACGATTGCCCAAGCCCGGCGCGTGGATGCTGTGGGTGAAGCGCGTCATGGCGCTGGCCCTGTTCGCGACGGCGGTGTGGCTGTTCACCGTGCTGGGCGGCGCGGCGGGCTGGAACGCGGTCGCGGCGGTGGCCGCGATCCTGGCGGTGATGGCGCTCGCCATCGGCCTGCGCCGGCGACTCGGCGGCTTCGCGGTGCCTGTGGCCATCGCCGCCGCGGCGCTCGCCATGGCGGCGCCGCTGGTGGTGCAGGCGCCGGCGCCGGCCTCGGCGGCGGTGGCCTCCGGTCGCTGGCTGCCGCTCGATCCGGCGCGCGATATCCGGGCGCAGATCGAGGAGCGGCTGGCCGGCGGCAGGATCGTGATCGTCGACGTCACCGCCGACTGGTGCCTCACCTGCCAGGTCAACAAGAAGCTGGTGCTCGACGCCGCCGATGTCGCCGCGAGGCTCGACCGCGACGGCGTGCTGGCGGTGCGCGCCGACTGGACCCGGCCCTCGCCGGCGATCGCGGCCTATCTCAAGGCCAATCAGCGCTTCGGCATCCCGTTCAACATCGTCTACGGCCCGGGCGCGCCGCAGGGCGTTCCGCTGCCCGAGTTGTTGAGCGTCGATCTCGTGATGGGCGCCCTCGACAAGGCCGGGCGCAAGTAGACAAGATCGCCTCCGATCTGGGAGGCGACTTGCATGCTCAGTCGCGAGGACAACGACATCCTGACGCTCACCGGCCCGGGCACGGCGATGGGCGACTATTTCCGGCGCTACTGGATTCCCTTCGCGCTGGCGTGCGAGCTGCCCGAGCGCGACGGCCCGCCGGTGCGCGTCGAGATCCTGGGCGAGAAGCTGCTGGCGTTTCGCGACAGCGAGGGCCGCGTCGGCCTGATCGAGGGCAGGTGCCCGCATCGCGGCGCCGATCTGTACTGGGGCCGCAACGAGGCATGCGGCATCCGCTGCGTCTTCCACGGCTTCAAGTTCGACGTCGAGGGCAACTGCGTCGACATGCCGATCATGGTCGAGACCGAGGCGCTGCGCGCGCGGGCGAGGATCCTCGCCTATCCGACGCTCGAGCGCGGCGGGCTGCTGTGGGCCTACATGGGTCCGGCCGAGCTGAGGCCGGCGCCGCCCGATCTCGAGTTCACGCTGGTGCCCGAAGGCCACGCCTACGTCTCGAAGAAGCTGCAGGAGTGCAACTGGGCGCAGGCGGTCGAGGGCGCGCTCGACACCGCGCATTTCTCGTTCCTGCACAACGTCATCACCACCGATGAGGCCGAAGCGAAGAAGCTGATGCGCGGGGCGGCGATCTCCCAGCAATCGGTGGCCAACGACCGCATCCGCTGGGTGCGCGACGATCGCATGCCGCGCTTCACCCTGCTGCCGCACGATGCCGGCATGACCATCGGCGCATCGCGCCGGACCGACGACAGCGACCTCTACTGGCGCATCGCGCAGTTCCTGCTGCCCAACCACGCGCTGGTGCCGAGCTCGTTCCCGGGCGAGGTCTATCACGGCCAATGCTGGGTGCCGATCGGCGACACGCATTGCTGGATCTACACCTACACCTGGCATCCCGACCGGCCGCTCAGCGATGCGGAGATCGAAGGCTACCGGACGGGCCACTCGATCCATGCCGAGGTCGACGAGAACTTCGTGCCGCTGCGCCATCGCGGCAACGAGTACCTGATCGACCGGCAGGAGCAGAAGAGCAAGACCTATACCGGCATCAAGGGCGTGTCCGAGCAGGATTCCTGCATCCAGGACAGCCAGGGCTTCATCGCCGATCGTCAGCGCGAATTGCTCGGGCCGACCGATATCGGCGTCGTGCGCTTCCGGCAGATGATGCTGCAGGGCGCCAAGGGGCTGCGCGAGGGCCGCGAGCCGGATGCCGCCGGCAAGCCTGCCGCCTATCGTGTTCGCGGCGGCGGCTGGGTCGCGTCGGGCGGCAAGGGGCTGGAAGAGGTGATGGTCGAGCGCTTCGGCCATCCGCGGGGACTGGTCGAGGCAACCGGCCGGCAGGCGGCGGAGTAGGGTGGCACGGATGGACAAATCCCGCGCGCGACCCTAGGTAGGGGATGGCCGTCCGGTCGTGGCGGCTGCTGTTCCGTCAAGGAGACAACATCAATGGTCAAGGTCGGCGACAAGGTGCCGAGCGCGACGTTGAGGTATCTGGGGCCGGAAGGGCCCAAGACGATCTCGACCGACGAGCTCTTCGCATCGGGCAAGAAAGTGGTGGCCTTCGCGCTTCCCGGCGCGTTCACTCCCACCTGAAGCGCCAAGCATGTGCCAGGTTTTCTGGCCAACCACGACGCGCTGAAGGGTAAAGGTATCGACACGATCGCCTGCATTTCCGTCAACGACGCCTTCGTCATGGGCGCCTGGGCCAAGAGCACGGGCACCGGCGAGAAGGTGATGATGCTGGGCGACGGCAATGGCGAGTTCACTGAGAAGATGGGGCTGACGCTCGACGCCACCCGCAACGGCCTGGGCAAGCGTTCGCAGCGCTACGCCATGGTGGTCGAGGACGGCGTCATCAAGCAGCTCCATGTCGAGGCGCCGGGCGCCTTCGAGGTCTCGAGCGCCGAGGCTGTTCTCAAGGGTCTCTGAACGGGGTGGCATCGGCCCTCGCCGCCCCGATAAGATGGAGCGGTGAGGGCCGATGTGCTCCGAGGAGAGACCGAGATGATCAAGGTAGGCGACCGCATTCCGACGGCGACGCTGCGCGAGAAGACCGCCGAGGGCGTCAAGCCCGTCACCACGGACGAGCTGTTCAAGGGCAGGAAGGTGGCGCTGTTCGCGCTGCCCGGCGCCTTTACGCCGACATGCTCGGCCAAGCACGTGCCGAGCTTCGTCAACAACGCCGACGCGCTGAAGGCCAAGGGCATCAGCGACATCGTCTGCGTCTCGGTCAACGACGCCTTCGTCATGGAGGCCTGGGGCAAGGACCAGAAGGCCGAGGGCAAGGTGCGCATGCTGGCCGACGGCAATGGCGAGTTCTCCGAGGCGCTCGGGCTGACCTTCGACGCCTCCGGCTTCGGCATGGGCAAGCGCTCGCAGCGCTACGCCATGGTGGTCGATGACGGCGTGGTCAAGGCGCTGAACGTCGAGAAGCCCGGTGCCTTCGAGGTGTCGAGCGGCGACGCGGTGCTCAAGGCGCTCTGAGCTCCACGACGATGACAGGAGAGCAGGGGCGGCCGGCAACGAGCCGCCCCTGTCGCTTGTGATGGACCGAATCGCCGACCTGCCGTGCTGGCGCGGCCGCATCGAGATCGCGCCGCTCGCCGGCGGCATGACCAACAGCAATTTCCTGGTGACCGATTCCGGCCGGCGCTACGTCGTGCGCCTGGGCGAGGATATCCCGCTGCACGGCGTGATGCGCTTCAACGAGCTGGCCGCCTCGCGCGCCGCGCACGAGGCCGGCCTGTCGCCGGCCGTGATCCACGCCGAGCCGGGCGCGATGGTGCTGGACTACATCGACGGCCGCGCCCTCACGCCCGGGGATGTGCGCGATCCCGCCCGCCTGGCGCCGATCGTCGAGCTGATCCGCCGCTGCCATCGCGACATTCCGCGCTTCCTGCGCGGGCCCCTGCTGGCGTTCAACGTCTTCCACGTCCTGCGCGACTACATGGCGACATTGCTCGATGGCGGGTCGCCTTACGTGACGCAGATCGCCGGCTGGACCGACCGCGCCATGCTGCTTGAGGCGGCGGTGGGCCCGATCGACCTGGTCTTCGGCCACAACGATCTGCTGGCCGGCAACCTGCTCGACGATGGCAATCGGCTGTGGCTGATCGACTGGGACTACGCCGGCTTCAACTCGCCGCTGTTCGATCTCGGCGGCCTGGCGTCGAACAACGGCTTCGACGCCGCGCACGAACGCGCGCTGCTGACGCGCTATTTCGGCCAGGCGCCCGATGACCTGATGATGCGCCGCTACGCGGCGATGAAGTGCGCCTCGCTGATGCGCGAGACGCTGTGGAGCATGGTCTCGGAGCTGACGTCCAGGGTGAGCGACGTCGATTTCGCCGCCTACACCCGCGAGAACCGCGCCCGCTTCGAGGCCGCGTGGGCCGCGTTCGGCGATTAGGTCACAGCTGTCATCCCGAGCGCAGCGAGGGATCCAGGGTAATCGCTAGATCCCTCGCTGCGCTCGGGATGACAGGCGTCAGAGATCCGACAGCTTCGCCAGCGCGCGCAGTCGCTTGACCTCGGCGCGCGCCAGCGCGTCGGCGCGCTCGTTCTCGGGGTGGCCGGAATGGCCCTTCACCCACAGCCATTCAACGCGGTGCGGCGCCATTGCGGTCTCGAGCCGGCGCCAAAGGTCTTCGTTCTTCACCGGCTTCCTGTCGGCCGTCTTCCAGCCGTTGCGGCGCCAGCCATGGATCCACTTGGTGATGCCGTCGCGCAGATAGCCGCTGTCGGTGTGCAGGCGCACCTTGGTTGGTCGCTTCAGCGCCTCGAGCGCCTGGATCGCCGCCATCATCTCCATGCGGTTGTTGGTGGTCGCCGCCTCGCCGCCGGAGATCTCCTTCTCGACCGTGCCCTTGCGCAGCAACGCGCCCCAGCCGCCTGGCCCGGGATTTCCGCTGCAGGCGCCGTCGGTGAAAATGTCGACCACGTCGCCGCTCACAGCCCGTATCCCGAGGCCGAGCCGACATTGCGGTGGAAGCGCAGGCGCGCGAGGTACTCCAGCGGATCCTTGCGCTTGACCATCGCGCCCGCCGGCGTGTGCAGCCAGTCGTAGAGGCGTGTCAGCAGGAAGCGCAGCGCCGAGCCGCGCGCCAAGGTCGGCAGCGCGTCGCGCTCAGCCTGGCTCAGGGGGCGTACGCGCTGATAGCCGGCGAGCAGGGCACGGGCCTTGGTAACGTTGAAGCTCCTGTCGGGCTCGAAGCACCAGGCGTTGAGGCAAATGGCGACGTCGTAGGCCAGGAGGTCGTTGCAGGCGAAGTAGAAGTCGAAGATGCCGCTGAGCTTGCCGTCGAGGAAGAAAACGTTGTCCTGGAACAGGTCGGCATGGATCACGCCCTCGGGCAGAGCGCGCGGCCAGTTGCGATCGAAGAAATCGAGTTCACCTGCGAGTTCCTCGGCGAGGCCGTGCATCACTTCGTGTGCGCGTGCCTTGCTGCCGTCGTACAGCGGCCGCCAGCCCGGAACCGACAATGCATTGGGGCGCCGCAGGGTGAAGCCCTCGCCGGCGAGGTGGAGCTTCGCCATCGCCTCGCCGACCGGTCCGCAATGGGCGGTTTCGATGCGTCGTGGCCACAGACCGGAGAGAAAGGTCACCATCGCTGCCGGCCGGCCGGCGATGGTGCGCAGCGCCTTTCCGTCGCGGCCGTGGATCGGCGTCGGGCAGGGAATGCCGCGCGCCGCGAGATGCTCCATCAGGCCGAGGAAGAACGGCAGGTCGTTCGGATCGACGCGCTTCTCGTACAGCGTCAGCATGAAGGTGCCGCGCTCGGTGGTCAGCACGTAGTTCGAGTTCTCGACGCCTTCTGCGATGCCCTTCAGCGAGGTCGCGTGACCGATGTCGTACTGGGCCAGGAACGCATCCACATCCTCGTCGGAGACTTCCGTGTAGACCGCCATGACGCGCCTTATGTGGCCTTCATCTTCCCCCGGAGGGGGAAGGTGGCAGCGCGAAGCGCTGACGGAAGGGGGATGTCGAAGACGAACAGAGGAGCCCGTTTTCGACATCCCCCTTCCGCCCTCCGGGCACCTTCCCCGTCCGGGGGAAGGGAATACACGAACACGCCCATCAAGCCACCAGCGCGCGCGGCAGCTTGAAGACCACGCTCTCCTCGGTCACGCGCACTTCCTCGATGACGACATCGAAGCGCGCGCGGCAGGCGGCGATCAGCTCGTCCACCAGCACTTCGGGGGCCGAAGCGCCGGCGGTGACGCCAAGGCGCGACACGCCCTGCAGCCAGTTCCAGTCGAGATCGGCGGCGCGTCGCACCAGCGTCGCCCTGGGGCAGCCGTAGGTCTTCGCCACCTCGACCAGGCGCATCGAGTTCGAGGAATTGGGCGCGCCGATCACCACCAGCGCCTCGCAGCGTGGCGCGATCGCCTTCACCGCCGCCTGGCGGTTGGTGGTGGCGTAGCAGATGTCCTCGATCTTGGGCCCCTGCATGCGCGGGAAACGCCGCTGCAGGATGGCGACGATGCCGGCGGTGTCGTCGACCGACAGCGTGGTCTGGGTGGCGAAGGCGAGATTCTCGGGATCGGGCACCTGCACCGTCTCGGCCTGGGCGGCGTCCTCGACCAGGATCACGGCGCCTTCGGGCAGCTGGCCCATGGTGCCGATCACTTCGGGATGGCCGCGATGGCCGATCAGCAGGATGGTGCGGCCCGCGGCATGATGGCGCTCGGATTCGCGGTGCACCTTGGAGACCAGCGGGCAGGTGGCGTCGACATAGAGCAGGGTGCGGCGTTGCGCCTCAGCCGGTACCGACTTGGGCACGCCATGGGCGCTGAACACGACTGGCCGGTCGTCGGGCACGGCGTCGAGCTCGTCGACGAACACCGCGCCCTTGGCCTCGAGATTTTCGACCACGAAGCGGTTGTGCACGATCTCGTGGCGCACATAGACCGGCCGTCCGTACTTCTCCAGCGCGCGCTCGACGATCTGGATGGCACGGTCGACGCCGGCGCAGAAGCCGCGCGGGCTGGCCAGCAGCAGTGTGAGAAGCGGCCGCTGGGCGGGGGAAGGGGGCTGGACGACATTCATGGGCGATCCCTAGGATCGCACCTATGGCGCAGCGGGCGTGACCCTGTCAAAGCGCCCCCTGGCGAAGGATGAAACCCATGACCAGCCCTGTAGCAGCCGGCACGGCGCCGATCAAAGTCAGCCTCGAGAGTGGCAAGGATTACTGGTGGTGCGCCTGCGGGCGCTCGGCCAAGCAGCCGTTCTGCGACGGCTCGCACAAGGCCGTCGGCCTGGCGCCGCTGAAATACACGGCGCAGCGGGACGGCGACCACTGGCTCTGCATGTGCAAGGGCACGAAGAATTCTCCGCTGTGCGACGGCACCCACAAGACGCTATGAGGACGCCGTCCTTCGGTCTGCTGCGGTGATGTCCATGGTCCTGCGTCCTCTTCTGCCGGCGGCGCTGCTGGCCGCGCTGGCGGCCTGCGGCCCCTCGACCACCGAACGCGTCACGGCGGCGCAGCTCTGCCCGAAGGCGCTGCGCGTTCAGGACGCCGCGACGCTCACGCGCTTCCAGCCCGGCCGCGGCCGCGACGCCACCGACACCATCGTCCAGGCGTCGCTGAGCGATATCGACATCGCCTGCGGCGCGCGGCGCGATCGCGTCGACCTCGACATCGTCTTCGAGGTCCGCGTCGCCGAGGGGCCGGCGCTGGCGCGCGTCGCGCCCGACCGCAAGGTGGCGCTGGAGTACTTCGTCGCCATCATCGATCCGCAGCGCAAGGTCGTGGCGCGGCGCACCTTCAACGCCGATTTCCAGTTCAGCGGCAATCGCACCAAGCTCGCCAGCAAGGAAGAGCTGAGCCAGCGCATCCCGCTTGCCAGCCCCGACACCGGCGGCGCCTACCAGATCGCGGTGGGCTTCGTGATGACGCCGGACGAGGTCGAGTTCAACCGCCGCGGCAGGCGCTGAGGTCGTATCCCGGACGGCCCCGGAAATATCAGGACTTCGGACCGGCCAACACCGCCCAGGCGGAGTCGACGAAGAGCGGCGCATGGTCCGATAGCGGGCCATTGATTCGGCCGTAGACCTTGAACACGGCGGCCTGCAGGACGATGCCGACCACGGCGGCGGTCATGCCGTCGAGATCGCGCTTGGCGATCTCGCCCGCGGCCATCGACTGGGCGATCACGTCGCGCACCACATCGACCGGGTTGGCCAGATCCTCTGACAGGCTGGCGAGGAAATGGTGCTGCGTCAGCAGGTGATAGGCGAAAACAGTCCAGTCGGCGTCGGCCCACTCGCAATAGCAACGCACGATCGCTTCGGTCTTCTGCCTGAGCTTCTTGTGCGGCTGATGCGCCTGCAAGAGCGCGTCGGCCAGCGCCACGTGATGTCGCGTGAACAGATCGAGGGCGAGCGCGTCTTTGGATGGGAAGTAGCGATAGATCGTACCTTCGGCGACCGATGCAGCCATGGCGATCTCGCGTGTCGTGGTCTCGGCCACGCCCCGCGCCATGAACAGGGTCAACGCCGCGCGCTCGACGCGCCGCTTGGTATCGTCTGCCTTCCCCATTGCAGTAAGTCTACTGCCCTGAAGCAGAGGTGGAAAGGCGAAACTGGTTTCCCATGTACATAGGTAGAGATATCAGCAGAAGGGATGCGCTATATGTAGTTGCCTGCCCATTTTTTACGATCGCATTGGCAACTAAAAGCGATTGACTGCCCAATCCGCCCGATCGCTCAGAATGAGAGCACGTGCCCTGCAACTACACAGCTGTCGGTCGCCCGGGAGTGTACAAACGACCAAAATGTGTGTCGACGGGTCCGCCCAGCCCGTGCGGCAATGGAGGATTCCGTGAGGTCGAGCGAGCCTCTCGGTGACCGCGGGATCGCCGCGCAATCGGCGTAGCCGACGGCCGGAACGAAGCGATGCGCGACGTCCGCATCGCGTCAGCGTACCGAACGTCACCGAGACGATGATGCAATTGACGCGGATGCATTGACGCGCCGCCACGGCACCAGCGCGTTGTGCGTGGCGTCATGCGCAGGTTCCGCGCCAGCAGCAGGTTCGCCACGCCGAACGCGTGACTGTGCCGGGCTGCTCGACGACGCTGGAGAGGCGTGCGACGGCTACAGCCAGTCGCCGACCAGCCCGCTGGCCAGGAGCAGCGCCCTGAGCCGAAGCCCCGTCGTGGTGAAGCGGTCGTAGCCCTTCATCGCAAGGTCGCGATTGACCGCACGGTACAGGGCGCGGCGGGACTCCCGATCGGGCCGTGCGCAAGTTCTCATCGGATGGATCCTCCTCCGAAATGTTCCTGGTGAGAGCGCTCGATGCGCCATCGCTCGACTCGTCAGCACAGACCCTTCGCCACACCCCCGTCGAGGCGGTCATTGGCGCCATCAAGGGCAGACAGCCCATGCAGCGCTTGTACTGAACGGCATTCAATTTACAGACGAGGAGCTTTTCCACTACTGAGGAGCAACGCCTGACGTTGCTCCTGCTGGGGTGCGTCGCTATGGTGGCCGCCGCCAGATGATCCCCATGGGAGAGAGCGTTTTCGCCGACGCGAAGTCGCCGCCGAAGGAGCAACCGCCCCGGAAACTCTCAGGCACCCAGGACCGTGGGGGGATGGCACTCTGGAAAGTGGCCGCGTGCGCGAAAGCGCGGGGCGGCCCACCGACGAGGTAAGTCGGCGGCGCGCTCAATTGCGTCCCGGCCAATCTTTCAGGTCACCAGACAGAGGGGGCGCGGGCGATGCCATCCGGCGTCGCGCGTGCCGATTCTGAAAGGTGACCGGTGACCGACGCTCCCTCGTCTGCCTCTCTTCAGCGTACGCCCCTCTACGATCTGCACCGCGAGCTCGGTGGCAAGATGGTGCCGTTCGCCGGCTACGACATGCCGGTGCAGTATCCGCAGGGTGTGCTCGGGGAGCATCTGCACACGCGCGCCAGCTGCGGCCTGTTTGACGTCTCGCATATGGGCCAGATCCGGCTCACCGCGAAGCCGGGCCAGGACCTCGTGGGCGCGATGGAATCGCTGGTGCCCGGCGACATCCGTGGTCTGAAGCCCGGGCAGATGCGCTACACGCAGCTCACCAACGAGACCGGCGGCATCCTCGACGATCTGATGGTGACCAGCACGGGCGATCACCTGCTGCTCGTGGTCAACGCCGCATGCAAGCACGACGACCTCGCCCATATCCGCAAGGGCATCGGCGACCGCGTCGAGATCGAGCCGATGTTCGCCCGCGGCCTGCTGGCGCTGCAGGGACCCAGGGCGGTCGATGTGCTGAGCCGCTACGCGTCGCAGGCGCGCACGATGGTGTTCATGACCGGCGCCGTGCTGCGCATCGATGGCGTGGAGTGCTACGTCACGCGCTCAGGCTACACCGGCTGCGACGGCTACGAGATCGCCACGCCGGCCGACTCGGCCACGCATGTCGCCCGCCTGTTGCTCTCGAATGAAGAGGTCAAGCCGATCGGCCTGGGCGCGCGCGACTCGCTGCGCCTGGAGGCCGGTCTCTGCCTCTACGGCCACGACATCGACACCACGACCACGCCGATCGAGGCCGGGCTGCTGTGGAGCGTGGGCAAGGAACGCCGCGCGCAGGGCGGCTTCCCCGGCGCCGCTGTGGTGCAGAAGCAGATCGCCGAGGGCGCGCCGCGCCGGCGCGTCGGGCTGAAGCCCGAGGGCCGCACCATCGCGCGCGAGGGCGCCGAGATCGTCGACGGCGCCGGCAAAGTGATCGGCAAGGTGACGTCGGGCGGCTTCGGGCCGTCGCTGAACGGGCCGATGGCCATGGGTTATGTCGAGCGCGCGCAGGCCGCCAACGGCACGAAGCTTGCGCTTGTCGTGCGCGGCAAACCGGTCGCGGCCGAGGTGGTGCCGATGCCGTTCGTCAAGCACACGTATTTCCGCGGTTAAGGGGGGAGGCCTCAGTGCTGAAATTCTCGAAGGAGCACGAGTGGGTGCGCGTCGAAGGCGACATCGGCACGGTCGGCATCACCGACTATGCCCAGCAGCAGCTGGGCGACGTCGTGTTCGTAGAGGTTCCCGAGATCGGCCGCACGGTCGAGAAAGGTGGCGAGATCGCTGTCGTCGAGTCGGTGAAGGCCGCGTCCGACATCTACGCGCCGGTCGGCGGCGAGGTGGTCGAGGCCAACACCGCGCTCGCCGACTCGCCCGGCGACGTCAACGCCGATCCGATGGGCAAGGCCTGGTTCTTCAAGCTGAGGATCGCCGACAAGGGCGACCTCGACGACCTGATGGACGAGGCGGCCTATGGCGAATACGTGAAGGGTCTCGAGTAGCGATGCGCTATCTTCCCCTCACCGACGCCGACCGCAGCGAGATGCTGAGCGTCATCGGCGTGCGCTCGGTCGACGAGCTGTTCCGCGACGTGCCGGAAGCGGCGCGCCTGAAGGGCAAGATCGATCGCCTCGGCGACCACATGGGCGAGCTCGAGGTCGATCGCGCGCTCTCGGCCATGGCGGCGAAGAACCGCGCGGCGGGCGCGGGGCCGTTCTTCGTCGGCGCCGGCGCCTACAAGCACCACGTGCCCTCGAGCGTCGATCACCTGATCCAGCGCGGCGAGTTCCTGACCTCGTACACGCCGTACCAGCCCGAGATCACCCAGGGCACGCTGCAGTACCTGTTCGAGTTCCAGACGCAGATCGCGCTGTTCACCGGCATGGATGTGGCCAACGCCTCGATGTACGATGCCAGCACCGGCGCCGCCGAGGCGGTGCTGATGGCCAACCGGGTCACGCGGCGCAGCAAGGCGATCCTGTCGGGCGGCCTGCACCCGCAGTACCGCGCCGTGATCGAGACCACCGCGCGCTGGCAGGGCTTCGAGGCCGTCGGTGCGCCGGTCGACGCGACCGGCGTCGAGGACCTCGCCGCGCAGGTCGACAAGGAAACCTCCTGCGTCGTGGTGCAGAATCCCAGCGTGTTCGGCCATGTGCGCGACTTGTCGCCGCTGGCCAAGGCTTGCCACGACGCCGGCGCGCTCTTGATCGTCGTCGTCACCGAGATCGTGTCGCTCGGCCTGCTGATGCCGCCGGGCGAGATGGGCGCCGACATCGTCGTCGCCGAGGGCCAGTCTCTCGGCGTCGGCCTGAACTTCGGCGGCCCCTATGTAGGCCTTTTTGCGACACGCGAGAAATTCGTGCGGCAGATGCCGGGCCGTCTCGTTGGCGAGACCGTCGATGCCGACGGCCAGCGCGGCTTCGTGCTGACGCTCAGCACGCGTGAGCAGCACATCCGGCGCGAGAAGGCGACCAGCAACATCTGCACCAATTCCGGGCTGTGTGCGCTGGCCTTCACCATCCATCTCACCCTGCTGGGCGAGGCGGGCTTCACGCGGCTGGCCGAGCTGAACCATGCGACGGCGGTGAAGACCGCCGACGCCCTGGCGCAGGTCAAAGGCGTGAGCCTGCTCAACGGCACCTTCTTCAACGAGTTCACGCTGAAGCTGCCAAAGCCCGCGGCGCCGGTCGTCGAGCGGCTCGCGGCCAAGGGCGTGCTGGGCGGCGTGCCGGTGTCGCGCCTGATGCCCGACGATCCCGCGGTCGCCGACCTGCTGCTGGTCGCGGCCACCGAGACGGTGAGCGATGCCGACATCGCCGCACTCGCCCGCGCGCTGACGGAGGTGCTGTGATGGTCCAGTCGCTCGACCGTTCGCAGGGCCGCAGCGGTACGCTGTCCGCCTCCGGCACCACGGCGCCGACCTTCACCGGCAACCGCGCGTTGCAGCTCGAGGAGAAGCTGATCTTCGAGATGGGCCAGCCCGGCCGCTGCGGTGTCGACCTGCCGGAGCCGCCCAGGGTCGCCGACCGACTCAACGGCCTGCGCCGGCGCGGTGCCATCGGCCTGCCCGGGCTGGCCGAGCCGCAGGTGGTGCAGCACTACACGCGCCTGTCGCAGAAGAACTACGCCATCGACATGGGCGTCTACCCGCTGGGCTCGTGCACCATGAAGCACAACCCCCGGCTCAATGAAAAGATCGCCCGCCTGCCCGGCTTCGCCGACGTCCATCCGCTGCAGCCGCAATCGACAGTGCAGGGCGCCTTCGAGCTGATCGACGAGCTGGCGCGCTGGCTCAAGACCTTGACCGGCATGCCGGCGGTGGCGATGTCGCCGGCCGCGGGCGCGCATGGCGAGATGTGCGGCATGATGGCGATCGCCGCCGCGCTGGCCGCGCGCGGCGAGAGCCAGCGCAAGACCGTGCTGGTGCCGGAATCGGCGCACGGCACCAACCCCGCGACCGCCGCCGCCCTGGGCTTCGTCGTCAAGCCGATTCCGGCCACCGATGACGGCCATGTCGATGTCGCGGCGCTGAAGGCGGCGCTGGGTTCCGACGTGGCGGCCATCATGCTCACCAACCCCAACACCTGCGGGCTGTTCGAGCGCGACATCCTGGAGGTCGCCGACGCGGTGCATGCGGCGGGCGCCTATTTCTACTGCGACGGCGCCAACTACAACGCCATCGTCGGCCGGGTGCGGCCGGGCGATCTCGGCGTCGACTGCATGCACATCAACCTGCACAAGACCTTCTCGACGCCGCATGGCGGCGGCGGGCCGGGCTCGGGTCCCGTGGTGCTGTCGGATCGCCTCGCCGCCTATGCGCCGCGGCCGTGGATCGTGCACGACGTCACGGGTTGGCACGCCGCCGAGGAGGGCACCTCGGTCGACGGCCAGCCGCTGGGCCGCCTGAAGGCCTTCCATGGCCAGATGGGCATGTTCACCCGCGCGCTCGCCTACATGATGAGCCACGGCGCCGACGGCCTGAAGCAGGTCGCCGAGGACGCGGTGCTCAACGCCAACTACGTCATGGCCCGGCTGAGCGCCGAGATGACCCCGGCCTTCGGCGGCCCCTGCATGCACGAGGCGTTGTTCGACGACTCCTTCCTCAAGGACACCGGTGTCAGCACGCTCGACTTCGCCAAGGCGATGATCGACGAGGGCTTCCACCCCATGACCATGTACTTCCCGCTGGTCGTGCATGGCGCGCTGCTGATCGAGCCGACCGAGACGCAATCCAAGGAGGCGCTCGATCAGTTCTGCGACGCCCTGCTGCATCTCGCACGCAAGGCCAAGAGCGGCACGGCGGTCGAGGATTTCCGCGCCGCGCCGACCATGGCGCCGCGCCGCCGTCTCGACGAGACGCTGGCGGCGCGCAAGCCGGTGCTGCGCTGGAAGCCCAGCAACAATCCGCCGACCGACGCGCCCACGCGCCAGGCGGCGGAGTAATGCCATCAACGACCTTCCCCCGGAGGGGGAAGGTGCCCGAAGGGCGGAAGGGGGATGCCGAAGCCGAACGCAAGAGTCCGTCTTCGACATCCCCCTTCCGTCGCGCTGGCGCGCGCCACCTTCCCCCTCCGGGGGAAGGTAAACTCCGATACCACTGGCGCACGCGCGGCTACGTCGTCCTGCCGCGCTTCATGGGATGGCTCGATCGCGAGCGGCTGCGGGCGGCATGCGATCGTGCGGCGCGCGCATGGCGCGCGGGGCTGCCGCCCGAACGGCGCGACGGCCCGCTCAGCAACATGGCCTATCTCACCGATCCCCGCTGGTACGACGATCGTCGCGTGCCGGAGGAGATCCTGCGGTTCGTTGCCGATCGCAGCGTGCTCGACCTGATCGCGGCGATCACCGGCGGCGTGCCGCTGTTCCACAACACGCAGTACTTCATGGAGCAGCACGGCGCCGACTGGGACGGGCAATGGCACCGCGATACGCAGTTCCTGGCGCCCGACGCCGACAGCGAGAAGCGCGACATCGCGGCCGGCACCGGCGTGCACTTCCGCGTCGCCCTCGCCGACGATCCCTGGCTGTCGATCGTGCCCGGCTCGCATTGCCGTTGGGATACGGCGCAGGAATGGGCGATCCGCCACGAGGCCGCGAGCGGTGATCCGCCGGACGCGGTGCGCCTGCCGCTGAAGGCCGGCGACGCGCTGCTGTTCCACGCCTGGTCGATCCATCGCGGTCTCTATCGCTGCGTACCGGCGCGCCGAACGTTCGACGTGGTCTACATGACGCGCGGCACGGTCGGGCGTGCGCTGACGCCGCAAGCCTGCATGCCGTCGCTGGTCCGTCTGGCCTCGTTGCCGCGCGACGCGCGCGCCTTCTTCCAGCGCTTCGCGCGCGCCTATCGCCGCGTCCGGGCGTCGGCCTGACGTCGCCGGCGGTCGATCCACGCCATCAGCACCATGGCGAACAGCGCCGAGGCGCCGAACAGGTAGATGCCGCCTTGGGCGCGGAAGCGCACGAAGAAGTCGCCCTGCAGCGACACGACGATGATCGCCACCACCAGCACGTCGAGCATCGACCACTTGCCGATGCTGACGGCGATGGCATGCAGCGGCCCGGTGCGATGATGCGGCGTCAGCCACAGGAAGGCGGCAACCAGCAGCTTGAGCACCGGCAGCGCCACCGAAAAGGCCGCGATCACGATCGCCAACGGCCAGGAGTCCGAGTACCAGAGGTCGCCGATGCCCGACAGCACGCTGTGCGTGTCATCGAACAGGCGCACCTTGGTGACCTTCACCGCCGGCACCACCAGGCCGAGCGCCAGGCTGATCGCGGTGAGCGCCCACAGCACGATCAGCCACGGCGTGTCGCGCGGATGGCGGGCGGCGAGCGAGGCGGTCATGCGGGCAGTCTAGGGCGGAGTTCGTTCTTGCGTCTCTCCTGTCATTCCGAGCGCAGAGAGGAATCCGGGCTGGCTTCTCTGGATTCCTCGCTGCGCTCGGAATGACAGGCTGGAAGAAGAACCCCGCCTCGTGGGCGGGGTTGATCGTGTGACGGCGTGCGTCTGGGCTAGTTCAGCCGTCTCGGCAGCTCGGTGATCGCCTGGTCGACCAGCTCGGTGCCCTGGCCCGACTGCATGCGCTCCTGCAGGAGCGAGCGGGTGGCGGAGATCGCGGCGTCGACGGCGGTGGCGCGCACCTCCGCCATGGCCTTGGCCTCGGCCTGGGCGATGCGGTCGAGCGCCTGGCGCTCGCGCAGCTTGATGGTGTTGGCGAGGTCGGCCTCGGCGCGCGCCTTGAGCGAGACGGCTTCGGCGGTGGCGAGATCGATGATGCCCTTGGCCTCGCTCTCCGCCGCGTCGCGCTTCATCTTGTACTCGGCGAGCGTCGCCTCGGCCTCGGCGCGCAGCTTCAGCGCGTCGTCGAGCTGCTTGGTGATCGCGACGGCGCGCTGGTCGAGCATGCCGGTGATGCCCTTCCATGCCGCCTTGCCGGCCACCCCGAGGAAGATCACGAAGGACACGGCGACCCAGAATGTCGGGTCGGCGAACATCGAGCCGCCCGCGGCGCCCGGTTCGGCGGCCCATGCGGTGCCGATCATCGCGCGCCTCCCCTCAGCGCCGCGCCGACGAGAGCGTCGACCCGCGCCGCATCGGCCTGGCCGCCGACCAGCTTGCCGTAGGCCGCCTGCGCCACCTCGACCGCCATCGAGCGGACATTGTCCATGGCCGCCGCGCGCGCCTCGTCGATGCGCTGCTCGGCCGCGGCGATCTCGGCGCCGATGCGCTGGCCGACCTCGGCCAGCTTGGCGTTGGTCGCCGCCGAGGCGGCGTCGGCCGCCGCGCGGTTGGCCGCCTGCGCCTCGGCGCGGGCATCGGCGATCGACTTCTCGTAATGCGCCAGCGCCGCCTTGGCCTCGTCGCGTGCCTTGGCGGCGGCGTCGAGATCGCCCTGGATCTTGGCGGCGCGCGCCTCGATCGTGCCGCCCAGGGTCGGCATCACGACCCGCGACATGATCACGTAGAGGATCGCGAAGCAGACGATCAGCCAGAAGATCTGGCTGGGCATCGTGTTCGGATCGAACTGCGGCATGCCCTTCTTCTCCTGCGCCGCGGCGGAGAAGGAGACGAGGCCCAGCGCCGCCGCCACGAGGGCGGGCGCGAAGCGGTCGTAAAGTGAACGCGGCTTGACCATCTCAGTCACTCCGGACGACGCCCTGCGGCGCCGTGTCTGGGTGATGAAGGCCGGGCGTCGCCGTCCCGCCCGCCCTTCTCGGCCGAAAGAGGGCTCAGCCGAACAGCGCGATCAGCGCGACGATCAGCGCGAACAGCGCGATCGCCTCGGTGACGGCGAAGCCGATCCAGATGTTGGCGCCAATCTCGGCCTTCGAGGCCGGGTTGCGCGAGAGCGCCGTGATGTAGCTGCCCCAGATGTTGCCGACGCCGATGCCGGCACCGATCATGCCGATGGCGGCGAGGCCGGCGCCGATGAACTTGGCGGCTGCGGGATCCATGGTTGTCTCCGTGGTGATGGGCGTTGGACGATTGTTGATGGGTACGGGCGCGGCCGGCTCAGTGCAGGTGCAGCGCGTCGTTCAGGTAGATGCAGCAGAGGATGGTGAAGATGTAGGCCTGCAGGAAGGCCACGAGGAATTCCAGCGCCGTGATGCCGACCAGGACCAGCAGCGGCACCCAGCCGCCGATGAAGCCCAAGGCGATGACGAAGCCGGCCAGCACCTTCAGCAGAACATGGCCCACGGTCATGTTGGCGAACAGACGCACCGACAGGCTGACCGGCCGCGACAGGTAGGAGATCACCTCGATCGGGATCAGAATCGGTGCGGTGGCGAGCGGCGCGCCGTGCGGGAAGAACAACGAGAAGAAGTGCAGGCCGTGCTTGAAGATGCCGATCAGCGTGATGACCAGGAAGATGGCGAAGGCCATCGCGAAGGTCACGGCGATGTGGCTGGTGAAGGTGAAGGTGTAGGGGATCATCCCCAGCATGTTGCCGAACAGGATGAAGATGAAGAGCGAGAACAGGAACGGGAAGTATTTCTTGCCGGCGTCGCCGACATTGTCGCGGATCATGCCGGCGACCATGTCGTAGAGCATCTCCGCCAGGCCCTGCAGGCGGCCGGGCACCAGCTTCTTCTGCGCGCCGGCGGCGATCAGGAAAAACGACGCGACGCCGACGGCGGCGAGCATGAAGGCGGCGGAGTTGGTGAACGCGATATTGGCCTTGCCGATGGTGAACAGCGGCTTGCTGAGATCGATGATCTCGAACTGCTCGAGCGGACTGGCCACGATCTCACCCCTGACGCGGACGATCCCTAGGAGGACCGCGACTGATCCTTCGCCTCGGCGGCAGCGGCCTTGCGGCGCGCCTCCTCGGCCTGGGCCACGCGGTAGACGTTGAGGAAGCCGGCGCACGACCCGAGCAGGAAGCCCACGATCAGCAACCAAGGCTTGGTTCCCAGCCAGCGATCCAGCACCAGGCCGAGAACCGTTCCGACGACCACACCCGCGACCAGTTCGATGCCGATGCGCAGTCCGACGCCGATCTTCTCGGTGCCGCCCCGCGGACCGCCGCCCGGCTTCCCGACCCTGCTCTCCTGAGCCTGCTGCGCCGCCTTCACGCGGGCATCGAGCTCATCGAGCGAAGGCGGCTTCTCGCCTGCGGCCATCCGAAGGCCTCCTCGCATCGTCGACTCCGCGCCAAATCACGCGAGAAAACCGCGTCCCCCAGGCGAAATCGCGCCGCAACCTAGGGGGTGAGGTATGGGGTGTCAAGCGGCAAGGCGTCACACAGTTTCGCCGGAAAACGTAATGTTTTCAGGCGCTTTTCCTTCATCTGTACATCCGTGTGGATGGCACCCGAGGAGACGGCACCTAGAGCTTCATGCCAAGCCAGATGACTGCCTCGGTGGAGGTCTCGACAAGGCGGGTTATCGCCCGTACGAGCAAGGTGTCGCCGTCAATACGACACAGGGATAGATCGTGGTGCTGTCTCTCGTCGTCGATGATGGCCTTGATCGCCATCGTCGCCGCCTGATCCGAGCTCAGGGTAGCGAGTTGCTCATCGAGATGACGTAGCACGACCCGCTCGACCGCCGCAGTCGTTGCCGCAATCGCACTGCCGCCCAAGAGGCCCGTCGCCAGGCCGAGAAGCAGGCCACCCGCGCCGCAGAGCCAGTAGCTGCGGCAGCGTCGCAGGCCGCGCCGCGACAGCTCGTCGGCAAAGATGGCACGATGCCGTTCTTCGTGGGCGCGCATCCCGGCGATCTCGCGGCAATGGTCCGTCGCCGTAAGGCGAGCGACGAGAAGCTGACCGCGATAGATGTTGACCGCGCCGTGCTCGCCGGCGTGGTCGACTTTCAGAATCCGATCGCCGAGCGACTCGCCGGGATTCAGGCGCGCGCCAATCATTGGCTCGATTCTCCGGAGGCTCCAGGGCTGAATCAATACGTCGAACCGGCCGCCTTGCCCTTGCTGCCGCTGGCGCGCACCTCGTCGACCGAGGCCTTCAAATCGCGCAGATAGGGTTCGACCGTCTCGTGATGTGCCGGGTTCAGGGCCATGTGGATGCCCGGCGGCTCGGCCTGGCGGCCGACGAACCAGCCGCGCCTGACCATGGCGTCGCTGACCGCGCCGATGTCGAGCGAGGGGTCGGTCGAGCGGGTGACGAAGATGCAGAGGTCGTGGGGCTCGAGCACGGCCAGGCCGGGGATCTTGTTGATGCCCTCGACCAGCGCCTGCGTGGTGTCCATCAGCAGCTTCGCGCAACGCAGGTAGCCGTCCTCGCCGAGATGCTGCAGTACCGCCCAGGCGCCGGCCACCGCGCCGCCAGGCCGGGTGCCCTGCATGGTGTAGGCGAGGTACTGGCCGCGCTCCCAGTCGCGGAAATCGAACTGCTGGTACTTCGTCTTCAGCTCCTGCGAGCGCAGCAGCATGGTCGAGGCGCCCTTGGGCGCCATGCCGTATTTGTGCAGGTCGGCGGAGATCGAGGTGACGCCTGGCACGCCGAAATCCCACTCGGGCAGGGCGTAGCCCAACCGCTTCACCCAGGGCGAGAGATAGCCGCCGACACAGGCATCGACATGCATCCACAGCCCGCGCTTATCAGCCAGGGCGGCGATCTCGGCGATTGGGTCGATCACGCCGAAGGGATAGTTGGGCGCCGAGCCGACCAGGCCGATGGTCTTGTCGTCGATGCGGCTTGCCATGGCGCCGGCGTCGGCGCGGAAATCGTTGCGCGTGGTGACCACGCGACGGATGTCGATGCCCAGCGCATGGCCGGCGCGCGAGAAGCCGGGATGGGCGGTGCGCGGCACGACGAAGTTGGGCTCGCGGATGCCCTTCTCCGCCCGCGCCCAGTCGCGCGCGGTCTGCAGCGCCAGGAAGATGCTCTCGGAGCCGCCCGATGTGAACGTGCCGGCGGCGCCGTCGGGGGCGTTCATCAGCGACAGCGCGAAGGCGATGACATCGTCCTCCAGCTTCGCCAGGCTGGGGAAGGCGCGCTTGCCGAGATTGTTCTCGGTCCAGAACGATGTGTAGGCGTTGACCTGCACGTCGCGCAGGTCCTGGTCGAGATAGTAGTAGTAGACGGCCATGCGGCCGTCGCGCCACGAGAAGTCGTCGGCTTTCGCGGCGTCGAGCATCGGCGCGATCGCCTCCCACGGCAGACCCTTCTGCGGGATCTTCATGATCGCCCATCTCCCTGGGAGCGCCGGCGTCTCGCCGGCTCTTCATCTCGAGGCCGGCGGAACGCCGGCGCTGCCATGATAAAGAAAAAGCCCCGGGTTGTGGCCGGGGCGAATGCGTGACGCGAGGGAGGAAATCTTGCTTCTTGGCCCTCAGGCGGCAACGGCCTCGTTGATGATGCGGTCGGCCTGCTCGAGGTCGACCGAGACGAGGGAGGAGACGCCGCGCTCGACCATGGTGACGCCGTAGAGCCGGTTCATCTTGGCCATGGTGACGCGGTGATGGGTGATGATCAGGAAGCGCGTGTCGCTGTGGCCGGCGATGTCGTGCACCAGGTCGCAGAAGCGCTCGACATTGGCGTCGTCGAGCGGCGCGTCGACCTCGTCGAGCACGCAGATCGGCGCCGGGTTGGTGAGGAACACCGCGAACAGCAGCGACAGCGCCGTCAGCGCCTGCTCGCCGCCCGACAGCAGCGACATCACCTGCAGCTTCTTGCCCGGCGGCGAGGCGGCGATCTCCAGCCCGGCCTCGAGCGGATCCTCCGACTCGGTCAGGCGCAGCTCGGCGCGCCCGCCGCCGAAGAGCTTGGTGAACAGCTCCTGGAAGTGGGTGTTGACCTTCTCGAATGCGGCGAGGAAACGCTCGCGGCCCTCGCGGTTGAGGCTGGCGATGCCCTGGCGCAGGCGGCCGATCGCGGCGGTGAGGTCGTCGCGTTCGGAGGTCATGGCGACGATCTGGCGATCGAGCTCGGCGGCCTCCTCCTCGGCGCGCAGGTTGACCGCGCCCATGGTCTCGCGCTCGTGCACGAGACGCTCCAGCCGCTTCTCGGCCGACTCGATGTCGGGCAGTTCCTCCAGCGACGCCGCCTCAGCAGCCTCGAGGATCGACTCGGGCGAGACCTTCAGGCGCTCCTCGATGCGCGCCACCGTGGCTTCGCGGTTGTGCTGGGCCTGCTCGACCAGGCCTTCGCGCCGCACGCGGCTTTCGCGCGCCTCGGCGAGATCGTGCTCGACCTGCTTGAGCGCCTTGTCGGCGGCGATCTGCCGGCTCTCGCCGTCGGCCAGGCGCGACGCGGCGACACGGCGCTTCTCCTCGGCCTCGGCGATCTGGCCCGACAGCGCCTCGCGCTGTGTCGCGATCGCCGCCGGCTTGGCGTCGAGTTCCTCGAGCTGCGCAGCGACGACCTGGCGGCGCTCGCCGAGCTCGGCGAGCTGGCGTTCGGCCGTCTCCAGGCGCACGCGCCAGCCCTGGCTATCGGCATCGATCTGCTGCAGGCGGCCGCGGCGCAGCTCGGCGTCGCGGGCGAGCGCGTCGCGCGCGGTCTGTCGCGTCACCAGCTCGGCGCGCAGATCGGCCAGGCTCACGCGCAGCGCTGTAGCGGCCTCGCGGTCGATCGCCGGATCGGCGATCGAGGAGCGGCGCGCCTCGCGGAAGGTGCGATGGCGCTCGATCTCGGTGTGCTCGGCCATGATCTGGCGCAACGCATCCTCGAGCGTGGCCTGGCGCGAGGTCAGTGCCGCGGTCTGGCGCGCGATGTCGGCGTGGCGGGCGCGCGCCTGCGCCAGCGTCGATTCATGCTCGGCGATCGCCAGCCGCGCCGTGCGGTCGGCTTCGCGCGCGGCTTCGTGCGCGCTGCGCTCGGCGGCGGCGGCCTCGGCCACCACCTCGCGCTCGCGTGCGCTCGCGGCGGCGACGCTCTCGCGCTCGGCGGCGCGTGCCGCCTCGATCGCCTGGCGCTCGGCGCGGCGCGGGCTCGACGCGCTCGGCGCCGACGTCGCGCACGCGCGCGATCACGCGCTGCTCGGCGGTACGCGCGGCCTCGACCGCGGCGCGCGCCACGGCGTGGCGCCGCTCGATGCCACTCAGCTCGGCCTGCGCCGTGTCGAGCGCGGCGCGCACCTCGATCAGGCGGTTGCGCTGGCTGAGCCGCGTGGCGGCGACGGTCGGCGCGCCGGCCTTCACGGTGAGGCCGTCCCAGCGCCACACCGCGCCGTCGCGCGTGACGAGGCGCTGGCCGGGCTTCAGCTGGCCCTGCAGGCGCTGGCCGGCCTCCTCGTCGGCGACCACGCCGATGAAGGCGAGGCTGCGATCGAGCTCCGCCGGCGCCTTGACGCGCGCCGACAGTGGCTCGATCCCCTCGGGCAGGGCGGGAATCTGGCCGAGCGCCGGCATGGTCTGCCAGAAGATCGGCGCGCCGCGGTCGTAGGAGGCTTCCAGGTCGTCGCCGAGCGCGGCGCCCAGCGCCTTCTCGTAGCCCGGCTCGACGGTCAGCGCGTCGATCAGCGGCGGCCACAGGCTGTTGGCGGCCGATTGCAGGGCGGCGGCGATGCCGCTCTCCTCGGCCTTCAAGCGCGTGACGCGGCCGCTCGACTTCTGCAGCGCGTCGGCGATCTTCGCGGCGATGTTCTCGGCGGCCAGGCGCTCGGCGGCGCGCGCCTGCTCGGCTTCCTGCCGCTCGGCATCCGCGCGCGCCATCGTCGCGCGCACGCGCTCGGCCCACTCGCCCTGGGTCGCGCGCACCGTCTCGGCGGCCGCGGCCTGGGCCTGGCGCGTCGCGGCGGCGGCTTCGGCCTGCGCGTTGCGCGCGGCCTCGACGGCGACGCGTTCCGCGGCGCGGGCACTCTCCTGCGCCGTGGCGCTGCTCGAGCGCGTCTCTTCCAGCGCCGCCAGCGCGGCGTCGACCTCGGCCTGCACGGCGGCGAGCGCTGGCAGGCTGCCGAGCTCGCCGGCGATCTGCGCGCGCTGCGCCTCGGCCTCGTCGCGCCGGCGCGCGAGCTGGGCGAGCCGATCGTTGAAGCCGGCGATCTCGCGCTGCAGGCTTTGCAGCACGGCTTCGTCCTCGGCGATCTGCCGAGTCAGGCGCTCGAGCTCGGCGTCGGCGTGCGCCGTCGCCCGATGCGCCGCATCGCGCGCGGCGTCGGCTTCGGCCTGGCGCTGCTCCTCGCCGACCTGCTCGGCCGCCAGACGTTCGCGCTCGCCACCCAACTCGCCGAGCGCGGCTTCGGCGTCGCCGCGGCGTTCGCCCTCGCGTGAAGCGTCGGACTCGATCTGCGCCAGGCGCGTGCGGCCCTCCTCGCGCGCCAGCTCGATGCGCTCGGCCTCGTCGGCCAGCGCCTCGGCGGCGACGCGCAGGCGCTGCAGCGCAGCGGCGGCGGCGGCTTCCTCGTTGCGCAGCGGCGGCAGCGCGGTCGAGGCGTCGGCCTGCGCCGTCGCGGCGAGACCGGCCAGGCGGGTGAGGTCGGTGACGGTGGCTTCGGCCTCGCGCAGACGCTCCTGCGCCTCGGCCAGCTCTTTCTCGGCGGCCGCGAGCCTGAGCGCCAGCACGACGGCGTCGGCCCTGCGGATGTGGTCGCTGAGGTTGCGGTAGCGGCTGGCCTGGCGGGCCTGGCGCTTGAGCTGCCGGTGCTGCTCGTCGAGCGCCACCAGCACGTCCTGCACGCGCAGCAGGTTGGCCTCGGCCGCCTTCAGCCGCAGCTCCGCCTCGTGACGGCGGGCGAAGAGCCCGGTGATGCCGGCGGCCTCGTCGATCACCATGCGGCGGTCGGCCGGCCTGGCGTTGATCAGCGCGCCGATGCGGCCCTGGCTCACCATCGCCGTCGAGCGCGAGCCCGAGGCGGCGTCGGCGAACATGGTCTGCACGTCGCGCGCGCGCGTCTCGCGGCTGTTCACCTTGTAGAGCGAGCCGTGGCCGCGCTCGATGCGCCGGATGACCTCGAGGTCGTCGGTGTCGTTGAAGGCGGCCGGTGCGACGCGATTGCGGTTGTCCAGGCGCAGCGTGACCTCGGCGATGTTGCGCGCCGGCCGCTGGCCGGTGCCGCCGAAGATCACGTCCTCCATCTCCGAGCCGCGCATCTGCTTGGCCGAGGTCTCGCCCATGACCCACTTCAGGGCCTCGACGAGGTTCGACTTGCCGCAGCCATTGGGTCCGACGATGCCGGTCAGGCCGGGCTCGATGGCGAGCTCGGTCGGATCGACGAACGACTTGAACCCGGAGAGACGGAGGGACTTGAACTGCACGTCTGGGTACTCGCTGTCGTTGTTACTTGACGAGCTTGGACAGGAGCTCGTCGAAGGCCTGTACGGTGCGCGGACCGGTGTAACGCTGGCCGTTGATGAAGAGTGTCGGGGTCGAATCGACACCCAGCGCCACGCCGCCCTGCTGCTCGGCGAGGATCGCCTCGAGCCCCTTCTGGTCCTCGAGGCAGGCCTTGGCCTGCGCCTCGCCCAGCCCGGCGAGCCGCAAGAGCTTCAAGAGGTCGGCCAGCGGCTCCTTGCCGGCGGCCCACTGCGCCTGGGTCTGGAAGATGGTGTTGACGACGCCGAAATAGCGGTCGCGATCGACGCATTCGGCGAGCTGCGCGGCCTGCGCGGCCACGCGGTCGAGCGGGAAGTCGCGGTAGACGAGCTTCACCTTGCCGGTGTCGATGTACTTGGTCTTGATCGCCGGCAGCACGTCGTTGTGGAGCGTGGCGCAGTGGATGCAGGTCATCGACGCGTACTCGATGATGGTCACGGCCGCGTCGGCCTGACCCATCACGTGATCCTTCTCGGTAACCTGCAGGCCGGCCGGCACGTTCGCCGGCGCCGCCGGCGGGGTCTGGGCCTGGGCAGGGGATACCGGCGTCGGGCCGCCGGGCTGCGACGTAAAATAGGCACCGCCGAGGATCGCCACCACGGCGATCACGCCTGCCCCGAGTATCCACATGTTACGCATCGGAACCCCTTATACCCCAACATCTTGGGGTGCTGGCCTGTGGAGAGTCAACGAAGGCCGGCCGTGGTTTTTTCCACACCGGGTACGCCACTGGGATAGACGGGCACCTAACAAGGCGCCCGGGCGGCGTCAAACCGCGATGGCGTGATCGCCGATCAGCCCTTGTCGCGGGCGAGAATGGCGCGGCCAAGGCGCTCCAATGCAGCCTTCAGCCGGTCGTCGTCGATGCCCTCGGTCGCCGCCCTCAGCGCTGCCTGGCGATCCGCCGCCAGGGCCGGGCGGGCTGGCCGGCGCGGTGGGGCCGCCGCCGGCAGGGGCCCCTGCACGAGGGAAATCCGGCCGACCGCGGGCCGGCCGTAGTAGGCGTTGATGCGCGCCACGATGCGCGGCGCGTCGTGCTGCATCACCAGCGCGGCCGAGGGCACGACCAGCAGCCTGAGCGTCGTGCCGGTGAGCCGGTCGGGCAGCGAGACCCTGGCGAGCTCGTCGCCGACGATCAGCGGCCATTCGGCCAGCAGCGAGGCCAGCGCCGTGCCGCGTGCCTTGGCCAGCGGACGGATCAGCCCGGGCACGCTCGCGCCCAGGCGCCTGAACCGGCCGCGGCGGTCCAAGGTGATCTCGGGCTGGGGATCGTCCTCGCTCATACGGTGTCCGATATGATAGCCGCTCGGCCCGACCAGAACAGGGTGAAGCGTGGCGCGTAGACTGAAGGACGAGGGCGAGACGACGACCGGGCCATCGCAATGCCCCGACGTGCGACTGCATGCCGAACGCCTGCTGGCCTGGTACGACCGCCATCGCCGCGTGCTGCCGTGGCGCGCACCGGCGGCAGAACGCGCCGACCCGTACCACGTGTGGCTGAGCGAGATCATGCTGCAGCAGACCACGGTGCAGACCGTGGGCCGCTACTTTCTCGCCTTCGTCGAGCGCTGGCCCACGGTGCGCGATCTTGCCGAGGCACCGCTCGACGACGTGCTGCATCTCTGGCAGGGGCTGGGCTACTACGCCCGCGCCCGTAACCTGCATGCCTGCGCCCGCGCCGTGGTCGATCGCCATGGCGGCGTCTTTCCCGACGACGAGGAGACTCTGCGCGCCCTGCCGGGCATCGGCGCCTATACGTCGGCGGCGATCGCCGCCATCGCCTTCGATCGCCCGGCCAGCGCCGTCGACGGCAACGTCGATCGCGTCGTCACGCGCCTGCACGCGCTCGACCGGCCGATCGCGGAGATGAAGTCGCAGATCCGCGCGCTGGCCGCGCGCCTCGTGCCGCCGCACCGTGCCGGCGACTACGCCCAGGCGATGATGGACCTCGGCGCCACCGTGTGCATCGCGGGCGAGCCGCGCTGCGTGGTGTGCCCGTTGATGGAGTCCTGCGAAGCGCGGCGGCGGGGCATCGCCGGCGAGCTGCCGCGCAGGCGCGTGAAGCCGGCGCGGCCGGTGCGTCGCGGCATCGCCTTCTTCCTGCTGCGCAGGGACGGCGCGATCCTGCTGCGCCGGCGCGCGCCGCGCGGCCTGCTCGGTGGCATGATGGAGGTGCCGTCGAGCGAGTGGCGCGAGGGCCGGCTCGATCGCGAGGCGGCGCTCAGGCAGGCGCCGATCGAGACGCGCTGGCGTGCGCTCGACGGCGTCGTGCGCCACGTCTTCACGCATTTCGAGCTCGAGCTGTCGCTGGTCACCGCGCGCCTGCCGACCGAGCGCGCCGCTTCAGCGCTGCCAGGCGCGCAATGGTGCGCCGTAGATCGGCTGGGCGAGATGGCGCTGCCCACCGTGATGAAGAAGGTGCTGCGCCACGCGATCATGGCGACGTCGAAGCGCTGAGGCGCGGGCAGCGCAAAGGGTGCCGCGGCTTTACCCGCGACACCCTCACCCCCCATACCCGCTCCCAGGTCGGGGCGTGGCGTCTAGAAGACCTTTTCCTTCACCCAGCGCGACGTGCTCGACACGTCCTTGCCGACACCCTCGACCGTGCCGCAGGCGGCGATCGGCGCGAGGATCACGATGGCGAGGAACAATCGCTTCAGCACACGCATGGTTTTCTCCATGTCGTTGACGGGGACTTCACTGCAAGCGCGCGCGCATCTGCTGGCGCAGATGGTCGATGGGCAGGCGGCGGCCGCCGAGATCGGCGTGCCAGAAGGTCCAGCCGTTGCACGAGGGCGCGCCCTGCACGGCGGCGCCCACCTGGTGGATCGAGCCGCGCACGTCGCCGAACGAGCCGCTGGTGCTGAGCGTGCCGTCGGCCTTCACGCGCGCCTGGATGCGGCCGGAGGGGTCGGCGAGCATCGTGCCCGGGCTCAGCAGGCCGGTCTCGACCAGCGCGCCGAAGGGGATGCGTGGCTCGTTGCGCTTGGCGGGCTTGAGCGCCACGTCGTCGGGCGACAGCGGCTCGATCGCGGCGATGCGCTTGCGCGCGACCTCGGCGTAGGTTTCGTCGCGTTCCAGGCCGATGAAGCGGCGGTTCAGCCGCCTGGCCACCGCGCCTGTCGTGCCGCTGCCGAAGAAGGGGTCGAGCACGATGTCGCCCGGATTGGTCGCGGCCATCATGCAGCGAAACAGCAACGCCTCGGGCTTCTGCGTCGGGTGCGCCTTGCGCCCGTCGCGGTCCTTGATGCGCTCGGCGCCGGTGCACAGCGGCAATGTCCAGTCGCTGCGCATCTGGATGCCCTCGTTGAGCTCCTTCATCGCCTCGTAGTTGAACGTGTAGTTCTTGCGCCGCTTGTCGCGCGCCGCCCAGATCAGCGTCTCGTGCGCGTTGGTGAAGCGCTTGCCGCGGAAGTTCGGCATCGGGTTGGTCTTGCGCCAGACGACGTCGTTGAGCAGCCAGAACCCCAGGTCCTGCAGCGCCGTGCCGATGCGGAAGATGTTGTGGTAGCTGCCGATCACCCACAGCGTGCCCTCGGGCTTGAGCACGCGGCGCGCCTCGCTCAGCCACTCGGTGGTGAAGGCGTCGTAGGTGGCGAAATCGGCGAAGCGGTCCCATTCGTCATCGACGGCGTCGACCTTGGAATTGTCGGGGCGGTGCAGCTCGCCCGCCAGCTGAAGGTTGTAGGGGGGGTCGGCGAACACCATGTCCACCGACCCCTCCGGAAGGCCCTTCATCAAGGTGACGCAATCACCGACTATAATACGGTCGGTGACCGTACGCTCGCGTCGCATGAAGAATGTCCCGTACCAATATGATTAGGCTGAGGAAAAGCCTGTTGGAAACGCCTGGATCATGCCTCTTTGCGTGAGTCGCGTCAATAGGAAGAGTCATTGGAATCAAATATTTATGGAGAATTCTTAAAGTAGCCCATATCTGGGGATAATTCGGAATCCGGACCCACCAGCCCTAGGTGGGAGGACCTCAGAGCAGCCGGTTGAACGGCGAGAAGCTCATGCGGTGGTGCGGCGTGGCGCCCAGCCGCGCGATGGCCTCGAGATGGATCACGGTGCCGTAACCGGCATTCTGCTGCCAGCAATAGTCGGGATAACGCTGGCCGAGCAGCGCCATGATGCGATCGCGCGTGACCTTGGCGACGATCGAGGCGGCGGCGATCGAGTAGACCTTCGAATCGCCCTTCACTACGGCCAGCGCCGGGCAGGGCAGCCGCTGCGGCAGGCGATCGCCGTCGACCAGCGCGAAGGCGGGGGTGGCGCCAAGCGCGCGCACCGCGCGCCGCATCGCCTGGAAGTTGGCCTGCAGCACGTTGATGCGGTCGATCTCGCGCGCCGAGGCGGCGCCGACGCCGATGGTGATCGCGTCGCTGTCGCGCAGCGCCCCGAAGGCGCGTTCGCGATCTTCCGGCAAAAGCTGCTTGGAATCGTCGAGCAGCGCCAGCAGGCGGCGCTTCACGCGCGTGCGATCGATGATGACGGCGGCGGCGACGACCGGACCCGCGAGCGGCCCGCGGCCGGCCTCGTCGATGCCGGCGACCAATCCGTCGTGCTGCGATTCGAGTCTGAAGCTCGGCATGCGCCCATTCAGCGTGCGACTGTCGTCCCCAGCGCAGCGAGGGATCCAGGCAAGTCGTGGATGCCTCGCTGCGCTCGGGACGACAGGTGCTAGAATCGCAAACGATGGATCAAAAGCAAATCGCCACGGTGGTTGATATCCTGTGGAAGGATGCGGACGCGGTGGCGCAGCTCGCCGCATTGCGCTCGCTCGAACTACCCGATGCCTGGATCGGCGCCGGTTTCGTGCGCAATCGCGTGTGGGACACACTGATCGGCCGATCCACGCGCACCGACCAGGACGACATCGACGTCGTCTACTACGACCCGGGCGATCCCGACGGCGCGCGCGAGAACGAGATCGAGGCGCGGCTAGCCGCCCTGATCCCTGGCATGATCTGGCAAGCGCGCAACCAGCGGCGCATGCATCTCTATCGCGCCAAGGGCGACCAGCCCTATCGCGACACCGAGGACTCTCTGCGCTACTGGCTGGAGACGCCGACTGCCGTCGCCGCTCGCCTGACGCGCGACGGGCGCATCGAAGTGCTGGCGCCGTACGGGCTCGACGATCTATTGAGCCTGACCTGCAGGCCGACGCCCGCCGGCCTGCTTCGCGCCGACGACTACCGTCGGCGCCTGGCGAGCAAGGGCTGGCGGGAGCGCTGGCCGGAAGCGCGTTTCCTGGAGCCCTGAGTCTTGTCCTCCCTGCGTACCCTGCGGCCGCCGATCTGGCTGCTGATGATGGCGACCATCGCTGCGCAGCTGGCGGTGACCATCTACCTGCCGGCGCTGCCCGCCATCGCCGCGCATTTCAACGTTCCCTACGGCACGGCGCAGCTGACGCTCTCGGTTTATCTCTTCGCCTTCGCCTTCGCGCAGCTCGCCGTGGGCCCCCTTTCGGATCGCATCGGCCGTCGTCCGGTCCTGCTGGGCAGCCTGGCGATCTTCGTCGCCGCATCGGTCGCCTGTGCGCTCGCTGTCTCGGTGGAGATGCTGATCGGCGCGCGCCTCGCGCAGGCCTGCGGCGCCTGCGGCGGCGTGGTGCTGGGCCGCGCCATCGTGCGCGACAGCCGCAGCGTGCAGGAAGCGCCCAGGGCGATGGGCTACATGGCTTCGGGCATGGCGCTGGCCCCGGCGCTGGCACCGCTGCTGGGTGGCCAGATGCTGGTGCTGTTCGACTGGCGCGCCAGCTTCTGGCTCACCGCGATCGTCGGCGCAGGGGTGATGATCTGCGCCTGGCTGATCCTCGCTGAGACGGCGCCGAAGCACCGGAGCGCGTCGAGCTGGCTGCGCGGCCTGCTCGAGGGCTTCGCCATCGTCACGCGCCAGCGGCGTTTCCTCGGCCTGATGATCGCGGCCACCTCGGCGTCGTCGGCCTTCAACATCTTCTTCTCCGCCGGTCCCATCCTGCTGATCAACGTCATGGGCGTGTCGGCGGCGCTGTTCGGCTGGTTCACGCTGGCCTGGGCCGGCAACTTTGTCATCGGCAGCCTGCTGCAGACCCGCCTGCACCCCTATATCAGGAGCATCAATCTGATCGCGGTGGGCCAGCTCGTGCTGGTCGCCGGTGCGCTGGGCATGGTGGTCACCGCGCTCGCCGGATACGTGGCACCGCTGGCGCTGATCGTGCCGTTGATCATCATGGGCCTGGGCAACGGGCTGAACATGCCCAACGCCATGGCCAACGCGCTGGCCTCGGTGCCGGGAAACCATGTCGGCGCCGCCTCGGCGCTGATGGGATTTGTCCAGATGCTGTCGGCCGCCGCGCTCACCGTGCTGATGGGCTATCTGCCGCACGAGTCGCAGCTCAACATCGGTCTTGCCATCGCCCTGGTCGGCCTGGTCGGCTTCGCCGGCTGGGCGATGCTGGTGCGGCGTTGAAAACCCGGCGATGTCTCCCTATATCAGTCGAATGATCTCGATTTACGCCATCGTCAGGGTTCATCCGATCGCGGGCTTGTAGCCCCGGGGCTCGGCATTCAGCGCCCCGATGCTCCGGGGCTGCAATCAGGCGTTCCACAGCTTCTCGACAACACCACAGCAGGCACGCCGTGGCGCGTTTGCGCCCGCGCGATGCGGTGATCACCATGACCAGACACAACACCAAGCCCCGGATCGTCGTCAGCGACTCCGACTATGCGCGTCTCAGCGACCTCGCGACCGGCGCGCTCGCGCGGTTCCCCGAGATCGCCGAGCAGCTTCTGGACGAGATGAACCGGGCCGAGGTGGTCTCTGCCTCGGCGCTGCCCGCCGATGTCGTGCGCATGGGCTCGATCGTCGAGTTCCGCTCCAACGGCGGCCAGCATCGCCGCGTCGAGCTGGTCTTCCCGATCGATGCCGACATCTCGGCCAACAAGGTCTCGGTGCTGACCCCGATCGGCACCGCGCTGATCGGCCTGTCGGCCGGCCAGTCGATCCGCTTCACGTCCAACGACGGTCGTGAGCAGACGCTGACGGTGCTCGCGGTCGATTGACCTAGCGCTTCCCCAGCCACAGCGGCCACAGGCCGGCGTCGTCGTCGCGCGCCTGACGCTGCAGGGCGATATAGCCCTTCGCGAGGCCGGGGTCGCGACCCTTGCCGAAGGCCCAGGTCGTAAAGACATAGGCCCAGCCACCGCGCAGCATCGCTTCGGCGATGTCGTGCCCGCCGACCTCGATCCGCCCGACGATACGGCAGTAGCGGTCGTGCTCGATCGGGATCACGCGCACGCGATCGCCGCCTGACGACAGCAGCCGGTCGAGCGCGTCGCGGGCGCGCAGGCCGGCCTGCGGCTCCTCTTTCGACATCCTGCTGCGCAGCTCCGGCGCATCGATGCCGAACAGGCGTACCTCGCCGAAGCGCTGTCCTTCGACGAGCAGAACGATCGTGTCGCCATCGACGGCGAAGCCTTCGCCGTCGATCATCCTCGGCAAGATGGGATGCTCGGGCACGCAGGACCGTTTCGCGCGGCCCAGCGCGGGGCCTGCGGCGATCGCGGCAGTGCAGGCGAGCAGGACGGCGACCTTCACGAGGGACTCCAGCGCGTCTCGTCGATTGTCATACGCGCCGACCTTCGGCGTCATCCCCGTACGCCGTCTTGCCTCTGTCATCGAGTTCATGTAGGTTCCGCGCCGTCGGCAGAACCCCAGCGAAAGGAGGCGTTTGATGTCGATCATCATGTTCATCACGCCCGCTGTCGGGTTCGAATACGGGCACCCGCGCTTCTAGCTGAAGCAGCCCCGGGCGCCGCCTTCGCGCAGGCTACCGCGGTATCCACCCATCCAGTCCATCGCCAGGCGCTGTCGCGCGCGTCGAGCCCGTTCTCGACGCAGCTCGCGACGCCGGCACGAGTCCGAAGGGCCGGACCCGTTCGAAGGGTCCCGGCGTCGACACATGAAAGAGCAAAAGACGAAGAGCAGGCGCGATCCGTTCCTGCACACGCTGGGCTTCGTCGCCCGCCAGTGGCGGCGCCAGCCCGGCCTTGCCGCATCGATCGCCATCGGTTCGCTGGTGATCGCCGGCACGGAGCTGCTGCTGCCGACACTGGCCGGCCGGCTGGTCGACATCATCGGCGCAGTCATCGCCGATCGCGACGCGGCGCTGCGCGACGCGCTGCTGGTGCTGGCCGTGATGGTCGGCGCCGGCGCGCTCGTCGTGGCGCTGCGCCAGGGCGTGTTCATCCTGATCATCGACTTCACGCTGCGCATGATGTCGGCGGTGGCGCGCGATACCTTCGCGCGCGTGCAGCGCCTGTCGACCGAGTGGCACGCCAACGCCTTCGCCGGCTCGACGGTGCGCAAGATCAGCCGCGGCATGTGGGCCTTCGACAACCTCAACGACACGGTCATGGTGGCGCTGTGGCCGTCGCTGGTCGTGCTGCTGGGCGCCGCGCTGCTGTTCGCGCTGCACTGGCCGCTGATGGGCCTGGCGGTGGCGCTGGGCAGCGCCGTCTATATCGGGCTCACCGTGTGGCTGGCGCTGCGCTACGTCACGCCGGCGGCGCAACTGTCGAACGCCTGGGACAGCAGGCTGGGCGGCGCGCTGGCCGACGCGGTGTCGGCCAACCCCGTGGTGAAGTCGTTCGGCGCCGAGACGCGCGAGGACGAGCGTCTGGGTCGCATCGTCGATCGCTGGCGGTCGCGGGCGCGCGTGCTGTGGCTGCGCGCGACCTGGGCCGGCACCCTGCAGAACATCGTCCTGGTGCTGCTGCGCCTGACGGTGATCGGCCTCGTGCTGCTGTTCTGGTGGCAGGGCATCGCGACGATCGGCGAGGTGGTGTTCGTGCTCACCGCCTATGGTGTGATCCACGGTTACCTGCGCGACATCGGCTACCACATCGACGTCTTCCGCCGCTGCGTGAACGATCTCGACGAGCTGGTGGAACTGCACGACGCGCCGGTCGGCGTGGTCGATCACAGGGGCGCGCGAGACATCCTGGTGCCGAAGGGCGAGATCGTCTTCGACGACGTCGTCTTCGGCTATCGCGCACAGGGGCGGCAGGTCTATGACGGGCTCACGGTGCGTATCCCGGCCGGCCAGCGGGTCGGCCTGGTGGGCGCCTCGGGCTCGGGCAAGACGACGTTCGTCAAGCTGGTGCAGCGCCTGCACGACATCGATGGCGGACGCATCGCCATCGACGGCCAGGACATCTCGGAGGTGACGCAGGACAGTCTCCGCCGCCAGGTGGCGATCGTGCAGCAGGAGCCGATGCTCTTCCATCGCTCGCTGGCCGAGAACATCGCCTACGGCAAGCCCGAGGCGTCGCGCGAGAGGATCCGCACGGCGGCGCGGCTGGCGCACGCGGACGGCTTCATCATGCGCCAGCCCAAGGGCTACGCCACCCTGGTGGGCGAGCGCGGCGTCAAGCTGTCGGGCGGCGAGCGTCAGCGCGTGGCGCTGGCGCGGGCCTTCCTGGCGGATACGCCGATCCTGATCCTCGACGAGGCGACGTCGAGCCTGGACAGCGAGTCGGAGGCGCTGATCCAGGATGCGATGGAGCGGCTGATGCGCGGCCGCACGACGCTGGTGATCGCGCATCGCTTGTCGACGGTGCGCACCTTGGATCGCATCCTAGTGTTCGACGAGGGCCGCATCGTCGAGGACGGCAGCCACGCCGCGCTGATGCAGCGCAAGGACGGCATCTACCGCCGCCTGGTGCAGCGCCAGGCGGAAGGCGTCGCGGACGGCCTGTTCGCGGCGTGAGCCATATGGGGAGCGCCGGCATCACCGCCGGCGTTGCCTCTTGATCGGGGAGGAAAGCGACAGTGTTGAAGCCCTATGTATTGAACGACCGGATCCTTGCCCATACCCAGAATGCACCGCACGGCATGGAAGTGCCGCCGAACGCGCGGCTCCTGTTCTGCAACGGACAGGTAGGCGCACGACCGGATGCGACCGTGCCCGTGGACATCCAGGTGCAGGTCGAGGTGATCTTCGAGCGCATCCACGCGATCCTCGACGCTGCCGGCATGGGATTCGGTGACGTCGTGAAGTTCACGGTCTACGTCACCGACAAGTCGATGTTCGACGCCTATTTCCGCGTGCGTGCGCGCATCATGGGCGAGCACCACCCGCCGGCCACGCTGCTGGTCGTCAACGAGTTTCCCCGGCCGGGTGTCGAGGTCGAGATCGAAGCCGTCGCGGCGAAGGCGGCGTCACGCTAGCGCGCCGATGGCGGTCGTGCTGCGCCTTTCGCGAGGGGCCTGCGCCGACATCGCGGTCAGCTTGCGGAACGCCTTGCGGAAGCTGCTTTCGTCGTCATAGCCGACGGCTCGGGCGATGGTCTTGATCGGCTGGCAGCTGGTCTCGAGCAGGGTGCGCGCCATGACGATGCGCGTCTGGGAAATGAAGGCCTGGGGGATTGGCCGGTCAGGTCGCTGAGCCGCCGGTGCAGGGTCCGCTCGCTGAGCTTCAGTGCCTGCGCCAGACGGCGCATGGTCATGGGCACCTTGACGGCATGGCGTGCCAGCTTCTCGGCCTCGACGGCCGTGCGCGCACAGTGTCGAAACTCGGACGGCACTTCTACCTGATGCGCATGGAGTGGTAGCATCGACGGTGACGGCACTCGGATGGGTTGGGCGACATGAGCGAGGGGCAGCACAGGGCCAGGGACGTGACCTTCGTCTGGGGCGAAGATGACAACATGCTGATCACCGAGGTTCGGGTGGTCCGCCACGTGGGCGACACGGATCATGATGCCCGTGGCGCGGCCGCGATCTTCGATTCGGATGCGTTTCCCAATTCCTTCGGCCGCGTGGTCGAGGGCTGGATGGAAGGTGATCCGCGCATGACGCCGGACGGCATTTTCGCCGGGATGCTGGTCGACGGGTTCGCGTCGACGAAGTCCCTCATCCAGGCGCTTCGAGAATTTGCCCTGGTTGAGGAATGCGATTGGGCCCGGCGCTTCCTGGCAGCGATGCCGGCAGACGTGCCGATGGACGACTGATCCGCGGCGTCTACGGCAGCAGCCCGCGGATCTCGTCGAGCATCTCCGGGGCACCCATCGGCACGATCAGCAGCGCGTCGTCGAAGCCGAGATCGGCGATGCGGCGCAGTCGGTCGCGCGCTTCGCTCGTGGAGCAGATCAGCGTCACCTTGGCATGTGCCGGAACATGCGGCGGATCAGGGCGCAGATCGGTGAAGATGTTGGCAAGGATGGCGCGCTTGCCGCCGGCCTTGCGGAACATCTCCAGGCCGATCGGCAGATCCTCCATCGCGCCGTGGATGCCCGAGGCGATCCAGCCGGCGCAGTGATGCGCGGCGAGGTCGATCCAGCGCTGGCTGCGCCAGGCGCCGAGATAGATCGGCGGGCCACCCTCGGTGCCCGGCCACACGGTGAGCGCCGGGCCGTAGACCGGCTCGCCCGCGAAGACCTTGCGGATGACCTGCAGGTGCTCGGGCAGGAGCTTGAAGCGGCGCTCGTAGTCGACCTGCACGCAGTCGAAATCGTGCTTGGTCGAGCCGCTGCCGACGCCGAAGCGGAAACGGCCGCGCGCCATCAGGTGCAGTGTCTGGGCGCGATGGGCGAGCTCGACCGGGTGGCGGATCGGCACCTGGGTGACGCAGGTGCCGAGCTCGATGCGCTCCGTGGCGCTGACGAGCGTGCTCAGGAACATCAGCGGATCGACCATGGCGAAGCCGCGGCCGAAGGCGTCGGTGGTCCATAGTCCAGCAAATCCCAGGCGCTCGACGCGCCGGGCGAAGGCGATGCTGCGGTCGATGAACCCATCCGCCTCGCGCGCGGAGGGAATGGCGACGATGCCGAACTGCATGGCGGCTCCCCTGTACTGCCATTCCCCCGGAGGGGGAGGCGGCGCGGAGCGACGGAAGGGCGATGTCGAAGACGGACTCCTGCGTTCGTCTTGGACACCCCCCTTCCGCCCTGCGGGCACCTTCCCCCTCCGGGGGAAGGTAGGAGTATCGTAGCGGCCAATACGAGGAGGGCCCAATGCGCATCATGACAACCCTGCCGCAGCGCGATCTGCGCCTTGTGCCCGACGCGGCGCGCGCGGCCGAAGCGCAGGGCTATGATGGCGTGGTGACGCTGGAGAACCGCCACGAGCCGTTCCTGTCGCTGGGCGTCGCCGCCGTTGCCACCGAGACGCTGCAGCTCGCCACCGGCGTGGCGATCGCCTTCCCGCGCAGCCCTATGGTGACGGCGAGCACGGCGTGGGACCTGCAGCTCGCCTCGCGCGGCCGCTTCGTGCTGGGCATCGGCCCGCAGGTGCGGGCGCACAACGAGAACCGCTTCTCGGTGAAATGGTCGCCGCCGGCGCCGCGCCTGCGCGAGTACGTCAAGGCGATGCGCGCGATCTGGCGCTGCTGGGAGACCGGCGAGAAGCTGACGTTCGAGGGCGAGCATTACCGCTTCACCCTGATGACGCCGAACTTCACGCCGCCGTCGATGCACCTGCCGATGGTGCCGGTGCAGCTCGCGGCGGTCGGGCCGCACACGCTGCGGCTCGCCGGCGAGGTCGCCGACGGCGTGCGCCTGCATGCCTTCTGCACCCGGGCCTATCTGGAGCAGACGGTGATGCCGAAGCTCGCCGAGGGCTGGGCCAGAAGCGGGCGCCGGCGCGAGAACTTCGAGATCCATGGCGGCGGCTTCATCGCCACCGGGCCGGACGAGGAGGCGGTGGCCAAGAAGGTCGACTGGGTGCGCATGCGCGTTGGCTTCTATGGCTCGACGCCGGCCTACTGGCCGGTGCTCGAGGCGCATGGGCTGGGCGATCTCGGACGCAAGCTCAACGCCATGTCCAAGCAGGGCCAGTGGGCGGCGATGACGAGGGAAATCTCCGACGATGTCGTGCGCCTGTTCGCCGCCGTCGGCACGCACAGGGAGATTGCCGGAGCGATCCGCGAGCGTTTTGCCGGATCCGACTCGGTGTCGGCCAGCACCACCTCGGAGGAGGGCGCCGATCTGCCGCCTGACGTGATCCAGGATATCCAGCGAATCCCGGTGCCCCTCGCCGGCTACGCCAACGCGTGGTGAATGTCTGTCATCCCGGTGCGCAGCGGGGATCAAGGCAGCCTCCTGGATCGCTGCGCTCGGGATGACAGAGGGGCCTACCCCTTCAGCAGCATCGGCAGGAACAGCGCCAGGCCGGGGAAGACGACGAGGAGCGTCACCCGCACCAGCTCGATCAGGAAGAACGGGAAGACACCGCGGAAGGTCTCTCGCATCGGCACATCGGGCGCGAGCGAATTGATGACGAAGACGTTCATGCCGACCGGCGGCGTGATCAGCCCGAGCTCGACCACGATCAGGGCCAGGATGCCGAACCAGATCTTGGTCTGCTCGCTGGTCATGCCGAAGTCGAAATCTGCGATCACCGGCCAGAAGAACGGGATCACCAGCAGGATCATGGACAGCGAGTCCATCAGGCAGCCCAGCCCGATCAGCGCGATCAGCAGGATGACGAGGATGGCGTAGGGACCCAGCCCGCTGGCCACCGCCATCTCGGCCGCCGCCTGCGGCACGCCGCCCCGCGACATGAAGATTTTCAGGAGCTCGGCGCCGAGCAGGATCAGGTAGATCATGCCGGTGGTCTGCGCCGTGCCGAGCAGGCTGGCGCGCAGCTGCGGCCAGCGCACCGAGCCGCGCACGACGCCGTAGAGCGCCACGAGGAAGGCACCGATCGCCGCCGCCGGCGTGGGATTGAAGAAGCCGAGATAGATGCCGCCGATCACCAGCCCGAAGACGACGACGACCGGCAGCACGCCGATGGTGGCGGCGATCATCTCCCGGCGCGGTACCGGATCGGCCCGCGGCCCGGCTTCCGGCCTGAACCACACGTAGATCCAGATCGTGATCATGAAGAGGACGGTGGCGATCAGGCCGGGGATCAGCGCCGCCATGAACATGGTGACGATGTTGGCCTCGACGATGACGGCGTAGATCACCAGGACGATCGACGGCGGGATCAGGATGCCAAGCACGCCGCCGGCCGCCAGGGTGCCGGTGGCCAGCGACGGCGCGTAGCGGTAGCGGCGCAGCTCGGGCAGGGCGACCTGGCCCATGGTCGAAGCGGTGGCCAGGGACGAGCCGCAGACCGAGCCGAAGCCGGCGCAGGCGACGATCGCCGCCATCGCCACACCGCCGCGCATGCGGCCCAGCCAGGCGTGCGCGGCGCGGAACAGGTCGCGGCTCAGCCCGGCATGCGTGGCGAGGTAGCCCATCAGCACGAACATCGGCACGACCGACAGGTCGTAGATCGAGAACTGCGAGTAAGCGAGGTTCTTGAGCTGCGACAGCACGATCGCCGGGCCGTTGAGGATCGCCGTGCCGATGCCGCCGACCAGGATCATCGAGTATGCGATGGGCACGCGCACGACGATCAGCGCCACGAGCGCGGCGAGACCGATCAGGCCGATGAGGATGTGCTGGTCCAAGGAGTCCCGCGCCGCCGCTTCAGTGTCCGGACGAGGCCGGCGTGCGCGGACCCGCCAGCGCGTCGCGCAGCGAGATCAGCGCCGCCGCCACCAGCAGCGCGAGCGAGGCCAGGATCGGCACATAGGCGACCCAGATGGGAAAGCCGACGATGGTCGTGGTCTCGCGATACTCGCGCAGCTCGATCAGGCCCAGCGCCATGCGCCAGAGCAGCAGCGCAGCGAAGGCCAACGCAATGGCGCCGGCGACGGCCGACAGCGTGGCCACCACCGAAGGCCGCGCGTTCTGTGTGAAGATGTCGGCGGTCACGTTGGCGCCGGTGAGCTGGCAGTAGGGCAGGAAGGCGAAGGCCGCCACCGCGACGCCGACCTCGACCAGCTCGAAATCGCCGGCCAGCGGCTTGCCGAACAGGATGTCGGCCACCAGGCTGTAGGCGTTCATCAGGATGATGCTCACCAGCAGCAGACCGCCGGCCAGCGCCCACAGCTCGATGACGCGGCGGGCGGTGCCGATCACGCCCTCCCGCCGCGATGCCGGCCCGATCACTTGCTGTACTTGGCGATTGTCTTGCGCGCCGTGTCCACGAGCTCCTTGCCGTCGATGCCCTTGGCCGAAACCTCCTTGATCCAGCGGTCGACCACGGGCTCGAGCTTGGCGCGGAACGCCTCCATCTCCTTGTCGGTGAGCTCGATGTGGGTGTGGCCCGCCTTCTTCACCAGGCCGATGCCGACGTCCTCGCTGTCGGTCCAGATCTTGCCGACCTCGCGCCACCAGCTTTCGCCGGACACCTCCATGATCGCCTTCTGGATGTCGGGCGGCAGGCTCTTCCACTTCGCCTCGTTCATCGACACCTGGAAGGTCGTGGTGCCGAAGCGAATGCGGTCCTTGCCCTCGATCTGGTACTTGGTGAGCTCGTGCAGCTTGAGCGGTGGAATGATCTCCCATGGCACCAGCGCGCCGTCGACCACCTTCTTCGACAGCGCCTGCGGCAGGTCGGGCACCGGCATGCCAACCGGCGTGGCGCCCAGCGCCTCCAGCAGCCAGGCGCCGGTGCGTGTGGGAATGCGGATCTTCTTGCCCTTCAGGTCGTCGGGGGTACGCACCGGCGTGTCGACCATGTGGATGCCCTGCCCGGCATGCACGTGCAGCCACATCACCTTCACGCCCTGGTATTCCGGCGCAAGGTGCTTGTCGAACATCTCGCGCATGGCGAGGTTGGTGGCCTGCAGGTTGTTGGTGTGCACGAAGGGCAGCTCGAAAACCTCCGAGCGCGGGAACAGCGCCGGCGTGTAGCCGTTGACCGTCCACACCAGGTCGACCACTCCGTCGCGCGCCTGCTTGATAAGATCCGGCGGCTTGCCGCCCAGTGACATCGACGGGAAAATCTCGATCTGCACCTTGCCGCCGGTCGCCTTGGCAACGCGCTGGGCCCAAGGCTCGAGCATCAGCGTATGGGCCGGCGATCTCGGCCCGAGCAGGTGGTGCAGCTTGAGCTTGAACTGCGGGCTGTTCTGGCCCAGGGCCCGGCCCGCCGTCGTCGCTGCGGTGGCGGCCAGCGCCGTGGCGCCGGCGTTGACGATGAATTTGCGTCTGTGCATCGTGTTCCTCCCGTCCCCACCGGCCGGCCCTGCCGCTTCATGCGGTCGTTGGTGCCACGGTCGCGTCAGCCTAAGCCGGAGCAGCCGCGCCGGTCACCAGCAAAAAAGATGGTCGGCGCTCAGAACCGGTGCGAGAGGCGCACGCCGATATTGTCGAGGCCGGGGTTGGGCCGCGCGATATAGGCGCTGGAGATGTGCTCGTAATAGACCGACACGCGGTGCTGCGGCGAGAACTGGAAGCCGAACTCGAAGGAGGGATGGAACAGCACGCGCCCGCCCAGCGCCTTCTTGCCCGACGTACCTGTAAGGTTGCCGTTGTGGATCGCCGGGCCGACACCGGCGCCGAAGAAGAAGCGGTCGATCATGAACTCCAGCCTGATGTCGAAGTAGACCAGGCTGGTGCCGTTGCCCGTGGTGAAGCTGCCGCCCACCACCGGCCGCAGATCGGCGAAGCCGAGGACCTTGACTGAAGGCGCGAAGGCCACCTCGCCATTGAAGGCGACGCCGCCATCGACCCGGCGGCTGGCCCATAGCGGCACGTCGTGTGCCAGCACGCCGCCGCGGATCTCGTGGATCAGTCCCTGGGCCAGGGCCGGGGCGGGCTGAGCCAAGGCCAATACCAGTAATAGTCCCGAGCCCACATTTCGCAACGACATCCGGGGTCCTCCTTACCGCAGTGTGACCGAGCCTTCCGAAATGGACCAGTCCCGGCTTGCCGATTGCGCCGGAGTGGAGGATTCTGGCGCTGATGGAGCCGCCAATATTGCTTGGCCGATACTGCAGGTGATTGCATGGAACGGCGCGCGCAGACGATCCTGCTCGTTGATGACGATCCCAATATCAGGGAATCGATCAGTGAGACGTTGCGCCGCTACAAGCACGACGTCAGCACGGCCGGCAGCCTGGCCGAGGCGCGCCGGATCCTGTCGACCGGCACCCGGTCCTTCGAGCTGGTGATCACCGACATCCGCCTGCCGGACGGCACCGGCCTGCAGCTGGCGCACGAGATCATCGCCAACCTCTCGCCACCGCCGCGCATCATCCTGATCACCGGCTTCCTCGACGATCCGCAGATCACCTCGCTACTGGTCAACGGTCAGGCCGAGGTGCTGCTCAAGCCCTTCCCGCTGCGCACCCTGCTGCAGCACGTCGCCGGCCCCGTCCGGGCGCACGCCGCCTAACGTCTCCTCGACGTCACGCCGCAGGTCCGGCCGGGTTCGCCCGACAAGGGGGGCCAGGCAGTTGCTGCACGCGCCCTGTCCGAGCATCGCCAGCCGATGTATCGTGCTACCCAAGAATTGTTGGGGAACGGGGACATGGCGAGGTTGTTGGCGTTGGCGGTTGTTGCGTCGGCACTCGCCGGGTGCACGGATCCTGGCAAGCTCCATGTCCCGGACTTCCACACGCCGGTCTACAAGCGCGCCGCCCCGCTCGACGCCAAGGCGACCACCCGGGAGGGCTGGTACCTGCGCTGCAGCAAGGACCGCAAGAGCTGCAGTGTCGAGCTCGACGTCAGCTATATCGGCCGCTATCGCGAGAACACGGTCAGGGGGACGTTCAGTTACAGAGTGCCCGGTGACCGCTTCACGCTGGCGCTGCGGGCCCAGCCCTCCAGCGTGCGCATCCAGGTCGACGACAATGAGCCCATGACGATGCGCTGCCCGGGCCGGATCTGCGTTGTTCGCGCGCAGCCCCTGCTGGCGCAAATGCAGCACGGCATCGTGCTGCGGCTCGATATCAAGGCCCCGACCTTCGCGTATCCCGAAAGGCAGTCTTTCGCGCTGTACGGCGCCTTCAACGACATGCGCGACGCCGCGCTGCGCGAGATCGGCGCGCGCTAGAGCCGTCGAGGTCAGTCGCAGACCAGCCCGGTCGCGCGCTTCATCTCCTCGGCGTTCTTGCGCGACTCCCGGGTGAGCAGGGCGCAGAGGGTGAAATTGCCGACCATGCGCCGCCGACGGTCGTCGACATACATCCAGTCGCGGATTTCCTCGCGGCCGAAGGTCATGACCTGGCCCTCGCGCACCGTCGTGACCGAGCGCGGCGTGTTGTTGATCTGGCCGGTGAAGCGATCGCCGCTGCGCGCGAGGTCGGTGACCCAGAAATACTCGCCCTTCTCGCCGTCGCGCACGAGCAGCTTGACGGCGTAGAGCCGCGTGTCCGGCGGCGGCTTGTCGAGCAGCGCGAGAAAGCCGTCCAGCCCGGCACGCGCCTTGGCGAAGGCGGCCGCCATCGCGGGATCGCTGTCGGACATCGAGACGATCTCGTCCCGCCGCGCACGTTCAAGCGCGCTTTGCGCGATGGCGGCGCCGATGTCGAGGAGGAGCAGGGTGCAAGTGGTGAGCAGGCCGGCAAGGGTCTTCATATCGCATATCATAGAGATTGTATGGACTATATCCTATGCATCTAATACGTGTCCTTCGGCATTCCTTGGGGTCCATTCTGGATCAGTCCCTACGAGCATCTCTGGTGCCATTGTGATACAATGCATGTATGATCAAGGGTCTCAAGATTCTCAGCTTTGCGGTGATCGGCAGCTTCGTCACCGGTCTGGTGGCCGGTGCCGTCCTGACGCTGACCGGCGCCTAGTGCAATCAGGCTGAGCCCGGCCGCGGCCGGCCGGCACGCAGGATGCGGTAGCGGCCATCCTCGATCCGTGCCGCGGTGACGATGCCGCTGCGCGCGCTGCCGCCGTCGAGACCCAGCCGATCGTGCTGGAAGAGATGCGGGTCATCCTGGCCGGTGAGCTCGCGGTGCCGCGGCGGCGGTGTGTGGCCATGCACCACAAGCGTGCCGCCGAAGCCGCCCTGCCAGTCCAGGAAGCCCTCCATGATCCAGGCCCAAGTGGCGCCGATGAAGGCGCTCCAGGGCCGCGCCAGGAATTCCGCGACATCGACGCGCGGATCGAGCCCGCCATGGACGAAGACGGCGTTGCCGACTCGCACGTGCGAGCGGCTCGCCGTCAGGCGCTCCAGGACACCGGCGCCCAGCCCCGCCTCGAGCAGCGTCCCGTCCAGCGCGGCCTCGGGTATGCCCGCCTGGGCACGCAGTTCCTCGAGCACCTTGCCGCCGCCCATGCGCTCGCCCAGCCACATCGCCCGCGCCTTGTTCGCGTGCGGACCGTCGCCGACCGCCAGCAGCATCATCTGCTCGTGGTTGCCCATCAGCCGGTCGATGCGATCGACGCCGCGGGCGCGCTCGTCCTCGTTCCACAGGCGCAACACCTCCAGATTGCGCGGCCCGCGATCGATCAGGTCGCCGAGATAGACGAGACGTCTCGGCCCCGGCGCGCCGGCCGCCTCGTCGGCGATGACCGCCAGCAGCGCTGCGAGCTCATCGGCGCAGCCATGCACGTCGCCGACGGCGAACACCGTGCCGCCGCCCAGCGCGAAGGGCGCCGGCCGCCAATCGCCGATGTCGACCGGCATGCTGCCCTGAACCATTGCCTGCTCTCCGCGGTGACTCTCACGGCGCACGGTATCGCGACACCAGTCGATAGGGCAGCGCAACAACGGCGATACTTGTTGCTGCGCGACGATCAGAACAGCGACATCTGCCGCGTGTCCTTGCCGCTCATCGACTCCGGGACCCGGAACTGCGTGGTGTCGAGCTGGTAACGGAACTTGTTGAACCCGAACTTCTTCGCCGCCAGGTCGAAGCGCTGGCGGATCAGCTGCGCCAGGGTGCCGGTGCCGGTCATGCGCTGGCCCCACTCGGAATCGTAGATCTTGCCGCCGCGCATCTGCCTGACCAGCGACAGCACGCGCTCGGCGCGGTCGGGAAAATGCTCGCGCAGCCATTCCTCGAAGAGCTGGGCGATCTCCAGGGGCAGGCGCAGCACGGTGTAGCCGGCGCGCTGGGCGCCCGCCTGGTGCGCCGCCTCGAGGATCGCCTCCATCTCGTGATCGTTGATCGCCGGGATCATCGGTGCCGCCATCACGCCGCACGGCACGCCGGCCTGGTTGAGCGCGCGGATGGCGGCGACGCGCCGGGTCGGCGTCGAGGCGCGCGGCTCCATGATGTTGGCGAGGTGGCGGTCGAGCGTCGTCACCGACAGGAAGACCTGCACCAGGTTCCTCCTGGCCATCGGCGCCAGGATGTCGATGTCGCGCGTCACCAGCGCGTTCTTGGTGACGATGCCCACCGGGTGGTTGAACTCGGCCAGCACCTGCAGGATGCGGCGCATCAATTTCAGATCGCGCTCGACCGGCTGGTAGGGATCGGTGTTGGTGCCCATCGCGATGACGTCGCAGCGATAGGAACGCCGGGCCAGCTCCTGACGCAGCAGCTCGGGCGCGTCGGGCTTGAACAGCAGCTTGGTCTCGAAGTCGAGGCCGGGCGACAGGCCGAGATATGCGTGGGTAGGCCGTGCGAAGCAATAGACGCAGCCATGCTCGCAGCCGCGATAGGGGTTGATCGAGCGGTCGAACGGCACGTCGGGCGAAGTGTTGCGCGCGATCACCGTGCGCGACGCATCGCGCGTCAGCGTGGTCGCAAGCCGCGGCGGCTCATCGTCGTCGGGATGCGGGTTGACCTTGAGCGGATCGCGCTCGTCGGCCGAGCCCCAGCCGTCGTCGACCGCCACCGTGCTCTGCGAATCGTAGCGCACCGGCGGATTGCTGATCGCGCCGCGCCCCTTGCGGGCGCGCGCGTCCAGCGCGTCGATCGAAGCGGGGACTTTGAGCGGCCGGGCCATGCCCGGAAAGCTAGACCCGGACTAGGAACATAACAAGAACAAATCGGCAGCCGGCCTCAGCCGAGCCAGGCCTGAACGGTGCGGGTGATCGCGACCGGAATCAGCAGGATCACGGCGGCGATCGCGGCGAAGATGATGATGCCGTTGGCCACGCCCAGGGTCAGCAGCAGGATTTCCTCGAAGTGGCCGCGCGGCACGCCGAAGGCGCGATTGACCCAGAACAGGACGAAACCCAGGGTGTCGGCCAGCAGGAACACCATGATTCGGCTGCGGATCGCGTCCCAATCCATCGGGCAATCGTCTCTGTATCCAACAATACCGGCCATCATACAGATATCACTGAAGAAGATCATCCCGCCATTCTGCCCGCATGGCGTGTATCGAGTCCGCTTTGAAGCAATCGTCGATACGCCGATCGATGTGCGCCAGCATGGCCGGCGCCATGCCCGATGCGCTCCACTGCCCGGGATCGGCCGGATCGCGCGGCGCCCGGGTCTGCACCCGCCAGCGGCAGAAAAAGACCATGGTGCGCAGCCAGGTCAGGCGGCGCATGGGCAGCAGCCAAGGCCGCAGGGCCGACGCCGGCCCTCCGCCGATGCGCTCCAGATAACGCCTGTGGAAAACCCGCAGCTCGTCGATGCTCAAGACCTGCTCGGCCGCCTCCGTCCACAGCGTCGAGGTCGGCAGGCTGGCATGGGCGAGGTCGATCGCGGCGGAACCGCCATGGACCTTCTCCAGGTCGACGAACCAGGCCTTGCCGGCGTCGTCGACGAGGAAATTGCCGGGATGGGTGTCGCCCAGCGCCAGGGCCATGGGCTGCGGCCGCCGGCCGAGCGTCAGCGCCATGGCGCGCAGCGCGTGCAGTTCCTCGGCGAGCCCGGCGCGGGCGCGGGGCTCGGGCACGGCGTGGTCGAGGAAGCGGGCGGCGTGATCTTCGATCACCTCCATGGTGGCGCGGAACGGATTGTCCAGGCGCGGCAATACCGAGTCATTCGCCGGCAGCGGCAGGGCGTGCAAGGCCGCCAGCGTGTCGGCGATCAGCGCCATCTCGTGCGGCAGGTGCGGCGGTCGACCGTCGATGGCATCGACGATCAGCACGCCGCCGGGCAGGCCGTCGGCCGGCTCGATCAGCTCGACGAGTCGCGGCGTGACGTCGGCCTGCTCGACATGCCGGAACGCCGCCGCCTGCCGATGCAGCCGCGCGCTCGCGCCGGCATCGCCGGGATGGGCGTAGGCGATGCGCGCCAGCAGGCGACGACCGTCGATGGGCGGCACGATGCGCACATGGCCGTGCGCCGTGCCGGTCGCGGCAAGCGGAACAAGGTCGTCGATCGAGAGCTGCGCGAAAGGCGGCCGCGCGCGCAGCGCGGCGAGGAGCGGGGCGAGGCTCATGGAGAGGTTCCCGGGAGCGCCGACAGTCCTGCGTTCAGCCGCTGCGCGGGATCTTGCCCTCGTTCAGCCGCGGCATCAGCTCGGCGAAGTTGCAGGGCCGGAAGCGGATGTCGAGCTGCCATTTCAGGATCTCGTCCCAGCCGTCGCGGCAGGCACCGGTCGAGCCGGGCAGGGCGAAGATGTAGGTGCCGTTGGCGACGCCGGCGGTGGCGCGGCTCTGCATGGTCGACGTGCCGATCTTCTGGAAGCTGACCCAGCGGAAGGTCTCGCCGAAACCCTCGATCTTCTTCTCGAACAGCCCCTCCAGCGCCTCCGGCGTCACGTCGCGGCCGGTGACGCCCGTGCCGCCGGTGGTGATCACCGCCTCGATTGCGGCATCGTTGATCCAGCGGCCGACGACCGCACGAATTTTGTCGACGTCGTCGGTGACGATCGCGCGGTCGGCCAGGGTGTGGCCGGCGGCGGTCAGCCGGTCGACCAGCGTCTGGCCCGACGTGTCCGTTTCCAGGGTGCGCGTGTCCGAGACGGTTAGGATGGCGATGTTCACAGGCTTGAACGGCCTGGACTGGTCGATGCGGTCGGCGGGGTTGGTCATGACGCGCTCCACGCGGGCGAGATTGTCGTTATAGACCAACACCGGCTATTCCATAGAAGTCGCGCAAGCTGCCGAGGCAGTTCTTGTTCCAGCCGACGGTCGGGAGATCCCTGGGCACGCCGGCGACCGTCGAGTCGGCGAGGACCACCTCCTTCAGCGTCGGCTTGCGCAGCAGATCCAGCGGTATGCCCTCGAGAGTGCACCTCGAGCAGCCGACTGACACGAGCGCATTCGGCCCGGCGATCGCGTCGAGTGATGTGATCGCTGTCTCGTCGCACTCGAGCGCCTCCAACGTCCCTACCGACGCGAGCGGCGCAAGCGAGGTGATTTTCGTTCGCGAACACTTGAGCTTGCGCAGCTTGGGAAAGTTCGCCAGAGGTGCGAGTGACGCAATCGACGTGAAGCTGCAGTCCAGCACCTGCAGCCCGGTCAGCTTGGCAAGCGGCTCGAGCGACGTGATGGCCGTAGCGGAGACATCGAGCTCTTCCAATGCGATCAGGTGGGCGATCGGATCGAGTGTGGTGACCTCGGTGCTTGCGCAGTCGAGTTTTCTCAGCGCCGTCAGCCCGGCGAGAGGCTCAAGGGTCGCGATGGGGCTGCCGCTGCACTGGAGTTCTCGCAACGCAGTCAGCCCGGCAAGGGGAGCAAGCGACGACACGGAAGTGGAAAAGCACCAGAGCTTTTGCAGCGCCGTCAGCCCGGCGAGAGCTTCGAGGGACGCCACCTTCGAGGCTGAACAGTCGAGCTCACGCAGCGCGGTGAGACGGGCGAGCGGAGCGATCGACTTGAATGGGTTGTCCGCGCACCTCAGTTCCTCCAACGCGGTAAGTCCGGCAAGAGCATCGAGGGACGTGGCATTGATGCCTCTGCAGTCGAGCACGCGCAACGCGGTCAGGCCGGCGAGGGGATCGAGGGACTCGACGTAGGATTGGGTTATGTCAATCTCTTCCAACGCGACCAGGTTCGAGATCGGATCCAGGGATGAGATCTCCGTGTCCGAGCAGCGAAGTCGCCGCAAGGCCGTCAGCCCGCTGATTGGGGCGAGGGACTCGATCTTGTTCATGGCGAGGTCGAGGTTCTGAAGCCCCGTCAGCCGGGCGAGCGGCTCGAACGACAAGCCCTCCATTTCTGTGCAGTGGAGTTCGCGCAGCGCAGTCAATCCGCCGAGCGGTTCGAGCGACGCGCCCTCGGTGCCCGAGCAGTCGAGTTCCTGCAAAGCCGTCAGTCCGGCGAGTGGTTCGAAGGACGCGACCTTCATGTACGCGCAGTGCAGTCGCCGAAGTGTGGTCAGGCCGGCGAGCGGGGCCAGCGAGGTCACCTTGGTGTTCGAGCAGTCGAGTTCCCGCAACGCGGGCAACCTGGCGATGGGAAGAAGAGACGAGATCCTCGTATAATGACAGTAGAGGGCTCGCAGCTTGGTCAGCTTGGCGAGGGGCTTGAGGGTGCTTACCCTCGTCTCGAAACAGTTGAGCTCTTCCAGGGCGGTCAGCTCCGCGAGCGGCGCTAGCGTCGAGATGCCGGTGCCGCTGCAATCCAGGGACCGCAGCGCCGGCAGGCCGCGCACGAAGTCGAGGTCGCGAGCGTCCGAGCACTCGATCGATAGCTCCTCCAGGTCGGCAAGCTGCGACAGAGCCGCCAGACCCCGGGCGATGCCATTGGAGGGGCCCACCTTCGATGGCCGCAACCAGTAACGACCCTTCCGACCGTTACCAAGATCCAGCGATTTGAGATGACGCAGGTCGAACAGGCTGGGCGGCAGGGATGTAAGGCCCAGGCCCGAGAGGTCGAGTGCGCCGGTGCGCCGCTCGGCCTCCTCGGCAATGCGTACGAGGGCAACAGCGTGACCGGGTGATTCACGTTCTGTCGCCGACGCCTTGGGCCTGCGCCGGTGTCGCGGAGCGACGTTGAAGCGATGATCGTTGGATGCGCCGGACTTCAGAAAGAACAGTTTGGGTAGGTCCTCGACGGGCTGGGTCGACTTAATCGGCGTGTCGCGGCAGTCGAGGTCCCACAGGGCGGTCAGTCCAGCCAGCGGCTTGAGCGACGTGATCTCGGTGCCGGAACAGTCGAGCGACTTGAGTGCGGTGTGGCCAGCAAGCGGCTCGAGGGATGTGACCTGCGTATGTGCACATTCGAGGTGTTCCAAGGCAGTCAAACCGGCCAATGGTTCAAGCGACGCCACCCGGGTGCGCGAGCAGTCGACCCATGTCAAGGCGGTCAGGCTGGTGAGCGGTTCGAGCGAGGCAACCTGTGTGCCTGGAAAATCGACCACCCGCAGAGCGGTCAAGCTGGCCAGTGGCTGGAGCGACGTGACCTTCGTATCCCCGCAGTAGAGACTCTCCAGCCTCGCCAGATTGGCGAGGGGTTCAAGCGATGTGATCTGTGTCTCGGCGCACTCTAGCGTTTCCAGGGCATGAAGCTGGGCAAGCGGCTCGATCGAGGCGACCTGCGTGCGTGAGCAGTTGAGGCGGTCCAGCGTGGTCAGGCCAGCGAGGGGCTCGAGTGACGCGACCGGCGTGTCACAGCAGAAAAGCAACTTCAGGCGCTTCAGGCCGGCGAGAGGCTCAAGCGAGGTGACCTGCGTCTCCTCGCAATGGAGCGACTCCAGATCGGGCATCCCGGCCAGTACGTCAATCGAGGCGATGGGCGTGTGTCCAACGTCGAGCGAACGAAGCGCGCTCATACCCGCGAGTGGCTCAAGCGATGTAACCTGCGAATCTCCGCAGTCCAGTGTCTGCATGTTGATGTTGCCGGCGAGGGGGGCGAGCGAGTTGACATTCGTTCGCCAGCATCTGAACGACCTCAGTTCGCGCAAGCGGGCAAGGGGCTCGAGCGACGTCACCTTGCAAGAGCAGTCGAGCGATTGGAGCGCGGTCATGTTGCGTAACGGCTCGAGCGACGCGACGTCCGTGTATGAACAATCGAGCGACTGCAACGCGGTGAGGTTGGTGAGCGGCTCCAGCGACTCGATCTCTGTTCTCGAGCAATCGAGCGAGCGAAGTGCGGATAGGTTGGCAAGCGGCTCAAGCGTCGTGACCTCGGTGCTCGAGCAATCAAGCGACTGGAGCGCAGTCAGGGTAGCTAGAGGGGCAAGCGAAACGACCTTTGTGCTCTTGAAGCTGACTGATTGCAGGGTGCCCAGACCAGCAAGCGGCTCAAGCGAAGTAACGCCCGTTGACGAGCAGTCGATCGCTTCCAGTCTGGTCAGGCAGGAGAGCGGCTCGAGGGAGCCGATCCCCGTGTCCGAGCAGTTGATTGATCGCAGAGCAACCAGACCACCCACGAATGCCAGATCGCGCACGTAGGAGCCGGCGATCGAAAGCGCCTCAAGCCCCTCAAATTGCCGCCAGATCTCTAGGCTTGCTGCAATCTTGCTGATCTTCCTGTCACCGAAGCGGTCGCTACCAAGGTCAAGCGATCGCAGATGTCGCAGGTCGAACAGGCTGTCTGGCAGGGATGTCAGGCCCAGGCCCGAAAGATCGAGCGTGCCCGTACGTTGTTCGGCTTCCTCGGCGATGCGTGTGTGAGCAATGGCATCGCCGTCGTGATGCAGTTTCTCAACCATGAGTATAGTCTAGGCTGAGATATCGGCGGAGGGAACCAACCGTCGGTTGCGGCGCCTCAGCGCTTCGCCGACAACGTCCGCGCGCGATACGCGAGGATGCGGTCCTTCAGCCCGGGCCGTGCCGCCGAGCGCACCAGCCCGGCGAGGTCGGCGTCGGAATCGTCGCGCCGCGCCAGGCGGTGGATCGTGGCGTTGGTCTCGGCATCGAGCCGCGTCGCGGCCTGTCGCGCGGCGACGATCTCGGGCTCGACGCCCTCTGGCGGCACCGCGATGGTCGCAAGCCCGACGCGCAACGCCTCGTCGTGCGGCAGCACCCGGCCGCTGCGCACCATGTCGCGCGCCAGATCGGCGCCGATGCGTTCCATCAGGCGGCGCGTGCCCAGCGCCACGCCGAACACCGCGCCGGGAAAGGTGTAGCTCGACCCCTCGATCGCCACGCGCCGGTCGCAGGCGGTGAATAGGTCGGCGCCGGCGCCCATCACGCGGCCGCGGCCGACGCCCATGGTGACGCATGGCGCGCGCCACACCGCGTCGAGCAGGGTCTCGATGCGCACCAGCCGCAACAGCAGGTCGCCGTCGCTCAATGTGGCGAGGTCGGTCATGTCGAGCCCGGTGCAGAAATTCTTGCCGGCGCCGGCGATCACCAGCAGGCGCGTGCCGTCGCTGTGGGCGGCCTGCACCGCCGCCAGCGCCGCCTCGACCATGTCGAGCGCGAAGGCATTGCCGCGTTCCGGCCGGTTCAGCGTGACATGCGTCACGCCGTGCTCGCGCACGACGACGACGGGCGGCGCCTCGCTGCTCACACGCTCGCATCCTTCGAGCGAACCCAGATATTGGGCAGCGGCGTGGCGCTGTAGCCGGAGATGAAGTCCTCGGCGCAATTGTGTGCCAGGTCGAACTTGTGGCGGCGGATGGCGCCGATATTGCCGCCATAGACATGGATGCTGATCGAAGCGCGGTCGGGCAGCGTGTTGCTGACGCGATGGATGTCGCCCAGGGTCGGCGAGACGATGCCGATCTCGCCCGGGTGCAGGATCGAGCGGGCCACCGGCTCGAGGCAGCCGGTCGCCGGATCGCGTTCGTAGCGCTCCTCCGCCTCGGCGCCACGCAGCATGCCGATCAGGCCCCAGGTGAGGTGATCGTGCACCGGCGTGAAGGCGCCCGGACCCCAGACGAAGCTGACCACCGAGAAACGCTCCTGCGGATCGCAGTAGAGCAGATGCTGCTGATAGGCGCCGGCGCTCGATGTGGCGCAGGAATCCGGCAGCCAGTCGTCGTGCGCGACCAGCTCGCCCAGCAGCTTGCCGCCGACCTCGACGATGGCCTTCTCGTCGCGATCCTGCTGCGCGCCGCCGACAAGCGAGGTCATGTCCGCGAGGAAGCGGCGCAGGCGGGCGTGGTTGAGATTGGGCATGGGGGATGCCTCGTCGTGGTTCGACTGCCAGAGTGTCGTTCACGCCTGTGGGGCGTCAAGTCTTCCTGGGAGCCGGCGCTCCCAGTTCAGACCGCGCCCGCCGCCCTCAGGCTGGCGATCTCCGCCGTGTCGTAGCCGGCCTGGCGCAGCACCTCCTCGGTGTGCTGGCCCAGCGCCGGCGGCGCGCGCTCGACCGAGGGGCCGCCATGCTCGAGCTTCACGCCGCTGCCGGCGAGCGTCACTGGGCCGTATTGCGTCTCGACCTTCTGCACGATGGTGCGGTGGCCAAGCTGCGGGTGCGCCATGATCTCGTCGATGGCGTAGACCTTGCCACAGGGCGCGTCGGCCTTGCGCAGGCGCTGCGCCCAGTTCATCGCCGTGTCGGCGGCCAGGGCCTCGGTGACGATCGCCTTGACCTCGGCCGAGCGCGCGATGCGCTTGTCCCAGTCGGCGAAGCCCGGATCCTCGGCGACATCCGGCCGGCCGATCTCGCGCATCAGGTTGCCGAACTGTTTGTCGGTCATGACGGCGAGCACGATGTAGCCGTCCTTGGTTGGGAACATGTCGCCGGTCGGCTTGCGCGTGACCGACAGGTTCGCGGCCTGCGGCGGGCGCTTGCCGGTGAAGGTGTACTCGGCGACCGAGGTCGCGAGGAAGGCCAGCATGGAATCGAGCATGGCGATGTCGACCAGCTGGCCGCGGCCGGTATGCGTGCGCTGGAACAGCGCCGTGGCGACGCCGAAGGCCGCCGTGGCGCCGGCGGTGACGTCGCAGGCCGGGAAGCCGACGCGCGTCGGGCCGGTCTCCGGGAATCCGGTGATCGACATCAGCCCGGACATCGCCTGCACCATGCCGTCGAAGGCGGCGGCCGTGCTCTCCGGTCCGGTCTGGCCGAAACCCGACACCGCGCAATAGATCAGCCTGGGATTGATCGCCGAGAGCGCCTTGTAGCCGATGCCGAGGCTGTCCATCACGCCGGGACGGAAGTTCTCCCAGACGATGTCGGCGGTCTCGGCCAGCTTCTTCACGATCGCGACGCCCTCGGGCTTCTTGAGGTCGACGGTGATCGAGCGCTTGTTGGCGTTGACCGCCATCCAGCCGGGCGCCATGCCGCGCTCCGACCACTCCTTGGCGATGCCGCCATAGCGCATGTCGTCACCGTCCCTGGACTCGATCTTGATCACGTCGGCGCCCATCAGCCCGAACTGATAGGTCCCGAACGGGCCGGCGAGCACGCGGGTGAAATCGAGGATGCGGATTCCGGCGAACGGCTTGGTCATTGAGGGGCGATCTCCTTCGGCCGGCATCTCGCGTCAGATGCCGCGCCCGATCAAGCTCGGCGACAACGAGGCAGCTATTCCGCCGGCGCCACCGTCAGCTTGAGACCGAGCGCCTCGACAACGCGCAACACCGTCGCGAACTCCGGATTGCCGTCGGAACTCAGCGCGCGGTACAGGCTCTCGCGCGAAAGCCCGGCCTTCCTCGCGACGCGCGCCATGCCGCGGGCGCGCGCGGCTACTCCCAGCGCATGGGCGATGAAGGCGGGATCGTTGGTCGCCAACGCCTCTTCCATGAAGACAGTCACGCCCTGCTCGCTGTCGAGCAGCGTGGCGGGGTCGAACGCGTAAGTCTTGACCTTGGCCATCACGCCTCCAACTCGGCTGCCAGTTTCTGCGCCTAGACGATGTCGGCCTTCTGCGAGCCCTTGTCGCCGCCGCACAGGAGGATAACGACGGTCGCTCCCTTCAGTACAAAGTAGAGGCGGTAGCCGGGACCGTGGTGGATCCGCATCTCACTCACACCGCCACCGACCGACTCGACATCGCCGGGATTGCCTGATTCGAAGCGGGCGATCCGAGCGGCGATCATCGCCTTCGCGCGGCGATCGCGCAGCTTCTCGACCCAACGCCGAAATATCGCCGTCTGGCGGATTTCGAACATCGAAGCGTGTAGCCTATGAGCTACGTTGTTGCAAGGGGCAGAGGGTCACGACCCCGCCGCCTCGCGGATCAGGCGTTCGAGCGTGAAACGGTGGCAGGTCGGCACGTCGCAGTAGCAGCCGATCTCTACCGGCTGGCGCCCGGCGATCGCGGCGATCAGCGCAATAGTCTGGCGCGCGGCGGCGTCGGCCGCGATCTGCTTCTTGTAGCCGGCGAGCATCGCCTTCCAGGCCGCTTCCTTGTGCCTGCCCTCGGGCGCCGCCTGCACCGCCTTCAGAAGCTCCGGCGCCGGCGACAGCGCCGGCATCCAGACGTCGAAGTACTTCTTGCGCTCCTCCCGTGTCACGCCACGCGGCAGGTAGCGCACGGCGCCGATGCGCAGCGCCTCGCCCTGCGGGCGCTCGGGGTCGATGCGGTATTCGCTGAGCTTCAGCGCCATGGCTATCGTCCTCGATGCCTTACCTTCCCCGGAGGGGGAAGGTGGCAGCGCGCAGCGCTGACGGAAGGGGGATGTCGAAGACGACCACCGGAGTCCGGCTTTGACATCCCCCTTCCGCCCTTCGGGCACCTTCCCCCTCCGGGGGAAGGGAATCGTCACTTGCCCTCGTATCTCGGCCACTGGTGTTGCGCCAGCTCGTCGAGCGTCGGCGTCGGCTTGCCCATGCGCAACTGGTAGAGCCAGTAGTTCGACATCACCGCCTCGACGAAGCCGCGCGTCTCGTTGAGAGGGATGCTCGCGGCGAAGAGCAGCGGGTCGTGCGCCGCGTCGCCCGCCATCCACTTGTTCACGTTGCCCGGGCCGGCATTGTAGGCGGCCACGACCTTGATCAGGTCGTTGCTGTAGCCGTCGCCGCCCAGCAGCGAGCGGATGTATTGCTGGCCCATCGAGACGTTGAAGCTGGGATCGTACGGGTTGGTGCCGGCGCGGTCGGGCAGGAACTGGCGCACGACCGCCGTCGCGGTGCCGGGCATCAGCTGCATCAGGCCCATGGCGCCGACATAGGAGCGGGCGCGCGGATTGAACGCCGATTCCTGGCGCATGAAGCCGTAGACCAGCGCCGGCTCGACGACGAAGCCTTCCTTCGGCGTGTAGGGCGGGATCGGGTAGAGGGCGTTGTCGAGCCCGGCGATGCGCTCGGGCCGCTCGCGCGAGGCGTTGGCCACGCGCAGCGCCAGCGCCGGCAGGCGCGCCTTCTCGGCGATCGCCAGCACCGCCTCGATGATCTGCGGATCGGCGTCGACGGCGGCGGCGAAGAACTCGGTCTCGGCGTTGGTGACGGCGCGCAGTTGCAGGAGCGCGATGCCGCGCCTGCCGGCGGCGCTGTCGAGCAGGAGGCGGCGGCGCTCGCGGTCGAGCTCTACCGGCCTCCACAGCGGCTTCAGATCGACGCCCAGCGTCTTCAGCGCCAACAGACCGTAGAAGGTGCGGTCGTAGATCGCCGCCCGTTTCATCCACAGCGAGAAGCGCTCGGGGTTGCCGGCCAGCAGATTGGCGCGCGCCGCCCAGAAGGCGCCGGCGGAGATCACGGCGGAATAGGCGCGATGCGAGGGCGCGTCGGCGACCTGCTCGAACAGCCGCGCCGCCTCGCCGTAGGAGCCCTTGCGGAAGGCGGCGATTCCGGCCGCCCATGTCGCCGAGGGCCGTTCGTCCGTGATCTCGCCCACCGGCTGGTCGACATTGCCGGCCTGCAGCTGGCGATTGGCGATCTCGCCTTGCCAGCGCGCCACCTCCTCGGCCGACAGCACGCCGTGCGAGGCGCCCAGCAGGCGGCGCGCGGCGTCGAAGCCGCGATCCTCGATCATGCGTGCCAGCCGCGCGCGGATGGTCTCGGCCTGCACCCGGCCGCCGCCCAGGGTGTGAGTGTCGGGTGCGATGGTGCGGCCGTTGCGCGGTGTCGAGACAAAGCTCGACGGCGTCAGCCCCGCGGCACCGCGCGAGGCGGCCAGGCGATAGACACCGGGGGCATCGGGATGGTCGTTGTACTCGCGCAGCCAGCTTGCCAGTTCGTCCTGCGTCGGCCGGTAGCCGGCCGAGAGGTAGCGCTGCGCCAGCATGTAGCCGAGCAGAGTCCTGTCGCGAAGATCCTTGATCTCGGTGTCCGCCGCGGCCCAGTTGCCGCCGGCCTGGGCCGCGATGATGCGCTGATAGCGCTCGACGTCGGACGACGAGAGGATGGTCGGCAGATCGGAGGGCAGCGACGCCGCCGGATCGATGTCGATCACCGGCGGCGGCGGCACGTAGGCCTGGCGCGGCCGCGCGGCGGGACGCCACGCCGGCCGGCCGGCGGGTCGTGCTGCCGGTCGCGTTGCCGGCCGTGCAGCGGGACGGGCGACAGGCCGAGCCGGCCGGGCCACGGGCTTGGCGGCGGGTGCCGCCGCGGCTGCCCGTTTCGCCGGCGGCGGCGGCTTGGTCGCCGCTGGCTTGGCCGCCGCCTGGGCAAGCGCGTCCGCAAAAGGCACGCAAATCGCCAGCGCGCCGAGCAGCGCGACGATGCACTTCATCGATGGAACTCCCGACAAGGCCTCTCCCCCCGGAGGAGTTGCCAACTGGTTAACGGAACCGGGCGAAACCGGCAAGCGCGCTCGGCATCGCGGTCGCGCACCGGGACGGGACAGGCCGGGTCGCCGACACTATGATGCGCGCCGATAGCGTGTTCGGAGGATGCCATGTCGGTGTGGAACGAGCGGGCGCAGGCGGTGCGCGAGACGGTCGAGACGGTGCGCGCCATCGAGGCCGAGGGCGTGACGCGCGAAGGACTGGCCAGGATCGGTGAGACGTTGGTCGGGCTGGCGACGCGCACGGAGCTGTTCCCGATTGAGCAGTTCCCGGTGCGCAGGGACGGCGGCATCTATCGCCTGGCCGAGGATCCCGACCATCGCTTCGCGCTCTACGCCTCGGCCGGGCTCGAAGGCAAGCTGGTTCAGCCGCACAACCACACGACCTGGGCGGTGATCGCCGGGGTGCACGGCCAGGAGCACAACGTGCGCTACGAGCGCGTCGCGGTCGAAGGCGCCAACGATCCCAACCAGATCGATCTGGCCAAGGGCTCGGAGCTGACCGTCGAGAAGGGCAACTCGATCCAGTTCCTGCCCGACGACTTCCACACCATCCAGGTGCCGGTGGGTGGCGGGCCCGCGCTGCACCTGCATCTCTATGGGCTGAGCCTCGAGCACCTGCCGCGCCGCGTCATGGTCGAGCTCGAGACCAAGGCCGCGGCCGAGTTCTCCGCACCGCCCAAGATTCTGACGCCGCTGATTGGCGTCGCCGAGGTCAAGGCGCTGATGGGCACCGAGGAGGAGGTCTGCTTCGTCGACGTGCGCGAGGAAGGCCAGTTCTCGACCGACGGCCATCCGCTGTTCGCGATCTGCGTGCCCTTGTCGAAGCTCGAGCTGCGCATCCTGCCGCTGGTGCCGAATTTCGCGGCACGCATCGTCGTCATGGATACCGGTGAGGAAGGCCAGCTCGGGCGCGCCGGCCGCGCCGCGTCGAAGCTCTCGCTGCTGGGCTACAGCAACGTCGCGGTGATGGATGGCGGGCTGAAGGCGTGGCGCGAGGCGGGCTACGAGGTGTTCGGCGGTGTCAACGTGCCGAGCAAGGCTTTCGGCGAGATCGTCGAGCACGACCGCGACACGCCGCGCGTCGATGCCGCCGAGATCAAGAGGATGCAGGACGAGGGGACCGACATGGTGATCCTCGATTCGCGGCCCTACGAGGAGTTCCACAACATGTCGATCCCCGGCGGGGTCGACTGCCCCGGCGCCGAGCTGGTCTATCGCGTCAAGGACATGGCGCCGAACCCCGAGACGCTGGTGGTGGTGAACTGCGCCGGCCGCACGCGCTCGATCATCGGCGCGCAGTCGCTGATCAACGCCGGCGTGCCCAACAAGGTGATCGCGCTGAAGAACGGCACCATGGGCTGGCATCTCGCCGGGCTGGAGGTGGCGCGCGGCAAGACCGACAGCTTCAGGCCGCAGAGTCCCGAGGCGGCCAGATGGGCGCGCGAGGCGGCGGCCAGGGTGGCCGAGAAGGCCGGCGTGAGGAAGATCAGCCTGAACACCCTGCGCGACATGGCCGACGAGGCGGCCGCCGGCACAGGCTGCCTCTACGCCTTCGACGTGCGCGATCCGTCCGAATACAAGGCTGGCCATCTGATCGGGCTGCGGCACGCCGCCGGCGGCCAGCTGGTGCAGGCGACCGACCAGTATGTCGGCGTGCGCAACGCCACCATCGTGCTGCACGACAATGACGGCGTGCGCGCGACGATGACGGCGCACTGGCTGCTGCAGATGGGCTGGAAGAAGGTTTTCGTGCTCGACCACCGGCCGGGCAAGAACCAGGTCGAGACCGGTCCGGAGAAACGCGGCGTGCCCGGCCTCGGTGCGGTGAAGACGCCGGCGATGTCGCCAAAGGAGCTCAACCCGCTGGTCGAGCGCGGCGAGGTGCTGGTGATCGACCTCGACACCAGCCTGCGATATCGCGATGCCCACATTCCCGGCGCCTGGTTCGCCACGCGCGCCAACCTCGCCGAGACCCTGCCGAAGATGGTGGCCGAGACGCCCAAGGCCAAGCGCATCGTGCTGGTCTCGCCCGACGGCGTGCTGGCGCGACTCGCCTCGGTCGACGTCGCGGCGATGGCGCCGTGGAAGGTCGCGACGCTTGCCGGCGGCACCAGGGCGTGGCGCGACGCCGGCCTGCCGCTGGAGGACGGCCACACCAGGATGGCCGACCCGCCGACCGACGTCTGGTACCGCCCCTACGACCGCAAGGAAGGTGTCGAGGCGGCGATGAACCAGTACCTCGAATGGGAGGTCGACCTCGTCGGCCAGGTGAAGCGCGATGGCGATTCGCGGTTCAACGTGATTGCGGTGTGAGTCTTCACCTTCCCCACCGGGGGAAGGGAAGATTCAACGCTCCAGCCGCTCGATGAACGCGTTGAGCGCCGGCGCCCATTGCAGGGCGTCGGCGTGGCTTGCCATGTGGCCCTTGTCGGTGACCAGCTCGACATAGGTGAGGTCGACGCCGGCTTCGCGCAGCTCCTTGGCGTAGGACACGCACATGGCCCCGGGGAACAGCTTGTCGTTGGGCGCGATGACGTACAGCACCTTGGCCTTCAGCTTGGCGTAGTCGCCGGTGATATCGAAGCTGCCGATGGCGCGGCGCAGCGCCACCATCGAGTGACCGTCATAGGTCCGCGCCCAGGCGCGCGCCTCGGCGCGGATCTGCTCCTCGCGCCGGGCCGGGTCGGCGATCGTCGCGGCGAGGATCTCGCGCCGGCCGTAACCCACCAGCGTCTCGTGGCGGATGTCCTCGAGGATCGAGGCGATGCCGCCGTTCTCGTAGTACCAGCCGTTGTTCCAGTTGGGATGCGTCGCCAGGCGCTGGCGCAGCTGCTCGACGGCGTCGGCCGTGCCCGCGCGCATTCGCGGCGCCGTGACCGTCGCGACGATGCCCTTCATGAAGTCGGGATAGCTCACCGCCCACTGGAAGGACTGGAAGCCGCCCATCGAGGGGCCGCATACCGCCACCAGGTGCCGCACGCCCAGCGAATCGAGCAGCAGCTTCTGCGAGCGCACGATGTCGCGGATCGTCACCTCGGGGAAGGTCGGCCCGTAGGGCTTGCCGGTATGCGGGTCGAGGCTGGCCGGGCCGGTCGAGCCGTGGCACGAACCCAGCGCATTGACGCCGACGACGAAGAATCGATCGGTGTCGATCGCCTTGCCCGGCCCGATCAGCGCGTCCCACCAGCCCGCCGTGCCCGGCGCCACGCCGCGCGCCTCCTTGCCCTGGGCGTGCACGCCCGCGACATGGCCGCTGGATGTGTAGCCGTGCACCACGAGGATGGCGTTGTCGCCGGCGGCGTTCAGCCGGCCGTGCGTTTCATAGGCGACCTCGCAGAGCGGCAGCGTGCCGCCCTTCTCGAGGGGGAAATCCCTGGTGGCGAAGGTCAGGCCTTCGACGGCGTCGAGCTTGCTGGTCATGGCGCGCATCGCACACCGTCCGGCGTCCACACGCAAGCCTCGCGTGAGACTGGACAGGCCGCGCGCGCGGTGCTGACGTGGCATCCATGCTCGTCTTCCGCCAGCTCTTCGACCCGGTCTCGTCGACCTACACGTACCTGCTGGGCTGCGACGACACGCGCGAGGCGCTGATCATCGACCCGGTCTTCGAGCAGGCGCGCCGCGACGCCGCGCTGATCGGCGAGCTCGACCTCAAGCTGACGGCGATCCTCGAGACCCATGTCCATGCCGACCACGTCACCGGCGCCTGGCTGCTGCGCCGCCGGCTGGGCGGCGCCATCGCCCTGTCGAAGGCCAGCGGCGCCCAGGGCGCGGACCGCGCCCTCGAGCACGGCGATCGCGTCGCCTTCGGCCGCCGGCACCTCGAGGTGCGCGCAACGCCCGGCCACACCAACGGCTGCCTGACCTACGTGCTCGACGATCGTTCGATGGCGTTCACCGGCGACTGCCTGCTGATCCGCGGCAGCGGCCGCACCGATTTCCAGCAGGGCGACGCGCGCGCGATGTACCGCTCGGTGCATGATCGGATTCTCACGCTGCCGGCCAGCTGCCTGCTCTACCCGGCGCACGACTACAAGGGCCACACCGTCACCAGCGTGCGCGAGGAGAGCCGCTACAATCCGCGCCTGGGCGGCGACGTGGCGATCGGCGACTTCGCCGGCCACATGGCCAACCTCAACCTGCCGCACCCCAAGCAGCTCGACGTCGCCGTGCCGGCCAACCTCAAATGCGGCCGCCCCGACAACGAGGCCCAGGCGCTTGCCGATCCCGACTGGGCGCCGCTGCGCTACACCTTCGGCGGCATCTGGGAGATCCAGAGCCACGTGCTGGAGGAGCATCTCGACAAGGTGCAGGTGCTCGACGTGCGCGAGCCCGAGGAGTTCGACGGGCCGCTGGGCCATATCCCCGGCGCCATCCTGATCCCGCTGGGACAGCTCAAGGCGCGCACGGGCGAGCTCGGCCGCGACAAGCCGGTGGTCGCCGTGTGCCGCGCCGGCAGCCGCTCGGCGCAGGCCATCACCATCCTGCGCGCCGCCGGCTTCAACGATACCGCCAACCTCGCCGGCGGCATGCTGCGCTGGCGCACCGAAGGCCACGGCACTGACGGCGAGGGAATTTGAAGGGAGGGACACCATGTTGATGCGACGAATGGCGCTGGCGTTCCTCACCACGGCGCTGCTGGCCTTCTCTTCCGCGGCATGGGCGCAGTCGCGGCCCAGCGACCAGCAGTTGCAGCGCCTGATCACCGAGGCGCTCAACGATCCGCAGACGGTGACCTTCGCGCGTCCGGAGCCGCTGGGCTTCACCGAAAAGGTCGTGACGCACCAGGTCAGCTACAAGCAGGGCGGCACGGACTATTCGCTGGCGGTCACCAATCCACGCCTGCGCGACGGGCTGATCTTCTTCTCGCATGATCCGGTACGGCAGCTCTTCATCATGCACCGCACCGACACGCACCTGCGCCGCGTTTCCAGCGCACGCAATGACCTCAGTCAGGGCGACGCCGGCCTGACGCGCTGGGACGGCCCGTCCGCCGACAACGATTTCGCCGCCCAGCTCGCTTTCTGGGCCACGGTCAATTGAGGATCAGGCGGCGATCTTCGGGTAACGCAGGTCCTCGGCGAGGCCTTCGCCCATCAGCCCGATGAAATTGTCGCGGTAGAACATGTCGCGCTGGCGGGGCGTGATGCCGGCCGCGTCCATCGACGCCTCGAAGCGCTTGATCGGGTTGCGCCCGCCTTCGACATGCGGGTAGTCGGACGAGAACAGGCAGACGCAGTCGCCACTGTTGGCGACGATCCAGCCGGTGTCCTCGTGCGGGTAGGGCGTGACGCGCACCTGGCGCTGCACGAACTCCGACGGCTTCAGCGACATCTTCTGCAGCCGCTCCTCGTTCTTGAAGAAGGCGTTGTGCGCGCTGTCCATGTTGCGCATCCAGCCCGGCACCCACGACGCGCCCTGCTCGATGACGCCGAACATCAGCCTCGGGAAGCGGTCGAGCACGCGGTCGATGATCAGCGCGGTCAGCGCCTGCATCGGCGGGATGCCGATCGCCATGTAGTCGATCGACTTGAAATTGTCGTCGCCGCCATGGAAGTCGGGCACCGGCGGCAGGCCGTTGTTGAAGTAGGCCGGCTCGATCAGCTTCCCGCCGCCGCCGACGTGGAAGACGATCGGGATGCCGGCTTCCTCTGCCTGCGCCCACAGCGGATCGAAGGCGATGTGGCTGGGCGAGTGGTGCGTCGGGCAGCGCGAGGGGATCATCAGCGCCTTGGCGCCGAGCTTCAGCGCCTCGCCGGCGGCCTTCGCCGTGCGCGCGAAATCGGCCAGCGGGATATAGGCGGTGGGCAGCAGGCGGCGATCGACGGCACAGAAATCGATCATGTGGCGCGTATGGGCGCTGGCCACCGCGTACATCAGATCGATGTCGTCACCACCCTCCAGCACGTTGGAGTAGTTCAGCAGCGCCGTGGTGAACATCAGCTGGCTGGCGAAACCCAGCAGGTCGACCGAGCGCGGCCGGTCCTGCTTGCGGTACGAGCCCAGTGCGTCCCAGTTCTTGCGCAGCATGATCTGGGTCTCGTCGAACGCCTCGGCGCCCACCTCGGCGGCGCGCTTCTCGCGCGTGGCATGAAATCCCTCGCGGCGCGGGAACAGCACCTGGTCGCTGACGATGGCGCGCAAGCGGGCGTCGAGGTAGTCGTCGAGGAAGCCCGGCGTCTCCATGATGTGCGCATCGGCGTCATGGATCACACGTCCCATGGCGTAGGGCATCGGCCGTTCCTCCGCTTTCGTTGCCGCAAGCCTGCCGCGCGCACCGCTGAAGTCAACGCCGCTGGCTCGCGATGCGGCACGCTCAGGTGGCTGGTCGGGCAATGGCGGCAGCGTGCATGCCCCCGAACGCCGCGAGATGCTGGCCGACAGGTTCCGCCGCGCGGCCTGACGGAAGCATCCATTCCGGATCATTTCACACTCACTGATCATTCCCCTCTTGTGTGAAATGCTGTGACGACCGACGAGAACCAGCCCGTGGCGGATGCCTCCATCGTTGTTGCACAGCCGCACGCCGCACCGAGGACGGGGTGGCGCCTGACGCTGCAGCTCAGGCTGACGCTGCTTGTGCTGGTCGGCGTCCTGCCGCTGCTGGGCTTCAGCCTGGTCGACGAGTATCTCGACTATCGCGCCGCCGTCGAGCGCACCGGCCGAGAGGCGCTGGCGAAGGCGCAAAGCCTCAGCCAGGCCATCGACGCGGAGCTGCAGGCGCGCATCAACGTGCTGCAGGCTCTGGCGACCACGAGCGGCCTGCACAACGGCGACATCGAAGGCTTCCGCGCACGCGTCGCCGCCGTAATGGACCGGCAGTACCCCGGCGCCAACGTCGTGCTGCTGCAGGAGGACGGCCGGCAGCTAATGAACCTCGCGGTGGCGCCCGGCAGGAGCCTGCCGATGCGGCCCTATGTCGAGACCATCCGCAAGGTCTACGCCAGCGGCAAGCCGGCGGTGTCCGAGCTCTATTTCGGCGCCGCGCTGCAGCGCCTGGTCACGTCGATCGACGTGCCCATGCTCGACGATGCCGGCGCGGTGCAGGCGGTGCTGTCGATGGTCCCGGCGCCTCGCACGTTCGACGATCTGATCCATCGCCATGGCCCGCAGGCCGGAGCGATCGTGGCGCTCTACGACGCCCGGCACGCGATGATCGCGCGCTCGCACGACGCGCAGAAGCATGTCGGCCACAAGATCGGCCCGCGCCTGCTCGCCCGCCTGCAGGGTGATCGGCAGGGCATTTTGCCCGACGGCGTCTCGCGCGAGGGCATCCCGGTGCTGACCGTGTTCAGCCGCAGCCCGGCCTTCGGCTGGACGGTCGTGATCGGTGTGCCCACCACCGAGCTCACGGCACCGGCCCTGGCCGCCGCGGCACGCGCGCTCGCCTTCGCGAGCATGCTGCTTCTGGCCGGGCTCTTGCTCGCCAGCCTGGTGGCGCGCGGCATATCCGGTCCGATCGCCGCGCTGCACGGCATGGCGGCCGCCAGCGCCGGCAACGACACCCTGGCCGACACCCGCACCGGGCTGCGCGAGACCGACCAGGTGGCCGAGGCGTTGCGCGCCGCCCACGAGCGCAGGCTGCGCAGCGAGCGTCGCTTCCGCACGCTGTTCGAGGCCAATCCGCTGGCGATGTGCGTCTACGACCTGGACGATCTTCGCCTGCTCGAGGTCAACCAGGCGCTGGTGACGCAATACGGCTGGTCGCGCGCCGAGCTTCTGACCATGGCCGTTCCCGACATCTACCCGCCCGAGCAGCGCTCGGTGCCGGTTCAGCGCGCCCGTGATCGCCAGCGCGGCCCGTTCAGCGTGCCGCAGCAGCGCAAGGATGGCTCGCGCTTCGACATCGAGGCCATGGTGCGTATCGTCGAGCTCGACGGCCGACGGGTCGGGCTGGCGGTCTCGCACGACATCAGCCAGCGCAAGGCAATGGAGGAGCAGCTTCGCCAGGCGCAGAAGATGGAGACCTTCGGCCAGCTCGCTGGCGGCGTGGCACACGACTTCAACAACTCGCTCGCCGTGGTGATGGGCTGCCTCGAGGAAATCCTCGACGCCGAGACGCCGCAGCGCGAGGTGCAGGCCGCGGCCGATACCGCCATGCAGGCCACGCAGCAGGCCGCGTCGCTGACGGCGCGGCTGCTGGCGTTTTCGCGCCGCCAGGAACTGACGCCCGCCGAGCTCGATGTCGGCGTCGTGATCGGCGAGCTTCACAAGATCCTGCGCTCGGCGGTACCGCCGGCGATCGGACTGGCGGTCCGGGTGGCGCCTGGCGATGCGCACGCCGTGCTTGACCGCACCCAGCTGGAGACGGCGGTGATGAACCTGGCGGTCAACGCCAGGGACGCCATCGATGGCACGGGCATGATCGATGTCGCGGTCGGCCGCAGGACAATCGCCGCCCGCGAGGCGACCGCTTCGCGCGACCTGCGAGAGGGCGATTGGGTCGCGGTCTCGGTCAGGGACGATGGTCCGGGCATGACGGCGGAGATCCGCAGCCGCATCTTCGAGCCGTTCTTCACGACCAAGGAAGTCGGCAAGGGCACCGGCCTGGGCCTGAGCCAGGTGCACGGTTTCGTGGCGCAGTCCGGCGGCTTTATCGCCGTGGAGTCGGCACCGGGCGCCGGCACGTGCATCACGCTGCATTTCCCGGCGAAGGCTTGACTTTGGCAACGCCGGCGTCTCGTCGGCCCTCCTTATGATGCCGACGGGACGCAGGCGCTCCCAAGGGCTTCCAGCGCCTTCGCCACCGCGATCAGGTCCATCCACGCCTGCCGCTTGCCGCCCGGCGTGCGCAGCAGGTAGGCAGGATGGTAGAGCGGCATGGTGGGAATGCGCGTGCCGTCGGGCAGGGTGTAATCGAACCACTTGCCGCGCAGCCGCGTGATGCCCTGCTCGGTTTCGAGCATGTTCTTGGCCGCCACGCCGCCGGCCAGCACCAGGATTCTCGGCCGCGCCAGCTCGACATGGCGTCGGGCGAAGGCGACGCAGATCGCGCTGTCGCCGGCGCTGGGCGTGCGGTTGCCCGGCGGCCGCCAGGGCAGGATGTTGGTGATGTAGAGGTCGCGTTCCCGGCTCATGCCGATGGCGGCGAACATGCGGTCCATCAACTGGCCGCTGACGCCGACGAAGGGCTTGCCGAGCCGGTCCTCGTCCTCGCCCGGCGCCTCGCCGACGATCATGACCGGCGCACCGGGGACGCCGTCGGCGAACACCGTGTTCTTCGCCAGTCGCTTGAGCGTGCAGCCTTCGAAGGCGCGGATCGCCGCCTCCAGCTCGGCCAGCGTGCTGGCGCTGGCCGCCGCGGCGCGCGCGTCCTCGACCAGCCGCGGTGATTCAAGGGGTACCGGCGCACGCGATTGCGCCGCCGCGGGCCTGGCGGGCGCCACCGGCGCCTCGCCCATGCCGCGTGCCGCGGCCGGTGCCGGACGTGCCGGCGCTGCTGGTGGAGCCGGCGGGCGGGCCGACAGCGCGTAGCGATCCTGCGGCTCCTCCAAGCTGCTATCCTCGACGCCGGCATCGGCGTACCAGCGCAGCAGGGCGACGGGGTCGGTCAGGGGTGGCCACGCATTCATCGGTCGCGCAGGATGGTCCGGACCTGCTCACGCGTCCATTGGCGATTTTTTCCAAGCCCTTGTCAGGCCGGATGTTCCTGCCTATATGGGCGCCATCGACATTTGGCCGGACTATCGGGCCGTTTCGCCTGAAGCGTGATGCCAGGCGCACGATCAGACGCTCTCCAAACATCGACTAACCGGGCCGCACGAGCGCTTTGGCGCGCGTTCGGCTCAACTCAACGACCGCCTATCGAAAGGGTCCCCATGATTACGGGCACCGTGAAGTTCTACAACGCCACCAAGGGCTTCGGCTTCATCCAGCCGGACAACGGCGGCAAGGACGTCTTCGTCCACGCCACCGCGCTGGAGCGCGCCGGCATCCGCGGTCTGGCCGACGGCCAGAAGGTGTCGTTCGACACCGCCGAGGACCGCCGCAGCGGCAAGATCGCCGTCTCGACCATCGAGCTGGCGTAGGCTCTGAAGGTCAGCGAAGCCGCCCCGCAAGGGGCGGCTTTTGCATGGAAGGTCTTACACCTACACGCTTCCGCAACATGCCGGCGATACGCTATTCAGCGAACCGCCATCGACCACGGCTAGGATAGGGTTGAATGTTCTCACCGAATGACAGGGGTTTCCAGGATCGGCTGAGTGCAGCCGCTGAGGCCAAGAAGGCCCTGCTGGAAAGGGCGAAGGCAAAGCTGAACGCCGACGACCCGGCCACGCTGGAGAGGCGGGCTGCCCGCGAGGCGATCGTCAAGGCGCGCAACGAGCGCCTCGCCGCCAAGGAGGCCCAGCGTCTCGCGGCCGAAGCCGCCCGCAAGGCCGAGGAAGAGCGCATCGCCGCCGAGAAGGCCGCGCGCGAGGCCGCCGAGAAGGCGGAACGCGAGGCGCGCGCCGCGGCACTGGAAGCCGAGCGTCAGGCGAAGCGCGAGGCCCAGCTGGCCGCGCGCAAGGGCCGCAAGGTCCGCGACCTGTCGTGGCTGACCGGCGGCGCAAGCCAGGACGCCTAGCACACGTTCCGAAGGCGTCTGTCATCCCGAGCGCAGCGAGGGATCTTTCGCCAGTTCAAGATCCCTCGCTGCGCTTGGGATGACAACGGCGAGGGGCCGCAACTTTCAGTGCGCCGCCTTCGGCGTCTCCATCAGCTCGATGAGGACGCCACCCAGATCCTTAGGGTGCAGGAAGATTACCGGCGTGCCATGCGCGCCGATGCGCGGCTCGCCCGTGCCCAGCACGGTCATGCCCTTGGCGCGCATCTCGTCGCGCGCGGCGTAGATGTTGTCGACCTCAAAGCAAACATGATGCTGGCCGCCCTTGGGGTTCTTGGCAAGGAAGGCGGTGATCGGCGAGTTCTCGCCATAGGGCTCGATCAGCTCGATCTGCGCGTTGGGCAGGTTGACGAAGCAGACCCAGACGCCCTGCTCGGGCATCGCCCATTTTTCGGTCACTGACGTGGCGCCGAACACCTCGCGATAGAGCTTCACCGATTGCTCGATCGACGGCGTGGCGACGCCGACGTGGTTGAGCTTGCCGATCATGGCCTCACTCCCAGGGGATGCTGCGTGCTGCCTCATGGCATGCCGGGGTACGATAGTCGATGACCCGGAGGTCGCATGAGTGACGATCGCCTGACGCTCTACGGCAGCTTCACCTCGAGCTCGTCGTACAAGCCGATGCTGTTCCTGGCCCTGAGCGGCCTGCCGTTCTCGTTCCGCACGGTCAACCTGAAGAAGGGCGTGCAGAAGGAGGCCGCGCACCTGGCGATCAACCGCTACGGCCAGGTTCCAGTCCTGGCCCATCGCGGCCTGGTGATCGTGCAGTCCAACGTCGTGCTCGACTATCTCGCGCGCACCACGGGCTTCTTCGAGGGCCGCACCGAGCAGGACCGCTGGCGCGCCCGCGAATGGCTGTCGTGGGAGAACGATGCCATCACCTACGTCGCCAGGGTGCGCCATTATAGCCGTTTCCGGCAGGTCGAACCGGCGGTCATGGACTATTTCCGGCCGCTGGCCGAGGGCGCGCTGGATTTCATCGACAAAGCGCTGGAAGGCCGCGACTGGCTGGTGGGTGATGCCTGCACCATCGCCGATATCGGCTGCTGGGGCCGCATGGTCTTCATGGCCGAGGGCGGGATGTCGATGGACGGGCGAGCCAACCTGCGGAAATGGGCGACAGGACTGCAGGCGATGGCGGGTTTCGCCCTGCCTTACGACCTGATTCCCAAGAAGGATCACGACTTCTTCGCGCGGACCGACTGACTGCGGGATGGTAGCGCCGCCGACCCCGGTACGCTATCAGTCCGCGAAGACCTGACGGACGGAAGGGCCGCCCGGGCGCCGGCCATGAATGGGGCTGCAGGAGATCGCGAATGTCGCGCGAGTCTATGGAGTATGACGTGGTGATCGTCGGCGGTGGCCCGGCCGGGCTGGCCGCGGCGATCCGCCTGAAGCAGCTCTCGGCCGAGCACGGGCACGAGGTCTCGGTCTGCCTGATCGAGAAGGGCTCGGAAGTCGGCGCGCATATCCTGTCCGGCGCGGTGATCGATCCTATCGCGCTCAACGAGCTGATCCCGGACTGGAAGGACAAGGACGCGCCCATTGAGACCGAGGTCAGCGATGATCGTTTCCTGTTCCTGACCCAGCCCAGCTCGATCGCCTTCCCCAATTTCCTGATGCCGCGGCTGATGAGCAACCACGGCAACTACATCGTCAGCCTGGGCAATTTGTGCAAATGGCTGGCGGGACAGGCCGAGGCGCTGGGTGTCGAGATCTATCCCGGCTTCGCAGCCGCGGAGGTGCTCTATGACGCGGACGGCAGCGTCGTTGGCGTCGCCACCGGCGACATGGGCATCGGCAAGGACGGCCAGAAGAAGGACAGCTATACGCCGGGCATGGAGCTGCGCGCCAAATACACCTTCATCGCCGAAGGCGTGCGCGGTTCGTTGGCCAAGATGCTGCTCGCCAGGTTCAACCTGCGTGACGGGGTGGAGCCGCAGAAATTCGGCATCGGTCTGAAGGAGGTCTGGGAGGTCCCCGCCGACAAGCACCGCAAGGGGCTTGTCGTGCACACCCAGGGCTGGCCGCTCACCGAGTCCAAGTCCGCCGGCGGCTCGTTCATGTACCACTACGGCGAGAACCTCGTCTCGATCGGCTTCGTGGTGCATCTCAACTACGAGAACCCCTACGTCTCGCCCTTCGACGAGTTCCAGCGCTTCAAGACCCATCCCGACGTGCGTCAGTACCTGGAAGGCGGCAAGCGCCTGGCCTATGGCGCGCGTGCAATCACCGAGGGCGGCATCCAGTCCATCCCCAAGCTCACCTTCCCGGGCGGCGCGCTGATCGGCTGCTCGGCCGGCTTCGTCAACGTGCCGCGCATCAAGGGCAGCCACAATGCGATGAAGAGCGGCATGCTGGCGGCCGAGTCGGCATTCGAGGCGCTGAAGGCCGGCCGCACCGGCCATGACGAGCTCGCCGACTATCCAGTGAAGCTGCGCGAGTCCTGGCTGTGGAAAGACCTGGACAAGGTGCGCAACGTCAAGCCGGCGCTGAAATGGGGCATGACCCTGGGTACGCTCTATGGCGGCTTCGACATGTGGATGCACGACCTGGGCATGCGCCTGCCGTGGACGCTCAAGCATGGCAAGGCCGACCACCAGACGCTCAAGCCTGCCAGCGAGTTCAAGCCGATTCAGTATCCCAGGCCCGACGGCGTGGTGAGCTTCGACAAGCTCTCCTCTGTGTTCCTGTCGAACACCAATCACGAGGAAGACCAGCCGGTTCACCTCAAGCTGCGCGACCCGTCGATCCCGATCGGCGTGAACCTGCCGCGCTGGGCCGAGCCGGCGCAGCGTTATTGCCCGGCCGGCGTTTACGAGGTCGTGCAGGGCGACAACAACCAGCCGCGCTTCCAGATCAACGCGCAGAACTGCGTGCACTGCAAGACCTGCGACATCAAGGACCCGTCACAAAACATCGACTGGGCGGTGCCGGAAGGCGGCGGCGGCCCCAATTATCCCGGGATGTGACGGGAGAGAGGCTTGGCATGACGGACAGGCTGGGACGCTTGACGGCTGCGGCGGTGGTTCTCGCGGTGGCCAGCGGCGCGGCAGTGTGGAGCTGGTTGGAGTGGCGGGGCCCGACGGCCCCGGCTAATGCGCAATCCCAGGCCACGCCGTCGACCAAGGCCGGCGATCAGGAGGCGCGTCCGCGCGTGCGACGCGACCAGAGCGTCGAGGGACTGTTCCTCGCCGGCCGCGCTGCCGAGGCGCGGCGCGATCACGAGACCGCGCTGGCCATGGCCGAGGCGGCACTCTCGCGTGTGCCCGACGATCCCGAGATCTTCACCATGGCGTTCCGTCAGCGCATCCTCGGCGGCAGGCTGGCCGTGGCGGCCGAGCTGGCGCCGAAGATGCTGGCGCGCAAGTCCGATGACGGCTTCGCCAACCTCGTGCTGGCGCTGCCGCTGATCAAGCGCGGCGACTTCAAGGGTGCCGAGGCCTACTTCGAACAGCTCGGCGATCGCACCAGTTCCGGCATCCTGCGGCCGTTCTCGGAGGCCTGGCTGAAGGCCGGGCAACAGGACTTCGTCGCCGCGCGTGAGCGCCTGGCGACGGTGAAGCCGGGCGACGACGATCCCTTCATGCCGGCATGGCGCACGCATGCGGCACTGATCGACGAAGCCGCCGGCGACAAGCAGGCGGCCGAGGACGGCCTGCGCGCGGCCACCAGGGGCGAGGTGCCGGCGCTGCGCCCGGTGCTGACGCTCGCGGCCTTCCTGCGTCGCAACGGCAAGGCCGACGAGGCTCGCGAGATCCTCAGGAAGTTCGCTGACGCCAATCCCGAAGCCGTGCTGATGGATGCGCTGATCGCCAGCACCGACACCCCGAAGGCGCCGACGCCGGCTGACATGATCGGCGAGACGCTGTTCGATCTCGGGGCGCTGCTCGCCGGCTCCGGCGGCGTGATCGGCGGTCAGCGCGTCGAAGGGGTCGAGGAACGCGTTCTGATGTTCATGCGGCTCGCCCTCGAGCTGAATCCGAACCTCGACACCGCGCGCCTGGTGGTCGCCGACGTCTATGAAAGCTTCGCAGCGCCGCGCAAGGCCATCGAAATGCTCAAGGCGGTGCCCAAGGCCTCGCCGCTCCACTGGCGCGCGCGGCTGCGCGCGTCGCTGGCGATGGTCGAGGCCGATCGGATCGATGAGGCCGTGAAGGCGCTGCAGGCGATGGTCGACGAGCGTACAGAACGCATCGACGCGGCCTGGACTCTGGGCGACCTGCTGCGCAGCAAGGAGCGCTATGCCGATGCTGCCGTGGTGTTCGACGTGGCGATTTCGCGTGTCGCCACGCCGGGGCCGCGCCATGCCGCGCTGTGGTTCGGCCGCGGCATGTGCCGCGAGCGCACCAAGAACTGGCCCGGCGCCGAGGCCGACCTCAAGCGTGCGCTCGAGTTGATGCCCGAGCAGCCCTACGTGCTGAACTATCTGGGCTATACCTGGATCGACCGCGGCGAGAATCTCGAGGAGGGCATGGCGCTCCTGCAGCGCGCGCTCAAGCAGCGGCCCGACGACGGCGCGATCACCGACTCGGTGGGCTGGGCCTACTACCGCATGGGCAAGTACGACCTTGCGGTCGAGTACCTGGAACGTGCCATCCAGCTCAAGGCCGACGACGCCACCATCGTTGACCATCTCGGCGACGCCTACTGGCATGTCGGCCGCCGTCGCGAAGCGCGTTTCCAGTGGGAACGGGCGCTGGCCGGCAAGCCCGAACCCGACCGCATCGACATCATCAGGCGCAAGCTGAACGAAGGACTGACCGCCGAGCTCGACCAGCCGATCGTCGGCCCCGGCGCCAACGAGCCGGCAAAGACCCCCGACCCGCCGGCCGAGAAGAAGTGATCGTCCGCGACGCGCGCGCCAAGCTGAATCTCTATCTGCGGGTGACCGGCCGCCGGACGGATGGCTACCACCTGCTCGATTCCCTGATCGCCTTCTGCGATCTCGCCGACACGATCTCGGTCGCATCGGCGGGCGAGCTCACGCTGAGGATCGACGGACCGGTGTCTGCCGCGCTGGCCGGCGAGCCGGCCGAGGCCAACCTGGTGCTGCGCGCGGCGCGCGCGCTGGCCGGTCGCGCCGGCATCGCGCCCAAGGCCGCGATCCATCTCACCAAACGCATCCCGGTGGCCGCCGGCCTGGGCGGCGGCTCGGCCGACGCCGCCGCGACCTTGCTGGCGCTCGTGGAACTGTGGCGCGTGGAGATGCCGCAGGAGGAACTCTTCGATCTCGCCGCGCCGCTCGGTGCCGACGTGCCGATGTGCCTCGCCGGCCGATCGGCCCAGGTTTCCGGCGTCGGCGATCGCGTCGGCCCGGCCGTGGCGTTGCCCGCCTCCGGCGTGCTGCTGGTCAATCCCGGCGAGCCGCTCGCGACGCCGTCCGTCTTCGCGGCCTATGCGCGCGCCGGCGCATCGTCGAGCGCGCCGTCGCCGCTGTCCGGGCCACCGCCGGATGTCGCGGCCCTCGGCGCCGCGCTCGCGCAGCGGGGAAACGATCTCGCCGTGGCGGCGCGCGGCCTCATGCCGTCCATCGCGGACGTCCAGCGCGCATTGGCGGCGACATCCGGCTGTCGCATCGCGCAGATGAGCGGCAGCGGCGCGACGGTGTTCGCGCTCTACGACGACCTTGCCGCCGCGCGCGTCGCCGCGGCGCGCATCGGGCGCGATCATCCGACGTGGTGGAGCCACGCCGGCATCCTGGCCTGATCACTTCGCGCCGGTGCTCTTCACCATGTCGCGCAGCAGGTCGAAGAGGTCCTGCGAGACCTCGCCGTTGACCGGCAGGCCGGCGGTCTTCTGGAACTCCTTGATCGCTGCCGTCGTGCCCGGGCCGATGATGCCGTCGGGCGGCCCGTTGTAGAACTTCAGCGCGAACAGCATCTTCTGGATCTCGATCAGCTGCTCCTTGGCGTCGATCGGCTTGACGGTCTTGCCGGCCGGCAGGTCGGGCGCGGCGCTGCCCGGCGGCGTCGCCGGCCCGCTCGACGGCGGCGAGCCGCGCGCGGCCAGGCGCATGGTGTCGACGATGGTCCTGTACTCGGATTCGCCAATCGCCTGCGCGCGCCGCAGATCTGTCGCCGGCAGGCGCTTCGACAGGTCGGCCTGCTTGGCCGCCGCCGAGACATAGGTCTCGCTCTTCTCGCCCTCGGCGAACTTCGCGAACTGCGCCGCCATGGCGTACCAGACGATCGCCGCCACGTTGTCGCGTCGCGTGCCCTGGCCGAGCTCGTGCATGATCGCGAGCGCCAGCATCGAGTTGGGCACGCCGGCCCGCGCCGCCGCGCGCATCATCTCGAAGGCGCCGACCGGATCGGCCCGCGTGCCGTTGCCGTCGCGCATCAGCAGCGCCAGGTTGTGCTGGGCCATCGGCACCCCGGCGGCCACGGCCTTGCGATACCACTCGACCGCCTTCTTCGTGTCCTTCGGCACCTCGAAGCCGCGCTCGTGCATCACGCCGGCGTTGAACATGGCGCGTGGCGAGCCCTTCTCGGCGGCGCGCAGCATCCATTTCGCGCCCTCGGCCGCGTCCGGCGCCACGCCGGCGCCCTGGATGTAGCGCCTGCCCAGCTCCTCCATCGCATCGACGTCGCCCGCATCGGCCAGCCGACGCAGTGCGTCGTTCTGGCTCTCGACGACTGGCGGAGTGGCCGCTGGCTTGGGTGCGTCGGCCGTGACGGGTGGCGCGTCCGGCGGCTTCGGGGCCGCCGTATCGGCAGGCTTCGGCGGCTCGGCGCTGTCGGGCGGTTTGGCGGCTGCCGCGGCATCGGCCGGCGTGGCGGGCGGCGGGTCGTCGGCAGGCTTGGGCGCGACGGCGGCTTCGTCGGGCTTGGGCGTGGGCGGTGCCTCGACGGGCTTCGCCGCAGCGTCGGCTTTGGGCGCAGGATCAGGCTTTGCCGGCGCCGCCGCGGCCAGCTTGGGCGCGTCGGCCGCCTTGGCCCTGTCGCGCTCCTGCCACCACCACCAGCCACCGCCGATCGCCAGGCAGGCGATCAGGACGCCCACGGCGATGCCCGACACGCTTTGTCGGCGCGCCGAATCGGAGAGCGCATCGCGCTTGCCCGTGGCGAGGGCAGGCGCCACCTCCGCCTTGGCGTCGGCGTCGGGCTTCTCCGTCGTCGGCGTCGCGTTGGTGCTGTCCTCGGTCATCGTTTCAGGCTTGATCGGGAACCGGCGTCGGGCAAGCCTAGCACAGCTCGCCGCAATGACACGCAACTCATCGTGACAGTGTCGTGACGCTGCGTCGCAGTGTCAGCACCATCGCGGACAACAGCAGCACCGCGCCGGCCTGGTGCAGGGTGGCGAGCGCGATCGGCGCGCCGCCCAGAATCGTCGCGATGCCGAGGGCGAATTGCAGCGCGGCCAGGGCGCCGACCACGTGGGTGGCGCGGCGCACCGGCTGCGAGACATCCCTGCGCTGCGCACGCCACCAGAGCAGGGCCACGGCCAGCACCAGCGCCTTGGCCAGCCAGCGATGGGTGAACTGCACGCCGGCCTGGGTCTCGACGAAGTTCAGCCAGGCGGGCGACAGGTCGAGCAGGCCGGGCGGCAGCCAGTAGCCCGACATGGTGGGGAATGTGGTGTGCACCTGTCCGGCGCGCAGGCCCGCGACGAAAGCCCCCCAGGTCAGCACGACGAACAGCGCGCCGATCAGCACGCGCACGCCGACAGCGATGCTGGTGTCACCGCGCCGGTGATGCTCGGGCCGCGATGGCGCCAGCAGGGTCAGGACCAGCCACAGGATGTAGCCGTAGAGCGCGACGGCCAGGGTCAGGTGCAGCGCCAGCTTGTAGTGGCTGACCGCCGGCACGTCGCGCAGGCCGCTCGCCACCATGATCCAGCCGATCGCCCCCTGCGCGCCGCCGAGCACGAGCAGCACCAGCAGACGCGGCATCAGCCAGCGCGGCACACGGCGGCGCACCAGGAACCAGGCGAAGGGCAGCGCAAAGGCCAGCCCGATAACGCGGCCCCACAGGCGATGGAAGTACTCCAGCCAGAAGATCTGCTTGAACGCGTCGAGGCTCATGCCCTGATTGACGGTGCGGCCCTGCGGCGAGGCGGCGTACTTCGCCAGCTCGGCCTGCCACGCCGCCTCAGACAGCGGCGGCAGCCAGCCGGTCACCGGCCGCCACTCGACCATCGACAGGCCGGACTCGGTGAGCCGCGTCAGCGCCCCGATCACGATCATGGCGAAGATCATCGCCGCGACCACCGCCAGCCAGCGACCGATGGCGCGCGCATCGGCGCGCGTGGCGGCGGGCGATCGGGCCAGCGATGGGGAAAGCACGCTCATGGCGCGGCGTTGTGGGGATGGGGTTGGCCCCTGTCAACGCGTCTTCTTGGGATCGCCGGGGGGCGCTTTATGATCCGGCGAGACGCCGGCGGTCCCAAGCTATGATCGTGCCATGAACACGCCGCAACTCCTGCTCAGTGCGCTGGCCTTGGGCGCCGCCTATGCCCTGGTCGCGGTCGGTTTCGTGCTGACGTTGAATGCCGTGGGCGCCGTGAACTTCGCGCACGGCGATTCGGTGATGCTGGGCGGTGTCGCCGCGGTGCTGCTAGGCGTCGCCGCGCAGACCTTGGGACTCGCGCTGCCCGGCGTGGTGCTGCTGCCGGTCGTGATCCTGCTCGGCGCGGCGCTCGGGCTGGCGATCGGCGCCGCCGGCTTCCTGCCGCTGAAGGACCGGCCGCCCTCCTCGGTGTTCGTCGCCACCATCGCCATCGCCTCGGTGTTCGAGCAGTCGGCGACGGCCTTCTTCGGGCCGGCGCCGCGCTCGGCGCCCCCCGTGTGGCGCGAGGGAGTGCTTCAGCCGCTGGCGATGATCGCCGTCGCTGCGCTCGTGCTCGGCATCGTGTACCTCGTGCTGGAGCGCAGCCAACTCGGCCGACGATTCCGCGCACTGGCGCAGGACCGCGAGATGGCGCGCGCGCTGGGCATCCCGGCGACGCCGCTGATCGCCACCGCCTTCGCCGCCGGTGGTGGGCTCGCCGGCCTGGCCGGCGCGCTGCTCGGCCATCAGTTCCTCGTCGTCGCCAACCAGGGTCCAGGCTACATGCTAAAGGCCTATATCGCCGTGGTGATCGGCGGCTGGGGCAGCGTGCCCGGCGCGCTCGCCGGCGCACTGCTGATCGCCCTGTTCGAGACCTTCGTCGCGGCGTCGCTCTCGGCGGTCTGGGCCCAGGCGCTGCTCTATGTCGCGGTGCTGCTGGTGCTGCTGCTGCGACCGCAGGGTCTGTTCGGCGAGCCGGCGGGGCGGCGCGCGTGAGCCGACTGCGCGAGATGGCGACGCCGGCCGGCGCGCTGGTATCGATGCTCATCGTGGTCGCCGGCATCGCCCTCGCCGGTGGCGGCGATTCCTACGCGGTCAGGCTGGCCACGCTGGCCGGCATCCAGGCGCTGCTGGCGCTGGGCTACCAGAAGGTGTTCGGCCATGCCGGCGCCCTGTCGCTGGCGCAGGGCGCGCTGTTCGGCCTGGGTGCCTATCTGGCGGCGCTCGTCGCGCTGTCGGCCGGCGGCGGCTTCTGGGCGACGCTGTCGCTGCCGGCGGCAATGATCGCGCCGGCGCTCCTGGCGGCGATCGTTGGTGCCGTGGTCCTGCGGCTGGAGACGCACTACTTCGCACTCGCCACCCTGGCGCTGGCGCAACTCATCCATCTCGGTGCGGTGAACTGGGAGAGCGTTTCGGGCGGTGCCAACGGCCTGTCGGGCATCCCGGCCCTGGCGCTGCCCGGCGTCGAGATCGCGCCCGGCTGGCCCATGCTGCTGCTGACCTGGGGGCTCGTGGTGCTGATCGCCTTCGACACGGCGTGGCGCCGCGCCGGCCTGCGCGGCGCGGCGCAGGATCTGGCGCGCGACCATCCGCTGGCGGCCGCGTCGGTGGGCATCGACGTCGCGCGCCTGCGCTACGTCGAGTTCGTCGCCGGCGCGGCGCTCGCCGGCCTGGCGGGCGGACTGCAGGCGCATGTCGTGGGCGTGGTGTCGCCCGATGGCGCCGACATCGCCGTGATGATCGGCTGCCTGACCGCCGTCGTGGTCGGCGGCCGCACGCGGGCGAGCGGCGCGATCCTGGGCGCGATCCTGCTGGTGCACCTGCCGGAATGGTTCCGCTGGCTGGAGAACCGCCAGCTCATCGCCTACGGCGTCGCGACGCTGCTGATGGTGGTGCTGGCGCCGGAGGGGCTGGTGTCGCTGATCGATCGCGCCTCGAACGCCGTGTGGCCGCGCCGTCGCGTGCTTGCGATACCACCGCCGGCGGCCGACGAATCGCTACGGCCGGCCACGAATGGGCCGACATTGCAGGCCAGCCATCTTGCGAAGAGTTACGGCGGCGTGCGCGCCGTCGACGACGTGTCGTTGCGCCTGGTCACGCGCGAAGCCCTCGCGGTGATCGGTCCCAACGGTTCCGGCAAGACCACTCTGCTCAACCTGCTGAGCGGCGTCGCGCAGCCCGACGCCGGCACCATCGCGCTGGGCGACCTGCCGGTCGACCGCGCGCCAGCCGACGCGGTGGCGCGCGCCGGTCTCGCCCGCAGCTTCCAGGCCGCGGACCTGCCCGCGACGCTCGCGACCCTCGATGCCGTCGCCGTCGGCGCGCATGGACGGCCCGACGCGATCGCCCGCGGCCTTGCCTGGCGGGCGCTGCGACGACTGGGCCTCGAAGCCGACGCGGCCACGCCGGTCGGGGCGTTGCCGGCGGGACGGCGGCGGCTGGTCGAGATCGCGCGCGCCCTGGCGACGCAGCCCTGGCTGCTGGCGCTCGACGAGCCCGCCGCCGGATTGTCGCCCGCCGAGCGCGCGGCGCTGGCCGATGCGCTGCGCGGCCTTCTCGCCGACGGCCTGGGCATCATCATCGTCGAGCACGATCTCGACTTCCTCGCCCGGTTCTGCGCGCGCGGCATCTGCCTGGATCGCGGCCGGGTGATCGCCGAAGCGCCGTTCGCCGAGCTGCGGCGCGATCCCGCGGTGCTTGCCGCCTATGTCGGCGACGCGCCGTGAGCGCGGCGCTCGATATCGAGTCCCTGACCGTCGGCTATGGCGGCGAGCCGGTGCTGCGCGACGTCTCGCTCGCCGTCGAGCCCGGCAGGATCCTCGCGCTGCTGGGCGCCAACGGGGCGGGCAAGACGACGCTCTTGCGCGCCGCCATGGGGCTCGTGCCGAGCGCCGGTCGCATCCTGGTCGGCGATCGCCGGATCGATGGCCTGTCGCCCGAGCGCCGGGCGCGCTCGGGCCTCGGCTACGTGCCCGAGGGGCGCCGCGTGTTCCCCGGCCTGACCGTGCGCGAGAACATCGAGGTCGCGGTCGTCGGGGGTGCGGCCCTGCGCGGGCGCCGGATCGCGCAGATGCTTGCGCTGTTCCCGGCGCTGGCCGAGAAGGCGCGCGAGCGCGCCTGGCGGCTGTCGGGCGGCCAGCAGCAGATGCTGGCGATCGCGCGGGCGCTGGCGAGTGGACCACCGGTGCTGCTGCTTGACGAGCCCTCGCTCGGCCTGGCGCCGATCGTCGCGCGCGAGGTCTTCGGCCGCCTGCGCATCGTCGCCGACGGCGGCGTGGCCGTGCTGCTGGCGGAGCAGAACGCGACCCGGGCGCTGGCGATCGCCGACGAAGCCGTCGTGCTGGCGCGCGGCGGCGTGGCGCATCGCGGTCCCGCGGCCGGGCTGACGCCGCAGGCGGTGGCCGATCTGCTGGTGGCGGGGTAGAACCGCGCGCCATGCTGCAGTCCGCGTTCGCCTATCTCGCCGCCCTGTTCGTCACTACGGGCATCTGGCTGCCGGCCGCCGTCGTGCTGGTGGCCGGGCTGATGCGCGGCTTCGCCGGATTCGGCTCGGCGATGCTGATGGCGCCGATCTTCGCCATCCTGTTCGGGCCCACCGACATGATCGCCACGGTGGTCGCCATCGAGCTCGCGGTCAGCCTGCAGCTCTTCCCTCAGGCCCGGCGCGACTGCGACTGGCGCATCATCGGGCCGATGAGCCTGGTCGCCTGCCTCGCCATGCCGTTTGGCGTCTGGCTGCTGGCCAGTGTCGACAAGGGGCTGATCGTCAAGGTGGTCTCGGCGATCATCGTGCTGTTCGTCGCCGTGCTGGCCAGCGGCCTGCGCTGGAAGGGTCGGCGCTCGGTGGCGGGTGGTGCCCTGGTCGGCGCGATCTCCGGCATGATGATGTCGGTGACCAGCGTCGGCGGGCCGCCGGTGCTGATGTACCTGCTGGCCGGCAACGATCCGCCGTCGCGCCATCGCGCCAATATCATCACCTACTACATGGCGACGCAGTTCCCGCTGATCCTCATCATCGTCTGGAGCGGCGTCGCCGGCTGGGACTCGCTTGCGCGCGGCATCGTGCTGCTGCCGCTGATGCTGCTGGGCTCGTGGATCGGCGCGAGGCTGTTCCAGCCCGAGAACGAGCGGCTCTACCGCAACGTCGCGCTCGTCATCCTGTTCTGCGCCGGCGCCTTCGGGCTCCTGCGCGACGTCATCATGCCCTGAGGAGGCAGCCCATGCGTATCGTCGCCATCCGCTCCATCGTCTCGCCGATCCGCTCGGCGATCGCCAACGCCTATATCGACTTCAGCCAGATGACGGCGAGCGTCGTCGCCGTGGTCACCGACCAGATGGTCGACGGCAGGCCGGTGATCGGCTTCGGCTTCAACTCCAATGGCCGCTACGCGCAGAAGGGCCTGCTCGAGGAACGCTTCATCCCGCGCCTGCAGCTCGCCGATCCGCAGAGCCTGCTCGACAACGAGAACCTGCTGAGCCCGCAGAAATGCTGGGCGGCGATGATGAAGAACGAGAAGCCCGGCGGCCACGGCGAGCGCTCGGTTGCGGTCGGCGTGCTCGACATGGCGCTGTGGGATGCGGTCGCCAAGGCCCGGCGCGTGCCGCTGTGGAAGCTGCTGGCCGATCGCTACAACGGCGGGCAGGCCGACGAGCGCGCCTGGGTCTACGCCGCCGGCGGCTACTACTACCCGGGCAAGGACCTCGAGCAGCTGCAGGACGAGATGAAGCGCTATCTCGACCTCGGCTATTCCTGCGTGAAGATGAAGATCGGCGGCGTGCCGCTGGCCGATGATTTGCGCCGCATCGAGGCGGTGCTGAAGATCGTCGGCAAGGGCGAGCGGCTGGCGGTCGACGTCAACGGCCGCTACGAGCTCAAGGACGCGATCGCCTGCGGCGAGGCCATCGCCGGCTACGGCCTGCGCTGGTACGAGGAGCCGCTCGATCCGCTCGACTACCTCGCGCACGCCGCGCTGGCGACGCACTACGCGCCGCCGCTGGCGACCGGCGAGAACCTGTTCTCGATGCAGGACGCGCGCAACCTGATCCGCCATGGCGGGCTGCGGTCCGACCGCGACATCCTGCAGTTCGATCCGGCGCTCAGCTACGGGCTGGTCGAGTACCTGCGCACACTCGACATGCTGCGCGCCCACGGCTGGTCGCCGCGCCGCTGCGTGCCGCACGGCGGCCATCAGTTCGCGCTCAACATCGCCGTCGGGCTGGGCCTGGGCGGCAACGAATCCTACCCGCAGGTCTTCGCGCCCTTCGGCGGCTTCGCCGACGACTGCCCGGTCGAGGACAGCCGCGTGCCCATGCCCGACGCCCCCGGCATCGGCTTCGAACGCAAGGCCGATCTCTGGGTGGTGATGAAGCCGCTGGCGGAGGCGTGACATGGAAGACGAGACCGAAGAGGCCACGCAGATGGATCTGAAGGCTGCGGTCGCTGAAGGCCTGGCCCAGTCCTTGCGCGGCGAGAGTGCACCCATCGACTTCGCTGAATTGAAGCGTGAGCTACGTGCGAGGCTCAACCGATCGGGTTGAACCGGTTCTGACATTCCGAGCGCAGCGAGGAATCCGGTGATCATCTTGGATTCCTCGCTTCACTCGGAATGACAGGGTGGAACGCCATCCAGTATCGTGTTCCCGAAGGCGGCGTCGACGTATCGGCCGTGATTCGTGAACCAAGGCAGGTGAGCGATGGCGAGCGACGGCACGGTGGCGACCTGGCATACGCGGCCGGGTGGCGATGACGGGATGGGCGATGCGCATACGCCGGTGTGGCGGCGCATGATCGAGGTCTCGAAGCTCGGCGATCTTTCCGGCAGCGACGTGCTGGATTTCGGCTGCAACCAGGGCGGTTTCCTGCGACTGCTGCACGCGACGCATCCGTTCCGCTCGGGTATCGGCATCGACATCGCGCGCGAGTCCGTTGCACGAGCCGAGGCGCTGAAGGGTGACCGGCCGTTGAGCTATCACGTGGGTTCCGAGGTCGCGAAGCTGGGCCGGCGCTTCGATCTCACCTTCAGCCACGAGGTGCTCTATCTGCTGCCCGATCTCGCCGCGCATGCGCGCGACATGGCCGACGTGCTGAAGCCGGGCGCGTCGTACATCGCGGCGATGGGCTGTCATCGCGACATGCCGCTGTGGCCGCGCTGGCGCGCGCTGATCGCCTCGATGTCGACGGTGAAGGTGCAGGACCACTCGCTCGACGATGTCGCGCGCGCCTTCGGCGATGCGGGATTCGGCGTCGCCGCGCGCTCGCTGCAGCTCGAGGACTTCCTGCCCGTCAGCCCCGGCAATCAGCACTATCCCCGTGTCGTCGACCTGATCCGCTACTATACGATCGACAAGGTGCTGTTCCGCTTCACGCGCGGATAGGGGGAGACAATGACCGTGCCGGTGATTTCCGCGTTCTATGGCGGGTTGCTCGGAATCCTGGCCATCGTGCTGGCGGTGCTGGTGATCAACCAGCGCCGCGTCACGCATGTCGGCATCGGCGACGGCGGCCACAAGAACCTGGCGCTGGCGGGACGCGCCTTCGGCAATTTCACCGAGTACGCACCGCTCGCACTGGTGCTGTTCGTGCTGCTCGAGCTCTGTGGCGGGCCACGCCTGGCGGTGCATCTGTGCGCCGGCGGCTTCCTCGTCGGCCGCATCGGCCATGCCTACGGCATCAGTCGCAGCTCGGGCGAGAGCGTCGGCCGCGCCGTCGGCGTGACGCTGACCTTCCTGTCGATGCTCGTCGCAGCGATCTGGCTGATCGTGATCGCAGCACCGAAGCTCTGAGCTACTCCGCCGCCAGCGCCCGCACGCCCTCGGCCTTCAGCGCACGGTCGAGCCAGAGCTTCGACAGCTTCTCCTGCAGGCCCTGCTGCGTCAGGCGCTGGCGCAGGTTGGCGAAGTCGACCAGGTCCATGCGCTGGTCCTGGTTGAAGCAGGAGAACACCACGGTCTCTCTGCCGGAAGCCGGATCGACATGGCGCTGCAGGCACTGCGCGCAGATCTCCTTCATCATGCACTGCATCGGCGAGTTGATGCTGGCGATCGCATGATGGTCGGCGCGCTCGATGAAGGGAGCCAGCACGCCGTGCCGCGCCAGCCGCACCGCGTTCATCATGCCATCGGAGCCGATGGCGATGATGCGGTCGAGCGAGCGATAGGAAATGGCCTGCTCGCCCAGCTCGCCCGAAGCATAGGCGCGCATGGCCTCGACGATGTTGGCGACGATGGCGCGGTCCTGCTTGCGGCCCGGCGCGAAGCCCGGCGCCTCGTCGCAGCACCACACCACGACGTCGGCCGCGGCCTCGATCTCGGCCACCTTGTAGCGGTCGATCACGCGCTTGTAGCCGGCGAAGTACAGCACCTTCGAGCCGGCGGCGCGCAGCGCGGCGCCGATCGAGAACAGCACCGCGTTGCCCAGGCCGCCGCCCACCAGCACCACGGTCTCGCCCGCCTCGACCTCGGTCGGCGTGCCGGTCGGGCCCATCAGGATCACCGGCTCGCCCGGCTTCAGGTGTGCGCACAGATCCGACGAGCCGCCCATCTCCAGCACGATCGTCGACAGCAGGCCGCTTTCCTTGTCGCACCAGGCGCCGGTGAGCGCGATTCCCTCCATCGCCAGCACCGTGTCGTCGACGCGTCGCGCATGCGCCTCGAAATTCTGCAGGCGGTAGAACTGGCCGGGCTCGAAGGCGCGCGCCGCGGCCGGCGCCTTGACCACGACCTCGACGATGGTCGGCGTCAGGCGATGTACGGCATGCACCGTGGCGCGCAGCTCGGCATTGGAACGGTCGATCAGCGCCCGGGGTGTCGCGGCCGCCGGCACCCTGGCCAGCATGCGCGAGACCACGGGATAGCCCTGCTTGGTGCCGCCCATCGCCTTCACCACGTTGCCGGCGAAGGACGGATGCAGGTCGCCCCAGAACGACACCGTGCGACCATCGCCGTGCCGGTACATCAGCACCTGCGGCGTCGCCGGCTTGGCGATGCGCTCGGGCGCGACCGGATTGCCATCCTCGTCCAGTGCCCGGAAGTACTTGCCGTCGAGCATCGCGTGCGAACCGTCCTCGCGCGCCAGCACGGTGTTGGGCTGCGTGCCGGCGGCGACCAGGATCGAGCGCGCCGGCAGCACGGTCTCGAAGGCCACGCCGTCCTTCTCGCCTTTCACCTTCAGGCCGCTGGCGTGGCCGTGTTCGTCGATCTCGACGGCGACGGGCGTCAGGCCCTCGGCGAAGCGGATGCCCTCCTCCAGCCCCTTGTGAACCTCCTCGTGGTTCAAGGTGTAGGAGGGTGAATCGATCATGCGCCGGCGATAGGCGATGGTGACGCCGCCCCAGTTCTCGGCCAGGCGCGCGAACTCGGGTACGCGCCCTTCGCGCTCGGCCGCCTCGCGCTCGCCGTGCAGCGCGCGGGCGTGGATCAGGTACTCGGTGGCGATCTCGCGCTCCTCGGCACTCCAGCCGGCCTGCACCGCCGACTCGCCGCGCTCGGCGACCAGTGTCTCGTAGCGCGCCAGGAACTTCTCGACCTGCAAGGTGTAGTAGGCGAGCGATTCGGTGGCGGTGTCGATCGCCGTCAGGCCGCCGCCGATCACGACGACAGGCAGGCGGATCTGCAGATTGGCCAGGCTGTCCTTCTTGGCGGCCCCCGTGAGCTGCAGCGCCATCAGGAAGTCCGAGGCCTGCCGCACGCCGCGCGCCAGGCCGTTGGGCATGTCGAGCACGGTGGGCTTGCCGGCGCCCATGCACAGCGCGATGTGGTCGAAGCCCATCGCGAAGGCGCTCTCGATGGTGAGCGCTCCGCCGAAGCGCGTGCCGCCGACCATCGCGAACTCGGAGCGCCGCTCCAGCAGGAGGCGCACGGTCTTGAGGAAGTTCTTGTCCCAGCGCACGGTGATGCCGTACTCGGCGACGCCGCCGAAGCCCGCCAGCACGCGCTCGCCCAGATCCTCGCGCAGTTCCTCGAAGTCCTTCAGCGGCGCGAAGGGCACGCGGCCGCCGGCCTCGTTCACGCCGCATATCCCGGGCTCGATCGGCTCGATCTTCAGGCCGTCGATGGCCACGACGTGGTGGCCGTCGTTGATCAGGTGATGCGCCAGGTTGAAGCCGGCCGGCCCGAGACCCACCACCAGCACCGTGCGGCCGCTCGACGGCCTGGGCAGCGGCCGGCGCAAATTCATCGGGTTCCAGCGGGTGAGCAGCGAGTAGATCTCGAAGCCCCAGGGCAGCGACAGCGCGTCCTTGAGCGTGCGCGTCTCGATCTGCGGGATGTCGACCGGCTCCTGCTTCTGATAGATGCAGGCCTTCATGCAGTCGTTGCAGATGCGGTGCCCGGTGGCGGCGCAGAGCGGGTTGTCGACGGCGACGATGGCGAGCGCGCCCAAGGTGTAGCCCTGGCCCTTCACCAGGTTCATCTCGGAGATCTTCTCCTCGAGCGGGCAGCCGGCGAGCGTGACGCCGAACGGGCTCTTGGTGAAGGCGCCGGTCTTGCGGTCCTTGTAGCCGCGCGAGCAGCTGTCCTTGCCCTGGTTGTGGCACCAGATGCAGTACTGGGTGTGATCCAACGCGTAGGCGAGGTCGCCGCCCTGGTCGGTGAGGTGGAAGCCATCGCGCGGACGGATCAACGCTCGGGGCAGCTTCATCTTCACCACGCCGTCGACCGTCTCGGTCTCGACCGGCACCAGCTTCTCGAAGTCCAGCTTGTGCGGCTGCTTGAACAGCGCGCCGGCGCGATGGCGCGCCTTGCCGTCCTTCGCGAACAGCGCCCAGGCGGCGTAGCGCGTCAGCGCCTCGACCTCGGGCGTCGGCGTCGCGACCTTGTACTCGGCGTCGAGATGGCGCGGCACCGTCGTGGCGAAGGCCAGCTCGCGCGCTTCCAGGTCGAGCGAGGCATCGGCGAGATCGATGCCGACCACGGCATTGGCCGCCGCCGTGACGGCGGCGCCGTCGAGCGCCTCGGCCGCCGGCTGCTTGATGGCGCGCGCGGCGTGGCGCTGCACGAAGAGGCGCTTGCAGTCGTAAAGCGGCATCAGCCGCGCGTGCGTCGCGCGCAGCGCCAGGTTGGGCGGGGTGACGCCGAAGAGATCGGCGAGGAAGTCGTCGAGATGCGGCGCCAGATCGATCAGCAGCGTCGACTCGTCCTTGGCCGCCAGCGAATCGGGCGCGGCGCGCGCGGCGACGAGGCGGTTGTGCAGGGCGGCGTCGACGCCCGCGAGACCCGACACGAACGCCGCATCGAGCCGGCTGAGCCCGTCGCGCGCGTGGAGGTCTTCGAAGGTCAGGCCGTGCCTGAGGGAGAGGGCAGACATCAGGTCCAAACGCTGATCGTTAGTGTACGAACGTTCTTAGTTTAACCCGCGGCAGGCACGGCATCAAACAAGCATGTCTTACGCCGGGATAAGGTCAAACCTCGACTTGTGCCCCAAGTTCCACCGCCCGGTTGGGCGGGATGCGGAAGAAGATCTTGGTCGCCGCCGCCGTGGTCGACAGCGCGATGAAGATGCTTTGCCGCGCCCGGCCGAGCGGCGAGCGGGCCGAGGGCACCAGGGTCTCGCGGCCGAGGAAGAACGAGGTCTGCATCTCGTCGTAGGCCAGCCCGTGCTGGCGACATCGCGCCAGCGCTGCCGGCACGTCGGGCTGCTCCATGAAGCCGTAACGCGCCACCACGGTGTGGAAACCCTTGCCCAGGCGCCGCACCTCGACGCGCCGCGTCTCGGCGACGCGGGGTATGTCCATGGTCAGCACGTGCATCAGGATGACGCGCTCGTGCATGACCTTGTTGTGCTTGAGATTGTGCAGCAGGGCGAGCGGCACGGTGTTGACGTCGCCGGTCATGAACACCGCAGTTCCGGCCACCCGCATCGGCGCGCGCTCCATGCGTTCGAGGAACTGCTCGACCGGCAGGGAGCTGCCCTGCAGCTGCTCGTAGAGCAGCGCGCGGCCGCGCCGCCAGGACGAGATCAGGTACCAGGTGGCGGCTGCCATGAGAAGCGGGAACCAGGCGCCGTCGGGGATCTTCAGCACGGTCGCCGAGAAGAAGGCGAGGTCGATGGCCATCAGTGCGCCGAAGGCGCCGATCGCCAGCAGCGGATGCCAGCGCCAGATCAGGATCGCGACGATGCAGGCGAGGACGGCATCGATCGCCATGGCGCCGGTGACCGCGATTCCGTAGGCGCCGGCAAGGTTGCTCGACGAGCCGAAGCTCACTACCAGGGTGATCACGCCGGCCATCTGCAGCCAGTTCATCCTCGGCACGTAGATCTGGCCGATCGCCTTCTCTGAGGTATGCAGGATGGTCATGCGCGGCAGCAGGCCAAGCTGGATGGCCTGGCGGGAAAGCGAGGCCACGCCCGAGATGGTGGCCTGCGAGGCGATGATCGCCGCCAGGGTCGACAGCGCGATCATCGGGATCAACGCCCAGTCGGGCACCATCTCGAAGAACAGGTGGTCGAGCGCCTCGGGCGTGTGCAGCAGCAGCGCGCCTTGTCCGAAGTAGTTCAGCACCAGCGCCGGCAACACGACGGCGAACCACGCCAGCCTGATCGGGCGACGGCCGAAGTGACCCATGTCGGCGTAGAGCGCCTCGCCGCCGGTCACCGCCAGCACCACGGCGCCCAACACGACGAAGGTCTTCCAGCCCAGCAAGGACATGAAGGCGATGCCATGGCGTGGGTCGAGCGCCGCCAGCACGCCGGGATTGTGCACGATCTGCCACAACCCGGTCGTGGCCAGCACCGCGAACCAGATCATCATCACGGGGCCGAACAGTCGGCCGACGCGTTCGGTACCGCGCGACTGGAAAAAGAAGAGCGCGAAGAGGATGACGACGGCGGTCGGGACGATAAAGGGCTGAAGTGCGGGCTGCAGCTTCTGGATGCCCTCGATGGCGCTCAGCACGGTGACCGCCGGCGTGATCAGGCCGTCACCGAAGAACAGCGCCATGCCGATGATCGACAGCAGCATGATGACTCCGCGCCGACTGACCGCGCCCGGCGGCAATGCGTTGCCGGCGAGCCGAGCCAGCGCCAGCACGCCGCCTTCGCCGCGGTTGTCGGCGCGCAGGATCAGTACGAGGTACTTGACCGTGACGGTGAGGATCAGCGCCCAGAACACGAGCGAAAGCGATCCGAGCACGGCCGCCTCGCCTTTGCCGGAATCTCCCGCCTTGGCGAAGATCTCGCGCATCGTATAGAGCGGGCTGGTGCCGATGTCGCCGTAGACCACGCCGAGCGCGCCCAGGGCCAGCACCCCGACCGGTCCCTTGGGGAGATGGTAGTCGCCCTGGTCGCTCTGCTCGTGCTGCAGGGCCTCGTCGGCAAGAAGCGGGGGACGGGAATCCTCGGCGAAGGCATCGGCGGGGCGATGACCATTGCCATTGGCCGGGTCCGTCGCCTTGGGAGCGCCTGGGGTTTGTTCCATGTCGCGAGCGAACTCCTGACCGTGACCTTCCCCAGGTGCTGACGGTTCTCCCGAACCGGGTCGCGGCGGGGCCGGGTGATGCACCCGGGCCGGAGATGAGTCAAGCCAAGGCGTCGCCCGGGCTCCGCATGAGGCCGCCTCATCCTGAAGTTGTTTGGCAGGCTGCGCGGCCAACCCGGTGTCGGTACCCGACAAGCTGTGGATAAGAGTCGGATTTTCCAGCTGTTTCAGGGCACTAGAGGGTCTCAAGAGTCCTCGTTTGTGTCCCGCGGGGCACTCCCGGATCATGTCTGTGGGGGCTGTGACAAGAGGGACGTCATGCGTGACGCGGCGGACAGGTTCGTCCGTTGGGCTGGCGCGTGCGCGGTGGCCGTGGTTGTCGCCGCCTGCGTGCCGCGGCACGCCATCGTGCATGACATCGCCGCCGCACCGGCGGGCTGGGGAGCGATCGCGGCCAAGGACTGGAAGGCGCTGGTGGTCGGCGGCGCCGATGACCGGCCGATCTACGATTTCGCCGCCGAGGATCTGGCGGGCCGCCTGCGCGATGCCGGCGTCAGCCGGGTGGCGCTGCACACCGCCTCGCTGACCGCGCCCGACGGCTCGGCGCGGCCGCCCGCCCGGCTGTCCAGCCTGCGCCAGTCGCTCTCGCGCCTGGGCTCGCGGCAGGGCGAGGCCTGCCTGCTCTTTTTCAGCTCGCATGGCGAGGAGGGCATGCTGCGCCTGGCGGGCGAGCCCAATGGCCGTCGCGCCTCGCCGGCCGATATCGACCGGCTGGCGACGGCAGCCTGTGGCGATCGGCCGACCGTGCTCGTGCTGTCGGGCTGCGAGACCGGCTCGTTCATCACCGCCCGGCTCGAGCGGCCCAACCGCATCATCATTGCCGCCGCCGCGCGCGGCCGCGCCACCTACGCCGCGAAGCTCGACGAGCGCCACGGCGCTTTCGACCGCTGCCTGATCGGCGCCTACGATTCCGGTGCCGGCACCTGGCGCGAGCTGTTTGCGCGCGTCCTGCCCTGCGTCGCCGAGCGCGAGGCGTGGCTCGGCGTGCCGGCCTCGCGGCCGCAGGCGTCCTTCGGCGCCGCTGTCGCCGACCTCAGGCTGCCGGCGCGCTGAAGGGAGTTTTGTTCAGACAGGTTCAATCGATCGCAGCACTACCTTCCCCCGCTGGCCAGCGGGGGGAAGGTAGTCGGCTCACTCAATCCGCTTGCGATCTATTCGCGTTCCAGCGCCACGGTCTTGATCAGGGCCACCACACGCTTGCCTGGGGCGAGCGCCAGTTCCTCGGCCGCCTTGGCGCTGACGCGCGACCACAGCGGCGCGCCGATGTCGAGCTTGACGTCGACGATGAACCGGCTGGGCCGCGCCATGTCGGCGATCGTCGCCTCGAGGCGGTTCTGAATGCTGATGCCGGTCGGCACCTCGAGCGCCAGTGACACGTCCCGCGCCAGGATGCGCACGCGCACCGCGTCGCCGATCGGTTGCTCGATCGCGGGCGTCACCAGCTCGCGGCCGGCGCCGACCTCCAGCACCGTCAGGCCGAAGCGGCCGTCGTGGCGCTTCAAGACGGCGCGCAGCACGCTCGCCGGCCCGTGCTCGTCACCGATCGCGCCGCCGCTCAGCATCTCCTCGACCGGGCCGACTCCGGTGATGCGGCCGTGCTCGATGCGCACGACCTTCTGCGCCAGGCGCACGACCTCCTCGACGGCGTGGCTGACATAGAGGATCGGCAGGCCGAAGCGATCGCGCAGGCGTTCGATGTACGGCAGCACCTCGGCCTTGCGCTCGCGGTCGAGCGCCGCCAGCGGCTCGTCCATCAGGAGCGCGCGTGGCTGCGACAGGAGCGCGCGCCCGATGGCGACGCGCTGTCGCTCGCCGCCGGAGAGCGTGCCCGGCCGCCGCTCCAGCAGATGGCCGATGCCGAGCAGGGCGACGACGTCGTCGAAGCTGGCGATGCGCCGGCCGCCGCGCGCGCCGCGCTCGCCATAGCGCAGGTTGGACACGACGCTGAGATGCGGGAAGAGCCGCGCGTCCTGGAAGACGTAGCCCAGGCGCCGACCCTCCGGCGGCACATTGGTCCCTCCATCTGCGAACAGCGTCTCGCCCTCGACGACGACGCGGCCGCGGTCCGGACGGCGCAGGCCGGCGACGCAGTCGATGATGGTCGACTTGCCCGAACCCGAGCGGCCGAACAATGCCGTGACGCTGCCGGCGGGCGCATCGAAAGCGGCAGCGAGGTCAAAGTCGCCGATGCGCAGGGCGATGTCGACCTCGATCACTGGAGCGCTCCGATGCGCCGGCTGAGCGCGCGGTTCAGGAGCTCGGCGCCGGCCAGCGCCGCCAGCGCCACGGCGATCGAGATCAAGGTCAGGCGCAGCGCCGGGCCGTCGCCGCCGGGCACCTGCGTGTAGGCGTAGATCGCCAGCGGCAGGGTCCGGGTCTCGCCGGGGATGTTCGATACGAAGGTGATGGTGGCGCCGAACTCGCCCAGCGAGCGCGCGAAGGACAGCACCGCACCGGCGAGCACACCGGGCGCCATCAGCGGCAGGGTGATGGTGAGGAAGACCCGCCATGGCGGCGCTCCCAGCGTGCGCGCCGCCTGCTCGAGCCTGCGATCGACGGCCTGCGCCGACAGGCGGATCGCCTGCGTCATCAGCGGAAAGCCCATGACCGCGGCGGCCAGCACCGCGCCGCGCCAGGAAAAGGAGAAGTCGATGCCGAACCATTCGCGCAGCGGCGCGCCCAGTGGGCCCCTGGGCGCGAACAGCACCAGCAGCACGTAGCCGACGACGACCGGCGGCAGCACCAGCGGAAGGTGCAGGGTCGCATCGATCGCCGCCTTGCCGGGGAAGCTGTAGCGAGCCAGCGCCCAGCCGATCGCGATCGCCGGCACCAGGCTGACCGCGACGCTCCACGCCGCGACCTTCAGGCTCAGCAGAAGGATGCCGAGTTCCTCGGGGGACAGGATCATGCCGTCACGTCACTTCGGCGGCGGGCCGAAGCCCGAATCCGCCAGCGTCTTCTGCGACTGCGGTGTCGTCAGGAAGTCGAGGAAGGCCTGCGCGCGCGGGCTCCTCACGTTGGCGGTGACGGCCATCGGATAGACCACGGGCGGATGGCTTCCTTCGGGGAAGGTGGCGACGATGCGTACCTTCGGCTCGGCCCTGGCGTCGGTGCCGTAGACGATGCCCAGCGGCGCCGCGCCGCGCGCCACGAAGGCCAGCGCGTCGCGCGCGTTCTCGGCGCGCGCGATCCTGCCCGCGACCTGGTCCCAGACGCCGAAATGCGTCAGCGCCGCCTTGGCGTAGCGCCCGGCCGGCACCGTATCGGGATCGGCCAGCGACAGACGGCCGCCGTCCAGCGCCGCGGCGATGGCGAAGTTCGTGCCGGGTGTCAGCAAAACCCTGCTGTCGGCAGACGCGACGATCACCAGCAGGTTGGTCGCCAGCGCGCGCCGCGTCTCGAGCTTCACCGCCTTCCTGTCGACGACGTGCTTCATCCACGGCTCGTCGGCCGAGATGAACACGTCGCCCGGTGCGCCGTTCTCGATCTGCCGCGCCAGGGCGGAGGAGGCGGCATATACCGGAACGCATTTCGGTTCGCCTCGCGCCGCCCAGGTCTGGCAGAGCCTGTCGAGCACGCTCGACAGGCTGGCTGCGGCCAGCACGCGGATTTCCTGCGCCGCGACACCGCTCGACGATGTCGCGACGAACAGGATTGCCGTGAAGCATCGCCGCCAGCCACGATGCCGCATGAAGCACCTCGCCCGTGCAGCGTTTCGCTATATCCAATTGAACATATCGAGCAATCGTCTGTCCACCGGCTTGGCTCGCCCTGCGGCCGGTGGAGCGACGTCGGCTGGTGGGCTAGGCTCGATCGACGCATGCACGTCATTGTCGTCCTGTTGGCGCTCGCCACCGTCTCGTTGATCTACGCGACCGTCGGGCAAGCCGGCGGAACCGGCTTTCTCGCCGTGATGGCGTTTGCCGGCATGCCTGCGGAGCAGCTGCGTCCCACGGCGCTCGGTCTCAACTTCGTCGCCGCGAGCTACGCGACCTGGCGGCTGCAGGTGGAGCGGGCCATCGAATGGCCGCTCCTGCTGCGGGCCGTCGTGCCGTCGATTCTGGCCGCCTTCCTGGGTGGGCTGGTCACGCTGGAAAGCCGCATCTACTACACGCTGACGGGCTGCTTGTTGTTGTTCGCCGCGGCGATGATGGTGGCCAGGCTGAGACCCGCCCAGGCGACACGTTCGCCGATGCTGGGGATGGGCGTGGTCGGCGCGCTCGCCGGCTTCGCCTCCGGTGTCATGGGTATCGGTGGTGGCGTGTTCCTGGCGCCGGCAGTCGTCGGGCTCGGCTGGGTCACGGCGCGCCGGTCGGCTGCGCTGTCTGCGCCATTCATTCTTGCCAACTCGATCGCGGGACTTGCCGGCGCGCTGCTCGCGGGCCTGCAGCCCGCCCCCGGAACACCGCTGTTTGCCGTCGCGGCACTGGCCGTGGCCGTTGTCGGAACGATGATCGGCCTGTGGTTCATGTCAGAGCGCGCGACCCGCGCCATTCTCGCCGTCATCCTGGCGGCTGCTGCGCTGCGGCTCCTGACCCGCTGACGTCCGGGGCTCGCTGTGCCTGCACTTGGCGCCCGGCCCGCACCATGGTCTAGTCGAGACATGGCCAAGCTCAATGTCCGCATCGAGTTCGGCGGCGAGGATGCCCTCGGTCCCGGCAAGATCCGCCTGCTCGAGCTGATCGAGTCGAGCGGCTCGATCGCTGCGGCGGGGCGCGACATGGGCATGTCGTACCGGCGCGCCTGGCTTCTGATCGAGGAGGTCAATCGCTGCTTTCGCAGGCCGGTGGTGGAAAAGCGTACCGGCGGCAGCCAGGGCGGCGGTGCGGCGTTGACTTCCTTTGGCCAGGCGCTGGTCACGCACTATCGCGCCATCGAGACCAAGGCCGCCTCGGCTGCCGCGCCGCATCTGAGAGCCCTGCACCGCGAATTGCGTGCTGGCAGGTCGTGATCGCCTTGCATCAGCCGTTCTCTCGCGAAAAGGTGTAGTGCCACAAGGCACAGCCGCTGGCACCCGACGGTGTTATCGGTAGATCGGTGACGTCGTCGGGAGAGTGGTCCATGTCCGAACGCCCACGCCTGCTCGCGTTGAGCACGGCCGTTCCGCCTTACGTGCTGGATCAGCGGGACGTCTGCGTACGCGCTTCGCGTGTGCTGGGCGGGCGCCTGGATCTGGAGAAGCTGTTGCCGGTCTTCGGCAACGCCGGCATCGAGCGCCGGTACTCCTGCGTGCCGATCGATTGGTACGAGCAGTCGCATGGCTGGCGGGAACGCAGCCAGCTGTTCGTCGACAACGCCGTGGCGCTGCTCGAGCGCATCACGCTGGACTGCCTCGACGAGGCCGGACTGCGCCGCGAGGACATCGACGCCATTGTCGTCGCCTCGACCACCGGCATCGCCACGCCCAGCCTCGACGCGCTGCTGGTCGAGCGCCTTGGTCTGCGCCGCGACATCCGCCGCCTGCCGATCTTCGGCCTGGGCTGTGCCGGCGGCGTCACCGGGCTGGCGCGCGCCGTCGACCTGGCGATGGCGGCGCCCGGCTCGCGCGTGCTGTTCCTCGTCGTCGAGCTCTGCGCGCTGACCTTCCGGCGCGACGACTTCGATCGCAGCAACATCATCGCCGCCGCGCTGTTCGGCGACGGCGCCGCCGGCGCGATCGTTTCGACCGAAGGCGACGGCGCGGCCTTCGGGCCGGCGGGCGAGCACACCTGGCCGGATTCGCTGGGCATCATGGGCTGGGACGTGCAGGACGACGGGCTCAAGGCGATCTTCGCGCAGAGCATCCCGGGCCTGGTGGAGAACGGCCTGCGTGCGGTCCTCGACGACTACCTCGCGCGCCACCGCCGCTGCATATCGTCGGTCGACGGCTTCGCCTGTCATCCCGGCGGCGCCAAGGTGCTCGACGCGCTGGAGGACTCGTTTGAGCTGCAACGCGGCGCGCTCGAGGACAGCCGCGTCACCTTGCGTGACTTCGGCAACATGTCGGCGGCCACCGCGCTCTTCGTGCTCCAGCGCATGAAGCCCAGGCTGGACACGCAGCGTACCCTGCTGAGCGCCCTGGGGCCGGGCTTCTCGGCCAGCTTCCTGATGCTCGACGGCAGATGATCGCCGCGCTCGCCATCGTCGGCCTGGTCGCGCTGCAGCGGCTGGGCGAACTGGTCTACGCCCGGCGCAACACGCGCGCGTTGCTGGCCAAGGGCGCGGTCGAGGTCGGCCGCGCGCATTATCCGCTGTTCGTGCTGCTGCACGCCTCGTGGCTGCTCGCGATCGTGGCGATGCTGCCGCCGGCGCCGCCGATCCACTGGCCGGCGCTGGCGGCGCTGGTGGCCTTGCAGGCGCTGCGGCTCTGGGTGATCGCGACCCTGGGCCCGTACTGGACGACGCGCATCCTCACCCTGCCCGGCGCGCCGCTGGTGCGCGGCGGCCCGTACCGCTTCCTGCGCCACCCCAACTACGCCGTGGTGGTGGGCGAGATCGCCGTGCTGCCGCTGGTGTTCGGCCTGGTCGGCGTCGCGATTGTTTTCTCGATCCTCAACGCCCTGCTACTGTGGTGGCGCATCCGCGTCGAGGACCAGGCGCTGGAGTCGAGGCGGGGAAGACCGGGTGGTTGAAGCAAGAGCCCGCGACGGCGCGGGCGCCTGGATCGGCTTTCTCGCGATGTGCGTCGCCATGTTCATGGCGATCCTCGACATCCAGATTGTCGCCAGCTCGCTCACCACCATCGGCACCGCGCTGCGCATCCCGCACGAGGACCTCAGCTGGGTGCAGACCGCCTACCTCGTGGCCGAGGTGATCGCCATCCCGCTGTCGGGCTGGTTGACCCGCGCCTTGACTCTGCGCTGGGTGATCGCCGGGGCAACCATGGGCTTCACGCTGAGCAGCGTCGGCTGCGCCCTGTCCGGCGACTTCGCCAGCCTGATCGCGGTGCGCACGGTGCAGGGTTTCTTCGGCGGCCTGCTGATCCCCGGCGTCTTCACCTCGGTGTTCATCATGTTCAACCCGTCGCGGCAGATGGCGGCGGCGGCGGTCGCCGGCAGCTTTGCCATGGTGGCGCCGACGATCGGCCCGGCGCTCGGTGGCTGGCTGACCGAGACGGCGTCGTGGGAATGGATGTTCCTGATCAATCTGCCGCCCGGACTCGCGGTCGTCGCGGTCGCCACCCGCTTCGTGCCCGGCTCGATGCCGGACTGGGCGTCGCTGCGGCGCATCAGCGTGTCGACCGTCCTGTGCGCGGCGATCTTTCTCGGCGGGCTGGAGCTCTTGCTCAAGATCGGGCCGCGCAACGGCTGGGGCGGGCCGGTGGTCCTGGCTCTGTTCGCGATCTGCCCGGTGGCCGCGGTGGCGATGGTCCGGCTGTGCCTGACGCGACCGCATCCCTTCGTCGACCTGCACCGTTTCCGCGACGTCGCCTTCTCGATCGGCTGCGGCCTGAACTTCACCATCGGCGCGGGCCTCTACGGGGCCACCTACCTGATGGCGGTCTTCCTCGGTTTGGTGCGCGATCTCGGCCCGCTGGGCATCGGCACGATCATGGCCGTGATGGGCGCCGCGCAGCTCCTCGTCGCGCCGCTCGCCGCCTGGCTCGAGCCGCGGGTCGAGGCGCGCCGGCTGACTGCCCTCGGCTTCGCGTTGTTCGCCGCCGGCCTGATCGCCAACGGCTTCACCACGCCGCGCTCCGGCTTCGACGATCTGTTCTGGCCCCAGGTGATGCGCGGCGTCAGCGTGCTGCTGTGCGTGCTGCCGGTGACGCGCCTGGCGCTCGACGGCTGGAACGACGACGACTCGGCGGAGGCCAGCGGCGTGTTCAACCTCAAGCGCGCTTTGGGCGGCGCCATCGGCATCGCGCTCATCGACACCATCCTCGAACGGCGCACGCCGGGTCACGCCGCCGATCTGGTCGAGCGCCTGCAGGCCGGCGAGCGTGAGGCCGCCGCCTTCGTCGGCCTGCCCCTGGAGCGCTTCATCGGCGTGCCGCTGCCGCCGCTCGACGCGGCGACCCAGGAAGCCCTGCGGCCGCTGGTCGAGCGCGCCGCGCTGACGGTATCGTTCAACGAGGCCTGGCTGGCGGTCGGCGCGACGTTCGTGCTGGCGATGTGCGTCGTGCCGTTCATCCCGCGACGACGGCGCGGCGCGCCCTAGCGACCGCGCCAGGGCCTGACGAGCAGTGCCACGAGATTGGCGCTGCCGAAGACGACGATGGCGATGGCGACCGCCCAGAACAGGCCGTCCTGGCCCAGGCCCCAGACATGCACCGCGAGCCAGCCGCCGCCGGCCGCCAGCGCCAGGCGCAGGAAGGCGATGGCCAGCGGCACGCCCTGGCGCCCGGCGCCCTGCGCGGCGAAGTTCAGCGCCATGCCCAGGCCGAAGAAGGCATAGAACGGCGCGGCGCGCGTCAGGTAGGCCACGCCGGTCTGCTGCACGGCGGCATCGGCGCTGAAGATCGACATCCAGCCCTGCGGGAAGATCGCCGCCAGCACGCCGACAACGCCGGTCAGCGCCGCGGCCATCAGCGAGCCGATGACGGCGACGCGCACCGCACGCTCCCACTGGCCGGCGCCGACGGCGATGCCGACCAGCGTGGTGAGCGCCGAGCCGATGCCGAAGGCCAGCGGTACCAGCATGAACTCCAGCCGCGAGCCGACGCCGTAGCCGGCCAGCGCCGCCACGCCGAAGCCGGCGACCAGCAGGGTGACCAGGATGGTCGTGAGGTTGGCGATGATCGCTGAAATCGAGGAGATCAGGCCGACGCGCAGGATCGGCGCGAACAGCGAACCCCTGAGCGAGATGCCGCGCAGCGACGGCGCAATCCCGGCGGCGCCGCGGTGCAGCGACCGGGCCATCAGGCCGGCGGCGAGCAGCGCGGTGAGGATCGAGGATACGGCGGCGCCGGCGATGCCCATGCCGCCCCAGCCGCCGACACCCAGCGCCAGCACATAGGTCAGCGGGATCTGCAGCAAGGAGCTCAGCAGCATCGCCTTGCCCGGTAGCGCAGCGTTGCCGGCGCCGCGGATGATCGAGGACAGCGCGAACATCGCCCAGTGCGCGGCGGCGCCGGCGAAGACCATGTCGGAATAGGTCAGCGCATAGGCCAGCACGAGGGCCGGATCGCCGCCGGCCCCCGCGCCATTGGCGCTGCGCAGGCTGCCCAGAAGGCGATAGATATCGGCGCCGAAGACGCGCATGCCGATGGTGAACAGCAGCGCGAAGCCCAGCGCCACGACGAGCGCATGCACGACCAGCGCGCGCACCTCGGCGGTGCGTCCGCCGCCCGAGGCGCGGGCGATCGCCGAGGCGATGCCGCCGCCGATGCCGCCGGCGGCCATCATGGTCATCAGCATCAGGAGCGGGAAGACCAGCGCGAAGCCGGCGAGCGCCTCGGTGCCGAGCTGGCCGATCACCCAGGTTTCGGCGACGCTGACGCCCGACTGCGCGATCATCACCGCCGTGGTCGGCAGCGCCAGCCGCGCGATGATCGGCACCGGCGGCGCCTCCAGCAGCGGATGCGGCTTGGGCGGCGCGGGCAGTTCGCGCAGGATTGGAGCTGAATCGGGCATGCGAGGCTCGGCGGTCTGGTTAATGAGTGTATATGCACGAATCTCGGCCGGGCGCCATACGCGTTCCGCTCATGCTAGGGTGAGCGACAACGCGAGGACGGGATCATGGCGGAGCGCGACGAGGACAGATCGAGGCCGATGGCCACCGGCACGAAGCAGCTCGAGACGGACCGCGCCATCGTCTGGGAATGGCGCATGCCGCCGGGCGCGCGCACCGGCTGGCACCGGCACGGCCACGACTACATCGTCGTGCCGCTGGTCGACGGCAAGCTCGGCGTCTGGACCGGCGCGCAGTACGTCGAGTCCGACATGAAGGTCGGTGTGTCCTACGCCCGCGCCGTCGGCGTCGAGCATGACGTGATCAACCCCAATCCCCACGAATACGTCTTCATCGAGATCGAGCTGAAGCCGTAGCGATCTGTCATCCCGAGCGATGCCCGCGGACATCGCCTGCTGCAGCAGGGCGACGTCGGTGGCGATCGAGATGAAATCGTAGCCCCGGGCCACGAAGCCGGCCGCCTCCTCGGCGTCGCGCGCCAGGCGACCGGCGGATTTGCCGTGCTTGCGGCAGGCGGCGATGGTGGCACCCTCATGCGCCTGAAAGCGCTGGTCGTCGAAGGCGCCGGGCATGCCCATCGCCACCGACAGATCGTTGTGGCCGATCCACAGCACGTCGACGCCGTCCATCGCCGCCATCTGGTCGGCGCATTCGGCGCCGGCCGGATCCTCGATCTGCAGCATCACGATGGTGCGATCATTCTGGGCGGCGAAGCGCTCGGCGAGCGGCGCGCCGCTCATGCTGTAGCGCTCCATCGCCAGGCCCAGCGCCACGCCGCGCCTGCCCTGCGGGAAGTACTTCACCGCGTCGAGCACGGCGCGCGCCTGCTCGACCGAGGTGACCATCGGCACCATCACGCCGTCGGCGCCGATGTCCATGATGCGCGCGATGTGGTCGTAGGCCTTCGACGGCGCGCGCACGATGACCGGCAGGTTGCCGGCGTGCATGTACTTGATGCCGGCGCGCACGGTATCGAAGCCGAAGCCGCTGTGCTCCATGTCGATCACGACGAACTCGGCGCCGGCGGCACCCAGGATCTGCCCGATCGCCGGCACGGCGAACTCGAAGACAAAGGTGCCGATTTTCGGCGGCCTCGTGCCGACCGCCGCCCGCAATCCCGTCCTGGCCATGGCATTTCCCCCTCAAGTGGCGGCAGGACGCTAGTCGGTCCGGCAATGTCTCAAAACAACATCTATAGACTGTTCAATAGGAACGTTATGCATTCCTGTTAGGTAAATTATTTTGTATTGGCCCCGGTGAAGGGGCCAATTGGAGGGCGACGGCTTTTGCCGGGAGAGCGCCCCTTGGACCACCTGCCGATCTTCATGGCTCTGCACGGCAAGACGGCGCTGGTCGTCGGCGGCACGGCGGCCGCCGACCAGCGCGCCGCGCTGCTGGCCAGGGCCGGCGCCTCGGTGCGGCGCGTGGCGTCGCAGACCGTGGTCGCGGCGGACTTCGTCGACGTCGCCCTGGGCTTCGTCGCCACGGGCAATCGCGATCTCGACCGCCTCGTCGCCGGCTGGGCGCGCGCGGCCCGGGTGCCGGTGAACGTCGTCGACCGGCCCGATCTCTGCGACTTCATCATGCCGGCGATCGTCGACCGCGACGGCGTCGTGGCGGCGATCTCGACCGGCGGCGCCTCGCCGACCCTGGCACGGCTGCTGCGCGAACGGATCGAAGCGGCGCTGCCGGCGCGCATCGGTGCGCTGGCGAAATTCGCCGCGCGCTTCCGCAACGCCGCCAGGAGCGTCGGCAACCGTCTTCATTTCTGGGAGCGCGCGCTCGATGGCCCGATCGGCGAGCTCGTGCTGGCCGGCCGCGACGCCGAGGCCGAGATCGCCATGCGTGAAGAACTCGCGCGCGGCGAGGGCGGGCAGGGCGTGGTGCACATCGTCGGTGCCGGCCCGGGCGATCCGGAGCTGCTGACCCTGCGCGCGCTGCACCTGCTGCAGCGTGCCGACGTCGTCCTGCACGACGATCTCGTCGCGCCGGCGATCCTCGACTATGCGCGCCGCGACGCTCTCCTGGTGCCTGTAGGCAAGCGCAAGGGCCGCCACAGCCACAAGCAGGACGAGATCAATGCGCTGATCGTCGAGCATGCGCGCGCCGGCAAGCGCGTGGTGCGGCTGAAGGGCGGCGATCCTTTCGTCTTCGGCCGCGGCGGCGAGGAGCTCGAGCATGTGCGCCAGGCGGGTATCGAAGCCTTCGTCGTGTCCGGCATCACCGCGGCGCTGGGCTGCGCCGCCGCGACGGGCATCCCATTGACCCATCGCGATCTGGCGCAGTCCGTGACCTTCGTCACCGCGCATGGCCGCGACGGCGAGCCCGATATCGACTGGCGGGCCGCTGCGCGGCCGGGCCAGACCACCGTGGTCTACATGGGGCTCTCCCAGGCCCCGCGCGTGCGCGATCGATTGCTGGCGGCGGGGACCCCACTCTCCCTGCCCGTCGCCATCGTCGATCGCGGCACGCGCCCCGATCAGCGCGTCTCCATCGGCACGGTCGGTTCGCTGGCGGCGCTGGCGGCACGGCACGCCGGCGGCGGACCCGCCCTCATCATCATCGGCGAGGTCGCCGCGTTGGCAAACGCCGGCCTGCCCGCCCGTCTTGCGGAGGCTTCGTGATGGCCAAGGCTGCCAAATCCACCCTGCAGATCGCCACCGCCAACCGCCTGCGCGACGGCGCGGTCGTCTTCCTGGATGCCGACGGCACCTGGTCGACGTCGCTGGCCGACGCCCAGGTCGCGCGCACCGCGGCCGACGCCGAGCGGCTGGTGGCGATCGCCAATCGCGACGCCGCGACCGTGATCGTGGGGCCCGCGCTGATCGCCGTCACCGACCACGACGGCGCGATCGAGCCGGTCGACCTGCGCGAGCGCATCCGCGCCAATGGTCTCACCATCGACACCATCGCGGCCGACGCCGTGCGTTACCTCTGAGCCTGCGATGTACACCTACGACGAGCACGACCGCACTTTCGTCGCCGAGCGCGTCGCGCAGTTCCGTGATCAGGTGAACCGGCGTCTGGCCGGCGAGCTGACGGAGGAGCAGTTCAAGCCGCTGCGCCTGACCAACGGCCTGTACCTGCAGCTGCACGCCTACATGCTGCGCGTGGCGATCCCCTACGGCACACTGTCGTCGAAGCAGATGCGCATGCTGGCGCATATCGCGCGGCGCTACGATCGCGGCTACGGCCATTTCACCACGCGCCAGAACATCCAGTTCAACTGGATCAGGCTCGAGGACGCCGCCGACGCGCTCGACGATCTGGCCTCGGTCGAGATGCACGCGCTGCAGACCAGCGGCAACTGCATCCGCAACACCACCGCCGACCAATGGGCCGGCGTCGCCGTCGACGAGATCGAGGATCCGCGCGTCTGGTGCGAGATCATCCGCCAGTGGTCGAGCCTGCACCCGGAGTTCACCTTCCTGCCGCGCAAGTTCAAGATCGCCGTCACCGGCTCGCCGCACGATCGCGCCGCGGTGCGCGTGCACGACATCGGGCTGCGGCTGCATCGCAACGAGGCGGGCGAGACCGGCTTCGAGGTGATCGTCGGCGGCGGGCTGGGCCGCACGCCGATGATCGGCAAGACCATCCGCGAGTTCCTGCCCAAGCGGCATCTGCTGTCCTATCTCGAGGCGATCCTGCGCGCCTACAATCTCGCCGGCCGGCGCGACAATCTCTACAAGGCGCGCATCAAGATCCTGGTGCACGAGATCGGCACCGAGGAGATGCGCCGCCGCGTCGAGGCCGAGTGGGACGCGATCCGCGACGGCGCGCTCGAGCTGTCGCCGCAGACCGTCGCCGCCATCACCGCCCACTTCGCGCCGCCGGCCTATCAACCGCAGCCCGCCGTCGATCTCGCGGTCGAGCGGCTGCGGCTGGAGAACGCCGGCTTCGCGCGCTGGCTGAAGACCAACGTCGCGCCGCATCGCCAGCCGGGCTACGCCATCGTCAACCTGTCGCTGAAGCCCGAGGGCGCGCCGCCGGGCGACGCCAGCGCGGCGCAGATGGAAGCCGTCGCCGACCTGGCGCAGGCCTACAGCCACGAGGAGATCCGCGTTTCGCACGAGCAGAACCTGGTGCTGCCGCATGTCCGGCGCGCCGACCTGCCGGCGCTGTGGCGCAAGCTCGAGGCGATCGACCTGGCGACGCCCAATCTCGGCCTGGTCAGCGACATCATCGCCTGCCCCGGCCTCGACTATTGCGCGCTGGCCAATGCCCGCTCGATCCCGGTGGCGCAGCAGATCACCAAGCGCTTCGCCGATCTGAAGCGCCAGCACGACATCGGCGAGCTGAAGATCAAGATCTCGGGCTGCATCAACGCCTGCGGCCATCACCACGTGGGCCATATCGGCATTCTCGGCGTCGACAAGAACGGCGAGGAATTCTACCAGATCACGCTGGGCGGCGACGGCAGCGAGACCACGTCGCTGGGCCGCATCGTCGGCCCCGCAGTGCCGGCCGACGGCGTGGTCGACGCGATCGAGAACCTGATCGAGACCTATCTCGCCACGCGCCGCCCGGGCGAGCGCTTCGTCGACACCTATCGCCGCCTGGGCGATGCCCCGTTCAAGGAGCGCCTCTATGCCGCTGCTTAAGGCCGGACGTCTGGTCGAGGATCCCTGGCGCGTTGTCGACGACGCCGCGCCGCTGTCGGCGAGCGAGCCGGTGATCGTCTCGCTCGCGCGCTTCCAGGCCGAGCGCCAGACACTGCTGGAGCGCTGGGCGCCGCTGGGCGTGAAGCTGCGCAACAGCGACGCGATCGACGCGTTGGCCGGCGTCGTCAATCGCTTCGCGGTGATCGCGCTGGAATTCCCCAAGTTCAGTGACGGTCGCGCCTACAGCCAGGCCCGCGGCCTGCGCGAGCGCCTGGGATTCGCCGGCGAGCTGCGCGCCACCGGCGACGTGCTGATCGACCAGGCGCTGTTCATGCGCCGCTGCGGCTTCGACGCCTATGAGATCGCCGAGGCAGCGCGCGCGCCGCGCTTCGTCGAAGCCTTCCGGACCTTCAGCGTGTTCTACCAGCCGGCCGGCGACGGCAGCGCGCCTGTGGCGGCGCTGCGCCGCTACGCCTCGGCGGCATGACGCGACTCGGGAGCACCGTGGTCCCGCCGGCATCATAGGAAGAGCCGGCAAGACGCCGGTGCCCCCAGTCGGCTAGCGTGACGGCATGTCATTGTCGCCCGAGCTGTCGTCCCGCCTGTCGTTGCCATTGATCGCGGCGCCGATGTTCCTGGTCTCCGGCGTCGAGCTGGTGGTCGCCGCCTGCGTCGATGGCGTGGTCGGCTCGTTTCCCACCGCCAACGCCCGCACGATCGAGGAACTCGATGCCTGGCTGGGCGAGATGCGCGGCCGCGTCGGCGAGGCCGAGCAGCGCGCCGGCGGCCGGCTGGCGCCGATCTGCCCCAACTTGATCGTCCACCGCTCCAACACACGCCTGGCCGACGACCTGCAGGTGCTGCTGCGCCATCGCGTCGAGCTGGTGATCGCCAGCGTCGGCAGCCCGCACAACGTGATCGGGCCGCTGCACGATATCGGCTGTCGCGTCTTTACCGACGTCGCCTCCCTGCGCCACGCCGAGAAAGCGATCGAGGCGGGAAGCGACGGGCTCGTGCTGCTGACGGCGGGTGCCGGCGGGCAGACCGGATGGGCCAATCCGTTCGCCTTCGTGCGCGCTGTGCGGGCGATCTGGGACGGGCCGCTGGTGCTGGCGGGCGGCATCGCCGATGGCCGCGCCCTGCGCGCCGCCGAGGTGCTGGGCTGCGACCTCGCCTACATGGGCACCAAATTCATCGCCACGCGCGAGAGCATGGCCAAGGAGGCCTACAAGGCCATGCTGGTGTCGGCGCGGCTCGACGACGTGCTGCTGACCCGCGCCTTCACCGGGCTGGAAACCAACATGCTCAGGCCCTCGATCGTCGCCGCCGGCGTCGACCCGGACAATCTGCCGGCGCGCGGCGGCATCGACGTCGCCAAGGACATCAACAGCGGAACGCGCGAGCAGGGGACGCGGCGCTGGAAAGATATCTGGAGCGCGGGCCACTCGGTGTCGGGCGTGGCCGATATCCCGGCGGCGTCGGACCTGATCGCCCGCACCCGCCAGGAGTACCGCGAGGCTTTCTGACATATGGGATGACAATTCGTTGAATTTATAGTATGTTAGTGAAATATCTTAAGGTAACTCTTTGGGAACATGGCGTTACACTTCCTGTCCGACGACGCCGAACGCTACCTGCCAGCCACGGCGCTGCGGCGGGCGGGCATGTTCGTCTTCTTCCTGGTCGTCGTGACGCTGGTCTGCGGCATCGGGGCGTTCTACTCGCCGACGCACGATCCGCTCTGGTGGAACGCGCTGAAGAAGCCCGTCGGCATGCCGCCAAGCTGGATCATCCCGCCGATCTGGATGGCGATGTACGTCGCCATGGCGGTCGCGGTCTGGCTGGTCTGGCGCAGCGCCCCCTGGCACCGCACCGGCCCGGCGCAGCTCCTGTGGTGGACCCAGTTGACCCTCAACGCGATCTGGATGCCGTTGTTCTTCGGCACCCATCGCGTCGGCCTCGCGGTTGCGGTGATCTTCGTGCTGCTCGTGGCGATCGGCGCCACCCTCGGCACCTTCCGCCAGCACTCCAGAATCGCCGCCTGGCTGCTCGTACCCTATGTCGTCTGGGTCGGCTTCCTGGCGATGCTGAGCATGCAGATCTGGCAGCTCAACCTGGCTTAGTGCACCGTCGCCAGGATCTGGGCGAAGCGGAACTCGGCCGGCTGGATGAGGCCGGCGCTGGCGATGCGCACGCGGTGCAGTTTGCCGTCCAGGTTGGTCTGCCAGAAGGTCAGGAACTTCGTCAGCACCGGGTACTTCGGCGCGATGTCGAGATCCTGCCAGATGAATGTCTGCAGCAGGTTCTGATGATCCGGCAGGAAATAGAGGATCTCCGCGGTGGTCAGTCGGTAGTCGCGCAGCTGCTTCTCGAAGGCATCAGACATCTCGAACACCTCTTCGCGGGTGGATTCAAACGTCGAGGGACGTCGATGGTCTCGCGAGATTCATGCCAACGCAATGGAAATCGCGTTTGAAATCAACATATTAGCAGCCATGCGACACGATTGCTGCTGATCCTTGACTAAATTCGGGCAAACCCCTACATCCCGCGCGCGTTTGGCACTCACGATTCAGGAGTGCTAACAGCAATCTTGTTACCCGGCCCTGAGAGGGGCCTCGTTTGACCCAAGGAGGAGGGAGTTCATGAGCTTTCGTCCGCTGCATGACCGCGTCGTGGTGAAGCGCGTCGCGGAAGAAGAGAAGACCAAGGGTGGGATCATCATCCCCGACACCGCCAAGGAAAAGCCGATGGAAGGCGAGATCGTCGCCGTCGGCCCGGGCGCCCGCGACGAGAAGGGCACTCTGGTGCCGCTCGACGTCAAGGTCGGCGACCGCATCCTGTTCGGCAAGTGGTCGGGCACCGAGGTCAAGCTCGACGGCGTCGATCTGCTGATCATGAAGGAGAGCGACGTCATGGGCATCCTCGAGGCGCCCGCGAAGTCCGCCAGGAAAGCCGCCTGAGACCGTCGCGCATCGCGCACGGTCTTTTTTGTTGAACCGAATTCCACGAGGGAACAATGGCTGCCAAAGACGTACGTTTTTCCGGTGACGCGCGCGACCGCATGCTGCGCGGCGTCGACATCCTCGCCAACGCGGTGAAGGTGACGCTGGGTCCGAAGGGCCGCAACGTCGTGCTCGACAAGAGCTTCGGCGCGCCGCGCATCACCAAGGACGGTGTGACGGTCGCCAAGGAGATCGAGCTCGCCGACAAGTTCGAGAACATGGGCGCGCAGATGGTGCGCGAGGTCGCCAGCAAGACCAACGACGTGGCCGGCGACGGCACCACGACGGCGACCGTGCTGGCCCAGTCGATCGTCCGCGAGGGCGCCAAGCTGGTCGCCGCCGGCATGAACCCGATGGATCTGAAGCGCGGCATCGACCTGGCGGTCGACGCGGCGGTCGAGGACATCAAGGGCCGCGCCAAGAAGATCACCACTTCGGACGAGGTGGCACAGGTCGGCACGATCTCGGCCAACGGCGAGGAGTCGATCGGCAAGATGATCGCCGAGGCGATGAAGAAGGTCGGCAACGAGGGCGTGATCACGGTGGAAGAGGCCAAGAGCCTCGACACCGAGCTCGACGTCGTCGAGGGCATGCAGTTCGACCGCGGCTACCTGTCGCCGTACTTCATCACCAACGCCGACAAGATGACCTGCGAGCTCGAGCAGCCGTTCCTGCTGCTGTTCGAGAAGAAGCTCTCGGGCCTGCAGGCGATGCTGCCGGTGCTCGAGGCGGTCGTGCAGTCGGGCAAGCCGCTGCTGATCGTCGCCGAGGACGTCGAGGGCGAGGCGCTTGCCACGCTGGTCGTCAACAAGCTGCGCGGCGGCCTGAAGGTCGCGGCCGTCAAGGCGCCGGGCTTCGGCGATCGCCGCAAGGCGATGCTCGAGGACATGGCGATCCTGACGGGCGGCCAGCTGATCAGCGACGATCTCGGCATCAAGCTCGAGAACGTCACGCTCGACATGCTGGGCAAGGCGAAGCGGGTGCTGATCCAGAAGGAGAACACCACGATCGTCGACGGCGCCGGCAAGAAGAAGGACATCGAGGCGCGCATCGGCCAGATCAAGGCGCAGATCGAGGAGACCACCTCGGACTACGACAAGGAGAAGCTCCAGGAGCGTCTCGCCAAGCTGGCCGGCGGCGTCGCCGTGATCAAGGTCGGCGGCTCGACCGAGGTCGAGGTCAAGGAGCGCAAGGATCGCGTCGACGACGCGATGCACGCCACGCGCGCCGCGGTGGAAGAGGGTGTCGTCGCCGGCGGCGGCTCGGCCCTGCTCTATGCCATCCGCGCCCTCGACAAGCTGCGCACCGCGAACGCCGACCAGAAGGCGGGCATCGACATCATCCGCCGCGCGCTGCAGTCGCCGGTGCGGCAGATCGTCGACAACGCCGGTCACGACGGCTCGGTCGTCGTCGGCAAGCTGCTCGAGTCGAAGGACACCAACTTCGGCTTCGACGCGCAGAAGGGCGACTACGTCAACATGATCAAGGCCGGCATCATCGATCCGACCAAGGTCGTGCGCACGGCGCTGCAGGACGCGGCCTCGGTCGCCGGCCTGCTGATCACCACCGAGGCGATGATCGCCGAGCGGCCGGAGAAGAAGGCCCCGCCGATGCCGGGCGGCGGCATGGGCGGCATGGGCGGCGACATGGACTTCTAAGGTCCGTCGCCGATCCTGCCGGATCGGAAGTGGAGGGCCGGGGAGCGATCCCCGGCCCTTCTTCTTTGCGTGTATGATCGGCGCATGGTCCTGCCGCGACTGCTGGGCGTCGCTCTGTGCCTCGCCGCCATGGCGTGGTCGGCCGCCGCGCGCGCGCAGGAAGTGCCGCGGCCGGTCGCCGTGCACGGCCTCGACGGCGTGGTCGACCTGGCGCCGGCCGCCGCCTTCCTCGTCGATCCCGAACATCGCCTCGCGCTCAGCGACGTCGCCTCACCGGCGTTCGCCGTCCGCTTCAGGCCCGACGGACGCTCGGCGCCTTCCTTCGGGCTGACCCGTGCGGCGGTGTGGATGCGGATCGACGTCGACTGGCGCGTCGATGACCGTGAGCAGTGGTGGCTGCTGATCCGGCACGGCGGCATGGATCGCGTCGATCTCTACCTGCCGCAGCCGGGCGGTCCCTATCGCCTGCTCTCGGCCGGCCTCGACGTGCCGCACACCTTCGAGCCGGCGCCGCATCGCCGCATCGCCTTCCGCCTGCCGCCTGAGTTCCAGGGCGGCACCCTCTATCTCAAGGTGGTCAGCGCCGGGCCGATCCGTCTGCCGGTGCAGATCGTCGACGCGATCGCCTTCGAGCGGCGCGAGGCGATCGAGTACGTGCTGCTTGCCGGCTATTGCGGCCTGTTGCTGGCGCTGGCCGTGTACATGACGACGATCTGGTTCGCCGTGCGGCCGCCCGGCGCACTGTGGCTTGCGGCCGCCGTCGTCTCGCTGCTCGTCAGCGTCGTCGTCAGTCACGGCCTGATCGGCGAGCTGGTCTCGCCCGGGCTGCAGCCGCCGGCGCGAGAGGTCGGGCTGGTCGCGGCACTGATCGGCATCATCTGCAGCAATCTGTTCATTGTCGAGTTCCTTGGCCTGCGCGCGTCGTATCGCGCCCTGGCGCTGGGTTTCACCGCTGCGAATGCCGGTCTGGCCGCCGCCGCAATCGTCGTCCTCGTCGATCCGCTGATCGGACGCATCGCGAGCGCCGGCCTGGCGGTGGTCACCACCATCCTCGGCGTCTGCGCCGTGATCGTGGCGCTGGCCGAGCGGCGCGCCGGCGCGATCGCATTGGCCCTGGGCTGGCTGGTCGGCAAGGCCGGCGGCATCATGCTGCACGTCATGGCGTGGGCCGCGCTGGTGACACCCGCCGCCACCGGCCTGCTGGGCTTCGGCGCCGTGGTCCTGGCCGCGCTGCTGGCCGTGGTGGCGATGGCCGGCCGACTGCGCGACGAACGGCTGCGCGCCGAGGCGGCGCTGCGCGACAGCGAGGCGCGCTTCCGCGACTTCGCCAACGCCTCTTCGGACTGGTTCTGGGAGACCGACGCGGAGCGCCGCTTCACGCATTTCGGCGGCGCGGCGCTGAAGATGATCGGCTTCGAGCAGGCGCGTGCGCTGGGTCGCCGCGCCTTCGAGGTCGCCTCGCTGCGCCCCAGCGAGGACGTCGACGCGATCTCCCGGGCAATCGCCGAGCGGCGGCCGTTCCGCGATGCCATCTACAGCTATCGCCAGCGCGCCGACGAGACGCGCTATCTCAGGGTCAGCGGCGTGCCGATCTTCGACGCCGAGGGCCGTTTCGCCGGCTATCGCGGCGTCGCCGCCGACATCACCGAGGAACGCCGCGCGCGCGAGGCGCGCCAGCAGCGCGAGAAGCTGGCGGCGCTCGGCCAGCTTGCCGGCGGCGTGGCGCACGAGATCAACAACATGCTGCACCCGGTGCTGAACTTCGCGCGCGAGGCGCGCGAGGTGCCGCCTTCACGCGAGGCCGACCGCCGGCGCTATCTCGACATCGTCATCGACAACACGCGCAAGGCCGGCGAGATCGTCAGCCGCGTGCTGGCCTTCGCCCGCGGCGAGGCGGCGCGGCCGCGCGAGATCGACCTCGCGCAGGCGCTGCGCGACGCCCTCGACCTGGCGCGCGGTGCGCTGCCGCCGGAGGTCGTACTCGAAGCCGACGTCCCGGCCAGCTGCGGCTTCGCGCGCGTGGCGCCGGCAGAGATCACGCAGGTCGTGCTCAATCTCACCGTCAACGCCGTGCAGGCGATGAAGGGCGGCGGCACGCTGGGCATCTCGCTGGCGCGGGGCGCGAGCGGCGGCGCGCGGCTGATCGTGAGCGACACCGGCGAGGGCATGGACGAGGCGACCCGCGCGCGGCTGTTCGAGCCGTTCTTCACCACGCGCGGCGAGAGCGGCACGGGTCTGGGCCTCTCGGTCGTCTACGGCATCGTCACCAGCTGGCGCGGCGCGATCGGCGTCGAGAGCCGGCCTGGCGGCGGCACGCGCTTCACCATCGACATCCCGGCGGCGGACTGACGGCGGCCTTGCGCGCGGGCATCAGGGCTGCTCAATCTGCAGGCGCCGAATCTCGTCGCTGCTGTCCACTGGAGCGTAACATGGCCAAGGGCCGCATCCTCGTTGTCGACGACGTCGACGCCGTGCGCGAGTCGCTGCGCCTGGCGCTGGAGCGCGCCGGCTACGAGGTCGACGAGGCCGCCGACGGGGAGGAGGCACTGTCCATCGCGCGGCGCCGACCGTCGGACGCGGTGGTCGCCGACCTGTGGATGCCGAGGCTCGATGGCATCGAGCTGCTCAAGGCGCTGCGCCACGAGCGGCCCGGGCTGAAGGTGATCGCCATCTCCGGCGGCGGCGCCGGCATGTCGCTGGAGGTCGCCGCGTCGCTGGCGCGCGCCTGGGGCGCTGAGGACGTGCTGGTCAAGCCATTCGACAACGAGACCCTGGTGGCGCGCCTCGACGCCATGCTCGACGAGTAGCTGTCATCCCGAACGAAGCGAGGGATCCAGGGGTGGCCTGGATCCCTCACTTCGTTCGGGATGACAGAGGGCTGTCTGCCTCTGATGGAGTCTTACGTCCGCCGCCGGCCGCGCGGCGGGAACGGGCTGCTGCGCGGCAGCTCGCGCACCAGCACCTCCAGCGCCTCGACCAAGGCCTCGCTGCGTGCGCCGTCGAGCGCCTCGAGCAGGCTGCGCAGGGGCAGGCGCGGGTCGTGGTGCAGCAGGGCGCGGCCGTTGTCGGTGACCTCGATGAGATCGGCGCGCCGGCTGCGCGGATTGGGCCGGCGCTCGAGCAGGCCCTTGTCGACCAGCGTGCGGATGGTGCGCGCCACCGGCGCGATGCTCATGTCCTGGAAGCGTGCCAGGCCCGAGGCGGTGCGCGCCGGCACGTCGACCTCGGCGAAATAGCGCAGGGCCACCCACTGGGCGGGATAAAGGCCCTGGGCATAGCCCGCGCCATGGATCATGCGACTGACCTGCTCGAGGAGCATGACGATGCCCTGGGCGGGGACTGGCTTTTGCATGAGGGAACGGTGGATTTCGCTGACGGGGACGTCGGACGTTCTGGAGAGAACCTGCATGCGTCGAACCTCTGCGCTACAGTGAACCCCCCAGGATTGGTGGCACAGGGATTTTCTCAGGCCAAGGGGACTGTTCGGATTATTGGTGACGACTGATCACCATGACCTCATTTTTTGCGAAGCATTCGCGCGGAGGTGCGCCGTCTTGACGATTCCCGTGTCGGTCAAAGGGGTTGTCGTGGTCGATGGCCGCGTGCTGTTGCTGCGCAACGAGCGCGACGAGTGGGACCTGCCGGGCGGTCGGCCGGACGCCGGCGAGACCTACGAAACGGCGGTGATCCGCGAGGCGCGCGAGGAAGCCAATGTCGAGGTGGCGATCGTCGATCGCCTGGATGACTGGCGCTACGAGGTCCTGCCCGGCCGCTTCGTGCGAATCCTCGCCTATGGCTGCCGTGTGCTCGACGCCTCGCGGGCGGCGCTGGGCGAGGAGCACCTCGAGCTGCGCTTCTTCGCGCCCGAGGAGCTGCCGGGCCTGCGCCTGCACGAGGGCTATCGCCGGGTCATCGACCGCTGGCTTGCACGCGCCACTCGATAACCCAGTCGTCGCCGTCGCGCCGGCGATGCGTTTCGAGACGCAGGAAGCGGTCGCTGGCCGCGAGCGCGCCTTGCCACAAACCGTTCCAGGCGTCGAAGGCGGCGAGAGCCTGCGCATCGTCGCCCAGCTCGACGCCGCGCATCAGCTTCCAGCCGCGCTGCACGACGCGCGCGCCCTGCGGCGTGACGTCCTCGCCCTGCGCCGCCAGCAGGCTGGCGAGAAAGGCGCCGAAGCCGCCGGTCTCGCCGCCGAGCCGCGCGGCGCACTCGTCGAAATACTGCATGCCGACCAGCCGCGCGGCGCGGCCGACCTCGACGCGCACGCCCTCGGCGCCGATCAGCTCCAGCAGCGTCGGCAGCAGGCTGCGCACGTATTCCATGGCGTAGGAGCGGTAGACCTTGTGCAGGCGCGCCTGCGGCCAGCTGGCGACATCGAGGGTGGGCGCCTGCGCGGCGTCGAAGCGCGGCATGGTCTCGTCGTCGACGAAGCGCACGCGCTCGTGTTCGGCGAGGTCGCGATCGTATTCGCAGTAATAGCCTTCCAGACCGGGCGCGCCGGTCGTGATCATGCCGGTGCAGACGAAGCCCAGCCGCGGATTGCCGAGCGAGACGCCGTTGTGGCCGTGCCAGCCGTGCAGCATCGCGGCGTTGACCTCGTGCGGCACGGCGCAGACCGCTGTGCCGCGCCAGATCCAGCGCGGCGGCGGATAGCGCACCCAGACCTTGCGGTCGGACTCCAGGACGTACTCGGTCTTCACGCCGCCCACGGCGTTGGAAAGGTAGTGGTACTGCGCGCAGGCCACGGCGTGCGGCAGCCCGTCGAGTCCGAGCTTGACCAGGCCCGGCTTGAATTTCTCCAGGTGCTGGCGCCGGAAGTGGCGGAACACGAACTCGCGCGCGGTGTCGCTGCCGCGGCGCGTGACCAGGCTCAGCACCACGCCGGTCATCAGGGCGTTGTAGAGATCGGCGATCGCCTGGCTCGCCCCGCCGCCGTCCTGCATGGTCATGCTCACCCCGGCGGCACGCCGTCGACCAGCACGGCCTTGCTCCTGCCGGCCTTCAGCCGCATCGCCAGCACCGGCTTGTAGTCTTCCGAATGATAGAAGCGGCGCGCCGTCGCCATGTCGGGAAACTCGAGCACGACCATGCGCGAGGGCGTCCAGCCGCCTTCGAGGCTGTCGCATTCGCCGCCGCGCACGATGAACTTGCCGCCGAACTTGGCGACCAGGCCGGGCGTGTGCTTGCGGTACTCCGCCATCAGCTCGGCGTCGGTGGTCTCGATCTCGACGATCAGGTAGGCAGCCATGGTCTTCCTCTAAGCGACAGACATGGGCAGTCGGGGATCGCTCGCCCATTCCTGCAGCGAGGCGTCGTACACCGCGACGTCCCCGTGGCCCAGCAGCGCGACCAGCGCGAAGGCGTCACCAGTGGCGGCGATGCCGCCGCCGCAATAGGCGATCACGCGACGGCCGCCTTCCTCGATGCCGCGATCGGCGAACATCGCGCGCAACGTGCCGGTGTCCTTGAATGTGCCGTCGGCCTCGAACAGCGAGGCGGCCGGCAGGCTGACGCTGCCGGTGATGTGGCCGGGCCGTCCATAGTGCGCGCCGCCGGTGCCGCGATGCTGTTCTTCCGTGAGGCAGTTCACCACCACGGCGCCACCGTGATCGAGCGCGCCCAGCACCGCGTCCTTGCCGATCATCAGGCCGGCGCGCGGCCTGGCCGACAGCGCCGCCGGGGAATAGGCATTGGCGGTGTGCTCGACGGGTCGTCCTTCGACGATCCACTTGCGGAACCCGCCGTCGAGGATGCGCGCGCGGTCGAAGCCGATGGCGCGCAGCTGCCACCACACGCGCGTCGCCCACCATTGCGTGCCGTTGCAGTAGAGCACCACCTCGCTGTCCTCGCCGATGCCCTTGGCGCCGGCCATTCGCGCCAGCGCCTCGGGCGCGGGCATGGTGAAGCGCAGCGCGCTCTGCGCGTCGGAGAGATCCTGCTGCAGCTCGATCAGCGCCGCGCCGGGGATGTGGCCCTTCTCGCCATAGGCGGCGCGGCCGGTCTCGACGCGCATGCGGCCGCCGGGCTCGGGATGCAGGAAGGTCGTGCAGTCGAAAATGCGCAGCGCGGGCTCGCCGAGCCGGTGCGCGAGCTCGTCGGTGGTGATCAGCGGTTCCATCGGCGCATCGTGATGCGCCGCGAGCACGCGCGCAATGCGATCAGTTCTGCGGAGCGGCCGCGGGAGCCGGCGCCGGCGCCGGCGCCGGCCGCACCGGCCGCTTCGCCGCCTTGCGCGGCGGCTTGGCCTGCGCATGGGCGCGGCGCTGGCAGGAGGCCTTGGCCTTCGCGTCCTTGACCTTGGCGCAGGCGCGCAGCGCGCGCTGCAGTGCCGTCGGCTTGGGTGCCGGCTTGGTCGTCGGCGTGGTCGAGGCCGGCGTCGAGGGTGCGGCGGCGGAGGATGCCGCGAAGCCGCCGGCGGCCAACGCCAGCACGAGCGCGAGGGTGAGGCGGCGCATCGTTGTCTCCATCGGTTCTTGAACGACGCCAACAACCGGGCGGTCGTCATCGAGGGTCCGCAAGATATATTTTGGATCAGCGAGATAGGTCAACGACTTCATATGTTGTCGCGCAGGCGGTGCGAGACATGACGCGCGTCGCCCCCATCGCTATATGTCGGCGCCGTGAACGTCGTCTTCTCCGTCGCCTTCCCGCTCTTCGCCCTGATCGCCACCGGCTTCGTCGCGGGCCGCGCCAGGCTGCTGGGCCGCGACGGCGCGGGCGCGCTGAACGCCTTCGTCACCTGGTTCGCGCTGCCGGCGCTGCTGTTCAACGCCATCGCCAACGTCAGGCTTTCCGAGGTGCTGAACGTTCCGTTCATCGTCGCCTTTGGCCTGGTGATCGTGATCGTCTACGGCGTCGGCATGCTGATGGCCCGCCTCGCGTCGGGCGCCGGGCTGGCGCAGATGAGCCTGCATGGCCTGACAGCCGCCTATGGCAATGTCGGCTATATCGGCATCCCGCTGTGCCTCTACGCCCTGGGTCCGCAAGGCGCCGTGCCGGCGGCGGCGGCGACCTGCCTGGGCAGCGCCTTCCTGCTGACCTTCGCGGTGGTCTTGATCGAGAGCGACCTGCAGGCCGGCCGGGGCGTCTGGCGCACGGCGCGGCGCGTGCTGCTGGCGGTCGCGCAGAGCCCGGTGCTGATCTCGATCGTCCTGGGCGGCTTCGTCTCGGCGCTGGCTATCGCGGTGCCGGTGCCGATCCAGCGCTTCCTCGACCTGATCGGCGCCGCGGCGGCGCCCTGCGCGCTCTTCGCCATCGGCCTGTTCCTGTCCGGCACCTCGATCCGCGCCAACCTGCGCGAGGTCGGCCTGGCGACCATCGCCAAGGTGCTGCTGCAGCCGCTCGTGGCGCTGTCGATCGTGCCGTGGTTCCTGCCGCTGGACTCGGTGTGGGCGCAGGCGGCACTGCTGATGGCGACCTTGCCCACCGCCTCGAACGCCTTCGTGCTGGCCCGGCGGTACGACATCTTCGTCGAGGAGACCTCGACCACCGTCCTGCTGTCGACCGTGCTCTCGGTGTTCACCGTGTCGGCGATGCTGGTGTGGCTGCGCGGCGGCCTCTAGCGGCGTAGGATGCGACCGGCGCTCGAGGCGCAGACAAGGGAGAACGGGGATGCTCAAGGAGTTTCGCGAGTTCGCCATGAAGGGCAACGTCGTCGATCTCGCCATCGGCGTGATCATCGGCGCGGCCTTCGGCAAGATCGTCGAGTCGCTGGTCGCCGACGTCATCATGCCGCTGATCAGCATGTTCGGCACCGTCGACTTCACCAACATGTACGTCGTGCTCAAGGGCAGCGTCGCCGCCGGCGCCTCGCTGGCCGAGGCCAAGAAGGCGGCTGTCGTCTGGGGCTATGGCAACTTCATCACCATCGCGATCAACTTCCTGATCATCGCCTTCGCGCTCTTCCTGGTCGTCAAGGGCATCAACCGCCTGCGGCGCGAGGAAGCGGCCGCCGAACCCGCGCCGGCCCCGGCTCCGGAGGATCCGGCGGACATCAAGTTGCTGACTGAGATCCGCGACCTGCTGAAGAAGCCCTAAGACCGCCAACGGCCGACGGGCCGGTCCGATCCGGCCCGTTTTCCGATTGATAAATGTCAGTAAAAATGTATATTTACGCGCCGTAGTTGAAGTTATTTTCCGAGACGGTCGGGCCGCCCAGATTTCGCGGGGAGAGCAAGCTCATGCTGCTAGGTTTTTTGGGTCGCATGGTACGCGGCCTGGTGATCAAGCTGGCCTTCCTCGGTGTCGCCTTCGGGGTCGTGAAATATGGCCCCAACGTGTACGCCCAGTATGTGGGCCCGCTGCCGCCGGCGATTGAGGAAGCGCAGAAGTACACGGACTTCGACCAGATGTACAAAACCTTCACCGAGATCTCCAAGAAGATGCCTCACTGAGGCAGCGCTCTCAGAAAATCCCGCGTCTCGGCGATCGCGTCGGCAAGGCCGACGCGCTGGATCGACACGCCCGGCGGGAACGCCGCCAGCAGGCGTGACGCCAGCCGGTTGTCGAGCATCACGAACACGCCGCGATCATCGGCGCGCCGCACCAGCCGGCCGAAGGCCTGCTTCAGGCGGAAGCGCGTCAGCATGTCGTCGTAGGCGCTGCTGCCGTGCCCCGCCGCGCGGTGCGCATCCTTGCGCGCGCGATGCAGGATATCGGGCCTCGGCCACGGCACGCGATCGAACACGATCAGCCGCAGCGAACGGCCCGGCACGTCGACGCCGTCCCTGACCGCATCGGTGCCAAGCAGGCACGAGCGCTCCTCGGCGCGGAAGATGTCGACCAGGGTCGCGGCGTCCATGCCGCCGACATGCTGGGCGTAGAGCGGAATGCCGCGATCCTCGAGCGGCGCGGCAATCTGGCGGTGCACCGCGCGCAGCCGGCCGATGGCGGTGAACAGGCCCAGCCCGCCGCCGTCGGCGGCGATGAACAACTCGCGATAGGCGGCGGCGACCTGCTCGACCGAGTCGCGGCCGACATCGCGCACGATCAGCACGCGGGTGTTGCTGGCATAGTCGAACGGCGAGGCGACCGCGGCGCGGATCGCCGGCGCCTCGAGATGGCGCGCGCCGGTGCGCGCCTCGGCGGCTTCCCAGTCGGCCGCTTCCAGCGCGCCCGAGGCGATGGTCGGCGCCGGCGGCGGATCGTTGGCGCCGGTCCAGTCGCGCAAGGTCGCCGACGTCACGACCACGCCGTGCGCCGGCTTCACGACGGCTTCGGCGAAAGGCTGCGTCGGATCGACGTAGTGGCGGTACATGCCGACGTCGTACTCGCGCCCCTCGATGCGCTCGATGGCGAACCAGTCGACGAAGGCCTCCTGCGGCTCGCTCTCGATGCTCTTGAGCATGCCGAGCCAGGCCGACAGCACGAACTGGCAGCGATTGCGCAGCGAGCGCGTGATGCCCTCGATGCGGTTGCGCTGCGCGGTGTCGAGCGTCTCGGCGCCTTCGTCGAGCTGGCGCGCCAGCGCCTGGATCAGCGCCAGCGCCGGCCGCAGCATCGCCTCGATCGCCTCGCCGCAGGCGCGCGCCGCCTCGACCAGCCCGGCCGGGGGCGGCCGCACGTCGCATTCGATGCGGTAGGGATTGTCGTCCTTGGGCGCACGCGCCAGCACCTGCTGGCGCACCAGCGCGAGGAAATCCTCGATGTCGCCCTGCGTCGTGCCGTCGGCCAGCCGGGTCTGCCAGCCGGCCGAGGGCAGGGCCTGCGCCGCCGACATCAGCGCGCGCAACGCCTGCTGCGTGGCGTCGTCGCTCTCGGCCAGCTCGTTGACCCGCCGCTCCAGCCCGCGCGCGCGGCTGCCGGCGCGGCCTTCGGCGCCCAGCAGCCAGCGCCGCAGATCCGAGCCCTCGACGCCGGTGAGATGCGCGGCGAAGGCCGAGTCGGCGGCGTCGAACAGATGATGGCCCTCGTCGAAGACGTAGCGCGTGGGCCGCGTGTTGTCGTCGAGCCCGCCGGTCGCCGCCTGCATCATCACCAGCGCGTGATTGGCGATGACGATGTCGGCCTGGCGGGCACGGCGGATGGTGCGCTCGACGAAGCAGCGCCGGAAATGCTCGCAGCCGGCATAGACGCATTCGCCGCGCCGGTCGGCCAGGCGCGAAAGCCGCGCGCGGCCGATCAGGTCGCCGAGCCAGGCCGGCAGGTCGCCGCCCACCATGTCGCCGTCGCGCGTCGCCATGGTCCAGCGCGCCAGCAGGCCCAGCCCGACCGCGTTACGCGGCGTGGCGCGCGTGCGCTGCACGGCCTCCTCGTAGTTCAGCAGGCAGAGATAGTTCTCGCGCCCCTTGCGCACGACGACGCGGGCGCGCTTGGCAGCGGCGTCGGGATGCAGCCGATCGAGCTCGCCGTCGATCTGGCGCTGCAGGTTGCGGGTGAAGGTTGCGATCCATACCGGCGCGCCGTTGCGCTCCGCCCACAGCGAGGCCGGCGCGACATAGCCCAGCGTCTTGCCGGTGCCGGTGCCCGCCTCCGCCAGCACGACATGCGGCTCGCCCTCGCGCTCGCGCGGCTGGAAGGCGAGCGACACGGCCGAGGCATAGTCGCTCTGGGTCGGCCGCACCTCCGTCGTGCCCGGGCCGGCATGCACCAGATCGGCCAGGCGCGCGCGCGCCTCGTGCGGCTCGACCGGCAGGCTGCGCGGCGGCGAGGGCGGCGGATCGTCCTCCCAGGCCGGCAGATGTTTCCACGTGTCGAGCCCGGCGAAGCCGCGCGGCCGATCGGCGGCCGACACGCCCAGCGCCGCGCACACCGCCGCGCCCCATTGCCAGCCGCCGGCCGCCATGCGCCGCGCCAGCTCGGCGGTTTGCTGCGATTGGCGACGGCGCTGTTCACCGAGCTCGTCGAGCAGCGCCTCGGCGATCGCCGGCAGCGCGACGACCTCGTCCTCGGGCGTCGCCGGCAGGTCGAGCGCCAGCGCCGCCGCCAGGCCCCGGATGGTCGGCAGGCAGAACTGCGCCGGTCTCACGAAGGCGAAGAGCTCGAGCACGTCGGTGGCGTCGACCTCGTCCAGCGCCAGGCGCGAGCCGGTGTCCGGGGCGTGGCACACCAGCGGCCGCTCCAGCGCCAGCCGCGAGGCCGCCGCGCTGTGGCTCAGCCGCTCGATCTCGCCCTCGGGCGACAGCCACCAGGCACCGGCCGCGGTCACGGCGAGCGCCGGCTGGCGGCGGCTTCTGCCTGCCACGATCGGCGCACTGTCCGGATCGGTCGTGCTCATGGACGAGGCGTAGCATACTCGACCCGGGCGGCGTCAGCAGGCCGCGGGTCATCCCGGTGGAAACCGCCGTCCATGTCGCGGCGCCACTGATGGTCGGGAGGCCGCGCAGCGCGATCTGGAGAAGCCCTCGCGCGAAATCGCTTCACGGGCCGCCCGGCCTGCAGGCTTCCGCGTCGCAATTGATGCGCGCTCACAGATTTTATCTGCTACGCTATATGCCGCTCTGCGCCGGCGGATGGTGCCCAGGAGGCGACATTGACCGGCTTCACGATCTTCATCCTCGTCCTCGTCCTGTTCGCTGTCCTGCTGCTGTTCCTGGGCGTCAAGCAGGTGCCGCAGGGCTGGAACTATACCGTCGAGCGCTTCGGCCGCTTCACTACCACCCTGACGCCGGGCCTGCGCTTTCTGGTGCCCTTCGTCGACAGCATCGGCAAGAAGGTCAACGTCCAGGAATCGGTGCTCGACATCCCGCAGCAGCAGGTGATCAGCAAGGACAACGCCATCGTTGCCGTCGACGCCGTGGCCTTCTACCAGGTGATCGACGCCGCCAAGGCCGCCTACGAGGTGCGCGACCTGGTGCAGGGCATCACCAACCTGGCGCTGACCAACATCCGCAACGTCATGGGCAACATGGCCCTGGACGACGTGCTGTCCAAGCGCAACGAGATCAACGACACGCTGCTTTCGGTGATCGACCACGCCACCAACGCCTGGGGCGTGAAGGTGCTGCGTGTTGAGCTCAAGGACATCGTGCCGCCGCAGGACATGGTGCAGACCATGGCCCGGCAGATGAAGGCCGAGCGCGAGCGGCGCGCCGTGATCCTCGAGGCCGAGGGCGTCCGCCAGGCGCAGATCACCCGGGCCGAGGGCGAGAAGCAGGCGGCGATCCTCTCGGCGGAAGGCCGCCGCGAGGCCGCCTTCCGCGACGCCGAGGCGCGCGAGCGCGCCGCCGAGGCGGAAGCCAAGGCGACCGAGGTGGTGACCGCGGCGATCGGCGCCGGCGGCTCGCAGGCGATCAGCTACTTCCTCGGCCAGAAATACGTCGACGCACTGCAGGCGATGGGTGCCTCGAACAACGCCAAGGTGTTCTTCCTGCCGGTCGAGGCGACCGGCCTGATGGGCACCTTGGGCGGCATCGCCGAGCTGGCCAAGGAGGCCCAGGCGCGCGGCGCGGCCGGGATGGCGGCGCTGCCCTACCGCCCGCAGGACAACTAGGGGCGCGCTTTATCGGCGCTAGATCATCACTGGCAGGATCAGGACCAGCAGGACGGCGGCTACCACAGTCCATCCGATGACCAGACCCCAGGTCACGTGCCTTGGCGTGATGATCAGTCGATCGCCGGATGCGATGCTGTGCCACACCGCCCTGGTCCAGGACTCGCGCGGCGTGGGCTCGGCCGTCAGGCCATCCGCTGTGGAATCGATCGCTGCGGCATTGGCTCTCTGTCTCGTTTCGAGGTCGGCATTCCGGTTCGGGCCCCGTGCCATCGCACCCTCCTGCACATCCCCCCTTCGGCCAAACGACGAGAATCCTCCCTAGTTCCGTTGTTCCGCCCTGTCAAACAGGGCAGTCAGGTGAAAACGCGAACCGCGATGTCCTCGCGGTCGGCGCCGGCCGGATGCGCTCGACGCCCGCCATGCGCTTCGCTAAGCAGGCACGATGACGAGCCAGCCGGCTGCCGATGGTCCGGATTTCGTCCTGTCGCGGACAGCATTCATGGTGGCGTGGACGCTTGCGTCGCTCGTGCCCTGGGTCGCCACGACGCTGCTGTGGCGCGTCAACTACGACGTCGCGCTGGCCGACGGCGCGGCTTCGATCCTGTTCGGCGCGAACCCCGGCGAACTCGAGGCCGACCGCGCCCACCGGATCCTGCATACGATGGCGTACTTCCTCGGCACGGTGCTGTCCGTCCTGATCGAGGCGCGGCTGCTGCGCCAGTTCCGCGACGACACGCGATGGTGGTGGATCCTGGGGATCGCCGCGGCGCTCGTCATGGAGCTGCTCTACGCCGTCGTGCTGACCACCCCCGGGAATCCCCTGACGATCGAGGCCGTCGTGCTGCGGGTATCCGGTTACCTGCTCTGGGCCGGGATGGCCTGGCGGCTGATCCGGCTCTGGGGATGGCGCGACCGCTACTGGCTCGCCTTCAACGTCGTCGTCGCCCTGGCGCTGCCGCTGGTCGACCGCCTCTGTGGGGCGGTGCCGCACTGGGCAATGGTGCTCTACGCGCGGGCCGGCGTCGGAGACCATGCGGCGCGCTACGTGCTGGGCGAGCTGATGAGCGGCCTGATCGGCGCGATCCTCGTCGCCGGACCGATGTCCTGGCTGCTGTGGCATCACGTCGTCGTCCACCGGCGCAGCGTTACGCTGCCGCCGGCGCGTTGACGCTCCGGCACGCGGCGCCTAGCCTGCCCAACCCGCACGTGGGCCGGACGCCGTGGAGCATGGAAGGCATTGCCGCCCTGATCGATGCGCCGGTCCCTGAGCCTCGCGCCCCCTGCCGGACGGCGACGCCAGCCCTGGCAGCGTCCGATGTCCGGTAAGTTCGTCGTCAATATCGTGGCCGTCATCGGCTGGCTGATCGCCGCCGTGTTCGCCTATGCGTTCATCGCGCTGTTCGGCTTTTTCGGAGTCGGGTTCTACGGACTGCTGCTGCTGTTCATCTGCACGCAGGTCGAGTTGCAGCCGGACGCGGCTTCCCATCGCGGGCGGTGGCCCGGAATCGGCTTTTTCAAGCTTCTTGGCCTCGCGCTGACGGTCGTCGGCTTCGGCGGGTTCCTTGGCTTTCAGCTCGACTAGGTTTCGAACCGGGAAGCGCCGACGCCCGGCCCGCCTCGCCGCCGGCCCGTTGACGCTCCGGCGCGCGGCGCCTAGGTTGCCCGACCCGCACGTGGGCGGGTCGAAATCGTACAGACGGCGGAGTGATGAGCAGCGAACGGGAGCTGGCCGGACAGGCGCGGGCGTGGCCTTTCGAGGAGGCGCGCAAGATCGTGGCGCGACTGGGCGGGCCTGAGCTGTCGAAAACCCCGGCCAAGGGCTACGTCCTGCTCGAGACCGGCTACGGTCCCTCGGGCCTGCCGCATATCGGCACCTTCGGCGAGGTGGCCCGCACCACCATGGTGCGCAACGCCTTCCGGCGGCTGTCGGACATCCCGACCAAGTTGTTCGCCTTCTCCGACGACATGGACGGCTTCCGCAAGGTGCCGGACAACGTGCCCAACCGCGAGATGCTGGCCGCCCACCTGGGCAAGCCGCTGACCGCGGTGCCCGATCCGTTCGGCACGCACGAGAGCTTCGGCGCGCACAACAACGCGCGCCTGAAGGCGTTCCTCGATTCGTTCGGCTTCGAGTACGAGTTCCAGTCGGGCACCGACTGGTACAAGTCGGGCCGCTTCGATCCGATGCTGCGCGCCATGCTCAATCACTACGACGAGATCCAGGCGGTGATGCTGCCGACGCTCGGCGAGGAGCGGCAGCAGAGCTACTCGATCTTCCTGCCGGTCTGCCGCAAGACCGGCCGCGTGCTGCAGGCGCCGGTGGTCAAGACCGACGCCGATGCCGGCACCATGGTCTATCGCGACGAGGACGGCGCGCTGGTCGAGACGCCGGTGACCGGCGGCAACGTCAAGCTGCAGTGGAAGGCCGACTGGGCCGGCCGCTGGTTCGCGCTGGGCGTCGACTACGAGATGTACGGCAAGGACCTGATCCCGTCGGCCGAGCTCAGCGCCAAAATCGTGCGCATCCTCGGCGGCAAGCCTCCCGAGGGCTTCAACTACGAGCTCTTCCTCGACCACGAGGGCAGGAAGATCTCCAAGTCCAAGGGCAACGGGCTGTCGGTCGAGGAGTGGCTGGCCTACGCGCCGCCGGAATCGCTGGCGCTCTACATGCACCAGCAGCCGCGTCGGGCGAAGCGGCTGTACTTCGACGTCATCCCGCGCGCGGTCGACGAGTACCTGTCGCTGGTCGAGAAGCTGCCGGCGGAGGAGCCGGCCAGGGCGCTGGAGAATCCCGCCTGGCACATCCACGACGGCAAGGCGCCGAACAATCGCGCCGCCGGCGTGAGCTTCGCCATGCTGCTGAACCTCGCCGGCGTCGCCAACACAGACGACAAGGAGGTGCTGTGGCAGTACCTCCGGCGCTACGTGCCGGGCGCGACGCCCGAGAATGCGCCCTATCTCGACACCCTGCTGGCGCGCGCGGCGCGCTATTACGTCGACTTCGTCAAGGCGAACAAGAAGTTCCGCCTGCCCAGCGACCTGGAGCGCGCGGCCCTCGACGATCTGCGCGACACGCTGAAGAGGATGTCCGACGAGGCCAGCGCCGAGGACATCCAGAACGAGGTCTACGAGGCCGGCAAGCGGCACTTCCCGAAGGAGAAGCTGCGCGACTGGTTCGGCACGCTCTACCAGGTGCTGCTGGGCAGCGAGCAGGGCCCGCGCATGGGCGCCTTCATCAAGCTCTACGGCCGCGACAACGTCGTGCGCCTGATCGAACGCGCGCTCGCCGGCGAGGATCTCGGCCAGGCGGCTTAGAGACTCCGTCGTCCTGAGCGCAGCGAAGGACCCTGCGGTATCGCGGCCACAGATCGGCGCTGTGTCCATGCGCACCACCGCAAGGTCCTTCGCTGCGCTCAGGACGACAGTCATGGCCGTCCCGGCGCGGCCCCTGTCGCGTAGCGCATGGCGGCCAGCCGACAAGGATTGAGGTGGCGGCCGGACGCCTCGGCTAGACTTTGCGCAACGACTCATCGACCGGGAGGGACCACGCATGGCACGCGCTCTCGACATCGCGCCGCTCGACGGCGTCACCTTCGGCGCCATCGTGCGCGGTCCCAGGGTCACGGATCTCGACGAGGCCGAGTTCGGCACGCTCTACCAGGCGTGGCTGAAGCACGCGCTGCTGATCTTCCCCGGCCAGTTCCTCAAGCGCGACGAGCAGATCGCCTTCGCCCGGCGCTTCGGGCCGCTGGAGTTCGAGATGGCGGCGATCAGCAACGTGAAGGCCGACGGCAGCCTGCGCATCGAGAAGGACAACGACGACGTGATGAAGGTGCTGAAGGGCAACATGGGCTGGCACTGCGACAGCACCTACATGCCGCTCCAGGCCAAGGGCGCGGTGTTCAGCGCCGAGGAGGTGCCGAGCGTCGGCGGCCATACCGGCTTCGCCGACATGCGCGCCGCCTACGACGCGCTCGACGAGGCGACGCGCACCAAGGTCGAGGGGCTCTCGGCGTTCCACTCGCTGTACTACAGCCAGTCCAGGCTCGGCCACGAGCCGAAGAAGAAGTCAGACGGCGAATACAGCGGCTACGGCTTCCACAACGGCCCGGTGCCGCGCCGCGCGCTGGTCAAGCGCCATCCCGAGACCGGCCGCAGATCGCTGCTGATCGGCCGGCACGCGCACGACATCCCCGGCATGGACAAGGCCGAGTCCGAGCGCTTCCTGCAGGGGCTGGTCGACTTCGCCTGCCAGCCACCGCGCATCTATCACCACGACTGGAAGGCGGGCGACGCGGTGGTCTGGGACAATCGCTGCCTGCTGCACCAGGCGACGCCGTGGGACATGACCCAGCGCCGCATCATGTGGCACAGCCGCATCGCCGGCGACCCGGTGAGCGAGGCTGGGCTGGCGTAGGGCACCAACCGCTGCCTTCCCCTGCCGGCGGGAAGGGTAGGACCAAGTGCGCCACTTCGCGCCGCTGCATCGCTTGTAGATTGTCCAGTCCGATACGCGTGCCTTCCTCGCGGCTGGCGATGTCGTTCCGTCGAGGAAGACGCCCGGCTCTATGACGTCCAGCCGCGTGCCCTTTGCCGTGGGCTGCGAAGGTCAGGCTCACCAGCGAAACAAAGTTCAGCCGCATTCGGGTTCACATGGTGGCTTGCATAAGCATTCCCAAGAATATATATATGAATTCCACGGAATATGTATGGAGGCAGGAATGGCCATGACCAAGCGCAGATTCCTTCGAGTGGTGGGCGGTGGCGCGGTTCTGGCGGCGGGCGCGGCCTGGGTGGTGCCGCGGCTCGATGCCATGCCGCAGGCGGCGATCGCCGGCTGGAACGGGCCGTCGCCCGACGAACGCGATGCGCGCCGCCGGGCGCTCAGCTGGGCGATGCTGGCGCCCAACCCGCACAACATGCAGCCCTGGCTGGTCGACCTCGGCGAACCCGAGATGGTGACGCTGCACCTCGATCGCACGCGGCTGCTGCCGCAGACCGACCCGTTCGCCCGGCAGATCATCATCGGCCATGGCGCGTTCCTCGAGCTGCTGTCGATCGCGGCGTCGGCCGAGGGCTATCGCGCCGAGATCGCGCCGTATCCCGCCGGGCCGGAGGACGGCAAGGTGGTGGCGCGCATCCGCTTCGTGCGCGACGCGGCGCTGAAGGCCGATCCGCTGTTCGCGCAGATCCCCAGGCGACGCACGACGCGCATCGCCTTCGACGGCCGTCCGCCTTCGGCCGAGCATGTCGGGGCGCTGGGCGCAGCGTGCGACCTGCCGGTGTCGTTCGCGATCGAGCCGGCGCGCGTCGCGGCGCTACGCAAGCTGGCGATATCCGGCAGCGAGCTGGAGATGTCGGTCCCGCGCACGCACAAGGAGAGCATCGACGTGGTGCGCCTGGGCACCGCCGAGATCGCGCGCCATCGCGACGGCATCTCGCTCACCGGCCCGATGATGTGGGCGCTGCGCCAGGCCGGCGTGATGACGCACGAGAAGGCGATGACTCCCGGCACCATGGCGTGGAATGGCGGGCGCGACTACGCGCTGAAGGGCTACGACTCGGCTGCGGGATTCGGCTGGTTCTCGACCGAGGGCAATGCGCGCGCCACGCAGATCGCCGCCGGCCGCGCCTATGCGCGGCTCAACCTCAAGGCCACCGAGCTCGGCGTGGCGATGCAGCCGCACAGCCAGACCCTGCAGGAATATCCCGAGATGGCAGCGCTCTACGCCGCCATGCGGCGGGAAACGGAGACCGGCGAGGGTCGCACGCTGCAGATGTTCTTCCGCCTGGGCTATGCTGCGGATGCCGGTCCGTCGCCGCGACGGCCGCTCGACGCCATCGTGATGAAGGCCTGATGTCCGATCCGCAACCGCTGCCATTTCGCATCGTCACCTGGATCGGCATCATCGACCAGCTCGCCGGCAGCGCGGCCAACCGCCTGCTGGCGCCGCTCGATCTGCCGCTGCCGCAGTTCATCCTGCTCAACCATCTCAGCTACCGGCCCGGCACGGAAAGCGGCGGCCATACGATCATGGAGCTGGCGCGCGCCCTGCAGCAGCCGCAGCCGGGCATCACCAAGACCGTGCAGAAGCTGGTCGACAAGGGCTTCCTCGCCGAGCGCGGCAATCCGCGCGACGGCCGGTCGAAGCTGCTGCGCATGACGGCCAGAGGCGCGGCGGCGCATCAGGCGGCGATCGAGGCCCTGATGCCCGAGCTGGCGCGGGCCTTCGCGGGCTGGTCGGCCGAGGAGATGCGACGGCTGTTCGCCGATCTCGACCGGCTCAAGCTGTGGCTCGACGCCGATCGCGACCGCTGACGCTCCGAGCTGTCGCCAACGGACCTTGACATCGGCAGCCGTTCCTCCATTAATAGACCGACGCGTCGGTCTATTAATGGAGGAACGGCCATGGACGACGTTGCGGACGCGTTGCCTATCGAGAATCTGATCCGGCGCGATCGCGTGCATGGGTCGCTCTATACCGATCCGGCGATCTTCGAGCGCGAGCTGGGGAACATCTGGTACCGCACCTGGGTCTATGTCGGTCACGAGAGTGAGGTGCCCGACGCCAACGACTTCGTCATGAAGTCCATCGGCCCCGAGCCGATCATCATGACGCGCGACGGCCGCGGTGCGATCCAGCTGCTGCACAACCGCTGCCCGCATCGCGGCAATACCGTTTGCGTCGCCGATCGCGGCAACGCCGCCTCGTTCACCTGTCCGTTCCACAGCTGGACGTTCAACAACGATGGAAGCTTGCGGGGCTTTCCGTTCCCGGGTGGCTACCAGGGAGTGGATCGTTCGCGGCTCGGCCTGGGGCGCGTGCCGCGCGTGGCGTCCTATCGCGGCTTCGTCTTCGGATCGCTGACGGCCGACGGGCCCGACTTGCACACACATCTGGGCGCCGCCCGGCAGGCCATCGATGCGCTGTGCCGAACGTCACCGGACGGCGAGGTCCAGATCACGACGGGATTCCTCAAGCACAAGGTGCGCGCGAATTGGAAGCTCGTCGTCGAGAACGAGACCGACGGCTATCACCCGGCCTTCGTCCACGCCTCGATCTTTCGGGTCGCCCAGAGCGGCATCGGCTCGCTGTACAGCGACGACTCTTCCGCCGTGGCGCGCTACCTGGAAGACGGACATTCGGAGAACGATCTGCGTCCGGAGTTCCGCAAGCGGGACGAGCCGCTCGGTTGGTTCGGCACGAGCCCCGCGCGGCTGCCGGACTACGTCGCGCGCATGGAAGCGGCGTACGGCGCCGACGAAGCGCGGCGGATCATGATCGACGGCACGCCACACATCATGATCTATCCCAACCTTTTCATCGCCGAGATCCAGATCTTCGTGCTCCAGCCATTGGCCGTCGATCTCACGGTGCAGCACGTCAGCGCGCTGCAATTCAAGGGCGCGCCCGACCTCAACCGGCGCATGCTACAGCAGACCATGGGTTCGGTGGGACCGGCGGGCTTCCTGCTCGCCGACGACGCGGAGATGTACGAGCGCACCCACATGGGCCTGCGCGCCCGCGATCCCGCCTGGCTCTACATTGGCCGCGGCCTGGGCCGCGAGCGGCGCGACGAGAACGGCTTCCGCGTCGGTGCGGCGACCGACGAGACGCCTACGCGTGGGATCTGGGAACACTACCGATCGCTCATGCGGACGGCCCAACCATGAACGCCGCGCACGACTACCGGCTCATCGCCGACGTGATGCAGTTCATCTACCGCGAGGCGCGTCTGCAGGACGAGCACGAGTACGAGGCCTGGGAAGCGCTCTGGGCCGAGGATGCGATCTACTGGATCCCGGCGGGCGACACGATCGATCCCGACAAGAGCATGTCGATCGTCTACGACAATCGCTCCCGCATCGCGCTGCGCGTGAAGCAGCTCCTGACCGGGCGTCACTTCAGCCAGTCGCCGCGATCGGCGCTGCGGCGCGTGGTGTCCAACGTCGAGGTGATCGCCGCCGATGGCGACACGGTGCGGGCCGCCGCCAACGCGATGCTGTTCGAGTCCAACATCAAGGGCGAAACGCTATGGGCGTCGCGCAACGAATACACGCTGCGCCGCGCCGGCGACGATTTCCTGATGGCGCGCAAGAAGGTCGATCTGGTCAACAAGGACAAGGCCTTGTTCTCGATGGCATTCCTGATGTGACCGACAGGCTGGGAGGCAAACGATGAGCAAGGATCCCGTTCTGCTCGAGGTCCATGCCGACGGCGTGGCGCATGTACGGCTCAACCGGCCGGAGGTGTCCAACGGCCTCGACATGGCGCTGCTGGAGGCGTTGCATCAGGTGCTGCTGCAGGTCCACGGCGACAAGCGGGTCCGCGCCGTGCTGCTCACCGGCGAAGGCAAGAATTTCTGCGCCGGCGGCGATGTACGCGCCTTCCTCGATCAGGGCGATGACCTGCCGTACTTCATCCGCGTCGCGACGGCCCGGCTCGGCGCGGTGGCGACGACGATGATCGGTCTCAATGCGCCCGTCGTGGCCGCGGTGCAGGGCTTCGCGGCGGGCGGCGGCGGGATGGGCCTGGTCTGCTCGGCAGACCTCGTGGTCGCCGGCGAGTCGACCAAGTTCCTGACTGGCGCGACGCGTGTCGCCATGGTGCCCGACGCCGGCGTCTCGGTGACGCTCACGCAGCTCGTCGGCCTGCGCAAGGCGATGGAACTGCTGATGCTCAATTCGGTCGTCTCGTCGGCCGAAGCGCTTGCGATGGGGCTGATCAACCGGATCGTGCCCGACGATCGGATCGCCGAGGAGGGCCTGGCGCTGGCACGCCAGCTGGCGCAGGGCGCGACAGCCGCCCTGGCCGCCACCAAGCGCCTGCTGTGGAGTGGCCTCGGTGGCAACCTCCATACCGCCGTACCGGCGGAAAACCAGCTTCAGTCCCAGCTTTGCGCTACGGCGGATGCCCACGAGGGTCTGACTGCGGTGGTCGAGAAGCGCGCGCCGCGCTTCAGGGGCCTCTGAGATGCGGCGCGCTCTGCTGACGGGCGGCGCCCAGGGGATCGGCGAGGCGATCGCGCGTCGGCTGGCCGGCGATGGCCTGGCGCTTGTCATCGCCGATATCGACATCGCCAAAGCCCGACGCGTCGCGACGGACATTGGCGCGACGGCGATCGAGCTCGATGTCACCGACTTCGAGCGCGTGCAAAAGGCCGTGGCCGAGTGCGGGCCTTTCGACGTGCTGGTCAACAACGTGGGGATGGACCAGCACGCCTTCTTCACGCGCACCACCAGCGCGGACTGGCGGCGATTGCTGGCCGTCAATCTCGAGAGCGCGTTCGCCACCACCCATGCCGTCCTGCCGGCGATGCGCGACGCGGGCTATGGGCGGATCGTCAACATCTCCTCCGAAGCCGCGCGCCAGGGCTCGCGCGGCGCCGCCATCTACGCCGCGGCGAAGGGCGGCATGATCGCCTTCACCAAGTCGATCGCGCGCGAGAACGGCGAGAAGGGCATCACCGCCAACGTGATCGCACCCGGGCCGATCGATACGCCGATGACGGCCCAGGCGGTGGCGAAAGGCGGCGAGCGGCTGATGGGCGCCATGGTCGGCGCCACCCTTGTCGGACGGCTGGGCCGGCCGGAGGAAGTCGCCGCGGCGGTGGGCTTTCTCGCCTCGGAAGCGGCCAGCTTCATCACCGGTGAGACGCTTGGCGTATCGGGTGGTATGGGCGTGGGCTCGTAACCGCGATTCGCAGGGAAAAGCAGCAATGGCCAGGCCGCGCGCCGACGACTACGACGCCAAGTACCAAGCGATTCTCGATGCCGCCGCTGTGCTGTTCGCCGAGGTGGGCTATCCGAACGCCAAGATGCAGAACATCGCCGAGCGCTGTGGCGCCACCAAGTCGATGCTCTATCACTACTTCCCGACCAAGGACGAGCTGCTGCAGGCGATGCTGTCGGAGCATCTGGAGCGGCTGATCCAGGAGATCGCCCAGGCGAGCGGCGGACCGGGCACGGTCGAGGAGCGCTTCTTCCGTTTGGTCCAGGCCTATGTCGAGAAGTCGGCGCAGTCCCGGCAGCGCCACATCAGCGCGATGAACGACGTGAGGTTCCTGCCGGTCGACATGCAGCAGCCGCTGCGGCGATTGCAGAAGCGCTCGATCGAGGTCGTTGCCGCGCTGCTGGCGGAGCTCAATCCCACCCTGCCGGCCGAGCTGCGCAAGCCCTACGCCCTGATGCTGCTCGGCCTGCTGAACTGGACCGACCTCTGGTACAAGCCGCGCGGCCGGATCAAGCCGCGCGAGCTTTGCGCGCGCATCTCGCGCCTCTTCCTCAACGGCTTTCTCGACCAACGCACGGCGATGCCCGGCCTGGCGCTCGTCCACGAACACTCCGAATTCCTCTAGCAAGCAGCGGGAGGGACGCGTGCGACTTCAGCTCACACACAGCCTGCACCGCCTGGTGCGGCAGCGGCCTTCCGATCTGGCCACCCTGTTCCAGGGGCGACGACGCAGCTGGCAAGAGCTGGCCGATCGATCGGCTCGACTGGCCACCGTCTTGCGCACGCTCGGCCTGGAGCCCGGCGGCCGCATCGGCATGCTCGCCAACAACCGCGATAGCTATTTCGAGTACCTGATCGGCACTTGGTGGGCGGGCGGCGCGGTCAATCCGGTGAACATTCGCTGGAGCACGGCGGAGATCGCCTTCTCGCTCGACGATTGCGACACCCGGGTTCTGCTGGTCGACGAGCATTTCGCCAGCCTCGGACCGGCGCTGCGCGCGGCGTCGCGCTCGCTGCGGACCCTGGTGTATGTCGGCGCGGGCGCGACGCCCGATGGCATGTTGGACGGTGGCGCGCTGTTGGCTGGCGCTGCGCCGGCTAAGGATGCCGGCAGTGGCGGTGATGACCTCGCTGGTGTGTTCTACACCGGCGGCACGACGGGATTTCCCAAAGGCGTGATGCTCACTCACCATGGATTGCTGAGCAATGCGCTGGGCTGCCTGCTCGAGGCCAACCTGGCGGATGACGACGTCGTGCTGTCGGTGGCGCCGATGTTCCATCTCGCCGGGCTGTGCATGATCAACCGTGCTTTGGTGCGCGGCCGGCCGACGATCATCGTGCCCGGCTTCGATCCGCTTGCAGTGCTCGAGGCGATCCAGTCAGAGCGCGTCACCTTCACCTTGCTGGTGCCGACGATGATCCAGCGTCTGCTCGATCATCCGGGCTTCGCCCGCTTCGACCTCTCCAGCCTCCGCCACATCATCTACGGGGCTTCGCCGATCAGCGAAGGCCTGCTGGAGCGCACCCTGAAGGCGATACCGGGCGTGGCGCTCACCCAGCAATACGGGATGACGGAGACCGGCGGTCCCTACACGATCCTGCCGCCATCCTGCCATCGCCTCGACGCCAACCGACACCGGCTGCGCTCGGCGGGACGCGCGGCCTGGAGCATGGATGTGCGGATCGCCGATCTCGACGGCCGGACCATGCCGAACGGCGAGGTCGGCGAGATCGTGGCCCGTGGCGCCGGCGTGATGAAGGGCTACTGGAACCGGCCATGCGAGAACGAGGACGCGTTCCGTGACGGATGGCTGCGCTCGGGAGACATGGGCTACATGGATGACGAGGGCTTCGTCTATCTCGTCGACCGGCTCAAGGACATGATCGTGAGCGGCGGCGAGAACGTGTACTCGGCGGAAGTCGAGAACGCGCTGGGTACGCATCCGGCGGTGGCCAGCTGCGCCGTGATCGGCGTGCCGAGTGAAAAGTGGGGCGAGGCGGTCCACGCGATCGTTGTCTTGCGCGCGGATTTACACGCCACTGCAGAGGATCTGCGTTCCCACTGCAAGGGGTTGATCGCCGGCTACAAGTGTCCGGTGAGTGTCGAGTTTCGCGACAGCATGCCGCTCTCGGGCGCCGGCAAGCTGCTCAAGCACGTCCTGCGCGAACCATATTGGCAAGGTCGCACCCGCCGGGTCAGCTAGGTCCGGCCGGACTTCGCTCCAGGCAGATTTACGGCCGTACGATCGCGTAAGCGATGATGAACGCCACGATCACCAGGCCGAGGCTGATGCTGAGCACGTAACGCACGCCGTGGCCCGTCACGCCCTGGCGGGCATCGTCTTCATTCTTGGTCTGTCGCGGTTCCGCCATGCCGACCTCCTGACCGTATATCAACGGCCGGCTCTCGCATGGGGTTGCACGTGGGGTGCCGGGCCCCGCGGATCAAGGACGGATCAGGGCGTCACATCACGCGCTGGCTGTGCGCGTACGCCATGTAGAGCTCGTGCGCCTGGCGCGCCACCGGGCCGGGCTGCAGGTCGCGGCTCTCGTAGCGGCTGACCGGCTGCACCTTGCCGGCGTTGCCGGTGGTGAACAGCTCGTCGGCGTCGTCGAGCTCGGCCGGCGCCACGGTGCGCTCGACCACGCTGCGGCCGGCGTCGCGCAGCAGGGCGATGACGCGGTTGCGGGTGATGCCGGCGAGGAACGAGCCGTTGGGCACCGGCGTCACCACCGTGCCGTCCTTCACCAGGAAGAGGTTGGAGCTGCAGGTTTCCGCCACATTGCCCAGGGCGTCGAGCACGACGCCGTTCTGGAAGCCGCGGGCGAGGATCTCCTGCACGCCGCGCGAGGAATTGGGATAGAGCGCCGAGGCCTTGGCCGCGGTCGGCGCGCTCTCCGGCGTCGGGCGGCGGATGGTGCGGCACAGGCCGAGGCTCAGCGGCGTGCCGGCGCGCATCGGCGAATGGTAGATGCACAGGCAGAACTTCGTGCTGTCGGGATCGATCGAGATCGGGCCCGGGCCGCCCTTGGTCGCCCAGAACATCGGCCGCACATAGAGCTCGGCCCTGGGCCCGAAGCGGCGCACGCCCTCGTGCGACAGCGCCAGGATCTCCTCGGCCGTCTTCGTCGGGCTCAGCCCCATGGTGCGGGCCGAACGCACGACGCGCTGCGAATGCTGGTCGAGATCGGGGCCGCAGCCGTCGAAGGCGCGGCCGCCGTCGAAGACGATCGAGCCCAGCCAGAACGCGTGATCGCGCGGCCCCATCAGGTTGGGGCTGCCCTCGTGCCAGGCGCCGTCCCAGAAGGTCAGCGTGTCCATCGTCGTTTCCCTCCGATTTTGGGCGACGATATAGCAGGTCTACTGACCTATCGGACCCGGAATCTTGTCCCGATGTCGCAAAAATGTCGTCATGCCAGCAGCGGCATCACCAGCCGGCCGAAGCGGTCGGCCTCCTCGTCGTGCAGGTAGCCCGAGAGGCAGAAGGAGTGGCAGCCGACGTCGATGAACTGGCGCAGCGTTGCGGCGACCTGCCCTGGGTCGCCGACCACGGCGACGCCGGCGCCGGGCCGCGCCAGGGTCAGGCCGGTCCACAGATGCGGGCCGATCCTCATGCCCTCGGTCCGGCTCAGTTCCTTCATGCGCCGGTTGGCTTCCGAGGCGTTGAACATGTTGGCGATGCGCGCCTTGTGGCGTTCGCCGAGATCGGCGATCAGCCGTTCGGCCGCCGCCCAGGCGTCCGCCTCGCGCTCGCGCACGATCACCTGCAGGCGCATGCCGAAGCCGATCGCCTCGTGCCGGCCGTGCCGGCGTGCCAGGGCGCGGATCTCGGCGATCTGCCGGCCGATGCGCTCGGGCGTGTCGCCCCAGAACAGGTGCACGTCGGCGTGCCTGGCCGAGATCTCCCAGGCCTGCTTCGAGCCGCCACCAAGGTAGAAGGGCGGCCACGGCCGCTGCAGCGGCTTCGGGACAATCAGCGCGCCCTTCAGCTTGTGGAAGGCGCCGTCGAAATCGACCCGCCCGGTGGCGCTCCACAGGGTCTTGAGCAGCGTCACCTCCTCGTCCATCAAGTCGTAGCGCTGCTCCTTGGCGAAGGCGATGCCGTCGGCGGCGGCTTCCTCGTCGCTGGCGCCGGCGATCAGGTTGATGCAGACGCGCCCGCCCGAGAGCTGGTCGAAGGCGGCGATCATCTTGGCCAGCAGAGCGGGGTTGATGTAGCCAGGCCGGGCCGCCACCAGCGGCTTGATGGAATTAGTGCGCGCCACCAGCATGGCCGCGGTGATCCACGCCTCCCAGCAGGCGGTCTGCACCGGGATCAGGATGTACTCGAAGCCCGCCGCCTCTGCCGCCTTCGTGACGCGCTCGAACATCTCCATCGAGGGCGGCACGAAGGCCTCGGCATGGCCATAGGCGTCGGTGTCGCCCGATGTCGGCACGAACCAGCCGAACTCCAGCCTGCGCATCCTCACCTCATCTCGGGCTTGCCAATCGGGCGCAGCACCCTTACCCCATCCCGAGCAAGCGTTCGACCCGTGGCCCTGTTGGGGGGTGCCTCGCATGGACGAGCCAACGTTCTCCCGCATTCTCGACGCCGTCTACGATGCCGCGACGGCGTTCGAGCGCTGGCCGGTGGCCCTCGACAGCCTCGGCCAGGCCTTCGGCTGCAGCTATGTCGGCCTGATCGACCGCAACCTGCGCACCAACCAAGGCCGGGCGAGCGCCGTCGGCATCGACCAGCCGGGACAGCGCGAGTACTTCGAGGTCTGGAGCCAGCACGACATGCTGCGCCGCTGGACCCGGGCCTATCGGCCGGGCGCGGTCGAGACCGACCGGCAGATCCTGCCGCGCGACGACCTGGTGCGCAGCGACTACTACAACTGCTTCCTCAAGCCGCGCGACATGCACGTGGTGATGCGCATCACGCTGGCCGCCGAGGACGGGTTCCGCAAGTTCATCAGCTTCACGCGCCCCGCCTCGCTCGGCGAGTACGACAAGGCGGATGTCGAGCAGTGCCATCGACTGATGCCGCATCTGCAGCGCGCCGCCCGGGTCGCGCAATGCGTCGAGGAGTCGAGCCTGTCGCTCGCGGCCTTCTCCGATGTCTTCGAGCAGAGCGCCAAGGGTGTGCTGCTGCTGGACCGCAGCGGACGGGTGGCGTTCGCCAATCGCGCCGCGCGCGCGATGACGCAGGCTTCCTCGACCCTGATCCTGCGCCGCGAGCGCCTCGAGGCCGCAAGCCGCGACGACAATGTCGCGCTGCAGCGCCTGATCGCCGGGGCGACCGGCATGGCGGATCGGCCCGAGGCGACGCGCGGCGGCGTCATGCGGCTTGCCGCGATGTCGGATGCGCCGGGTCCGTCCGTTGCCGTCGCGCCGCTCGCCGGCATGGCTTCGTGGAGCGGCAGGTCGCCGGTCGCGTTCGTTCTCATCAGCGATCCGCGCGCCGATTCCCGCAGGCCCGAAGCGATGCTGCGACAGCTGTTCGGCCTGACCGCCGCCGAGACCCGCGTGGCGGAGCGGCTGATGCTGGGCGACAGCCCCGAGCAGGTCGCCGGGACGCTCGACGTCAGCATCACCACGGTGCGCTGGCATCTCTCGGCACTGTATCGCAAGACGGGCACGGGCCGGCAGGCCGACCTTGTGCGCCTCCTGCTGTCGATGCCGACCGTCTGACGGACTCGTAGATCAGCCGCCGGAATCGGCTTCCGCCGCGGCGAAGTACAGCGTCACCGTCGTGCCCCTGCCTTCGACGCTCTGCAGCCCGACATGGCCGCCGGACTGGCTCATGAAGCCGTAGACCATGCTCAGGCCCAGGCCGGTGCCCTTGCCGACATCCTTGGTGGTGAAGAACGGCTCGAAGGCGCGCTGCGCCACCTCCGGCGCCATGCCGACGCCGGTGTCGCCGACCTCGATCGCCACCCAGGCGCCGGGCGCCATGCCCGGCACCGGCGGCTGGTCGCGCACCCTGAGGTGCAGGGCGCGCGCGCCGAGCGAGATCGTGCCGCCGTCCTCCATCGCGTCGCGGGCGTTGACGGCGAGATTGATCAGCGCCGTCGAGAGCTGCGTGGGATCGGCGCGCACCCAAAGCTTCTCGATACCCGGCTGTACGACGATGCCGATGCGCCCGCCCATGGTCGGGCGCAGCAGGCGGCCGACCTCGGCCACTGCCGCGCCCGCCTCCAATGTCTGCGGCGCGAGGTTCTGCTTGCGGGCGAAGGCCAGCAGCTGGCCGGTCAGCGCTGCCGCCTTGGTCGCCGCCGACAATGCGACGTCGAGCGTGGGGCGCAGCGTGTGGTCGGTTCCCAGTTCCTCCTCGATGTGCTCGGCGGCGCCGATCACGGCGGTCAGCAGGTTGTTGAAGTCGTGCGCGATGCCGCCCGTCAGCTCGCCGATGGCGGCGAGCTTCTGCGACTGCGCCAGCTGGCCCTCGCGCGCCTTGACGTCGGTGATGTCGAGGTAGGTGATCATCAATCCGCCGTCGGGCAGCGGATGCGAGCGGATATGGTAGGTGCGACCGTCGGGCCGCGTGCGGATCATGTGCTGCGGCTCGCGGGAGCGCGCCAGCTTCATGCGCAATGCGACCGCGGCCTCGATATCGGCATCAGGCCCGTACTCGCCGCGCGCGGCGGCGTGGCGCACGATATCCTCGTAGGAATCGCCCGGGCGAAACCGGCTGGCATCCTGGCCCAGCACCGCGGCGACCGGGGCGTTGGCGACCACCAGCTTGAGGTCGGCGTCGAAGACGCTGATGCCGAGATGGATGTTGTCGACGATCGACATCAGGATCTCGTTGCGCGCCTCGATCTCGCGCCGCTGGCGGCGGCGCTCGAGCTCGGCCTCGGCCAGCCGGGCGAGCGCGCGCAGGCCGGCGATCTGGTCGGGCCGCAGGGCGCCATGCGGGCGATTGTCGACGACGCAGACGCTGCCCAGGCGATGGCCCTCGGCGCTTTGCACCGGCGCGCCGGCGTAGAAGCGCACATGCGGCTCGCCGGTGACGTAGGGATTGCCGGCGAAGCGCGGGTCCTCGCGCGCGTCGGGGATCACCAGGATGTCGCGCTCGCGGATGGCGTGGTCGCAGAAGGCGTGACGCCGCTCGGTCTGGGCGATGTCGGTGCCGATCCGCGCCTTGAACCATTGCCGTTCGGCGTCGATCAGCGAGACGAAGGCCATCGGCGTGCCGAGCATCGCCGCGGCCAGCTGGGCGATGTGGTCGAATGCCGCCTCGGGCCCGGTGTCGAGGATGCCGAGCGCGTGCAAGGCGCGCAGGCGAGCCTGCTCGCCTTCGTCCATGGCGGAGTCCGACGGCGGCGCGCCCCCAACCGACGGCGCGCGCGTCGGTTGATCGAAGCGCATGTCGTCACTGTACATTCGAAACCCGAGGGCGGGGCGAAGATCGATCCGCGGTGGACCATTTTGCCGCCTACCGGGGAGATGATTGCAGAGCGGTTGAATTTTTCTCGCGACCCGCCGGCCGGGTGATCTGGCGCTCAACCGTGCCGCAGATCGCCGTCAGCGGCCGCACCGCATGGTCGAGGAAGGCGCGGACGCGCGGCGGCACGTGCTGGGCGCTGGGGATCACCAGCTGGACCGGCAGGGGCGGCGGCTCGTGATCCGCCAGGATGCGAACCAGCCGGCCGGCGGCGATGTCGTCCGCCACCTGGTAGGACAACGCCCGGCCGATGCCGTGACCGGCGCGCACCGCGTTCAGCATCGCGTCGTTCTCGTTGACCACGAGGCGCGGCTGCAGGCGCACCGGCGCGGCACGCTTCGTGCCGCCGGCATGGAAGCGCCACTCCATCAGGCCGTCGCGACCCGGCACGAGCACCACGTCGTGCGCGGCCAGATCGCGTGGCCGCCGCGGCGGGCCACGGCGTTCGAGATAGCCGGGGCTGGCGAGGGTCAGCCGGCGCACCACGCCGACCTGGCGACGCACCAGGCTGGAATCCTCGAGCCGGCCGATGCGCAGCGCGATGTCGATGCCGTCCTCGAGCAGGTCGACATTGCGGTCGTTCAGCTCCAGCTCGACCCGAACTTCGGGATGGGTGGAGAGGAAGGTGCTCACCAGCGGCGTGACATGGCGGCGGCCGAACAGCCGCGGCGCGGCGATGCGCAGCGTGCCGCCCAGCGTCGTCTCGCGATTGCGGACCTGGCCGATCGCGGCTTCGTACTGGGCCAGCACGTGCCGCGCCTGCTCGGCCAGGGCGCGGCCGGCCGCGGTCGGCGACAGGCGCCGCGTCGTGCGCTCGATCAGCCGGGCGCCGACCCGCCGCTCCAGCGCCGCCAGCGCGCGGCTCACCATCGGCGGCGAGCGGCGCAACCGACGTGACGCGGCCGCCAGGGTGCCGGCCTCCAGCACGGCGGCAAGCACGGCCAGCTCCTCCAGACGGTCCAGCGGACATCCTTTCAGAAATGGAAAGACTGGCTTTCAGAGTACGACGTTTCATCCATTTCTGGAAAGAGTAGCGTTGCGCCATGTCCGAGACCATCGACGCCCTCTCACCCTTCCATGCCGGCGAGCGCGAGGCGCAGCGCCGGGCCAACGTGCCGACGCCGCACACGCAGGGCATCCGGCCCTTCATGCCCGAGCAGCATCGCGACTTCTTCGCGCTGTTGCCCTGCGCGCTGATCGCCGCGCGCGATCGCCAGGGTTGGCCGGTGCCGACCATGTTGGCCGGCCTGCCCGGCTTCATCTCGAGTCCCGATCCGACGACGTTGCGGGTGTCCCCGGTGACCGATTCGCATGATCCCGTGCGAGGCCTGCTGACGCCGGGCGACGGCTTCGGCCTGCTCGGCATCGACTTCTCGACGCGCCGGCGCAACCGCGCCAATGGCCGCGTGGCGGCGGCGGACGAGGGGTCGCTGACGCTCGCCGTTGAGCAGAGCTTTGGCAACTGCCCGCAGTACATCAATCTGCGCGACGCGACATGGCACGGGACGGCGGCGCCGTCGCTGCCCGAGCATTTCACCGGTCTCGACGACGCGGCGCGGGCGCTGATCGGGCGCGCCGACACGTTCTTCGTCGCCTCCGGCTCGGAAAGCGGCCTCGACATCTCGCATCGCGGCGGACCGCGCGGCTTGGTGCAGATCGAAGGCGATCAGCTGGCGATTCCGGACTATCGCGGCAACCGCTTCTTCAACACGCTTGGCAACCTGCTGCTGGATCCGCGCGCATCCCTGCTGTTCGTCGACTTCGAGCGCGGCGATACGCTGGTCGTGCGCGGTCGCGTCGAGATCGAGTGGACCGCGCAGCGCCTGTGGCGGCTGCGGGTCGAGGATGGCTGGTGGCGGCGCGGAGCCCTGCCGCTGCGCTGGACGGGGAGGGCGGCATGATCGGTGGAAGCTGCCTGTGCGGGCAGGTGCGCTACGAGGTCGATGGCGAGCTGGGCGGCTTCGTCCACTGCCATTGCCGGACCTGTCGCAAGGCGCACGGCTCGGCGTTCTCGAGCGTCGCGGCGGTGCCGAAGTCCGCGTTCCGCTGGGTGGCGGGCGAGGCGCTGCTGAAATCCTACGAGTCCTCGCCCGGCAAGTTCCGCAGCTTCTGCGGCGAGTGCGGCTCGCACATCGTCGCCAGCCGGCCGGCGCAGCCGACCATCCTGCTGCGGCTCGGCTGTCTCGACACGCCGGCGGCGGGCCAGCCGAGATGTCACATCTGGCGATCCGACGGCGCCTCCTGGTACGACCCGGAGCTCAGCCTGCCGCAGATGCCCGCCGGTCTCTAGGGCAACGCCCGCCTACGCGCCTCCGCTGTCATTCCGAGGGCAGCGAGGAATCTAGCGGAGTTGCCTGGATTCCTCGCTGCGCTCGGAATGACAGATCGTACGCGTCAGGCGATGAGGTCGCGGTACTCGGGGTGGCGCCGGATGACGTTGGCGTAGAAGCCGCAAAGCGGCCGCACCCTGCGGCCCGAGGCGCGGATCAGCTCGAGCGAACCCAGCACCAGCTTCGTGCCGATGCCGCGGCCCTCGAGCGCACGCGGCACCTCGGTATGCGGCACGACAAGCACGTCGCCCATCGCCCGATAGTCGACGAAGGCGATGGCGCCCTCGACGTCCATCTCGAAGCGGTTGCGTGCGGGATTGTCGACGACCTGGGACATGATTGGCCAATGCCGCGTGCCGGCGAAGGTTGCTGGAGCGCTAGGGATTCACTAGACCGCCGTCTCGAGGATCTCGCAGTTGGCGAATTTGTGGCTGGTCCAGTGGAAGAAGAAGGCGCTGTGGCCGACCACGGCGATGCGCTGCTCTGGGCGTGCCCGCAGCCAGTCGCGGAACTGCGCGATGCGGCTGTGCACGACGTCGAGCGGCTCCTGCGGGATGCCGTTGTCGTCGACGTCCTCGCAATGCCACCACGGATCGCCGATATGGTCGAAACACAGGCCGGGGAAGTCGGCGGCCAGCAGCTTCGGCGAGCGGCCGATGTCGCAGCTCGCGGTGACGCGCTCGCGATGCAGGCACTCGATCACCAGCGGATGCGACTCGCCGAACAGCCCGCGCGCGGTCTGCAGCGCACGGGTGAAGGGGGTGGTGACCACCAGCTCGGCCTTGAGCGCCAGCGCCTTTTCGCGCGCCTGGGCGACCTGGGTCTCGCCGATGGGGGACAACGGGGCGTCGATCAGCCAGGGATCGACCTGGGTCCTGGCGTAGATCGCGTTGAAGGTCGATTCGCCGTGGCGGATGAGGAAAACGGACTTCATGGAGGGCCGGGACATAGGCCTATCGCGACTTGGGATCAAGTGCGTCACGAAGTCCGTCGCCCAGCAGGTTGAACGACAGGACGGCGAGGAAGATCGCCACGCCGGGCCAGATCGCCATCCACGGCGCGTTGGTCAGGAAGCGCTGCGCGGTGTTGAGCATCGAGCCCCAGGACGGCGCCGGCGGCTGCTGGCCCAGGCCGAGGAAGGACAGCGCCGCCTCGGCGATGATGGCCGTCGCGATCGCCAGGGTCGCCTGCACCAGCAGGGCCGGCAGGATGTTGGGCAGGATGTGCCGGAAGGCTATGCGCCAGCGCGGATTGCCCACGGCGGCGGCGGCCTCGATGTAGTCCTCGACCTTCACCGCCATCACCTGGCCGCGGGTCAGCCGGATGAAGATCGGCGTGGCGGTGATGCCGATGGCGATCATGGCGTTGCCCAGCGAGGGGCCGAGGAAGGCAGCCAGCGCGATCGCCAGGATCAGGAACGGCGTGGCCAGCATGGCGTCGGTGATGCGGCTGATCAGGGCGTCGATCCAGCCGCCGATATAGCCGGCGGCGACGCCCAGCGGCACGCCGATGCCCAGCGCGATGCTGACCGAGATCAGCCCGGCCGACAGCGAGGCGCGCGCGCCGAAGATGATGCGGCTGAGCACGTCGCGGCCGACCTCGTCGGTGCCCAGCCAGTAGAGCTCCGAGGGCGGCTTGCGCACCGCCGACCAGCTCTGCTTGATCGGATCGTGCGGCGCGATCCACGGCGCCAGGATCGCCACCGCGACCATGACGCCGACCACGCCCAACCCGAGCATGGCGCCCTTGCGCCGCTTCAGGCGCCGCCAGGCGCGCCGGCCGGGACTTTCGATGGTCTCGGGGCGGCTCTCGACGGTATCGGTGGCGGTGACGACGGCCATCAGCGAGACCCCGTCATCGACGCTGTCAGGCCTACCCTGGTCTTACCTTCCCCCGGAGGGGGAAGGTGCCCGAAGGGCGGATGGGGGATGTCGAAGACGAATACGGGAGTCCGTCTTCGACATCCCCCATCCGGCGCTCCGCGCCACCTTCCCCCTCCGGGGGAAGGTAAGACAAAGGTCAAATGCGATCGTTCTGCCCCTCCGGGGGAAGGCAAGATGAACTCGGTCGGCATCGAGCCCTAGCCCCTCAGCCGCGGGTTGGCCAGCACGTAGGCGATGTCGGCCAGCAGGTTGAGCGCGATGTAGGTGGTGGCGGTGACCAGCACGACGCCCTGCACCACGGCGTAGTCGCGGTTGAACACGGCGTCGACAATCAGCTTGCCGAAGCCGGGGATGGTGAAGATCTGCTCGGTCAGCACCGCACCCGACAGCAAGGTGCCGAGCTCGAGCGCGCCGAGCGTGATGATCGGCGTCAGCGCGTTGCGCATGGCGTGCTTGATCACCACGACGCGCTCGACCAGGCCCTTGGCCCGCGCGGTGCGCACGTAGTCGCTGGTCAGCACCTGCAGCATGGCGCCGCGGGTGTGGCGCATCAGGATAGCGGCGATGGCGTTGCCCAGCACGAAGGCGGGCATGATCGTGGTGGCGAGGCTTTGTCGCCAGTCCTCGGCAAGACTGACGTAGCCCGAGGCCGGCAGCCAGCCGAGCTGCACCGAGAACAGGAAGATCAGCAGGATGCCGAGCCAGAAATTCGGCGTGCTGATGCCCCACAGCGCGAAGATGTTGGCGGCGTAGTCGAGCCAGGTGTCCTTCTTCACCGCCGAGATCACGCCGGCACCGATGCCGATGGTGAGCGCGATGACGATGGCCATCGCGGCGAGCTGCAAGGTGACCGGCAGCTTCTCCAGCACCAGTTCGGCGACCGGCTTCTTGATGCGCATCGACTCGCCGAGGTCGCCGGCCAGCACGCCCTTGATCCAGTAGAAGTACTGCACGGGGATCGGCTGATCGAGACGGTACTGCTTGCGGATCTGGTCGAGCACCTCGGGATCGCGTTCCTCGCCGGCCATGATCAGCGCCGGATCGCCCGGCAGCAATTGCTGCAGCCCGAAGATGATCACCGACACGAAGAACAGCGTCGGGATCAGCTGCAGCAGCCGGTGGCCGAGGAAGCTCAGCATGGCGTCCCTCCCTTCCCCCGGAGGGGGAAGGTGGCGCGCACAGCGCGACGGAAGGGGGATGCTTCAACGACTCCCGCGTTCGTCTTCGACATCCCCCTTCCGCCCTTCGGGCACCTTCCCCCTCCGGAGGAAGGTAGAAAGAAAATCCTCACTTCAGCTTCAGCCCCACCACGCGCACCAGGCCGTCGGGCATCTGGGTGAAGCCTTCCAGCCGCTCCTGGTGCGCGATCAGCACGCGGCGGTGATAGAGATAGGTCACGTGGCCTTCGTTGTTGCCGATCATGCGCTGGGCGATGTTCTCGTAGATCTTCTTGCGTTCGGCCGCATCGCCGATCTCGCGCGCGCGGTTGAGGTCGGCATCGGTCTTGGGATCGCAGTACTTGGAGTTGTTCTGCGGCGCGTTGCAGTAGGCGAAGACGTAGATGTTGCCGTCGGGATCGGTGCGGCCCGACCAGCCGATCAGGAAGGCCTGGAACTGGCCCTGCTCGGCCTGCTTGAGCGAGGTCGCGAACTCGGTGACGCGGATCTTCATGTCGAAGCCGACCTCGGCGACCATCGACTGGATCAGCTCGGCGACCTGCCGCGCCTCGGGGTTGTTGGGCACCATGAAGTCGATGGTGATCTTGTCGGTGACGCCGGCTTCCTTGAGCAGCGCCTTGGCCCGGGCGACGTCGCGCTTCGGGATCGGCACGCTCTGCTGGTAGTAGGGATGCTGCGGATTGACCCACTGGTTGCCCGGCACGAACTCGCCGTTGAAGGCGACCTGGTTGATCGCGTCGCGATCGAGCGCCAGCTCGAAGGCCTTGCGCACCTTCGGGTCCTTGGCCAGCGGCGTGCTCGCGGCCGGCCCGTTGTTGAGGTTGATGCTGACGCCGAGATAGCCGATCTCGACGGCGGTCACGAGCTTGACCTTGGGGATCGCGCGGATGGTCTTGATGTCGGTGGCCAGCGGCCGCTCGATCAGCTCCAGCGCGCCGGAGCGCAGGTTGGCCAGGCGCACCGTGCTGTCGACGATCGGCAGGTAGACGATCCTGTCGATGTGCACATTGTCCTTGTTCCAGTAGCGATCGAACTTCTCGACGACGATGCGGTCCTGCTGCACGCGCTCGACGAACCTGTACGGCCCGGCGCAGACCGGCTTGTTGCCGAACTTGTCGCCGGCCTCCTTGGCTGCCTTGGGCGAGACCATCATGCCGGCGCGGTCGGTGAGCTGGGCGATCAGCGGCGAGAACGGCGCCTTGAGATTGAGCTTGATGGTCAGCGGATCGACCACCTCGATGCTCGCCACCTGGGAGAGCTCAGGCCGGCGGAACGAGCCCTGCATGGTCATGTGCCGCTCGAGGCTGTACTTCGCCGCCTCGGCGTCGAACTTCTCGCCGTCGTGGAACACCACGTTGGGACGCAGCTTGATGATGACGGTCTTGCCGTCGGCCGAGGTCTCGTGGCTCAGCGCCAGCTGCGGCACCGGCTTGAGGCCGGCGTCGATGTCGAAGAGCTTGTCGCAGATCGACGCGAAGACGATGCGCCCGACATAGGTTCGCGCCAGGGTCGGGTCGAGGACGTCGGGATCCTCGGCCAGGCCGATACGCAGGGTCGTCTGCGCCTGGGCGGCGCCGGCGATGCCCAGCGCCAACGCCGCGATGGCAATCGTGTTGCGAAGTCTCATGACACCCCTCCCTCTCGTTTCGTCGATGTGGCGGGCGGCGCGATGATGCGCCCGATCGGCCGCGTCCCGCCACGCAAGAAACACGCCGTCACACCACTTCTTCCGTGCGCCGCGCGAAGGCGGCCTGCAGCTTCTCCAGCGCCGGATTGGGCGCCAGCTCCCGGGGCAGCGCCTCGCCGGCCGGCGGCAATTGCCGCCACAGATGGCAGGCCACGCCGTGGCCGTCGCGAAGGTCGAGCGGCGGCCGCTCGACGCGGCAGCGGTCGACCGCATAGGGGCAGCGCGTATGCAGGTGGCAGCCCGGCGGCGGCGCGATCGGGCTGGGCACGTCGCCCTGCAGGATGCGCCGCTCCTGGCGCGCGCCGGGCGCCGGCACGGGGATCGCCGACAAGAGCGCGCGGGTATAGGGATGGCGCGGCTCGGTGAAGACCTGCCCGGCATCGCCCGTCTCGACGATGCGGCCGAGATACATCACGGCGACGCGCGTGGCGATATGCTTCACCACGGCGAGATCGTGCGAGATGAAGAGATAGGCCAGCCCGAGCCGCGTCTGCAGGTCGCGCAGCAGGTTCAGCACCTGGGCGCGGATCGACACGTCGAGCGCCGAGACCGGCTCGTCGCAGACGATCAGCCTGGGCTCGACGGCGAGCGCGCGGGCGATGGCGATGCGCTGGCGCTGGCCGCCGGAGAACTCGTGCGGATAGCGGCGGTGATGGTCGGGGCGCAGGCCCACGGTCGCCAGCAGCTCGGCGACGCGCCGGCGCCGCTGATCGGGCGGCACGACGTTGTGCAGCAGCAGCGGCTCGCCGAGGATCTCGCCCACCGTCATGCGCGGGTTGAGCGAGGCGTAGGGGTCCTGGAAGATCAGCTGCACGTCGCGGCGCAGGCGGCGCGCGCCGGCGTTGCCGGTCGACAGCACGTCCTGCCCGTCGAAGCGGATCGACCCGCCGCTGGGTTCGATCAGGCGCAGCAGCAGGCGGCCGACGGTGGACTTGCCGCAGCCCGACTCGCCGACCAGCGCCAGGGTCTCGCCGGCGGCGAGATCGAACGACACGCCATCGACGGCCTTCACGGTCGCCGTCGGCCGGCCGATCACATCGCGCCGCGCGACGAAGCGCTTTGACAGATCCGCGACCTGGAGGAGGGGAGTCATGACACACTCCCTTCCCCCGGAGGGGGAAGGTGGCGCGCAGCGCCGGAAGGGGGATGTCGAAGACGAACGCAGGAGTCCGTCTTCGACATCCCCCTTCCGCCCTTCGGGCACCTTCCCCCTCCGGGGGAAGGAATGTGGACGGCGTCCCTCATCCCACCAGCCGCTCCAGCGGCGCGCGGCGGCAGCGGGTGAGATGGTCCTCGCCGACCGACAGCGTCGGCATCTCGCCCTCGCGGCAGGCCGGCTCGACGAAGGGGCAGCGCGCGGCGAAGCGGCAGCCCGGCGGCGGCGCGGTCATGTCGGGGACGGCGCCGTCGATCGCCGCCAGCCGCTCGCGCTTCTGGTCGAGCCGCGGCAGCGAGCCCAGCAGACCCACGGTGTAGGGATGCTGCGGCCGGCTGAACAGCACCTCGACCGGCGCGCGCTCGACGATCTGGCCGGCGTACATCACGGCGACCTCGTCGACCAGCTCGGCGACGACGCCCAGATCGTGCGTGATCAGGATGATCGAGGCCTCGCCCTCGGCGCGCAGGTCGCGCAGGAGATCCAGAATCTGCGCCTGGATGGTGACGTCGAGCGCCGTCGTGGGTTCGTCTGCAATGAGCAGGCGCGGATCGCAGGCCAGCGCCATGGCGATCATGGCGCGCTGGCGCATGCCGCCGGAAAGCTTGTGCGGATACTCGTCGACGCGCTGCTCGGGCGAGGGGATGCGCACGCGGCGCAGCATCTCGATCGCCCGCGCGCGCGCCTCGCGCTTCGACGCGCCGCGATGGCGCATCACCGCCTCGCCGATCTGGTCGCCGATCGTGTAGCTCGGGTTGAGCGACGTCATCGGCTCCTGGAAGATCATTGCCATGCGATCGCCGCGCAGGTCGCGCAGCTTGGTCTCCGGCGCGCGCAGCAGCTCCTCGCCGTCGAAGCGCACCGAGCCGCCGATGCGTGCCGTCTCCCGGGGCAGCAGCCCCATGATGGCGAGCGACGTGACGCTCTTGCCGCAGCCGGATTCGCCGACGATACCGAGCGTGCGGCCGCGCTGCAGGCTGAAGCCGATGCCGTCGACGGCCAGCGTGTCGCGGCGGTTGTCGCCGGCAAAGCTCACCCGCAGATCGGCGACTTCCAGGATCGGCGCGGCCATCAGCGCTCCGACTGTGCCTTGGCAACCGCCGCGTTGATCACGTCGCGGTCGAACACGCCGGCGGGCTTCTCGCGCGACGGCATGAACTGGCGGAAGATCGTCCAGTGCTCGCGGCTGACCGCCTCCAGGCGCGTCAGCTCGGCCAGCGGTTCGGTGTGATCGTCGACCCGCAGGTCGAGATCGGAGTAGTCCTGCGCGCCGTGGATCAGCAGCGCCGCCGATTGCTTGCCGCGCTTGTCGCCGCCCGCCGACTCGCCGGCTTTCATCGCCGTGATCAGCCGCTGCGGGAAGGGCAGGGAGGCATTGGCCTCAAAGGCGCGTGCCGTGTCCTCGATCACGGCGGCACCGGCCAGCATGTTGCCGGCGACGCTGAAGCCGTCGCGGATCAGGTGGCCGCACCAATCGACGCACTCCGAGCCGGTATGCGCAGCGCTGCGGCCGGCAGCGTCCATCAGATGGACTTGTCGCGACTCGCGGCCGTCATCGTCCTTGGTAAGCAGCGTGATCACTTCAGCCGCCGGCAAACCCTCGCCGAGCAGCCGGATGCCACGCGTGCCGTAGAACGGATTGACCAGCGCCTGCGTCGCCACCGCGCCGACTCCCGTCGCGATATGCGGCACGCGCGCGCCGACGGCGAAGAATTTTGTGGCGACCACGATGCCCAGCGCGCCTGTCGAGGGATCGCGCGCGACGATCGACCAGGTCATGTTGCGTTTACCTTCCCCCGGAGGGGGAAGGTGGCGCGCGTAGCGCGACGGATGGGGGATGCCTCAACACACGCGGTGTCCGTCTTCGACATCCCCCATCCGCCCTGCGGGCACCTTCCCCCTCCGGGGGAAGGTACTGAAATGACGCCCCTCATCGTCCCGCCGCGTAGCCCTGCATGCCGCGCGGGTTGGCGGCGGCCTTGCGGCGGACGCCCTCCCGTGACGCAGCCGTGAGGCGGCCTTCCGACCAGTCGTCGCCGATTTCGACGAGATGGCCGCGTCTCTCCAGCTCCTTCACCGTGTCCTTCGGCACGCGGCCCTCGAGCACCAGCACGCCCGGCCGCGCGGTGCGCGGGAAGAACGAGATCGGGAAGTGCTCGCTGTGCCAGGCCGGCGCGTCGATCGCCTCCTGCAGGTTCATGCCGCAGTGGACATGGCGCAGGAAGAACTGGGCGATCCACTGGTCCTGCTGGTCGCCGCCGGGCGAGCCCCAGGCGAGGTAGGGCTCGCCGTCGCGCAGCGCCATGGTCGGCGTCAAGGTAGTGCGCGGCCGCTTGCCGGGCGCGAGCGTGCCGGGCTTGCCCTCGTCGAGCCAGAACATCTGCGCGCGCGTGCCCAGCGGGAAGCCGAGCTCGGGGATCACCGGCGAGCTCTGCAGCCAGCCGCCGCTGGGCGTCGAGGTCACCATGTTGCCGTCGCGGTCGATGATGTCGAAATGCACCGTGTCGCCGCGCGCCTCGCCGAGGCGGCCGACCGTCGGCTCGCCGGCGCCGCTCGCCGCCACGGCGCTGCGCGAGGCGTCGGCCTTGCGGAAGGTGACGACGCCGCCGAAGCCCTCGACCTCGCCGGGGCGCAGATCCATCGACGCCTGGGCGGTGATCAGCTTGCGGCGCTCGGCGTTGTAGGCGTCCGACAGCAGGGTCTGCATCGGCACGTCGACGAAATCGGGATCGCCGTAGAACTTCTCGCGATCGGCGAAGGCGAGCTTCGCGGCCTCGACCTGCAGGTGGATGAACTCCGCGCTGGTCGGGTCCATGCCGTCGAGCTGATAGCCCTTCAGCAGCGCCAGCTGCTGCAGCATCACCGGTCCCTGGTTCCACGGGCCGGGCTTGCACACGGTGTAGCGGCCGTAGTCGTAGGTCGTCGGCGCCTCGACCGTGGGCGTCCACCTCGCCATGTCGTCGGCGTTCAGCACGCCCTTGTGCGCGCGGCCGCTGGTGTCCATCACGTCCTGCGTGCGGCAGAATTTGTCGATCGCCTCGGCGACGAAGCCATGCGACCAGGCGCGCGCGGCGGCCTCGATCTGCTTCACGCGATCGCCGCCGGCGGCCTCGGCTTCCTTGAGGATGCGCGTGTAGGTCTCGGCCATCGCCACGTTGCGGAAGATCGTGCCCGGCGCCGGCACGCTGCCATTCGGCAGATAGAGCGCCGCCGAGGACTTCCAGTGCTGCGCGAACTGGTCCTTCACCGTGTTGATGGTGGCCGAGACGCGCTCGACGATGGCGTGGCCGTCGCGCGCATAGGCGATCGCCGCCTCCAGCACGTCGCGCGGCGTCATCGTGCCGTAGTCGCGCAGCAGCAGCATCCAGGTGCCGAAGGTGCCGGGCACGCAGGCCGCCAGCAGGCCGGTGCCGGGCACCATGTCGAGGCCCAGGCCGCGGTAATGCGCGATGGTGGCGCCCGCCGGCGCCGGACCCTGGCCGCAGATCACCTCGGTGCGCCCCTTGCGCACGTCATGCACGATCACCGGCACGTCGCCGCCCGGACCGTTGAGGTGCGGCTCGACCACCTGCAGGGTGAACGCGGTGGCGCAGGCGGCGTCGAAGGCGTTGCCGCCGCGCTCGAGGATGCCCATGCCGACGGCGGTGGCGATCCAGTGCGTCGAGGCGACGACGCCGAACGTGCCCTCGATCTCCGGCCGCGTGGTGAAGCGGTTCGGGTTGATGCGGCTGACCATTGGTGACTCCTGCCCCTGCCGGGTAGCAGCAACCATGCCACGCCGGCCGGGCAGGCACCATTGCCCGCCACGCATCAGTGTGATGACGCTGGATGGCCAGGGAATCCATCGCCGAAGCAAGATGCGAGGCCCCTGTCATCCCGAGCGCAGCGAGGGATCCAGGCTCAGACGCATAGATCCCTCGCTGCGCTCGGGATGACAATGGTGACTCAACTCGGCCGGACATCGCTCCAGCATTCACGCCAGACCGCGCGCTGACACTCCTAGGGGCGGAAATAACGCCGATGGCCGTAGGCATATCCGGCGCTCGCCGACAATCGTAGGGGTGGAAATAGGTTCTGCCGCCACGCAGGCGCACAATGCCCCCAGCGTTCACCTCTGGAGCTTCCCATGTCTCGCGCCCGCCTGATCTCGCCCGAATTCTGGACCTCGGAGGCGGTCGTCGACTGCGCCCCGATGACCCGCCTGCTGCTGCTCGGGCTGAGCAATTTCGCCGACGATTTCGGCGTGCTGGCGCTGCGGCCGCGCACGCTCCGCCTGCAGGTGTTTCCCGGCGACGCGCTCGACGACGATGCCGTGCGCGCCATGATCGAGGAGCTGGCGGCGCGCGGCCTGGTGCGCCGCTACGCGGTCGGCGACGTCGAGTACCTGTCGATCGTCGACTGGGAGATCACCCAGCGCATCGGCAAGCGCGCGCGGCGCCGCCATCCTGCATTCCCGTCTCCCCGCGAAGGCGGTGGGGAGATGCCAGGCGACGGCGCGGCGGATGAGGGGCTTCCTGCCTCACCGCCCATAGCGAACGATAGCAAACCATCGCAAGGCCCCTCGTCCGCCGACGACGCGGCCTGGCACAAAGCCGTCGAGGGGACGCTGCGGCGCTCCTGGGGTGCCGACGTGCCCGCCGACGTCGCGCTTCATGCCGCACGCTGGCGCGCCCAGGGCCACGACCTCGCGCGCGACGTGCTGCCGGCAGTCATCCGGGTCGTGCGCGCCGCCGCCGAGTGCAACCGGCCGCTCCGCCTGGAGCTGGTGGACCGCGCCATGGCCCGGCAGGCGGCGCCGGCGCATGCCGCGTAGCCCATCGCAGACCATAGCAATCGGCCGACGCCGCCCGTGCTCTTGCCTTCTGCTCCCTCTCCCCGCTTGCGGGGAGAGGGTTGGGGTGAGGGGCTGCGGGCAATTGGCGCACTACGGCTGTGCCCAACCTGAGACGACCCCTCACCCCGACCCTCTCCCCGCAAGCGGGGAGAGGGAGGAAAACCCCCTATGCCATCGCCCTGCCCTCCAGGCGAAGGAGAAGTCACGAACGCGGCAGCTCGTCCTTGTTGTCGTAGCCGTCGGCGCAGAAGGTGCCGCCCTGGAACCAGTCGCCGATCGGATCGGGCGGCAGCCCGGCCTGTGCCGCCAGCGCCTGGTCGCGATGGTCCTCGGCGACGTGCGCCGGCTCGTAGCCCAGCTCGTAGGCGCGGCGGTTGTCCCAGAAGCTGCGCGCGTTGCTCGACACGCCGTAGAAGATCTCGCAGCGCACCTCGGGATGCTCCAGGCCGATCATGAAGAGCTGCACGAGGTCCTCGGGATGGATCCAGATCGACAGCCGGCGCAGGTCGACCGGCTTGTAGTCGACATTGCCGATGCGCAGGCTGGTGACGCGCAGGCCGTGCTTGTAGGCGTAGAGCGCGCCGATCGCCTCGCCGAAGGCCTTGCTCACGCCGTAGTAGCCGTCGGGCCGCACGGCGTGATCGGTGCCGATGCGCCGCGTGCGCGGATAGAAGCCGATGGCGTGGTTCGACGAGGCGAAGATCACGCGCTTGACCCCGTTGCGCCGCGCCGCCTCGAAGAGGTTGTGGCAGCCGATGATGTTGGCCGGCAGGATCTCGTCCCAGGGACGCTCGACCGACACGCCGCCGAGATGGATCACGCCGTCGATGCCCTTGGTGATCGTCTCGACGGCGGCGAGGTCGGTGAGATCGGCGGGCGCGAAGGCCTCGTCGTTGCGCAGATCGTCGGGCCGCCTCACGTCGCTCAGCACCATGTCGGGATAGAGCTCGCGCAGCATCGGCCGGGTCATGCGCGCCACGCCGCCGGCGGCGCCGGTCATCAACAGCTTCATGCTCTTTCCCTCCGTCGCGAACCGTGCGCCTGTATACCGGTTGATTGGCGAATTCAGAAGGTGATCGCGTGAGCAGTCAGCGCAAGCCCCGCGCACGGGAAGCCGGCGTGCCGTTCGACGGCGTGCCCGGCCCGTTCAACGCCATCACCGACGTGCCGGGCATCGCCGTCGGCCTGACCACGATCGCCGAGACATCGGTGCGCACCGGTGTCACCGCCATCGTGCCGCGCGCCGACGAGGCGGCGATGCGCCCGGTGTGGGCCGGCATCCACCGCTTCAACGGCAACGGCGAGATGACCGGCAGCCACTGGATCGAGGATGGCGGCTACGTCAACGGGCCGATCTGCATCACCAACACCCACAGCGTCGGCATCGTGCACCACGCCGCCGTGCGGTGGATGATCCGCCGCTATCCGCGCTTCGCGTCGGACCATCTCTGGGCGATGCCGGTCGTCGCCGAGACCTATGACGGCACCTTGAGCGACATCAACGGCCAGCATGTGACAGAAGCGCATGTGCTGGCCGCGCTCGACGGCGCGAAGGGCGGGCCGGTGGCCGAGGGCAACGTCGGCGGCGGCACCGGCATGATCGCCTACGAGTTCAAGGCCGGGACGGGCACGGCATCCCGCAAGGTCGAGGTCGGCGGCGTGTCGGGCACGATCGGCGTGCTGGTGCAGGCCAATCACGGCCGGCGCGACCAGTTCACCGTGCGCGGCGTGCCGGTGGGTGCGCATCTGCGCCATGACCTGCTGATGGCGCGCGAGCGCGGCTCGATCATCGGCATCATCGCCACCGACCTGCCGATCCTGCCGCACCAGCTGCGGCGGGTGGCGCGGCGCGGCGCGCTGGGCATCGGCCGCGGCGGCACCTATGGCGGCAATGGATCGGGCGACCTGTTCCTGGCGATCAGCACGGCCAACCCGATGGAGCTGCCGGGCCGGGGGCCGGCGCTGTGGCACCTGCAGGCGCTCGACGACGAGCGCTTCGACCCGGTCTACCTGGCGGTGGTCGACGCGGTCGAGGAGGCGGTGCTCAACGCCATGCTGGCGGCCGAGGACACGCCGACCTTCAAGCCGCCGGGCAAGGTGGTCCGCGCGCTCGAGGCCGCCGAGCTTCTGGAGCTGCTGGGCCGCTTCGGACGCGTCGCCGGATGACACGGACTGTCGCCTAGGTGCCGGGGATCGGCCATAATTCAGCCGTGCCGCGCGCTATGATGGCGCCTGCATTCCGGGCACGAGGCGGATAAGGCAATGGCGGAAGACAAGCCCCGCGGGAGCGGGCTGAGGGTGGCAGGCCTGGTTGCCGGCGGCATCCTGCTGCTGCTGCTGGGCCTTGGCCTCGGCTGGTACCTTTTCTATCGCCCGCTGGTCAGCGTCACCGTGCAGGCGCCGCCCGCGCCGCCGCCACCCGCGCCGCCCAAGCCGGATCCCGCCGCCGTTGCCGCACTGGAGAAGGCGCTGGAGGCGCAGAAGAAGAGCAACAAGGACATCGAGGACCAGATCGCCAGGCTGCGCGACGCGCTGGCCGGCAATGTCTGCACCATCCAGGATCCGGGCGGCCTGCTCGGCCCGGGCAGCACGCCCAAGCCGCCCGGCACGCCGCCGATGACGCCCGCCCCGCCGGGCAAGAGCGGCGACGCCAACCCCAACCCCGGCGTCACCCCGGCCGCCGCCACGCCGCCGATGCCCGCGCCGCCGCCGCCCGGTGCGCCTTCGACCGCGGCGCCGGCCAGCCGCGCCTCCGATCTGACGCCATTGCTGGAGAGCACCACCGCGCTGATCCTGACGCAGAAGTCCCTGGGCACCGGTTTCTTCGTGGCACCTGGCATCCTCGTTACCAACAGCCATGTCGTCGAAGGTCCGTGGGAAGGCGACAAGGTCATCGTCATGTCGCGCAAGATGGGCAAGCCGTATGTCGGCCAGGTCATTGCCGCGGTCGGCGGCCGGGCCGGCGGCAAGGACTTCGCGGTCGTGCGCCTGGTCGACGGCGCGGCGCCGGGTACCGGCATTCTGCCACTGGCGGCCGAGCCGGCGGCGCTCAAGGAAGTGGTGGCCGCCGGCTATCCCGGCAACACCCTCGCCAACGATCGGAATTTCCGGGCGATCCTGCAGGGCAATCTCGGCGCCGCGCCCGAGCTTGTGCTGACCCGCGGCGAGGTCAGCGCGGTGCAGAATCGCGACGGCGGGCTTCCCGCGGTGGCGCACACTGCCGCGGTCGGCGTCGGCAATTCCGGCGGGCCGCTGATCGACATGTGCGGCCGCGTTGTCGGCATCAACTCCTTCATCAGCCAGTCGATGCCGGGCGCGACCGGCGGCTTCGCGCTCGGCTCCTCGGGCACGGCGCAGTTCCTCAAGGCGAGCGGCGTCGGCTTCCAGTGGCAGGACACCGCCTGCCCCAAATGACCTGCTACGAGCGCGTGCCCGCGGCCTGGTCGATGGCGCGCTCCAGCAGCTGCTTGCGGCGCGTCAATTCCTCGATCTGGCGGCGCTTGGCGGCTTCCGCCGCGGCGTCGCGCCCGCTGTTGTCGCTGGCGGCCAGGCGCACGCTGCGCTCCAGCGCGGCGAGCTCGGCGCGCAGGTTGGCGAGCTGCGGATCGTTGCGCCGCTGGGCCTCGGCGGCGCTCAGCCGGCCGTTCAGGCGGCTGATGTCGCTGTTCAGCGCCGCCACCTGCCGCTGCAGGCTGGCGCGCTCGTAGGCGATCTGCTGGCGCTCGCGCTGGCTGGCGGACGCCTGGTCGCGCAGCTGCTGGTTGCGCGCCTGCTCGGCGGCCAGCGCGTCGCGCCGTGCCTGGGTGTCGCGCTCGTAGTTGCCGCTCACCAGCCCGCCCAGGCCGCCGAAGAAGCCGCCCTGGTTCGGGTCGGTGGTGTTGCAGGCCGCCAGCGCCAGTGCCAGTGCCGTCGTGCCGAGGAGGTTGCGCATGGTGCCCTCCGCCGCGATCAGCCGGTACGCGTGATCGAGATCGACGTGTTGAGATCGTTGAGCTGCGCCTCGAGCTGGGCGATCTGATGGCTGAGCCGGGCGATCTCCGAGTCCATCTGCGCGCCGCCCGCGCCCGGGGTCTGCTGGCGCGCCTGGATGAATTCCTGCTGCTGCCGGCGCGCCGCGTTGATGCGCTGCTGGATCGCCTGGGCATCCTGCTCGGCGATGGCGATGCGGCGGTCGAGGTCGGCGCGCGAGGCGCGGCGGTTGGTGTACTCGTTGCGCAGGCGCGCGAGGTCGGCCTTGTCGTGGGCGACCACGGTGCGGGTGTCGGCGACGTATTGCGCCAGCTGCTGGTTCTCGTTCTGCACGTCGGCGGTCATGACGCCCAGCCGCTGGTTCTCGTTGGCGTATTGCTGCTTGCGCCTGGCGACGTAGTAGCCGGTGGCGCCGCCCACCGCCGCGCCGGCGGCCGCGCCGATCGCCGCCGCGGCGCCGCGGTTGCTGCCGCCCACCGCCAGGCCGATCAGGCCGCCGAGCACCGCGCCGGCGATGGCGCCGCCGCCCACCGTGCGGTCCTGCTCGGCGCGCTGCGCGCGGATGCGGCGCTGTTCCGGGGTCAGACCGGGATCGTTGGCGCCGCCGTCGCAACCCGTCAGCAGCAGCGGCACGCAGAGCACCCCGGCCATGGCGGCGCGCAGCGAACGCGATTGCATCAATCCGGGCATCGGCCTCTCCTCAGGGCAAAGCCAGTATTTCCTTCAGCCACGCATCCGGCTGGGCGGCACCCGACTTGCGGTAGGCGGCGGCCTGCCGGGCCGCAAGCTGGGCGTAGCGGTCCAGATGGCCGACCTTGGTCTTGTCGAACTCCAGCCGCAACGTACCAAGCGTTTGGGCGATCGTGGAGTCGGCAAAATCCTGGGCGATCTGAACGATGGTGTCGGCGTAGTAGCGCACGTTGCCCTGCATCGCGGCGTTCATCTCGCGCAGCCGGCCGTCCAGCGCCGTCACGTTCATGCCGGCCGCCTTCTGGGTGTCGCGGCTCTTCTCGATGTTGCTGATGAAGGCGCGATCGGCCTTGATCTTGTCGGCGAGGAAGGCGGCCAGGCGCAACAGGCTCTTGGACGCGCGCGCCCGCATGTTGAGCTCGTCGTCGAGGCGCTGGGCGTAGGCGCGCTGCAGCGCCGTCAGCCGGGCGCGCACGTCGGGGTCGGCCGAGGCGGCGATCAGCTTCTGGATCTCGCCCAGCGGGTCGCCCTGGGCGCCGTCGCCGGGCCGCAGGGTCTCGACCTTGGGCAGCTCGGCCCAGGCCTTGCGCATCGCCTCCAGTCGCGCGGGCGAGGAGATCACCGGCGCCACCAGCGCCAGGCGGAAGCCCACCGTGGGCGAGCGGCGCGGCCCCTTGTCGTCGAACGGCGCCAGCTCGTAGCGGTAGGACGAGCGCACGTCCTCCTCCGAGGTCTGGTAGTTGCCGCCCTTGACGACGAAGCCGCCGGCCTGGCCGTGCAGGCGCGCCAGCTTGTTGAGCCGGAAGGGCTCGAGCACGATCTCGTCGACATTGCCCAGCATGTCGTGCAGGCCCAGCGGATTGGCCTTCAGCGCGCCGACCAGCTGGACCTCGCCGTTCGACGACTTGGTGCCGCGGAACCAGACATACTTCTCGACGCCGTCGGCCATCGGGAAGGTCTTGGCCTCGAACTCCGAGGGCGAGACGGCGACCCCGCCGCGCGCGGCGAACTCCCATTCGGCCTCGGTCGGCAGGCGCAGGAAGCCGGGCGCGCCGTCCTCGCGCGGCAGCTTGGCCCTGGCGTCCTTCAGCAGCCATTCGGTGTAGCGATGCGCCGCGCGCATGCCGTCGTACCAGGTCGTGCCGGTGGCCGGGCGCAGGCCGGCGCGGCTCGCCTCCTTGCACTCGCCGGCCATGGCGTCGAGCTGCAGGACGGTGGTCTCGTACTTGGCGAGGTAGTAGTAGCGCCGGCGCTTGTCGGCGCGATCGGCGAACGAGCCCTCGATGTACTCGTAGCGGCTGCCCTCGGCGAAGGCGAAGCGCTCCTCGCTGCCGCCGATCACGATCTTGCGGTCCGACAGCGTCTTCTCGTGCGGCACGTCGATGCGCCGGAAGGCCATGGCGCCGCCGCAGGGCATCGGCAGGATCAGGTCGTCGGGCGCGGGCTGCGGGTTGTAGAAGCGCTCCGGCCAAGGCGTGGGAGCCTGGGCCGCTGCCGGCAGTGCAAGCACCAGCAGCGCGCCGGCGATCGCCAGTCGCACCATCGCCCGCTTCGGATTGCGCCCCCCAACCCGGTCCCGTCCGACCGTCACCTTGGCCCTCCGCGCAACAAGGGCTTCCGGCCCCCGGTGTCCGCCATCGTCCAGTGTGGCCCGGGATTGTGATGGAATCGAGGTCCGTATCGGCGCCATTGTGTCGGCCGGTTACGGCAGCTTCAGCCCGCGTGCAGTCATCACCTGACGCAACCGGTCGGGATAGTCGGTGATGAGGCCGTCGACGCCCATGTCGATCAGCCGACCCATCTCTCCCGGATCGTTCACCGTCCAGGGCAGCACCAGAAGCCCCATCCCCTTGGCCTCCTTGACCAGTTCCGGCGTCAGGTTGCGCCAGAACATCGACCAGGTGTCGCATCCCGCCGCCTTGGCCAGCCGCGGCAGCGAGCCGCCATGGGCGGCCAGGTCGAGGCCGGCGTGCCAGGGTGAAGGCGGCGTGGCACGGCGCACCGTGTCCATGTTCGAGGTCTCGATGGTCAGGCAGGCGGTGGCGATCTCCGGCGCCAATTTCTTGGCCTCCAGCAGCGTGCGCCAGTCGAAGGACTGAATTGTTGTGCGCGCCACGACGCCCTCGGCGCGGACCGCCTCGACCACGGCGCGGGCGAAGGTCTGCGGATCGGCGGTCTCGTCCGGCCGGTCGGGCGAAAGCTTGGTCTCGATGTTGAAGCGCACCGCGTCGCGGCCCATCGCGCGGGTCAGCGCGACCAGCGCCTGCCAGGTCGGGATGCGCTCGCCGTCCGCCGCCACCTGCTGCGTCCATTGCCGCGCATAGCGGCCCTCGGGGTTCAGGCGCCCGACGTCGTAGGCGTCGAGCTCGCCGCGGCTGAGCGTGCGGATCGGCGGACCCCAGCCGGTCAGCCACTTGCCGTCGGGGCCGCGCGCCAGGTCGGGGTTCAGGCGCGGATCGTGCGCCAGCACCAGCACGCCGTCGCTTGTCAGCCCCAGATCGGTCTCGATGGTGGTGACGCCGATCTCAAGCGCCTTGCGGAAGGCCGCCAGCGTGTTCTCAGGCGCCAGGCCGCGCGCGCCGCGGTGGCCCTGCAGGTCGAAGTCCTGGGCTGCCGCCGTCGCACTGGCCAGCAGAAATGAAGCTGCGATGATGGTTCTGCGCATGGCGCGCATGGTAGCATCCCCGGCCTGACCGTAGAGGGACGAAGACGATGGACGCGACCGCGATGCTGCGGCAGTTCTGCGACGCGGTGGAGCGCAAGGACGGCGCCGGCCTGGCGGCGCTGTTCACCGAGGATGGCGTCTATCACGACGTGTTCTACGGCGCTTTCAAGGGTCGCGCGCGGATCGCCGAGCTGATCCACGACTTCTTCTACAGGACCGCCGACAGCTTCCGCTGGGACATGCACGATCCGGTGTTCGACGGCCGCACGCTCTATGCGCGCTACACCTTCAGCTACCGCTCGAAGCTGCCCGAAGCGAAGGGCGCGCGGGCGATGTTCGAGGGCGTGGCGATCATGCGCATCGAGAACGGCCTGATCGCCGAGTACCACGAGGTCGCCAACACCGCGACCGGCTTCGTCGACATGAACTTCGCGCCCGAGCGCATCGCCAAGCTCGTCGCACGCCAGGGCCGCGAGCTGAAGGCGCGGCCCGAGATGGCGCGGCATCTGGCTTAGGGCACCGACATGCTGTCATCCCGAGCGCAGCGAGGGATCCAGGGCAGACATAGATCCCTCGCTGCGCTCGGGATGACAGGAAAGGCACACTGAAGCACCACCATGCATATCGGTATCCTCGAACCGGGCGTGACGCCTGATGACCTTCTCGACGCCCACGGCACCATGCCAGAGATGGCTGAGCGCCTGTTCGGCGCGCTCGATCCGTCATTGCGCTTCAGCACCTGGCGCGTCGTCGACGGCGTCTTCCCCGAATCGGTGACCGCCACCGACGGCTGGCTGGTGATGGGCTCCAAGCACGGCGTCTACGAGGACCTGCCGTGGATGCGCACGCTCAAGGATTTCCTGCGCCGGGCGATCGCCGCCGACGTGCCGGTGGTCGGCATCTGCTTCGGCCATCAGATCCTCGCCGAGGCCATGGGTGGCAAGGTGGTGAAGTCCGAGCGCGGCTGGGGCTGCGGCGTGCACCGCTACAGCCTGAGCGACGGCGGCGAGATCGCCATCGCCGCCATGCACCAGGACCAGGTGATCGAGGTGCCGCCCGATGCCGCCGTGATCGCCACGTCGGAGTTCTGCCCGGTGGCGGGCCTCGACTACGGCGGCCGCGCGCTCTCCTTCCAGCCGCATCCGGAGTTCGACGACGCCTTCGTCCGCGATCTCGTGGCCAGCCGGCGCGCGTTCTCGATTCCGGCGCCCGTCGCCGACGTGGCGCTGGCCAGCATCGGCGGTCCGACGGACCGCGAGCGACTCGGGCGGCGGATCATCGACTTCTTCCGCGGCCGGCAGGTCGCAAGGGAGGCTGCCTAAAGGCCCTATAGAAGAGCCCAACCACTTCGCGCGCTCCGCAGGAAAAACCTTGGAAAGCGGGCTCAGTGTTGAACAGCCGAGTTCCGCGTCCACGGAACGGAGCGTATTTGTCGCCGTTTACTAACGATTGTACAATGTCTTCCGCGTGAGCGAACGAACGAAGCTCGGCCACGGGGGAGGCATGCCGGTCAGCAACATTCCTGAGTTCAACGTGCTGGGCCTCCTGCCTGCGTGGATTGGCAGCCCCACAACTTTAAAGGACCGTTCACCCTATGAGGTATCGATGTCTCAGGTCGTCGATCGGTTTGGTAAGTCACGCCAACGCCTGGAGCTTCTCGACGGTCTCGTGAAGTACCGGCAGGCGCTTTTCTCATCTGGTTTCGTGGTCGGCTACCAGTGGTTGAATGGCAGCTTTGTGGAGGATGTAGAGAAAACTCGTGGCCGTGCGCCAGGAGACATCGATATCGTCACACTGTTTCGACGCCCAATTAAGTACCAGGTGGATCCGAAAGCTTGGGCGGTGGATGTGGCACAGTTCACGACGATGCTTTCCCCTCGTGAGTGCAAGACCAGATATCACTGTGAAGCGTTTCCGATTGATCTTGATAAGCCTGCTGAGAAAATCGTTGAGGACGTTACGTACTGGTTCTCGCTGTTCTCTCATCAACGAATAACAGATGCCAGAAAGGGAATGTTGCTCGTGCGACTGGCTACTACGCCTAGTGACGGCATCAACGAAGCTCAACTAGTGCAGCAAGCGAAAGCCTCGCTAGATGGTTAAGGCCTTGGAAAAGCAGGCGCTGTCTGCTGAGCTGGCAGCTGTGGATCAGATCCTCGACTCTCGTTCGGTAGAGGATGATCCAATAGGTGTGCTCGCGTATAAGGAGCTAAAGGCAACTCTGGAGGAGCGACTTCGGGAACTTGAAGCATTCCCTGATACGCTCGCCAACGTTGCTTTGTTCTTCAGCGGATCGCCCGTGTTTGGCACGCATTCAATTGATGCTGCCTTTGCGAGTGACGCGCTAGGAAAGTATCAGGACATTGTCTCGAGACAGTTCGCGAGTCGAAGCGAAGAAGGGCTATTGGGTGATCGCGGTCGTGTTCCGCTCAAAGAGCTTTCAGCATTGCAGATCCACGGCGTCGTTCACGGGTCGTTTGGTTTCCTGCTTGAGGAGAGAGGTAGCGACCAATTGACGTTTGTCCCAACCGCGTTGAGGGAAACGCTAGACGAGGTAACACGAGCTATTGAAGCTTTCGGTATGGGAACCGACGAGCAATATGTCCAAACAATCGAGTCGATGAACAGAAGAGTTTTTGCTGCAGTAAAGGACTTCTACGAAGTGTTGCACAACGCAGGCGCTACATTGCGCATTGTGGAGGGAGATAAGGACGACACCTTTGGCCCAGAAAGTATTTCAAGAGGTTATGATCGATCTCAGAGGACAAATATCGAGGAGCGTGAAGAGAAACTAAGCGGTATCCTCTTGGGTATTCTACCAAATACGATGCAGTTCGAATTCCAGCCCGATGGTCGTGATGTGATCTCTGGCAAGACCGGCCCTAGTATAAGTCAAAGCTACCTTGAGAGAATCCACGCCGACGAGAAAGTGGTAGGATCGCGATGCGTTGCTAAGGTTCTCACGAAGACGACCGTTCGCCCGACAGGTCAGGTTACAACGAAGTACGTCTTGATAGATCTTTCAGTGCCTTGAAGGTACTCGTCGTGGCTATAGGCGCTGGAGTGCCTCTTGGAGGTAGTCAACGTGGCGGCGTGTAGGGATCGCGTGCGCCGGGCGGCACCGGCGGGTAGTCCTGCAGGCTCTTCTGGAAGTCGAGCACCATGCGGCGCATGTAGGAGCTGACCCAGCTGTTGGCGGTCGCGATGTCGGTCTCTTCCTTGGGGTCCTGGATCAGGTTGAAGAGATAGGGCGACTCCAGCTTGATCGGCCCGTCGTTGACCTCGGGCTCCCAGATCAGGTGCAGCTTCCAGTCCTTCCACTTCACCGCGCGCAGTTCCTGCTTGATGTAGAAGACGAAGCCCTCGCGGTTGGAGTGCGTTTGCTTGCCGCTGAAAAAGTCGAGCTGGTCGATGCCGTCGATCACGCGGTCGGTCGGCACCTCGGCGCCGACGATGCGGGCGATGGTCGGGAACAGGTCGGCGATGTGCACGATCTCGTTGGTCACGACATCCGCCGGCACCGTGCCCGGCCAGCGCAGCACGAAGGGCACGCGCAGGCTGCCTTCCATCGCCGTGTGATACGTGCTGCGCCAGTAGCCGGCGGTGCCGCGCCAGGGCGTGCGGAACTCCGGCCCGTTGTCGGAGCCGAACAGGAAGATCGTGTCCTTGGTGACGTCCAGCCTGTCGACCGCGTCGAGGATCAGGCCGACGTTGTGGTCCATCTCGGCCAGCGAATCGGCCATCTCGCCATGGCCGGTGCGGCCGATGAAATCGGGGTGGCAGATCGTCGGGAAGTGGATCTGGGTGATCGGCACGTAGGCGAAGAACGGCTTCTTCGCCGCGACCTGCCGCTCCATGAAGGCCACGGTCTTGCCGACCAGCTCGCGATCGATGGTGCGCCGCGAGTCGAGGTCGAAGAGCTTGACGTTGCGCGAGGGCGAGCCTGAGACGCCCTCCATGATGAAGGGCAGCGGCGCCTTGGTGGAGTCGTAGCCCAGCGAGGTCGTGTACTGCGATTCGTTGCTGGTGCGCGGAATCCCGTACCATTCGTCGAAGCCGCGATCGGTCGGCAGGCGGCCTTCGATGTCGCCCAGATGCCATTTGCCGAAATGGCCGGTGGCGTAGCCGCGGGCCGACAGCAGCTGCGCCAGCGTGATCTCCCAGCGCGTCAGGCCCTGCGGCAGGCCGGCGGGCGTCGACTGGAAGGCGCCGGTGCGAATCGCCTGCCGGCCGGTCATCAGGGCGGCGCGCGTCGGCACGCAGTCGCTCTCGACGTTGAAGTTCAGAAAGCGGATGCCCTCGGCCGCCAGGGCGTCGATGCGCGGCGTCGGCGCGCCGCGCAGCATGCCGCCGCCGTAGCAGCCCAGTTCGCCCCAGCCGAGATTGTCGGCGAGGATCAGCACGATGTTGGGAAGGGATGGCACGGCCGGGCGCTCCTGATGGTCGCGGGGATGCTATACTTCCCGAAACAATCAGGGGAGGAATCAATGACTCTGTCACGCCGGACGCTCGTCCAGGCCGCTGCGGGGGCCGTCGTCGCCGCTCGCGCCGCCAGCGCGCAGGCGCCGTGGCCGACGCGCGCCGTGTCGCTGATGGTGGGCTACCCGCCCGGCGGCACGACCGACATCATCGCCCGCGGCATCGCCGATCACCTGTCCAAGTCGTTCGGCCAGTCGGTGCTGGTCGAGAACAAGGCGGGCGCCACCGGCATGATCGCCGCCCAGCTCGTGGTCAAGGCGCCGCCCGACGGGCATCAGCTGCTGATGCTGGCGGGTCCGAACTTCGTCGACAAGCCGCCGGTCGACACCTACACCGCCTTCACGCCGATCACGCTGCTGGCCAAGGGCGCCACCATGTTCGCGGTGCCGGCGGGCTCGCCGTGGACGACGCTCAAGCAGGTGCTCGACGAGGCCAAGGCAAAGCCCGGCACGGTAAACTATGCGACATCGGGCATCGGCACCGGCCAGCATCTCTTCGCCGAGCTGGTGGCGCACCAGGCGGGCGTCACGCTCAACCACATCCCCTACAAGGGCGGCGGTCAGGCGGTCACCGATCTGGTGGCGGGCCAGGTGCCGTTCGCGATGCTGGGCGTGTCGCCGCTGCTACCGCACATCAAGGCCGGCCGCCTGCGCGGGCTGGCGGTATCGACCAGGCAGCGGCTGGCAGCCCTGCCCGATGTGCCCTCGATCGCCGAGGCCAGCGGCATCGCCGACTACGACACGTTCCAGTGGTTCGCGCTGGTGGCGCCGCCCGGCACGCCGACCGCGGTCGTCGATCGCATCAACCGCGAGACTCGCGCGGCACTGGCGCTGCCGGCGATCCGCCAGGCCTTCGCCACCGCCGCGATCGAGCCGGCGCCGAGCAGCCCGGCGGAGCTGGGTGCGTTCCTGAAGGCACAGAACGAGCGCTGGAACGACATCGCGAAGAAGCGCGGGATCACCAGCGGCTGAGCCTTCCTTCCCCCGGAGGGGGAAGGTGCCCGAAGGGCGGAAGGGGGATGTTGAAGACGAACGCAGGAGTCCGTCTTCGACATCCCCCATCCGGCGCTCCGCGCCACCTTCCCCCTCCGGGGGAAGGAAAGAGCTACGCCGCCTTCTTCTCGTCGGCGATGATGCGGTCGTAGGCCGGCAGGGTCAGGAACTCGTGGAACACCGGCTGCTCGACCAGCTCGATCATCAGCTGGGCGGCGTCCTCGTAGCGGCCGGCGGCGTAGCGCTCCGCCCCCATCTGCGCCTTCACCTTGTCGTTCTCCTCGCGCACGATCTGGCGCACGAGCTCCTTTGTGATCAGCCGGCCGTCGTCGAGCTTCTGGCCGTGGCGCACCCACTGCCAGACCTGCGCGCGGCTGATCTCGGCGGTGGCGGCATCTTCCATCAGGTTGAACAGCGGCACGCAGCCGATGCCGCGCAGCCACGCCTCGACATAGCCGATGCCCACCGCCACGTTCTGGCGCAGGCCGGCCTCGCTCTTGCCGCCGGTCGGCATGGTCAGCAGGTCGGCCGGCGTGACATGCACGTCCTGCCGCTTGCGCGCGATCTGGTTGGGCTCCTTCATCACCGCGTCGAACTCGGCCTTGGCGATCTCGACCAGGCCGGGATGCGCCACCCAGGTGCCGTCATGGCCGTCGCCCGCCTCGCGGCGCTTGTCGGCGCGCACGCGCTCCATCGCCGCTTCGTTGGCCGCCGGATCGTTCTTGATCGGGATCTGGGCGGCCATGCCGCCCATCGCGTGCACCTCACGGCGGTGGCAGGTCTTGATCACCAGCTGGCTGTAGCTGCGCAGGAAGTGGCTGGTCATGGTGACCTCGCCACGGTTGGGCAGCACCGCCCAGTCCTGCTCGCGGAACTTCTTGATGAAGCTGAAGATGTAGTCCCAGCGGCCGCAGTTCAGGCCGGCCGAGTGGTCCTTCAACTCCCACAGGATCTCGTCCATCTCGAAGGTGGCGAGGATGGTCTCGATCAGCACCGTGGCCTTGATCGTGCCGTTGGGCACGCCCAGCGCCTGCTGCGCATGCACGAACACGTCGTTCCACAGCCGCGCCTCGAGATGGCTCTCGAGCTTGGGCAGGTAGAAATACGGCCCGGTGCCGCGCGCCATCGCCTCCTTCACGTTGTGGAAGAAGTACAGGCCGAAATCGAACAGCGAGCCCGACATCGGCTTGCCGTCGACCATCACGTGCATTTCGGGCAGATGCCAGCCGCGGGGGCGCACGAACAGGACGGCGGTCTTCTGGTTGAGCGCGTAGCTCTTGCCGCTCTGCGGATCGGCGAAGGTGATGGTGCGCCGCACGGCGTCGCGCAGATTGAACTGCCCCTCGACCATGTTGGCCCAGGTCGGCGTCGAGGCGTCCTCGAAATCGGCCATGAAGACATTGGCGCCGCAATTCAGCGCGTTGATCACCATCTTGCGGTCGACCGGCCCGGTGATCTCGACGCGGCGGTCGAGGATGTCCTTCGGCAGCGGCGCCACGGTCCAGTCCTTGTCGCGGATCTCCTTGGTGTCGGGCAGGAAATCCGGCTTCTGGCCGGCATCGAGCTTTTTCTGGCGCTCGGCCCGCGCGGCGAGCAACTCCGCGCGCCGCGGGTTGAAGCGGCGCTGCAGATCGACGATGAAGGCGACGGCCTCGGGCGTGAGAACGGTCTCGAATCCGGGCGTGATGGCCCCGTTGATCTCCACGCCTGCTGGCACCGCGATCGCCATGCGACACTCCCTCGCGCCGGTCCGTATGTCTGGTTCGGCTCTTGCTTTAGCGCAGGGTCGGGCCGCCGTGTAGCGATTCCACGCCCCGGCATGGCAAAGGATCGCGTACCGGGGGGCACAAACCAGGGCCGTTTACCTTCCCCCGGAGGGGGAAGGTGTCCGAAGGGAAGGGGGATGTCGAAGACGAACGCGGGAGTCCGGCTTCAACATCCCCCATCCGGCGCTCCGCGCCACCTTCCCCCTCCGGGGGAAGGTATGATGTGTGGCGTGCTAAGGTGACGCGATGGATTGGGCGTATCTGCTGGAATGGCTGAACCTGGTCGGGCGATGGAGCCACATGATCGTGGGCATCGCCTGGATCGGCGCCTCCTTCTATTTCATCTGGCTCGACGACGCCCTGCTCGCGCCGAAGAGCCCGGCCGACGAGGACAGGGGCGTCGGCGGCGAGGTCTGGTCGATCCACGGCGGCGGCTTCTATCACGCGCAGAAGTACAAGGTGGCGCCGCCGGCGCTGCCCGGAACGCTGCACTGGTTCAAGTGGGAGGCCTACACCACCTGGATCAGCGGCATGTTCCTGATGGGCCTGGTCTATTATCTCGGCGCCGAGGTGGCGCTGATCGACCCGCAAGTGAAGGATCTCGGCCAGTGGCAGGCGATCGGCATCGGGCTTGCCTTCATCGCCGGCGGCTGGATCGTCTACGACCTCCTGTGCCGGAGCCCGATCGGCAACGATGCCATGGCGCTCGCCGGCGTCCTTGCGGTCCTGGTCGCGGCGATGGCCTGGGGGCTGTGTCAGCTGTTCTCCGGCCGCGGCGCCTTCATTCATTTCGGCGCCGTGCTGGGCACCATCATGGTGGCCAACGTCTTCTTCGTGATCATCCCGGGCCAGCGCGAGCTGGTGAAGGCCAAGCAGGACGGCCGCATGCCCGATGCCAAATACGGGCTGATGGGCAAGCAGCGCTCGGTGCACAACACCTTCTTCACCCTGCCGGTGCTGTTCTCGATGATCAGCAACCACTATGCGACGGCCACCGGCCATCACTGGAACTGGCTGGCGCTGATCGGGCTCACGGTCTCGGGCGGGCTGATCCGCCTGTGGTTCGTGCAGCGCCACACGCACCAGGGCAATCCGCTGGTGCTGGCCTCCGGGCTGGTGATCCTGGTGGCGACGGCGCTGGCGCTGGCGCCGCGCAGCAGCACCGACGAGCCGGCGCTGGCGGCGGGCGATGTCGACTTTCCCAGGGTCGCCTCGATCATCGCCGAGCGCTGCGCGACCTGCCACGCCGCCAAGCCGACGCGCGAGGGCTTTGCCGCGCCGCCCAAGGGCGTGATGCTGGAGACGCCCGGCCAGATGCGTGTCTATGCCCCGATGATCCTGCAGCAGGTGTTCCACACGAAGGCGATGCCGCCGGGCAACATCACCGAGCTCACGCCGCAGGAGCGCGACGCCATCGCCCGCTGGGTCAAGCTCGGCGCGCCGATTCGGTAACCCTGTCATTCCGAGCGCAGCGAGGAATCCAGGCCGCTCCTGGATCCCTCGCTGCGCTCGGGATGATGGGGTGGACGGCCCCCAAACGGCATCGAGCGTGCCACACTGGTGTCGTTGAAGCAGCCAGTCAAAGGGGACCGTCCATGGAACAGGCTATCACGATCGGACTGGACATCGCGAAGAACGTCTTCGAGCTGCATGGCCGCGACGCCAGCGGCAAGGTGGTGTTGCGTCGTCGCCTGAAGCGGGCGCGGATGGCGGAGTTCTTCGCCGGGCTGCCGAAGGCGACCATCGGCATGGAGGCGTGCGGCTCGGCGCACCACTGGGGGCGGGTGCTTCAGGGTCTGGGCCACGAGGTTCGGCTGATGCCGCCGGCCTACGTGAAGCCCTACGTCAAGCGCAACAAGAACGACGGGCGCGACGCTGAGGCGTGCTGCGAGGCGATGAGCCGTCCAGACATGCGCTTCGTGCGGCTGAAGACGGTGGAGCAGCAGGCGGCGCTGTCGCTGCATCGCAGCCGCGAGCTGCTGGTGCGCCAGCGCACGCAGACGGCCAACGCCCTGCGCGCGCTGCTGGGCGAGTTCGGCATCGTGGCGCCGGTCGGCAAGCGCGGCCTGGATCAGCTGCTGGCGGCGATCGGCGAGGACACGGCAGGGCTGCCGCGCTCGGCTCTGATGTCTGCGCGCAGCCTCGCGGCCCATCATGCCCAGCTCGAGACGACGATCGAGGAGCTGCAGGCAAGCATCGTGGCTGAAGCGCGGGCCGACGCCCGGGCGCTGCTGTTGGGGAGCGCGCCCGGGGTCGGCCCGCTCACCGCCCATGCCCTGCTCGCCACCATGCCGGATCCGGCGATGTTCAAGAGCGGCCGCGACTTCGCCGCCTGGCTCGGCCTGACGCCGCACGACCAGTCGAGCGGCGACAAGCAACGCCTCGGCGCCATCACCAAGCAAGGCGACCGCACCCTGCGCCGCCTGCTCGTGCTCGGCGCCACCGCCTGGCTGCGCCACGTCGCCCGCCAGCCCGACAAAGCCTCGCCCTGGCTGCGCCGCCTGATGGCGCGCCAGCACAAGAAGAAGGTGCTGGCCGTCGCCCAGGCCGCCCGCACCGCCCGCATCCTGTGGGCCATGCTCAGGGACAACCAGCCCTATCGCGCTCCGCTCGCCGCCTGAGACGACGAGCCGGCGCCAACCCTTCGCAAGGAGCCAGCAACGATAGATGGCGAAATCGGTAGGCCTACCGGACCGGGAACACTCCCTGCTGTCATCGCCCCTCGAGGGCGTCGGGATGATTGGAGATCACGGCCACGGATACCTTCTTGGCCAGCGGCTCTCACTGCCGCACACACAGGTCGCATACATGACTGCTCCTACCTGCTCGCCAAACGTCGCTACTCACACCTTGCGAAACGGGGGCCGTCCATACATGACAGATGGGGTAGGCTCCCCACCATGATCGGCTTCCGTCCCGGCATCACGCCCCGACGCCTGCTGGTGGCGGGCCTGGTGCTGCTCGCCGTGGCGCTGTCGGCAATCTTCGGGCGCGGGCCGGAGCGGCCGCCGATCGGCGCCGAGCCGGGGCCGGTCGAGGCGCGCGAGCCGGGCAGGGTGTTCGGCCCCTCGATCGGCTTCACCAGCCGCCGCTCGCTCGACGATCACTACGAGAAGCACCGCCAGGAGTTCGCCGGCGCCAGCAAGGCCGACTATCTGCGCATCGCCCAGTCGTTGCGCGACGCGCGCGTCGGCGGGACGATTCTCGAGGTGGTCCGGCGCGACGGCGTCAGCACGCGCTTCGACAGGCGCGACGGCACGTTCATCGCCTTCAACCGCGACGGCACCATCCGAACGTGCTTCAGGCCCAATGACGGCGAGCGCTATTTCCGCCGCCAGGCGGAGCGCTGAGCGTGGAGGCGCCGCCGCCCGATCCGGGTGCCCGCGACAGCCTCGCCGAGCGCGTGGCGCGCTGGGCGAATATCGTGGAGCAGCTGAAGCAGGGCTGGCGCTTCGACCTCGACGACTGGCTCAACGACATGGACCTGCGCCAGCTCATCCATGACGGCTGGGCGCTCTACGGGCCCGACGAGCGGGCCGAGGTCGAGGCGGCGATGCGGCACGCCGACTCGCACTTCCTGCTGCACACCGTCGATGCCGGCAAATGCCTGTGGGGCCGCAAGGCGGCGAAGCGCGAGCGCTGGTCGGCGAAGACCAACTGGTGGTACTTCCGCAAGCCGCGCAAGGCGGAGACGGCGTTCATCGAGGAAGTGGAGCGCGTGAGGTGAGCAACACGCTGCTGGTCGAGCGCGACGGTCCGGTGACCACGATCATCATCAACCGGCCCAGGGCGAAGAACGCGCTCGACAACGAGACCGCGCATGCGCTGGCCGGGGCCCTGCACGCCTTCGATGCCGACGACGGCGCGCGCGTGGCCGTGCTGACCGGCGCCGGCGGCGCCTTCTGCGCCGGCGCCGACCTCAAGGAACTCGGCTCGGGCGTCGACTACTTTCCGTGGGCCGGCAGCGACGAGGGGCCGCTGCATGCGCCGCTTTCCAAGCCGGTGATCGCCGCCGTCGAAGGCCATGCCTGCGCCGGCGGGCTGGGCGTGGCGCTGTTCTGCGACATCCGCATCGTCGACGACACCGCGACCTTCGGCGTCTTCTCGCGCCGCTGGGGCGTGCCGATGAGCGACGGCACGACGGTGCGCCTGCCGCGCATCGTCGGCCTGGGCCGAGCGATCGACATGCTGCTCACCGGCCGCGCCGTGGGCGCCGACGAGGCCATCGCCATGGGGCTGGCGACACGCAAGGTGGCGCGCGGCACGACGCGTGCCGAGGCCCAGGCGCTGGCGCGGCAGATCGCCGGCTTCCCGCAGATCGCCATGGGCTCGGACCGGCGCTCGACCTACGAGAGCTTCGACCGCGACCAGGTCGCCGCGATCCGCCGCGAGATGGAGCTGTCGCTCGAGGCGCGGCGCAACGAGGCGCAAGCCGGCGCGGCGCGCTTCGCCGCCGGCGCCGGACGACACGGCAAGTTCGGCGGCTGATCGGTTCCACTCGGTCGCAATACACTCTAGGGTGCGGGCCTCCGCACTTCAGGGCCTTACGGCATGCGCGCGCTGGTCTGTCACGAGTATGGGTCGTACGAGAATCTGAGGATCGACGACGTGCCGGCCCCGGCGATGAAGCCGGGCCACGTCCGCATCGGCGTGCGCGCCGCCGGCGTCAGCTTCGCCGCCATGCTGGGCGTGCAGGGCAAGCATCAGAACAAGCCGAAGCTGCCCTATATCCCCGGCAACGAGGTCGCCGGCGTGGTGCTGGAGACGGCGCCTGACGTCGGCGAGCTGAAGGTCGGCGATCGCGTCGTCGGCCCGGCGTCGAGCGGCGGCTTCGCGCAGGAGGCGCTTGCGCCGGCGGCCAACCTCCATCGCATGCCGGACGGGCTGGAGTTCGCCGCCGCGACCAACTTCCCGACGCTCTATCCGACCGCCTATGGCGCGCTGCGCTGGAAGGCGAACATGCAGCCCGGCGAGGTGCTGCTGGTGCACGGGGCCGGCGGCGGCTCGGGGCTGACCGGTGTCGAGATCGGCAAGGCGATGGGCGCCACGGTGATCGCCACCGCCGGCGGCACCGACAAGCTGGCGGCGGCCAAGGCGCTGGGCGCCGACCACCTGATCGATTCGCGCGCCGAGGACATCCGCGCGCGCGTGCTGGAGATCACCGACGGTCGCGGCGTCGACGTGGTCTACGATCCCGTCGGCGGCGACGTCTGGGACGCCTCGCTGCGCTGCGTGGCGCCCAACGCGCGCATGATCCCGATGGGCTTCGCCAGCGGCCGCATCCCGCAAATCCCGGCCAACATCCTGCTGGTCAAGAACGTCACGGTGATCGGCTTCTACTACGGCTACTACAACGGCTGGACCGGCCGGCCGGGCGAGACCTTCGACGAGGCCGATGTCGCGCGCCGGCGCGGCATGGTGCGCGAGGCCTTCCACGAGATGTTCCGCTGGTTCGAGCAGGGCAGGCTCAAGCCGCCGGTCGCCGGCGTCTTCCCGCTCGACCAGTGGGTGCCGGCCTTCCGCCTGATCGAGGACCGCAAGGTCGTCGGCAAGGCCGCGCTCGATCCCAACGCATGATGGCCGTGCGGCGCAGGCTCTTCTCGATCGCCGCGCTGGCGCTGGTCGCGGGCTGCGGCGACAGGAAGCCGCCACCGCGGCCCGCCGCGCCGCCAGCGCCGCCGCCGCGTCCGGCACCGGTGCTGCAGACGCTGCCCGACGGCCGCGTCGTCGTCGAGCTGTCGGGCCTGCGTTACGCGGCACGGCCGCCGCGCGACTGGCTCGCCACCGCCTACTGGTCGACCGATGCCAGCAGCGGCGGCAGGAACGACATCTTCGTCGTCGTCACGCCGCCCGGCCAACCGCGCTCCTTGAGCGCCGATGTCTTCGTGTCGCTGGAGGCTTTCATCAAGAACGAGCGCGCGCCCGACATCGCCGCCAAGCTCGCCAACATCGGCGCGCAGCGCAAGCAGCGGCACCCCGAGTTCTCGATCATCAGGCAAGCGCCGTTGCCGCTGGCCAACCGCCAGCGCGCCGAGCTCTATGTCCTCGGCAACAATCCCTCGGGCGACACCGAGGCGATCGCCTTCATCGACGAGGGCCCAGTGGTCGCCGAGATGATGCTGCTGGGCCGCAGCCGCGCCCAGTTCGACCAGGCGCTGCCGCTGTTCCGCGATCTGGTGCGCAGCTACGGCAGGATCTGACTCAGCGCGGCCAGACCCTGGGGAACATCGCACACTCGAGCAGATCGCCCGGCTGCAGGCCGTGGCCTTCCAGCGGCGGCGAGATCTGGCCGACCCGCTGCGCATAGCGCGCGTCGTCGCCGCACCAGCGCGTCGCCCAGGCGCGGCGACGGCGCTGCATCGAGATATTGCCGGCGGCGCCGTGCAGCGTCAGGGCGTGAAAGGCGATGACATCGCCCGGCTCCATGTCCCAGGCGAGGAACTCGTGCCGGTCGCGCTCGGCGTCGATGTCGGGCAGCTTCTCGAAGCGCGGATCCTCGACCTGCAGGTCGACGCCGCCCTGGCGGAAGAATTTCGGCTGGAACCAGCGGCCCCAGCGATGCGAGCCACGCACGTACTCGACGCAGGTCTCACGCGCCACGGGATCGAGCGGCAGCCACAGCGAGACGATCTGCGCGCCATCGACCGGGTAGTAGGGCTGGTCGTGATGCCAGGGCGTGCGCTCGATCGTGCCCGGCTCCTTCACCAGCAGATGGTCATGATAGTAGACAACCTCCCTCGAGCCCATCAGCCGCGCGGCGATCTCGGCGGCGGGCGATTCGAAGACGAAGGCGCGGCAATCGGCGTGGCGCTGCCAGAGCTGGAAGTCGACGAAGAACAGGCCGGGCTTGCCCTCGGGCGTGTTGATGCGCTTCATCGGGCCGGGTGTGGCCATGTCCTCGTCGATGGCTCGGCGCAGGCGCTCGATCCACTCCATCGAGAACAGCCCGCGCAGGCAGACCGCGCCGTCCTCGCGATAGCGCTCGATGTCGTTGTCGCTGATCATCTCACAGATCCGCGAAGCTGCCGCCGCGGCCCTTGCCCGAGGCGAAGCGCGCGGCGCCGGCGCGCGTCTCCTGCAGGATCGCCGGCAGGCCGCGCCGTCCCTCGTTCTTCAGCGCCTCGACAATGTCGAGATTCCACTGCTCGTACGACGACAGCCGGTCGCTGCGCATGCAAACCTGCGGGAAGCGCGCCAGCTGCCCGGCGAGCGCCAGCGCCTCGCTCAAAGCCTGGCCGGCGGGTACGAGTCGGTTGGCGAGGCCCCAGGCCAGCGCCTCCTCGGCGCCGACCTCGCGGCCGGTGAGGATCATGTCGAGCGCGCGGCTCTGGCCGATCAGGCGCGGCAGGCGCACGGTGCCGCCATCGACCAGCGGCACGCCCCAGCGCCGGCAGAACACGCCGAATTTCGCGCTCGCCGAGGCGACACGCATGTCGCACCACAAAGCCAGCTCCAGCCCGCCGGCCACGGCATGGCCTTCGACGGCGGCGATCACCGGCTTGCCCAGCAGCAGGCGCGAGGGGCCCATCGGGCCGACGCCCTCGGGCTCGTAGCGATTGCCGCCGCCCTGCGCGGCGCTCTTGAGGTCGAAGCCGGCGCAGAAGGCGCCGCCCGCGCCGGTGAGGATCGCCACCGACTGGCCGTCGTCGGCATCGAAGGCGAGGAAGGCCTCGCGCAGCAGCACCGCGGTCTCGGGATCGACGGCGTTGCGCGCCTCGGCGAAGCGGTTGATGGTGACGATGGTGGTCGTGCCCGACCGTTCGACCAGGACCTTGGCCATCGTCGTCGCCTCCCGTCAGGGCCGGCCGCGCATCATGCGCAGCGGATCGTAGGTCAGCACCGTCTCGCCGTGCTGGTTCTTCACCAGGTTCATGGTGCGCACCAGGCCGCGCGTCGGATCCTTCGAGGTCGGCCGCACCTCCGTCACCTCGCATTCGACATGGATGGTGTCGTTGACGAAGGTCGGCGCGTTGATGTTCAGCGTCATGCCGAGGAACGCCATGCCGGTGCCCTGGATCGAGACCGGCACCAGCAGCCCCTCGGCATAGCTGTAGACCAGCGCGCCCGGCACCAGCCGCTTGCCGGTGGGCGAGTGCTTCTCGATGTACTCGAGGCTGTTGAACAACCCCTCCTGCAGCCCGGTGCAGGTGATGAAGTTGATCAGGTCGGCCTCGAAGATCGTGCGATCGACCGTCCGGAAGCGCTCACCGACCTTGAGGTCGGTGTAGTACATGCCGCCGCCCAGGGTGCGCATCAGTGGTGCTCGGCGCCCTTGGCGCCGGCCTTCAGGACGTAGCGGCGGCCGCAATAGGGGCAGTCGATGTGCCCATCCTTGCCCAAATTGAGGTACACCTTGGGATGGCCCAGCGCCCCGCCGCCGCCATCGCAGCCGACCCGGTCAGTCTCCACCTCGATGATCTCCACCGCCTGCGCCGCCATCGCCTCTATCCTCGTCCGCAATCGCGCGGATCATAGACGGCGCCGTCCGACGATCAAGCGTGGCACGGTCGCGCTGCTGGGCGCGCTGCTCGCCGCCGCATGCTCGCCGGTCGAGGTCCCCGCCGGGCCGGCCGTCGCCACGCCCAGCCTGCAGGGTTCGCGGATCGTCGCCGTCGACGGCGAGATCCTGCCGTTGCGCTCCTGGCCGGCCCGTGACGGCAAGCCGCGCGCGGTGATCCTGGGTCTGCACGGCTTCGGCGACTACTCCAACGCCTTCGACATGCCGGGCAAGCGCTGGGCCGAGGCCGGCATCACCACCTATGCGTACGACCAGCGCGGCTTCGGCGACGGCCCCAACCGCGGTCGCTGGCCGGCGACCGAGGCTTTGGTGGGCGACGCGCGCACGGCGCTGAAGCTGATCGCCGCGCGCCATCCCGGCGTGCCGCTCTACCTGATGGGCGAGAGCATGGGCGGCGCCGTGGCCCTGACGATGCTGGGCGAGCGCGCCCGGAACGCGGGCGAGGCGGTGCCATTGGCCGGCGCCATCCTGATCGGACCGGCGGTGCGCTCGCGCGACACGGTGGGCGCCGTGGCGCGCGCTGGTGCCTGGTTCTTCGCCCATGTCCTTCCCTGGCTGCCGACGGGGCCGACCTCGATCGACTTCCAGCCCTCCGACAACAAGGCGATGCTGAAGAAGTACGCCAGCGATCCCAAGGTGCTGCGCCAGCACCGGCTCGACATGGGCTGGGGCCTGCTCGATCTCATGGACCAGGCCAAGGCGGCGACGCCGCTGATCGACGTGCCCTATCTGCTGCTCTACGGCGCAAAGGATCGTCTTGTTCCCGAGGGACCGATGCGCGCGGCGATCGGCCAGATGCCGGTACGGCCCGATTCGAGGATCGCCGTCTATCCCAGGGGCTATCACATGCTGCTGCGCGACCTCGATGCGGCGAAGCCGCAGGGCGACGTGCTGGCCTGGATCGCCGACAAGAGCGCGCGCCTGCCCTCGGGCGCCGACGCCGAGCGGCCCGACCTTCTGGCCGCCTGGGGCAACGCGCGCTGACGCCACGTGTCACCCCGAGCGTAGCGCGGGATCTTTCTGCCGCGTAAAGATCCCCTCGCTCCGCTCGAAATGACAGATTCGACGGCGACTACAGCTCGCGCAGTCCTTCCGACGGATCGATGCGCGCGGCGCGGACGCTGGCGATGGCCGCCGCCAGCAGCGCGCACAGCAATGTCGCGCCGGCGGCCGAGGCCAGATGTACCGGCAACAGGCGCGACACGGCCTCGCCGGCGCCGACACTGGACGCAAAGTAGCGATCGAGCACGCCAGCCGCGCCAGCCTGCGCCGCCCAGCCCAGGCCGATGCCGAGACAGGCGACCAGCGCCGCCTGGGTGACCGGAAACAGCACCGTGGCGCGGGCGCGGAAGCCCAGCAGGCGCAGCAGCGCCAGGTCGCGGCGCTTGCGCTCCACCGCGCCCCACAGGCTGACGCCCAGCGACAGCAGGACGCCCGCGGCGCCGATGCCGGCGACCAGCCAGAACAGGATGCCGAGGTTGCGGTCGAGCGACTGGATCTGCTCGACCTCGGCGGCGCGGGTGTAGGTTTCGACGCGCTCGGCCAGCAGGCGATCGCGCAGCACCGGGATGTCGTAGATCGTGCGGCCATAGAGGCGGAAGCCGGCGTAGAGGCGCGGATCCGGCGGTCGCTGCGGGCCTTCGGCGTTGAAGTCGGGCACGGCGAAGCCTTCGCGGAACGACTCGGTATCGGCCAGCGTGCGCAGTGGCAGGAAAACCGCCTCGCCGCTGAGCGCCGCGTCCGGCAGGACGGCGACGACCTCGAGCGCCAGACGCACGTTCTCGTTGCGGCCATCGACGGTGCGGCCGACGACACCGCTGATGGTCTGGCCGGCCCGCACGTTGCCCATCTTGCGCGCCGCGTCGGACGAAAGCACGACCTGGCGGGGCGAGGCGGGAATGCGCATGCCCGCCAGCAGCGGATCGCCGATCGCCGTGGGGACCATCTCCGCCGGCACCGGCGATCCGCCCTCGCGAAAGATGTCGATGGTGGCCGAGATCGAACGGGTCTTGGGAATCAGGAAGGCCACGTCGGGCCAGCCAGCGACCTTCTCGAAGAACGCCGAGTCGAAACGCCCGGCGCCGATCGGCACGATCTCGAGATTGCGCGGATCGCGCGTCATGCGGTCGGCCAGGGTCTGCACCACGCCGTAACGCAGCCCGAACAGGATCAGCAGCGGCGCCAGCACGGCGGCCAGCGCCAGCACCAGGCAGAGCGTCGAGCGCCATTCGTGCGTGGCGTCGGCCAGCGCCAGGCCGAAGATGCGGCGCATGTCGCGTACGCGCCGCGGCCGCGCGCTCATGGGTGCACCTGGTCGAAGATCGAACGCACGACGGTGCCGTCGCCATCGACCTGCCGCTCGATGCGCGGATGCAGGCGCGTCAGGCCGAGCTGCTTGACGCGCGCCCAGTCATGCGAGGCGACGACCACCGCCGCGCCGTTCTGCGCCGCCTGCTCCAGCAGCAGGGCCATGACGGTGTCGGCGGTCGCCGGGTCGACCGAGGCGGTGGGCTCGTCGGCGAGCACCAGGGCGGGCCCATGCGCCAGCGCGCGCGCAATGGCGACGCGCTGTCGCTGGCCCACCGAGAGCGCCGAGGGCTTCTTGCGCAGCTGGTCGGCTACACCCAGCCGCTCGGCGAGATGCTCGACCGTGCCGTCGTCCTGCAGGCCCAGCAGGCGGCGCGGCAACGCGATGTTGTCGCGCACGCGCAGGAAGGCGAACAGGCCGCCGGTCTGCGGCACGTAGCCGAGATGGCGCGCGCGAAGCGGCGCCAGCAGGTCGGTGCCGCCGCGCCGCCACAGCGCGGCGATGTCGTTGCCCTGGGTCGTCCGGGGGGTGAGCGCGAAGGCCTTCACCGAGTCCGGCCGCGACGCCAGCGCGAGGATGTCGAGAAGGGTGCTCTTGCCGCTGCCGCTCTCGCCGCACAGCGCGACGCAGCCGCCGCGCGGCACGTCGAGCGCGGGAACCGACAGCTCGAAGGCGGTGCCCGATGCGGTGCGCCGCTTGGTCAGGTCGCGCAGCGCGACGACCGGCGTAGCAGCAGCAGGATTTGGAGCCACGGTTACGCTACAAGAATACCTTCCCCCGGAGGGGGAAGGTGGCGGCGCGAAGCGCTGACGGATGGGGGATGTCGAAGACGGACAGGGGAGTCCGTCTTCGACATCCCCCATCCGCCCTTCGGGCACCGTCCCCCTCCGGGGGAAGGTAAGAGCTAGAGCGTCGACTCACGGCAGGGTGTCGAGCGGCACCGGGTAGACGGCGTCGCCCGGGCGCGCGCCGGGGCCGCCGAGCTGGATCCACAGCGAGGCGTCGTTGTGGAAGCGCTGGTAGAGCTTGATCTTGGCTTCCAGCCGGTCGAGCAGGTCCTCCTGCTGTGCCACGCTCCAGCTCGACCAGGTGTCCTGGTCCAGGCCCATCAGCTCGGAGCGATAGGGCAGGTCGTCGAGATACTCGCCCATCAGGCCGATCTCGGCCAGCCGCGCGGTATCGCGCCGTCCGATGCGCGCCGGATCGCGGCTCATCGCGGCAGCGGCGCTGCGCAGCTCGTCGAAGAAGCCCTGCGGCCGGATCTGGCTGCGCCGGCCGCTGGAGATGATGCGTTTGAGCGTCTCTTGCAGATCGGAGAGCTGGTTGCGCGTCAGCAGCAGGCGGACATCGAAGACGGCGGAGGTCGGTGTGGCGGTGTCGCGATCGCCCACCCAGGCCTCGAACATGCGCGGCGCCTGCGTGCCCTGCTGCGTGCCGAGATAGGCCAGCGCCATGGCGTTGCCGATGATCTGGAAGTCGCGCTGGATGCGTGCGCCGGTGCCGGCGCGCGGCGGCGGCGGCGGGGGAGGCGGCGGTGCCTGTCCGGCGGCGAAGGCCTTGAGCAGGGTGGTGGCGCCTTCGGCCACGCCGTCGACGCCGCGGCCGAACTCGGCCAGGTCGCCGGCGTCGATGCCGTAGTACAGCGCGCGCGGCAGGTTCCTGCCCTGCGTCAGGCCGGTGTAGTCCTTCTCCGCCGAGCTGTGATCGGCGCGGCCGATCGGCGTCTTCAGATGCACGGCCATGATGTGGATCTTCCGCGTGTCGGCGAGGTCGCGGATGCGATCGATGTCGAGGCCGGTCGAGGACGCCGGGTCGTTGCTGCGCAGCGCGCCGGCGTCGGTGATCAGGATGACGATGCGGCCGTCGAAGGGCGACCAGTCGATCTCGTCGACCGCCGCCTTCAGGCCGGCGATCGAATCCTCGGCGAAACTGTGGCTCGACACCGTGGTCGCCTTCAGCTCCCTGAGCTTGGCCAGGAAGGTCGGCCCGTCGGGCGCCTCCTTGGGCTGCACGAAGACCTTGCTGAGGTATTCAAGGCCCGGCGTCTTCTCGATGCTGTTGCGATAGGCGACGAGGCCGTAATTGGCCTTCAGCCCGGCGCGCTCGATCGAGTCGTAGAACTTCTTCGCCGCCTCGCGCGCGCGATCGAGGTAGGGGCCCATCGAGATCGTGGTGTCGACGACGAAGACCACGCCGAGGCGGAAATTCTTCAGCGACTCGTAGAGATTGCGCCGGACCTTGGGCCGCAGCGGATCCTCGGTTTCGTCCTTCAGCGTCAGCGAGGCGACGCGCAGCATGCGCGCCTTGATGTTGTTCGAGAGGTAAGTCTCGCCGGCCTCGAGAATCGGCAGCAGGTAGAATTGCCTGGCGATGTCGATATGGGTCGACGGCTCGATCGAGATCACCGGGAAATCGGGCGGCAGCTGGCCTGGATCGATGATGCGCTGGCGCAGGGCCGCCGCAAGCTGGGCACGCTGGTCGGCCTCGAGCAGCTTCTGCAGCTCGGCCTTGTCCTTGAAGAACAGCGTGCGCTCGCGATTGGCGGGGTTGGTGAAGGCCAGGGTGAGCGTCTGCTTCCACGGCACCGTTTCGGCGGCCGGCAGCCAACCGGTGGTCTTGCCGTCGCTGCCCGGGCCGACCTCGAGCCATTCGCCGCCGGCGGCGCTCTTGCGGTCGTAGACATAGAGCGCGCTCATCGGCGGCACGGCCGCGCCCGGCGTTCCGGCCGGCTTGTCGTGCAGCCTGACCTCGGGCCGCGTGAGCACCCGCTGGAAGAGCGTCTTCTTGTTCTCCATCAGCAGCGGGGTACGCGGGCCGCCCTGCGCGCTGACGGTCTCGATCGTCGCCCACGTCGTGGCGAGGGCCACGATGGCGGCGATGGCGATCCGGGCGATTGCGTCCATTGCAGGGATACTCCTGTTACAGCGTGTCGAGCGCCTTCCTGGCGTCGGCGTCGCCCTTGTCGGCCGCCTGCTTGAGCCAGTCCCGCGCCTTCGCCTTGTCGGCCGGGAAGCCGTCTGCGCCCTGGGCGTAGAGCATGCCCAGCCGCGCCATCGCCGGCACGATGCCGGCCTTGGCTGCGGTCTCGTAGAGGCCTGCGGCGCGCTCGGCATTGAGCGGGAACGGCGTGTGCGGGATCGGGTTGACCGGGTCGTAAAAACCCGCCAGCTCGAAGGCCGCCGGCGGATGGCCCTGGTCGGCGGCTGTGCGCCACACCAGGAACGCGCCCTCGAGCTGCCCGTTGCGCAGGAACCGCTTGCCGTGCTCGACCAGCTGTTCCGGCGTGGGCTTGGCCGCAAGGATGTCTTCGACCTGCTTGCGGATAGGCGTCGTGTAGTCGGGCTTTCCCTGCGCGCTGTCCTGGCCGGTCTTGCCCGTCGGCTTGTCGATGGGCTTGTCGATCGGCTTGTCGACCACCGGCGCCTTGTCGCGCAGGACGAACCACCAATAGGCGCCGCCCGCCGCGACGATCAGGAACAGCAGGCCGAAGACCAGGCCGAGGACCAGCGGCAGGCTCGATTTCGGCGCCTCGCGCTGGCTCAGTACCGAGGGCCGCTCGAGCGGGTCGGGTTGCGGCGTGAAGGCGGCCGGCAGCGTCGGCTCGATGAAGGGCGACGCCTCCGGTTCCGGCTCGGGCTCGGGCAGCACCGGCCGCGCCGCGATTACGGTCGCCTGCTCGTCGCGCGGCCGCGCCTGGCGCAGTTCCTTGTCGGTACGGCCGGCGACGCTGTCCGACGCCTGCCGATCCGGGTCATGCGCGCCGGAGGTCTGCATCGCCGGCCACGCCGCCACCGTCGTGTCGACCATGCCGACGTCCGGCTCCCTGATTGCCAGGCGCACCGTCATACCGGCGACAAGATCGCAGACGCGCGGGCCGACATGCAGATCCAGCCCGCCATTGAAGGCGTCGATGCGCTGCGGCTGCAGCCAGCTCTCGGTGCGCTGCCAGCCGGTCTCCGAGAGGAATCGATCCGGCCCCTGCCGACGCTCGATCAGCAGGGTCATGCCCTCGGGAGAGGCATCGGTGCCATACAGCCGCAATACGGCGTGGCCGGGCAGCTCGGGCTTGGGAAAGACCTCGGCGCGCATCGTCCAACTCTATACGTGCAGGATTGCGGCGCCAATTTGGTCGGCGCCGGCGGGAATTGTTGCCGCAGCCTACACGGTTTGCCGGGCCAGTTCCGCCTGCCTGAGGATGATGCCCAGCCGGTCGTTCTGCTCCGGCGTTATGTCGCGGCCGCCCTCGTAGCCGACATTGTCGAGCGCCAGCTGCAGGAAAGCGCGCATCCAGTCGGCGCAGAAGGTGTTGTAGATCGGGATCGGCTCCTCGCGCAGCGCCGGCGCGGCGCCGGCCGGCGGCGCGGCGAGGTCGAAGACGCGCCGCGTCGGCGCCTGCGGCGGCAGGCCGGGCCGCTCGTCGCGCGGCACGGCATCGAAGCCCAGCCAGTCGACGAAGCGGTTGATCATGGTCGCGGTGACCTGGACCTGCCGCTCGGCCACGTCCTCCCACTTGGCGTTGGCGTTGTTCTCGACAGCGCGCACGCGCCCGGCCAGCTGATCGGCGACCTTCAGGCGATTGGCGCCGACCACCAGCTCGTCGACCAGCCAGCCGAAATGCTGCCGGTCGATGCCGAACTGCGAGGCGGCGCGCTCGTCGCCCGACAGGCGGCGCAGGCCCTCCTGCCAGTGCTGCATGGCGTCGCTGGCGAAATGCGCCGCGCGGTCCTGCAGCGAGCCGGTGACCGGCTTGCTGATCGCGCTTGAATCGCCGAACACCGAGCTGAAGATGTCGCCGAGATCGACCGCGGCGCCCACCGCCTCGTCGCGCGGGGCGCCGGCCTTGGCGGTGTCGGGCTTGGCCGTGGCGGCGCGGAAGTAGATGCCGCGCAGATCCTCCTCGGCGATCTGCAGGCGATCGATCAGCTCGCCGAAGCGCTGGGTCTTGATGCAGCCCGCCAGCCCGCGCAGCACCTGCTGCACCAGCACCTGCTTCTTCTGCCGTGCACCTGTGTCATCGCCATTGTGGAAGCCGACCAGGCGATCGACCAGGCGCGACACCTGCGTCTCGAGCTGGCCCTGCACCTGGGCGCGCTTGATGGCGGGATCGCAGACCGGCGTGAGCTTCTCGACGATGTAGCTGAGGCCGCCATCGTTGGGTCGGAAGGCCTCGTCCCAGGCACGCGCCGGCTCGATGAAATGCTGCGCCACGATCTCGTTCTCGAGGAAGAACTGGCGCAGCTTGGCACTGCGCTCGGTGAACAGCTCGGCGACGCCCGCCTCGCGGCCGTCGGACCCGTAGAGCATCAGGCGCTCGTCCTTCACCGTGGGATTGCGCAGCCAGAAGGTGTTGCGGAACGGCTGGCCGTCCCAGTTGGTCGGCCACTCGCCGCGGAAGTTCTTGAGCAGCGAGTTGTTGAGCCTGGCCGTCCAGCGCATGCGGATGTCGTCGCCGACCTCGCCGGCCTTCTGCTCGAATTCGCGGTCCATCTTGGTCAGCACCAGGAACAGGCCGCAGCGCTGCCTGGCGCGCGTCTGTGGCAGCTCGCCGAAGGTGGCGTTGACCCAGCCCTCCATCATCGGCGACAGATCGCGCACCTCCTGCACGCCGTCGGGGATGCACAGCAGGATGGCCGAGATCTCGCGCTCGGACGAATAGCGCTGGAAAAGATACGCGACCTTGCCGCGCAGCAACAGCTCGCGCAGCGGATTGGCGGAGCGGGTGCCATCGGCGTTCTTGCCGGCATCCTCGAGCTGCTCGAGCTTCAGGCGCGAGCGCGCGCCGGGGAAGTCGAGCAGGTCGGTGTGGTCGAAGAACGGCCACGGCTTCTCGCCGATGGCGATGCGCAGCTCGGCGGTCAGCGCGCAGACCAGCGAGCGCGGCAGATCCGCGTCGGCGGCGCCGGCCAGGCGCGGGCGCACCTTCAGCAGGTCGGCGTTGTCGGTGCCCAGCCGGTCGAGGATCAGCACGTCGATGATGCTGTCCTCGCGCGGATGCAGCGCGTTCATCGGGCAGAACGCCTCGTCGGCGAAGCCCAGCTTGCGCAGGCCGTCGAACAGGATGTCGTAGAGCCTGTTGAACGGCTCGAAGTCGTACCACAGCAGCGACCACAACCGGGCGCGGTCGGCGCCGCTCAGCTTCGGCGCCAGATCGATCGCCTCGCGCCAGAAGTCGACGTGGAAGGCCGCCGTCTTGCCCTTGAAGTAGGTGTCGAAATACTCGATCAGGTCGAGCACGTCGTCCTCGGACAGCGCGTCGACCGGCGCCGGCTTGGCCCTGGGCCGCAGCTCGGCCAGCCGCTTGCGGATCGTTTCGGCGTCGGGCGGGCTGAAATCGGCCTTGTCGTGATCGAAGTCGAGATAGAACGAGTTGGCGAGGATCTTCACCAGATCGGTCTGGGTCAGCAGCCGCAATTGCACCGGGAAGCCTGGCGGCGCGTCGCCCGCATCGGTGGTCAGGCGCGTTACGAGACCGGTGGATTCGCGTCCGCCCGGCGGGTTGATCTCGCGCAGGAAGTCGTAGCCCTTGCCGTCGAAGCGCGCCGTCAGCGGCCGGCCCTCGCGGCTGGCGAGGATCGAGACGAGATAGGACTTGCCGGCCTGGCTGGGGCCGAAGACGCCGACGCACATCTTGCGCCGCGCCGCGCGCGCCAGCTTGCGGCTCTGGTTGCGCACCTTCTGGATCTCGGAGATCAGCGAGCCCGCCTGTTGGCCGATGCTGGCGGCGCCCGGTGCCACGTCGCGTATCCAGGCGATGGCGCGCGCCGCAGCGTCGGCGGCGGAGTCGCAGGACTGGGACAGCTTCAGATCGACGTCTTCCATCCCTCTACACCGTCTTCAGCGTGCCGGTATCGAGCCAATAGCCCTCGGCATGCGCCAGGGTCTGCAGGCGCAGGACCACGGCGGCGCGATCGACCGGCGAGTCGGTCGCATCCACTATACGCACGATCTCGACATTCTCGACGTCGACGCCGCCCTTCTCCGACGGACGCGCCCGGCGCAGGCCGATCTGCAGCGGCGTGCGGCGCGACAGCCGGTCGCCGTGCTGCTTGCTCGAGTATTCCAGCGCATAGAGCCGCGTCGTCGGCCAGCGCTCGAGATCGATCTGCCGGAAGCCGAGCGTCATCGGGCCGCGGAAGGGGATGCTCTGATCCTCGGGCAGGATGTACTCGGGGTCGTCGAGATTGATGTCCTGGTAGTAGACGTCCTCCCGCAGCAGGCGACCGCCGCCCTCGATCTTGCCGATAAACCGCGCCGTGCTGCGCGCCACCAGCTTGTCGCTGCGGAAGGCGAAGCCGGCGAGCTGCGACTGGCCCAGCGCGCAGATCATGGCGCCGACAGCCACGGTGGTCTTGGGATCGCCGACGCGCAGGCGCGGGTCGCGGAACGGGTACCAGGCGCCGGCGCGGTAGTCGTGCATGGTGATGACGCGATCCGGCGCCAGCGGCAGCAGCTTGAGGATCAGGGTGCGGATCGCCGGCAGGCGCGAAGGCCGTCCGGTCAGCAGCAATACGTCGCAGGCGTAGACATGGATCAGCTCGCAGAGCGGCGTCAGCACGTTCTTCAGCTCGGCCTGGATGGTCTCGTCGATGCCCACCATGTCGACCGGCACGCCGAGCTGGCGCAGGTCGAAATCCTTCGCGCCCCGGCGTTTCGCGGCCTCGTTGATGAAATTGACGACCTCGGGCGAGGGCTGGCTCGCGGAGTCGAAGAACGAGGCGAAGGGTCGCGCCTCGGACGAGGCGACGCCGTCGAGCGGCGCGTAGGTTTCCGCCGCCGAAAGCATGGCGAGCCCGATCGGCGTGGCGATCTGCAGCGCGAACTGCCGGCGCAGGTTGCGCTGCTCGACATCCTCGCCGCCGCGGTCGCCGCCCAGCAGTTCGGCCAGCAGGTCCTCCGGGTTGGCGACGCCCGCGGCGTGCATGCCGGCCTCGATCGGCGGCAGCACGTGCTGCTGGATCACGCGCAGCAGCAGGTCGTCGCCCGCCTTGTTGAAGCCCTCGCGGAAATTCTGCTCGGGCTGCAGGGTCACGGAGGTCCCGCGGCCCTCGACCGTGTAGGTGTTGATGATCAGGTCGGTGGTGCCGCCGCCGACATCGATGCTCGCCACCCGCAGGCCAAGCTCGTCGCCGCCGCGGCGGCGCGAGCGCGCCTCGAAGAAGGCGCGCGCGTCGCCACCCCAGTTGCGCGCCACCTCGGTGTAAAGATAGACGAGCTGGGTGCAGCTGGCCTCGTCCCATTCGAGGAACACCTCGGGCGCCGGCGCCTCGGCGTCCTTGAGCTTCCAGCCCAGCACCATCCACACTAGGTCGCGCGCAGTCTCGGCGCGGCGTTTGAAGATCTGGCGCTCGGCCAGCGGCATGCCCGGCGGCACCGTCATCACCAGGCGGCGCAGGCGGCGCGGCGCTTCGGCGTGCGTGCGCCGGCCGCGCTGCGCGGCGGAATTCATCTGCGTCAGCGCCTGCAGCAGGATCTCGCACAGCGCGAAGGTCATCATCGAGGAGCGCGAGTAGCGCGGCTCGAAGACGGGCAGATCGTCCTCGTCGCCCGGCGGCAGGCGGTGCAGCGCCTCGCCGCGCGTGTTGACCAGCTGCGCCAGCGGGCCGCTGTTGGCCGCCGCCGTCGACGGCTCGCCCGACTGGGCGTTGTTGAACAGCCACTCGCGGCGCTGCGGCTCGGTGTCCCAGAGATAGCGCTTGGGCGAGGACATGCCGGTGTTGCCCTCGGTGCCGCGCCGGCGCGAGGCCAGCCGCGTCGCCTCCGGCCCGATGCGCGCCAGCGTCGGCCAGATGAAGGCGTCGGTGCGCCCGCCCTGGCGCGACAGGTGGTTCTTGCCGAAGGTCGCCTGCGCGAACTCCATGCGCGACTCGAAGGGCTTGGCGTAGACGCGCTCGGGATGCGTCAGGTCGCGCAGCGCCAGCTCGTAGGAATCGTTGAGATTGGCGGGCCCGTCGCCGGTCGATTCGATCAGCATGCCGCAGGTGCGCGAATTGCCGACGTCGAGCACGAGATCGACATCGATCGCGCCGCGGCCCGGCCGCTCGGCATCGCCCACCAGCTTCACCGGGGGCAGGATGCCGGACTCGTGCAACAGGCCGATGAAGGCCAGGTAGCGGCCCATCGGCTCCTCCGGCGTGCGCTTGACGTCGGTCTCGATCTGCTCGGCGGTGAGCTTGGGATAGATCTCGCGGAACAGTTCGTCGACCCACTGGCGCAGCCAGTCCTGGCGCAGGAACCAGTGGTTGTCCGCCTGGCGATGGGCGAGCGAGAAGATCGCGCCGGCGGCGACGTCCTTGGCCGAGGGCGCCAGATAGGCGCGGCCCTCGGTCTCGGGCAGCAGGCCGGTGTCGAAGGCCAGCACGACGCGGTAGCGGAAACCGTGCTCGTCGCGGAAGCCCTCGCCGTGGCGCAGCTCGAGATCGACGACGCGCACGCGCGCCCAGTCGCCCGGCCCGTCCTTGAAGGTCCGGCCGGGGCGGACCTGGAAGAAGGGCACCGGCACCCATTTGTCGACGAAGGGCACCAGCGCATCCTTGATGCCGATGTCGAGATTCGACGGCTTCTCGACGCGGCGGCCGTCCTCGACCACCTCGTAGACGCCGCGCGTGGCGTCGTACTCGAACTGCACGAGATCGTCGGCGCCCTTCTTCTGGCCGGCATCGATGAAGCGCCACTCCTTGACCACCAGCTTCGACGGCTCGAGCCCGAAGTCGAGGAACTGCACGCCGCTCTTGGCGATCAGCGTGGTCGGGTGGGGATAGCGGGGAAGGGGGGCGAGATCGCTCATGCAACAGGTCAGGTGAGCGCTGTCGGGGAGCGCATCGCGAATATAGTCAGTCTAGAGGCCGGGTGTAACCGCTAGCAACCCGGCGTTACCGTCCCAGGGTGACGACGTAGCCTGGACCGCCTTCGCTGCTGCCGTTGCAGCTCGAACGCCCCGCGGCGTCGGTCTGGCAGGTCACCGTCGAGGGCGCGTAGGACGTGCCATCGGTGCATTTGAGCGGTTCGCTCTCGCGTATCACCAGCCGGCCCTGGTCGTCGCGCTGGGCCGTGGCGGGGCCTTCGCAGACCACGCCATTCTTCTGCACGATGCGGGTCTTGCCCTTGCCGTCCTTGTCGAAGGTGTATTGCGGGCGCACGACATCGTCGCCGCCCTGGGTCGTCAGGTCGGTGTTCGAGCGCCATGTGCCGGCCATGAAGTCGACACCCTTGCCCGGCGGCACCTTGACCGGCTCGATCGGCTTTTCGGTCGCGGCTGAACCGGGAGGCCGGGCGGGGCCGGCCGGCGGCTTGGCCCCGGCGACATCTGGCTTGGCTGCCGGTGGCCGCGCCGCATCGGGCTTGGTGGTATCGGGTCGGGCGGCGACGTCGGGTTTCGCCGCCGGCGGCTTGGCGGTGTCGGGTTTGGGCACCGCGGCATCCGGGCGGCGCGCGTCGGGTCTGGTGACGTCGGGCTTGGTCGGTGCCGTCGCCGTGCGCATGCGGTCGCGATCGACGACCACCGGGCGGCCGTCGGGCCCGAGCTTCGGCTTGCCGTCCTCATCGACGACGACGCCGTCGGGACGTACCCGGGTCCCGTCGGGCAACACCACGATGTCGGCATCGGCGACCGGACCCGTGGTGCCCGGCACCACCACGCGGCCGGTGGCGCCCGGCGCGCAGTCGTTGCGCTTGTCGACGAACTGATCGCGCAGGCGCGCGAGATCGGCCGCGAGCTGCACCTCGCGGTCCTTCAGCGCGCGCAGCGCCGAATCGTCGACGGCGGCCGTCGTCACCGGACCGGCGGCCGGACGATCAGGAGCCGGCAGGCCGCTATGGCCGTCCCAGGCCCATTGCGGCAGGTAGGGCCGCACGTACCAGGCGGCGACGGCCAGGACGATCAGCAGGAACGAGACCACAAGCAGCCATTTCCACCACGCCGGCCCGGCGACCGCCGCCGTGCTCGCCAGCACGGCCTCGCGCGGCGGCTCGGCGGCGGGCGGAGGCGGAGGCGTCGTCGATACGGCGGCCGCGGCTGGTGCGGCGGCAACCGCCGTGGCGGCCGCCACGGGAATCGAAGCGCTTGCCGCCAACGGCAGCATGCCCATGAAGTGCCGCTCGGACTGGCCCTCCTCGGCGAAGCCCCAGAAGGCGAAGACCGGACGGCCGCCGACGGAGAACAGCGTGTCGCTGCCGGGCGCCACCAGCGCCTCGCGCAGGAGCCGGCCGAAGGCGCGCTCGCCCTCGCCGCGTCCCTCCGAGTCGAGGCGCGCCACCAGCCGCTCGAGCTCGGGCCTGAGCTCGCTTATGCGACCTTCGAGCGCGCGTCGTTCGCCATCGGAGAGATCGTTCCAGCCTCGCGCGATGCCGTCGAACGGCGCGTACCAGTCGATCTTGTTGCCGATCTCGTCGACCTGCGGGATGGCGAACAGGTCGGCGTGACGGCCGCCCAGCCGCGCCTCGACGGCGGCCCGCAGCTGCTGGGCGCGGCGCCACACCGGTTCGCCCGCGACGCCGCGCGCGCCGTAGCGCGACAGGCTGGCGCCGATCAGGAAAGGTCCGGATGCCATCAATCCCTCCCGCTCACTGCGCCGGCGCGCGGCAATGCGCCGGCACCTGCACGCCGGCGGTCGCCTGCGACAGCGCCGCGGTCACCGCCTGCGCGCTGGTCGCGGGGTAGACGCGGCCGCCGGTGATGGTGGCCAGACACGTCGCTTCGCTGGTGCCGCCGGCGAGATCGATCACGTGGATCTTCACCTTCGGCCGCATCGCGTGCAGGTGCTGCGCCACGGCGCAGACATTGCCGCCGCACGAATCCTTGCCGTCGGAGAAGACAATGATCACGCCATCGTCCGACCGCAGCGTGGCGCCGGCCTGCTGCACCGCACGCGCCAGCGGCGTGCCGCCGCGCGCGACGGTCCCTTGGATGCGGCCGACCAGCTCGCCGCGCTGGCCGGCACCGAAGAAGCCGTGGTCCTGGATCGTGCGACAATCATCGAACACCATGTAACCGACATCGACGTCGCCCGGCAGGCGCGGGATGATGCGCGACGCCGCCTGCTTGGCGTCGTCGATGCGCTTCTGGCCCGGACCGCGCGTCATGGCGCGGAACTCCATGATGGCGCCGCGATCGCCCATGCGCGCGCGCCGCAACAGATGGTCCTCCTGCATGGTGGTGAAGCCACTGGGCAGGTTCATGCTGTCGGAGCCGTCGAGCACGACCATCACCTCGGTGCGGGGCCGGCCGGCGGCCGCCGGCGCCGGGCAGTCGGCGGCCTTGCGTGCCGGCGGCTTGACCACCGCGGCCTTCACCGGCGGCGCGGACGCAGCGGGCGCCACGGGCGGCAGCGGCGCGCTGGCCATGGCGGGTGGCCTGGCTTCGGGTGGCGGCGGCGGCGGGGTTGGCGGCGGGCAGAGTTCCACCGCGCGCCGCGCGCTCTCGCGCAGCGAAGCAAGCTCGACACCGAGGTTGCGCTCGCGCGCCTGCAACTCGCGCAGCTCGTCGGTCAGCTTCGTGGTCTGGTCGCGGCCGACCGGAATTATCGAGCGCGTCATCTGCCGCTGCGGCGGCGCTTCGCGGAAGATGCTGACCGCCGGGTCGACCGGCGTGCAGCCGCGCAGCAGCCACGACGCGATCAGCAGCAGGATGATGGCCAGCAGGCCGACGAGCAGGGCACGTCCCCAGGGGAAGGCCGCGCTCGCCGGCAGCACGGCGGCACCGGCGGCCATCGGCGGTGGCGGCAATGTCGCCGGTGCCATCGCTGCGACCGGCAGCGCCGCTGCGGCCGGCAGCATCGGCGGCGGCAATACTGCGCCCGCGGCCTCCGGCTCATAGCCCCAGCAAATGATCACCGGCTGGTCGCCGACCAGGAAGAGATATTCGTTGGACGGACGGCGCACCGCGAGATGCAGGGCCTTGCCCAGCAGGCGCACGTCCTCCGTATCACCGGCCTCGAAGCGCTGGGCCAGCACCTCGATGTCGCTGCGCAGGCGCTCGACCTCGTCGAGCACGCCCTGCTGGCGTTCGGCCGGCAGGGCGCCGAGCGGAACGGCATCGGCACCCGCGTCCGAGTACCAGTCGATGGCGCGGCCGAGATCGTGGGCCACCGGCTCGGCCAGCAGCGACGCGTGACGCGGTCCCAGCCGCCGCCGGATGGCGCCGCGAATCTGTTCCTGGGCGTGGTGCAGAGGCTCGCCACGCACGCCCAACGGCCGCACTCCCGTGAGCGTCGTCCTGACCAGCGTGCTGTGGTTCACCGTGAACGTTCCCGTCGCGTCGCCGGGCGCGTGGTTCCTCCACCACAGCCCGGCCTAGAGGCCGAAAGTGGCTGGGGAATCGGGCGAAATGGCGGCGTCGTTGGCCATCCTCTCGACATCAGCGTCCCTGCGAGGGCGGCTACATGTCGAGCCAGCGCAGCAGGGCGGCGTTGACCGATGCCGGTTGCTCCATGGTCGACAGATGCCCGCACTCCTCGACGATTTCGAGGACGGCGCCGGGTATCGCCGCGGCGATCTCCTGCGACATGGCCAGCGGCGTGGCCGAATCCTCGCGACCGCACAGCACCAGGGTGGGGCAGGTGATGGCCGCGAGCGATGGCCGGCTGTCGACGCGTTGCAGCAATGCGCGCTCCTGGCGCAGATAGGTCGCCGCGCCGACGCGCCTGATCATCTTCAGCACGCGGTCGACCAGGGCTTCGTCGGCCAGCCGGGTGAGCGGGATGAAACGCGAGAGCTGCAGTCCGATCATCACGTCGACATGGCCGTTGGCCACCAGCCGCATGCGCCCTTCGCGCACCCGGCGCTCGTCGGCCAGGATATTGCGCGCGTTGGTGTCGAGGAGCGCCAGCCGGCTCACCCGCGCCGGCTGCTGGCGCATGATCTCGAAGGCGATGATGCCGCCCATCGACAGGCCGCACAGCGCGAACCGCCTCGGCGCGGCATCGAGGATGGCGCGCGCGATGGCTGGCAGCGTGTCGTGCCTGGCCTGCTCCATGGCGATGTTGACATCGGCGTACGCGGCCAGCGCCGGGACCTGGTCGCGATAGAGGTCCTCGTCGCACAACACACCCGGCACCAGGATCAGTGGTTCTTTGGCCACCCGCTCGTCTCCCCCGATCGGGCCGGAGCCTAGTCGCTGATGCAGGGGCGGGGAAGCGCTGCTTGCATGCCGGTATGGTGTCGGGCAAGGGACGCGGCATGAGCGCAATCGCCTTGTCCCTGCTCGCCGCCGCGATCTACGGCGCCGGCGATTTCGTCGGCGGCCTGGCCGCGCGCCGTGTCTCGGCTCTGTTCGTGGTCGGCGTCGGCCAGGTCGTGGGCCTGCTCGGCCTCGCCGCGGCTTTGCCGCTGTTCCCGGCAGATCAGGTGCGGCCCGACGACCTTTGGTGGGGCGCCGCCAGCGGCCTGTCGACGGCCATTGGCATCACGCTGCTCTACCAGGCGCTGGCCACCGGCCGCATGAGCGTTGTGGCGCCGATCACCGCACTCTGCGCGCTGGCGGTGCCGGTAGTCTTCGCCTTCGTGGTCGGCCTCGCGGTCGCTCCGCTGGCGGCCGCGGGCATCGGCGTCGCGGCCATCGCCGTGGCGCTGATCTGCCGCGAACCGGACCTCGCCGAGGTCTTGCGGACCTCGACCTCTCGCGCCGTCGCCCTCGCCGTCGCCGCGGGGCTGGGCATCGGCGTGTTCTACGTCACCATGGGTCGCACAGATCCAGCCTCGGGCCTGTGGCCGCTGGTGGCGGCGCGCGGCGTGTCGACCGGGCTGTTCGCCGTGGTCGCGCTCGCCATGCTGCCTCGCTGGCGGCAGGCCGACGCGCCGGCGGCCGTGCTTTGGCGATGGGCGGCTCTCTGCGGTCTGTTCGACAGCGCCGCCAACGCGCTCTACCTGATGGCCAGCCACGAGGGCAACCTGGCGGTCGTCGCCACGCTGACCTCGCTCTATCCCGCCAGCACGGTGTTCCTGGCCGCCGTGGCGCTCGGCGAACGGCTGCGGCTGGCCCAGATTGCCGGTTTGGGCCTGGCAACCCTGGCAGTGGTGATGATCGTTCTGGGCCGGTAAGCTTGGGGCAGGAGCAGGAGCCAAGCGGAGCCTGATGTGAGCGGCGCGACTGGCATGGCAGCGACCGGCAGCGGGCGCGACTTGCGTCTCGACTTCTTTCGCGGCCTGGCGCTGTGGTTCATCTTCGTCGACCACATTCCCAACAACATCGTCAGCTGGTTGACGATGAGGAACTACGGCTTCAGCGACGCGACCGAGGTCTTCGTCTTCATCTCGGGCTACACCGCCGTCATCGCCTACAGCGGGATCATGGCGCGGCGCGGCTGGCTGCTGGCGTCGGCGCGCATCGTGCGGCGCGTCTGGCAGCTCTACGTCGCGCATCTGGTGCTGTTGGTCGCCTTCATCGCCCAGATCGCCTATTTCGCCGTGACGCATGAAAAGAAGGCGCTGATCGCCGAAATGAATCTGCTGGGCCTGATGGAGGAGCCGTTCGGCGCCTTCGTCGATGCCATTTTGCTGAAGTTCCGGCCGATCAACCTCGATGTGCTGCCACTCTACATCGTCCTGCTGGCAAGCCTGCCAGCGGCGCTGGCGGCGCTCCTGCGCTGGCCCTGGGCGGTGCTGGCCGGTTCGCTGGTGCTCTATATCCTGAGCCGCATCTTCAACTGGAACCTGCCGGCCACACCCGGCGACAACGTCTGGTTCTTCAACCCCTTCGCATGGCAGCTTCTATTCTACCTGGGCGCCTCGTTCGCCGCGGCCGGCCGCATGGGTGAACGACTGGCGCCGATTCGCCGCTGGCTGCTGCCTGCGGCGCTGGCCTACTTTGCGTTCAGCTTCTTCATCGTAATGACTTGGCAATTCAAGATGTTGGCGCAACTTGTGCCGGACTGGCTTGGGCGCCAGATCTACCCGATCGACAAGACCAACGTGGATGTACTTCGGATAGTGCATATTCTTGCGCTAGCCTATATTGTTCAAACGTTCATTCCGGTCGGCGCGGAGTGGTTGCGCTGGCGGCTGATCGAACCATTGCGGCGATGCGGTGAGCATTCTCTCCAGGTGTTTTGCCTCGGTACCTTCCTCTCGTTCACCGCGCATCTGGTGACGGAGCACTATCGCAATGCCATCTGGTCGCAGATATTCGTCAGCGTGGTGGGCATCCTGATCATGATTGCCTTCGCCCATACGGCGCACTGGTACAAAAGAAGCGAATCGTCGCCGACGCGCACGCGCGTCGCCGTGGCGGCGGGAGCGGGGGATGGCTGAGTTCCGAGCCTGGATGCGCCGCGGCGCGATGGGGCTGCTGGTGTTGCTGGTGGCGGCGAGCGTTGTCGAGGCGCGCAACATGTCCGCCTGCAAGACCGACGGGCCACTGCTCGACCTCGGCATCACGCTCGACGCCACGCACAAGGCGGCGACGGAGCGCAAGCAGGTGCGCATCGTCGCCATCGGCTCGTCCTCGACTCAGGGCTACGGCGCGGCGCCGGGCAACTCCTATCCGGCCCAGGTGATGAAGCGGCTCGGCGAGACCCTGAAGGGCGTCGAGATCGTCGTCTTCAATCGCGGCGTCGGTGGCCAGGATACCGACGCGATGGCCGATCGCATCGAGCGCGACGTGATCGCCGAGAAGCCCGATCTCGTTATCTTCCAGGCCGGCACCAATGCCGCGCTGCGGCGCATTCCGGTAGAGCGCTTCGCGCGCCGGCTCGACGTCGCTGTCGAGCGCTCGCGCGCCGGGGGGGCCGACGTCGTGCTGATGGACCTGCAGTACGCGCCCGCGGTGATCTCGCTGCCTGACGAGGACATCTATGTCGGCGCGATGCGCGAAGCGGCGTCGCGGCACGGCGTCGGCCTGTTCCAGCGCTTCAACATCACAAGATCCTGGTACGACAGGGACAATATGAGCTGGTCGGACTTCATGACCAGCGACGGCCTGCACCTCAACGACTTCGGTCAGAAGTGCATCGGCAAGCTGCTCGCCAAGGCGATCGAGCGCATCGTCATCGCCCGTGCCACCGGCGCGATGCAGCCCAAGCGCTAAAGCACCTCTCGAAATCGTCGGCGTTTTCCGCGACATTGTCCGGCGCACACATATGCGGAGGGTAACGCCATGGCGCGTCGCTTCGTCGACCTGTCGATCTTTCTCGAGAACGACGTGATCTCCGATCCGCCGCCGTTCGGCCCGAAGATCGAATACATGAAGCACGAGAACACGGTCGGCCAGATTGCAGGCTTCTTTCCCGGGCTGAAGCCCGAAGACATGCCGGACGGCGCCGGCTGGGCGGTCGAGACGGTGCGGCTCAGCACGCACAACGGCACGCATCTCGACGCGCCCTACCACTTCCATCCGACGATGAACCGCGGTGAGCGCGCCATCACCATCGACGAGGTGCCGCTGGAATGGTGCTTCCAGCCCGGCGTGAAGCTCGACTTCCGTCACAAGCCCGACGGCTACGTGCTGCAGGCCGCCGACATTGAGGGCGAGCTCAAGCGCATCGGCCATGAGCTCAAGCCGCTGGAGATCGTCGTCGTCAACACCGCCGCCGGCGGACGTTACGGCCGCGACGACTACGTCAACTCGGGCTGCGGCATGGGCTATGACGCCACCATGTACCTGCTGGAGCGCGGCGTGCGCCTGACCGGCACCGACGCCTGGAGCTGGGACGCGCCGTTCTACTTCACGGCCCAGAAATACGCCGAGACCAAGGATCCCTCGATCATCTGGGAAGGCCACAAGGCCGGTCGCCACATCGGCTATTGCCATCTCGAGAAGCTGCACAACCTCGAGGCGCTGCCGCCGGACGGCTTCATGATCTCCTGCTTTCCGCACAAGATCCGCGGCGCCTCGGCCGGCTGGACGAGGGCGGTGGCGATCTTCGAGGAGTGATGGGAATGCCGGCGGGGCACCGGCGCTCCCTATGACGACTACGCCAGCGGCTCGGGTTCGCCCGTCGGTACGTTGATCTGGAAGACGTTGAGCGTCATCGATACCAGCATGTAGTAGCCGCTGACGCCGACCAGATCGACCACGCCCTGCTCGCCGAAGGCGTCGATGGCGCGCTTGTAATTGACGTCGGACACGCGATTGGTGGCGAGGTACTCGCTGACGAAGTCGTAGACCACGCGCTCGACCTCGCGCTTGAACGGCGGCGACTGCCAGGTGCGCACCGCTTCGACGATCTCCGGCGCCAGCCCCGCTTCCTTCGCCAGCCGCGCGTGGGCGTAGAACTCGAACTGGGCCTTGAAGCGGCGGCCGACCAGCAGGATGGCGAGCTCGCTGAGATCCTTGGGCAGCGAGTTGTCGAAGCGGCAGTACTCGCCGAGCTTCTGCGCGCGATCGGCCAGCACCGGGCTGCGCAGCCACGGCTCGAAGGGCCCGCGCAATCCACCGCGCGGCCCCTTGATGATGCCGTCGGCGACCTGCTTCTGCTCCGGCGTAAGCCTGTCGAGGTCGAGCGGCGCGAGGCGGGGCGTCTGGCTCATCGGCATGACTCCTTCTACGGACAGTTGGCATCACCCTGGCGGGTGCGGTCGGGATCGGTGAACAGCGCGTCGAGCATGCGGCCCGACACGGCGAAGGTGGCGGCCGGCGCTACGACGCAGGCGGCGCGCGCCGACCACAACGCCTCGGCCGAGCCCGGACGATGCACGGACATCGTCATGCGCAGCACGTCGGTGGCGGCCGCGATCGTCGCTGCCTTGGCCAGCGCGTCGCGCGCGATCGGTCGCGGATAGAACACCGACAGGATCAGGACGTGGCCGCCGCTGGCGCCGACGGCATTGCCGCGCCGCGTCAGGCGCTCCATGACCTGGCCGCGCAGCTCGCGGCCAAGCTCGCTCTGGCCGCTCAGCTCGACGGCGATCTTGCCCGGCGGGATCGGCTGCCTGGCGGCGATCTCGAAGCGGCCAGGCGCCTGCGCCGCCGCCGCCGTGGCAAGGATCAGCAGCGTCGCCGCGCCGGCAATGGGGCGGATCATATCGGGCAGTCGGCCTCGCCCTTCCGGCTGGCGTTGGGCTGCGCGAAAATGTTGTCGATCATGTTGCGCCCGGCGCCGAAGGCGTCGTGGGCGCCGACACGGCAGCTGGCATTGGCCGACCACAGCAGCTCGCGCGACTGCAGGCCGTGGACGGTCATCGAGATCGATAGGAGATCGTTGCGGCCGCCGCCCGGGCGCGGCGGCTCGAAGGCTCGCGCCGGCCCCTGCGGCGTGGGCCGCTGCGCGTCGATGCCGGTGCGACGATCGACCGGATCGTCGACGCGGCCGCCGCCGGACGGCGGCAGGCCGCGCTGCAGGTTGACCTGCAGCTTCAGGATATGGCCGCCGCTGAAGCCGACCTCGCGTCCGCCCTTGGCCAGCTTCTCCATCACCAGGCGGCGCAGGTCGCGACCCAGCTCGCTGTCGGGCGAAAGATCGACGGCGATCTTGCCGGCGGGGATGCCGCGCGTGGTGCGCACCTCGAAACTGCCGACGCCCGACTGCGCATGCGCCGTCGCGCCGCCGAGTAGCAGCGCCATTGCGAGGAGCGCGGCCGGCGTCTTCATGTGAGCCTGTCCCAGCCGGGTTCGTCGCGATCGAGCAGGCGCTTGAGCGCGGCGAAGTGATAGTCGATCTGCTGGCTCTCGCCGGCCATCTGGCGCGCGGTGCGCTCGAGGATCTGGGTCGGGATGATCTCCAGCGGCCGGCCGGTCTGCATCGCCATCACCTGCACCATGGCGGCGCGCTCCAGGTAGTAGAGATCGTCGTAGGCCTGGGCGACGGTCTTGCCGGCGACGATGACGCCGTGGTTGCGCAGGAACATCACCGGCCTGTCGCCCATGGCGCGGCAGATGCGGTCTCCTTCCTCGTTGTCGAGCACCAGGCCGTTGTAGGTCTCGTCGTAGCCGATGCGCTGGTAGTAGCGGAACGCGTTCTGGGTGCACATCTCGAGCTTGCCGCCCTGCAGCGTGGTCAGTGCGGTGGCGTACGGCATGTGCGTATGCAGCACCACCTTGGCCGTGGGATTGCCGAGATGGATGCGGCCATGGATGTAGAACGCCGTGGGCTCGACCGGATGACGGCCCTCGATGATGCGGCCGGTGGCGTCGGTCATGACGATGTCGGCCGGTGTGATCTCCGACCAGTGCAGGCCTTGGGGATTGATCAGGAATCGATCGTGGTGGCCTGGTACCACCATGCTGAAATGGTTGCAGATGCCCTCGCTGAAGCCGTGCCGCGATGCCCACCGCAGGGCCGTGGTAAGGTCGATCCGGGCCTGGGTGATCGGATCATGCCGGGTCATCTGTGCGCGTCCTCCTGATGCTGGCGCATCTTTCCGCACGGGCGGCGCGCGCCCAAGCGAAAACACACAATCCTGATACTGGGGGGGCTTGCAATTGAGCGTGGGCTCATTACCTGACCTGTCATCTTGGCCGCGTATGAGGACGGCCCCATCGCCAGCCGGGAGGATTCGGATGACAGGGGCCATTACGCTCGACGCCGGCGGTTTCCCCGGAAAATGGGTCGATCGCCTGCTCCATTCCCCGGTGGGCGACCTGATCGCCCGTCCCTGGGTCGATCCGGTGGGGCTGGCGGCGCTCAAGCGCTGGTACTTCCCGCTGTCACGGCTGTGGGCCGCCGCCAACGTCGCCGAGGGCTCGACCGACGCCTTCCGTGCCGCAATCGGCGGTCCGGTGCCGGACTATGGCCGCTGGTCGACGCGCTATCTCGAGACCATTCTCAAGCGTCACGACAGCGCCCGACGCCGAGCGATCGCAGCGCGCGGCCTGTGGGAGCAGGCGGCCTTCGGTGAGGCGGCGATCGCACCGGCTGCGCTGGCCGCACTGGATGACGGCCGCCGTCGGCGCGCGACCGCCCATCTTGGCACGCGCGCGCTGTTCTATCCGCTGCTCTTCGCCGCGCGTCCGCCGATCGCACGCTGGCAGGTGGCCTCGCGCGACGCCGTGGAAGCGGTCTACGGCACCGTGCGCGACGATCCGGCCGCGGCCTATCGCGTGCCCGAGGCCCTGCCCGACATGCAGCTCTCGCATCCCGCCGCCGGTCCCGGGCTGCGCGAGTACTGGCTGCGGTACCGCTCGCCGCATGCGCGGCTGGCGGCGATGACCGGCACGAGCACGGTTTACGCGCGCATCGTCGAGCCGTCGCCCGACGCACATGTGCCCACGCTCGTGGTCGGCAGCGGGCTCTGCCTCGAGACCGACCTGCTATGGCGCTCGATCGACAGCGCCAATCTGCTCGCCCGCATGGGATTCCGAATCGTCGAGATCGTCTCGCCGTTCCATGGCCTGCGCTGTCCGGCCGACGTCTATGGCGGCGAGCCGTTCTTCGCCACCGCGCCCCTGGGCACGATGGACCTGATCGTCGGCCAGACGCTCGAGACGGCGGTGCTGATCGATTGGTGCCGCACGCGCTTTGGCGGACCGGTCGGGGTCGGCGGCATCTCGCTGACGTCGTTCGTGGCGCAACAGGCCGCGGTGCGTGCCGGTGAATGGCCCCGGAGCATGCGGCCCGACGCGATCGTGCTCATCAGCCATTCCGGGCGTATCGAGGAAGTGACCTTCAATGGCGCGTTGGTGCAGACGCTGGGCCTGAACACCGAGCTCGATGCCGCCGGCTGGTCGCGTGAGGAACTGCTGCGCTGGGAAGGACTGATGAATCCCAAGGGCGCGCTTGGCCTGCCGCCCGACCGCATCGTCTCGGTGCTGGGCAGCGGCGACAAGCTGCTGCCCTTTGCCACCGGCATGGAGCTGGCGCGCGCCTGGAACCTGCCGGCCGAGAACGTCTTCGAGCTCAAGGTCGGCCACCTCACCATGCCGGTGGCCCTGATGCGCGACGACCGCGCGTTGGCCCGGCTGCGGCAGATCCTGGCTACGCCACCCGCCAGTCCATCATGATGTCCGACGGCGTCTTGGGGATCTCGGCCACCCGCACGATCTCGCCGGCGTTGCCCGAGACCGGAACGCCGGCGGTCTTGGTCCTGGGCGTGTAGCTCGTGGCCATCGTCCAGGACTGATCGGGCGTCGTGTCCTCCCACACGATGTCGATCTTGTTGCCGGTCAGGGTCCACATACCGCGCGCCGAGCAGGCGTAGCGACCGAGGCCTTTTTCCAGCCTGTACGCCTCGTGCCCGCGATGCAGCAGCAGGTAGGGCTTGTTGAGCGCGATGAAGCCGCCGGCGGAGGCCATCTCGTACCAGCCGAACCACTGGTTGACCTTGGTGATGTCGTTGGTCGTCGGCGTGCGGAAGCGGTTCTCGAACAGCTGGGTGAACTTCGCGCTCGGTCCCGCACCGAAGCCGATCTTGTCGATGTCGACATAGCCGATCACCCGACGCGGGAAGTTGGGTTCCTCGCCCAGGATGTTGGCGACGAAGACCAGGTTCGGGCCCTTGGCCTGCGTGTTGGCCTCGAGCACCTCGCCCTCGCGAAGTTCGCCGGTGAGCGTCGTGATGTGGGCGCCCTGCTGGAAGGCGTTGTTGCTGACGCCGCTCTGCGCCACGCGCCATTTCACCGTCTTGCCGTTGGCCTCCAGCACGTCGAGCAGCACGAAGATGTGCGCGCTGTCGCGTGTGCGCTCGCCGGTCGACTTCTCCAGCCAGAAGCCGCCGCGGATGATCACGAAGTCGCCCGGCTTGGGTCCGCCCCTGCCGCTCGCCGCATCGCGTGTCTTCTGCTCGTCCAGGCGAATCCAGGACGGCCGCGGCTGCGCCTTGGTGGGCTGGAAGATCGAGAGATTCGCGCCGATGCGGTAGGTCAGGCCTTCCGGCGGCGAGGATCGGTTGACCAGGGTGTTGTCGCGGCAGCCGAAGCGCCACAGCAGCCAATGGGGCAGGAAACCGCACGTCGTGCCCATTCCCTGGCCGTAATCCTTGGCGAGATTGTCGAAGCCGATCTCGTGCCAGTGGACATATTCGCCCACGGCGGTGGTCTCGGGCAGGAGCTTCTTGCAGAGCGCGACAATTGCTTCACGCGGCGCGGCCACGGCACCCTCCATCGTTGGGATCGATGGCCATACCGTAGGCCGGTCATGTCACGGCGCGATGCCGCGCAGCCCGTCTTAGTGTCACGTTGGCAACGCGGCTGCCGGATCGACCGGGTCGGCCCGCTCAGGCGATCTCGCGGCTGAGCTTGTTGCGCACGGCGCGGGCGAAGTCGCCGAAGCCCTGGGCGACGATCATGAACGAGCCGGGACCGCCGATCACGTTCTCCTCGTACCAGCGGTCGAGCTCGCGGTCCGGTGGCCGCCCGAAATTCGGCCGGTCGCTGATGATCGGCAACCCGTTGATGACGATGTTCCTGCCCACCAGCTCGTCGCGCACGATGTCGGCCGGTGGCCCGTTGTTGTTGCGGCCGTCGCCCGAGACGTCGATCACCATGCGCCGCGAATGGAAGGGCCCGCTCTCGAACTTGCCCGCGGCGTAGCGCATGGCCGCGCCGACACCCGTCCAGCTGTGCGGTTCGTAGGGCAGGGCGGCGATCTTCCCCGATAACTGCTCGCAGGCCGCCTTGCTGTCGAGCAGCGTCCAGTCGATCGGCGTGCGCTGCATCTGCGGTCCGGCCCATTCGACGTAGCACAGGCCGATGCGGTGCAACGAACCCGACATCACGGCGTCGATGATGCGCTGGTCGGTGAGCGCGCGGGCATAGCCGTCCTTCTGCAGCTCGTACTCGTCGGCGTCGACGCTGCGCGACACGTCGACGGCCAGCACCAGGCGCAGATCGACATCGATCGGATCGGCCGAAGCCTGGCGCGCCGCGAGCGGGACGAGGGCCGCGCCGGCCGCCGCACGCATCAGGTGACGTCGCTTCATCCGCATGACCCTCCGGGCCTTTGGCCGTGTATGTTCCGCCAATCCGCCACCGAGGCAAAGGCAAGAGTGATGCCGCTGAGCGAGAGCGCCCAACGGGTGGAAAACTGGCTGGCCCGCCGCGGGTTGCCCGGACGTGTCAGGGAGATGACGGAAACCACGCGCACCTCGGCGGAGGCCGCTGCGGCGATCGGCTGCGACGTGGCGCAAATCGCCAAGTCGCTGGTCTTCCGCGGCCGCGACAGCGGCGAGCCGTTGCTGGTGGTGGCCAGCGGCATCAATCGCGTCGACGAGAAGAGGCTGACGGCGCTGATCGGCGAGCGGATCGCGCGCGCGGATGCCGGCTTCGTGCGCGCCACCACCGGCTTCGCGATCGGCGGCGTGCCGCCGGCAGGCCACGCGCGCGCGATCCGCACCCTGATCGACGCCGACCTGCTGGCGCTCGATCCCATCTGGGCGGCCGCCGGCACGCCGGTCGCGGTGTTCCGGCTGACCGCGGCGGAGCTGGTGGCGCTGACCGCGGGCGAGGTGGCCGATCTCAAGGTCGCATGATAGGGGAGGGCGACCCTCGACAGGAAAGCACCGTCTCGTGGATACCAGCTCGCTCGCGCCGTTCCTGCCTTTTGTCCTGCGGGACGCGACGGTTCCGGGATTGCCCAACCACTATCGCGGCAAGGTCCGCGACAACTACGACCTGCCCGATGGCCGTCGCATCCTGATCGCCAGCGACCGGCTGAGCGCCTTCGACATCATCCTCACGGCCCTGCCGTTCAAGGGCGAGGTGCTGACGCAGACCGCGCGCTTCTGGTTCGACGCCACGCGCGACATCTGCGCCAACCACGTGATCGAGTATCCCGATCCCAACGTGCTGGTATGCCGCAGGCTGAGAATCATGCCGGTGGAAGTCGTGGTGCGCGACTACCTCGCCGGCACGACCTCGACGTCGATCTGGTCGATGTACAAGGCCGGTGTGCGCACGATGTACGGTGTCACGTTGCCCCAGGGCATGCGCGAGAACCAGAAGCTCGACGCCAGCATCATCACGCCCACGACCAAGGCGGCGGATGGCGCGCACGACGCGCCGCTGACTCCCGAGGAGATCGTCGGCCGCGGCCTGCTGACGGCGGCGCAATGGCAGGAGACGACGCGGCTGGCGCTGGCGCTGTTCGCGCGCGGCCGCGAGATCGCGGCCAGGCACGGGCTGATCCTGGTCGACACCAAGTACGAGTTCGGCTTCGACGAGACCGGCCACATCGTGCTGGCCGACGAGATCCACACACCCGACAGCAGCCGCTACTGGTTCGCCGACACCTATCCGCAGCGTTTCGCGTCCGGAGAACGGCCGCAGAGCTTCGACAAGGATTTCGTGCGCACCTGGGTGACGGCGCGCTGCGACCCCTACAAGGATCCGATCCCGACGATTCCCGATTCGGTGATCCTCGACGCCGCGCGCGTCTACATCGAGGCCTATGAGATGATCACCGGCCGGACCTTCACGCTGCCGGCGAGGCCGGCGCCGGCGCTCGACCGCATCCGCGCCAACCTTGCGCGCTACAGCGCGGCGTAGTCGATCGGCGCATCCTTGTCGAGCCGTCTCGTCGGCTCGGGCATCGGATATTTCAGGCCGGTGGCGCAGTTGAACAGCATCACGCGCTCGTCCCTTCGGATGCGGCCGTCCTTCAGCGCCTTCAGGTAGCCGGCATAGGTCGCTGCGCCCTCGGGGCAGAGCAGCAGGCCCTCGGTCCTGCCGACCTCGACGCGCGCGGCCTCGATGGCGTCATCGTCGACGGCGATGGCGAAGCCGCCGGAATCGCGCACCGCATCGAGGATCAGGAAATCGCCGATCGCGACCGGCACGCGGATACCGGCGGCGACGGTGTGGGCGTTCTGGAAAAGCTCGGCGTGGCGCGCGTTGCTCTCGTAGGCCTTGACGATCGGCATGCAGCCGGTGGCCTGCACCGCCACCATGCGCGGCTTGCGCTTGAGCCAGCCCATCGCCTCGAGCTCGTTGAACGCCTTCCACATGCCGATCAGGCCGGTGCCGCCGCCGGTGGGATAGAGGATGACGTCGGGTACGTCCCAGCCGAGCTGCTCCGCGAGTTCCAGGCCCATCGTCTTCTTGCCCTCGATGCGATAGGGCTCCTTCAGGGTCGAGAAATCGAACCAGCCGCCCTCGGCCTTGCCGGTGCCGACGATCCTGCCGCAATCGTTGATCAGGCCGTTGACGCGGTAGAGCCGCGCGCCCTGCAGCTCGGTCTCGGCCATGTTGACCACGGGCGTGTCGTCAGGGCACAGCACGATGCTCTCGATGCCCGCGCGCGTGGCGTAGGCGGCAAGCGCCGCGCCGGCGTTGCCGTTGGTCGGCATGGCGATCTTCTTCACGCCCAGCTCCTTGGCCATGCTGACGGCCATCGCCAGGCCACGCGTCTTGAACGAGCCCGTGGGCAGACGGCCCTCGTCCTTGACCAGGATCTCGCCCCCGCCCAGCCGTCGGGCAAGCGTCGGCAGGGGCACCAGCGGCGTCCATACCTCGCCCAGGGTGACCACGTTGCGGTCCTCGGTCACCGGCAGCAGCTCGCGAAAGCGCCACATGTCCTGCGGCCGGTCCTTCAACGCATCCTTGCTCACCGCCTTTGCCGCCGCCTCGAGGTCGTAGCGCACGACGATCGGAAAACCCTTGGGCGAGAGGTTGTGCAGCGTGCCCTTGGCCAGGGGCTCGCCGGTCATGCCGCATTCGAGATGAGTGATATGGCTGCGCACCGCGCGACTCCGGATGATGGCTTGCGAACAAGGAAAAGCGCCGCCACCGCGCGGTGTCGGCGCTTCACCTGGACCTGATCAGGATAGCGCGTTCCCGGGGAACGCGCGGCGCTCAGTTGTCGTCGCCGTCGTCGTCGTCGCGGCGCCGGCGATCGCGATCGAAGTCGCGACGGCGCTCGCCGCCACCACGATCCTCCATGCCGCCGGGCGGACCGCCCGGGGGACCACCGCGATCGAAGCCGCCACCGACGCGCGGCGGATAGCCGCCACGGCCGCCGCCACGATCGAAGCCGCCCCCGCCGCCGTAGCCACCGGCATCGCGGCCACCGCCGCCGCCGCCGTAGCCACCGCCGCGCGGGCCGCCATAGCCGCCCCCGCCGCCGCGGTCGCCACCGTAGCCGCCACCGCCGCCGCGCGGGCCGCCATAGCCGCCACCGCCGCCACGGTCACCGCCGTAGCCGCCACCGCCGCGCGGGCCGCCGAAGCCACCGCCGCCGCCACGTGGGCCGCGATCGAAGCCACCGCCGCCGCCGCCACGCGGGCCACCGGGAGCGCGTTCCACCGCCGGCCGTACCGCAATGGCACGACCACCCAACTGGGATCCATCCAGCGCCGTCATGGCGTTGGCGCCCGCCTCGTCGGCGGCCATTTCGACGAACGCGAAGCCCCGGCTGCGGCCGGTTTCGCGATCCATCACGATTTTCGCGGATACGACTTCGCCGTAGGGCGAGAAGATCTCGGTGAGCTGCTCGTTGCTGCAGGTGTAGGGCAGGTTGCCTACGAATAGTTTACGACTCATTCCACTTGGGCTCGTTAGACGGGGATTGACGGAGGATCGGTCGGGTGTGCCACCAGGGTCCCGATTCGCCCGTGCGAATCGGTGTCGGACAGGGAAGACTGGCTCTCGCTCAATACAGGACGATTCCGAGGCAACAACCGAAACGAGTGCACGTTTGCCGGCCGGACTCGCTCTCCTAAGTCCGCCGGACGTAACCGCACTTCACTCAGTATGGCCCGGTCCGGTGCCAAAGTCCACCCGCCCACCCGTTGATTCGGATGCCAAGCGCGGCCGTAAGTGGCGGATTTGACGCAGAATCACAGATGATTTGCGGCCTGAGGATTGGCTGTACACGCACAACCAGATGCAGCCCTCGGGAGTCCCGGCGATTACGCATGGCGATGGCCAGCCCTTGGGGTGACGCGACGGCGGCGCGTCGTGCTATCGCTTCCACCTGATCAAACCATGGGGATCGGGGTCGTCGTCATGTCCGCCACCGCTTCGTCGTCCAACGCTCTGGTGCGTCGCACCGGCGGACAAGTGCTGATCGACCAGCTACGCATCCACGGCGTCGACCATATCTTCGGCGTGCCGGGCGAGAGCTATCTCGCGGCCCTGAACGCTTTGTACGACCAGCGCAACGCCATCAAGTTCGTGATCTGCCGCCAGGAAGGCGGCGCCGCCAACATGGCCGAGGCCTACGGCAAGCTCACCGGCAAGCCCGGCATCTGCTTCGTCACCCGCGGTCCCGGCGCCACCAACGCCAGTATCGGGGTGCATACCGCCTTCCAGGACAGCACGCCCATGGTAATCCTGGTCGGCCAGGTGGCGCGCGAGCAGGAAGAGCGCGAGGCTTTCCAGGAGATCGACTACCGCCGGATGTTCGGTCCGCTGACGAAGTGGTCGGCGCAGATCGAGGACGCGAAGCGCATTCCCGAGCTGGTGAGCCAGGCATTCCACCGCGCCGTGTCGGGTCGCCCCGGTCCGGTGCTGCTGGCCCTGCCGGAGGACATGCTGACCGACGAGGTCGAAGTGCCCGACGCGCGCCAGTACACGGTGGTGCGCGGCGCACCGGCGCCGGAGGACATGGAGAGGCTGCGCGGTATGCTGGAGAAGGCCCAGCGTCCGGTGATCATGCTGGGCGGTGGCGGCTGGACGAAGCAGGCCTGCGACGACATCCGCGCCTTCGCAGAGGCCAACAGGCTGCCGGTGACGACCGCCTTCCGCAACGCCGACCTGATCGACAACCGCCACCCGCAGTACATCGGCAATATCGGCCTGGGCTCGGAGCCGGCGCTCAGCAGGCGCATCCGGGAATCCGACCTGGTGCTCGCGATCGGACCGCGGCTGGGCGAGATCACCAGCGCCGGCTACACGCTGTTCGACATTCCCGTGCCGAAGCAGCCCCTCGTGCACGTCCATGCCGGTGCCGACGAGCTGGGCCGCGTCTACGAAGCCACCTTGATGATCAACAGCGGCATGGCGAATTTCGCCAGGGCGGCGAAGGCATTGAAGCCGGTGAGCCGGGCGCCTTGGGCCGATGATGTCGCCAGGGCGCATCTGGAGTACCTCGCCAGCATCAAGCCCACGGGCTCGGTCGGTGACGTCGATCTCGGGGAGATCGTCGCATGGCTCAACACGCGCCTGCCCGACGACGCGCTGGTCTGCAACGGCGCCGGCAACTACGCCGGCTGGGTGCATCGCTTCTTCCAGTATCGCGGCATGCGCACCCAGCTGGCGCCGACCAGCGGCGCCATGGGCTACGGCGTGCCGGCGGCGGTGGCGGCCAAGATCGTCGAGCCGCGCCGCGTCGTGGTCGCCTTTGCCGGCGACGGCTGCTTCCTGATGAGCGGCCAGGAGTTCGCCACCGCGCTGCAGTTCGGCGCCAACCTGGTGATCGTCGTGGTCGACAACGGCCAGTACGGCACGATCCGCATGCACCAGGAGCGTGAGTATGGCGGGCGCGGCCACGGTGTGGAGCTGCGTAACCCCGACTTCGCCGCCTACGCGCGCGCCTTCGGCGGCTATGGCGAGACGGTGCTGAAGACCGAGGAGTTCGCGCCGGCCTTCGAGCGCTGCCTGGCGTCGAGCGTGGCCTCGATCATCCACGTCAAGACCAGCCTCGAGCAGATCACCTCGCGCACGACCATCAGCAAAATGCGCGAGGCGCACGCCGCGAAGAAGCACTAGGCGGCGCTACGCGCCGCGCATCACCAGCGAGGTGGCCGCTTCTCGTTGAAGGCGTTCAGGCCTTCCTGCGCCTCGGGCGTGGCGATGATGTTGCAGATGGTCTCGACCGTGGCCTCGATGGCGCGGCGATACTCGAAATCGTTGGTGCGCAGGTAGCTGTCGCGCGCCAGTTTCATCACCACAGGCGATTTCCGGGCGAAGTCCCGGGCCAGTGCGCGCGCCGCTTCCTTGACCTCGGCCTGTGGCACCACGCGATTGATGATGCCGATGCGCTCGGCCTCGACGGCGCTGATCGGATCGCCGTTGAACAGCAGCTCGAAGGCCTTGTGGCGGCCGATCTGGCGCGGCAGGTGAACGAAGTGCATCGCCGGGATCACGCCGACCTGGATCTCGGGGTAGCCGATGCTGGCGGTGTCGGCGGCGACGATGCAGTCGCAGGTCACCGCCAGGGTCACGCCGGCGGCGCGCGCCGGACCCGTCAGCGCCGCGATGGTCGGCTTGCCCATGCGGTACTGCATGTCGTGGACGCCGAAATAGAGCTTCTCGAGGAAGCGCCGCAGCCGCATGCCATCGCCGCCCTGCATCATCGCCAGGTCCATGCCGCCGGAGAAGGCGCGATCGAAGGCGCTGGTCAGGATCACCGCGCGCACGCCCTCGTCGTCCCGCGCCCTGGCGTAGGCGGCGAGCAGGTCGTCGACCAGCGCATGATTGATGGCGTTGACCGGCGCGCGGTTCATGGTGATCTCCGCCACCCTGTCGTGCACGGCGTAGTCCAGCGTCTCGAAGCTCACTGCATTCCTCTTGATGGTCAGGCCGCTAGGATCGGAACGTTGTATTGCGGCAGCAGGGTATCGCGTGTCACGAGCGTCAGGCCTTCGATCATCGCTTGAGCGATCAGCAAGCGGTCGAAAGGATCACGATGGTGCCGGGTAGAGACGAAACACGAAGCGCGTGAGCGATCTCGATGGCAAGGAGTCGAAAGCCGGAACTGGTGATTGTCGGCACGAACTCGGGCGGCAACACGAGCTTGCCTGTTCCCACCTTGATGGCCGCTTCCCAGATCGAGGCCATGCTGACGTAGACTTCGTTTCCGCGATCCGCGAGCGCGGCATGTGCTTCTGGACGCAGCTCCTCGGGCGTCAGCAACGCCCAGAGCAGCCTCGGGCGTCAGCAACGCCCAGAGCAGCGCATTCGTGTCGAGAAGAAACCTCACGTCTTGTCGGGTGGATGCTTGTCGCCTTCATAAAACAGGCGCTCGATCTCGGCATTGGTTTCGGGGGAGTCCCAGTCGTCCGCCATCCAGATATTGCCGCGCAGCAATCCGAGCTTGCGCGGCTCTTTGCTCTCGACCTGCGTAGTACCGCCCTCAACGGGCACCAGGCGCATCTCATGATCGCCCGACGTCTTGACGATCACCTGATCGCCGGCGGCGCGCGCTCGATGAGCTTGGAGAACTCCTCGTCGGCTTTGTAAATGACAGTGTCGGGCATGGCGTCCTCGCGCCGCCGATCATAATCGCGCTTGACCGGCGGCGCCACGAGGTATAGCACAACGGCACCGTGGGATTTGAGCCGACCGGCTTGCGGCCACGTTAAAAACCGCTAAAAGGTCGGAGGCCCACGAAAAAGCCCCGACCGAACGGTCGGGGCTTTTTCGTTGCGCCGGCCGCGAGCTCGCGCAGGAGGGTGAGACAATGGACGGCGATCAACGGGCGCGTATCGATGCGGCGCGCAAGGAAAGCCAGAAGACCTGGCGGGCGGCCACGCGCGCGGTGCGCGGCGGGCTGAAGCGCTCGAACTTCGAGGAGACGTCGGAGGCGCTGTTCCTGACCTCGGGCTACGTCTATCCCAACGCCGAGGAGGCCGAGGCCGCCTTCGCCGGCACGATCGACCGCCTGCAGTACTCGCGCTTCGGCAACCCCACTGTCACCATGTTCGAGGACCGGCTGGCGGCGCTGGAAGGTGCCGAGGCGTGTCGGGCGACGGCGACGGGGATGAGCGCCGTGTTCTACGCGCTGCTCTCGCTCTTGCGCGCCGGCGATCGCATTGTCGCCGCACGCCAGCTCTTCGGCTCGTGTCACTACATCGTCACCGAGCTGCTGCCGCGCTTTGGTATCGAGCATGAGCTGGTCGATGGCCGCGATCTCGACGCCTGGAAGAAGGCGCTGTCGAAGCCGGCCAAGGCAGTGCTGTTCGAGACGCCCTCAAACCCGACGCTCGACATCGTCGACATCAAGGCGGTCACTGAGCTGGCTCATGCCGCCGGCGCCCGCGTCGTGCTCGACAACGCCTTCGCCACGCCGATCCTGCAGCGGCCGATCGAGCACGGCGTCGATATCGTCGTGCACTCCGCCACCAAGTACATCGACGGCCAGGGCCGCACCCTGGGCGGCGCCATCCTGGGGCCGAAGAAGTACATCCTCGACGAGCTGCAGCCGATCACCCGCAACACCGGGCCCAGCATGAGCCCGTTCAACGCCTGGGTGATGGTCAAGGGCCTGGAGACCCTGCCGCTGCGCGTCGAAAAACACTGCGCCAATGCCCAGCGCGTCGCCGACGAGCTGGCGGCGCATCCCGCCGTGGCGCGCGTGATCTATCCCGGCCGCAAGGACCATCCGCAGCACAAGCTGGCGATGAAGCAGCTCTCGGCGCCCGGCGGCATCGTCGCCTTCGACCTGAAAGCGGGCAAATGGGCGGCGTTCGAGACGCTCAACCGCCTGCGCCTGGTCGACATCTCCAACAATCTCGGCGACGCCAAGAGCCTGATCACCCATCCGGCGACGACGACGCACAAGCGCATCGGCGGGGTCGAGCGCGCCAAGCTCGGCATCGGCGACGGCCTGCTGCGCATCTCGGTCGGCCTCGAGGATGTCGAGGACATCATCGAGGATCTGACGCAGGCGCTGGCCGGCTGATGTCGCTGTCGGCGGCGCTGTGGGCGGCGAACGCCGACGGCGCCGCGCGCATCCTCGCGCATCCGTTCGTCCGCGGCCTGGGTGACGGCAGGCTGCCGCGCGCCAGCTTCGAGCGCTACGTCGCGCAGGATGCCTATTTCCTCGAGGCCTTCGCGCGCGCCTACGCCTTCTGCCTCGCGCACTCGACGGCGCGCGACGACCTCTACGGCTTCGCCGAGCTGATCGGCGGCGTGATCGACGAGCTGAAGCTGCACAAGGGCTACGCCGCGCGCTGGAACGTCGATCTCGTCGGCGTGATGCCGGCGCCGGCGACGCGTGCCTACACCGATTTTCTGCTCGACACCGCGACGCGTGGCGTCCTGGGCGAGACCATCGCCGCGATGACGCCGTGCATGCGGCTCTACGCCTGGCTTGGCCAGAGCCTCGCCAAGGCAGATGTCGCGCCGCTCTATGCCGAATGGGTTCGGACCTATGCCGATCCCGGCTTCGAGTCGCTGGCGGTGCGGCTGGAGGAATTGCTTGATCGGCATGCCGCCGACACGCCCGACGTGCACGACAACTACGCCCGCGCGATGGCATTGGAGTATGGCTTCTTCGACGCCAACGCCTAATCGGCGATCGCTTCGACCTCGGCGCGCACCAGCGTCTCGATCTCTGGCGCGGGAATGCGCGCCAACTCGCCAAGGCTGCGTCCGCGCGCTACGCGCTCGGCGATGGCGAGGCCCAGCGCGTAGCCGCTGCGGGCGGGGATGTCGCCGCGATAGCCGTAGGAAAGATAGCGGGCGCGGGTCTGGCCGTCGGTGGCGCCGAGAACCGGCGGCAACGCGCGCGCGATCCTGCGCAAAAGCTCAGGCGTGATCGCCGCGAGATCACTGTCGCCCAGCAGCATGCGCCGACGCGTGATGCCGGGGTTCAGTACGCCGCAGGCATGGACCGCGAGGCCTTCCTTCCAGATTCCGAGCCACAGCGTATCGCCGCCGGGCAGGATCAGGCTGGGATTCACCTGATGGTGATAGAGATGAAAGCATTCGTGATCGAGCAGGATGCCGAGATCCGCGCTGCGGCCGTGAATATGAACGACGCCATCGAGCCCGACGAACAGGGCGAGCCGGTCGCGCCACAGCCGCACGCGCGCATCAAAGCTCAGGAACGACAGCATGATCGTCATCGGCGCATCGTTCGTCGCGTCGGGCAGGTGACGCCGGAAGCGCTCGACCTGCTCGCGCCAGACCTGCGGGAACGCCAGCGACAGGCGACGCACCTCGTCGGCGATGGGATCGAAAATCTCCAACCAGCGCACGAGGTCGATGCGGCCAATGCCGGCACTTTGCTGAACGGCGAGGTGCGGCTGGAAATACCCGGCAATCACCGCCCGTGCCCGCGCCTCGATCGACTCGCCGCGGCCGGCGTCGTAGACCGGCCAGAAGCTCGGCAGCAGATCGGTCGCGCCGGATTGCTGACCGAGAGCTGGCCGCGTCACCGTCGCGGCCAGCGCGCCGGCGAGGAGGGTGCGACGGGCGAGCATCACGCTTGCGCCAGCTTGCGCTCAACGATTTGCCATCCCGCCGCGGCGCGAATGCGGATGCGGTCGACCATGTTCTCCTCGCGGTTGCGCGCGTCGTAGACGCCGTCGAGCATGCGCTTGTAGACACCCTGGCCGATCGCCGCGACGCGGAAAAGGTTGTAGGCCATGTAGAAGTCCCAGTTGGGCAGGCTCTCCATGCCCATGCGCCGCGCATAGGTGCGCACGAACTGCGCTTCGGTCGGAATGCCCGTGCCGGCGAGGTCGAGGCCGGCTAGCCCGCGGCCCTTGGGATCCGGTGGCGTGTAGTAGCTCAGGCACTGATAGGCGAAGTCGGCGAGCGGATCGCCGAGCGTCGCGAGTTCCCAGTCGAGCAGCGCCAGCAGCTTCGGCTCGCGCTCGTGGAAGATCGCGTTGTCGAGCCGGTAGTCGCCGTGAACAAGCGTGGTGCGCGCCATCGGCGGCACATTGCGTGGCAGCCACTCGATCAGCTTTTCCATCTCCTCGATGTCGTCGGTCTGCGAGGCGCGATACTGCTTGCTCCAGCGATCGATCTGGCGCGCCATGTAGTTGCCGGGCCGCGCGAAGTCGGCAAGCCCTGCCGCCTCGGGATCGACCCTGTGCAGCGCCGCCATGGCGCGGTTCATGTCGTCCCAGATCGCGGCGCGCTCGGCCGGGCTCATGCCGGGCAGCGACTGGTTCCACAGCACGCGGCCGTCGACGAAGCCCATGACGTAGAAGGCGCTGCCGATCACGTCGTCGTCCTGGCACAGCGCCAGGGCCGGTGGCACCGGCACGTCGGTCCGGTTGAGTGCCGAGATCACGCGATACTCGCGGTCGACCTGGTGCGCCGAAGGCAGCAGCTTGCCGTAGGGCTTGCGCCTGAGGGCGTAGCGCGCGCCGCCGGCGCCGACGAGATAGGTCGGGTTCGACGTGCCACCATTCATGCGCTCGACCTGTTCGATCGGCCCGCGGAAGCCTTCGATGGTCCCGCGCATGAAGCGCTCGAGGCGCGCGAGGTCGCGACCGTCCGCCGTGAGTCCCGATGTGACGCCGAGATTGCCGGTGCTGCTCATGCCCGGGAGTGTAGTCCCCGGATGCCGGGCCTCGCTACACGGCGTCGAGCAGCGCCATCGAGGTGCGAAGCGTGTCGTGCAGCGCGCTGGTCGCCTTGGCGCCCAGCGCCTCGCGCACCTCCATCTCGGCGGCGCGCCACGTCGGATAGGCGCGGCGCACCATCGCCTTGCCGTCGGCGGTCAGCGCCAGCGCGCGCGTGCGGCGGTCGGGGCCGGGCGACAGCGCGATCAGGCCCGACGCGATCAGCGGCTTGATGTTGCGCGTCAGCGTCGTGCGGTCCATCGCCATGACCTCGGCATAGGCGCCGATTGGCATTGGCGGCTTGCCGGCGAGGTTGGCGAGCAGGCCCCACTGCGTCACTGTCAGCCCGACCTCGGCCAGGCGGCGATCGTAGATCGCCGTCACCTTGCGCGCCGCGCGGCGGATCTGGAAACAGGTGCAGCCGCCTTCCGGGATCGGCAGGGGTTTGTCGTTCCGCATGGCGGCAGGATAGCCGCGACCGGCGTGCCGGGGAACACTAAAGTGCATATGCACGTATTAGTGGGAGTCATGTGATGTCTTTGTCTGCGGATCGGACTTTCGGCGTCGTCGACGCGGCCGCGCTCGCCGGCATGGCCGGCGTCGATTTCCTGCGTGGCTGGATCGCGGGTCGCTATCCGGCGCCGCCGATCGGCAGATTCATGAACGGCGGCCTGGTCGAGGCCGAGGTGGGCCGTGTCGTCTTCGAAGGTACGCCGACGCCCGATCACTACAATCCGATCGGCAGCATCCACGGCGGCTATGCCGCGACCCTGCTCGATTCCTGCATGGGCTGCGCCGTGCACAGCGTGCTCAAGGCCGGGCAGGCCTACACCACGCTGGAGATCAAGGTGAACTACGCGCGCGGCATGACGCACAGGACCGGGCTGGTGCGCGCCGAGGGCAAGGTGATCAATGCGGGCAGCCGCATCGGCCTGGCCGAGGGCCGTCTGACCGATGCGCAGGGCCGGCTGCTCGCCTGGGGCAGCACCACCTGCATGATCTTCGCGACTTGACCGGATCGTCGCGCGCTCCTTGATTCGTGAACGTCGCGCACCACCTATTGCGGCGTCGGCCCAAGCAGTGCCAACACCTCGTCTTGGCTTCTGTGCCCAGCGGCGTAGTATGCCCCTCAGGGCCGGCGCGACCGGCCTCTTTCGTCAGCGGTGAGACCATGTTCACGGCCGAGACCCGATCGATCGTCGTCAGCGTGCGACCCGCCTATCTCGAGGACCAGTCGGAGCCCGAGCAGGCGCGCTGGGTCTGGGCCTATACCGTGCGCATCGAGAATCGCGGCAGCGACAAGGTGCAGCTGCTCAGCCGGCACTGGAAGATTACCAATGCGCGCGGCCGCATGGAGGAGGTCAAGGGACCCGGCGTGGTCGGCAAGACGCCGGTGCTGCAGCCCGGCCAGGTCTTCGAGTACACCAGTGGCTGCCCGCTCGACACCTCGTCGGGGTTCATGACCGGCACCTATCAGATGGTGACCGAGAGCGGCGAGAAGTTCGACATCCGCATTCCCATGTTCTCGCTCGACAGCCCGCAGGGCGCCCGGTCGATCAACTAGGTGGTGGTCGCATGAACAAGGTCATCAAGCCCGGAGTCTTCGCCGCCGAAGCCGCCCGCTCCGTCGGCAAGCCGTCCCGCGCCGAAGCCGAGGAGGCGGTGCGCACGCTGATCCGCTGGGCCGGCGACGATCCCGAGCGCGAGGGCCTGGTCGGCACGCCCGATCGCGTTGTACGCTCCTACGAGGAGTTCTTCGGCGGCTACGAGGGCGATCCGCGCGAGATGCTGGCGCGCACCTTCGAGGAGACCGACGGCTACGACGAGATGGTGATCCTGCGCGACATCCGCCTCGAATCGTATTGCGAGCACCACATGGTGCCGATCATCGGCAAGGCGCATGTCGGCTATCTGCCGCGTCACCGCGTGGTCGGCATCAGCAAGCTGGCGCGCGTCGTCGAGGCCTATGCCAAGCGGCTGCAGATCCAGGAGAAGATGACGGCGCAGATCGCCAACTGCATCCAGGAGGTGCTCGACCCGCGCGGCGTCGGCGTCGTGATCGAGGCGGCGCACCAGTGCATGACGACGCGCGGCGTGCACAAGCCGGGCGTCACCATGCTCACCAGCCGCATGCTCGGCACCTTCCGCGAGAACGAGACGACGCGGAAGGAATTCCTGGCGATGATCGGCAAGACGGCGGGCGGCTACGGCTGACGTCGCTCTGCCGACGGGCTAGAGTGCGTAGGCGGGCGCGGCGGAGATCGCGCCCGATTGCTTTCAAGGGGTGCGGACAATGGCAGGCGAGACGGTCACTTCACTGGAGATGCTGCGACGATTGATCGCCTTCGACACGACCTCCCGCAATTCGAACCTCGAGCTGATCCATTACGTCCGCGATTACCTGAAATCGCACGGCGTCGACTCCACGCTGGTGCACAGCGACGACGGCACCAAGGCCAATCTCTACGCCAGCATCGGCCCCAGGGTGCCGGGTGGCGTCGTGCTGTCGGGCCACACCGACGTCGTACCGGTCGACGGCCAGCCCTGGGACACCGATCCCTGGATCGTCACCGAGCGCGACGGCAAGCTCTACGCCCGCGGCACGTCGGACATGAAGGCGTTCTCGGCCATCGGCCTGTCGATGGTGCCGCAGTTCAAGCGCGCCAACCTCAAGGTGCCGATCCATTTCGCGCTGAGCTACGACGAGGAAGTCGGCTGCATCGGCGCGCACGCGCTGGCCGAGCGGCTGATGGGCGACGTGCCGCGGCCACGCCTGGTCGTGGTCGGCGAGCCTACGATGATGACGGCGGTGCATGCGCACAAGGGCACGCGGCGCTATCACACGCATTTCCGCGGCGTCGAGGCCCATTCGTCGATGACGCATCTGGGCGTCAGCGCCAACCATTTCGCCTGCGAATTCGTGGTCTTCTTGCTGCGCCTGCAGGAGGAGCTCGAGTCGCGCGCCGCCGCCGACAGCGAGTTCATGCCGCCCTACGGCACCATCACCGTCGGCACGATCCACGGCGGCACGGCCGCCAACATCCTGGCGCGCGACTGCGTCGTGCACTGGGAGTATCGCGCGCTGCCCGGCGCCGACGACCAGGAGGTCATCACCCGCGCCCAGGCCTACGTGGCGGAGAAGCTGTTGCCGGCGATGCGGCGCAAGCATCCCGACGCGTCGATCGAGTTCGACATCGGGCCGGGCACGCCGCCTTTCCCGCCCGAAGGCAACGACGAGGCGGTGAAGCTGGTGCAGAGCTGGTCGGGCAGCAACGTGGTGACCTCGGTGTCCTACGGCACCGAGGCCGGCATCTTCAAGAACGCCGGCGGCGTGCCCACCGTGGTGTGCGGCCCGGGCGACATCGCCCAGGCACATCAGCCCAACGAGTTCATCCTGGTCTCGCAGATCAGGGCCTGCGAGGCCTTCATGAACCGCATGGTGGAGTGGGCCTCGGGCGGACGGTAAGAATTGTCTGTCATCCCGAGCGCAGCGAGGGATCCAGGACTGCCCTGGATCCCTCGCTGCGCTCGGGATGACAATGTTGCGTCGCGTCAGCCGCCCGCGAGATGGTGCTGCAGCTGGCTGCGCATCGTGCGCTCGAATGTCGCCACGAACTGCTCCATCGCCGCGATCAGCATGTTGTGCCAGGACACTTGGCGGTCAGCCTCCCTGACGCCTTCCAGGAGGCTGAGGCTCGTCGTCGCCTCGGCCGCCGCCACGCCCAACGACTGGCCGGTTTCGTGCTGCATCTCCAGATCGGCGCCGAGCCTCAGCGTGTAGCGCTCCGCCGCCTGCTTGCGGAACAGGTCACCGAGGCCCTTCTCGACGCGCAGCCGCTCGCCCACGAGGCTCGCCTCGCGGATGGTAAAGACGGCGGTGCGCGGGTTCCCGGGCAAAGCCGCCAGCAGGTGTCTCGAGGCCCAGTCCGCCATGGTGTCGCTCGCCGATACGATCATGCTGCCCTCATGCCGCGGCGGCTGGATCGCCGGCACGAAGGCCCGCGTCACGATCAGCCGCCCCGCCGCCAGCCGCATCGGCCTGCTGCCGAAATCCGGCACGGCGAAATCGACGGCGGGGCGCGTCGGCTGGGCGCCCGATCGGCCTGCGAGAAGCAACGCTGCGGCCAGCGGCAGCAGCGCGCGGCGGGGTATCGAGGCGCTCATGGCGCCAATTCAGGCGCGCGCAATCAGGCGGGATTGCGGCGCCGCAGGCGCTACAGGCCGTATGCCTCGCCGACGCGATAGGCGAAGTATCCATAGCTGTCGGCGTTGTTGAGAGCCTGATCCTTGGTCAGACCCGGCGCCCACCAGTCGCTGTCGTCTTCCTCGCGGTAGCCGGAGTCGCCGTGATCGAACGTATTTGCGTACTTGTGGGTCGCTTCGTGAATGAAGGTGATCGCGAGCAGCTCGGCGCTGCCCAGGAGCTTCTTCTTGCTGATGTGAATCGTGCCCTTCTCGCGAATCATGTCGCCGTCGGAATCGACGCCGATCGACTCGGAAGGATCGTCGGTGATCGAATGACGGACATAGCCGAGAGTGCCCGAACCGGCCCCCAGCTTGAGCGTGACGTCGCGGCCGATGCCCTGATAGGTGAGCTGCAGAATGCTGGAGATCTTCGCCCATTCGCCGGTCGACGGCTCGGGGCCCGTCAGGAAGTAGGTCGCCGCGAAGCGTTTCGCGTCCTTGTCGGCATAGCCACCGCAGCGCGTGATGGCGAGGGACAGCATCGCCTTCGAGCGAGCCACCGCCTTGGTGATCTTGGTGGCATCCGCGTTGGCCAGCCAGATGCCCTTGTGCTTGAGCTGGAGATTGAACCCCAGCGTCTTGACCTTCTTGGTGAAGAGAAATCGACTGCCCATCGTCCGGCTTCCCCATGAACCGTTCAGTGATGATCAAGGCTGAGCTTTTGCCGGCAGTTCGTCAAGTTCCTGATCACTGTAGTCGTAGGTGGCGCCGCAGAACTCGCAGCGCACCGCCACCAGGCCGCGGGCATCGCGCATGCCGTCGAGCTCCTCGCGCGGGATGGAACGCAGCACGCTGTCGATGCGCGCGCGCGAGCAGCGGCAGCGATCGGCCACGTCGCGCCGGTCGAAGACGCGCGGCGCGTGCTCGTGGAATAGCCGCCACAGCAGCTGGTCGGCCGGCAGCGCCGGATCGATCATCTCGGAGTCGCGCGCGCTGCCCATCAGGATCAGTGCCGTGCGGAAGCGCTCGTCGCGCTCCTCGGCATCGGTCTCGGCAACCAGCTCCTGCGAGGGCAGGGCCTGTAGGATCAGCGCGCCGGCGCGCCAGCTTCCCGACTCGTCGCGCCCGGTGGTCAGCTTGACGCCCGTGGCGAGTTGCTCCGACTGGCGGAAATAATGATGCGCGCAGTCTGACAGGCTGCTGCCTTCGAGCGCCACGACGCCCTGGTAGCGCTCAGTGTCGGCGCCCTGGTCGACGGTGAAGGCCATATGGCCGTGGCCGAGCAGGCGCGGTACGGCGTTGGCTGATTCGACCGGCATGGCCGCGACCTTCGCGGCGTCGAACTGGGCATAGCCGCGCAGCGCGCCTTCGGAGGTGAGGTCGACGACCAGCAGACGCACCGGCCCGTCGCCGCGCATCTGCAGGGTGAAGATGCCCTCGTACTTCAGCGACGAGGCGAGCGCGACGCACAGCGCCAGCGATTCGCCGAGCAGGGCGGCGACCGGCGGCGGGTAGTCGTGGCGATGCAGGATGGCGTCGACCGCCGGACCAAGCCGCACGATGCGGCCGCGTGCGCCGAGGTCGGGCAGCGCGAACGGCAGCGCGAGATCGTCGGCCCCGGGAACGGCATCGGGCGCGCCCGCGATCGGCGCGCCCGTGCCTTCACCGCCCATCAGACGTGCCCGAGGCACCAGGCCATGATCGCCTTCTGCGCGTGCAGTCGGTTCTCGGCCTCGTCCCACACCACGGATTGCGGTCCGTCGATCACCTCGGCGGTGACCTCCTCGCCGCGATGCGCCGGCAGGCAGTGCATGAAGACCGCGTCGCCCTTGGCGAGCTTCAGCAGGCGCTGGTCGACCTGATAGGCCCTGAGCAGGTTGTGTCGTCGGCCGGCCGAGGCGGCGTCCTCGTCGCCCATCGACACCCAGGTGTCGGTGACGACGCAGTCGGCGTCCTTCACCGCGGCCTCGGGGTCGTGCGTCACGACGATGCGCGCGCCCTTCTTCTTCGCCCAGTCGAGCACGTCCTGCGGCGGCTTGAGCTCGGCCGGGCAGGCGATGCGCAGCTCGAAGTCGAACTGCGCGGCGGCGTGAATCCAGCTCGTCGCCATGTTGTTGCCGTCGCCCGACCAGGCGACGACCTTGCCCTTGATCGGTCCGCGATGCTCCTCGTAGGTCATCACGTCGGCCATGAGCTGGCAGGGATGCGTCTTGTCGGTGAGCCCGTTGATCACCGGTACGCTGGCGTACGATGCCATGTCGAGCAGCTTCTGCTCGGTGGTGGTGCGGATCATGATCATGTCGACATAACGCGACAGCACGCGCGCGGTGTCGGCGATGGTCTCGCCGCGGCCGAGCTGGGTGTCGGTGGTGCCGAGCATGATGGTCTCGCCGCCGAGGTCGCGCATGCCGACCTCGAACGACACGCGGGTGCGCGTCGACGGCTTCTCGAACAGCATCGCCAGGGTCTTGCCGGTGAGCGGCTTGCCGTGCCCCCCGTTGGCGCGGGCGCGCTTGTATTCCGCGCCCTTGCCGAGGATGCGCCGCAGCAGCTTCGGCTCGACCTGGTCGAGGTCGAGGAAGTGCTTCAGCTCAGGCATTTTCCTTCGCCTTGACCATCGCGCTCTCGAAGTCGCGGCAGGCCGCGTCGATGATCGCGATGCCCTCGTCGAGCACGGCGACGGGCGTGGTGATCGGCGGGAAGACGCGCACGACGTTCTCGCCGGCGATCGGCACGACCATGCCGAGCTCCTGCAGCTTCAGCACCATGTCGCCCGCCGGCACGTGGCAGCGCAGGCCGAGCAGGAAGCCGGTGCCGCGCGCCTCGGCCAGCACGGTCGGGTGATCCTTCACCAGCCTGTCGAGCTTGGGACGCAGATACGCCGCGCGCTCGCGCACGCCGTCGAAGAATCCCGGCGCCAGCATGACGTCGAGCACCGAGTTGGCCACGGCGGTGACCAGCGGATTGCCGCCATAGGTCGAGCCGTGCGTGCCCGGCACCATGCCTTGCGCCGCCTTCTCGGTCGCCATGAACGCGCCGATCGGCACGCCGTTGCCCATGCCCTTGGCGATCGCCATGACATCGGGCGCGACGCCCGAATGCTCGTAGGCCCACAGCTTGCCGGTCCGACCGAAGCCCGTGTGGATCTCGTCGTAGAACAGCAGCAGGCCGAACTCGTCGCAGATCGAGCGCAGGTCGCGCAGGAACTGCGCATTGGCCTCGCGCACGCCGCCTTCACCCTGGATCGGCTCGACCAGGATTCCGGCGGTCTCGTCATCCACCATGTCGCGCACGACATTGGTGTTGTTGAGCGGCGCGTGCATGTAGCCGGCGGCCGGCGGGCCGAAGCCCTCAAGGTACTTCTCGTTGCCGGTGGCGGCGAGTGCGTTGAGCAGGCGGCCGTGGAAGGCGGCCTGGAAGCAGATCAGCTTGTAGCGCTTCGGGTTGCCCGTCACGTACTGGTACTTGCGGATCAGCTTGATGCCACCCTCGATGGCTTCCGCCCCGGAGTTGCAGAAGAACATCGTGTCGGCGAACGAGTTCTCGACCAGCCGCAGGGCGAGCTTCTCGCCGTTGCCGATGCGGAACAGGTTCGAGGTGTGCCACAGCTTCGCCGCCTGGTCCTGCAGCGTCCTGACGAGCTGCGGATGGCAGTGGCCGAGGTTGTTCACCGCGATGCCCGACGTGAAGTCGACGTAACGTCGGCCGTCGGTCGCGAACAGGTAGGAGCCTTCCCCACGTTCGAAAACGACGTCCTTGCGTGCGTACGTCGGCATCACGGCCGTAACCACGGTTCGATCCTCCATGCTGAGCCCACGCGGCCGGCCCATCCGGCCGCGCAAAAAAACACGCGACGCCCCGACGGTCGGTCTCAGCCGACGGCCGGAAGGCGCCGCGCCGGCACTATCCTGACGGCGCCCTGCGATGTCAACGGCCGGTTGTTCCGGCTTTGTGCCGGCAGGTGGACGCCGGCCGGCTTCCGTAGCAGGGTATTGCCATGCCCAACATGCTGCGACTGCTGTCGCTGTTCCTCTCCAGCCTCATCGCCGCGATCCCGGGCATCGCCTCGGCGCAGCCCGGGTCGCGGGCGCCGATCGACTGGCCGAGCGTGAAGATCGATTCGATTGGCGAGGGGAAGCTGCCGACGGCGGACTACAAGGGCAAGGTTGTGCTGGTGGTGAACACCGCGTCGTTGTGCGGCTTCACCGACCAGTACGAGGGCCTCGAGGCGCTGTGGCGGCGCTACAAGGACAAGGGCTTTGTGCTGCTAGGCGTGCCATCGAACGATTTCGGTGGCCAGGAGCCGGGCACCAAGGCGGAGATCAGGAATTTTTGCGAGTCGAAGTTCGATGTCACCTTCCCGCTGGCCGACAAGCAGGTCGTCACAGGCGACAACGCGCACCCTCTCTACAAATGGATCGCCGCGCAGGCCGGGCCGCTGGGGGCGCCGAAGTGGAACTTCCACAAGTACCTCGTCGGTCGCGACGGCAACCTCGTCGAATGGTACTCGGCGATGACCGGGCCGGGCTCGACGGCGCTCGACGACGCCATCCGCAAGGCGCTCGCCGCGCCCGGGGCATAGTGGGCGGGAGCCCGCCCGAATTCTGGGTGCTGATCGGCGACAAGGCCGGCGATGCCGCGCAGCTTCGCGTGCTGGCCGCGGCGCTCGGCTGGCCCGTGCGCGAGGTCGAGCTTAAGACCAATGCCTGGCGCAATCTGCCGAACGTGATTCTCGGCGAGAGCCTGCTGTCGTCGCGCGTTGCCCTGGCGCCGCCCTGGCCCGACGTCGTGCTGTGGGCGGGCCGGCGCGGCACGCCGATCGCGCGATGGATTCGACGCGCGAACGGCGGGCGCACGCGGCTGGTCAATCTCGGTCGACCCTGGGCGCCGTATGGCGCGATCGATCTGGTGATCGGCATGCCGCAGTACCGCCCGCCGTCGCGGTCGAACGTCTTTGTCGCGCGACTTCCGTTCAATCGTCAGTGTTGCGTGTCACGGCCAGGTGATCGTGTCGTGCTGCTGGTCGGTGGACCGGCGCCGCCGCTGGCATTTGGTGTCGGTCAGGCGCGGCGCATTCGCGAAGAGGCCTGCGCTCTGGCGATGAGTCTGGGCAAGCCGCTGCTCGTCGTGGCCTCGCGTCGAACGCCGCGTGCGGTCGCCGATGTGCTGGGCGCGAGCGACGTGAGCTACGCCGAAGCGCTGTCGCGCGCGGCGCGGATCGTCGTGACCGGCGACAGCGCCTCGATGATCGCCGATGCGCTGTCGACCGGCCGGCCAGTGGATATCGCCCCACTGCCTTATGCCCGCGCGCCGCTGTCGCTCCTGGCGCGCGGCATCGACGCCGTCCTGCCGTCGGCGCAGTCGGCCGGCCTGTGGGAGCGGCCGCGCGACATGCCGAGCCTGTGGCGCGCGCTGGTCGAGGGCGGCCACGTCGCAATGCTGGGTGGCCCCGAACCGTCGTCCCGGGTGCCATTCCCCGACGATCTGCCCGAGGCGGTGGCACGCATCCGCGCGCTGGTGCTGAAACAAACCGAAACAAAGCCTGCGTGAGCACCGGCTTGGCTGCGCTTGTCGCTCCCCGGCTCATCTGCTACACCGCGCGCCGTTTTGCCGGGCGCCGGGATCGCCGCCCGGCGCGCCCCAATTCGTCAACGAAGTGCGGATGACCCCCACCGCCACGGCCAACACGACCCTGCCTTTCCGCCGCGCCGGCTTCATGAGCGTGCCCGACATGCTCGACTACGCCGCGCGGGGTCAGACCGGCGTGAATTTCTACGACCCGCGCGGCCGGCTGACCGCGGCGCTGAGCTGGAGCGAGGTGCGCGAGCGCGCCCATGTCTTCGCCCGCCGCCTGATCGGCGCCGGCTTCGCCCGCGGCGAGCGGCTGCTGATCACCGCCGACACCTGGCCCGGCTTCATGGTGTCGTTCTTCGGCGCGCAATATGCCGGGCTGCTGCCGGTGCCGGTGTCGCTGCCCGCCGGGCTGGGCGGCAAGGACGCCTATCTCGACCAGCTCAAGCGCCAGCTCACGGCCTCGGGCGCGGTCGCGGCGCTGGCGACCGACGAGCTTGCGGATTACCTCTCGGCCGCCGCCGAAGGCTCGGCGGCGCGGCTGGCGGGACCGATGAGCGCCTTCGAGGCGCTGCCCGAGAAGCCGGTCGATCTGCGGCCGTGGGGCGCGGGCGAGCGCTGTTATCTGCAGTTCTCCTCCGGCAGCACGCGCTTCCCGCTGGGTGTTGACATCCGGCAGGATGCGCTGATGGCAAACATCGCCGGCATGACCGGCGAGAACGGTCTGGCGGTCACCGCGCAGGACCACGTCACGAGCTGGCTGCCGCTCTATCACGACATGGGCCTGATCGGCTTCATGCTGGGGCCGCTGTCGGCGCAGCGCTCGATCGACTACCTGAGCTCGCGCGACTTCGCCCGGCGGCCGCTGCAATGGCTGTCGCTGATCTCGCAGCGACGCACGTCGATCACCTACAGCCCGAGCTTCGGCTACGACCTGACGACGCGACGGGCGCAGACCCAGTCGCTCGACGGGATCGACCTCAGCTGCGTGCGCATCGCCGGCATCGGCGGCGACATGATCCAGCCCAGCGTGCTCAGCCGCTTCGCCGAGCGCTTCGGCCCCGCCGGCTTCGACGAGCGCGCCTTCACGCCGAGCTACGGCATGGCCGAGGTCTGCCTCGCACTGAGCTTCGGCCATCGCGGCGACGGCTTCCGCGTCGACGAGGTCGATCGCGAGCGGCTCTCGGACGAGCGCATCGCGACGGCGGTGCCGCAATCCGAGACCTCGCGCACCTTCGTGCTCTGTGGCCTACCGTTGCCGAAACACACCGTCGAGATCCGCGGCGAGGCCGGCCAGGTGCTTCCCGAGCGCCGCGTCGGCCGCATCTTTGCCCAGGGCCCCAGCATCATGGCGGGATATTTCGAGGCGCCCGAGGCGAGCGCCGAGGCACTGAGGGACGGCTGGCTGGATACCGGCGATCTCGGCTACTGGCTCGATGGCCAGCTCGTCGTCACCGGCCGCGCCAAGGACCTGATCATCGTCAACGGCCGCAACATCTGGCCGCAGGATATCGAATGGTCGGTCGAGGAGCTGCCGCAGCTGCGGCGCGGCGACGTCTGCGCCTTCTCGATCGATGCCGAGGACGGTGCCGAGAGCATCGTCGTCGTGGTCAACGCCTGGCCAGCCAAGGAAGACGCGCGCACGGCGCTGACCGGCGCGGTGCAGCAGGTGGTCAAGGAGACCGTCGGCGTCGACTGCACTGTGCAGCTGCTGTCGCCGTCGGTCGGTCTGCCGATGACCTCCTCGGGCAAGCTCAGTCGCTCGCGCGCCAAGGCGCGCTATCTCGCCGGCGAATACGCCCATGGCGGCCGCCGGCCGGTAGCTGCCACGACATGAGCCGCCTGGTCGCGGTTACCGGCGCGACCGGCTTCATCGGCCAGCATCTCCTGAGGCTGCTCGCGGCGCGCGGCCAGCGCCTGCGTCTGCTGGTGCGCGGCCTGCCGTCGTTGCCGGCCTGCGATCCGCCGATCGAGCTGCAGCCCGGCGACCTGCGCGACCGCGCCGCGCTCGAGCGCCTGGTTGAGGGCGCCGACGTGGTCGTCCACCTCGCCGGCGCGATCAAGGCGCTGTCGGAGTCCGACTTCCGCGCCGTCAATGTCGAGGCCGTCGCCGCGCTGGCCGGTGCCACCGCTCGTCATGCCCGGCCGGATGCTCACTTCGTGCTGATGTCATCCCTCGCCGCGCGCGAGCCGGCGCTGTCGGCCTATGCCGCCACCAAGCGGTCGGGCGAGGACGCCCTGTCGGCGCTCGGACCGCAGCATCGGCGCACCATCGTGCGTGCGCCGGCGGTCTACGGGCCGGGCGATCGCGAGACCCTGGTGTTCTTCAAGGCCGCCGCGCGCGGCTGGTCGATGGTGCCAGCCGGCCCCGATGGCCGGGTGGCGTTGATCCATGTGCACGATCTGTGCGCCGCTATCGCCGGCATCATCGACCGCCCACCGCCCGACGACGTCTATGAGATCGACGACGGGACCGAGGGCGGTCACACGCTGCGATCCATGGCGGCGGCGGCTGCCGAGATCATGCGGCGCAAGGTTCGCGTAGCGAAACTGCCACATCGCGCGCTGGGCGGCTATGCTGCATTGCAGCAAATTACCGCTCGTATGCGCGGACAGCCTGCGATAGTGTCCGCCGGCAAGGTTCGGGAGCTCCTGCACCCGGACTGGTCCGTGCGCGACCGTCGCCTGGCTGCCTGGCTGCAGCTCGGCCCGGCGATCGACCTCAGGACCGGGTTCGCCGAGACGGTGGAGTGGTATCGCGCGCATCGCTGGTTGTGAGCGAAAGCCGGTCTATTAACCGATGTAATAACGGTTAATAATATGTTAGTGGCCTGATTCGGCGAGCTTTTGTCCTATGTCGGAAATCTACCCCTCCGGAGCGGCGAGATGCGCGCCAGCCACAAGTTCAAGGTCTACGAGTTCGCGGACGATGCCATGAGTGATGCGCCCACCGTCACGCGCGACGATGTGCGAGCGGACATCTGCCGCCGGCTCGACCCCTTTCGTACGGATGCCCGGCCGATCACCGGCGCCACCGTGATCACCAAGGATCTCAACATCGACTCGCTCGCCGTCATGGACATGGTGATGGAGCTGGAGGACACATACGACATCTCCATTCCGTTGAATGTCGTGGCCGAGATACACACGGTGGACGAGTTGACCGACACGGTCCTGAAGATCCGCGGGGAGCGCTGATCATGGGTCTGTTCGATCGCCACGCCCAGCTGCTCGACTTCTACCGGGGCGTGCAGGCCACGGGTGCCGATCCGATCGGCGTCACCATGGAGCGCGTGCTGTCGCCCACCGAGGCGATCATCAACGGCAAGCGCACCCTGCTGGTCGGAACCAACAACTATTTCGGCCTGACCTTCGATCCGGCCTGCATCGAGGCGGCCGTCGAGGCGACCAAGGCCGAGGGCACGGGGACCACCGGCTCGCGCATCCTCAACGGCAGCTACACCGACCACAAGGACTTGGAGCGCGAGCTCGCCGATTTCTACGGCATGAAGCACTGCATGGTCTTCACCACGGGCTATCAGGCCAATCTCGGCCTGATCTCGACCCTGGTGGGCGAAGGCGACTACCTCGTCATCGACGCCGACAGCCATGCCTCGATCTACGACGCCTGCAAGCAGACGCAAGCGACGATCATCCGCTTCAAGCACAACGATCCGGCCAGCCTGGAAGCGCGCCTGCGCCGCCTCGACAGGGAGCCGGGCAACAAGCTGGTGGTGGTCGAGGGCATCTACTCGATGCTGGGCGACACCGCGCCGCTCAAGGAGTTCGTGGCCGTCACCAAGCGCCACGGCGCCTACATCATGGTCGACGAGGCGCATTCGCTGGGTGCGCTGGGCGAGCATGGCCGCGGCCTGGTGGAAGAGGTGGGCGTGCTCGACCAGGTCGACTTCGTGGTCGGCACCTTCTCCAAGACGCTGGGCGCCATCGGCGGCTTCGCCGTGTCGAACCACGACGGCTTCGACGTGTTGCGCCTCACGACGCGGGCCTACATGTTCACCGCCTCGCTGCCGCCCTCGATCGTAGCCTCGGTGCGTGCGGCGCTGCGCGTCGTGCGCGCCCGGCCGGAGCTCAGGACCAGGCTCTGGGCCAACGTCGCCACGCTCTACGACGGCCTGGCCGACGCAGGCTTCCAGCTCGGACCGCAGCACGGCCCGGTGGTCGCGGTGCAGCTGCCCGACCTGCAGACCGCCATCGCCATGTGGCGCGCGCTGCTCGACGAGGGCATCTACGTCAACATCGCCGGCCTGCAGGCCACGCCGGGCGGCGTGCCGTTGCTGCGCTGCAGCCTGTCGGCGGCGCACAGCCAGGCGCAGCTCGAGCAGGTGGTCGACACCTTCGTCAAGCTGGGCACCGCATTCGGCCTGCTCAAGCCGCAGAAGCGCGCCGCCGTCGGCTAGTCCTTTTCAGCGGAAGGCTCCCAGCCGCCACCAGCGCCACGCCAGCAGCGGGGCGCTGAGCAGCGGATGGCGACGCTGCCACGGCGTGATCGCCAGCCGCCTGCCGGCATGGCGCTCGATCTTCCAGACCAGGTAGTCGGCGCCGCCGTCGAAGGTGAAGGCGGCCTTGGCCAGGCGCAGCGCGCTCAGGAGCTTGCCGCGCGCTGGCGACAGCCGGACCACCGGCGGCGTGCCCAGCAGGCGGAAGGCGCCGATGTCGTCCTGCTCGACGGTGAAACCCGCGGCGTCAAGCGCGAAGCGCGTGATGACGGCGAAGCGCGTCGCCTGCAGGTCGTGCAGCGAGGCGACGCGTTCGGCGCTCTCCGGCCGCAGCTCGCGGCCGTAGCTCTCGGCAAAGACGCGTTGCCACAGCTCGCGCGTGGTGAAGCGGCGGCCGAGCGACGGCGCCGACGAAGCCACCGCGGTCTCGACCGCCATGGCCAGCAGGGCGACGATCTCGCGCCGCATCGCCGCGCCGCGAGCGAAGAGCACGGCCGCCGGCTGGCAGAGCCGCGCCCAGAAGTACGAATCGCGCGCCTGCATCGACACCGCGTGGCGCAGCTGCGCCAGGCCGACGACACCGTACTTGCAGCGCAAGGTACCGTCGCCGAACGTCAGGTCGAGGCGGAAGACGTTGGGCGGCAGGAGGCGATTGCCCCAGGCGCCGAGGGCATTGCCGTTGGCGGCGCGCAGGTCGTCGACGACGACGTAGAAATCATAGACGCGTTCATACGATGCCCCCGCTGCCGGCGTGCGCAGGCAGGAGCCGTAGAACAGGGTCGCCAGCGCGCCACCCCTGAAGCGCGCCAGCAATGCCTGGTTGATGGCGGTGGCGGCCTCGCCCACGCGCTGCCCGGCCTCCGCCTCGAGCAACCGCAGCAGCGCGGTGCGCGCGCCGTCGCGGTCGACGCTCCGCACCCGCGCGGCCATCAGGCATCCGCCAGGAAGGGCGTCACGGCGCGGCCGGCGGCGCGCGCGGCGAAGGCCTGGGCGATGCGCACGCCGTGGAAGCCGAGACAGAGCAGGGTCCAGGCGGCGACGACCGCCAGGCCGATGTCCGGCCGCCCGGCGAGCGCTGCGATGCTGAGCAATACGAGGTTGGGATTGCGCCGCGCCGTGACCAGGCGCGAGAGCGCATCGAGCGGCCGCCAGCCGAACATCTCGAAGCGGAAGGTGGCGAGGAACAGGCCCTCCTGCGCGCGGCCGAGCACATAGCCCGCGATCACGATCCAGACCGCGATATCCAAGTGCGGCAGGGTCGCTGTGCCAAGACCGGCGTACCAAGCGTACCACCAGAAGGGCGGATGCAGCAGGTCGGTGCCGTGATCGAGCACGTCGCCGAGCTTCGAAGCGGCCAGCGTCACGCGCGCCAGCTTGCCGTCGACCGTGTCGAGGAAGCACATCGCCCAGGCGGCGAGCAGGCCCGGCAGGTACCAACCGACCGCGAACAGCGCCGTGGCCGCCAGCACGCAGAGGAAGCTCGCGACGGTCACGGCATTGGGCGTGATGCGCGCCGCCGCGCACCAGCGCGTGGCGACGAAAGCGGGCGTCGGCCAGACATACTTGGTCACCGCATCGGTGATGCCCTTGTAGGTCGCGTCGTACATCGCGCGCTCGATGTCGCGCGGCGGCGTGGCGCGGGTCGACAGGGCGTAGGGCGGCACGCGGTTGCGCAGCTTGGCGCGATAGGCGCCGGCGAGCTGCCCGGGCGTCGCCACCGCCAGCCCGGCACGGGCGCAGTCCTCGGACGCACGCTCGAGCAGGGCTTGGCCTTCTTCCATACGTGCGGCATCGATGACGATCGCGGCGATGCCCGGCGTGTTTGAGGAGGCGAGCGCGAGATCGCTGGCCGCCGCCAGCGGCCTGGCCAGCACGTCGTCGAGCACATGGTCGGCGCGCAGCAGCAGGACGCGCCCGCGCGCGGGCACCGGCGCCATCTCGTCGCCGACGTCGAGGTCGGGAAGCATCCGCCGTGCACGGTCCAGGGCCGTGCGCGAGAACAGGCACGGTCCTTCGGCTCCGATCAGTCGCACGGTCGGGCTGGCGTCGTTCAAGGGTCCCCGGATCGCTGGCCTGCGATCCGTGTAGGCAAGAAGCGCTTGACCCGCAAGGCGTCACGCCCGATCTAGCCCCGATGTTCCGGTTCGCGCATCTCTCGGACCCGCATCTGCCGCTGCCGGCGGTGCGCATGCGCGACCTGTTCTCCAAGCGGGTGACCGGCTGGCTGTCATGGCGGTACCGGCGCAAGCGGATCCATGCGCCTGACGCGCTGGCGGCAGCGGTGGCCGATCTGCACCGTGCCGCGCCCGACCACATCGCTGTTACCGGCGACATCGCCAACATCTCGACCGCGGCGGAGTTTCAGCAGGCCGCGACCTGGCTCGGCGAGCTTGGTCGGCCCGAGGACGTCACCCTGGTTCCGGGCAACCATGACGCCTACGTGCCGGTCGCCTGGGCGACCTCGCTGGGCCTGTGGGGCGCGTACATGGCCGGCGACGGCGCGCCGCCGCCGACATCGCGCGACGATTTCCCGCTGCTGCGCCGACGCGGCCCGGTGGCCTTTGTCGGGCTCAGCACCGCCGTGCCGCGGGCGCCGCTGATCGCCACCGGTGAGGTCGGCGCCGGCCAGCTGGCGCGCTTCGAGGCCATGATGCGCACGCTGCAGGCCATGTGCCGAGTCGTGCTGATCCACCATCCGCCGCAGATCGGCGGCGCCGGCCGTCACAAGGAACTCTCCGACCAGCGCGCCGTGCGCGAGGCCATCGCCCGGGTCGGCGCCGATCTGGTGCTGCACGGCCACATGCACCGTACCATGCTGGGCCGCATCGAATCGCCCCTCGGGCCGGTCCCGGTCCTGGGCGTCGCCTCGACCTCGGCGCATCCCGCGAGCAAGTACGGCGCCGGTGGCTACAACCTGATCGGCGTCGAGCGCGACGCGGCCGGCGGCTGGCGCTTCGATGTCGAGGTGCGCTCGATCCGCGCCGACCTCGCCGGCTGCGACACCACAAGGCGTTTCCGCCTTCGCTCACCGGCGCCGCGTGCTCTTGCGGCCTAGAAGGCGACCACCCTAGGGGTGGAACTCGGTCGGTCGAGCGGAGTCGGATAACATGCTGCGGCACAAGGGCAATTTCGCCACCTCAGACCGCGCCAACCATGTGAAACCATGTGAATCCGGCAACGGTAGGGGCGGAAGGACCCAGGTCGGCGGAGATAGGGTAGACTGCAATCCATGACGGTCACCGGCATCGCGACGGGCGGCAAGGGACGGCGGCGACCGCTGTCGGCCACGGTGCTCGATCGCTACGTCCTGGCGCGCACGCTGATGCCGCTCAGCGCCGCCCTGCTGATCGCGCTGCTGGCGCTCCTGCTGGAGCGCATGGTCCGCATCATGGAAATGCTGGTGAACCAGGGCGGCCCGATCATCCTGGTGCTGAAGCTGCTGGCCAATCTGGTGCCGCACTACCTCGGCGTGGCCCTGCCATTGGCCCTGTTCCTCGGCGTGATGCTCGCCGCCACGCGGCTGAGCGCCGACGGCGAGCTCGACGGCCTGCAAGGTGCGGGCATCAGCCTCAACCGCCTGCTGTGGCCGTTGCTGGGCCTGTCCTTCATCCTGACGATGGCGATGTTCGCCACGACCGGCTGGCTCCAGCCGCACACGCGCTACCAGTACCGTGCGTTGCTCTACGTCGCGACCTCCTCGATGGTCGATCTGGCGATCGAGAAGGGCGCCACCTTCAACCGCTTCGGCGACTACACCATCGTCGTCGACGACATCGTCGACCGGGGGCTGACACTGCGGGGCGTGTTCATCCACAAGGTGACGCCGCAGGGCGGCATCGAGATCATGACGGCGCGCAGCGGCACCGCGGCGCGCGTGCCCGAGGATTTCAGCATTCTGCTGAAGCTGCGCGACGGCCGCCGGCTCGACACGCCCGCCGATGGCGGACGGCTGAGCGTGCTGTCCTTCGACGCCCTGGACCTGCCGCTGGAGCTTACCGGCGCCGCCGCCTTCCGCCCGCGCAACGCCGAACGCGAGCTCACCCTGCCCGAGCTCCTCGGGCAGGCGCGCAAGCGCACGCTCGATGTCAAGCCATGGCGTATCGAGACCGAGATTCACACCCGGCTGGTGCGAACGATCTCGACCTTCTTCATGCCGTTCCTCGGCCTGGCGCTGGGGCTGGCCGCGCCGCGCGGCCAGCGCGTCGCCGGCGTGGCCTTCGGCTTCGCGCTGATCGCGATCTTTCACTATGGGCTGAACTTCGGCGAGAAGGCCGCCGATCTCGGCAAGGTATCGCCCCTCGTCTCGCTCTGGCTTCCGTTTCTGGTGCTCGCGGCGCTGGCCATATGGGCCTTCCGTGTCGTCGCCGAAAGCCCGCGTGACAACGCCATCTCCATCATGCTGGCGGCCATCGACCGGCGCCGCCGCAACCTGATGGCAGCGCTGCGGGCGCTCGTGCGCCGGGAGGGCAGGGCGTGACGGTGGCGACGGCGCCATCTCTTACCTTCCTCCGCTGGCGGGGGAGGTGGCGCGTAGCGCCGGATGGGGGTGGCTCGTGCGACCATTAGGTGGTCCCTCTCTGGCCGCGATGCCGCCACCCCCATCCGCCCTTCGGGCACCTTCGCCCGCGGAGCGGGGGAAGGTAGTGCGGCGGAGCCCGGCATGAACGGCGTTGCCCTGCGCTATCTCTGCCGCCGTTTCCTCGTTCGCTTCGCTCTGGTGCTGGGTGGCGCGGCGCTGCTGATCGTGTTGTTCGACGCGCTCAACTCCGTCGACACCATCGAGCAGCGCTACGGCTACGATTTCACCTCTGTCGCGCGCTATATGATCGGCCGCCTGCCGGAGCACGCCGACACCATCCTGCCGCTGTCGGTGCTGGTTGCGGCGCTGATCACCCTGCTTGGCCTGGCCCAAGCCAACGAGATCCTGGCCTTCAAGAGCGCCGGCCTGTCCTTCGTGCGCATCGTCGTGCTGCTGCTGCCCGCCGCGGCGGTGGTCGCCGCGACTCACTTCCTCATCGGCGACCAGCTGGTGCCGTGGGGGCGCGCGATGCTGGCGGCGCACGAGCTCGAGCGGCCGGGCGCGGCGAGCCCCTCGGGCGGCCGAGGCCTGTGGCTGCGCGATCCGCCCTGGCTGGTGCGTGTCGAGGAGGTGCACCGTGAGGGCCACTTCCTTACCGGTGTGTCGCTGATGCGTCGCGACGCCCAGGGTAATCTGATCGAGCGCGTCTTCGCCCGTGGGGCGCGCCATGAGACCGGCGGTTGGCGGCTGATCGACGTCGTCGTACAGACCATCGATCCTGCCGCGCCCAGAAGCGAGCGGCTGGCCGAGCGCTTCTGGTCGTCGGCTCTCTCGCCCGGCGATTTCCACAACCTGTCAGCCAACCCGGCGCAGTTTACCGCTTCGCAGCTGATCGCGCTGCGCGACGGCCAGGCGATCGGTGCACGCCAGCCGCACGTCTACGACACCTGGCTGCAGCGCCGGCTGGCGATCCCCGCCGTCGTCGTGGTGATGCTGCTTCTGGCCGCGCCGGTCGCGCAGGCGCGCATGCGCGGCGCCAGCGTCGGCGGCCGGCTGGTGATCGGCGTGGCGCTGGGCTTCCTCTATTTCATCGTCGATGGCCTGGCGGTGGCGTTGGGCGAAGGCGGCGCTGTCTTGCCGCTGGTCGCCGCCTGGACACCGGTGCTGGCCTTCGCCAGCATCGGCGGCAGCGTGCTGCTGCGCGTCGAGCGGGTGTGACGCAAAGACACTACACCGCGCTGGTGCTGGCCGGCCGGCGTGGCGGCGAGGATGACCCTGTCGCCGTCGCCGCGGGCGTCTCGCACAAGGCCCTGGCAGTCGCCGGCGGCATGACGCTGATCGGGCGCGTCACGGCGGCGCTGCGCGCGGCGCCCAGCATCTCCGACATCGTGGTCGCGACCAACGACGCCGATGTCGCCGCCGCGGCGGGCGGTGCGACCATTGTGCCGACCGGGCCCTCGCCGTCGGCCACGGTCGCGCAGCTGCTGGAGCGCCTGCGGCCGTTGCTGGTTACGACGGCCGACCATGGCCTGCTGTCGTCGACGCTGGTCGAGTCGTTCTGCGCCGGCATTCCGGCGACGGGCGATGTCGCTGTCGGCGTGGTGCCGCGCCGGGCCTTCGCCGAGCGGCCGAAGCGGCGGACCTTCTTCGCGCTCAAGGACGATGCCTATTGCGGCGCCAATCTCTACGCTTTCACCGGCCCACGCAGCCGGGCGGCAGCGCGCTACTGGATGCACCTTGAGGCCCAGCGCAAGCATCCGGTGCGTCTATTGCGGCGGATGGGGCCCGGCATCTACTTTCGCTACGCCACTGGCATGCTCGACCTGGCCACCGCTTTCAGGCTGCTGTCGCGCCGCGCCGATGCGATCATTGCGCCCGTCGTGCTCGAGGATTCCGACGCGGCCGTCGACGTCGACACGACAGGGGACCTGGAGGCGGTGCGCACACGCCTCAGCGCTGGGCGACATTCCGGCCGATCGCCATGAAGGCGCCGGCGATGGCACCCAGCGCAACGGCGCCCAGGCATTTGCCGACGGCCTCGGCCACGATCTCGCGCGAACCCGACGCCAGCTCGGCGCCGAACAGCGACACGCCGACGGCCAGCCCGCCGAGAGCGCCGAACAGCGCGAAGAGCCGCACGCTCCAGCCCGTCGGACCTGACGCGACGGCGACTGGTTGGCTGTCGCGGCCCGGCACGGGATTGCCTAGCGCCTTGGCGCGCCGACGCTCCTTGCGGTTCATCGCCACGGCATGACCTCGGCGGCGGCGAGATTCTCCGCCGTGTCTATCTCAACCCAGCGCCGACCCTCGATCGATCGGACGCTTACATGGCCGCGCGCGGCCAGCGCGTCGAGCGCCTCGGGGTAGAGCGCGCGTTCGCCATCGGGCGCCGCCAGGCGGCCCTCGACCTGGCGCAGGAACAGGGCGCGGCCCTCGCCGCGCAGCAGCGTGATGCCGATCGCCTCGCCGTCGCATCGCACGAGGTGCTTGCCGATGCGATGAAGTCTTGAGCCGCCGGTGGTGATCTTCATGTCATCGGCATCGTAGAGCGGCTTGCGGTCGATCGCGATCAGGATCGGCACCGGCTCGGCTGTCAGCAGCTGGGCCAGCACGCCGTCCTCGAATAGCGTGTCGCCGTTCAGCAACAGCGTCGCATCACCGACGAAATGCTCGCGCGCGGCATGGCAACTCGCCAGATTGTCCGTGGTCGAGTGACGCGGGTTTCTCACGGCGTGGACACCCGGCCGGCCGGCGATGTGGGCCGCGACGGCGTCGGCGGCGTGGCCGGTCACCACCGTGATACGCCCGGTGCCGGCGCGTGCCAGCACGTCGATCTGCCGGTCGAGGATCGCGCGCCCGGCGACCGGCAACAGGCACTTCGGCGTGCGGTCGGTCAGCGGGGCGAGCCGCGCGCCGCGCCCGGCGGCGAGGATCACGGCGCTCAGGTCCATGACTCAGAGCGGCCATGCGTCGGCCAACCATGACAGTGCGCGAGATGGTGTCTAGATTGCCGGCTCTCCGCGATGCCGCCCGATTCCTCCGCCGAGTCTCGACCCGGCATGGCCACCACCGATTCCGGCCCGATCTCCGCCGCGCCGCCTGACGAGCGACTGACGTACTGGTCGCCACTGAAGCTGCCGGCGTTCCGCCGCCTGTGGTTCGGCAACGTGCTTTCCAATATCGGCGGCTGGATGCAGACCGCCGGCGCCGGTTGGGTGATGACCGACCTGGCGCCGCGCGACCACCGCGAAATGTTCGTGGCGCTGCTGGCGGTGGCCGGCACCTGCCCGGTGTTCCTGTTCGGCTTCCTCGCCGGCGTGCTGGCCGATCGCTTCGATCGCCGCAGGTACCTGCTGGCGACGCAGCTCTGGCTGATGTCCTCGGCCGCGACCCTGGCGGTGCTGGCATACACCGGGCTGCTCAGCGCCTGGAGCCTGATTGCGGTGATGTTCTGCATGGGCATCGGCAACGCCATGAACGGGCCTGTCTGGCACGCTGTCGTGCCTGAAATGGTCGGACGACGCTACCTGCCCGGCGCGGTGGCGCTCAACAGCGCCGGCTTCAATTTCGGCCGCACCATCGGCCCGGTGATCGGCCAGGTGCTGCAAGGCCTGGCCGGGACCTTCGCGCTCTTCGCCATCAACGCCATGACCTTCGCCGGCGTGATCTTCGCCGTTTTCACCTGGAAGCGCCCGCCCGAGGCCAGCGCGGCGCAACGTCGCGAGGGCTTCATCGCCGCCTTCGGCAGCGGCATCCGCTTCATCCGCGCCACGCCGGCGCTGTGGGCGATCTGGGCGCGCGCGGTGTGCTTCTTCATTCCCTCCTGCGCCTTCGCCACATTGCTGCCGCTTACCGGCCGCGATCGCCTCCATCTCGACGCCGCCGAGTACGGCGTGCTGTTCGCCAGCTTCGGCGTCGGTGCGGTGGTGGGCACCATGCTGATTCCACACATCAACCGCTGGCTCGGCCCCGACCGCGCCAACCTCGCGGCGATGCTGGCAGTGGCCTTCGGCATGGGTGTCTCGGCGATGATCGCCAACGCCATTGTCGTCGGCCTGTCGTTGGCGCTGGCTGGAGGCTGCTGGATGATCGTCAACGCCAACAACAACGTCGCCACCCAGCACCACCTGCCGTCCTGGGTCCGCGCGCGCGGCATGGCGGTGCACCAGCTCGTCTTCTTCGGCAGCCTCGCCGTCGGCCAGACTGCCTGGGGCGTCGTCGCCTCGCAGGTCGGCACCGCCTGGGCGCTGGCCTGCGCCGCCTTCCTGCTCGTGGTGCTCACCGGGCTCGCCGCGGCGATCCGCCTGCCTCCTGCGAGCGCGCCGGCGAGCGGCGACTGAGGCCGCGGGTGTGGCGTTCGCGCCACGTTGGGTTCAAAAAATCGCCCGGGTGAGTCGATTCTCACTTGCGTCACGGCGGAATGAGCGTATCTACCGTCCCTAGACGCCCACGCACGTGCCTATGGCCCATTAGTGGTTATGCAACGACGGAAAGCGTCCTTCTTGGAAATGCCGGCAACAGACCGGCGCCGAAAGGGACCTTTGTCATGCATACGATCCGTGCGGGGCGGAAGCACCCGCCCATTGTCGGACTGATCTTCGCGCTCGAGCCTTCGGGCTACGGCGTGCTGTTCGGCCGGAAGAACCCTCTCTCGAGTATGTGCCGCTCCCGGTAGCGCATCCGTACGGATGACCCGGGAGTGTTGGTCTGTCGTGCTCCGGCGCCTGGCGCCGCGACGCGGTCCTCTGCACTCCATTTGAGGCTGGTTCTTTCGAAATGACCGACCGTATCCGACGTTTTCTCGCCGACAAGCAGCCCGAGACCCCGTGCCTGGTGGTCGATCTCGACGTCGTCGAGTTCAACTACCGCCGCATGCGCGAGTTGCTGCCGCAGGCGAAGATCTTCTACGCCATGAAGGCCAACCCGGCGAACGAGGTGCTCGCGCGCCTTGGCAAGCTGGGCTCGCACTTCGACACCGCCTCGCGCGGCGAGATCGAGCTGTGCTTCGCGCAGGGCGTCGGCGCCGAGCGCATCTCCTTCGGCAACACGATCAAGAAGGAGAAGGACATCGCCTGGGCGCACCAGAACGGTGTGAGCCTGTACGCCTTCGACAGCGAGGCGGAGCTGCAGAAGCTCGCCCGCTCGGCCCCGGGCGCGCGCGTGTTTTGCCGTGTGCTGGTCGATTGCGGCGGCGCCGAGTGGCCGCTGTCGAAGAAGTTCGGCTGCGCGCCGGAGATGGCGCGCGACTTGCTGATGCGGGCCAACGAAATGGGCCTGGAGGCCTACGGCGTCTCCTTCCATGTCGGCTCGCAGCAGACCGATCTCGACCAGTGGGACCGCGCGCTCGCCCAAGTCTCGCAGATGTTCTACGCCCTCGCCGAAACCGGCGTCGACCTGAAGATGGTCAATCTCGGTGGCGGGTTCCCGGCGCGCTACCGCAAGGACGTGGCGCCCGTTGAAGCGTACTGCGAGGCGGTGCAGCGCGCGCTGGTGCGTCACTTCGGCAACCGCATGCCCGAGGTGATCATCGAGCCGGGCCGCTCCATGGTGGGCGACGCCGGCGTGCTGCAGAGCGAGGTGGTGCTGATCTCGCGCAAGTCGGCCAACGACCGCAAGCGCTGGGTCTACCTCGACGTCGGCAAGTTCGGCGGCCTGGCCGAGACGATGGACGAGAGCATCAAGTACCGGATCACCACGCCGTACCCCGCGGGTGGCCGTTCGGGCCCGGTCGTGCTCGCGGGCCCAACCTGCGACAGCGCCGATATCCTGTACGAGAAGACCGAGTACAAGATGCCGCTGGCGCTGAAAGTGGGCGACAAGGTCGAGATCCTCTCGACCGGCGCCTACACGACGACCTACGCGTCCGTGGCGTTCAACGGCTTCCAGCCGCTGAAGACGTACTGCATCTAGAGTTCGAGCCCAGACGGTCTATGACGACGGGGCCTTGCAAGAGGCCCCGTCGGCGTTTCGTCCTTCCACATCCCCACCATCCGCCAGCCGAGGATCGACACAGATGGCCACCCGAAAGAAAACCGCCGCGCGTAAGGCCGCGCCCCGGCGCACCGCCAAGGCCGCCGCCTCCAGGCGCGCGCCGAAGAAGCACGTCGCCTTCTCGGGCCGCATGGTGATGATCGGCTTCGGCTCGATCGGCCAGGGTGTGCTGCCGCTGGTCCTGCGTCACATCGACATCAAGCCCTCGCAGATCACCATCATCTCGGCGGAGGATCGCGGCGGCCTGCCCGAGGCCAAGCGCTATGGCATCCAGTTTATCCGCAAGCGCCTGACCCAGGCCAACTACCGCGCCACGCTGTCGAAGCTGGTCGGCTTCGGTGACTTCATCGTCAACCTCTCGGTCGAGGTGGCGTCGACGGCGCTGATCGAGTTCGCGCACCAGCAGGGCGCGCTCTACATCGACACCTGCATCGAGCCGTGGCCCGGTGGCTACACCGACCCCGATCTGTCGGTGTCGCAGCGCTCCAACTATGCGCTGCGCGAGAACGCGCTGAAGCTGCGCGCGTCGCTCGCCACCGGGCCGACCGCCGTCATTGCCCATGGCGCAAACCCCGGCCTCGTGTCGCACTTCGTCAAGCGCGCGCTGCTCAACATCGCGCGCGACACCGGCCGGGCGGTCGCCAAGCCCGACTCGCGCGCCGAGTGGGCGGCGCTGGCGCGTTCGCTTGGCGTCAAGGTGATCCATATCGCCGAACGCGACACCCAAGTCTCGGCCAAGCCCAAGGAACTCGGCGAGTTCGTCAACACCTGGTCGATCGACGGCTTCGTATCGGAGGGGTGTCAGCCCGCTGAGATGGGCTGGGGAACGCACGAGAAGGCGCTGCCTCCGGATGCCGCGCGGCACGAGTTCGGCTGTGATGCGGCGATCTACCTGAACCGGCCCGGCCTGCTCACCCGCGTACGCACCTGGACGCCCAAGGAAGGGCCGTTCCACGGCTTCATCATCACGCACAACGAGTCGATCTCGATCGCCGACTACTTCACCGTCCGTGACGGCGCCACGGCGGCATACCGGCCGACAGTGCACTACGCCTATCACCCGTGCGACCAGGCGATCATGTCGATGCACGAAATCGCCGGGAAGAACCTGGTCCAGCAAAAGCGCCAGCGGCTGATCGTCGACGAGATCACCTCGGGCATCGACGAACTGGGCGTGCTGCTGATGGGGCATGAGCGCGGCGCCTATTGGTACGGTTCGCAGCTGTCGATCGGCGAGGCGCGCGAACTGGCACCGTACAACAATGCGACCTCGCTGCAGGTTTGCGCGCCGGTGCTGTCGGGCATCGTCTGGGCGATCGAGAATCCCGACCGCGGCATCGTCGAGGCCGACGACATGGATTTCGACCGCCATCTCGAGATCTGCACGCCCTATCTCGGCCCGGTGGTCGGCCGTTACAGCGACTGGAGCCCGTTGCACGATCGCGAGAAGCTGTTCCCGGAGGACGTCGACCGCGACGATCCCTGGCAATTCAGGAACTTCCGCGTGACATAGCGCTTCGCCGCGAGGCGGCACGTCGAAAAAACCGGCGGAATTCGATTGCGTGAGGTTCCGTCCACGCCGACACTGACGCGACGTTTTGCCGCCTCGAGCGGTGAACGAACGGGAGGCGACCATGCGCTTGCGACGCCTCGCATTCATTCTCGCGCTGTCGTGTGTCGCGGCACTCGCGCTGCGGTCCCTCGCGCAGACCGGGCCGGGACAGGAGGTGCCGATCCGCGCCGAGCCAGCCCCGGTAATCGTGCTGGATATCCGGGGTGCGATCGGCGTCGGTACTGGCCACATGCTGGAGGAGGGCTTCGCCCGCGCCCGCGCCGAGCGCGCCGGACTGATCGTGCTGCGTCTCGATACACCCGGCGGGCTGGTTTCGGCGACCCGCGACATCATCCAGGCGATTCTCGCCTCGCCGATCCCCGTGGCGGTGTTCGTGGCCCCCGCCGGGTCGCGGGCGGCCAGCGCCGGCACCTACATTGCCTACGCCGCCCACGTCGCCGCCATGGCGCCGGGCACGCATCTCGGCGCCGCCACGCCGGTCCAGATGGGCGCGCCCGGCGCGCCGGCGCCACAGCGTCGCGACAACGACAAGCCTGCGGAAGGCGGCCGCGGCGACGCGATGGAACGCAAGGTGGTGAACGACGCGGTGGCCTATCTGCGCAGCCTGGCGCAGCTGCGCGGCCGCAATGGCGAGTGGGCCGAGAAGGCGGTGCGCGAGGCCGCGACGCTGACGGCTGAGGAGGCGGCCAAGGAGAAAGTCGTCGACCTGCTGGCCGGCAGCGTCGACGATCTGCTCGATCGCATCGACGGGCGCACGGTGCGCACCGCCGATGGTGAGCGCAGACTGGCGACGCGTCACGCCCGGGTGATCGTCTTCGAGCCGAGCTGGAAGACGCGGCTGCTCGCCGTCGTGACCGACCCCAACATCGCCTTCATCCTGCTGATGATCGGCATCTACGGCATCATCTTCGAGTTCTGGAGCCCGGGATTGGCGGGCCCGGGTATCGTCGGCGCGATCTGCCTGGTCGTCGGCCTGATGGCTCTGTCGCTGATGCCGCTCAACTTCGCCGGTGTCGCGCTCCTCGTGGGCGGCCTGGTGATGCTGGGAATCGAGGCCTTCACGCCGGGCTTCGGCGTGCTCGGCCTGGGCGGCATCGCCGCCTTCATCGTCGGCGGCCTGTTCCTGTTCGATCCGGCCGGCGCCGACATCGATTTCGCCGTCGGCTGGCCGGTGCTGCTGGCCGCGGCGGTCACCAACGCGCTGCTCATCGTCGGCATCGCCGGCATGGCGTTGCGCACGCGCCGCCGGCCGGTCGTCACCGGCGCCGAGGAGATGATCGGCCTCGAGGGCGAGGTGGTGGAATGGCGCGACGGCCGCGGCCGGGTGCGCGTGCACGGCGAGATCTGGTCGGCGCGGGCGGAGCGGCCGGCGGAACCCGGAACGCGCGTGCGCGTCGATCGCCGCGAAGGCCTCACGCTTCACGTCGGACCGCTGGGGAAGGAGTCCTGACATGCCGAATCTCGAGCTGGTGGCCTATCTGCTGCCGATCCTGGTGATCGCCACGATCCTCGCCATGTCGATCCGCATCCTGCGCGAGTACGAGCGCGGGGTGGTGTTCACGCTGGGACGCCTCCAGGGCGTCAAGGGGCCCGGCCTGATCCTCGTCATCCCGGTGGTCCAGACCATGGAACGGGTCGACCTGCGCACCCGTGTGCTCGATGTTCCGCCGCAGGACGTGATCTCGCGCGACAACGTCTCGGTGCGCGTCAACGCCGTGGTGTATTTTCGCGTGCTGGAGCCCGAGAAGGCCATCATTCAGGTCGCGGCCTACAACCAGGCGACCAGCGAACTGGCTCAGACCACGCTGCGCTCCGTGGTCGGCCAGCACGAGCTTGACCAGATGCTGGCCGAGCGCGACCAGCTCAACTCCGATGTCCAGCGCATCCTCGACGAGCAGACCGACGCCTGGGGAATCAAGGTCTCGAACGTCGAGCTCAAGCACATCGACCTCGACGAGAAGATGGTGCGTGCCATCGCCCGGCAGGCCGAGGCCGAGCGCCTGCGTCGCGCCAAGATCATCGACGCCGAGGGCGAGCTGCAGGCGGCCGAGAAGCTGGTGCAGGCCGGCGAGGCCATGTCGCGCAGCCCCGAGGCGATGCAGCTGCGTTATCTCGGCACGCTGGCCAACATCGCCGGCGAGAAGAGTTCCACGATTGTCTTTCCCCTGCCCATCGACCTGCTCGGTGCCCCGCGCGCCAAGGCCTGATTGGCGCTGCCGACTCCGGCCGGGCGAAGGCGAGCACGATCCGATGCCTATTCGAGCGGCCATCGTCGCTCGAGCGCGGCGGTCGGCCCTGGCGTGAGCCGCACGGCTCCCCCGGGGAATTTCCGCGCCGCGGCGGTGTTGAACCAGTAACGGGCTCGGCTCGCGCGGCAATTCGCTGGACGTGCCGGCCGCCGGTCGGGTTGTATGGGATTCGTGGACGCCCTGCCGGATCTGTTGCCGCAACACGTACCTGCGCTGCGCCGCTACGCGCGCGCGCTGGTGGGCGACGTGCAGGTGGCCGACGATCTGGTACAGGACTGCCTGGAGCGGGCACTGTCGCGTGCGCATCTCTGGCGGCGCCCCGGGAACCTGCGCGCCTGGTTGTTCACCATCATGCACAACCTGCATGCCAACGACCGGCGCCGCACCGCGTCGCGGCCGCGTGCGGCGTCGATCGACGATGTGATGGAGCCGGGCCGGCCGGCGTCGCAGATCGAGAGCCTGGCGGCGCGCGAGATGTTGGCGGCGCTGCGCCATCTCTCGCTGGAGCACCGTCAGGTGCTCTTGCTGGTGGCGCTGGAGGGTATGTCCTACGCCGAGATCGCGGACGTGCTGGGCGTGCCGATCGGGACGGTGATGTCGCGCCTGTCGCGGGCGCGCGAACGATTGAGGATGGCGGGCGGCGAGCGAGGTGCCGTGCCGAGGAGTGGCGTATGAGCTCGCACGAGCGGACAGGACACGGCCCGATCGAAGAGGCCGACCTGCACGCCTATGTCGACGAACGGCTAGGCGTGGAGCGCAAGCGCGCGGTCGAGGCGCATCTCACCACCAACGCCGAGGCGCGCGCCAGAGTCGCAGCCTGGCGCGAGCAGAGCCGCCTGCTGGGCGCGCTCTACGACCCGGCGCTCGACGAGCCGGTGCCGCCGCGGCTGACCGAGGCGATCGCCGAGGCGCGCGGCCGCTGGGCGCGGCCGGCGCGGTGGTGGCAGGCGATCGCGGCCGTGGCGCTGCTGGCGCTGGGCGCGACGGGCGGCTGGTTCGGCGCGCACTGGTTCGAGCCGCCACCGACCCGGCGCGAGGTGGCGCTGACGCGCGAGGCGGTGCTGGCGCATCGCGTTTTCGTGGTCGAGAAGCGCCATCCGGTCGAGGTCGCGGCCAGCGAGCGAGACCACTTGGTGACCTGGCTGTCGCGCCGCATGGGCGCCAAGGTGTCGGCGCCGGATCTGTCGTCGATCGGCTGGAACCTTGTGGGCGGCCGTCTGCTGTCGGCGATCGACGGGCCGGCCTGCCAGCTGATGTACGAGGACCGGACCGGCCGGCGCGTCACCGTCTACATGACGCGCAACCCGGCCAACCGCGAGACGGCGTTCCTGTTCCGCACCGACGGCCCGGTGAGTTCGTTTTACTGGCTCGACGGGCCGCTGGGCTACGCGATCAGCGGTGAGATCGAGCGCGCCGAGCTGATGCCGATCGCCAAGGCGATACACGACAATCTGCGCTGAAGGCGATGCCTGTCGTCCCGAGCGCCTCGCTGAGCTCGGGATGACAATGAGTCAGCGGAAGAATACCAGCGTCACCAGCACGAAGAGCGGCAACAGCACGACGCTGGACCACGCCATGTAGCCGAAGAAGCTCGGCATGCGGATGCCGGCATCCTCGACGACGGCCTTGACCATGAAGTTTGGCGCGTTGCCGATATAGGTGTTGGCGCCCATGAACACGGCGCCGCAGGAGATCGCCGCCAGCGTCGAGGCCAGCGGCCCCATCAGGTTCACCGCGTCGCCACCGGCGAGATTGAAGAACACGAGATAGGTCGGTGCATTGTCCAGGAAGCTCGACAGGATGCCGGTCAGCCAGAAGTACCAGACGTCCATCGGCGTGCCGTCGGCTCGCGAGACCAGCGCCACCAGCGGTGCCAGCGCTCCGTCGCGGCCGGCCTTGAGGATGGCGATGGCGGGGATGATGGTGAGGAAGATGCCGGCGAAGAGCTTCGCGACCTCGAGGATCGGCCCCCAGGTGAAGCCGTTGCCGTCGCGCGTCACCTTCGACGTCAGCTTCATCGAGGCGAAGGTTATGGCCAGGAGCGCCGCATCGCGCATCACGTTCTGCAGCTCGACGTCCACGTGGTAGATCGTCCAGGTCACGCCCGGCTTCCAGGTGCCGCTCATCAGCACGACGCCGACGATGGCCGTGAGCAGCACGATGTTCGCGCCGCCCTGGAGGCGGATCGGTGAGTCGGGGGTGGGGTCTATCGGGAGATGCCCTTCCTTGCGGTACCAATAGCTGTCGATCGCATAGAAGGCGACCAAGAGCACGATGCAGCACAGCAGCATCTCGGTGAAAAGGTGCGACGTCGGCCAGAAGAACGACACTCCCTTGAGAAAGCCGAGGAACAGCGGCGGATCGCCCAGGGGGGTCAGCGCGCCGCCGATATTCGACACCAGGAAGATGAAGAAGACGAAGACGTGGATCTTGTGCCGGCGATCGTCGTTCGCGCGGATCAGCGGGCGGATCAGCAGCATCGAGGCGCCGGTCGTGCCCATCCAGCCGGCGAGCACGGTGCCGATCGCCAGCAGGGTGGTGTTCATCGACGGCGATCCGTGCAGGTTCCCGACGATGCGGATGCCGCCCGTGACGGTGAACAGTGCCAGCAGCAGGATGATGAAGGGGATGTACTCGAGCAGCAGGGTGTGCGCGACCTCGTACAATCCGGTCGGCAAGCCGTGGATGGCGGCGAAGGGCACGACGAAGGCCAGCGCCCAGGCGGCCGATACCTTGCCGTAGTGGTGGTGCCAGAACCCCGCGGCGAACAGCGGCATCAACGCGATCGACAGCAGAATGCCGGCGAACGGAAGCACCCAGATCAGGCTGAGCCTCGCGCCATCGACATGCGGTGCGTCGCCTGCCGCCAGTGACGGCGTCGCGACCACCGCGACAGCGAGGCCAACCACCAACGACCCGATTCTCATATGTGCTTCTCCCGCGCCAACCACTGCGCGCGGGACACGTTGAACCGCAGCAGCACCTTGCCATCGCTCTCATAGCGCAACTTCAGCGTCCAGCCCATCTTCGCCAGGGCGCGCTGCGCGTCGGGATTGCTCTCGCGCGTCACCGCCCAGACCTGGTCGATGCCGAGTGTCTCGAAGGCAAAACGCAGCACCGCCATGCCGGCCTCGGGCGCATAGCCCTCGCCCTTGGCCCAGCGAGCGATGGCGACGCGGCTGGCGATCCCGATGCCGTCGTGGTGGTCCCACAGCCCGGAGATGCCGACGAAGCGGCCATCGCCGCGCCGGCGCAGCGAGAACATGCCGTAGCCCTTGTCGCGCCAGATCGCCAGGTAGCCGTCGAGCATCCGGCGCGCGGCGTCGGCGTCGAGCACGCCGTGCTGCAACAGGCCGCCGACCGCCGGATCGGCCATCAGCGCGGCGAGTTCTGTGAAGTCGGCCTCGTCGACCGGCCGCAACGACAGCCGCGCGGTCTCGATGTTTCGGGAATCGCTCATCACAGCATGTCGTAGGTGGCGGAGATGCCGCCGTCGACGACCAGGGTATGACCGTTGATGTAGCTGCCGGCCGGCGATGCCAGCAGCAGGGCGGCGCCGGCGATCTCTCTGGGTTCGGCCCAGCGACTGAGCGGCACGCGGCGCGCGCGCTGCGCGCCGGATTCGCCCTGGGTCATGGCCGTGTTGGTCTCGGTGGCGAAGAAACCGGGCGCGATCGCGTTGCAGGTGATGCCATGGCGTCCGAGCTCGGCGGCCAACGCGCGTGTGAGCGCAGCGAGGCCGCCCTTGGCGGCGGTGTAGGACGGTGAGCCGTTGGCCGCCAGCTGATCGACGATCGAGGTGACGCAGATAACGCGGCCGTGACGGCGCTCGATCATGCCCGGCATCACGCGCTTGATCAGGCGATAGACGGCACCCAGATCGACGGCGATCAGACGGTCGAAATCCTCCGGCTCGATGCGCTGCACGGAACGCCTGTCGCGCTCGCCGACATTGTTGAGCAGGATGTCGACCCGGCCATGGCGCGCCAGCAGCGCGTCCATCGTGCGCTCTACGGCGGGGACGTCGGCCATGTCGAAGCCGATCGTGTCGGCGGCGAGACCGCGGCGCGCGAGTTCCGTGGCGCGCGGCTCCACCGCCTCCGCGGTGCGGCCGTGCAGCACGGTCAGCGCGCCCGCCTCGGCGAAGGCCTGCGCCATCTCCCAGCCCAGGCCGCGCGCGGCGCCCGTCACCAGGGCCACCTGGTCGTCGAGGCGGAAGGCGTCGAGCACCGCCATCAGCGCTTCGCGGCCGAGGTCTCGAGCAGCGCCAGAAGGCCCTGCAGCAGCTGGATCGGCGTCGGCGGGCAGCCCGGTATGCGGAGATCGACCCGCACGACGCCGTCGAGCGCGCCGGCGCAGGCATAGGAGCCGGCGAAGACGCCGCCGCTGCAGGCGCAGTCGCCCGCGGCCACCACCCAGCGCGGCTCGGGCGTGGCGTCGACGGTGCGCAGCAGCGCCTCCTTCATGTTGAGGCTGACCGGTCCGGTGACCAGCAGCACGTCGGCGTGGCGCGGCGAGGCGACGAAGCGGATGCCGAAGCGCTCGAGGTCGTAGAGCGGATTGTTGAGGGCGTGGATCTCCAGTTCGCAGCCGTTGCACGAGCCGGCGTCGATCTCGCGGATCGCCAGGCTCCTTCCCAGACGCTTCTTCGCCATGCCGTCGACGACCTGTGCCAGCTCGGCCAGCGCGGCGTCGCCGGCCGGCGGACCGTCGATGGTCAACGGCCTGGCGAAGAGCGTGCGGGCGAGGTCCTTGAACATCAGAGGTCGTGACCGGAGTAGGAGCAATTGAACGATTTGTTGCACAACGGGAAGTCGGCGACGATGTTGTCGTGGACCGCCGTCTCGAGCAGCGGCCATTGCAGCCACGAGGCGTCGCGCGCGTGGTAGCGCGCCACGCTGCCGTCGTCGGCCAGCCGCACCCAGGCGAAGATCTCGCCGCGGAACGCCTCGACCAGCGCGGCACCCTCACCGCCGGTCGCGGGCAGCGGGCTGAGCACCGCGCCGTCGGGCATGCGCACCAGCATGCGCTCGATCAGGGTCAGGCTCTGGCGCACCTCCTCCATGCGGATGCGCACCCGAGCCTCGACGTCGCCGTCGGCCATGACCGGCATGACGAAGGTGAGTTCGGGATAGGGCGCGTAGCCCGGGCTCTTGCGCGCGTCGCGGCCGGCGCCGGCGGCGCGGCCGACATAGCCGCCGGGCCAGTAGCGCTCGATCTCGGCGCGCCGCGTGATGCCTGTGGTTGCCGTACGGTCGAGCAACGAGCCCTTGGAGTCGTAGACTGCGCAGATCTCGGCAAAGGCCGGCGCGATGTCGTGCGCCAGCCCGGCGAAAGACGCGGCGTGCTCCGGCGCGAGGTCGACGCAGACGCCGCCGGGCACGACCTTGTCCATCATCAGCCGATGGCCGAAGGCGGCGGCGCAGGCCTGCAGCACCTTTTCACGCAGCATCGTGCACTTGGCCTGGAGATAGGGGAACGAGGCGTCGTTGCAGATCGCGCCGATATCGCCCAGGTGGTTGGCGATGCGCTCCCACTCCGCCATCACGCCGCGGATCCAGTGGGCGCGCGCCGGGATGTCGAGCCCGGTGGCCGCCTCGACGGCGCGGGCGAATGTGATCGAATGCGCCACGGTGGAGTCGCCGGAGATGCGTGCCGCCAGCTTCGCCGCCTCGACCGGCGCGCGGCCCACCATCAGCGCCTCGGTACCCTTGTGGACGTAGCCCAGGCGCGCCTCCAGCCGCACGACGGTTTCGCCGTTAGCGTGGAAGCGGAAATGGCCGGGCTCGATGATGCCGGCGTGCACCGGGCCGACCGGGATCTGGTGCGGCCCGTCGCCCTCGACCGGCAGGAAGCGGTACTCGGTGGCCGGGCGCGCCGTCGACCTGCCGGTCCACTGGCCGTGATCGAGCCATGGACGGACATCGGGCGAGCCCTGCGCGTCGAGGCCGGCGAGGTCACGAATCGCCCGCTCGAAGCGGATTGCCGCCGGCCGCCGGACCGCCAGCGAGGCATAGCGTCTGTCGACGCAGGCATGCGAGGCGATGGCGAAAGCACCCGGTGCGTGATCCTCCAGCGCCACATGCACGCTCTCGCCGTCGGCCCACATCGCCAGTAGCGGCCAGTGCCGGCGGCCAAGCGTTTCGATCAGGCTCGCCCAGCCGGCGCCATCAAGGGCGAAGCGCGGCCAAGCGGCGCGCGCGACGACCCGCTCTCCCAGCGTGGCGAGCACATCGTGCATTGGCTGGCGCTGGTCGCTCATCGCCTTACCCGAGCAGCCGCGCCACGGCGCGGAACCAGGCGACCAGTGGCTCGGGCAGCCAGACGCCGGCGGTCAGCGCCAGGCCGAGATGCAGCCATACCGGCAGGATCGAGGGATGTGCGCTCGACGGCGCGTTGGGCGTGGCCGGGCCGAAACAGAATTCCTGCAATCGCAGGATCAGCGCGCCGAAGCCGATCAGCAGGCCGGCGGCAAAGGGCAGGGCGAGCAGCGGCTCGCGCGCGAAGGCGGAGGTGACGATCAGAAACTCCGAAGTGAAGACGCCGAAGGGCGGCAGGCCGGCAATCGCCAGGACGCCGGCGGCCAGCGACCAGCCAATCACTGGATGGCTGCGCGTCAACCCGCCGATCTCGCTGATGCGCTGCGTGCCCTTGACCTGCGAGACATGGCCGACGGTGAAGAAGATCGCCGACTTCACCAGGCTGTGCATCGTCATGTGCAGGAGGCCGGCAAAGTTGGCGAGCGGTCCGCCGATGCCGAAGGCGAAGGCGCAGATGCCCATGTGCTCAATCGAGGAATAGGCAAAGAGCCGCTTGATGTCGCGCCGGCGGTAGAGCATCAGGCTGGCCAGCATCAGCGAGCCCAGTCCCATGGCGATCATCAGCGGGCCGGGTGCCAGCGCGCCCGGATTGGCCGCCAGCAGCATCTTGCAGCGCAGCACGGCGTAGAGCGCGACATTGAGCAACAGGCCCGACAGCACGGCGGAGATCGGCGTGGGCCCCTCGGCATGCGCGTCGGGCAGCCAGGCGTGGAACGGCGCCAGCCCGACCTTGGTGCCGTAGCCGGCGAGCAGGAAGACGAAAGCGACGTTGAGCAGGGCGGCGTCGAACTCGGCGGCGCGCGCCAGCAATTGGGTGAACGTGATCGCCGGCATGCCGCCGCCCATCACCGGCTGGGCCGCGAGGTAGGTCAGCATGGTGCCGAACAGCGCCAGCGCCACGCCCACGCCGCAGAGGATGAAATACTTCCACGCCGCCTCGATCGCCGCCGGCGTGCGGTAGAGGCTGACCATCAGCGCGGTGCTGAGCGTGGCGCCCTCGACCGCGACCCACATCAGGCCGAGATTGTCGGCCGCCAGCGCCATCAGCATCGACCAGACGAAGGCCTGGTACATCGCATGATAGAAGCGCAGCAGGGTGGGCGTGAGCCGGCCGGTGTCGACCTCGTGGGCGATGTACGTGGCGCTGAACAGCGCCGTGGTCAGCGCCACGAAGGCGGTGAGCGCGATCAGGTAGATGTTGAAATCGTCGACCAGCAGGAAGCCGCCGGAGGGTGGACGGTCGACGACGAACAGCGCACAGGCGGCGACGAATGTGCCGAGGCTGGCCAGCACGTTGAGCCAACGCGCAATTCGCCAGTCGCTGATCAGCGCCAGGATGGCGGCGGCAGCGGCGGGCACGGCGAGGACGGCGATCAGCGCGTTCACGGGTGGCGGTCCCCGCGCTGCTGCTCGATGGTGTCGACGTCGAAGGAATCGAAGCGCTCGCGGATGTGGAAGAAGAAGACGCCGAACACCAGCGTCGCCACCATGACCGAGAAGGCGACGCTGGCTTCGACCACCAGCGGCATGCCGTTGACGCCGACTGCGGCCAGGATCAGACCGTTCTCCATCGACATGAAGCCGATGACCTGCACAACGGCGTTGCGCCGGGCGATCATCAGCAGCGGGCCGATCAGCGCCACGGCAAGCGCGAAGGCGAGATCCTCGCGCGCCAACGCCGCCTCGCCCACGGTCACCGGCAGCACCAGCAGGATCGACAGCGCGGCGACGATCACGCCCAGCGCCATGGTCCAGGTGATGCCCAGCGCCGGCTGCACCTGGCGGTGCAGGTCGAGCTTGCGCACCAGCCAGTGCAGCATCAGCGGCACGCCGATCGCCTTGAACAGCAGCGCGATCGCTGCCGTGGCGTAGAGATGACCGGCGTCGCGCGCGGCGGCCTGCCAGGCGGCGGCGGCCGCGAGCGTCGCGGCCTGCAGCGCCACGGCGTTGATCGCGCCGGTGACGCGGCGCTGATAGAGCAGGGCGAAGCTCAAGGTCAGCACCAGCGCGCCGAGCAGGTGGGCGATGTCGTAGGCGATCGGACTCATCGCAGCGTCCGCGAGAGGAAGAGGTAGATGATGGCGAGCAGGCCCAGCAACAGCGCCGCGCCGAGGAATTCGGGGTAGCGGAAGACCCGCAGCTTGGCGATGGAGGTCTCGAACACCGCCAGCGCCACGCCGGCCAGCGCCAGCTTGCCCATCCATGCCGCGACGCCCAGCAGCAGTGCCAGCGGCGCGGCGTCGTTGGCCAGGCCCCAGGGCGCGAAGATGCAGGCGATCAGCGAGAGGTAGAGCGCCAGCTTCACCATGGCGCCCAGCTCGATCAGCGCCAGATGGCGGCCGGAGTACTCCAGCACCATCGCCTCGTGCACCATGGTGAGTTCGAGATGCGTCGCCGGATTGTCGATCGGGATGCGGCCGGTCTCGGCGATCGCCACCATCAGCAGCGCCGCCAGCGCCAGCGCCAGCGAGACGCGCAGGCCGACGCCGGCGCGCATGGTGTCGGCGATATGGGGCAGCATGGTGCTGTGCGTCACCAGGGCGACCGCGAGGATCGCGGCCAGGGTCGCCGGCTCGGCCAGTGCCGCGATCGCCATCTCGCGGCTCGAGCCGATGCCGCCGAAGCTGGTGCCGACATCCATGCCCGCCAGCGCGATCAGCACGCGCGACAGCGCCAGCAAGCCGACGACGGCGATGAGGTCGAGACCGAAGCCCAGCGAGGCACCCATCGCGAAGGTCGGCGTCGCCGCCGCCGCCGCCCATATCGCCGCCAGCGCCCCGTAGGGCGCGCCGCGGAACAGCCAGGAGGCGTTGGTCGCGATCACCGGCTCCTTGCGCATAAGGCGGGCGAGGTCGCGGTAGGGCTGCAGCAGCGGCGGGCCGCGCCGGCCCAGCAGACGCGCCTTGACCTTTCGCACGACGCCGGTGAGCAGCGGCGCCAGGGCCACCGGCAGGACGAGCTGCAGCAGGAGCAGCACCGCGCTCATCGGCTCACCGCGACGATCGACAGCAGCGTGAGCAGGGTCGCGAACATGAAGGCGAGGTACATGCGGATCGGCAGGAACTGCGTGCGGTTGAGCCGGTCGGCGATGGCGCGCACCGCGCCGATCAGCGGATCGGCGGCCCAACGCCAGGCCGGGTCGACCAGCCTCGGCGTAAAGGTCGCGGGCGACGTGGCACCCGCCGGCGGCATCGTCACGCCGTCGCGGGCCGCCAGGATGTGCGTGCCGAAGATGCGGCGCAGCGGCTGGGCGAAGCTCGAGGGCGTGTACTGTGTCGCCGGCGTCGGATCGGGGAAGCCGCAATCCCACGCCGGCCCGCGCCGCGACGGCCTCGGCGAGAGAGCGCCGACCAGGCCGACGATGACGCCGGCCAGCGCGACAAGCGCGAGCAGGGCGACGATACCGCTATAGATCGCCAGCGGCTCCTCGAGCGTGCGCAGTGCCAGGGTCGGGAAGGGCCCGACTCCGCCGGCGCTGCGTTCGACCTGGCCTGGAGCGCCCGACAGCCAGGCGGCGACTTGGGCCAAGGGTTCGACGACGACGCTGGGCACGGCCCCGATCGCGACGCAGAGCGCGGCAAGCGCCGCCAGCGGCGCCAGCATGGCGAACCCCGGGTCATGCGCCCTGCCGGCGGCAGGGTCCCGGCTGCGGCCCAGGAACACCGTGCCGAAAAAGCGGACGTAGCCGGCCGCCGCCAGCGCCGCGGCCAGCGCCAGCAGGGTGGCGACGACGGGCACCAGGAACTTCAGCTCCCAGCGCGGCAGCTCCAGGGCCTCGATCGTCGCCTGGAAGATCAGCCACTCCGAGGCGAAGCCGTTGAGCGGCGGCAGCGCGGAGGCGGCAAGGCAACCAACCAGGGTGATGGGCGCGGTCAGTCGCATCAGGTGGACCAGCCCGCCCAGCCTCGCCATGTCGCGGCTGCCGGTGGCGTGCAGGACCGCGCCCGCCGCCATGAACAGCAGCGACTTGAACAGCATGTGGTTGACGGCATGGAACATCGCCGCCATCAGCGCCATCGTCGCCTGCACGCCAAGCCCGGCGGCGCGGAAGGCGACGGCGAGCCCCAGAGCGGCCGAGATCACGCCGATGTTCTCGATCGTCGAATAGGCCAGCGTCACCTTGGTGTCGTCGCGCGTCAGCGCCTGCAGCGCGCCCAGCGCCGCCGTTACCGCGCCGAGCAGGGCGAGCAATCCGCCCCACCACCACAACGGCGTGCCCAGCACGTCGAACAGCAGGCGTACCAGGGCGTAGATCGCGACCTTGGTCATCGCGCCGCTCATCAGAGCGGAGACATGGCTGGGTGCCGCCGGATGGGCGAGCGGCAGCCACAGGTGCAGCGGCGCCAGGCCGGCCTTGGAGCCGGCGCCGACGAGCAGCGCGAGAAACGCCAGGCTGGCGAGCGCCGGCGACAGATTGGCGCCGCGCATGGCGTCGAAGGTGTAGCCGCCGCCCGAGCCGGCGAGCACGCCGAAGCACATCAGCAGCGACAGCCCGCCGAGCGAGGCCATCAGCAGGTAGACCAGGCCGGCGCGGCGCGCCTCGCCATCCTCGTCGCTCGCCAGCACCAGCAGCCACGACGACAGCGACATGAACTCCCAGCCGACCAGGAAGACATAGGCGTCGTCGGCCAGCATCGCGAGGTTCATGCCGAGCAGGAAGGCCGGGAATGGCGCCAGGATGCGCGGCGGATCGGCGTGATCGCGGTCATAGCCGGCGCCGAAGCAGCAGGCGAACAGCGCCGCGACATCGACGATGACGATGAACGCTGCCGACAGGCCGTCGAGCCGCAGATTGGCACGCAGCTCGGGCAGGCCCACCGGCAGGGAGGTGCGCAGAACCGCGGTCTCGGGCGTCGTCGCCAGCAACACCGGCACCGCCGTCGCCAGCATCAGCAGGCAGGCGATCGCCGCGCCGGCGTAGCACAGGGGAATCAGCGCGCGAACCCGCCCGGTGGCGCAGCCGGCGAGCGCCAGCACGAGGAACAGCGCCTGCGCCGCCGCGATCATTTCCCATGGGCCGACGGCCATGACGCTGCGCTACCCCCTCTTGCCGTCGATGTCGTTGCCGCATTTAACGGCAGCGCCATGTTGAAGGTAAAGCGCAAAGGCCGATGTGGACGGCAGCCACTTCGATGCCTAGTGTCGCGGCGCCATGCCTTTGCCGTCACTTGAGCTGCCCCGGGTCATCGGCCATCGCGGCGCCGCCACCTACGCCCCGGAGAACACGCTGGCCTCGCTGCGCGAGGCACGCCGGCGCGGCGCGACCTGGGTCGAGTTCGACGTCAAGCTGTCGGCCGACGGCGTGGCCATGCTGATGCACGACGAATCGCTGAAGCGCACTGCCGGCCTCGATCGGCTGGCGTCGGCCACATCGTGGACGCAGATCAGCGGCCTCGATGCCGGCAGCTGGATGGCGCCGCGCTACGCCGGACAGCGCGTGCCGAGCTTCGTCGAGGCGATCGGCTGCCTGGGCGATGAGGGCCTCGGGGCCAATGTCGAGATCAAGCCCTGCCCGGGCCGCGAGGCGCAGACGGCGCAGGCGGCGGTCGAGATCCTGCGCGCGCGCTGGCCGGCGCATCTGCCGACGCCGCTGCTGTCGAGCTTCAAGGACGCGGCGCTGGCCGCGGCGCTCGAGGCCGCGCCGGAATACCCGCGCGCCATCCTGATCGACGAGCTGCGCGACGACTGGCGTCTCCGCGCCGAGGCCGTCGGCGCCATCGGGGTCAACACCAATGGCAAGAAGCTGACCGCGGGCCGCGCCGCCGAGATTAAGGCAGCAGGCTATCTGCTGAGTGTTTACACCATCAACGATTCCTCCAAGGCGCGCGAACTGGTGTCCATGGGCGTCGACTGCGTCATCACCGACTCGCCCGACGTGATTCTGGCGGCACTGACGGGCTGATCCACAGCGGCGAATCGCCGATGTGACAGATTCATGACAAAACCCTCTTCCGATCCGCGCGCGATCCCTCTACCTTCTCTGCAAGGCCGGCATGACACGGCACGGTAACAGGGACGGATTACGGGTAACGTTCCGACCCGGACGGAGGGAAGACATCATGCGAATGAAACATCTGACGATGGCGACGGCTGTCGCCGCGATCCTGGCGGTATCCCCCGCCTGGGCGCAGAAGGAAGTGCAGTGGTGGCACGCCATGGGCGGCAACCTCGGCGAGACGGTCAACGCCCTGGCCGAGGGATTCAACAAGTCGCAGAGCGAGTACAAGGTCGTGCCGGTCTACAAGGGCTCCTACACCGAGACCCTGACGGCCGCGATCGCCGCCTTCCGTGCCAGGCAGAACGCGCATCCGCACATCGTGCAGGTCTTCGAGGTCGGTACCGCCACGATGATGGCCGCCAAGGGCGCCATCTATCCGGTGCACCAGCTGATGGCCGACTCCAAGGAGCCGTTCGATCCCAAGACCTATATCGGTCCGGTCTACGGCTATTACTCGACCACCGACGGCAAGCTGCTGTCACTGCCGTTCAACTCCTCGACGCCGGTGTTCTACTGGAACAAGGAGCTCTTCCAGAAGGCCGGCCTCGACCCCGAGAAGCCGCCCAAGACCTGGGACGAAGTCGGGGAAATGGGCAAGAAGCTGGTCGCCGCCGGCGCCAAGTGCGGGTTCACGCCGCAGTGGCAGACCTGGACGATGATCGAGAATTTCGGTGCCTGGCACGATCTGCCTTTCGCCACCAAAGCCAACGGCTTCGGCGGCCTGGACATCGAGTTGAAGATCAACGATCCGGCACGCATCGCGCACATCCAGCGGCTGGCCGACTGGGGCAAGGACAAAGTCTTCGTTTATGGCGGCCGTGAGGGCAAGTCGACGGCGATGTTCAATGCCGGCGACTGCGCCATGCATATCGCGTCGTCGGCTTCGGCCGCGGCGATCGGCAGGGCGCTGGGCAAGGACAAGTTCGGCATGGCCATGATGCCGCACGATCCGAAGGTCCGGGCGCAGCCGCAGAACTCGATTATCGGTGGCGCCACGCTGTGGGTGCTGCAGGGCAAGCCGAAAGAGGAGTATGCCGGCGTCGCCAAGTTCTTCACCTACCTCTCGCGCGGCGACGTGCAGGCGAAGTGGCACCAGGAGACCGGCTACGTGCCGATCACCGCGTCGGCGGCCGATATCACGGAGAAGGCCGGTTTCTACAAGACCAACCCCGGGCGTGACATCGCGGTGAAGCAGCTGCAGCTCAATCCGGCGACCGAAAACTCCAAGGGCCTGCGCATCGGCAGCTTCGTGCAGATCCGCGACATCGTCGATGAGGAGCTCGAGTCGGTGTGGTCTGGCAAGAAGACCGCCAAGCAGGCGCTCGATGACGCCACGGCCCGCGGCAACCGTTTGCTGCGCGACTTCGAAGCCGCCAACAAGTAGGCATCGCGACCCCTCTCCGCCGCGCGGCGGGGAGGGGTCCTTCCTTTTCCGATCTTACCCCATGCACAAGCGCGTCACGTTCGACGATAAGCTGCTGCCGTACATGCTGCTGGCGCCGCAGCTTTTCGTCACGGTCGCCTTCTTCATCTGGCCCTCGGGCCAGGCGATCTGGCAGTCGCTGATCATCGAAGATGCCTTCGGCGGCAACACGCGCTTCGTCTGGCTCGCCAATTTCGAGCGGCTCCTCACCGATTCTGCCTATTGGCATTCGGCGCGCATCACAATCTTCTTCAGCCTGATGGTGACCCTGATCGGCCTGGCGCTGGCGCTGCTGCTGGCGGTGATGGCTGACCGCACCTTGCGCGGCGCCACCGCCTACAAGACCTTCCTGGTGTGGCCCTATGCCGTGGCACCGGCGGTCGCCGGCGTGCTGTTCGGCTTTCTGTTCAATCCGCGCGTCGGCATCCTCGCCTACTGGCTCGACCGTATCGGCGTCGATTGGAACCACCAGCTCGACGGCAACCAGGCGATGTGGCTGGTGATCTTCGCCGCCTGCTGGAACCAGATCAGTTACAACTTCATCTTCTTCCTCGCCGGCCTGCAGTCGATTCCCAAGTCGCTGATCGAGGCGGCGGCGATCGACGGCGCCGGGCCGGGACGCCGTTTCTGGACCATCATGTTCCCGCTGCTGTCGCCGACCGGCTTCTTCCTGCTGGTGGTCAACGTCATCTATGCCTTTTTTGGCACCTTCGGCGTGATCGACGCGCTGACCAAGGGCGGCCCCGGCGCTGATACCAACATCCTGGTCTTCAAGGTCGTCAACGACGGGTTCCGCGGCAGCGATTTCGGCGGTTCGGCGGCGCAGTCCGTGATCCTGATGATCATCGTCATGACCCTTACCGTCGTGCAGTTCCGCTTCATCGAGCGGCGTGTCCACTACTGAGGCGCCTGCGATGATCGAGAACCGTCCCTGGCTCACCTTCTTCGCCCATGTGGTGCTGATCCTGGGCGTCATCGTGATCGCGTTCCCGGTATGGATGACGTTCGTAGCCTCGACGCACGACGCCGACACCATGCTGCGCTCGCCGGTCCCGCTGCTGCCCGGCGGGCAAATCATCGACAACTACCGTGTGGTGCTGACCGAGGGGTTCGCCCAAGCGTCGCGCACGCCCTTGTGGAAAGTGCTGTTCAACAGCCTCGTGATGGCGCTGGGCATCTGCATCGGCAAGATCGCGATTTCCATTATTGCCGCCTATGCCATCGTCTACTTTCGCTTTCCGTTCCGCATGACGGCATTCTGGCTGATCTTCATGACCCTGATGCTGCCGGTCGAGGTGCGCGTCGTGCCGACCTACAAGGTCGTGGCCGACTTCAACATGCTCAACAGCTACAGCGGCCTGATCGTGCCGCTGATCGCCTCGGCCACCGCGACCTTCCTGTTCCGCCAGTTCTTCCTCAGCGTGCCCGAGGAACTCACCGAGGCGGCGCGCGTCGACGGCGCCGGGCCCGTGCGCTTCTTCCGCGACATCCTGCTGCCGATGAGCCGCACCAGCATCGCCGCGCTCTTCGTCATCCAGTTCATCTACGGCTGGAACCAGTATCTGTGGCCGCTGCTGATCACCACGAAGGAGGAATTCTACACGGTGGTGATGACGGTCTCGCGCCAGGCCAATGTCAGCGATGGCGTGCCGCAGTGGAACCTGATCATGACGGTGGGCATGCTCGCCATGCTGCCGCCGGTGCTGGTGGTGATCTTCATGCAGCGCCAGTTCGTGCGCGGCCTGGTCGATACGGAGAAGTGAGATGGCCGGCGTGAGCCTGCGCGGCGTCAAGAAAACCTACGATGCCAAGGTCGACGTCATCCACGGCATCGACATGGACATCAGGGACGGCGAGTTCATCGTCATCGTCGGCCCCTCGGGCTGCGGCAAGTCGACCCTGTTGCGCATGATCGCCGGGCTGGAGCGCATCACCGGCGGCGAGATCGCCATCGGCGAGCGCGTGGTCAACAACCTGGAGCCCAAGGACCGCGACATCGCCATGGTGTTCCAGAACTACGCGCTCTATCCGCACATGAGCGTGTACGACAACATGGCCTACGGCCTGCGCATCGCCGGCAAGAGCAAGGCCGAGATCGAGACCCGCGTGCAGAAGGCGGCAAAGATCCTCGAGCTCGGCCAGCTGCTGCAGCGCCGGCCGCGCCAGCTCTCGGGCGGCCAGCGCCAGCGCGTCGCCATGGGCCGCGCCATCGTGCGCGAGCCGGCGGTGTTCCTGTTCGACGAGCCGCTTTCCAACCTCGACGCCAAGCTGCGCGTGCAAATGCGGCTTGAGATCAAGCACCTGCAGCGCGACCTCGGCACCACCAGCGTCTACGTCACGCACGACCAGGTCGAGGCCATGACCCTCGCCGACCGGCTGATCGTGATGAACGCCGGGCGCGCCGAGCAGATCGGCACCCCGATGCAGGTCTACGAGAAGCCGGCCACGGTGTACGTCGCGGGCTTCATCGGCTCGCCGGCGATGAACTTCCTCAAGGGCAGGGTCGGTGCCGACCGCCGATCGGTGGAGGCCGCCGGTGGATTGTCCCTGAAGCTCGCTGGCCAGGCTGCGGCAGTGGAGGGCGCACCCGTCATGATCGGCCTGCGGCCCGAGCACATGCTGCCGACATCGGACGAGAAGGGCACCCTGCCGATCGAGGTCGACATGGTCGAGCCGCTGGGCGCCGACACGCTGCTGCATGGTCGCTACGGCAGCGAACGGGCGCTCCTGACGGCGCGCCTGCCGGGCAACGTCACAGCCGCCGGGGGCTCGCTCCGCCACTTCAGCATCGATCCGGCCAATCTGCACGTCTTCGACGACAGCGACGGCACGCGCGTCGAGGTCGCATAGAACCGAGTTGCCGTTCCGAATAGAAATCCCCTCGGTCATCCCGAGCGCAGCGAGGGATCTTGATTCAACAAAGAATCCCTCGCTGCGCTCGGGATGACAGAATCCGCGCGATCCACACTGGTTATGCTGTTCGCCACCTACAACATCCATTTCGCTCTGGGCACCGACAACCGCTACGACGTCGCGCGCATCGCCGATGTCGTCGCCGAGGCCGATGTCGTGTGCCTGCAGGAAGTCGTGCAGGGCTGGGCGCTCAATGCCCACGCCGACCAGGCGCAGGAGATCGCCGGGCGGCTCAACCGCTACGTCTGGTTCCACGGCGGCTTCGACGCCGACGCCAGCTCGGTGGGTGCCGATGGCCGCATCGTCAACCGCCGTCGCACCTTCGGCAACGCGGTCCTGTCGCGCTGGCCGATCGCCGAGGCGCGCGGCCATCTGCTGCCCAAGACGGCGATGCCCGGCCAGTTCGACCTGCAGCGCAGCTTCGTCGAGGCAGTGGTCGAGACGCCCAAGGGCCGGCTGCGCGTCTACAGCATCCACCTCTCGCACATCACCCATGCCCAGCGCCTGCCGCAGGTCGCTGCGCTGCTCGATACAGTGCTCGATGCGCCGCGCCGCGGTGGTGCGTGGGACGCCCACGCGACCGACAGCTTCGTGTTCACCGAGGCGGCGCAGCCGGTGCCTGTTTCGGCCGTGGTGATGGGCGACTTCAACTTCACCTCCAACGACGTCGAGTACGTCACCATCTGTGGCGAGATGCATGCGGAGTTCGGCCGCATCGCGACGGCGGACGGGTTGAGCGATGCCTGGACGTCCGCCGGCAATGCCGAGGACCGTGAAAGCTTCGCCGGCGAGGGCCGCATCGATCACGCCTTCGTCACCCACGACCTGCGCGGCAAGGTGAAGCGCGCCTGGATCGACGACACCTCGCCGGCCTCCGACCACTGGCCACTGTTCGTCGAGATCGATGTCTGAGCCGCTCGACCTGTTCATCGTCGGTGGCGGCATCAACGGCGCCGGCATCGCCTGCGATGCCACTGGCCGCGGCCTGAAGGTCGGGCTGTGCGAAATGAACGATTTCGCCAGCGCCACCTCCTCGGCCTCCTCAAAGCTGATCCACGGCGGCCTTCGCTATCTCGAGCACTACGAGTTCCGCCTGGTGCGCGAATCGCTGATGGAGCGCGAGGTGCTGCTGGCCAAGATGGCGCATATCGCCTGGCCGCTGCGCTTCGTGCTGCCGCACGAGCCGCACCTGCGCCCGGCCTGGATGCTGCGCCTGGGCCTGTTCATCTACGATCATCTCAATCTGAAGATGAAGCTGCCCAAGACGGAGACAGTCGACCTGGCGCGCAGCCCCTACGGCGCCGGGCTGAAGCCGGGCTTCGGCAAGGGCTTCGTCTATTCCGACGGCTGGGTCGACGATGCGCGCCTCGTGATCGGCAACTTGCGCTCCGCGCGCGATCGCGGCGCAGCGATCCACGCCCGGCACCGCTGCGTCTCGGCGCGCCGGACCGACGGGCTGTGGCAGGTCGAGCTGGAGGAGCTCGCGACCGGCGCGCGCCGGAGCCTGCGGGCGCGCGGCCTGATCAACGCCTCCGGCCCGTGGGTGAAGAGCTGGCTCGACTCGGTCGAGGGTGTCGCCACGCGCAAGCGGGTGAAGCTGGTCAAGGGCAGCCACATCGTCGTGCCCCGGCTGCACGACGGCGACCACGCCTTCATCCTGCAGAACAGCGACCAGCGCATCGTCTTCGTCATCCCCTACGAGCGCGACTTCTCGCTGATCGGCACCACCGACATCGCGCTCGACGGCGCCGAGCCGGGACAGGTGACGATCTCGCCCGCCGAGGTCACCTATCTCTGTGAGCTCGCCAATCACTATATGGCGCGCAGGATCGGGCCGGACGACGTGGTCTGGAGCTACTCGGGCGTGCGGCCGCTGTTCGACGACGGCAGCGACAATCCGTCGGCGGTGACGCGCGACTACGTGCTGGAGGTTGCCGACGATTCCGGCAGGGCGCCGCTGCTCAGCGTCTTCGGCGGCAAGATCACGACCTATCGTCGCCTCGCCGAGCACGCGCTGGAGGATCTCCGGCGCTACTACCCCGGCATGGGTGGGGCCTGGACCCACCGCGAGCCTCTGCCCGACGGCGAGATGCCCTACGCCGATTTCGAGCTGTTCATGTCGGGGCTGGAACTTGCCTATCCCGGGATGCCGGCGGTCTTCCTGCACCGACTGGCGCGGCGTCACGGCGCCGGCAGCGCCGATGTGCTGGGCGAGGCAAAGACCACCGGGGACCTCGGCCGGCATTTCGGCGGCGACCTCTACGAGCGCGAGGCAGATCACCTGATGCGGCACGAATGGGCGCAGGAACCCGAGGACGTGCTGTGGCGGCGCACCAAGGAGGGGCTGCACATGAGCCCGGCCGAGCGCGAGGCGTTCGCCGAATGGATGCGCGCGCGACGGCGGAACGCGGCATAATCGCGACCTCCAGGGAGGAATCGATGGCAGGCCGCGTTACGGACAAGGTGGTGATCGTGACCGGTGGCGGCTCGGGCATCGGCCGCGCCACGGCGACGGTGCTGGCGGGCGAGGGGGCCACGGTCGTCGTCACCGACATCAACCGCAATGGCGGACTCGAGACGGTGCAGCGCATCGGCGGCCAGGCTCGCTTCGTCGAGCACGACACGGCGAAGGAGGAGGACTGGCAGCGGCTGATCGCCGACGTGATGGACACGCACGGCAAGCTGAACGGGCTGGTCAACAACGCCGGCATCATGGGCCGCTATCCCGCGCGCTTCGAGAACGAGACGCTCGAGGAGTGGCGGCGCATGCTGTCGATCAACGTCGAGGGCGTCTTCCTGGGCTGCAAGCATGCGGTGCCGGCGATGCGCGCCGGCGGCGGCGGCTCGATCGTGAACCTGTCATCGCTGGCGGCCTTCGTCGGCACGCCCGAGCTACCGTCCTACGGCGCCTCGAAGGGCGCGGTGCGGCAGTTCACCAAGACGGTGGCGATCGACTGCGCGCGCAAGGGCTACAAGATCCGCTGCAACTCGATCCATCCCGGCGTCATCGACACGCCGATGGCGGCCGAGATGATGACCACCGAGAAGGGCCGCGCGCGGGCCACCGCCTGGGTGCCGCTGGGCGAGCTGGGCCGGCCCGAGGACATCGCCTATGGCGCGCTGTACCTGATCTCCGACGAATCGCGCTTCGTCACCGGCTCGGAGCTGGTGATCGACGGCGGCATGGCCGCGATCTGACTGATGCCCCCCTTTCCCGCGAGGGGAGCGGGGCGAAAGACGACACGGAGACGGCATGGCCGCGCGACATATCCTCGCCATCGACCAGGGCACCACCAGCACCCGCGCCATCGTCTTCGACGAGCGCGCGCGGCCGGTGGCGACCGCCCAGGAGGAACTGCGCCAGATCTATCCGGCGCCCGGGTGGGTCGAGCACGACCCGGAGGAAATCTGGCGCGCCACCGTCTCGGTCTGTCGCGAGGCGCTGGCCAGGGCGAAGCTCGACGCGGCCGGCATCGCCGGCATCGGCATCACCAACCAGCGCGAGACCGTGGTGGCGTGGGAGCGCGCCACGGGCAAGCCGATCCACAACGCCATCGTCTGGCAGGACCGGCGCACGTCGGACGTCTGCGCACGCTTGCGCGAGGCCGGGCTGGAGCCCGAGGTCAACGAGCGCACCGGCCTGCTGCTCGATCCGTATTTCTCCGCCACCAAGATCGCCTGGATTCTCGACAACGTCGCCGGCGCGCGCGACGCGGCGGAGGCGGGCAAGCTCGCCGTCGGCACGATCGAAGCGTTCCTGCTGTGGCGGCTGACCGGCGGCAAGGTCCATCGCAGCGATGCGACCAACGCCAGCCGCACCATGCTCTACAACATCCGGCACCAGCGCTGGGATCTCGACCTGCTGCGCGCCATGGGCGTGCCGTACGCCACGCTGCCGGAGGTCGTCGACAATGCCTTCGAGTTCGGCACCACGACGCCCGACCTGCTGGGCGCGCCGCTGCCCATCCTCGGCATCGCCGGCGACCAGCAGGCGGCGACGGTGGGCCAGGCCTGCCTCGAGCCGGGCATGGTCAAGATCACCTATGGCACCGGCTGCTTCGCGCTGCTCAACACCGGCGCGACGCTGCTGCGGTCGAGGAATCGGCTGCTGACGACGATCGCGTACCGCATCGACGGCAAGACGACCTACGCCCTCGAAGGCAGCATCTTCATCGCCGGCGCTGCCGTGCAGTGGTTGCGCGACGGCCTGAAGCTGATCGCCAGCTCGTCGGAGGTCGAAGGGCTCGCCGCCGGGGCGCGGCCCGACTCCGGCGTCTACATGGTGCCGGCCTTTGTCGGCCTGGGCGCGCCGTACTGGGACGCCGACGCCCGCGGCGCGCTCCTGGGCCTGACGCGCGACACCGGCCCCGCCGAGATCGCCCGCGCGACGCTCGATTCGGTCTGCTACCAGACCCGCGACCTGGTCGAGGCGATGAAGGCCGACGGCGCCGAGGTCGGCTCGATCCGCGTCGATGGCGGCATGGTAGTCAACGACGCGCTGATGCAGCGCCTGGCCGACACCGTCGGCGTGGCGGTGGAGCGGCCGAAGGTCACGGAGACCACGGCGCTGGGCGCGGCGTTCCTGGCCGGCTTCAAGGCCGGTCTCTTTCCCTCACTGGACTCCATCGGCGAAAGCTGGGCACTGGATCGTGCCTTTGCACCCGGCGAGGACCTCGCCAGCCGCGACCGGCGCTACACCGGCTGGCGCGCCGCCGTGCAACGCGTGCGCAGTTGATGGGACCGTCGGCGGTCCCGGAAGACTTCGACCGTCGCCTGGCCTAGGATCGCCGCCCACCAGCGTATGAGGGTTTCATGGCCAAGGCGAAGCGCAAGGTCGCGGTGAAGAAGAAGGGGGCCGCGCGCGGCAACGGCGCGGCGGTCGACACCAATCTCCTCAACGACCTCTTGCGCTGGGCCAAGGCCTCCGGCGCCGACGCCGCGGACGCCTACGTCGCCGAAAGCGCGCAACTCTCCGTCGGCATCCGGCTGGGCGTGCGCGAGAAGCTGGAGCGCAGCGAGAGCCGCGATCTGTCGCTGCGCGTCTTCATCGGCAAGCGCATGGCGATCGTCTCGTCGACCGATTTCGACCCGGCCAGCCTGAAGGCGCTGGCCGAACGCGCCACGGCGATGGCGCGTGTCGTGCCCGAGGACCCCTATTGCGGCCTGGCGCCCGAGGATCGCATCGCGCGCGACTGGCCCGAGCTCGATCTCGACGACGGCAAGGAGGCCAGCGTCGCCACCCTGCAGGACTGGTGCGACCGGGCCGAGGACGCTGCGCGCGCGGTCAAGGGCGTGACCAATTCCGAAGGCGCCAATGCCGGCTGGTCGGGCGGCCGCGTGGCGCTGGCCGCCAGCAACGGCTTCGCCGGCGAGTATCGCTACGGCAGCTATGGCATCGACGTCTCGGTGCTGGCCGGCGAGGGCGTCGGCATGGAGCGCGACTACGACTGGACACAGGCGGTCTACACTGACGATCTCGACAGACCCGAGACCTTGGGCCGCAACGCCGGCCGCGGCGCGGTCAAGCGGCTCAACCCGCGCAAGGTCAAGAGCGGCCGCTATCCGGTGATCTACGATCGGCGCATCTCGGGCGGGCTGCTCGGCCATCTCGCCAGCGCCATCAACGGCCGCAGCATCGCACGCAAGACCTCGTTTCTGCTCGACCGGCTGGGCAAGCAGGTCTTCAGCAAGGGCCTGCGCGTGATCGACGATCCGCACCGCAAGCGGCGTTCGGGCTCGCGTCCTTTCGACGGCGAGGGCCTGCCGACCAGGCGCATGAACCTGATCGAGGACGGCAAGCTCACGACCTGGCTGCTCGACCTGAACTCGGCGCGCCAGCTCGGCCTGGAGCCCACCGGCCACGGCGCCTGGGGCGGCGGGCCGACCACCAGCAACCTCTATCTTGAGAAGGGCAGGGAATCGGTGAAGTCGCTGATCGGCGGCATCAGGCGCGGGCTGTTCATCAGTGACCTGATCGGCTTCGGCGTGAACGGGGTCACCGGCGACTACAGCCGCGGGGCGTCAGGTTTCTGGATCGAGAAGGGCGAGCTCGCCTGGCCGGTGAGCGGCGTGACCGTGGCCGGCAACCTGAAGAGCATGTTCCGCCACATCACCCCTGCCAGCGATCTGCAGTTCAAGAGCAGCACAAACGCGCCCACCGTGCGGATCGACGGGATGACCATCGCCGGGGAGTGACGAGAAGCCGGCTGGCAATCCGCGGCAGGCTCCCCACCTAGCAGCATGGTTCCCGAGGATCGAGTTCCACGCCCGAGAGGATCTCCATGACGCCGCAGGAAAAGGACATGATCACCCAGCTGCTCGACCGCCTGAAACAGGCCGGCGGACAGCCCAAGGATCCGGAGGCAGAGGCACTGATCCGCCAAGCGGTGCAGGCCCAGCCCGACGCGCCCTATCTGCTGGTGCAGACCGCGCTGATCCAGAACATGTCGCTGGAGGGCGCCCAGGCGCGCATCGCCGAGCTCGAGCGCGAGGTGGCGGCGGCCAAGCAGGCGGCGGGGTCAAAGCCCACCAGCTTCCTCGGCGGCCTGCTGGGCGGCGGCAGCCAACCCGCGCCGCAGCCCGCCCAGCCGATGGCGCGGCCCGGCTCGGTGCCGCAGACCGGCGGCTACGGCCAGCAGCCGCCGCCAGGCTATGCGCCGCAGCAGGCCGGTCCGATAGGTGGCGGTGGTTCCAGCTTCCTGCGCACGGCGGCGGTGACCGCGGCCGGCGTCGCCGGCGGCGCGCTGCTCTATCATGGCATATCCTCGATGTTCAGCGGTGGTCACGGCGCCGGCGGCGCGAGCCAGAGCTTCATGGGCGGCGGCGCGCAACAGGCCGGTGCTTCGCCCTGGGGCAATGCACAGGGAGCCGGCAGCGACGAACCTCTCACCGCCGAGCGCGACCAGGGCTACGATTCGGGCGCGGCGAGCGATGCCGGCGGCTGGGACGACAGCGGCGACGGCTTCAGCTTGGACGAGGAATTCTGAGCCCCGGATCGGCAGAGCTGTCGATGTAGCTCTCGAAGCTGCGTCGCTCCAAGCCCTTCTGCGCCTGATAAAGCGAGCTGGGATCCAGCGCCGCAGGCAGCGGCATGCGCACCGGGACATCGGCCAGCCGCGGCACGTTGGTGGGCGTACCGCAGATCAGCCGGCCGTTGAACTCGTCCCAGTCGGCATAGTGGGCGTAGCCGCCGGCCAGCGGCCAGGCGTCGCCTGCCGCCAGCTCGTAGAGCAGGAATCGACGATCGGCGCCTGAGCGGTTGAGGTCCGAGCCGTGCACCAGCCGCACATGGTGCAGGCTGATCGAGCCGGCCGGCGCGATCGCGGGCTCGGCCGGCGAGACATCGAGCCCGGCCTTCAGCGGGTCGAAGCCGCCGACGAAGCGGCCGTCGACGTGGTGGTCGAAGACCGGCCCGCGATGCGAGCCCGGCAGCAGCAGCATCGGGCCGTTGTCGCGCGTCATGTCGTCGAGCATCACGCCGACGGCCAGCACGTCGTCGTTGCTGTAGGGGTAGTAGGCCCAGTCCTGGTGCCACTCGACCGCCGCGCCAAAGCCCGCGCTCTTGAGGTTCAGCTTGCTGTTCTGGAAGCGGATGCTCGGGCCGAGCAGCGACTTCACCGGCTCGAGGATCGCCGGCGAACGCACCAGCTCCATGAAGAAGGGATCGAGCTTGTGCGGCGTCTTCACCCGGCGCACGCGCGGCCGGTCGGGCCGGTGGCTGTCCTCGAGGTCGAAGACCGCGTCGTTGGCGCTCACGCCATGGGCGCGCTCGAGGATCGAGGCCAGCACCTGGCGCAGGCGGCTCAGCTGCTCTTGCGACAACGCGTGCGGCAGCACGAGGTAGCCGCGTTCGCGGTAGGTCGCGATCTGCTCCGCTGTCAGGCCGCCCATGGCTGTCCTCCCGCCGGGGATCATGCATGATGGTCCGTCCCGCGTGAATGGAGCATCGTCGACATGGATCCCGAGGAATTCCGCCTGCACGCGCACCGCCTCGTCGACTGGATGGCCGACTACATGGGCTCGGTCGAGAGCCTGCCGGTGAAGTCGCGTGTCGCGCCGGGCGAGATCGCCGGCCAGCTGCCGGCCGCCGCGCCGCTTCAGGGCGAGGCCTTCGACGCCATCTTCGACGATTTCCGCCGGATTGTGATGCCGGGCATCACCCACTGGCAGCATCCGAACTTCTTCGCCTATTTCCCGGCCAACTCGAGCAGGCCCTCGGTGCTGGCGGAAATGCTGGTGGCGACGTTGGGCGTCAACGGCATGCTGTGGCAGACCTCGCCGGCGGCCACCGAACTCGAGACGCGGGTCATGCAGTGGCTGGGCGACATGATCGGCCTGCCCCGGGGCTTCACCGGCACGATCCAGGATACCGCCTCGACCGCGACGCTCTGCGCCATTCTGACCGCGCGCGAGCGCGCGCTGCAGGGGCGCGGCAATCGCGCCGGGCTGAACGGCGCCGGCGCCTTCACCACCTATTGCTCGGCCGAGACGCACTCGTCGATCGAGAAGGACGTGCGCATCGCCGGCCTCGGCTCGGAGAACCTGCGCAGCATTCCCGTCGACGAGGATTTCGCCATCCGCATCGATCTGCTGGAACAGGCGATCGCCGCCGATCGCGCCGCCGGCCGCACCCCGCTGCTGGTCACCGCGACGGTGGGCGGCACCGCCAATGGCGGCTTCGATCACGTCGATGCGCTGGCCGATGTCTGCGCGCGCGAGGGCCTGTGGCTGCACGTCGACGCTGCCTGGGCGGGCAGCGCTTTCGTGCTGCCCGAATGGAGACATCTTATGAATGGCTGCGAGCGCGCCGACAGCTTCGTCTTCAATCCGCATAAATGGCTGTTCACCAACTTCGACTGCACCGCCTATTTCGTGCGCGATCCGCAGGCGCTGCTCGATACCTTCGCCATCCACCGCGTCTACTTCGATACGGCGGAGCAGGGCCGGGTGATCGACTACCGCGACTGGGGCATCCCGCTGGGCCGGCGCTTCCGCGCCCTCAAGCTTTGGTTCGTGATCCGCTCGTATGGCGTCGAGGGGCTGCAGGCGGCGATTCGCCAGCACATCGCCTCGGCCCAGGCCTTCGCCGGGTGGATCGAGGCCAGCGAGGATTTCGAGCTGATGGCGCCGGCGAAGCTGGCGCTGGTCGTGTTCCGCTACCACCCCGAGGATGTCGGCGACGCCGCCGAGCTCGACGCGCTCAACGCAAGGCTGCTGTCGGTGCTCAATGACGACGGCCGCATCTACCTCACGCCGGGCAAGACGGGCGGGCGGGCGAGCATCCGGTTCTCGGTCGGCCAGACCGATACCCGGCGCCGTCATGTCGAGGCCGCCTGGGAGCTGATCCGCGAGACCGCGCGCTCGCTGCGCTGAGGATTCCCCCGGCGCGCTTTCCCGACTACAGTGCGCGCCACCATGAGGTCCGCGCGTTCCCCCGATCCGTTTCTGACGCTGCTGCTGATGGCGGGCCTGGCCGGCTGCGCCGCGCAGGCGCAGAACCAGCAGCCCGCCCCGTCGCCGACCAACTCGCCGGCGACCGTCGTGCAGCAGATCCAGGGTGCGGACTTCCAGGCCTGCCTCGGCAACATCAAGGCCATGGCGCTGCGCGAAGGCGTGCCCGAGGCCGTCGCCGACCAGGCACTCAGCGGGCTGACACCCGACCAGCGCGTGCTCGATCTCGACAGCCGCCAGCCCGAGTTCACGCTGACGCTCGGTCGCTATCTAGCCAACGCCATCTCGGCCGATCGCGTCGCCCGGGGCCGTCAGATGCTGGCGCAGCACCGCGGCCTGCTGCAGGCGGTCGAGCGCGACTACGGCGTGCAGCCGCATTACATCGTGGCCTTCTGGGGTCTGGAGAGCGGCTACGGCTCCTTCGTCGGCGACTTCCCGGTCGTGCGTTCGGTGGCGACCTTGGCCTGTCGCACGCGCCGTGCGCAGTTCTTCGCCGGCGAGACGGTGCAGGCGCTGCGCATCCTCGCGTCACAGGGCATGCAGGCGGCGCAGATGAAGGGCTCGTGGGCGGGCGCGATGGGCAACACCCAGTTCATGCCCTCGACCTTCACGGCCCACGGTGTCGACCGCGACGGCGACGGGCGCGTCGATCTGTGGCGCAGCCTGCCCGACGTTTTCGCCTCTTCGGCGAACTTCCTGAGCAAGAGCGGCTGGAAGCGCGGCCAGGATTCGCACATCGAGGTCAGCCTGCCGCAGGGCTTTGCCTACGACCGCGTCGATCTCGGCGAGGAGCGTACGGCGCGCGAGTGGCGCGCGCTGGGCGTGATGGGGGCCGACGGCCAGCCGCTGCCGGACTTCGCCGAGCGTGCCGCGATCGCGATTCCCGCCGGCCATCGCGGTCCGGCATTCCTGATGCTGCCGAACTTCAGGACAGTGATGAACTGGAACCGCTCGGTGCTCTACGCGATCTCGGTCGGCGTGCTGGCGCGGCAGATCGCCGGTGGGTCGAGCCTGGTGCGCCAGCCGCCGGCCGACGATCAGCCGCTGTCGCGCGAGACCGCTTTCGACGTGCAGCAGCGCTTGATCAAGCTTTCGCTCTACAGCGACGAGGCCGACGGGCTGATCGGCCCGAAGACCCGAGCCGGGCTGCGCGCCTTCCAGATCCGCGCCGGCCTGGTGGCCGACGGCCATCCGTCGCCGGAGACGCTGGCCCGCCTGCGTGCGGCAGCACCTTAGCCCGGCATCAGCAGGCGCAGCTGGCGCGGCGCGACGTCGACGGTGACCGGCAGGTCGGCCGCATCATCGCCGTCGAGCTGGACCGGCTCGCGGTGTCCGTGCCCATTGACCAGCGTCACGATGCGCACCGAGGTCGCCGGCAGCACACGGTAGCCCGGCGTGCGCGGCAGGCGGCCGCGCACCAGCGCCGCGCCGTAGCGCAGCACGTTGTAGCGACCGCCGCGCTCGAACAGGCAGGTGCTGAGCCCGGGCATGCGCAGATCGGCGTCGGGCGCGATCGGGTAGGGCCCGCCATAGCGCCGGGCACGGGTGACGATCACCGAGGCCGCCTCGTGGCGCACGCCGTCGATGTCGACGGCATAAAGCGCATCGACCGGCCGCGTCATCTCGACCGCCGAGCGCCAGACATAGGCTCCCTTGCCGAGCCGCCGTTTGAGCGCGCTATCGACGCCCGCCACCACCTTGGCATCGAAGCCGGCGCCGGCCATCAGCGAGAAATGGCGCACGGCGCCGGACTCGGTGCAAAGTCGGCCGACATGCACCGGGCTCGGTGCGACGGATGTCAGTGCGCGAACAATGGCCGCGGGCCGCAGGTGCAGGCCGACTTCACCCGCCAGGACGTTGGCGGTGCCCAGTGGCAGGATGCCCAGCGGCGGCGAGATGTCATCGTTTCGTAACATCAGGCCGTTCACCACCTCGTTGATGGTGCCGTCGCCGCCCGCGGCGACGATGCGCAGCTCGGGTCCTCCTGCGATCTCGCGGGCAAGCCGCTCGGCGTCGCCGCGACCCGCAGTGTCGTGGACATCGACCTGATGGCCGGCCTCCCTCAAGGCGGCCAGCGTCCGTCGCAACAGGGAGGGATTGCGCCGTCCCGCCACCGGGTTGCGGATCAGGACGAAATGGCGCGGTTGCACGGGCGTCATCAAAGCATCACGGCCAAGGAGTATCCACAGGGCAACGCAACTAATGGCGTGTCATGGTTCAGTACTGGCGCACCATATACCTCTCCGACATCCATCTTGGCACGCGCGGATGTCAGGCCGAGCTGTTGCTCGATTTCCTCAAGCACAACGAGAGCGACCACCTCTACCTCGTCGGCGACATCGTCGATGGCTGGCGACTGAAGCGCTGGTGGTACTGGCCCCAGGCGCACAACGACGTCGTGCAGAAGGTGCTGCGCAAGGCGCGCAAGGGCACCCATGTGGTGTACGTGCCGGGCAACCACGACGAGGCGGCGCGCGACTATTGCGGGCTGACCTTCGGCGGCGTGCAGGTCATGCGCGAGGCGTTCCACGAGACCGCCGACGGCAAGCGGCTGCTGATCATCCACGGCGACGAGTTCGACGCTGTCGTGCGCTACGCGCGCTGGCTGGCGATCCTCGGCGACTGGGCCTATGCCCTGGCGCTCAGGCTCAACGTGATGATGAACACGGTGCGCCGCCTGCTGCGCCTGCCGTACTGGTCGCTGTCGGCGTGGCTGAAGTACAAGGTCAAGAACGCCGTCAGCTATATCGCCGACTTCGAGAAGGCGGTGGCCGCCGAGGCCCGGCGGCGCCACGTCGACGGCGTGGTTTGCGGTCACATCCATCACGCGCAGATCCGCACCATCGACGGTGTGACCTACTGCAACGACGGCGACTGGGTCGAGAGCTGCACGGCGCTGGTCGAGGACTACGACGGCCGCATGTCGATCCTGCGCTGGACGGCGCAATCCGCCGCCGCCATTCCGACTCGCGCCCAGGAACCGCGACTGGCCGCCGAATAAACCAAGACGGGGAACGCTTGCGCATCGCGATCGTCTCGGACGCCTGGTACCCGCAGGTCAATGGCGTGGTGCGCACCATCGACACCGTGCGCGGCGAGCTCGTGGCGATGGGCCACATCGTCGAGGTCTTCGGTCCTGACCGTTTCGCTACGATTCCCTGCCCGACCTATCCCGAGATCCGCCTGGCGCTGCTGCCGGGCCGCCGGCTCGAGCACCTGATCCGCAAGTTCGCGCCCGATGCCATCCACGTCGCCACCGAGGGGCCGCTGGGCTTCGCCGCGCGCCGCATGTGCCTGCGCCGCAAGCTGCCTTTCACCACCGCCTATCACACGCGCTTTCCCGAGTATGTGCGTGCGCGCATGTTCTTCCCGCTGTCCTGGACCTACGCCATCATGCGGCGCTTCCACGCGCCCTCGCGCGCCGTCATGGTGTCGACCGAGACGATCCGCGCCGATCTCGCCGCGCGCGGCTTCTCCAACATCGTGGCCTGGACACGCGGCGTCGATCTCGATCTCTTCACGCCGCGCGCGCCGGGACCGACCCCCGACGACACGCAGCGGCCGATCTTCCTCTATGTCGGCCGCGTCGCGGTCGAGAAGAACATCAAGGCCTTCCTCAAGCTCGACCTGCCGGGCGAGAAGTGGGTCGTGGGCGGCGGGCCGATGCTGGAAAAGCTGAAGGCGCGCTATCCCCGGGTGCGCTTCACCGGACACAAGCACGGCGAGGATCTGGCCGCGCTCTATCGCGCCGCCGACGTCTTCGTCTTTCCCAGCCGCACCGACACCTTCGGCCTTGTGCTGCTCGAAGCGCTGGCCTCGGGCCTGCCGGTCGCGGCCTATCCGGTGCCCGGCCCGCTGGATGTCGTCGGCGGCACCGCGGTGGGCGCGCTCGATGCCGACCTGCGCGCCGCCGCGCTCAACGCCATGACGCTTGACCGCGGCCAGTGCCGCGCCCACGCCATGCGCTATTCATGGCGGCGCACGGCCGAGATGTTCGAGGCCAATCTCGCGCCGATCGTCGGCCCGGCGGAGTGATTGCGCTCAGCCGTTCTCCGGCTCGCCCGCCTCGATCCACTTCTGGTACAGCGCCTTGTTCTCGTCGTTGGGCGGATAGAGGCCGGGAATCGTGTGGCCCTGCTTCACCCGCATGGCGACGAACTTCTCCAGCCGTTCCTGCTCGAAGGAATCGCGCGCCACTTCGGCCGCCATGTGGCGCGGGATCACCACCACGCCGTCGGCGTCCGAAACGATAACGTCGTTGGGATAGACCGGCACGCCGCCGCAGCCGATCGGCTGCTGCACGTCGACCGGATGCAGGGTGGTCATGCTCGGTGGCGCCGCGGCGCAGGCCGAGAATACCGGCAGCTTCATGCCGGAGACCGCCGGCACGTCGCGCATCGCGCCGTCCGAGACGATGCCGGCCAGGCCGCGAACCTGCATGCGCGCCACCAGGATGTCGCCGAAGGTGCCGGAGCGCAGCTCGCCGCCGGTCGACACCACCAGCACGCTGCCCGGCGGCGCGTTCTCGACCGCGTGCTTCTGCGCATTCTCCGGGTCGCTGGGCTTGGGCGGCAGGTCGAGGTCCTCGCGCGCCGGGATGTAGCGCAGCGTATAGGCCGGACCGACCATGCGGGTGGCCGACGGGTTCACGGCCTTGAGATTGATCGCCATGGTACGCAGCCCGCGCTTCATCAGCTGCATCGTCACCGTCGCAGTGCTGGCATACATCAGCTGCTGGATGGTCTCGGTGCCGAGCTGCTGGAACTTCACCGCGGTCATGTCGATTCCTCCGATTCCGAACGCGCCCGCAGCCTCGCGCGAAGCCGGCGCCCGATCAACCTCCCCGGCTTTCGGCCTTGACCTTTGCCGTCAGCGCTCCGCAGGATCGAGCGGTAGTGGGGGCTGCGACTTCCAGCCATCGAGAAGCAGGCACGACCGCAACGCGCGATGGGGCGCGGGGCGGCGATCCGGGAGGAACGGACATGATGGAGTTCCGCAGGCGTACGGTAGTTTCCGCATCGATGCTGGCCTTGGCAGGCGCCTTCGGCACCGGTCGCGCCGCCTTTGCCCAGGCCAAGGACCTGAGCATGGGCAACATCAACCCGCCGCGGCACGGCACGTCGCAGGCCTCGCAGCAGTTCATCGACAAGCTCGCGGAGCTGAGCGGTGGCAAGCTCAAGGTCGCGCACCATCACTCGGGTGCGTTGGGCGGCGAGCGCGAGGTGGCGCAGCAGATCCAGCTCGGCGCCGTCGATTTCGGCCCGATCACCACGGCGCCGCTGTCGACGCTGATCCCCGAAATGTCGGTATTCCAGCTTCCCTACATCTTCCGCGACTACGCCCACCTGTTCAAATCGCTCGACGGCAGCGATACGCTGACCAAGTACTACGATGCCGTGCTCGACAAGAAGGGCTTCAAGCTGGTCGGATTCATCGCGGCCGGCTACCGCGGCATCTACGGCCACCATCCGATCAACAAGCTCGACGACGTCAAGGGCAAGAAGGTTCGTGTGCAGGAGGACAAGATCCTGGTCGCCACGTTCAAGGCGCTCGGCATGATCTCGACCCCGATCGCCTTCCCCGAGGTCGCCACGGCGCTGCAGACCAAGGTCATCGATTTCGCCGAGGGCGGCGTCAACACCTTCTATCACAACAAGTTCTACGACATCGTCAAGTACGTCGCCGACGTGCGCCACACGCACCAGGCGGTGGCGCTGGTGATGTCCAAGGCCTCATGGGCCAGGCAGGACGACGCCGGCAAGAAGGCGATCGGCGACGCCTGGAACCACGCGCGCACCTTCAACCGCCAGTTCATCCTCGACGAGGACAAGAGCATCCAGGATCAGGTGCGCGCCAAGGGGGTCACCATCACCAAGCCCGATCCGGCGCCGTTCCTGAAGGCGACGGAGAGCGTCTACGCCGAGTTCTTCGCCACCGCTGCCGGCAAGGATGCGAAGAAGATGGTCGACTATATTCAGGGCGTGAAGTAGCAGCGCCTCGGCCCGCATCATGGCCTCATCGTCGGGGGAAGAGACCGAGGGCACCGCCAAGGCGCCCTCGGTCGGCGCGCGGCTGTACAACGCGCTGGGCTACATCGGCGGCGTGATCCTCGCCGTCATGACCGTGGCGGTCTTCACCCAAGTGGTGCTGCGCTATCTCGGGCTCACCGGCGTCGACGGCATCGAGGAGATCCCGCGCTACCTCTTCGTCTGGCTGGTGATGATCGGCGGTGCCGCCGCGATGTGGCGCAACGAGCACACCACGCTGGACTACTTCCAGAACCTGCTGCCGCCGACGCCGCGTGCGTTGCTGGTGGCGCTGGTCAACGCCGCCGGCGTGGTGCTGTTCGCCTACCTGATCCACCTCAGCATGACCCTGGTGCCCAACGCCGGCTACCAGACCAGCTCAGGCCTCGGCCTGACGCTCGACTACGTCTTCGCCGCCATTCCGTTCGGCGCCGCCTTCATGATCCCGCCGATGCTGCGCAACATATACTTCGCCCTGAGGACGGTATGGCGGAAACGCTTCTGATCGCCTTCCTGATCTGCATCGTGCTCGGCGTGCCGATCGGCCCGGCGCTGGGCGTGGCGGCGCTGGCGACGGCGATGATGGTACCGGCGCTCAACCCGATCATCATCCCCACCCGCTTCGTCGGTCTGCTGTCGGATTCCTACCTGCTGCTGTCGGCGCCGCTCTTCATCCTGGCCGGCAACATCGCGGCGCGCGGAGGGGTGGCGCGCGTGATCATTGACTTCGCCACGGCGCTGGTCGGCCGCTTCCGCGGCGGCCTGGCCTACGTCAACGTCGTCGACAGCATGGTGTTCGGCGGCATCTCGGGCTCGGCCGTGGCCGACGTCTCGGCGCTGGGCACCTTCCTGATCCCGCAGATGGAGCGCAAGGGCTACGACCGCGACTTCGCCACCGCGCTCACTGTCTCGACCGCCGTGGTGGCGCCGATCATCCCGCCCTCGATCATCGCCGTGATCTTCGCCTGGATGGCCGATGAATCGGTCGCGGCGATGTTCGCCGCCGGCATCGTGCCCGGCCTGCTGATCGGCCTGGGCATGGCGGTGCCGGTCTTCGTCATGGCCCGCAAGCGCAACTACCCGAAGGAGCCGCCGCCGAGCCTGCGCCAGTTCGGCGGCTCTTTCCTGCGCGCCCTGCCTGCCCTGGTCATCCCGGCGATCATCATGGGCGGCATCATGTTCGGCCTGTTCACCCCGACGGAGGCGGCCGCGGTGGCCGTGGTCTATGCGCTGGCCGTGCCACCGATCTTCTATCGCGAGCCGGCGCTGCGCGAGCTGCCGAGGATCTTCGCCGACAGCGCGCGTCTGTCGGGCGTCATCGGCATGATCATCGGCTTCGTCGGCGCCTTCGGCTGGGTGCTCAGCTACTCGAAGTTTCCCTTCATGGTCGCCACCGCGATCGCCGCGCTGCATCCGGCATGGTGGATGTTCATCCTGCTGGTGATCCTGCTCTACATGATGCTGGGAACGTTCCTGACGCCCTCGGAGATCATCCTGGTGACCGTGCCCGTGCTTCTGCCGGTGGCACAGGAGATCGGCGTGCATCCGATTCATTTCGGCATGGTCTGCGTCATCGCCTCGGCCGTCGGCCATATCACGCCGCCGGTCGGATTGTGCCTGTTCGTCGGCATGGCGGTCAGCGGCCTGCCGATGGAAAGGCTGATCAGGCCGCTGGTGCCGTTCCTGTCGGCGATCGTCGCGACCCTGCTGATCATCGCCTTCGTGCCCGACCTCATCCTGTTTCTGCCGCGCCTGCTGGGCTTCACGCAGTAGCGCGTCAGAACAGGTCGCCCTGCGCGCCGCCGCGGTGCCTTGGCGCCGCCCGCTGCGGTCTCGGCGCGGCCGGGCGCGGCTCTGCGTCGATGGTCGCGCCGACCCGGCCGTCGCCGAACTCGATGCTGACCGCGGTTCCCGGCGCCGCGGCGGTCGCGCTCAGCAGCGGCGCGCCGGACGTGTCGCGCACCAGCGCGAAGCCGCGCGCCAGCGTGCCCTTGAAAGAGTAGCTGTCGAGCAGCTTGCCGAGCGACTCCACGCGTGTTCCGTGCTGCTCCACGAGACCCGCCGTTGCACGGGCGAGCCGCTCGCTCAGCACCGCCATGCGATCGCCGGCGCGCTCGCCCTTCTGCCGCGCATCGCCGAGATAGCCACGCAGCCCGCCCAGCAGCACGCGCCATTCCTCGGCCAGCTCGCGGCCCTTGCGTTCGATCACCTCGCGCGGCGTGCGCAGGCGCGCGCCCAGACCGTCGAAGCCCGAGCGTTTGAGGGCCACGAGATTGACCGTCGCCTTGGCGAGCCGCTCGGCCGAATCGTCGACGCGCTGGGCGCGCTCCTCGATCAGCCGGCGCGGGTCGGGCAGGCCGCGCGACAGGCCGGCCAGCTCGGTCTGCGCTTCGCGCAGGCGGCGGGTGAGCGCGTTGAGCAGCCGTCCATCGTGCTCGCGCAGGTCGCCAAGCAGCTCGGCGCGCACCGGCACGGCCCTCTCGGCGGCGGCGGTCGGCGTGGGTGCGCGGTAGTCGGACGCGAAGTCGATCAGCGTGGTGTCGGTTTCGTGGCCGACCGCCGAGATCAGCGGGATCGTCGAGGCCGCTGCGGCGCGCACCACGACCTCCTCGTTGAAAGCCCACAGATCCTCCAGGCTGCCGCCGCCGCGCGCCACGATCAGCAGATCGGGCCGCGGCACCGCGCCGCCAGGCTGCAGGCGGTTGAAGCCCTCGATGGCGGCGGCGACCTCGCCGGCGGCGCGCTCGCCCTGCACCGAGACCGGCCATAACAGCACGTGGCGCGGGAAGCGGTCGGCGAGGCGATGCAGGATGTCGCGGATCACCGCGCCCGATGGTGAAGTGATCACGCCGATCACCTCGGGCAGGAAGGGCAGGGCCCGCTTGCGCTCGGCAGCGAACAGGCCCTCGGCGGCGAGCTTCTTGCGCCGCTCCTCCAGCAGCTTCAGGAGCGCGCCCTGGCCGGCCAGCTCGAGCCGGTCGACGACGATCTGGTACTTGGAGCTGCCGGGATAGGTGGTGATGCGGCCCGAGGCGATGACCTCCAGGCCGTCCTCGATCTTCATGCCCAGGCGCGGGATGCCGCCTTTCCAGCACACCGCCTCGAGCACCGCGTCGGCGTCCTTGAGGCGGAAATAGCAATGGCCGGAGCGCGGGAAGCTGGGCTGCGAGATCTCGCCGCGCACGCGCACGCGGGGAAACGCCTGCTCGACCTCGCGCTTGAGCGCGAAGGCCAGCTCCGAGACGGTGAACTCCGGCGCGTTGTGGCCGGTGGCTTCGACGGCGTCAGTCATCGCGACAGTATATGCCTTGTGTCAGCGGCGAGCGTCGAGACGCTGCAATGTCCCGCGCCACTCCAGGATCTCCTCGTCTCCGGTCACCACCGCCGAAGTCTCCGCCAAGGCGGTCGCGACGATCATGCGATCCCAGGGGTCGCGATGAAAGGCTTCCAGGCGACCGGCGGTGACAGCGATCGTTCCCGATACCGGAACCTCGACGACGCCTGTCTGGAGCAGACGCTGACGCCATTGGTCGACGTCGACCGCCGGGGCCAGCCGCTTCTTTCGAATGAGATCGACGATCTCGTAGTAGCTGACCGTCGAGACAAGCAGATCACCTGCGGCGAACGCGCTTTCGCATGCCGCCCGCGCCTTTTGGCCCAGCCTCCGCTCGTCCTGCGTCAGCCAGATGATCGCGTGCGTATCGAGCAGGAGCCTCATGCAGCTGTCCCGTTATGTTGCGGAATTCGCGGTCTTCGTCCCAGTCGGGCTCGCTGGATGAGACGATGTCGCCGACGATGGCGAACGAGCCCTTGAGCGCACCTGTGATCGCCGCCGGCCTGACGACCAGCGAGACGATCTGGGCGACCGGCTTGCCGTTCTTCGTCACCGTCACCGGCTCGCCGGTCGCGGCGACCTCGTCGAGCACGGCGAGCAACTTCGCCTTGCACTCGGATGCCTTCATGATTTTAGTCATGGCGGCACCTCCTTCGTGACTATGGTCATGACCATAGTCATGTTGGACGTGCAGGGTCGGGTTTTCAAGCCTCGCGGAGAGTCTTCATGCGGATCATGGTGGTCGGAAACGGCGGGCGGGAGCATGCGCTGTGCTGGGCCATCGCGGCCTCGCCGCTGTGCGACCGGCTGATCTGCGCGCCGGGCAATGCCGGCATCGCCGACGTCGCCGACTGTATCGCGGTCGGGCAGGAAGACATCCCCGGGCTGGTCGAGCTGGCCAAGCGCGAGTCGATGGACTTCGTCGTCGTCGGGCCGGAGATGCCGCTGGTCGCGGGCCTGGCGGATCGGCTGGCCGAGGCGGGGATCAGGGTGTTCGGCCCCTCCGCGGCGGCGGCGCGGCTGGAGGGCTCCAAGGGCTTCACCAAGGATCTTTGCCGCAAGTACGGCATTCCCACCGCGACCTATGAGCGCTTCACCGAGCTCGACGCGGCCGAAGCCTATATCCGCCGCCAAGGCAATGTCTGGAAGGGCTCGCCGATCGTGGTGAAGGCCGACGGCCTGGCGGCGGGCAAGGGCGTGATCATCGCCAGGGACGAGGCCGAGGCGATCGCCGCGAGCCGCGACATGCTGGCCGGCAACCGCTTCGGCGCCGCCGGCAGCTCTGTCGTGATCGAGGAGTTCATGGAGGGTGAGGAGGCCAGCTTCTTTGCCCTGGTCGATGGCGAGCATGTGCTGCCGCTGGTCGCTGCGCAGGACCACAAGCGCGTCGGCGACGGCGATGTCGGCCCCAATACCGGCGGCATGGGCGCCTATTCTCCGGCGCCCTGCGTGACGCCCGAGGTCGCGCGACGCGTCATGGACGAGATCATCGTGCCGACGGTGCGGGCGATGCGGGCCGAGGGCGCGCCGTTCAGGGGCGTGCTCTTCGCCGGGCTGATGCTGACCCGCAGCGGGCCGAAGCTGATCGAGTACAATTGCCGCTTCGGCGATCCCGAGTGCCAGGTGCTGATGATGCGCCTGAAGTCGGACATCGTGCCGGCGCTGCTCGCCACGGCCGATGGCGAATTGGCGCATTTCGACCTGCGCTGGCACGACGAGACCGCGCTCACGGTCGTCATGGCGGCGAGGGGCTATCCCGACAACCCGCTGAAGGGCAGCGAGATCCGCGGCCTGGACGCGGCCGGCAAGGTCGAAGGCGTCACCGTCTTCCACGCCGGCACCAGGCGCGACGGCGATCGCATCCTGGCGAATGGCGGGCGCGTGCTGAACGTCACGGCCATGGCGCCCACGGTCGAGAAGGCGCGGCGGCGCGCCTATGCGGCGGTCGATGCCATCGACTGGCCGGAGGGCTTCTGTCGCCGCGATATCGCATGGCGGGCACTCGCGCCCCGGGGGTGACAGAACGTAGCGTCACGCGTACCTTGCTGCATCGCACCATAAACGTACATTCATTCGGATTCGATCGATGCTCGACCATATCGAACACGCCCAGCGGCTTCTGGCGCAGCTGCGCTTCCCGTGCGGCGACGCCCCGCTCGCCGGGGAGCTCAAGCAGGTGGCTCCCGGCATCCACTGGCTGCGCATGCCGCTGCCCTTCCAGCTCAACCACATCAATCTCTATCTGCTGGAGGAGGCCGACGGCTGGACCATCGTCGATTGCGGCATGCAGCTCGACGAGACCAAGGCGCATTGGGAGCACATCTTCGCCACCCATCTGAAGGGCAAGCCGGTCAAGGCGGTGGTCGCCACCCACATGCATCCTGATCATGTCGGCCTGGCCGGCTGGCTGTGCGCGCGCTGGCAGGCACCGCTCTACATGTCGCTGGGCGACTACATGAGCGCGCAGGCGATCCGCAACGGGCTGGTCGACGACAACGAATCGCGTGCGGCGCACCTCAGGCGCGGCGGCGTGCCGGAGGAGAAGGTCGCGACCTTCCACCTGCATCGCGGCGGGTACTCCAGGGGCGTCGGCCCGCTGCCGGCGGCGTTCAGTCGCCTGATGCACGGCGATCGCGTCTCGCTGGGCGGCCATCGCTGGCAGGTGATCGTCGGCCGTGGCCATGCGCCCGAGCACGTCTCGCTGTGGTGCGCCGATCTCAACCTGCTGATCTCGGGCGACCAGGTGCTGCCCAAGATCAGCACCAATATCGGCGTGTGGCCCAACGAGCCGATGGCCGACGCGCTGACCTGGTTCCTCACCGGCTTCGTGCGCTTCCGCCGCCTGCCGGCCGACGCGCTGGTGCTGCCCAGCCACGGCTTCCCTTTCGTCGGCCTGCACACCCGTCTCGACCAGCTCGTGGCGCATCACGAGGCGCGGCTGGCCGAGATGCTGGCGGCGATCACCGGCTACGGCGAGAAGGGCGCCACGTGCTGGCAGATGGTGCCGGTGCTGTTTGCGCGCCACCTCGACAACAACCAGGTGGTGTTCGCCTTCGGCGAGACGCTGGCGCACCTGCATTGCCTGGAGTCGCGCGGCCTCGTGCGGCGCACGACGACCGTCGAGGGCGTCCACCACTTCGTGGCCGTGCCGCTCACCGACACCGTGGCGCCCGCCGAGGACACGGTCGAGGTGATGGACGTCGTCTAGGGTTGGAGCAGCGAGGGATCGCGCAGCGTGGTGTCCTGGCCGCGCACCGGATCGTTGATGGCGTCGGCGAAGCTGCGTGCCCCCTTCCACTCATCCGCGGGTCGCACGCGGCCGTCGCTGCCCACCTGGTCGAGGCCCCAGTAGATCTCCAGCCGATGGCCGTCGGGGTCGCGGAACTCCACCGCGATCTGCACGCCGGCGCGGCGGCGGCCCTCGAAATCGACCGTCGCGCCGGCGGCGCGGATGCGCCTGGCCGCCAGCAGCACCTCGTCGAGCGAGCCAACCTCGAAGGCGAGGTGATGCAGCTCGGTGCCAGTCGAAATGCCCTCCAGCGCCCCGACCAGCGCGATGCCGTGGTGGTCGCCGTTGAAGCGCAGGAAGACCATGCCGCCCGGCATCATGCTCTCGGGATAGACGTCGGAAATCTCCAGCCCCAGCACCTCGGTATAGAAGCGCGCCGAGCGCTCGAGGTCGGCGACGTTGAGCACCACGTGGCCGATCTTGGTGATGCGAAACGGCATGCCGCGCGGCCGGCCCATGGCCTCGATCCGCTTCGCGTCGTAGCTGCTGCCCATGCGCTCCTCCCATGCCGAGCGCGTCAAGATCAGCATGCGCGGCGGCGCGCGTCAGCCCCTATTCGCCATCGCCGCGAACTGCGCCTCGATGGCGAAGCGCCAGACGGCGCAGGCCTTCTCCCAGTCGTAACCGCAGATCCAGCGCAGATGGGCCCAGCCCTCGTGATCGGTGAGCGTGGTCACGGCGTCGATCAGCAGGCGCTGATCGTCGGGCGACAACGGGGCCAGCTCGGGCTCGTAGAGGATGCGCATGCGGATGCGCAGCGCATCGACCATATTCTCGATTCGCGCGCGGTAGGTGGGGTCGTGCCGCGCGAAGCGGACGCCGACGCGCCAAAGCGGCAGCCAGTCCTCGCAGATCCGCGCGCGCCGCTCGACGAAGCCGTGGATGCGTGCCTTCAGGGCCCCGGCCGGCGACAGATCGGGCAGGCTGGCGCTGGCCGTGGCGAGGAAGTGGTCAAAGGTGGCGCCGTAGAGCGCCGCCGAATCGGGAAAATGCTGGTAGAGCGTGCGCGGCACGACGCCGGCGCGCTGCGCGATCTGCGCCACCGTCGGCATCTCGTCGCGCTCGCGCATCAACTCGCCGGCGGCCTCGAACAGGCGCTGGCGGGTGCGGTCGCCACGCCGCCGCCGGCCATCGGGATTCTCGCCGGGCAAGGGCGGCGGTACCTGGTTCTTCCTGCGCGGCATGGTAAGCGAACCGATCGGGACCGGGAGACGCGGTCACGCCAGACACCCACGTCCCCCGCGGCGCGGACCTCTGAACAGATGTTACATGACATTTGGTATGAACTGAACAATTGCTCAGGTTTGTTCCAGAGCGCTGCAAATAGCCGAGGTAACCGCCGCCGTTCCCGCCGTGCCGCCGAGGTCGCGGGTCAACGTCTTTGCCTCCGCGGTGACGCGCTCGATCGCGCGCATCAGTCGGCCGGCTGCGTCCGCTTCTCCGAGATGTTCCAGCATCATCACCGCCGACCAGAAGGTGCCGATCGGATTGGCCAGGCCCTTGCCCATGATGTCGAAGGCCGAACCATGGATCGGCTCGAACATCGAGGGGAACTTGCGCTCGGGGTTCACATTGCCAGTGGGCGCGATGCCGATGCTGCCGGCCAGCGCCGCGGCGAGGTCGCTCAGGATGTCGGCGTGCAGGTTGGTGGCGACGATGGTGTCGAGGCTCTCGGGGCGATTGACCATGCGCACCGTGGCGGCGTCGACCAGCTCCTTGTCGACCGAGACGTCGGGGAAGTCGCGCGCCGTCTCGGCGGCGATCTCGTCCCACAGCACCATGCCGTGGCGCTGGGCGTTGGACTTGGTGATCACCGTCAACTTCCTGCGCGGCCGCGCGCGCGCCAGCTCGAAGGCGAAGCGCATGATGCGACTGACGCCGGCGCGGGTGAAGATCGAGACCTCGGTGGCGATCTCCTCGGGATGGCCGCGATGGGACCGGCCGCCCTGGCCGGCGTACTCGCCCTCGCTGTTCTCGCGCACGATCACCCAGTCGAGCTTGCCCGGCGGGCAGTCGGAAAGCGGGCTCTTCAGCCCCGGCAGCACGCGGGTGGGCCGCACATTGGCGTACTGGTCGAAGCCCTGGCAGATCTTCAGGCGCAGGCCCCAGAGCGTGACGTGATCGGGCACGTGCGGGTCGCCCACCGCGCCGAAATAGATGGCGTCGAAGGGCTTCAGCGTCTCGAGCCCGTCCTCGGGCATCAGCGCGCCGGTCGAACGATAGAAGTCGGAGCCCCACGGGAACTCGGTGAAATCGAGGCGGAAATCGTTGGTCATCCGCGACAGCCTGGTCAGCACCTCGACGCCGGCCGGGATGACTTCCTTGCCGATGCCGTCCCCGGGAATGGCGGCGATCCTGTATGCGCGCACGATGGGCTCCTTGCTGTTGACCGGAGTTTGTAGCGCCTTTGGCGCGTCTCCAGTATAAGCGCGCGCCCGCTGGCCTGTGTCGCCGGAGAGGGCAGGAGGATCGGATATGTCGAACATCTCCCGCGGGATGGCCCTGGCCGTCGCCGCCATGGTGGCGGTCGTCGCCGCCGCGAACTACGCCGTGCAGTTCCCGGTCAACGCCTGGCTCACCTGGGGCGCGTTGATCTACCCGGTGACGTTCCTCGTCACCGATCTCGCCAATCGCGCCTTCGGACCGGAGCGTGCGCGGCAGGTCGTTTATGTCGGCTTCGTCATCGGCGTGCTGCTGTCGGGCGCGCTGGCGCCGTGGCGCATCGCGCTGGCTTCGGGTATCGCCTTCCTCGTGGGCCAGCTCCTCGACATCCATGTCTTCAATCGCCTGCGCCGCGCCATCTGGTGGAAGGCGCCGTTCATCAGCTCGGCGCTGGGCTCGGTGGTCGACACGGCGCTGTTCTTCGGCATCGCCTTCATCGGCGTCATGCCTTTCATGCCGCAGGCCGTGGGCCCGTCGGTGGTGACGCTGTCGCTGGGCGACCTGGCGGTCAAGCTGGCGCTGGCGCTGGTCTTCCTTGCGCCGTTCCGGGCATTGATGAACGTCGTCGTGCCGCGAGCTGCCTGAGCCCATGCGCGTCGAGCTGTTCGATTTCGAGCTGCCGGCGGAGCGCATCGCGCAGCGCCCGGCCGAGCCGCGCGACTCGGCGCGGCTGCTCGAGGTGGGCGCCGACGCGCCGGTCGATCGCCTGGTGCGCGACCTGCCCTCGCTGGTGCGCGAAGGCGACCTGCTGGTCTTCAACGACACACGCGTGATCCCGGCCCGCCTGCGTGGCATCAGGCCGGGCGACGGCGGCGACGGTCCCGAGGCGCGTCGTGACGTCAGCTTCGAGGCGTTGCTGGTGCGCCGCCTGGCCGACGGCGCGTGGCGGGCGTTCTGCCGGCCGGGCAAGCGGCTGAAGCCGGGCGACACGTTGCGCTTCGGCGATGGCCTCACGGCCCTGGTGCGCGACAAGACCGGCGAAGGCGCGCTCGATCTGGTGTTCGACGCCGACGAGGCCAGCCTGCCACGACTGCTCGATGGGCACGGCGCCGTGCCGCTGCCGCCGTATATCCGCGGCGGCATCGGCGACGAGCGCGACCGCGCCGACTACCAGACCGTCTATGCCGCCCGCGACGGCGCGGTCGCGGCGCCGACGGCGGGATTGCACTTCACGCCCGCGCTGCTCGCCGCCCTGCGCGAGAAGGGCGTCGCGACGGCCATGGTCACCCTGCATGTCGGCGCCGGCACCTTCCAGCCGGTGCGCGTGGCCGACACCGACTCGCACGTCATGCATGCCGAATGGGGCGAGGTCGGCGCCGAAGCCGTGCGCGCGATTGCCCAGACCCGCGCGCGGGGCGGCCGCGTCGTCTCGGTAGGCACGACCGCGCTGCGCCTGCTGGAGAGCGTCGCGGCGGCGCGCGATGGCCGTGTCGAGGCGTGGTCCGGTGAGACCGCAATCTTCATCACGCCGGGCTTCCGCTTCCGCGTCGTCGACCTGCTGCTGACCAATTTCCACCTGCCGCGCTCGACCTTGTTCATGCTGGTCAGCGCCTTCGCCGGGCTCGGGCGCATGCAGGCGGCCTACGCCCACGCCGTCGCCCGCGCGTACCGCTTCTACTCCTACGGCGACGCCACCCTGCTGCACCGGAACGACCAGGCATGAGCATCGGCTACGAGGTGATCGCGCGCGATGGCTGGGCGCGGTGCGGCCGACTGACGACGGCGCATGGCAGCGTCGAGACGCCCGCCTTCATGCCCGTGGGCACGGCGGCGACGGTCAAGGCGATGCTGCCCGAGTCGGTCGCCGCCACCGGCGCCCAGATCGTGCTCGGCAACACCTATCATCTGATGCTGCGGCCCGGCGCCGAGCGCGTCGAGCGCTTGGGCGGCCTGCATCGCTTCATGAACTGGCAGGGACCGATCCTCACCGATTCGGGCGGCTTCCAGGTGATGTCGCTCAGCAAGCTGCGCGCGCTCGACGCCGAGGGCGTGACCTTCCGGTCGCATATCGACGGCTCGACGCATCGTCTGACGCCCGACATCTCGCTCGATATCCAGCGCCGGCTCGGCGCCGACCTCACCATGTCGTTCGATGAGTGCACCAGCTGGCCGGTGTCGCAGGATGAGGCGGCCAAGTCGATGCGGCTTTCCATGCGCTGGGCCGAGCGCGGCAGGCGCGTCTTCGCCGAGCGCCCCGGCCACGGCCTGTTCGGAATCGTGCAGGGCAGCGTCTATCCCGACCTGCGCCTCGAATCGGCGAAGGCGCTCACCGATATCGGCTTCGACGGCTACGCCATCGGCGGGCTGGCGGTGGGCGAAGGCCAGGCGGCGATGTTCGCCACGCTCGACGTCACCGTGCCGGCGCTGCCCGCCGAACGGCCGCGCTACCTGATGGGGGTGGGCCGGCCCGCCGACATCGTCGGCGCCGTGACGCGCGGCATCGACATGTTCGACTGCGTCATGCCGACGCGCGCCGGCCGCACGGCGCAGGCCTTCACCTGGCGCGGCGAGCTCAACCTGCGCAACGCGCGCCATCGCGACGATCCACGGCCGATCGTCGAGGGTTGTGCCTGTCCCGCCTGCGCGTCGTACAGCCGTGCCTATCTGCATCACCTGATCCGCAGCGACGAGATCCTCGGTGCCATGCTGCTGACATGGCACAATCTGCACTTCTACCAGGACGTGATGCGCGGCCTGCGTACGGCGATCGAGCGGGGCGCTCTCGCCGACTGGAACGCACGCTTCGCCGAGCAGCAGGCCCTGGGCGACATCGAGGAGTTCGCATGATCGTGGCCAACGACGAGCGGCTGCTGGCCGAGCTTACCGAGGTGCTGTCGACAGTGCCGGGCGTGCGCGCCATCGCGCTGGGCGGCTCGCGCGCCCGCGGCACGGCAACGCCGCATTCCGACTACGACATCGGCCTGTACTACGATGGCGCCGCGCCGCTCGACGTGGCGACGCTGGGCCGAATCGCGGCCGAGATCGACGATCGCGGCGCCGAGGCGACGGTGACACCGGTCGGCGGCTGGGGTCCGTGGATCGACGGCGGCGGCTGGCTGGTGATCGAGGAAATGCGCGTCGACCTGCTCTATCGCGATCTCGCGAAGGTGGCGCGGGTGATCGACGACTGCCGCGCCGGCAAGGTCGAGATCGCCTACCAGCCAGGGCATCCGCACGCCTTCGTCTCGTCGATCTACGCCGGCGAGGTGGCGCTGTGCAAGGTGCTGCACGATCCCGATGGCGCGCTGGCGGCTGAGCGGGCGCGGACCACGCCCTATCCCGAAGCGATGAAGCGCGAGCTGCGCCGTCGCTTCGAGTGGGAGGCATGCTTCTCGCTGGAGAACGCCGAGAAGTCGCGGGCGCGCGGCGACACGGTCTATATCGCGGGCTGCGCCTTCCGCTCGATCGCCTGCCTCTGCCAGAGCCTGCACGCGGCCAACGGTGTCTGGCTGCTCAACGAGAAGGGGGCCGTCGCGTCCGTCACGCGCCTGCAGCGCAAGCCCGCGTCTTTCGCCGAACAGGTGGACATGGTCCTGCGCGATGTCGTGGAAGGCTCCTACGCCTCGGGCCTCGAGCGCCTGGACGAGCTGATCGCCCAGACGCGCGCGACCGCCGCCTGACCGGCGAGTTCAGCGGCCGCGTGTCAGCGTCGCGGCGCGCGAGCAGCCGGCGCCGGATTCGGCAAGCGAGATCGAATTCGCCGTGGCACGGCCGTTCCAGGTCGAGTTCTGGCGGTCCCGCTCCTTCATGGAGCGCAGTCCCGCAAGCTTCAGCGCACCGTCGGTCTGCACGCGGCCGTGCAATTGCCACAGCGCCGGCGGCACCGGCAGTGCCTCGCCCTTCTTGCCGGTGATCGCCGCTCGCGGCCGCTCCGGCTCCGATGCCGTGCCGTCGACGGCGCCACCCTCGATGGTCAGCCGGATCTCGAGCGGCGCGCACGAACCCGATGCCGCCGCGGTACCCACCCAGGTGCCATCGAACGGCGTCGCCAAGATCCGGTCGGTGGGCGCGGGTGTGCGAGTCTGCGCCAGGACGGGGGCGCTGGCGGCCAACAACGCGGCCGCAAACAGGAGACGCTTCATTCACCGCCGTCCGAACAGCCGCTCGATGTCGGCCAGCTTGAGTTCCACATAGGTCGGTCGGCCGTGGTTGCACTGGCCGGAATGCGGCGTGGCTTCCATCTGGCGCAACAGCGCGTTCATCTCGTCGAGCGACAGGCGCCGTCCGGCGCGCACCGAGCCGTGACAGGCCATGGTGCCGCAGACCTCCTCGAGCCGTTCCTTGAGCGACAGGTGCTCGCCGAACTCCGCCAGCTCGTCGGCGAGGTCCTTCACCAGCCCGGCAATGTCGGTGTCGCCCAGCAGCGCCGGGCTTTCGCGCACCGCCACCGCACCATGGCCGAAGCCTTCGAGCACGAGGCCCAGTTCGGCGAGATCCTCGGTGCGCGCCACCAGGCGGCGCACGGCGTCCTCGTCCATCTCGACGATCTCCGGGATCAGCAGGCTCTGGCGCTTAACGCCCGACAGGGCGATCGACTCCTTCATGCGCTCGTAGACCAGGCGTTCGTGCGCGGCGTGCTGGTCGACGATCACCACGCCGTCCTCGGTCTGCGCCACGATGTAGGTGCCGTGGATTTGCGCGCGCGCGGCACCCAGCGGGTAAGTGCGCAGATCCTCGACCGGCGCCGGCTGCCCCGTTGCCGTCTGGCCGCTGGGCGCCTGCGGGGCGAAGAACGCCGCGGCGGCCTCGGCGAGACCGGGCGAGGGCCGCGCCGGCACGGCGCCGCCATACGAGCCCGACCAGCCGCCGATCGGCAGGCCGCCGACCGGCCGTGCCGCGCCCAGCGCCGCCTGCGCCACCGTCGTGCTGGCGCGATGGCCGGCGCCCAGCAGCGCGTGGCGGATCGCACCGACGATCAGGCCGCGCACCACGCCTGAGTCGCGGAAGCGCACCTCGGTCTTGGCCGGATGCACGTTGACGTCGACCATGCCTCTGGGGGCTTCGAGGAACAGCGCCACCAGCGGGTGACGGTCGCGCGCCAGGAAATCCTGGTAGGCGCCGCGCACCGCGCCGGCCAGCAGCTTGTCGCGCACCGGCCGGCCGTTGACGAAGAGATACTGATGCTGCGCCGTGCCGCGATTGAAGGTCGGCAGACCGACGTGGCCGGTGAGCACAAAGCCCTCGCGCTCGGCGCGGATCGGCAGCGCGTTCTGCGCGAAATCGCGGCCCATCACGGCGGCGAGCCGCTGCAGGCGCGCGCCATCCTCGCCGTCCTCGACCAGCGATGGTGCGATCGCGGGATACGAGAAGACCGTGCGGCTCTCATCCTCGAGGCTGAAGGCGATTCCGGGATGCGCCATCGCCAGGCGCTTGAGCGCATCGGCGACCTGGGCCGACTCGCTGCGCGGCTCCCTGAGGAACTTCAGCCGCGCCGGCACGGCGTAGAAGAGGTCGCGCACCTCGACCCGCGTGCCCGGCGGATGCGCCGCCGGCACCGGCTCGCCCTTGGCCCCGCCGTCGATGCGCAGGGTCCAGGCGCTGTCGGCGCCCCTCGGCCTGGAGGTCAGCGCGAAGCGGCTGACCGAGGCGATCGACGGCAGCGCCTCGCCGCGGAAGCCCAGGGTGCGAATGTCGAGCAGGTCGTCGCCGTCGTCGAGCTTCGATGTGCAGTGGCGTTCGACCGCCAGCGCCATCTCGCCGGCCGACATGCCTGATCCGTCGTCGACCACGGTGATCAGCGTGCGGCCGCCTTCGACCAGGCTGACGGCGATGCGCGTGGCGCCGGCGTCGAGCGCGTTCTCCACCAGCTCCTTCACCGCCGAGGCCGGCCGCTCGACCACCTCGCCGGCGGCGATGCGGTTGACCATCGTGGGTGGCAGGCGACGGATCATGGCTTCACACTCCTTCTCCCCGCGATGGCGGGGAGAAGGTGCCCGAAGGGCGGATGAGGGGCTTCGCGGACTGGCGACGCGCACCGTCGTCGCTGAGAGGCCGGAAGCCCCTCATCCGCCTCGCTGCGCTCGGCACCTTCTCCCCGCCTGCGCGGGGAGAAGGGAAGAAGTGCGCCGCCGTCATCTGCGCGCGCCGAGATACTCGCGCGCCAGGACCTTGCCCTCCTCGACGGCGGGCTGGTCGAAGGCGTCGACGTTCCACAGATCGGCGGCGACGATGGTCTCCAGCATGTAGTGCATCAGGAGCGCGCCCATGACGCGCTCGTCGAGCCTGGCAAAGCGCAGACGGCGCGTCGGCCGGCCGTTGCGCGCCAGGGTCACGGCGGTGGCCTCGGCTTCGGCCTGCAACAGATCGCCCAGCGAATGCTCGCCGAGATAGTCGAGCGAAGCGTCGCCGCCCAGCGCCGCCTTCGGCACCTTGCGGCCTTCGCCGGCGGAGTCGCGCATCAGCACGGTGAACATCTTGTCGGCCGGCCCGCCGAGATAGAGCTGCAGCTGGCTGTGCTGGTCGACCGTGCCCATGGCGCGCACCGGCGTGGTGCCGACGCCCTGCTTGCCCAGGCTCTCGGCCCACAGCTGGCGGTACCACAGGCCGAAATAGGCCAGGCGGTCGACATAGGGCATCAGCACCGTGGTGTGGATGCCGCGCTCGCGCCACAGGCCGACCGAAGCGGCCGCGCCCGCGGCGGCGGCGCTGTCCTCGGGCGCATTGGCCTTCAGCGCCTGGTCGAGCACGCTGGCGGCGCCCTCGCGGATCGCCGCGACATCGAGGCCCGCGGCCATCGCCGGCAGCAGGCCGACCAGCGACAGCACGGAATAGCGACCGCCGACCTTGGGGTCGTGCTCGAGGATCGGGCAGCCGATGCGCGTGGCGATACGGCGCAGGGCGTTGTCGGTGTTCTCGGTGATGGCGATCAGATGGTCGGCGACCTTCGCCTTGCCGAGCTTCGCCTCGAGCGCCTCGAGTGCGACGAAAAGCTGCATCAGCGGCTCGGCGGTTCCGCCCGACTTGGAGATGGCGATGAAGGTGGTCTTGGTCAGATCGAGCCGGGTCAGCAATTCGCCGAACGTGTCCGGATCGATGTTGTCCATGAACCACAGCTTGGGACCGCCGCGCGCCGGACCGAAGCCGATATCGGTCATGGCCGCGAGCGTCTGTCCGCCGAGGCTGGAGCCGCCTATGCCGAGGATCACCGCGTGCTCGAACTGGCGCAGATGCGCGGCGTGCGGCTTGAGCGCCGCCAGGTCGTCGCGCGCCGCCGGCAGGCGCAGGAGGGGCAGCGACCCGTCGGCGTGCCGTCGGCGCAGCTTTTCCAAGGCCGGCACTGCGCGCTCCAGCTCCGCGGCATAGGCCGCGCGCGTGAGGCCGCGATCGCCGACGCGGTCGGCGAACAGATCGTCGAGTTCCTGGCGGTAGTGCATCGGGGGGCTGCTTCCGTTTTGCGCAGAGTAGAGCAGGCGCCGGGCGGGAGGAAGGCCCGGCGGCCCGCTCTGTGCCTGTGGATTGCGACACAAGCGCGGCGCTTCAGGATGCCTGCAGGCTCACACCCGCGTCGCGCATGGCCTTTTGCTGCAGGGCGCGGCTGCCGTCGAGATCGATGGCGGCGCAGGCGGTCTCGACCACCGCGGTGGCGAAGCCGAGCCGCGCCGCGTCGAGCGCCGAATAGGCCACGCAAAAGTCATAGGCCAGACCGCAGAGCAGCACACGGTCCACGCCGCGGCTGCGCAGCCAGCCGTCGAGGCCGGTGGTCGTGCGCCGATCGTTCTCGAAGAAGGCGGAATAGGAATCGACGGCCGCACGCATGCCCTTGCGCACGATCAGCGCCGCCGGCGTCGCCTCGAGCGAGGCATGGAATTCGGCGCCCGGCGTGCCCTGCACGCAGTGGTCGGGCCACAGCGTCTGCGCGCCATACGCCATTTCGACGCTCTCGAACGGCTGGCGGCCGGCATGCGAGGAAGCGAAGGAGCCGTGTCCCCGGGGATGCCAATCCTGCGTCAGCACCACGAGGTCCGACATCGCAATCAGCCGGTTCACGGCGGGAATGATCGTGTCGCCCCGCGGCACGGCGAGCGCGCCGCCCGGACAGAAATCGTTCTGCACGTCGATCACGATCAGCGCCGACCCGGGCGCGGTCCATTTGCTGTCCATGCTAGAAGACACCCGAAGAGGAACGCCATGAGGATAGCACGCGGGCTGGCCGATACCTTCGCCGGCCAGATCCATTATCGCACCGCCGGCAGCGGTCCGGCGATCGTGCTCACCCACATCAACCAGCAGAGCTCGGCGGTGATGGTCGAGCTGATCGCCGCGCTGGCGCCGAGATTCCGCGTCGTCGCCATCGACTATCCCAGCCACGGCATGTCCGACCACATCGACTGGCAACCGGCGATCGAGGACTACGCCCGTGCCGCGCTCGAGGTGATGGACGGGCTCGGCATCGAGCGCTTCCACGCCATGGGCGAGGCGGTGGGCGCCGCGACCTCTCTGGCGCTGGCCGCCCATCATGCGGCGCGTATCGACAGGGTGGTCCTGGTGAACACGCCGTTCTTCACCGACGCCGCCAACGCGCGGAACGACATCGCCGACATCCAGCGCGTGCGTCCGACCGACCCGACCGGCTTTCCCGCGCCGCGCAGCATCGACTACCTGCTGGCCAATGATCCCGAGCACGCGCCGGTCGCGCCGACCCAGGACTGGATGGATCGGATCAACGTCGCGCAGTTCCAGATCGGCCGCGACCGCTGGCAGGCGATGGGCGCGCTTTCCAGGTTCGACACGCTGGGCACGGCGGCGCGGGTGAAGCAGCCTACGCTGATGCTCTACGGCGAGCGATTCATCTACGGCCGGCACCGCGCCGTGGTGAGCGCCAGGCTCGCCGACGTGCGGGTCGAGATCATCCCCAATGGCCGCTTCTGCATGACATGGGAGCGTGCGACGGATGTCGCCGCGGCGGCGACGCGCTTCCTGGAGTAGGACATGAGCGAGTTCATCGAGCCCTATGCCGGGCTGACCTACGTCGATCGCGCGATGAGGGTCGAATCCGCCGTCGAGCATCGCGCGCTCGCGACCTGTGGTATCGACCCGGCCGTCTATGGCGCGACGGTCGACCCCACGACCTTCATCTCGCGCGCCATCGCCGAGGGCGTGCGCAACGGCGTGCATGCCAACGGCACGGTCAACATGGCGCAGCGCCTGGTGCAGCGCGCGCCCCTGCGCCTCGACGAGCCGCTCACCGTCAGCGGCCGTATCCTCGACGTCAGCCCGGTGCCGCGCGGCAAGGTGGCGATCAGCGAGACGTGGTTCACGGCCGGGGACGGGACGCGCGCGGTGATGGCCGGACGCCGCTCGCTCAGACCCGACCCGGACAAGGCGGGGGTGCGCGGCGCGGGCGAGGTGGCGGCGCCGGTGGTCGACGATGTCGGCGCGCTGAAGACGTTGCGCGACGTGACGCTCACGCCCGACATGGTGAAGGGCTACGATTCCGAGGCGATCAATCCGATCCATTCGGTGCCCGAGGCGGCGATCAGGGCCGGCTTCCGCGCGCCGATCATCGGCGGCGGCATGGGCGTGCGCTATCTCATGGCCGAGATCTGGCGGCGTCTCGCGCCACGCGCGCTCGACATCGAGATCCATTTCCGCCGGCCGATCTTCTGGGACGATACCGTGACCATCCGCGTCGAGGAGAAGGCCGGCGCGTGGACCGCGATCTGCCTGGCCAAGGGCGAGAAGGTCGCGACCGAGGCGCGCATCAATTCAGTGTCTTGATTGGGAGCGCCGGCGTCCCGCCGGCATCTTCAGGAGCCGGCGGGTTGCCGGCGGTCCCGGAAGAAGGAACGCAGGAGTTGAGCGGCTTCGCGTTCGCCGATGCCGGAATAGACCTCCGGCCGGTGATGGCAGCTCGCCTGGGCGAAGATGCGCGCGCCGTTGTCGACGCCGCCGCCCTTGGGATCGGACGCGCCATAGTAGAGCCTGCGGATGCGCGCGAAGCTGATCGCCTGGGCGCACATCGGGCAGGGCTCGAGCGTGACATGCAGATCGCAGTCGACGAGACGCGGCACGCCGAGCTTGGCGGCGGCGGCGCGGATCGCCAGCAGCTCGGCATGGGCGGTGGGATCGCGCAGCTCCTCCGTGCGGTTGCCTTCGGCGGCCAGCACGGTGCCGTCCGACGCGACGATCACCGCGCCGATCGGCACCTCCTGGCGCGCGCCGGCCAGCCGCGCCTGCTCGAGCGCGAGATCCATCGGCGAGGTCTTCATGATCGTCAGCCGCGGCCGCGATAGGGCGGCACGCCCTGGTCGGGCAGCCACAGGCCGGATGGCGGGCGGCCGGTCTGCCAGAACACGTCGATCGGCATGCCGCCGCGCGGGTACCAGTAGCCGCCGATGCGCAGCCAGCGCGGTGCCATCGCCGCCTTCAGCCGCTTGCCGATCATCACCGTGCAGTCCTCGTGGAACGCGCCGTGGTTGCGGAAGGCGCCGAGGAAGAGCTTCAGCGACTTGCTCTCGACCAGCCGCGCGCGCGGCACGTAATCGATCACCAGATGGGCAAAGTCGGGCTGGCCGGTCATCGGGCAGAGCGAGGTGAATTCCGGCGCGGTGAAGCGCACGAGATAGATCTCGCGCGGATGCGGGTTGGGCACGATCTCGAGATGCGCCTCCTCGGGCGAGGCCGGCAGCGCTGTCTCGCGGCCGAGCTGCGTGAGATGCGCGTATTTGCCCTTGGCCATGGCGCCAGCCTAGCCGGCGGCGTCGATGCGCGCCACGCCACCGGCCTGCAGGCGGTAGAAGGCGTCCTGCGGCTCGTCGAGCAGGACGATGTCCTCGCCCGGCAACGCCATGTAGAGACCGCGCAGGACGCGACCCACCGCGCCGTGGCTGAACAGCGCCACCGGCCGGTCCGCCGCCTGCGCCAGCACGGCGTCGAGGAACGGCCGCACGCGCAGGGCGGCGGCCTGGTAGCTCTCGCCGCCGGGCGGTGCGTGGCCCCACTTGGCGCGCTCGCGCTCGGCCATGGCGCCGGGCGCGCGCTGGTCGATCTCGGCGCGCGTCATGCCGTCCCACTCGCCCCAGGTGATCTCGCGCAGCGTGTCGTCGAAACGGCAGCCCGCGACGTCGAGGCCGGCCGTCTCGGCCGCGAGGCTCAAGGTCTCGCGCACGCGCCCGAGCGGGCTGGCGAAGACCAGCATGTCACGGCAGGCGGCGCCGGCGATCGCCTTGAGCGCCACCCCCATCGCCCGCGCCTGCTCGCGCCCGCGCGCGGTCAGAGGCGAGTCGAGCCGCCCCTGGATGCGGCCGGTGGCGTTCCACTCGGTCTCGCCGTGGCGGAAGAGGAAGACGGGATGGGCGTTCACGCGGCCGCTCCGTAGCGGAAGAACAGCAGCTTGGCCTTGCCGTAGCGACGCTCGTCGAGCGGCGTGAAGCCCTCGGGCGCGACCGCGTCCTCGTTATACGCCACCTCGAGGCTGCAGATCGCCCCCGGCGCCAGCCAGCCGGCGCGCGCCAGCGCCGCCAGGGCTTTCGGACCGACGCCGGAATAATAGGGCGGGTCGAGGAAGGCGAGTTCGCAGGCGGCCGAGGGCGGCGCGGTCGGCGGCTGCGTGGCGTCGGCGCGCATCACCCTGACGTTTCCGGCTTCCTTCAGGGTGCGCGCGTTGTCGCCGACGGCGCGCACCGCCTCGGGAGCCCTGTCCATGAAGCTGGCATGCTCGGCGCCGCGCGACAGCGCTTCGAGCCCGAGGATGCCGGCGCCGGCGAAGGCGTCGAGCACGCGCGCCCCGGGCAGCGGCGAGGCGCCGCCATCGCCCCAGCCGGCATGCAGCAGGATATTGAACAGCGCCTCGCGGGCGCGCGACGCGGTGGGCCGCACGTCGCGGCCTTCGGGCACGCTGAGCGGCCGGCCGCGATGGCGGCCGCCGGCGATGCGTGGCGCGGTCATCGCTCGCCGGCCAGCGCGCGTCGCGGTCGCGTCGGCCCGCGCCAGCCCTCGGGCTTGCGCGGCGGCGCAGGCGGCTCGCCTTCCTTCGACGGCTTGTGCCGGCCATAGGCGTGCGGCCGGGGGGCGGGGCGGGCCCAGCCGGGCTTGCGGCCGTCGGCATCGTAGCCCTCGGCGCCCATCACCAGATCGACCTGCCGGGCGCTGGCCTCGACCACCTCGCCCTCGGGCAGGGCCTCGAGGTTGAAGGGCCCGTAGCCGATGCGGATCAGCCGGTTCACCACCAGGCCGAGATGCTCCATCACCCGGCGCACCTCGCGATTCTTGCCCTCGCGCAGGGTGACGACGATCCAGTTGTTGCTGCGCTGCTGGCGTTCGAGGCGCGCACGGATCGGGCCATAGCGCACGCCGTCGACGGAGAGGCCTTCGGCCAGGCGGTCGAGCATCGCCTGGTCGACCCGGCCGTGCGCGCGCACCCGATAGCGCCGGTCGAAGCCGGTCGCCGGCAGCTCCATGCGCCGCGCCAGCGCCCCGTCATTGGTCAGCAGCAGCAGGCCCTCGGAGGCGATGTCGAGGCGGCCGATCGAGACCACCCTGGGCATGTCGTGCGGCAGATTGTCGAACACCGTCGGCCGGCCCTCGGGATCGCGCGCCGTCACCACCAGGCCAGGCGGCTTGTGGAACAGCCAGATGCGCGGGCGCTGCGGTGCGGCCACCGCCTGGCCGTCGACCTCGATGCGGCTGGCCTCGGTCACCAGGGTCGCGGGGGTCTGCAGAGTCACCCCGTCGACCTTGACCCGGCCCTGCTCGATCAGCCGCTCGGCCTCGCGGCGCGAACAAACGCCAGCGCGCGCCAGGCGCTTGGCGATGCGTTCGCCTGAAGTCGAATGGGTTTCGGCCATGCGCGGACACATACGCTGCGCGGCCTGAGAAAGCGAGGGCGGTCAGCCGCCGCAGGCTTCGATGAAGGCGCGGAACAGGCGGCGGTCGCCCTCGGAGATGTGGAACTCCGGGTGCCACTGCACGCCCAGGCAGAAGCGGTAGGCCGGGGCCTCGATGCCTTCGATCACGCCATCGGGCGAGCGGGCGTTGACCACCACGCCTGCCGGCTCGTCGCGTGCCGCTTGGTGGTGGGCGCTGTTGACCGCCAGCGTCTCGGTGCCGACGATGGCGTGCAGCCTGGTGCCCCTGGCCACCGCGACGTCGTGGCCGGGCTCGTCGCGCGGGTTGGGCTGCTCGTGGGCGAGCGCGTCGCGGATCGAGTCGGGGATGTGCTGGATCAGCCGGCCGCCCAGCGCCACGTGCAGCAGCTGCTGGCCGCCGCAGATGCCCAGCACCGGCATGTCGCGGGCGAGCGCGCCCCGCGTCATGGCCATCTCGAAGGCGGTGCGGCGGTCCTTGGTGACCACCGTGTCGTGGCGGTCGGCGTCGCCGTAGAGCGAGGGATCGACGTCGAAGGCGCCGCCGGTCACCACCAGCCCGTCGATGGTATCGAGGTAGGCGGCCGTGTTCTCCGGCTCGTGCGGCAGGGCGATGGGCAGGCCGCCGGCTTCGATCACCGCCTCGCAGTAATTCTGACGCAGGGCGTACCAGGGGAACTTCGAGTAGCCGCCGGGCTTCTCGGCATCGAGGGTGACGCCGATGAGGGGTCGTTTCATGTCGCAGAGGATACGCTTGAGGAACGCTTCCGTCATGGGCATCTAGGGACCATGGCCGCCACCCACCCCAGGCCCGGGCTGAAGCAGCGCGCGCCCGCCGATCCGGCCCTGATCAAGGAGGAGATCCGGGCGGAGGCGCTGCGCCTGGGCTTCGCCGCCGTGGGTTTTGCCGCGGCCGAGGCCCCGGCGCTGCAGCAGGAGCGGCTGGCGACCTTCGTCGAGCTGCAGCGGCACGGCGACATGGCCTGGATGGCCGAGCACCTCGACCGTCGCGCCGACCCCGGCCAGCTATGGTCCGGCGCCCGCACCCTGATCTCGCTGGGCTTGAGCTACGCGCCGGCGGGCGATCCGCTGGAGGCGCTGGCCGACAGGTCGCGGCCGGCGATCTCGGTCTATGCCCGCGGCCGAGATTACCACCTGGTGCTGAAGAGCCGGCTGAAGGCGCTGGGCCTGTGGATGTGGAATCGCTGGGGCCGCGACCTGAAGGTCTTCGTCGATACCGCGCCGCTGATGGAGAAGCCGGCGGCGATGCGCGCCGGGCTGGGCTGGCAGGGCAAGCACACCAACCTGGTGTCGCGCCGCCACGGCTCGTGGCTGTTCCTCGGCGAGATCCTGAGCGAGATCGAGCTGCCGCCGGACGAGCCCGAGGCCGATCACTGCGGCACCTGTCGTGCCTGCCTCGATATCTGTCCCACCGACGCATTCCCCGCGCCGGGCCAGCTCGATGCACGACGCTGCATCTCCTATCTCACCATCGAGCACGCCGGGCCGATCGCGCGCGAGTTCCGCGCCGCCATGGGCAATCGCGTCTATGGCTGCGACGACTGCCTTGCCGTCTGCCCGTGGAACAAATTCGCCCAGGCTGCGCACGAGGCGGCGTTCGAGCCGCGTGCGACCGGCACGCTCGTCGAGCTCTGCGCCATCGACGACGCCACGTTCCGCGCGCGCTTCAGCGGCTCGGCGATCAAGCGCACGGGCCGCGAGCGCTTTGTGCGCAACATCGCCATCGCGCTGGGCAACAGCGAGGGCGGCGAGGCCGCTGTGGCGGCCGTGACGCGCCTGCTCGACGATCCGAGCGCCACGATCCGCGGCGCGGCGGTGTGGGCACTGGAGCGCCTGTCGCGCGGGCGCTTCGACGCCGAGCGTGCGGTGCGGTTCTCGGCCGAGAGCGACGAGTCGGTGCGCGCGGAATGGAACGCTGGGGCGACGTGCGGACGACCGGTATCACCCTGTCATCCCGAGCGCAGCGAGGGATCCAGGGCAGACCTGGATCCCTCGCTGCGCTCGGGATGACAGCTTGCGTTCGAAGGACGATGCAGCGAGCTACTCGGTCGCCGTGAGGCCGACCGGCTGGCCGACGACGACGATGGTCAGCGCGTCATCGCGCAGCAGGCGGCGCGCGACGCGGCGCACGTCGTCGGCGCTCACCCTCTCGATGAGCTCCCTGCGCCGCGTCAGGTGGTCGGGCGCCAGATTGTCGGCCTGCATCTGGTGCAGCAGGCCGGCGATCGCCGCGGTCGAATCGAGCGTCAGGGCCAGCGAACCCACGAGGTATTGCTTGGCTTCCGCCAGCTCGCGCTCGGTGACGCCGTCCCTGGCCATCAGGTCGAACTGGGCGCGGATGATGGCGATAGACTCCGCGACGCGCTCGTTCATGGTCGCCACCGAGGCGGTGAACACGCCACCCTGGGCGTAGTAGGAGAGTCGCGAGGAGGCGCCGTAGGCCAGCCCGCGGCGGTCGCGCACCTCGTTCATCAGACGCGAGTTGAAGCCGCCACCGCCCAGCACGTAGTTCATGACGGTCGCGGCGTACCAGTCGGGATCGTCGCGCTTCATGCCCGGCAAGGACATCAGCGCGATGCTCTGTGGCATCGGACGCTGCACCGTCAGCAGGCGTCCGCCCGACCTGGGCGGCGGCGGCGACCAGACCGGCGCCTCGGGCACCGAATCGCCCGGCGGCAGCGCGCCGAAGGCCTGGTCGAGCAACGGGCCGATATCCTGCGCGTTGGTGTCGCCGACCACGGCGACGATCAGCCTGTTGCGCGTGAGCTGACGCGCCGCCAATGCCTTGAGATCCTCCGGCGTGACCGCCCCGACGCTGGTGGCGGTGCCGTCGACCTGCCGGCCGTAGGGGTGCTCGCCGAAGGTTGCGCGGTAGAGCGTGCGCGAGGCGATCGAGCCGGGCGATTCCTCGTTGCGGCGCAGGCCGGAGATGGTGGCGCGGCGCTGCCGCTCGATCGCTTCGGCGTCGAGGCGCGGCTCGGCGAGCGCCAGACGCAGGAGCTCGATCGATTGCGCACGCTGATCGCGCAGCATGCGCAGCGAGCCGCCGAAGCGCTCGGCGCCGGCCCAGAATCCCAGACGCGCCGCGGCGTCGTCCTGCAGCGTCTTGAAGGTCGATGCGTCGTGCGGCCCGGCCCCCTGGTCGAGCACCCTCGACAGCAGCGAGGCGGTGCCCTCCTTGCCCACCGGATCGAGCAGCGCGCCGCCGGCCATCGAGAAGGTGATCGAGATGATCGGGACGGTGGTGTCCTCGACCAGCCAGTAGCGGATGCCTCCGGGGCTCACCAGCGGCTTGATGTCGATGGCCTGCGCCATGGGCGAGGCCAGCGCGACGATGGCGGCCAGCAGCCAGGCCAGCCGGGAAGCGAAGCCGCTCATCATGTCTCCGCCGGCAGGAGATGGGTGGTTACGGCGCGCGTCGGCACCAGCACGGCGCGGACAGCCGCTTCGATCTCGGCGGCGGTCACCGCCATGATGCGGTCCGGCCAGGCGATGACGTCTGCTGCCGTGCGGCCGGTGGTCATCGCCAGGCCGAACAGGCGAGGCCCGGTGGCCAGCGAGTCGCGCGCATAGACCGTCGCGGCGACAAGGCGGCGCTTGGCGCGGACGATCTCATCCTCGCGGGCGCCGCCCTGCAGGAAGCGGTCGATCTCCTCCGTCATCGCCGCCTCGACCGTCGCGATGTCGCCCTGCGGCGCGGGCGTGGCGCTGAAGCCGAAGCTCGACAGGCCGAGCGCGCCGGCCGAGTAGCCGGCATAGGCGCCGACGGCGATCTTCTTCTCGACCACCAGCGAGCGGTACAGCCGGCTGATCTGGCTGCCGCCGATGATCTGTGCCGCAACCTGCAGGGCGTAGGCATGGCGTGTCTCGCCCATGCGGTAGGACGGCGCGAGGAAATCGCGGCCCCATTGCGGCTGGCGCACGCGCTGGTCGCGGCGCACCAGCAGGCGCGGCAACTCGCCGGGCTGGTCGGAGCGCACGCGCGGCGCCACCTCGCGCCGCGCGATCGGCCCATAGTGCTTCTCGGCCAGCCGGCGCACGGCCTCGACCGAGGTATCGCCGGCGACGATGAGGATGGCGTTGTTGGGGGCGTAGAAGCGGCGATAGAAGGCGATCGCCTCGGCCACGCCCAGCTTGCGGATCTCGTCGGGCCAGCCGGAGACCGGGATGCCGTAGCCGCGGCGGCCGAACATCGCCTCGCGCGCGGCCTCGTCGAGCAGGGCCGCCGGCGAGTTCTCGATGCGCGAGCGACGCTCCTCGAGCACGACGTCGCGCTCGGGGATGACCTCCTTGTCCGTCAGCACGAGATTGGTCATGCGATCGGCTTCCATCTCCATGACCATCTCGAGCCGGTCGGCGGCGACGGTCTGGTGGTAGCCGGTGTAGTCGTGCGAGGTGAAGGCGTTGTCGCGGCCACCGGAGCGCGCGACGATCTTGGAGAATTCGCCGGGCGGGGTCTTCTGCGTGCCCTTGAACATCAGGTGTTCGAGGAAATGCGCGATGCCTGACTGGCCCGCCGGCTCGTCGGCGCCACCGACCTCGTACCACACCATGTGCAGCACCACGGGCGCGCGCGCCGAGGGCAGCACCACCACGCGCAGGCCGTTGGCCAGCGAGAACGTCTCGACGCCGAAGCGGCCGGGATGCGGCAGGGTTGTCGAGCCTTGTGCCGAGGCGAAACGCGGCGCCGCAAGCGCGCCCGCCGCCAGCAAGCCGCCGAGCGCGGTCCGTCGGGAGATCATGCGGTCAACTCTAGCGGCAACGACATGGCGACGTCATGGCGAAGTCGATGACAGATGCCCGGTCACGCCGAATTGTGCTCTTGCTGTTACCTTCCCCCTCCGGGGGAAGGTACTGATCCTAGAAGATGCCCTCGAAGATGCCGCGCTTGCGCCGCTCGATCTGCGGCGTGGCGCCGCCCGGATCGGTGCCCTGGGCCTGCGCCGCGCGCAGGCGGGCCTGTTCCCTGACCGGATCGAGGATCACGCCCGGAGGCGGCGTGTCCTGCCAGAAGATCAGCGCGTCGATCAGCGAGCGGTCGCTGTCGGCCAGGATACGGCTCTCGCGATTGAGCTGGGTTCGAATGTCGCTGCCGCCACTGCCGCCGCCGGCGCGTGCGAGCAGCTGCGTCTCCGCCGGGCTGCCGGTCGAGGCGACCGGCGCCGGGGCCGGCCGGGCCGCGCCGCCGCGCCCGGCCGTCGCCGTGGGCGCCGGCGCCAGCACGGCGCGCGCCTGGGCCTGCGGCGTCTGATCGCCCGGACGCGGCGCGCCGGGCCGCGGCGGGCGCAGATCGGCGTTGGGCGGCATGGTCAGGGGGGTGTGCGAGACCACCTTGAATTCGTCCGGCGAGACCTTCCTGTTGCCGCCGATGCTATCCATGATGCCGCACGCGCCGAGCGCGGCCATGGCACCAGCCAGGCCGAGCACCTTCAGGATCTGTCCAATCATTCCCGTCCTCGTTCGACCGTCATCGCTTTTCTTTCGTGACGCCCGGCATCAGGGATTCGGCGAGCAGCGCCAGCACTCCGATGACGATCGCCGCGTCGGCGACGTTGAACGCCGGCCAGTGCCAGCGCCCGATGTAAAAGTCGGCGAAATCGAACACCGCGCCCCAGCGGGCGCGATCGACAACATTGCCGATGGCCCCGCCGATGACAAGGCCGATGGCCCACGCGGTCCAGCGGCTGCGTGCCGCACGCAGCCAGAAGAAGAGCGCGATGCAGATCGCCACGGCGATCGCCGACAGCACCCAGGGAGGCAGGGCGCCGGCGCCGCCCAGCATCCCGAAGCTGATGCCGCGATTCCACACCATCACCAGGTTGAAGAACCCCGGGATCACCTCGATGACGGGCTGCTTCTGCAGCATGTCCTGCAGCAGCCATTTGCTGGCCTGGTCGGCGACGATGGTGATCGCCGCCAGGATCAGGCCCGCCCGCATCAACGTTGGAACGCCCATCGACGAAGGCGGCGGCGGCCGATCGGTCATTGCGCGGCCTGGGGCAGACCGGCGACGGTCGACTCGCAGCGCAGGCAGAGCGTCGGATGGGCTCCCGAACGGCCAACCTCGGGCAGCACCTGCCAGCAGCGGGCGCATTTCTCGCCCTCCGCCCTGCCCGGCACGACGCCGACGCCCGGCACCTCGGCCAAGGTGAAGGCTTCGGCCGGCGGCTCGCCCTCGACCAGGCTGGCATCCGAGACGATGCAGATCTCGGCGAGGTCCAGCCCGGACAGTGCGGCGACGTAGTCGCGCGAGGCGTGGACCGTGGGCGCCGCCTGCAGCGAGGAGCCGATGCGCTTGGCGTTGCGCTCGATCTCCAGCGCGCCGGTGACGACACGGCGCAGCGCGCGTACGGCGCGCCATTTCTCGCCCAGCGCCTCGTCGCGCCACTCCGCCGGGATCTTCGGATAGGTGCGCAGGTGCACCGACTCCTCCAGGCCGTCGGTCGAGGCGCTCGGCCGTGCCAGCCAGGCTTCCTCGGCGGTGAAGCAGGCGAACGGCGCCAGCCACGCCGTGATGAAGGTGAACAGGTCCTGCAGCACGGTGCGCGCCGCGCGGCGGCGCAGCGAGTCGGGCGCGTCGCAGTAGATCGCGTCCTTGCGGATGTCGAAGTACAGCGCCGAGAGGTCGACGGCGCAGAAATTGTGCAGCGACGTCGAGATCAGATGGAAATCGAAATCGTCGACGGCCTGGCGGAACTCGGCGTCGAGCTCGGCCATGCGGTGCAGCACCCAGCGCTCCAGCTCCGGCATGTCCTTCGCTGCCACGCGCTCGGCGTCGCTGAAGCCGCTGAGATTGCCCAGCAGGTAGCGCAGCGTATTGCGCAGGCGACGATAGGCGTCGGCATGGACCTTGAGGATCTCCGGCCCGATGCGCAGATCCTCGGAGTAGTCGGAGCCGACGACCCACAGGCGCAGGATATCGGCGCCGTTCTGGTCGCAGACGTCCTGCGGCGCGGTGATGTTGCCCAGCGACTTGGACATCTTGCGGCCCTGCTCGTCGAGCACGAAGCCGTGGGTCAGCACCGCGTCGTAGGGCGCGCGGCCGCGCGTGCCGCAGCTCTCCAGCAGCGAGGAATGGAACCAGCCGCGATGCTGGTCGGAGCCCTCGAGATACATCGAGGCCGGCCATTTCAGCTCCGGCCGGCCCTCCAGCGTGAAGGCGTGCGTCGAGCCCGAGTCGAACCAGACATCGAGGATGTCCATCACCGGTTCGTAGTTCGCCGGGTCGTGATCCGGCTCGAGAAAGCGATGCGGGTTCTCGAACCAGGCATCTGCACCCTGCGCGCGGAAGGCCGCGACGATGCGGTCCATCACCTTCTGGTCGCGCAGCGGCTCGCCGGTCTGCTTGCTGACGAAGACGGCGATCGGCACACCCCAGGCGCGCTGGCGGGAGACGCACCAGTCGGGCCGCTGCTCGATCATCGAGCGCAGGCGGGTCTGGCCGGCCGGCGGCACGAAACGCGTGTCGTCGATCGCCTTCAGGGCCACCTCGCGCAGCGTGCCGGGGAGCCCGTCGATCCTGCCGTCCATGGCGATGAACCATTGCGGCGTGCAGCGGAAGATCACCGGCGCCTTCGAGCGCCAGGAATGCGGGTAGGAATGCGTCAGCGAGCCCTTGGCGAGCAGCATGCCGGCCTCGGCCAGGCGCGTGATCACCGCGCCATTGGCATCACCTGGCGCGCCAAGGTCGGTGTAGACCCGCTTGCCCGCGAACAGGGCCACGCGCGGGAAGTAGCTGCCGTCGTCGGCGACATAGTCCTCGGCCGCAATGCCGTGCCTGCGGCCCAGCTCGAAGTCGTCGGCGCCATGGCTGGGCGCGATGTGCACCACGCCGGTGCCGGTATCGGTCGTCACGAAATCGCCGACGAACACCTCGGAGTCGCGGGCGTAGAACGGATCGAGCGCCGCCAGCGGATGGGCACAGGTCGTGCCGACGAGGTCGGCGCCCTTCAAGGTCGCGGCGTGCGAGACGTCGGTGATCCTGGCCGCGGCCAGCACCGCGTCCTTCAGCGCCGTGGCGAAGACCAGCTTCTCGCCGACCCTGGCGCCCGAGCCTTCGGCGCAGGACTCGACGATGCAGACCGCGTAATCGATGTCGGCGCCGACGGCGAGCGCGCGATTGGCCGGGATGGTCCAGGGGGTCGTCGTCCAGATCAGGATCGAAGCGCCCTCGAGTTCCGGCCGCGACGCCTTGCGCACGGGAAAGCGCGCATGCAGCGTGACCGATTTGTGGTCGTGGTACTCGACCTCGGCCTCGGCGAGCGCCGTTTTCTCGACCACCGACCACATGACGGGCTTGGCGCCCTTGTAGAGGCCACCGTTCATCAGGAACTTGCCGAGTTCGGCGACGATCACGGCTTCGGCCTCGAAGGCCATGGTCGAGTAGGGATTGTCCCAGTCGCCGACCACGCCCAGGCGCTTGAACTCGGTGCGCTGCACGCCGATCCAGTGCTCGGCGAAGGCGCGGCACTGCTGGCGGAACTCGTTGATCGGGACCTGGTCCTTGTCCTTGTTCTTGAGCCGGTACTCTTCCTCGATCTTCCATTCGATCGGCAGGCCGTGGCAGTCCCAGCCCGGCACGTAGTGGCTGTCCTTGCCCAGCATCTGCTGCGAGCGGGTCACCACGTCCTTGAGGATCTTGTTGAGCGCGTGGCCGATATGCAGGTTGCCGTTGGCGTAGGGCGGACCGTCATGGAGGATGAACTTCTCCCGCCCCTCGCTCTGCGCGCGCAGGCGCTCGAACAGGCCGAGCCTCGCCCAGAACGCCAGCAGCTCCGGCTCCTTCTTGGGCAGGCCGGCGCGCATGGGGAAGTCGGTCTCGGGCAGGAAGACGGTGGAACGGTAGTCGGCGGTCACGGCGGGGCTCGTCGGACGGAAATCTCGGGGAACGTCGCGGCGCGACCAGGGCGCAGGACGAGGGGAACGGCGCAATACCCGGCCGCCGGTCAGCGGACCGGGCCGATAATTCGCTCCCCGATGGCAGCGGGAGCCACCTTCACGCGACGGTATTGCATCGCGGCGAACATACGGAGGGGGGTGCAGGGGGTCAAGGCGAGCGCGGCCGGGCGCTGCTCCCCGGAAGGCGCGATTGCCCCGCGGCGGACGAGCCTTCCGCCGCGGAGCCTCCGAGCCCGAAGCCGCCTAGCGGCCGAACCAGCCGGTGCGGCGACGGTCCGGGATGCCGTCGTTGTTGCGGTCGCGGTCGCGATAGTCGGGGATGCCGTCGCGGTCGCGGTCACGCTGCTTGTAGTCGGCGATGCCGTCGCGGTTGCGGTCGCGCTGCTTCCAGTCGGGGATGCCGTCGCGATTGCGGTCGCGCGTGCGCGGCGGCGGATTGACGTAGACCGTGCGTGATGGAGCCGGCTGATTGTAGACATACGTGGTGCGCGGCGGCGGCTGATTGTACACGTAGGTGGAGCGCGGCGCGCTGTAGGTCGGCGCGTAGTAGGGCTGGTTGTAGCCATAGGCCGGCTGGCCGTAGCCGTAGCCGGGCTGGCTGTACCCGCCGTAGCCGTAGGGCTCTGCCGCATACGGGACACAAGCCGCGAGCCCGCCGAGGGCGAGTGCGGCAGCAGCGATCTGACGGATCATCGGTTTCCTCGCTTGACCGAGCCGTCCGGGCTTCCGGGCACGGACCAGGGCTGGCCTTACCCGCTATCAAGCGGGTTTCTGATGGCAGCCTATCGGATCGATTCCGGCGGAATCTGGGCACGTGGTATCCGACCGTTACAGGCAGTCTACCGTCGCCAGGACCGGCCGGTGGTCGGAGCCGATGTCCGGTCCGATGCGGCGAGCGACGACCCGGCATTCCCCCGCGGCCAGGACATGATCGAGCGGGATGCCCATCCACAACGGCACATAGGCTGTCCATGTCGGCCGCCAGAACCCTGGCGCGTGGCGCAGCGGCGATTCGCGGACCAGGCGGCGCATCGATCGATTCCAGGGCGTGGCATTGAAGTCGCCGGCGACGATCAGCGGGTACCGGGTCCGCCGGGCAAAACCCGCGATATCCTCGAACATCTCGTCGCGGGCGATCCGCCAGGCCGGACTGGCCGGCACCGATGCGTGCAGCGCCATCAGGTCGATGCGTCGCCGGCCGACCGAAAGCCGCGCCTTCGCCAGGGTGCCGTGCGCCCGGATGCCCACCTCCGCGGCCATGTCGAAGGGGTGGCGCGAGAGGACCGCGAGATCGTCCGCCGGGCCGGGGAGCCGGCGATGCGGGAAGAGTCCGTCCAGTCCGGCGAGCATCGCCGCCCAGCGCGGGGTGGTTTCCTGGGTGACGACGATATCCGGCGCCTCGCTCCGCAGCCAGTCGCGCAGGCGTTGGTGCTGGCCGTTGCTCCACAGCAGGTTGATCGTCACGACCTGCAGGCGGATGCCGCCGCGCGCTTCCTGCGGCGTCGTCGCCGCCCGCACGGCGCTGGCAATCGTCGCGCCATTGATGGCGAGACAGGCGACGACGATCGCCAGGCAAGCGCTGCGCCAGCCGCCGCGCACCGTGAGGCCGAGCGGCAGCAACGCCAGCGCGCCCGCGAGCAGATGGGGCCGGAAGCTTTCGACGAGATCGGCGATCCAGGCGTCCGAGCGGAACAAGGCAGTGGCGCTGCTCGCGCCCAGCCCCAGCACAGCCACCAACACACCGACGGTCCATGCCTTGCGCCAGAGTTTCATGTGGCCGACAGTGATGGCCGGCGGCGTCGGGGCGATGGCCGATTCCAGCAGAGTTCGTGCAGGCGCGTCGTCTTCCCTTCTCCCCGCGAAGGCGGGGAGAAGGTGCCGAGCGTCCAGCGAGGCGGATGAGGGGCTTCCTCGCGCAACAACAAAGGTCGCTGCCTTTGAAGCTCCGCGAAGCCCCTCATCCGCCCTTCGGGCACCTTCTCCCCGCCTGCGCGGGGAGAAGGAGAGTCTCAGCCCGCGCGCAGGATCTCGCGCGCGGCGTCGCGGTCGGCGGCGATCTGGGTCTTGAGCGCCTCCAAGCCGGCGAACTTCATCTCCGGGCGGACGAAATCGACCAGGGCCACGCGCATCGTGCGGCCATAGAGGTCGCCGTCGAAGTCCAGCACGTGGACCTCGAAGTTCTCCTGCAGCTTGCCGAAGGTCGGGCGGCGGCCGAGATTGGCGACGGCGTCGCGCCACAGCCACGTGCCGTTCTCCTCGATCGCCGCGCGCACGGCATAGACGCCGAAGCGTGGCCGAAGGTATTCGCCCAGCGCGACGTTGGCGGTGGGGAAGCCGATGGTGCGGCCGCGCTGGTCGCCCCGCTCGACCTTGCCCTCGATCTCCCAGGGATGGCCCAGCAGGTCGGCGGCTTCGCGCACCATGCCGGCGCGCAGCGCCTCGCGGATGCGGGTCGAGGAGTAGATCTCGCCCTCGCGCATCACGGGCGGCACGACGGTGACCGCGAAGCCGCGATCGGCGCCCATGCGCTGCAGCATGTCGACGTTGCCCGAGCGTCGCGCACCGAAGGTGAAGTCGTAGCCGCATACGACATGGCGCGCGCGCAGGCCGGCGACGAGGATGCCGTCGACGAAATCATCGGCCGCCACGGCGGCGAAGTCGGGATCGAAGCGCTGTGCCAGCACCGCCTGCACGCCATAGCGCGCCAGCAGCCGCGTCTTGGCCGCCGGCGAGGTCAGGCGAAAGGGCGCGGTGTCCTTGACGAAGAAGGTGCGCGGATGCGGCTCGAAGGTCAGCGCGACGACCGGCGCGTCCTTGGCCCGGGCGAAGTCGGCGGCCTGGCCGATCAGCACCTGGTGGCCGCGGTGCACGCCGTCGAAATTGCCCAGCGGCACCACCGCGCCGTGCCACGGCACGGTGACGTCGAGCCAGTCGTCGAAGACGGGTATGCCGCTCATCCGCGTCGCCTCAGACCGATCTCGGCCGCGTCGGCACGAGAATCACCGCCTCGCCGTCGAGCACCACCTTGTCGCCGCACAGGCACTCGGTCCTGAGCTTGATGCGCTTGCGCTCGGGCACGATCTCGACGATCTCGCAGCGCGCCGTCACCGTGTCGCCGATCTTCACCGGCGCCTTGAAGTTCAGCGACTGCGAGACGTAGATCGAGCCCGGCCCCGGCAGCTTCGTGCCGACCACGGTCGAGATGAAGCTGGCGCTCAGCATGCCGTGCGCGATGCGCTCGCCGAAGCGCGAGGCCCTGGCGAAGCCCTCGTGCAGATGGATCGGGTTGGTGTCGCCGGAGACGCCGGCGAAGGCCATGATGTCGGCCTCGGTGACGGTCTTGCCGAACACCGCCGACATGCCGACCGAGAGATCCTCGAGGTAGTAGCCGTGCATCGGCTGCAGGACATTCATTCTTCCGCTCCTGGTACTGGGACCTCGCTGTCATCCCGAGCGCAGCGAGGGATCTTTCCTTCGGCCTCAAAGACCCCTCGCTGCGCTCGGGGTGACAGTCGCGACTAGTGACGCACAACAGGATCGATGGGCAGGCGCCTGGCGATGCCCATGATGTCCTCGAACAGCTTGGCGGCCGAGATCAGGCCGGCCTCGCCGCGCGGCTTGCCGACCAGCATCAGGCCGACCGGCAGTCCGGACCTGGTGAAACCGCAGGGCATCGACACCGCCGGCAGGCCGGACATGGTGACGATCGAGGCACCGAGCACCCAGTCGATGTAGCTCGGCATCTTGCGCCCGTTGATCGCCTCGACGTAGCGCGTCTCCACCGGGAAGGGCGGCACCGGCGCAGCCGGCACGCACATGATGTCGACATCGGCCATGAAGCGGGCGAAGCGCTGCTGCACGCCGGCCTGCAGGATCAGGCCGCGGCGGAGATCTTCCGACGTCAGCGACAGGCCGTATTCCATGTTCCAGATCACCTCGGGCTTGAGCAGCTCGCGATGCGTCCGCAGCAGCCTGCCGTTGCCCGCCGCCATGTGGTGGCCGCGGAAGATCTGGAAGGAATCGCGGGCGCCCTCGGGGTCAGGCGCCTTCTCGATGACGGTGGCGCCGATCTCCCCGAAGCGCTCGGCGGCGGCGCGGCAGATCGCTTCGACCTCGGCGTCGTAGACGCAGGCGCCGCCGAAATCGCCGGCCCAGGCGACGGTCTTCGGCGCGACGGGATCCGACGCCGATTTCGCATAGGGCACCGAGGGCGCCGGATAGGACAGCGGATCCAGCGGGTGGTGCTTCGCCGTGGCGTCGAGCATCAGGGCGACGTCGGCGACCGAGCGGCCCATCGGGCCGTTCTGCGAAAAGGTGTTGAGCGGCAGCGTGCCGGGGCCCCAGGCGACGCGGCCGGGGCTGGGACGGAAGCCGACGACCGAGCAGAAGCTCGCCGGCGTGCGCAGGCTGCCGCCGAGGTCGGAGCCGGTGGCCAGCCAGACCTGTCCGGTGGCCAGCCCCACCGCCGAGCCGCCGGACGAGCCGGCGCAGGTCATGCGCGTGTCCCAGGGATTGCGCGTGATGCCGAAGACCTCGTTGAAGGTCTGCGCGCCGGCGCCGAACTCCGGCGTGTTGGTCTTGCCGACCACCAGCCCGCCCAGCGCCTCGAGATGCTGCACCGAGATGCAGGTGCGCTGCGCGACATTGTCCTTGTGCACGCGGCAGCCGAAGGTGGTGACCACGCCCTCGACGTCGTTGAGGTCCTTGACGCCGAAGGGCAGGCCGCCCAGCCAGCCCGGCGTGTCGGGATCGGGCAGCTTCAGCGCCCTGGCGCGTTGCCGCGCGCGATCGAAGGTGCGGATCACCATGGCGTTGACCGCGCCATCGGTCTCCTCGATGCGCGCCTCGGCGGCGTCGATCAGCTCGAGCGGCGAGACCTTCTTCTTCTTCAAGAGATCGACCGTCTCGACCGCGCTCAGGCGGCAGAGCGATGTGTCGGCCATACGCACAATCCCCCCGTTCTTGGAGGCGCGGGCATAGCACGTGAAGGCCTGCCCGGAAAACGGACACAGCCGCGCGGCGGAACGCCGATATGGCGTTGGCATCGGCCTCCATGCTGGTATGAATGGCCGTTCATGCCGGGCGGTCGAAACGGGGAAACGCGGATGGACGGCGCACGCGACGGCGACGCGCGCAGGGAGCTGGTTCAGGGGCTCACCAAGGCCTGTTCGCGCCACTTCGGCCGCGCGGTGCGGATCGACGGGCTGTTTCGCCACTCCGGCGGCGCCTCGCGCCAGACCTGGGGCTTCGATGCGATCTTCGATGACGGCTCGGTCGAGAAGCTCGTCCTGCGCCGCGATCCGCCGCGTGCCGCGGACGCGCCGCCGCAGAGCCTCGAGAACAGCCTCGCGATCGATCGCGCCACCGAATTCGCGGTGATGCGCGCCGCCGGGCTGCACGGCGTGCCGGCGCCCCAGATGCTGTTCATCGCCCAGCCCGGCGACGGCGTCGGCGACGGCTACGTGATGCGCAGCGTCGGCGGAACGGCGATCGCACGCGAGCTGCTGCGCGCGCCGCGCTTCGAGCAGGCGCGCGGGAAGATCACCACCCAGCTCGGCACCATCCTGGCGACGTTGCACTCGGTGCCGCTCGCGGCGCTGCCGAAGCTGCGGGTCGGCACCGCGGAATCGGTGATCGCCACCATGCGTCGCGCGCTCGATGTCACCGGCGAGCCGCATCCGGTGTTCGAGCTGGCGCTCTCCTGGCTCGAGCGCCGCATGCCGCCGGCGCCGGCGGCACCGGGCTTCGTGCACGGCGATTTCCGCACCGGCAACTACCTCGTCGATGAGAGCGGCGTCACCGCGATCCTCGACTGGGAGATCGCGCATCTGGGCGATCCGCTGGAGGATCTCGGCTGGCTCTGCGTGAAGTCCTGGCGCTTCGGCGCAATCGACAGGCCGGCCGGCGGCTTCGGCTCGCGCGAGGAGCTGTGGGACGCCTACGAGGCGGCCGGCGGTGCCAGGGTCGATCGCGACCACGCGCGCTGGTGGGAGATCCTCGGCACGGCGCGCTGGGGCGTGATCTGCATGACGCAGGCGTGGAAGCACCTGTCGGGCGCGGAGGAGTCGATGGAACTGGCCAGCATCGGACGGCGCGCCGTCGAGACCGAGTTCGACCTGCTCGAGCTGCTGGGCTGATCGTCATGGCACAGGACCGTCCCACCGCGCCCGAGCTGCTCGACGCCATTTCAGGGTTCCTGCGCAGCGAGGCGTTGCCGGCGCTGGAAGGCATCGACGCGCGGCTGGCCTTCCAGGTCAAGGTGGCGCTGAACTCGCTCGCGATCCTCGGCCGCGAATGGCAGCGCGGGCCGCGGGCCGACGCCGAGGAGCTGCAGCGGCTGAAGGCGCTGCTCGGCCGCGACGGCGACCTGCCGACGCTCAACGCCGAGCTCTGCCGCCAGCTGCGCGCCGGCGAGCGCGACGAACGCGACGCCGCGCTGATGGACCATCTGCGCGCCACCATCGCCGAGAAGATCGCCATCGCCAACCCGCGCTGGCGCTAGAGTCCTGGGGCGCGCCGGCGTCCCGCCGGCCTCCCAGAAAAGCTTCGGTGCGCACCGAAACGTCTTCGCTTCGGACCAGCTATACTCCCGGAGACAATTCGGTGGAGGCCGAAGCATGGTTACGACCAACCGCCTGTCGGAGACCGCCGCCCTGATGGGCGATCCGGCGCGCGCCTCGATGCTGCTGGCGCTGATGGACGGCAAGCCGCGCCCGGCGACCGATCTCGCCGCCCAGGCGCGGGTGACGCCGCAGACCACCAGCGGGCATCTGTCCAAGCTGGTCGCCGCGGGGCTGCTCGCGGTCGACCAGCAGGGACGTCATCGCTACTACCGGCTTGCCGACGTCTCCGTGGCCGAGGCGCTCGAGGCGGTGATGGCGGTCGCCGCGCGCACGGCGCAGACGCCGGCCAGGCCGGCGCCGGCCAGCGCGGCATGGCGGCGCGATTCGCGGCTGCGGCGCTGCCGCACCTGCTACGATCATCTCGCCGGCCAGGTCGGCATGGCGATCGCGGACTCGCTTTCGCGCAATGGTCATATCGAGGCGGCGCCGGGCAAGGACTGGCTGGTCACCGCGCGCGGCGAGCTGTTCTGCCGCAAGGTCGGCGTCGACATCGACGGCGCGCGCAGCGTGGCCGAGACCGGCCGCCGCCATTTCGCGCGCCAGTGCCTGGACTGGAGCGAGCGGCGCCCGCACATCGCCGGCGCGCTGGGCGCGGCGATCGCCGACCTGTTCTTCAGCCGCGGCTGGGCGCGACGGCGCAGCGACGGGCGCGCCGTGGATCTCACGCCGGCGGGAGAAAAGGCGCTGGCGAAGCTGTTCCGCGCCGAGGTGGCCGAGGCATAGAGCGCCGCGCGCAAGACGAGGTTCACCCTGCTCGGGACGGCAGAGGCTTGTGCGTTTCGCCGAAGGCCGGCGACGCGACAGCGTCCGCCTCCGGCGGAATACCTGTTCCTTTCCCCTTCCTTTCCCTTCCCTTCCTTTCCCAACTGTGCCGGCACAGGTCCGGCACTGTGCCGGGTTCGCCGACGCCGCTCATGGATCCCCTGGTTCAGTCCTTGCGGCGCGGGCTGAGCAGGGCGAAGACGCCCTGGCCGGTCGCCAGCGTGTGGCGGCGGCAATAGAGGCGGGCCGTGACATAGGCCACCTCGCCGTCGAAACCGGTGCAGTCGGCGGTGCCCTCGACCCAGTCGTTGAGCCTGGTGTTGTTGAGATAGTCGAGCTGCAGCCGGAGCGTCACCGCGCGCCGCCGGGTCGCCAGCCACACGGCGCTGCCCATGGTGGTGTCGAGGAAGGCGCTCAGCAGCCCGCCATGGATGATGCCGAGCGCATTGAGATGATGCGGCAGCACGCGAAAGCCGCGGATCAGCCGGCCGGCCTCGTCGTATTTCTCGTACCACGGCCCGTTATGCGTGGTGTAGCCGCCGCGGCCGGTGAGCTGGACGAAGCCTTCGGGCGGCGGGGCCGGCGTCGGCGCGGGACGCTCGCGGGCGGCATGTTCTGGCGGTACGCTCATGCCCGCCCTTTAGGCAAGCGCGGCGACGATGTCCATCTTCACCATCGGCCATTCCAACCACCCGATCGAGCGCTTCGTGGCGCTGCTGCGCGACGCCGGCGTCACGCTGCTCGCCGATGTGCGCTCGACGCCGTACTCGCGCCGCGTGCCGCACTTCAACCGCGAACGCCTGCGCGACACACTGAAGGCAGCCGGCATCGACTATCGCCATCTCGGCGGCGCGCTGGGCGGCAAGCCGCAGGGCGGCGAGCGCGACTACATCGCGATGGCGCGCACGCCGGCGTTCATCGCGGCGCTCGACGCGGTGATGGAGGAGTCGTCAAGGCAGCCGCTCGCCCTGATGTGCGCCGAGCGCGAGCCGCTGGATTGTCACCGCACGATTCTCGTCTCGCGCCATCTCGCGACGCGCGGCGCCGACATCGTGCATCTGCTGGCCGACGGCGGGCGCGCGGCGCATGCCGATATCGAAGCGCACCTCGTCGCGTGGTATGAGCGTCGTGCCGGCCCGCTGCTGGCCGAGCGCGATCCGGCACGCCGACTGGCCGCGGCCTATGACGAACGCGGCGCGGCGATGACCGGTCGATGAGGATGATCCGATGCGCGAACCACAGGCCCTGATCAGCACCGAAGCGCTCGCCGCCCGACTGGGCGAGGCCGATCTGCGCATCTTCGACTGCACGACCTATCTCGAGACGCCGCCGCCCGGCGTCGAGGAACCCTACATCGCGGTGGCGGGCCGCAAGACCTTCGAGGAGGCGCATATCCCCGGCGCCGATTTCCTCGACCTGCAGGGCGAGTTCTCGCGCAACGACACGCGGCTGCGCTTCATGCTGCCCGATGTCGCTGCGCTCGAGACCGCCTTCGGCCGGCACGGTGTCGACCCGGCCAGGCAGCTCGTGCTCTACAGCGTCGGCACCATGATGTGGGCGACGCGCTTCTGGTGGATGCTGCGCGCGCTGGGCCATCCCAAGGTCGCGGTGCTCGACGGCGGCTTCGACAAGTGGCGCGCCGAGGGCCGGCCGGTCGAGAGCGGGCCGCCCCGGGGCTATCCGCCGGCGCGCTTCAAGGCGTCGCCGCGTGCCGGCCTGTTCGTCGGTCGTGACGAGGTACGGGCGGCGATCGGCAGGCCCGGCACCGTGACCGTCAACGCGCTGGGCCCGCAATTCCATGCCGGGCTGACGGCCAGCCGATACGGCCGGCCGGGGCGTGTGCCGGGCAGCGTCAACGTCTCGGCCGTGACCCTGATCGATCCCGCGACCAAGGGCTTCACCGCGCTGGCCGACGCGCAGGCAAAGTTCGCGGCCCAGGGCGTGACGCCGGACAAGAAGGTGATCGCCTATTGCGGCGGCGGCATCTCGGCGACGCTCGATCTCTTCCTGCTCCACCAGCTGGGCTACGACGACCTGACGCTCTACGACGCCTCGATGGGCGAGTGGGCCAGGGACGAATCGCTGCCGATCGAGACGGACTGAATGCGATGGAAGCAGTCCGCTACATCGATGCGATCACGCAGCGCTACGCCAGCCTGGGCTACGCGCCCTATCGCTGGTATGTCGCCGGCGAGGCGCCGCCCTTTGCGCCGCTGAAGAAGACGCTCTCGCGGTCGCGGCTCGGCGTGCTGACCACGTCGGGCTGCTACGTCGCCGGCCAGGTGGCCTTTCACTACAAGGACGACGCCTCGATCCGCCTGATCCCGATGGACACGCCCACCGATCGGCTGCGCTTCGCCCACATCACCGAGAACTACCTGGTCGACGCGCGGCGCGATCCCGAGTGCCTCGTGCCGCTGACCGCGCTGCGCAGGCTGCGCGACGAAGGCGTCGTCGGCGAGCTGGCCGATGCGGCGATCTCGTGCATGGGCGGCATCTACTCGCAGCGCCGCGTGCGCGAGGAGCTGATCCCGCAGGTCGAGGGAGTCTTCAGGCAACAGGCGGTCGACGTCGCGCTGCTCGTGCCGATGTGACCCGTCTGTCACCAGACCGTGAGTCTGGCCGCCCGTCACCTCGAAGCGCTCGGCATGCCGACGCTCTGTCTCGGCAGCGCGCTCGATATTCTCCAGGCCGGCGCGCCGCCGCGCGCGGTCTTCGTCGACTATCCGCTGGGCCACAGCACCGGCAGGCCGTTCGATCGCGCCAATCAGGAACGCATCGTGCGCGCCGCGCTGACGGCGTTCGAGAAGATGAATGCACCAGGCGGGATCGTGCGGCTCGACGCGTCGTGGAATGACGAGGCGTGGCGCGCTGCGGCAGCGGCGACTCGCGGCGACGACACGCGCATGCCGCGCGATACCTCGCCGCAATACCAGACCGAGGATGATCGGCGCCTCGCCGAAGGCAGGACGCAGCATCGTTGAGTCCCGCCGAGCTTTCACCAAGTCGTCATCGGCGCGCTGACGATGTCGGAAAGGTGAGCGTTGACATTCCCGCCAATGTCGTCAGGTTTCTACCCGTCCGCATCACAGCGTATTCCGACTGACGGAATCGGACGTAGCGTAGTTCCGTGGAGCATTCGATCGAGTAGCAGTACGACCAGATAGCCAAACTCGGCCCATAAAACCTCAAGCAGGGAGGCTTCGTCATGACCGGCGAAAACAAGAAGGGTCCCGAACAGTCACGGCGTAACTTTCTCAAGTCGACCACGGCGCTGGCAGGCGCCGCGATGGTCGGGCTGCCGGCGCACGAGGCCGCGGCGGGCAAGAAGCACCCCAAGCGTGGCGGCACGCTGCGCTTCGGCACGCGCGATGACTCCGTGGGGCTCGATACCCATCGCAACATCATCTATTTCGTGTCCCATCCACTGACCGGCATCACCGGCGGCCTGGTCGACTTCGACGACAAGATGGAGCCCAAGCCCGCCATCGCCGAGTCGTGGGACACCTCGGCCGACCTCAAGACCTGGACCTTCAAGCTCAGGCGCGGCGTGGAGTACCACAACGGCCAGACGATCGACGCCGAGTCGGTCAAGTGGAACATCGAGCGGATCAAGGATCCCAAGATGAGCCACGCCTTCACGCGTTCGGTGGTGTCCGGCGTGGAGCGCGTCACGGTGGACGACAAGCACACGGTGCGCTTCCACCTCAAGGAGCCGGACGTCGCGCTCGACATCAACCTCATCTACTACCCGGTCAACCTGATGGCTCCGGGCGCCGCCGACAAGGCCGACACCGAACCGGTCAATTGCGGCCCGTTCAAGTTCAAGTCTTGGCGCCGCCACGACCGGTGCGAGCTGGTCCGCTTCGAGAACTTCTACGAGACGGACGCCGAGGGCAACTCGCTGCCCTACCTCGATGGGCTGATCGGTATGCCCAAGAAGGAGGACCGCGTGCGGCTGACGGCGCTACGCGCCAACGAGGTCGATCTCATCGACAACGTCGCCTACGCCGACGCGGCGGCGTTCAAGAAGGACCATGGCACGACGTACGAGACCTGGCCGGTGCCGCAAGTCGGCACGGCCATGATGTTCTTCAACCTGAAGAACGGCCTGCTGTCGGACAAGGACAATCCCGACGCCCATCTGCTCCGGCAGGCCATCGCCCACGCCATCGATCGCGAAGGCATCCATCAGGCGGTGTTCAACGACATTGGCTCGATCGCCAACGGGTTCTACAGCGAAGCCAGCCCGTGGCATCCCAAAGGCATCGAGCCGTCGTCCAAGTTCGATCTCGACAAGGCCAAGGCGCTGCGCAAGAAGGCGAAGGGCGGCGACGAGCGGCTCACCATCATCGCCAACGACACCTTCCCCTACATGCAACAGTCGGGCGAGCTTGTGCATGCCATGCTCAAGGACGCCGGGTTCAACGTCGTGCTCGAGATCCTGCCATCGCCGGTGATGCTGGAGAAGCAGAGCAAGGGCGACTACAACATCGACTCGACGGCGAATTCATATCGTCTCGACCCGGACGGCTGGTTCGGCCGCAACATCCTGTCGAGTGCGCCGGAAAACCGCCGCCGCGTCGGCTACAAGAACGAGAAGGCCGACCAGATCATCATCGCGGCGCGCCAGGAGCGCGACCGGGCCAAGCGCCGGCAGATGTATGCCGACGTCGAGGCGCTGGTTAACCGCGACCTGCCGATGCTCTACACGCACTACGTGCCGCTGCTGATGGCCGGCCACCGTGCCCGCGTCAAGGGCTATGCGCCGTCCTTCTCCGGGCCGTGGAGCTACGCCGGCGCCGGCATGCGTCGTACCTGGATCGAAGGCTGAGGCGCGACGGGCGATGCTCGCCTACATCCTGCGCCGCATCGCCCAGCTCGTCCCCGTCATCCTGGTGCTGACGGTGGTGGTGTTCTGCTTCGTCGAGGCGCTGCCGGGTTCGATCGTCGACACGCTGGTCGGTACCGAGGGTGGCGACATCGAAGAAGCGCGCGCGATTCTCAGGAAGGAGTATGGGCTCGACCGGCCGATCTACGAGCGCTACGCACTGTGGCTCGTCCGCGTCGCCGAGTTCGATTTCGGCAACTCGCTGGTGACGCGGCGGCCGATCTCGACCGAGCTGCTGAGTCGCATCCCGGCGACGGTGTACCTCGCCGCCGTCGGGATCTCGCTCTCCATGCTGATCGCCGTGCCGCTGGGCACGCTCGCCGCCGTGCGTCGCAACACGGCGGTCGACTATACCGCGCAGGTGACGTCGCTGGCCGGGATATCGATACCCGAGTTCTGGTTCGCGATCCTCTGCGTGCTGCTGTTCTCGCTCTACCTCGGCTGGTTGCCCTCATCCGGATACGTCAGCCCATTCGAGGACTTCTGGGGCAGTCTTCAGTTCCTCATCCTGCCGGCGGCGGCGATCGGCTTCCGGCAGGCAGCGTTCACGACCCGCCTCACGCGGTCGAGCATGCTCGACGAGCTGAGCAAGGAATATGTCGACACCGCGCGCGCGATGGGTCTGCGGGAGCGGCGGGTCATCTTCCGCTACACGTTGCGCAACGCCATGATCCCGACCATCACGATCAGCGGCCTGCAGCTGGCCAACTTGCTCGGCGGCACGGTGGTGCTGGAATCCATCTTCGCCTGGCCGGGCATCGGCCGCGCGATCTTCGAGGCGATCCTGCAGCGCGACTATCCGCTGATCCAGGCCGGTGTGCTCGTCCTGGGCGTAATCGTCGTTGTCATGAACTTGCTGGTTGACCTGACGTACAGACTTCTCAATCCGCGCGTCAAACTGGCGTAGGTGGCTCGACATGTCCGAACTGGAAGCCGGCAAGCTGGTTGATGTCGCCTACGAGCGGCGGGTGCCGCCGGCACCTCCGCGCCTTCAGCGTCTCATGGCTGCGCTCTCCAACGCCTGGTACGAGTTGCGCAAGAGCCGCACGGCCACGATTGGCGCGGTGATGCTCGTGCTGCTGTTCGGTGCCTGCATCGCCACACCGTGGATCGCCACCCACGATCCGATCAAGCAGAACTACCGCGCCCGCCTCGCGCCGCCTTCGGAGCAGCATTTGCTGGGAACGGACCGGCTCGGACGCGATATCTACTCAAGGCTGCTGTACGGCGGGCGGCGTCTGGTGACGATAGCCGTCGTGGCGGTCGCGCTCGGGCTGCTGCTCGGTGTGCCGTTCGGCGTGCTCGCGGGCTACTGGGGCGGGATGGCCGACACGTTGGGAATGAGAATTGTCGACGGGCTGCTCGCTTTCCCGGGATTGCTTCTCTACCTCCTCTTCGTGACGGTGGCGCAGGCCTGGAAGTTCGAAGGGGTGATGATCGACATCGTCCTTGTGGGAGCGCTCGGCCTGGCCGGCATGCCGGAGATCGCACGACTTGCCCGCGGCTCGGTGCTGGCGGAAAAGCAGAAGGAGTATGTGGAGGCGGCGCGCGCCATGGGCGATTCGTCGGTGCGGATCGCCCTGAGCCAGGTCCTGCCCAATATCGTATCGCCGCTGATTGTCACCGCCACCGTGCGGTTGGGCTTCGTGATTCTGATCGTGGCGGCGCTGTCGTTCCTGGGTCTCGGGACGCCGCCGCCGACGCCCGACTGGGGCGCCGATCTCAGCGCCGCGCGCGACTACATGGAGACGCATCCGCTCATGGCGGCCTTCCCCGGCCTCGCCATCTGCTACACCGTGCTCGCCTTCAACCTGTTCGGCGACGGCCTGCGGGATATCCTCGACCCACGGTTGGCCGAACGCTGAAGCCGGCTGGAGCGGTTCACATGTCATCCTCGGGGCCGTCCGCGGCCCCTTTAGCGCAGCGAGGGGTCCAGGGAAGCGGCCTGGGTCCCCGCTGCGCTCGGGATGACAGGGTGAATCTGATTGTGCGTGCGTCGATCTAGAGGTTGTGGCAGGCGACCTGGCGGTCGCCGCCGACATCGACCAGCGGCGGCGCGACCTGTGAACAGACGGACGTCTCTCGCGGGCAGCGGCCGCACAGCCGGCAGCCGGGGGGCGGATCGATCGGCGTCGATATCTCCCCCTTGAGCGTGAGCTTGGGCGGCGGCTTGTCGGGATCCGCCTCCGGCACGGCCGCGAGCAACGCCCTCGTGTAGGGATGCAGCGGACTCTCGAAGATCGCCGCCGCCGGCCCGGTCTCGACGATCTTGCCGACATACATCACCGCAACCCGGTCGCTGATGTGGCGGATCACGCTGAGATCGTGGGCGATGAACAGGTAGGTGAGGCCCAGCTCCTGCTGAAGATCGCGGAACAGGTTGAGGATTTGCGCCTGGATCGACACGTCGAGGGCCGAGACCGGCTCATCGCCGATCACCAGGTCGGGATCGACCGACAGCGCGCGGGCGATGGCGATGCGCTGGCGCTGGCCGCCGGAGAATTCGTGCGGGTAGCGATCGATATGCTCGATGCCCAATCCGACGCGCCGCAACAGCTCCAGCACCCGGCTGCGCTTCTCGGCCCAGTTCGATGCCAGGCCGTGTATCTCCATCGGCCGGCTGAGGATCTGCATGATGGTCTTGCGCGGGTTGAGCGAGGAGTAGGGGTCCTGGAAGACCAGCTGGATCTCCTTGCGCGCCTCCTTCATGCGGGACGAGGAGAATGCCAGCAGGTCCTCGCCGCGCAGCTTGACCTCGCCCGAGGTCGGCTCGATCAGCCGCGTCACCAGCCGCGCCGTGGTCGACTTGCCGCAGCCGCTCTCGCCCACCAGGCCCAGCGTCTCGCCGCGGCGGATGTGGAAGTCGATGCCGTCGACCGCTTTGAGCAGCTGCGCCTTCTCGCCCGCCAGCCTGGAGTAGATGTCGGCGTGCAGGGCGAAGTGCTTGGTCAGTCCCTTGACCTCGAGCAGGGTTTCGGTCGCGGCCATCACTGGCGTCCGTGCAGGTGGCAGGCGGCGAGGTGGCCCGGCGCGACCTCGCGCAGGGGTGGGATCTCGCGCTTGCAGATCTCCATGGCGTGGGCGCAACGCGGGTGGAACTTGCAGCCCTGCGGCGGGTCCATCATGTTGCAGACGGTGCCGGTGATCGGCGTCAGGTACTTCGCCTGCGTGTCGAGCCGCGGGATCGAGTTCAGCAGGCCCACCGTGTAGGGATGCTGCGGATTGCGGAAGATCTCGCGCTTGGAGCCGAGCTCGACCAGGTGCGAGGCGTACATCACGCCGATCGTGTCGCAGGCGTGGGCGACAACGCCCAGGTTGTGCGTGATGAAGATCAGCGACATGCCGAAGCGCTCGATCATGCTGGTGATCAGCTCGAGGATGGTCGCCTGGATGGTGACGTCGAGCGCCGTGGTCGGCTCGTCGGCGATCAGGAAGGTGGGGTTGCACGACAGCGCCATGGCCAGCATCACGCGCTGGCGCATGCCGCCGGAGAACTCGTGCACGTAGCTGTCGAGCCGCTTGCGCGGCGAGGGAATGCCGACCAGCGCCAGCAGCTCGACGACGCGCTCGCGCGCCTCCTGCTTGCTCAGTCCGAGATTGGTGCGCAGCGCGTCGGAGATCTGCGCGCTCACGGTGAACACCGGGTTGAGCGCGCTCATCGGCTCCTGGAAGACCATGGCGATGCGTCGCCCGCGTAGCGCGCGCATTTCCGCATCGCCCATCTCCAGCACGTCGCGGCCCTCGAAGACGATGCGGCCGCGCGGGATTTCGCCCGGCGGATCGGGGATCAATCGCATGATGGAGCGCGCCGTCACCGACTTGCCCGAGCCCGATTCGCCGACGAGCCCGAAGGTCTCGCCGCGATGGACGGTGAAGGATACGCCATCGACGGCGGTCAGCTCGCCGCGGCGCAGGCGAAAGCGCACGGTGAGGTCGTCGAGTGCCAGAACCGGCTCGGCCATGTGCGTCTCGCTCGTCGCGGTTTGGTTGGATTCACGCGCGTACGACGGGCAACTCCCTGTCGAGCGAAAAGGTACGGTGATGTCGGCGACGACGCAACCGCGCAGAGGTCACGATCCGGAAGTCGGTTCGCGGAGCGGTCTTTAGACGGTCTCGCGCGCCGGACTCCAGGCCCAGTAGCGCGCCACGGCGCCGGCGTCGACGCGCAGGTCGGTGCCGGTGATCATGTCGGAATCGTCGCCGGCGAGGAACACCGCGGCGCGGCCATAGTCGCTGGGCCGCGGAAGCCGCTGCATCGGCACGCCGCGGCGGAAGCCGTCGAAGACTGCGTCGCGCGCCGGATTGGGCCGCGGCGCCGTCCTGCCCCAGCGCTGGGCACGGGCATCCGACTCGGCGGGATCGGTGGCGGTGGGCGTGAGGCTGTTGACGCGGATGCCGTGACCCACGAGCTCCATCGCCGCCGAGCGGGTGAAGTTCAGCATGCCGCTCTTGGCGGTGCAGTAGGCGATGTTGTCAGGCTCGCCCTGGTGCCCCGCGGTGGAGATGATGTTGATGATCGCGCCCTTGACCTGGCGGTCGATCATCGACTGCGCGACGTGCTTGGTGAACAGGAAGGCGCCGGTGAGGATCACGCCGATCTGCTTCTCCCACTCGGGCAGCGGCATGCTCAGCACGCCCTTCTTGTTGAAGATCACGGCGTTGTTGACCAGCACGTCGATCCGGCCGAACTCGGCGCAGGCCTCCTCGACGGTGCGCCTGACCTGGTCCTGATCGAGCACGTCGCAGACCTTGCCCGAGGCGCGCCCGCCCGCCGCCCTGATCGCGTTGGCGCAATCCTCGGCGTTGGCCCGGGCGGCGTCGACGCAGACCAGGGCGGCGCCTTCCGCCGCCAGCGCTTCGGCGATGCCGCCGCCGATGTTCGGGCTGGTGCCGGTGACCAGCGCGACCTTGCCCTTGAGCTTCATGGCGTTCTCCCTTGCGCTGGACCTGCCTCGGCCGATGGCGAATAAATGCGCCGACCATTATGGACAGCGAGGGCCGGTCGGTGACCAGCGGAGCGATCGACATCCACACGCATATCGTGCCGGCGAGCTTTCCCGCCTATGCCGGCCGCCACGCCAACGCCCGCTGGCCGTCGATGGAGCCGGCGCATGATTGCCATCACCGCAACGTCATGATCGCCGGCAAGGTGTTCCGCACCGTCAGCGACCACAGCTGGAGCATCGAGCGGCGGCTCGAGGTGATGGAGGCCTGCCGCGTGCACCGGCAGGTGCTGTCGCCGATGCCCGAGCTGCTGTCCTACTGGCTCGAGCCCGAGGACGCGCGGGTGATGTCGCGGCACGTCAACGACGTCATCGCCGCCATGGTGCGGGACGGCAGGGGCCGCTTCGGCGGGCTGGGCATGGTGCCGCTGCAGGACCCCGACATGGCCGCGCGCGAGCTCGAGCTGCTGATGCAGGGCGGCGGCTTCCATGGCGTGGAGATCGGCACCAACGTCAACGGCGTGTCGATCGGCGATCCGCGCTTCGCGGTCTTCTTCCAGGCGGCCGAGGCGCTGGGCGCGGCGGTCTTCGTGCATGCGCTGCATCCCGCCGGCACCGAGCGGCTGATCGGGCCGCCCAACATGCCGGCGCTGGCGCTGTTCGGCTGCGAGACCTCGACGGCCATCGTCTCGCTGATGATGGCCGGTGTGATCGCGCGTCATCCGAGACTGCGCATCGCCTTCAGCCACGGCGGCGGCGTCTTCGGCCTGGTGCTGCCGCGCGTCCTGCATGGCTGGAACTCGGTGCCCGGCATGCGCGAGACGGTGAAGGAATCGCCGGCCGCGCAGGCGCGCCGGCTGTTCTACGACACGCTGGTCTACGACCGCGACACGCTCGCCTTCCTGATCGAGCGCTTCGGCGTCACCCAGCTCTGTGTCGGCACCGATCATCCCTTCACCATCGAGGAGCGCGATCCGGTGGGCGCGATCGAGGCGTTGGCGCTCGAAGCCGGCCAGCGCGACCTCCTGCTGTCGGGCAACGCACGGCGCTTCCTCGGCGCCGCCTAGTGCTGGCTGGCCGGCACCTTCAGGCGCAGGCCGTCGAGGCCGTCATTGACGGTGATCTGGCACGACAGCCGCGACGTCTCGTTCACATGCGGCGAGAACTGCAGCATGCCGTCCTCGTCGTCGGCCCTGGGCGGCAGGCGATCGGACCAGTCCGGCGCGACATAGACCATGCAGGTGGCGCAGCTGAGCGCGCCGCCGCAATCGGCGTCGATGCCCGGCACGTTGTTCTGCACCGCGCCGATCATGACCGACTGCCCGTTGGGGATGTCGATGGTCCGCTCGCGGCCGTCCGCTGTCTCGAACGTGATCTTCGCCATGTCGTCCCCGATTGACCGTCAGGCTGGAAGGGGTATACGATTTCGAACAAGTGTTAGATAGTGGATTGCGCCGCATTCGGCAAGACCTGGGAGGGACGCCCGAATGGACACCTATGTTGCACCCACGGCGAGAACCATGAGCGGCCTGGTGATCGAGGACCGCGAACGCCACCTGTTCCGCGTCGCCCGCCGCGCCTTCACCGACGACGACGTGCTCGCCGGCGAGCGCGACACCATCTTCGATCGCTGCTGGCTCTATCTCGGCCACGGCTCGGAGATCGCCGGCAACTGCGACTTCATCACCCGGGCCGTCGGCGGCCGCGAGCTGATCTTCAACCGCGACCGCGGCGGCGCGGTGCACGCCTTCCTCAACACCTGCCCGCATCGCGGCGCGATGGTAGTGCGCGAGAAGAAGGGCAATGCGCTCGCCTTCCGCTGCTTCTATCACGGCTGGTCGTTCAACGTGAACGGACGCTTCGCCTCGCGCTTCGAGGAGGGCAACTACGGCAAGGAGCACTATGGCGGCGGCTGCGCCGACCTGACGCAGGTGCCCCGGCTCGAGCAGTATCGCGACTTCTGGTTCGTCAATTTCGACCGCAACGCGGTGCCGTTGGCGGACTACCTGGCGGGCGCCAGGGAATATATCGACCTGGTCGCCGACCAGTCCGAGGCCGGCATGGAGATCGTCGGCTCCGGCCAGCAATACGTCATCAACGCCAACTGGAAGCTCCTGGCCGAGAACAGCATCGACGCCTTCCACGGCTTCCCGGTGCACAGCACCTATTTCGACTACCTCAAGAACATCGGCAGCCTGCGCATGGAGCAGGGCGGCTCCGACTTCACCGCGCGCGGCATGTCCAATCTCGGCAATGGGCATGCCGTCATCGAATACGCCTCGCCCTGGGGCCGGCCGATCGCGCGCTGGGTGCCGTCGTGGGGCGAGGAGAAGCGCGAGGTGGTCGAGCAGCTGCGCCAGGGACTGGTCCGGCGCTTCGGCGCGGAGCGCGGCACGCGCATCGCCGAGACCAGCCGCAACATGCTGATCTTCCCCAACCTGGTGATCAACGACATCATGGCGATCACCGTCCGCACCTTCATGCCCGACGCGCCCAACCGCATGACGGTGAGCGCCTGGGCGCTGGGCGCGCGCGGCGAGGACCACGACCTGCGCAAGCTCAGGCTGTTCAACTTCCTGGAGTTCCTGGGACCCGGCGGCTTCGCCACGCCCGACGACCAGGAAGCGCTGGAGAACTGCCAGCGCGGCTACAGGAACGCGCGCGAGGTCGGCTGGAACGACATCTCCAAGGGCATGCCGCGTTCGGGTCCGCCGATGAACGACGACGAGGAGCAGATGCGCTGCTTCTGGCGCCAGTGGCGCGACCGCATGGAGGGCGCGCGATGAGCCCCGATGCCGGCCTGGCGCCGGGCCTGCCCGCCGACCAGAGCGGCCTGCGCGCGCGCATCGAGGATTTCCTCTATCTCGAGGCCGACCTGCTCGACGAATGGCGCATCGAGGAGTGGTTCGCGCTGTTCGCCGAGGGCGCGACCTACGAGGTGCCGCCGACCGGCGAGGCCGACGAGACCGATCCGGCGACCTCGCTGTTCTACATCGCCGACGACTACGTGCGGCTGCGCGAGCGCGTCGTGCGCCTGTCGAAGAAGGAGGCGCATTCGGAGTTCCCCCGCTCGCGCCAGCGCCATATGATCGGCAACGTGCGCATCACCGGCATGAACAACGGCGTCGCCGACGTGACCTGCAATTTCGTCACCTACCGTGCCAAGCGCGGCGTGGTCGACACCTATTACGGCAAGCATGTCTACCGCATCGACTGCGCGGCGCAGCCGTGGAGGATCAGGGCCAAGCGCTCGATCCTCGGCATGGATATGCTCTATCCCGGCAAGCTCACGATCATCGTCTGATGCAGGCCGCGCCCTCGACCGAGACCAAGCTCACCAAGGCGGAGAAGACCCGGGCGCGCCTGATCGAGGTCGCCAAGCGGCTGTTCCAGGAGCACGGCTCGGACGAGGTGACCGTGCGCACCATCGCGGCGGCGGCCAATATCGAGGCCGGCAGCATCTACTACCACTTCGCCTCGCGCGACGAGATCATGCGCGCGGTGCTGGAAAGCGGCGTCGAGGGCGCGCGCCAGCAGGTGATGCGCGCCATCGAGGCGGCCGGCGTCGGCAGCTCGCCCCTGGTCCGCCTGCGCGCGGCTCTGGGCGCGCATTTCAAGTACACGCTGCGCGAACACTTCTCCTCGCGCCTGAAGTCGATCCGTCGTCTGCCCAAGCGGCTGCGCGAGCAGCACATGAAGCAGGAACGCGAGTACGCCGCGATCTTCGCCGGCCTGCTGCGGGAGGCCGAGCGCGGCGGCCTGCTGAAGAGCGGCTTCGACCTGTCGGTGGTGCGCATGCTGGCCATGGGCGCGCTCACCTGGGCGGCCGAGTGGTTCGACCCCGAGGGCGAGATGAGCGCCGACGAGGTGGCCGACGAACTGATGCGCGTGCTGAGCGGCGGGATCGTGCGCGGCTCAGGCGATCAGGAACGCCTTTGACGAATTGAAGATCCAGGTGTCGACGAAGCCGGTTTCGCGCGGTGGGCGCTTGAGCTCGCTGAGCGCGCCGGCCAGGCACGACCAGTTCAGGATCTCCTGCTGGCCGCTGTCCTCGACCTGGGCGCCGGTATAGTTGCGCCAGGTCGCCCAATCGGCGTCGCGCAGCGCCTCGTACATCCGCCGGTCGGCCGGCGTGTCGGGATAGAGGTATTGGTTCTTCGCCGTCAGGAAGGCGTGCGACCAGCCCGACGAAGCCAGCAGCGCGACGCGATAGGGCGAGTCGGCGAGAATCCGCGCCGTGGCGGCACCGAGGTCGAACAGCCGTCCGGGCGTCGGTGCCGGCGGGTCGAGATCCTCGTCGGCGATGACGCGGTCGAACACCGGCAGGCCGCCGCGCTGTGCCAGCACGCGCCTGCCGTAGCAATTGATGGCGAAGGGCACGATGGGATAGCCGAAGCCGCCGCGCGCGTAGTCGAGATACATGATGGCGTTGCTGAAGGCGTGGCCGATCGGATGGTGCAGCGGCTTGTAGGCGTAGGCCGTGTCGAAGCCGTCCTCGATCAGCCGGCCGGCCAGCATCTTGGCGGCCGCGCGATGGCCCGGCAGGTCGTAGACCTTGTCGGCCTCGCCCCAGACATTGCCCGGCGGCACCGCGAACCTGAAACGGTCATAGGCGGCGATGCAGTAGGGCGGAACGACGTCCTCCTTGAAGTTCTCGTACTGGTCGTCGCCCCAGATCAGCACGAAATCGGGACTGAATGCGTCGAGCGCGGCGCGCGTGCGCGTGAGCCAGTCGACGAGGACGGCGCGATGGCGCGCGGCGGCCGAGACGCCCTCGTCGTTGCCCCATTCGTCGCGCATCGCCGCCGGCCAGCCCGGCGGCGCGCGCAGCGCCTCCGGCAGGTTCGGATTCTGCAGCATGCGCTTGAGAATCCAGGCCATGCGGTCGTCCGGACCCCACAGCGGCGGGTAGTGCGAGATACCCAAAGCGAGGATTTCGGCCATGGCGATTTCCTAACAAATGGTAGAATCCCAGTTTACAAGCCGGCTGGACTGTTTTTAACTGATTGATGACCGGTCCGTCGAGAGGCCGGCGGTGGACAGGAGGAGGCGATGCGTTCAAGCACGTGGATATGGGTGGCGTTGGGGCTGGTCCTTGCGGGCGGCGCCGGGGCGCAGACGACGAAGAAGTACGATCCAGGCATCACCGACACCGAGATCCTGATCGGCCACAGCGCGCCGTTCAGCGGCCCGGCCTCGGCCTTCGGCATCTACAGCCGGGTCGAGCAGGCGTACTTCAAGGCGGTCAACGATCGCGGCGGCATCAATGGACGCAAGATCAGGTTCATCGCGCTCGACAACGGCTTCAACCCGCCCAAGGCGCTGGAAGCCTCGCGCAGGCTGGTCGAGGAGGATGGCGTGTTCTGCGAGGTCGGCACCGTGGGCACGCCGACCAACTCGGCGACCCAGCGCTACCTCAACAGCAAGAAAGTGCCGCAGCTGCTGATCTCCGCCGGCGGCAGCAAGTTCAACGATCCCAGGCAGTATCCCTGGACAGTGCCGTTCTACCCGTCCTTCGACGTCGAGGCCGGCGGTTACGCCAAGTACATCCTCAAGACCAGGCCGAACGCCAAGATCGCGATCCTCTACCAGAACGACGACTACGGTAAGGACTACCTCAACGGCTTCAAGCGCGGGCTCGGGCAGGCGAATCTGAAGATGATCGTCGCCGAGGCGAGCTACGAGCTGACCGACGCCACGGTCGACTCGCAGATCATCAACCTGGCAGGCTCCGGCGCCGACGTCTTCCTGAACTTCACCACGCCGAAATTCGCCGCCCAGGCGATGCGCAAGGCCAACGACCTGAAGTGGAAGCCGATGCAGCTCGTCGCCAGTCCCGGCAGCTCGGTGCAGGCGGTGCTCAAGGTCGTCGGCTTCGAGAACGTCGTCGGGGTCATGACCGCGCAGTTCTTCCGCGAGCCGGGCGATCCGGCGTGGGCGAAGGATCCGGCGGTGAACGCCTATCTCGACTTCATGAAGAAGTACGCGCCCGGCGACTCGCCGCTCGACGCCATCGGCGTCTCCGGCTACCACAATGCCCAGATGGTCGAGCATGTGCTGACCCGGGCAGGCCACGAGCTGACCCGCCAGAACGTGGTCAGGCAGGCGACGACGCTGAAGAACGTGACATTGCCGATGCTGCTGCCCGGCATGACGCTGAACAACACGCCGGACGACTACCGCGCCTATCACAGCTTCCGGCTGTCGCGGTTCGACGGCAAGGGCTGGGTCGAGGTCGAGACGGTGAAGTCGGACTGATGTCGCTCCACGAAGCCACGGCGGGGCGGCCGGTCAAGGCCCGCCGCCCCGCCGCGAAACCCCGGCGCACGCAGGCCGAGCGCACGCACGAGACGCGCACGCGCATCCTCGACGCCGCCGTCGACATGCTGCATCGCAAGGGCTACGCCGAGTTCCGCACCGCCGATGTGGCCAAAGCGGCCGGCGTGTCGCGCGGCGCGCAGCTGCACCACTTCGCCACCAAGGAGAAGCTGGTCTTCGCCACCATGGAGCACGTGTTCAACAGGGTGAAGGAGACCAGCGAGCGGCGCGCTAGAACGCTGCGCAAGCACGAGGATCCGCTGGAGCGTATCATCGCCGACGCGCGTGAATTCTTTTTCAGCCCGTCGTTTTTCATCGCGCTCGATATCGGCACATCGATCACCAACGCGCGCCTGCGCCGCAAGCACATGGTGATGGTGCGCGCGGCGCGGCTGTCGGCGGAGCAGGCCTGGCGCGAGGCGCTGATCGCCGCCGGGCTGTCGGAGAGGACCGCCGACGACGTGCTGTGGCTGACGCTCGCCCTGGTGCGCGGTCTGGCCGTGCGCATGCTCTGGCAGAACGAGCCGGAGCATTTCGACCGCCTGCTGGCGCTGTGGCGCAGGATCGTCGAGGGCCACGTCAAGCCGGCGCGATAGACGTCCGGCGCAATCGGAGGAAACCATGCGCGGATTGATGATGGATGCCCCGCTGCTGATCTCCTCGCTGATCGAGCACGCCGCGCGCGTGCATGGCGGCACCGAGATCGTGGCGCGCACCGCCGAGGGCGGCCTGCATCGCACGAGCTATGGCGAGACCTGCCGACGGGCCAGGCGACTGGCCGCCGCCCTGGCGCGCCTGGGCGTGAGATCGGGCGAGCGTGTGGGCTCGCTGGCCTGGAACACGCATCATCACCTCGAGCTGTTCTACGGCGTGTCGGGCAGCGGCGCGGTGCTGCACACCATCAACCCGCGTCTGTTCGACGAGCACCTCGTCTATATCGTCAACCACGCCGAGGATTCGTGGATCTGCCTCGACGCCGCGACCCTGCCGATCGCCGAGCGCATCGCGCCGCGCGCACCGGGCGTCAAGGGCTGGATCTACATGAGTGTCGATCCCGAGCCTCCGGCCAGCAGCCTCGAGCTGCTGAGCTACGAGCGCCTGCTGGCGGCGGAGGGCGACGACTACGAGTGGCCGGTCCTCGACGAGCGCCAGGCTTCGGTGATCTGCTACACGTCGGGGACGACCGGCCAGCCCAAGGGCGTGGTCAACTCGCACCGCTCGACCCTGCTCAGCGCGCTGATCATGAGCACCGCCGACATGATCGGCGGCTATCGCTCGGGCGCGCGCGAGGTGGTGATGCCGATCGCGCCGATGTTTCACGGCAATGGCTGGCAGATGGTCTACACCGCGCCGCTCAGCGGCCAGGGCATGGTGCTGCCGGGGCGCAATTTCGAGCCCGACAAGCTCTACGAGCTGATGGCCCATGAAGGCGTGACCATGGCCGCCTGCGTGCCCACGGTGTGGATGAGCCTGGTCGATCATCTCGATCGCAACGGCCTGCGGCTGCCGACGCTGCGCGCCGCCCTGATCGCCGGCACCAAGCCGCCGCGCGCCCTGGTCGAGGCGCTGGAGATGCGTCACGGCATCGAGGTCGGCCAGTGCTGGGGAATGACCGAGGCGCTGGGCGTCACCAAGTGCAGCATGCCGCCCGGCCTGGCCGACGCGCCGCTCGAGGCGCGCATCGACCAGAAGCTGCGCCAGGGACGGGTCGCCTTCGGCACGCGCCTGCGCATCGTCGACGACGAGGGCAGGGAGCTGCCGCAGGACGGCGTCGCCTACGGCCACCTGCAGGCGCGCGGTCCCTGCGTCGCCGCCGGCTACCTCAAGCAGGACGGCGGCTTCACCGACGGCTGGCTGCAGACCGGCGACGTCGCGCGTCTGTCCGCCGACGGCACGGTCGAGATCGTCGACCGCTCCAAGGATGTCATCAAGTCCGGCGGCGAGTGGATCAGCAGCGCCACGGTCGAGAACGCCGCCATGGGCCATCCTGACGTGGCGCAGGCCGCGGTCATCGGCGTGCATCATCCGCGCTGGCAGGAGCGGCCGCTGCTGGTCGTCGTGCGACGGGCGGGCAGGCAGGTGAGCCGCGATGCGCTGCTCGAGTATCTGCGGCCGCTGATGGCGTCGTGGTGGCTGCCCGACGACGTCGCATTCGTCGACGCGCTGCCGATGACGGCTACCGGCAAGGTGCACAAGGTGACGCTGCGCGAGCAGTTCAAGGATTTCACCTCGAGCGCCGCAGCCTAGATCGCAACGGAGGACGCCATGGATTTCGAGTTGCCCGGCGAGGACCATCCCGCGCGCAAGCCCGTGCGTGCCTGGTTCGAGGCCAATCCGCGTCCCGGCGGCCGGCAGCTGGCCGAGGCCGGCTTTGTGGTGCCGCATTGGCCCAGGCCGTGGGGACTGGCCGCCGACTCCGAGCTGCAGCTGATCGTCGACCAGGAGATGAAGCGCGCCGGCGTCTCGCCGCCGCGCAATCCCGTCGCCGTCAACAATTGCGCGCAGTCGCTGCTCACCCACGGCACGGATGCGCAGCGCGAACGCTTCCTGTGGCCGGCGCTCGCGGGCGAGGAGACCTGGTGCATGCTGTTCAGCGAGCCGTCGGGCGGCTCGGATCTCGGCGCACTGCGCACCGTGGCGCGCCGCGATGGCGACCACTACGTGGTGAAGGGCCACAAGATCTGGACCTCGCTCGCGCACAAGGCAAAGGTCGGCGTGCTGGTGGCCCGCACGCATCCGGACCTGCCCAAGCACAAGGGCCTGTCGCAGTTCCTGATCGACATGGACGCGCCGGGCATCCGCATCCGGCCGATCATCGACATGTCCGGCCACGAGAACGAGTACAACGAGGTTTTCCTCGAGGACGTGCGCATTCCCGCCGACCGGCTGCTGGGCAAGGAGGGCGAAGGCTGGGCGCTCAGCGTCACCCAGCTGCAGACCGAGCGCGTGGCGCTGTCGAGGCCGGGCGCGATCTGGGGGCACGGGCCTTCGGCGCGCGAGCTGGTCGAGGGGCTTTCCGAGATCGGCGCCCTCAACGACGGCGCGCTGCGCGACGAGGCAGCGCATGTCTATATCGAGGGCGAGATCCTGCGCCTGCTGGCCTACCGCTCGCTCAGCGACCGCATGAACGCAAAGGCCCCCGGACCGGAGGGCGCGATCCACAAGATGCTGGCGGCGCCGCACGGCCAGCGCGTCGTCGATCTCGCCAAGCGCGCCCAGGGACCGCGCGGCATGATCGCGGGCGAGCGGCCGTTCCCGTCGCAGCTCGCCGACGGCCACGATCCCTACGACGACTGGGACTACGCCTTCTGGTTCAGCCACGCCGTCACGCTGGGCGTCGGCACGCAGGAGATCCTCAAGAACGTCGTCGCCGAGCGCATGCTGGGGCTGCCGCGCGAGCTCGATCCGACCGCGCAGCTGCCGTGGTCCCAGACCAGGAGGACGTGAGCATGAACTTCTCCCTGGGCGAGGATCATCTGCTGCTGCGCCAGTCCGCGCGCGCCTTCCTGGAGAAGGAGATCTCGCTGGGACGGGTGCAGGTGCCGGGCGCCACGGTCGCCGATGCCGGCTACGAGGCCAACTGGCGCAAGATCGCGGCGATGGGCTGGCCGGGCGTCGTCGTCGAGGAGGAGTTCGGCGGCCTGGCTTTGGGCTGCATCGAGCTGGCGATGATCCTGGGCGAGATGGGCCGCACCTTGGCACCCAGTCCGTTCCTCGGCACCCTGCTCGGCACCTGGGCGATCCAGAAGGGCGGCTCGCCGCAGCAGAAGCGCACCATCCTGCCGGGCGTGGCCACCGGCGAGACGACCTTGGCGCTGGCGATCGCCGAGGCGGACGGCTCGGTCGACGGTCCGTGTCGCGAGGCGCTCGCGCGCCGGCAGTCCGGCAATTTCCGTCTGACCGGCGTGAAGTCGTTCGTCATCGATGCGGCAGCCGCCGCCTGGCTGGTGGTTGCCGCCCACGACGAACAGGCCGGGCGCCGCGCTTTCTTTCTCGTCGATGCGAAGCAGCCCGGTGTGCGGGTCGAGCTCCTGCCATGGCGCGATGTGACCCGGCAGGTTTGTGACGTGCGCCTTGCCGACGCGGTGGGCGAGCCGCTGGCGATGGCGGACGAGACCCTGTGGCCGTGGCTGCGTGATCGCCTGCTCTTCGCGCAGGCGGCCGAGAATGCGGCCGGCACGCACCGCGTGATGGAGATGACCTGCGACTATGCCAAGGAGCGCGTCGCCTTTGGCCGGCCGATCGGCACCTACCAGGCGATCAAGCACTCGCTGGCTGACATGCTGGGTCAGGCGGAATGCTGCAACGTCGCCGCCCTCTACGCCGCCTGGGCGCTGTCGGAATCCGACGCGCGCGCCTCGCTGGCGGCGGCGATGGCCAAGGCCTACACCAGCGAGGCCTATGTATCGGCCGCCCACCGCAGCATCCAGATCTTCGGCGCCATCGGCTTCACCTGGGAGATGGTCAACCATCTCTACTACAAGCGGGCACGGGCCAATGCCGAGCTCTTCGGCAACGCCCGGGCGCATCGCGAGCGGGTGATCGGCATGGTCACCGCCAGGGCGGCGTAGCCGCCCGGCCGATCGAAACCGGCCTCCGGGCCGTGCCCGTTCCGCAGCACGACGCCGACGTGGTTGTCGTTGCTCGCATGCAGGAATTGCGAGATTGACCCGGCACGTGCGGTCTGTCGGGATTGGGTGGCGAGAGATCCAGCCACACCACTTCCGAGGATATACCGATGAGCCAGCGCGCCGCGGCTGCCCGCCCCCACCACCGCCCCGATGTCGACGCCGAGCTCAACAATCTCGCCATGTCGAGCGTGGCGCAGCCGCTGTTCGACGCGGTCAAGAAGCACATCGCGGAGAACGTCGAGCCGATGGCTGAGGAGTTCTTCCGGCTGGGCGAGGGTCGCAAGGATCCGTGGAGCTGGGCGCCCGGCCAGCTCGAGCTGCTCGAGGTCGCCAAGAACAAGGCCAAGGCGTCGGGCCTGTGGAACTTCTTCCTGCCCGGCTCCGAGATCGGCCGCGGCTTGACCAACCTCGACTATGCCTATATCGCCGCCGAGCTGGGCAAGCAGCCGCTGGCGTCGGAGACGCTGAACTGCTCCGCGCCGGACACCGGCAACATGGAAGTGCTGGAGCGCGTCGGCACGCCGGCGCAGAAGGAGAAGTGGCTCAAGCCGCTGCTCAACGGCGAGATCCGCTCGGCCTACGCCATGACCGAGCCGAACGTCGCCTCGTCCGATGCCAAGAACATCACGACCCGCGCCGTGCTCGACGGCGACGAATGGGTGATCAACGGCGAGAAGTACTACATCTCCGGCGCCGGCGATCCGCGCTGCAAGATCATGATCACCATGGTCAAGACCAGCCCTGATGCGTCGCCGCAGTTCCAGCAGTCGCAGATCCTGGTGCCGATCGACACGCCCGGCGTGAAGATCCTCGGCCCGATGCATGTCTTCGGCCACGACCACGCGCCGCGCGGCCACATGCACATCAGGTTCGACGACGTGCGCGTGCCGCAGGAGAACATCCTGCTGGGCGAAGGGCGCGGCTTCGAGATCTCGCAGCTGCGGCTGGGGCCGGGCCGCATCCACCACTGCATGCGATCGATCGGCCAGGCGGAGCGGGCACTCGACCTGATGGTCAGGCGCGGCTCGACCCGGACGGCCTTCGGCAAGCAGCTCATCCAGCTCGGCAAGAACCTGGAGACGGTGTCGCGCGCCCGCATCGAGATCGAGGCGATGCGCCTGATGGTGCTGAAGGCGGCCAAGGCGATGGACGTGCTGGGCAACCGCGAGGCGCGCGTGTGGGTCAGCATGGTCAAGGCCATGGTGCCCGAGAAGGTCTGCCAGATCATCGACCAGGCGATCCAGATCCACGGCGCCACCGGCATCTCGCAGTGGACGCCGCTCGCCGAGATGTACCTGCACCAGCGGCATCTGCGGTTCGCCGACGGTCCGGACGAGGTGCATCACATGGTGGTGGGCCGCGCCGAGGTCAGCCGGCCGCGCGAGTAGCTCCCTGTCACCCCGAGCGGAGCGAGGGGTCTTTCGGGTTGCAGAAGGATCCCTCGCGATGCTCGGGATGACGGCGCGGCTGTATCGAGGAGGTTCGCTTGGCCATCGACTACGAGAAGCGTGACGGCGTCGCCTACATCACGCTGAACAATCCCGGCAAGGCGAACATCCTCGACAAGCCGACCTCCGACGCGATCTCCGAGGCGTGGATCGACATGTGGGAGGACCGCTCGATCCGCTGCGCGATCCTCACCGGCAAGGGCGACACGCATTTCTGCGGCGGCCACAACCTCGCGCCGCGCAAGGACATCACCGAGGAGGAGCGCGAGCTCTTGCGCACGCAGCGCATCTTCTGGCCGCTGGCGGGCACCGTGCACGGCCAGAGGACCGGCGTCGACGGACGCATGGGCGATCACTATCCGCGCGTGTGGAAGCCGGTGATTGCCGCGGTCAACGGCTGGGCGGCCGGTGCCGGCCTCTACATCCTGCTGGCCTCGACGGACATCCGCATCGCCAGCGCCGAGCACGCGCGCTTCAAGTTCGCGCTGCTGACCCAGGGCTGGCTGGGTCACGGCCCTGGTGCCAGCCTGCTCGCCAAGCAGCTGCGCTACATCGATGCGATGAAGATCCTGCTGACCGACGAGCCGTTCGGCGCCGAGGAGGCGTTGCGCATCGGCCTGATCAACGAGGTCGTGCCGCATGCGCAGCTGCTGGAGCGTGCCGAGAAGATGGCGCGCCACATCTGCACCCTGCCGCCGGTCGCGGTGCGCATGATGAAGGAGTTCGTGGTGCGCTTCGGCGACCTGCCGACCGACCAGGCGTGGCACGTGCAGAACCTGATCAACTCGCTCTTGATCCAGACCACGATCGATGGCGAGGAGGGCCGGCAGGCGTTCAACGCCAAGCGCAAGCCGAACTTCAAGGGCAAGCTGCGCAAGCGTGGCGAGGCCTGGCCGGACCTGTCGGAAGAGGACGCCAAGCGACTCGACGAGGCCTATCGCAGCGGGGAGTTCTGATCTCCCTTCGCCCTCCGGGAGGGAAGGGAACTAGCGCGACGCGCGCAATATCAGACTCACCCTGTCATCCCGAGCGCAGCGAGGGATCCAGGCGGCTTCCCTGGATCCCTCGCTGCGCTCGGGATGACAGGTGGGTCCGATTGACTGCTCGATGCTCTAGCCGAGCACACCGTTCGCGCGAAGCTCGGCGATGCGCCCGGGTGTCAGTCCGAGAACACGGCTCAGGACGTCATCGGTATCCGCGCCCAGGCCCGGCGCGGGGCCGGTCGTCCGGCCGAAGCTCGCGCGCCAGGGCAGCCCCGGCAACACGCCGCCGTCGTGCCTGTCCCAGAACGCACGGGCGGCGAGGTGCGGGCTTTTCAGCAGGTCCTCGGAGCGGGCGAGGGCGGCGGCGGGAATGCCGACGTCGAGCAGCGCTCGCGCGGCGGCGGGTGCCGACTGCCCAGCGGCCCATGCGGTCAGGGCCGCATCGATCGTGCGTTCGGCGGCGATGCGCTGGCCGGGATCGAGCCCTGCCATGCCGGACAATCCCGGCACGAGGCCACACAGTGCCTGCCACTCCGTCTGCGTGCGCACCGCGACGCTGACCCAGTCATCCTTCCCCGCACACCGCCAAGCGCCGTGCGGCGCATGTTCCGTCGACGCATTGCCCACCGGCCTCGGCGGTGCGCCGAGCTGCGTCGCCAGCAGCGGCTCGGCCAGCGTCCACAGCATCGCCTCGATCATCGAGAAGTCGATACGTGCCACGCCGCCTCCGTGCCGGCGGTGCCACAGCGCGGCGGCGGCGGCGAAAGCCAGCATCAGGCCGCACATGGGGTCTAGCCAGGCGAAGCCGATGCGCGGCGCGATATCGGGATGGCGGTTGAGGCCGGCGAACCCGGCATAGCTCTGCAGCAGCGTGCCGTAGGCGACCGCGTGGCTCTGCGGGCCGCTGCGCCCCATTCCCGAGGCGGAGATGTAGATGAGATCGGGGTTGACCGTCTTGAGGGCATCCGCACCCAGGCCGAGCCGATCCATCACGCCGGTGGCGTAGTTCTCGATCAGCATGTCGCATCTGGCGGCAAGCGCGCGCGCGATCTCGACAGCCGCGGGCTTCTTCAGGTCGAGCACGATGGCCTTCTTCGCCTGTCCGAGCACCGTATGCAGCTCGGATGCGCGCCCCGGGTCGCCGCTGCCGGGCGCCTCGACCTTGATGACCTCCGCGCCCATCGCGGCGAGGTAGCGCGTCGTCGTCGGGCCGGCGATCACCCAGCTGAAATCGAGCACGCGCACGCCGGACAAGGGCAGCGGACCGTTCGGCGGAGATTCCCGCCGGGTCGACGGCGTGATGCTCAGCCCGAATGGCGTGCCCGGGACCTGGACCGTCCTCCCGGCCAGCTCGCGGCGCTGGTAGTAGCCGCGATGGCGCATCTGCGGCGAATCGAGGTGCTCGTCAATGTCGCGCAGGGGCAGGCTCGGCACATGGGCGCTTTGCGCGATGTCGGCGATCCATTGCTTGTCGTGCTGCCGGCTCCATTGCGCCATCAGCGCGTGCAGGGCGTCCCAGTTCTTCACCCGGTCGGACTTGGTGGCGAAGCGCGGGTCGGCGCCCCAGTCGGGCGAGCCCATCGCCTTGAGCCACGACGCCCACTGCCTCTCTTCGCGCGGCGAGATCGCGACGTGGCCATCGCGCGCCGGCAGGATGCACACCGTCGCGCCATTGCCGTCGCCGGTGCGCTTGCGGTCCCAGCTCCGGCCGCCGAGGCCCACCCGCGCCAGCTCGGTCATCGCCAAGGTCGCCAGAGCCTCCTGGATCGACACGTCGATGCTCGCGCCGGGCCCGGTGCCCAGCGACGCATGCATGCCGGCGCAGGCCGCGGCCAAGCCCGCGATGAACGCCGACTGCTCGCCCACCGGACGGATCGGCGCCTCCGACAGATCGTCGATCTGACCGGTCAGCAGGCGGGCGATGCCGCTGGCGAAGAACAGGGTCAGGTCGGTGGCCGGCTCGCTGGCCTGCGGGCCGGTCTCGCCGTAGGGGGAGATGGTGACGATCGGCGCCGAGGCGTTGAACTGGCGCAGCCGGGCCAGATCGTGCCGCCCTTCGCGCACGATCAGGTGGGCCCCGATCAGGGCCTCGTGCTCCGCGACCGCCGTCCCAGGGGTGACCTTGGCGTGGTTCAGATGCGCCAGCAGCATGGTACCGCCATCCGGTCCGATGCAGCTCACGCGCGCGCCGAGGTCGGCCAGCATGCGGCCGCAGACCGCGGCGGCCAGACCGCCGCCGATCTGCGCCACGTTGAAGCCGGCCAACAGGCTCATCAGCGCGCCATGCCCGTCGCACCGTCGGGCACATCATAGAATGCCAGCGTCATCGCGACGCTGCTGTAGTGCCCCATCAAGGTGATGACGTCGGTGATGCCGACATGCCCGAGCGCCTTGAGCGCGCGCTCGTACAGGCCGCGCGGCACCCAGCGGGCATTCGACAGCACAATGGCCATCTCGTAGACGATCTGCTCGCGCTCGTCGTCGAACGCGGTTGTCATGCCGCAGAGGATCGCGTCGACCTTGGCGGCCGGCAGCCCGGCGCGCTTGGCGATGCGCTCGTGTGCCGCGGTCGGATAGGCCGAGTGCCAGCGGCTGGTGATGACGCAGACCGCGATCTCGCGCTCGCGCTCGGAGAGCGAGTAGCGGCCCGGATGGAAATGCCCGCCGAACGGGCCGACGACCTTCGCGAGCCTGGGATTGTGTATCCAGATCTTGGCCGGGCCAGGCAGGCCGCCGCGGGCCTCGAGCATGGCTCGGTAGCCTTCCTGCTGCTCCGGGGTCATCTGATCGTATGGCACTTCCGCATAGCGGCCGAAGGTCGGTGTTTCGGACATCGGCGTTCCTCCTCTTCCATGCGCTAGTATGGCGCCTGGTTCGGGGTGGTCGAAGGGGTAACGTCAATGGTCGAGGGCATCTTCAGCGGACTGAAGGTCATCGATTGCGCCAGCTGGATCGCCGGGCCGGCTGCGGCCACGATTCTCTCGGATTTCGGCGCCGACGTGATCAAGCTCGAGCCACCGGGTGCCGGCGATCCCTGGCGCGCCGCGGTGCCCGTGCCCGGCAAGGCGACCGACTACTGGTGGCAGCTGACATCGCGCAACAAGCGCAGCCTGGCGATCGACCTCAAGCACGAGGCCGGACTCGCCGTGCTCCACCGGCTGATCGCCGGAGCCGATGTCTTCGTCACCAATTTCCCGCTGCCGGTGCGCGAGCGGCTGAAGATCGCCGCCGCCGATCTGCTCGCGATCAACCCGCGCCTGGTCTACGGCTCGATCTCCGCCTACGGCGAGGCCGGCGCCGAGGCGGCGCGAACCGGCTTCGACGCCACCGCCTACTGGGCGCGGACCGGCCTGATGGACATGGTACGGGCTACCGCCGATACCGACCCGGCGCGCTCCATGCCGGGCATGGGCGATCATCCGACCGCGACCGCGCTCTACGCCGCGATCGTCACGGCGCTCTATCGCCGCGAACGCACCGGGCGCGGCGGCGTGGCGCAGACCTCGCTGCTGCAGAACGGCCTGTGGGCCAATGGCTGCTTCGTGCAGAATCGGTTGTTCGGTGAGGACGTCGCGCATCGGCCGCCGCGGGCGAGGACGCCCAGTGCGCTGGCCAATCACTATCGCTGCCGCGACGGCCGCTGGTTCCTGATGGCGCTGCACAACGAGGCGCGGCAGCTCGGCAGCCTCCTGGCGGCGATCGGCGCCAGCCACCTCGCGGATGACCCGCGCTTCGCGACGCTCGCCGCGCGGCGCGAGAATGCCGTGGCGCTGACGGCGATCCTCGACGACATCTTCGCCCGGCGCGACCTCGCGGAATGGCGCTCGATCCTGGAAGCAGCGGGCGTGACCTTCGGCGCCGTCTACTCGGTCAACGAGGCGGCGGACGACCGTCAGGCGCGCGATGCCGGCGCGCTCGTTGCCTTCGCCGACGGCGGCGGACTCACGGTCTCGAGCCCGTTCCATGTCGAGGGCGAGAGCAAGGCGGCACCGCTTCGCGCGCCGACCGTCGGGCAGCACTCGGAGGCGGTACTGCGCGACGCGGGTTACTCCGCCGACGAGATCGCGAAGCTGAAGGGACTGGGGATTCTCGGGTAGCCGACAAGGCGCCCATTCAAACTCGGGGTCCCGAGACCAGCGTTGCCGTTGAACACTGGCACCTTAGGAATGGTTAGGCACATGAACAGGCTCTTGATCGCCAATCGCGGTGAAATCGCCATACGCATCGCGCGCGCAGCCGCCGACATGGGGCTGCCGACCGTGGCGGTGTATTCCGAGGATGACGCGAACAGCCTTCATCTCAGGGTGACAGACGAGGCTCGATTGCTGGCTGGACAGGGTGCCGCAGCCTATCTCGACATCGACGCGATCATCGCGGTGGCGAAGGCAACGGGCTGCGATGCCGTCCACCCCGGCTATGGCTTCCTCGCCGAGCGCGGCGATTTCGCCGGCGCATGCGCGAATGCGTGCCTGACGTTCGTCGGACCTGAGGTGAAGCACCTCGATCTGTTCGGCGACAAGGCGCGCGCGCGCCAGGCCGCGTCCGCAGCCAGCGTGCCGATCATCCGCGGCCTCGATCGCGCAAGCACCCTGGAAGAGGCCAAGGCGTTCTTCGCGTCGCTCGGCGCCGGCGGCGCCATGATCATCAAGGCTCTGGCGGGCGGCGGTGGACGCGGCACAAGGGTGGTGCTGAGCGCCGAGGAGATCGAGCCGACCTTCGAGCGCTGCCGCTCCGAGGCGCGCGCCGCCTTCGGCCGCGACGAGCTCTATGTCGAGGAGCTGATCACGCGCGCGCGCCATGTCGAGGTGCAGATCCTCGGCGACCGCACCGGCGCCGTCGCCGCGCTGGGCGAGCGCGAGTGCAGCGTGCAGCGCCGCTTCCAGAAGATCATCGAGATCGCGCCCGCGCCCCACCTCGACGACGGCCTGCGCCGGCGGATCATCGATGCCGCCGTGCGCTTGGCGAAGAGCGTCGGCTACGTCAATCTCGGCACCTTCGAGTTCCTGGTCGACGTCTCCGGCCGCGCCGGCGCGCAGCCCTTTGCCTTCATCGAGGCCAATGCCCGGCTGCAGGTCGAGCACACCGTCACCGAGGCGGTGACCGGTGTCGATCTGGTGCAGGCGCAGCTGCGCCTGGCGCAGGGCCGGACCCTGAAGGAGCTCGGCCTCGACTGCGCCGAGGCGCTGGCGCCGCGCGGCTACGCCATCCAGGCGCGCGTCAACATGGAGAGCATCGGGCCCGACGGCACGGTGCGGCCGGGCAGCGGCACGCTCACGGCCTACGAGGCGCCCAACGGGCCGGGCGTGCGCACCGACGGCTTCGGCTATACCGGCTATCGCACCTCGAACGCCTTCGACTCGCTGCTGGCCAAGGTCATCGCCCATTCGCCCTCGCGCGATTTCACCGATGCCGTGGCCCGCAGCACGCGCGCGCTGAGCGAGTTCCGTCTGGAGGGCGTCGGCACCAACATCGCCTTCCTGCGCAACGTGCTCGATCATCCCGACTTCGCCGCCGGCAAGGTCCACACGCGCTGGCTCGACGAGCATCTCCCGACCTTGGCCGCGCCCGTCGAGCAGCGGCAGCGTTTCGTGCCCGCCGGGGCGGCATCCCAGGCGCGCGGCTCGGGCCACGCCGGCGCCGCGCTCAAGAGCAAGGACCCGCTGGCGCTCTTTGCCCACGACGCCTCGGTGAAGGCGGAGCGCACGGCGCAGGCGGCGGCCGAGGCCGAATCCGAGACCCCGGACATGATCGGGCCGGACGGGTCGGTGGGCGTGGCCTCGCCGATCCAGGGCACCATCGTGGCGATCGACGTCAGGGAAGGCGAGGCGGTGCGCGAAGGCCAGCCTGTCGCCGTCGTCGAGGCGATGAAGATGGAGCACGTCATCGCAGCACCACACGCCGGCATCGTGCGCGCCATCACCATGGCGGCGGGCGACGTCGTGCGCGAGGGCTTCCCGATCGTCTTCGTGCAGGAGGCCGAGGTCGAGGGCGGCGCCATCGCCGCCGCCGAAACGGTCGACCTCGACCACATCCGCGACGACCTGAAGGAGAATATCGCGCGGCACGCGCTGACCCTGGACGAGAACCGGCCGGAGGCGGTGGCACGGCGGCGCAAGACCGGCTACCGCATGCCGCGCGAGAACATCGCGCGGCTGGTCGATCCCGGCTCCTTCGACGAATACTGGCCGCTGATCGTCGCACGCCAGCACCAGCGCAACACCCTGGAGCAGCTGCGCCGCAACACGCCGGGCGACGGCGTGGTTGCCGGCATGTGCTCGATCAACGGCGCGCTGTTCGACGAGACGCGCGCCCGCGCCGCCCTGGTGCACTACGACTACACCGTGCTGGCCGGCACGCAGGGCAACCGCAACCACTACAAGCAGGATCGGATGTTCGAGCTGGCGCATCGCTTCCGCCTGCCGATGATCCTGTTCGGCGAGGGCGGCGGCGGCCGGCCGGGCGACGACCATGTCGGCCCGCGCGTCGCCATCGACACCAAGACCTTCACCACCTACTCGCAGCTCTCCGGCCTGGTGCCGATGATCTCGGTGGTCAACGGCCGCTGCTTCGCCGGCAATACCGCGCTGGTGGCCTGCGCCGACGTCATCATCGCCACCGAGGGCTCCACATTGGGCATGGGCGGGCCGGCAATGATCGAAGGCGGCGGCCTGGGCATCTACACGCCCGAAGAGGTCGGGCCGATGTCGTTCCAGGTGCCCAACGGCGTCGTCGACATCCTGGTCAAGGACGAGGACGAGGCGGTCGACACGGTGAAGAAGTACCTCTCGTACTTTCAGGGCGCGATCGCAGGCTACGAGGCGCACGACCAGCGCACCTTGCGCGCCGCGGTGCCGGAGAACCGGCTGCGACTCTACGACATGCGCCAGATCCTGCACACCTTGGCCGACAAGGACTCGGTGCTCGAGATCCGGCCCAAGTTCGGCATCGGCATCATCACCGCCTTCGCCCGCTTCGAGGGAAGGCCGATGGGCGTGATCGCCAACAACCCGCATCACCTCGCGGGCGCGATCGACTCCGACGGCGCCGACAAGGGCGCGCGCTTCATGCAGCTGTGCGACGCCTTCGACATCCCGGTGCTCAACCTGATCGACTGCCCGGGCATCATGGTCGGCCCCGAGGTCGAGCGCACCGCGCTGGTGCGCCACTGCACGCGGCTGTTCAACGTCGGCGCCAACATGACCGCGCCGCTGTTCACCGTGGTCGTGCGCAAGGCCTACGGCCTGGGCGCGCAGGCGATGCTGGGCGCCGGCTCGCTGGTCGGCTTCTTCTCGATCGCCTGGCCGACCGCGGAGTTCGCCGGCATGAACATCGAAGGCGCCGTCAAGCTCGGCTACCGCAAGGAGCTGATGGCGATCGCCGACCCCGCCGCCCGGCTGGCCGAGTTCCAGCGCATGACGGCGGAGGCCTACGACACGGCCAAGGCGGTCAACGCCGTCATGGGCGGCGGCATCGACGACGTGGTCGATCCCGCCGCGACGCGGCAGTGGATCGTCAACGGGCTGAAGCGGTTGCCGCCGGTGCCGTTGCGGACGACGAAGAAGTATCCGTACGTCGACACGTGGTAAACACCACGCCATCCGGGCGCAGGGTAGATTGATGATGACATCTCTCCACCAGGCATGGGCGCACCTGCTGCCCAGACTGAGGATACTGGATCCCGTGCGGTTCTCACCCGAGCACTGGTCTCTGATTGAACGCTTGCATGCGGACTTCAACAGTCGCGAAGCGCATACCCGATTGCCGATACCGATTGCCCGCTTCCGTGAGGCCGTGAGCAAGGCGATCCATGAACTCTCGACGCAGGTCAACGACGTCAGAACTGCACATGTTGATGAAAACCCGCTTTCGGAAGGGCCTGCCGACGCCACTTCCGATGCCATGGCGAACTACGCGCGCCTCTTCAATGAAGACGTCGACGAGATGATGGGTGTGCTCGTACCTTCGGCGCGCTATCGCAAGGGGCACTATGCGTATGGCAGGTTTACGGTGCCCCAGCCCCATGGCCTGCATACCGACCATAGCGCAGAGGATCCGGACTGCGCGGGAGAACCGATCTGCATCGCCAGGATCGAAACACTGGGCACACACTATGTCGCCGGCGATTACGCGGCGCATGATGCTGAGACCCGGAGCATGATCAAGGCGCTGAGATACTGGATTGCCGTTCCCGAGGGGCAGCCGGAGGCAATTTTCAATGAACTGTTGGAACGGCAGACGCTGAAGACCATCCCGGTCAATCACGTCATGCTGATGGTCGCGGGAAACGGTTCAGACAGCGCCCAGATAACCCAGCATATCGCCGCCAGACCACCGGATGGTGGGCTGCATTCGGCGTTCTTTCAGAGGCAATACAAGCTCACATCGGAGCATGCCGTTCAGGCGAGAGCGTAGCGCTTGAGCCAGGCCGGGTCGGGATCGTGGCCAAGGCCGGGCCCGGTGGGAATGTCGAGGGTAGGCTGCCATCGCACGAGGCCGATGCCGAAGGGGTCCATGTGGTCCTCGGCATCGATGGTCGCGAAGTAGGTGGGTGAATCCATCACCGCGATGAGGTGCAGGGAGGCGAGCGCGGCCGGGCCGACGAACGGCGTATGCGGCGCCACCGAAACTTCCAGTTCCTTCAGCGCGGCGAGCGCGCGGACCGATTCCGAGACGCCGCCGATCATGCCGACATCGGGCTGCGCGACCGCAACCGCCGGTGCCCTGGCGTAAAGCGCGAGCTGCTCGGCCGAGCCGAGATCGGCGCCGAGACCGATGGGAACTCCCGGCAGCGCCGGCATGTCGAGAATGCTTTCGGGTGGCCACACCGGATCCTCCAGCCACAGCAGGTTCAGCGCCCGCCAACGCGCTCTCTCGCGGTCGATGTCCGCCAGCTCGTGGGCGTTGTTGCAGTCGGCGACAAAGGGAATGCCGGCGGCGACAGGACGGCGGGCCTCCTCGATCACATCGAGGTCGAACTCGTGCACCTTCACCGCGGCGACGCCCGACGCCAGCGCCTGCTCGACGCGGGCGCGGACGCGGCCGGCATGGTTGAATCGGTCGAGGCTTGCCATGACGGAAACCTGCTTGCGTCGGGCACCGCCGATCATCGTCGACAGCGACTGTCCTGCCGCCTTGCCGGCTATGTCCCACAGCGCCGTGTCGACGGCACCCAGCGCGTTGAGGATGGTGCCGGCACGGCCGAAGGACGCGTGCCGCCGGCGCGCCTCGAGATTGAGCGCCTGGCGCCGCTCGACCGATTGGCCGACGAACAGCGGGGCGATGACATCTCGTATCGCGGCAGCCAGGCTCTCCTGCATCCTGGCGTGGATGCACAGCGATTCGCCATAGCCCACAAGGCCCGATCGCGTCGTTGCGCGACAGAACAGCAGGTGCAGCGCGGGCGCAGCACCGCCCTCGACGCTCGTGCGATTCTTGAACGGAACGCGCAGGGCAATGGGGTCGATGCGCTCGATGATCATGGCGGCTCCGTGCAATGTATGAAGCGTCAGCGAGGTTCCGGCAAGCCGAGCGCCGTCGCCGGGCCCACCTGGTTACCTGGGAGCTGCAGACGCCGTGACCATTGTGGCGGTCCTCTTGAGAACAGGGCCAGACTCCCGCTGGTGGTCGCGTGTGAATACCGCGTTGCGGGTGTGGGCACGCAGATCGCGCGGCTTGTCGGTCCACATGATGAGGCTCACGCACTCGATGGTCTGACTCTCGGGATGCACCAAGCAGCCTGCGCCATCGTGCTGTCTCTGGTCATTGGCCGGACTTCCCGGCGGTGGCTGCCCGAACGATCGCCTCAGCCTCGATCTCGACGCGGTGGTCACCGATTAGGCCGGCGACGCGCACCAGCGTATTGGCCGGCTTGATGTCGCCCAGGATGCGCCCATGCGCGCGCGAGATCGCCACGACGTCCGCCTCGTCGGTGATGTAGATGCGCGTGCGCGCGATATCCTCGACTCGTCCGCCCAGCGACACGATGGAAGCAACGATACGATCGAGAATGTAGGTGGTCTGCGCCCCGGCATCCGCCGGTGCCACTGCCCGCGACAGGCCCGCGATCGCCGTGGTGCCCGAAACCAGGATCCGATCGCCGATCCGCTGCGCCCGGCAGTAGCCGGCGATGTCCTCCCAGGATGACCCGGTCAGCACGCGCTCGGCGCCCGGCCCGGCCGGCAGCCGCTGGAATGGCCTGGCAACTTTGGAGAGGTGGTGGGAAAGATCGCCGGACGCGGTGAGGAACGGCGGCCGGCGGTACTCGTCGCCGCAATCGCCAGGGATCGGCCGGGTGGCGGTGAAGGCCTTATCGAGGAGGGCGCGGTCCTCGGCGTCCAGCGCGAAGGAAAACAGCCGCTTGTTGTCGGTCGCGTGCATCGCCTCGCCGAGCCGCGCGCCGATGATGACTCCGGCGACACGGCGCTGCTCGAGCACCCAGCGCGTCGCGACATTGGCCAGCGAAACACCGTGCTTGCGCGCGACCTCCGCGGCCGCCCGAAGCACGGTCTGGAACGCCTGCCAGCCACCAGCGGCCGCGATGAAGCGGCCGTATTTCATCTTCGACCAGTCGGCCACGCTGTCGGGCTCTTCCCGCTCGAGCCAGCGCTCCGACAGGAATCCGCCATTGAGCGTGCCGTAGGCAAGCAGCCAGGCACCGTGGCGCTCGCAGGTATCGGCGAGCTCGCCGGTGGCCCGCCGGTCCATCAGGGAGAAGCTCACCTGGTTGGTGCGCAACGGCACGCCATCCGAAAGCGCCAGATTGAAATGCGCGGCGTCGAAATTGGTGACGCCGAGTTCGCCGATCAGGCCCTCCTCGCGCAGTCGCGCCAGCTCATGCAGGGCATCCAGCCATGCCGGATGCTCGAAGGTCCACCAGTGGAACTGCAGCAGGTCGATGCGTTCGGCACCCAGCCGGTCGAGGCGCTCCTGGACACCCGCACGCACGATCTCGGTGGTCATCGGCCCCGGCGGCGGGCACCACTTGGTGAAGACGCGGGGGCACTGTGCACCGCCACGCGACAGCAGCCGGCCGGCAATGATCTCGGCGCTGCCGTAGTGATCGGCCATGTCGAATGTGTCGAGGCCCTGCGCGACATAGGCCGCGAGCCAGTCTGCGCCGGTTTCGGGATCGATCCTCGTTCCGTCCTTCTCGATGTCCGCTACCTGCCACAAGCCGGTCAGGATTCGTGAAATCTCCAGCTTGTCGGTCAGGCGGGAACGTTCGGAGATCGGGGACATGGTGATCAGGTTCAGATTTGCGCCATACTGGAGCCAGTCGCAGCAGGGGTCGTCAAGACCGGAAAGTTGGGGGTATGGAACGCGACGGCGAGCATGGATTCTGGCTATACGACCTGCGCGTCGAGACGGTGCTCGACGGGCGCGCGCCGGTTTGCCGACATGTCGAGGGGGAGTTTTTCCGGGTGATCGGGGAGAACCTGGTGTTCGAGGGCGCGCAGAAAGTCTCGATGTACGCGCTCGCGGCGGTCCTGCCGCTGCTGCCGGCCCGCCAGCGGGTCACCGATCCCGACGACTGGATGTCCACCGACGCCGAAGTCGCCTGCGCCGATCCGCATTGCGGTGGCCGCTTTCGCATCGTGCGCGAGGGGCGGCGCTGGTTCACCCATGCCGCGACCACCGGTTTGCCGGCATCACGCGGCACGCCCTACTGGCGTGAAGACAAGAAATGACCGTCGAAACCGCCGACCTGCGCCCGGGTCATCGCATCTCCCGAATCATCAAGGGTGGATGGCAGCTGGCGGGCGATCACGGCGAGGTTCGCCCCGAGCAGGCGATCGCCGACATGGAGGCGTTTCTCGACGCCGGCATCACCACGTTCGACTGCGCCGACATCTACAAGGGCGTCGAGGGCATGATCGGTGCCTTCATCGCCGACATCCGCCGTCGCCGCGGCGCGGAGGCAGCCGGCCGCGTCGTCGTCCACACCAAGCTGGTGCCGGATCTTGGCCGGCTCGACGACATAAGGCCGGACGAGATCGAGGCGATCGTCGACCGTTCGCTGCTGCGGCTGAAGATCGACCGCTTGCCGCTGGTGCAGTTCTTCTGGTGGGACATGACCCGCGGCGATCCGGTCGGCGCACTCGCCGCGCTCAAGGACTGCCAGCGCAAGGGCAAGATCGCCAATCTCGGCGTCACCAACTGGGACACGCCCGCGATGGATCGCTTCGTCGACGCCGGCTACGATGTCGCTTCGGCCCAAGTCCAGTATTCGTTGCTCGACCGGCGGCCGGCGGGCGCCTTTGCCGAGTGGTGCGCTCGTCGAAACGTCCGGATCCTCTGCTATGGCACGCTGGCGGGCGGGTTTCTTACCGAGCACTGGCTCGGCCGGCCCGATCCCGGCTACGCCTTCGAGAACCGCAGCCTCGTGAAGTACCGGCTGATCATCGACGAGTTCGGCTCGTGGGACCTGTTCCAGTCGCTGCTGGCCACGCTCAAGTCGATCGGCGACAGGCATGACGTGGCGCTGTCGTCGGTGGCGACCCGCTGGGCGCTGGATCAACCGCAGGTCGCCGCGGCCATCGTCGGCGCCCGCTATGCGCGGCATCTGCCGCAGACGCTGGAGGTCTTCCGGCTGACGCTCGGCGATGCCGACACGGACGCCATCGCGGGCATTTTGGCGCAGGCCGGCGGGCCGCACGGCCCGGTTTACGGGCTGGAAGGGGATCGGTCCGGACGGCATGGCCGGATCATGAAGTACAACCTCAACGCCAATCCGAACGACAAGGTGCTGGGCTCGTGACGGGTCCGGTGCTGTCGGTGAGGGGATTGACGCGGGACTTCGGCACGTTGCGCGCCGTCGATGGCGTCACGCTCGACATCCGACGCAACAGCATCACCGGCCTGATCGGACCGAACGGCGCCGGCAAGACCACCTTGTTCAACATGGTGGCCGGTGCGCTGACGCCGACCGCCGGGACGGTGACGCTGAACGGCGCCGACATCACGGGTCTTGCGTCGGATCAGCTGTTCGCGCGGGGCCTGGCGCGCACCTTCCAGATCCCGCGGCCCTTCCGGCGGATGAGCGTGCTCGACAACGTCCTGCTGGCGCCGCCGGATCAGACCGGGGAAACCGTCGTCGGTGCGCTGTTCCGACGTCGACGGGTGGCGGCGGAGGAAGCGCGCATCCGCGACAAGGCCCGGGCCATCCTCGATTTCGTGACGCTCGGCCCGCTGGCGGATCATCCCGCCGGCAAGATTTCCGGCGGCCAGATGAAGCTCCTGGAGCTCGCCCGTGCGCTGATGGGCGATCCCCAGGTGATCCTGCTCGACGAACCGGCTGCCGGCGTGAACCCGTCGCTTACCCGCGTCCTGGTCGAGCGTATCGAGGAACTGAACCGGCGCGGCGTGACCTTCGTGATCATCGAGCACGACATGGACTTCGTCATGCGCCATTGCGATCCGGTGATCGCCCTGGCCGAGGGACGCGTCGTCTTCCAGGGGACGGTCGCCGAGGCCCAGGCCGACCCGCTGCTGCTCGAAGCCTATCTCGGAACCGCTGCGTGACGGCCATCCTGAAGATCGAGGCGCTGGAGGCGGGCTATGTCCGCGACCTGCCGATCCTCAGGCAGGTCGACCTCGGCGTCGAACGCGCCAGCCTCACCGTGATCATCGGGCCCAACGGGGCTGGCAAGTCCACGCTGATCAAGGCCGTCGCCGGGCTCGTGTCGGTGTCGGGCGGGCGCGTGCTGCTCGACGGCAAGGACATCACCGGCATCCGTCCCGACCAGATGGGGGCGCTCGGGCTGTCCTACGTGCCGCAGACCGACAACATCTTCCGGCAGCTTAGCATCGGCGAAAACCTCGCTCTCGTGCTTCGACGCATACCGGACCGGCGGGCGCGGCTGGAGGAGCTCTTCAGCCTGTTCCCGCCGCTCGCGCAAAAGGCCGCGGATCGTGCGGGCTCGCTGTCCGGCGGCCAGCGGCAGATGCTGGCGCTCGCCATGGCGCTGGCGCCGCGCCCGCGCATCATATTGATGGACGAGCCGTCGGCCGGCCTTTCGCCGAAAATAGCGGCGGACGTCCACGCGCTGGCCCGTTCGCTGACCCGCCAGGGCGTGACGGTGCTCCTGGTCGAGCAGAACGTGCGACAGGCGCTCGGAGTCGCGGACCATTGCTACATCCTGGCGGAGGGACGCAACCAGATGGACGGGCCGGCCGCCGCCATCCTGGCGGATCCGCTGGTGGGCGAGATCTATCTCGGCGGCAGGCGGATGGGCGCGGCATGATCCAGAGCCTGCTGGACGGCATCCTGACCGGCGCCATCGTCTCGCTTGGCGCGATCGGCCTGACGATGGTCATGCACATGCTGCGATTCGCCAATTTCGCCTATGCGGAGCTGCTGGCCATCGGCGCCTATGCCGCGCTGGTGTTCGACAAGGTCCTGATGGCGCTCGCACCCGCGCTGGCGACCGCGTTCAAGCCCCTGACGGTCTCGGCCTCGCTGGCGCTTGCCACGCTTCTGGCCATGGCGATCACCGGCCTGTCCGCTGCCGCCATCGACTGGCTGGTCTTCAGGCGCATTCGCGCGAAGGCCGACGCGCTCTCGATGGTGTTTGCCAGCTTCGGCGTCGCCCTGATCATCCGCAACGCCATCACGCTCGTTTTCGGCCACAACGCGCAGCTCTTCTCGCAGGACATCGCCTTCGCGACGGTGCTCAGCACCGACCCGCTCATCCTCGTCAAGGCCGATCAGGTCTTCGTACTCGTTGCCGCCTTGGCGCTGATGGCCGCCTTCCACATCGTGCTCACGCGCACCGCATTCGGCTTCGCCCTGCGCGCCGTCGCGGAGAATCCCGTCCTGGCGCAGGTCGCAGGCGTACGCCTGTCGACGATGATCGTCGCGGTCTGGCTGATCGGCGGCGCGCTCTCGGCGGCGGCCGGCGTTCTCTATACGCTGACCAACCATCTTTCCCCCGCGCTCGGCCACAATTTTCTCCTGCCGGTTTTCGCCGCCACCATCGTCGGCGGCATCGGCAGCGTCTATGGCGCGGTGCTGGGCGGTTTTCTGGTGGGCGTCGCCTCGGGTCTCTCGTTGACGGTTCTGCCTTCAGGCTACGTGCCGGCGATGCCGTTCCTGATCATCCTCGCCGTGCTGCTGCTGCGTCCGCACGGGCTGTTCGGCGAGGACCAGGCATGACCGGCGTGGTCTCCTATCTGGTCTTCTTCGCCACGATGGCGGGCATCCTGGCCATCGTCGTGCTCGGGCTGAACCTGCAATGGGGCTATACGGGCCTGTTCAACGGCGGCGTGGCAGCCTTCTTCGGCGCCGGCGCCTACGTGACCATGCTGCTGGGCGGACGTCCGGAGCCCGGGCAGTTCGGCGGGTTCCTGCTGCCCTTTCCCGTCGCGGTCGCCGGCGGCATCCTGTTCGCCGGGCTGATCGCCTGGTTCTTCGGCGCGCTGACGCTCAGGCTGCGGCACGACTATCTCGCCATCGCCACCTTCGGCGTCGCCGTCGCCTTGGAGAGCGTCGCGCGCAACGCCGAATCGCTGACCGGCGGCGCCAAGGGATTGCGCGGCTTTCCCCGTCCGCTCGAAGCGACGATCGGCGACAATTTCCTTTACGGCCTGTTCTATCTGGCGTTGGTGCTGGCGGTTCTGGTGGCCGTCTATGTCGGGCTCGAGAGACTGACCCGGTCGCCCTATGGCCGGGCGCTGCGCGCCATCCGCGAGGACGAGGCGGCGGCCCGCTCGCTCGGCAAGAACCCGGTTCGGCTGCGGCTGCAGTCCTTCGTCATCGGCTCGATGATCATGGGCGCGGCCGGCAGTCTCTACGTGGCCTTCTACGCCTTCATCGGCCCGCAGGACCTTGCGCCGATCCTCACCTTCCAGATCTGGGCCATGCTGATCGTCGGCGGGGCGGGCAACAATCGGGGCGCCGTGCTGGGCGCGTTCCTGATCTGGGCGGCGTGGACCGCAAGCGGATTCGCGCTCGCTTCCTTCGCGCCCCAGGCAATGCAGCTTTACACCGGCCCGATTCAATACATTCTGATTGGGTCCGTGATCGTCGGCATGCTCTTGTGGCGACCGCAGGGCATTCTACCGGAACAGATCGGCAAGGGGGGAACGTGACATGAGACGGAAGATTTCGCGAATCGCCGCGGCCGCGGCACTGGCCGTTCTGGCTCAAGCCGGCGGCGCTGCCGCCCAGTCATGCTCCGTGAACGTCGGCGTCGTCTATCCGACGTCGATCGACTGGGGCAAGCCGATCGCCGCCACCGCCCTGTGGGTCGCCGAGCTGGTGAACGAGGCTGGTGGCGTCGATGGCTGCAAGGTCGAGACGATCCTGCGCGACGATCAGAACGACGCCAAGGTCGGCGTCGATGCTGCCAAGGCGCTGGTCGACATCAGCAAGGTGCGGCTGCTGATCGGCACGGTGGCTTCGGGCATCACCATCCCGATCCTGACCTCCGTCTCGGTGCCGGCGGGCACCATGCAGATATCATGCTGCTCCTCGACCACGCGCCTGACGGCGATGGCCGCCGAGGGCGCGCTGAAGGGCCTGTGGTTCCGGACATTCGCCACGTCGCGCGTCCAGGGTGCCGTCGCGGCCATGGCGGCGAAGCAGGCGGGCTACAAGAAGGTGACGGTCTTCTACAAGAACGACGACTGGGGCCAGGACCTCGGCAAGCTCGCCGCGGCGGCCTTTCGCGCTTCCGGTATCGAGGTGACCGCGCTGATCGCCATCAACGACGGGCAGCCCGGCTATCGGGCCGAGGTCACCCAGGGCCTCGCGGGCAAGGCCGACGCCGTCTACCTCGCGCTTTATCCCAAGGAAGGCATCTCGGTGGTGCGCGAATGGCTGTCGCTCGGCGGCACCAACAAGATGATCGGCGCGAACTCGCTGAAGTCGGACGACTTCCGCAACACCGTGGGCCTGCAGCATCTGGCGAACTTCGTCGGCACGGACACCTCGACGCCGCGCACCGACAGCGCGAAGGGCTTCGTGACGGCCTACACGGCCAAGTTCGGCAAGCCGCCGGCCGGGCCAGGCCTGCCCAACAGCTTCGATGCCGCGGCGGTCGCGCTGCTCGCCTACCACGCCGCCGGCAGGGACGCCACGGGCGCGCAGATCGCCGCCAAGGTCCCGATGGTGACCGACCCCAAGGGCGAGAAGGTCAACGCCGACGTCGAAGGCTTCAAGAAGGCCCTGGGGCTGCTCAAGCAGGGCAAGCCTGTGTCCTTCCAGGGCGCCACCGGCGCCTTGTCCTTCGACAAGAACGGCGACGTCTCCGCCCCGGCCGTCATCTGGACGTTTGGCGCGAGTGGCATCCAGGAGAAGCGTTACATCCCGCTCGAGGAGGTAGATTCCTTCATCGCCGCGCTGAAGTAACCATTGCCAGCACGGGCACATCCGCCTTCCGGCCTCGTCGAGAAGCCGGGAGGCGGGATTCCGTCGGATGAGCAATCCCGTCAACCTGATCGGCCGTGGCCGGATCGGCGGCGCGGTAGCCGATTGGCTCGAGCATTGCGGCAGCCATGTCCTGCAGTCGGTCATTGGCCGGACGGGCAACTGGCGCGCGGCACCGCTGACCATTGATGCGGCCGGTCCGCAGGCCTTGCGAGCACACGGCGAAGCCCTGCTTGCGGAAGGCGACCTCTGGACGGTGGGCGCGGCAGCCCTTATCGATGACGATCTGCGCGGGCGACTGGCGGAGGTCGCCAGACGCACCGGTCGCGAACTGCGCCTGTTCACGGGCTGGATCGCCGGTCCGACGCTGGCTCCCGCCGGCGCCGAGGCCCGGCTGCATGTCGAGCAGCACGCGCCGCGGCTGGGCCCGGCACCGGGCCTGCTTTTCTCCGGATCGCTGCGCGAGGCCGCGGCGCGATTTCCCGATCATCTCAACACGGCGACGGCCGCGGCGCTGGCCGGACCGGGCATCGATGCCACCACCGTTACCCTGCACTGCTCGATAGATGGTGGCCCCCACCTCATTCGTGCCCGATTCGAGGCGCCCGGCCAGTCCATCGAGACAAATGTGCAGTTCGGCGATGGCCCCCATCCGGTCGCACAAGCGATCATCGCCGCGCTCAAAGCCCGCGACCGCTGGCTGCGCTACGGCTGACCGGATCGTTCGCCGGGGCGCATTCGCCAAGGCATACGGACCGCTCGGTCGGCTGCGGCAGGTAGCAGCCCGCTGAAACCGGCTGCGCAGTGAGGGATTCCCGACGCAAACCTGCGCCAACAGCGCGACCGCCTCCGCTGCGGATTGGGGCGGAGACGGGCGCGCATGGATGGTTGGCTGGGGCGCCAGGATTCGAACCTGGGAATGGCGGAATCAAAATCCGCTGCCTTACCACTTGGCTACGCCCCATTTGACAAGGTTTTAAACCATTTCAGGGCCTTACGTTACAGGCGTGTATACAATCGTGTGTACAGAAACCGGGGAATCGTGTACAAGAATCTGTATACGACCGAGAGGCACCCCCATGGCGAAGTATCCCGGCCTGTTCGAGAACCCCCGTGATGGAATCTGGCTGTACCGGAAAGCCATCCCGGAGGCGGTCAGAGACGTAATCGGTAAGACGATGTGGATCAAGTCGTTTGGAACGACGGACCGGCGCGAAGCCGAATCGAAATGGTCCCTGTTCGACGCGGAGTTCCAATCGATGATCGCTCAGGCTCAGGGCCGGGCGCTGATCGAGACGAACAAGGATCATCGACGGGTAATCATGTGGGATGCCATCGCGGCGTGGCTGTACGCGTGCGCGGCCCAGAACGGTGGCCGGCTGCCGCTCCCGGAGAACGTCGAGATTCCGACCGAGTCCCGCATCACGTCGCACGCATTCACGTACGTCCGTCACCAGTTCCAGACGTGGGCCAAGGTCCACGCTCCGGACGCGGTCGAGGTCCTCAACCGGGGTGATCTCACTCAGGGCGGGATGCTGTTCCACCATGGTCTGACCGCCTCGTACTTCGTCGTCCGTGCCCTGTTAGAGCGGACCACGGCGGCGCCGATCCGGATCGAGCCAGAACCCCCGGTGGTCCCCGTGGATGCACCGAGGCTGGTCCAGATCGGGACGACACTCGAACAGGTCCAACGCGCGTGGTCGAACGAGACCGATCCCACGCCCAAGCATGAAGCCGATGTGACCCGAGCCCGGCTCATGTTTGAGGAAACCAATCCCGGGGTGAGCGTGGAACAGACCGAACGCGGCCACGTGGCGAAGTTTCGAGCCCGGCTCGGGGAACTCGAAACCTCGAACAAAACCAAAAACCGATACCTCGCGGGAATCTCCGCCCTGTTCGGACACGCTCGGAAAAAGATGCTGCTGATCGATGCGAACCCGTTCGAGAACGTCAAGTTCACCGTCAAGGATGAGGAACCTCAGCGCGACGCGTTTACGGACGCGAACCTGAAAGTCTGGTTCGCCCATCCGACATTCACGAAGTTGGAAGTCGGCACGCACGGTGCGGCTGAATACTGGCTCCCGCTGCTGGCCCTCTACCATGGTGCGCGTCAGTCGGAGATCGCCCAGCTTCACCGCGACGATGTGATTCGCGATCCCGACAGCCGCGTCTGGTACATGTCGATCCGTGGTGAAGTCGGCGGCGATTCGGACAAGCGCGTCAAGAACACCGGTTCCCGGCGGATCGTGCCCCTCCATCAGGCCGTGATCGATCTCGGGTTCTTGAAGTTCGTCGACCGATGTGAGGGGAGGTTGTTCCCGACGCTCAAACGTGGATCGAACGGCGGTTCGTTCAGCGCGGTATCGAAGTTCACCCGGGATCAACTCGACCACGTCGGGATCACCGATCCCCGACTGACCTTCCATAGCCTCCGGCACACGGCGCGTACCCGGGCCAGATCGACGACGGGAATCACCGAGGAACAGATGGACTACCTCGTGGGTCACGTGTCGGTGACGCAGGGGAGGAAGTACGGCACCCATGAACTCGCGGCGTTGAAAGCCGCCATTGATCGACTGACCTACCCGATCCGCGTGAAAGCGTGGAAATCCTGAACTGGGGACTGGTCCGAACCGTCATCGCGACCTAAATACTCGGTGTCGGGTTCATCCTTACTCGCCCGATAGTTCGCAGGACGGCCCCCGGGATCGGAAAGCCCCGGGGGCCGTTGTCGTTCATGTGTCAGTCGACGGGATCGGCTTCGGCCAGTTCGACGATCTCGCGCACCAGCGCACGACGCCGTTCAGCCCGGCGGTCCAAAGCCCGTTCGAGAATCTCCGCGAGTGCCCGGTTCAGGATCAGATCGGTGTCGGTCATGCTGCATCCTCCGACGCCGTCAACAGCCGAGTGAGGCGAAGGATCGTCTCGCGCGAAGCCAGTTGCATTCGGCGGATGCAGAGTTTGATCATGTCGTGATCAGCCTCGCTCAAAGGTACGATCTTGTTGATCTCCTGAAGCAGTTCGATCCGCGCGCGAATGAGACCATCGTAGGCATCACAGAGTTCCGCGTTCCCGGGCGGGCGGAACGAGTTCAGGAACTCGTACTGGCTGACATCGTCCTCCAGCTTGACCAGTTCCATGGTGGCGCGCTCGATCATGTTGGAAGTCATGCCACGTTCCTCCGGGTCTCAGACAGCCCATATGCGTCCTCATAGGTGGTCGGCTCCGACCAGCGCGGACGCAACACCACGACGTTCGACGGCGTCGGCTCCGGCGCGGTGATCGTGGGGAACCCGATCAGGTTGATCCGGGTCGGGGAGGACAGGGTCGCGAGCCGAGCGGAGAGTTCGGCGACGGTCGCCTCCAACTGGGAGACCCTCCCATCATCGATGACCGGGGCCGACGTGGTCTCGACCACCGGAAGGCGATCCCGATCCACAGAGGGTTCAGCCGTCCGGGCGAGGCGGGCCGCCTCGGGCCGGTTCAACACCCACTGCGCCATCAGGCGGGCATCGAAAAGTTCCAGAGGGATCGCCCGAGACATGTCGTGGTCCGGCCGCTGGCTCACCAAGTAATCCCCCAGTGTGGTGCCAAGTTCGTCGAACACGTCGTGGACACACAGGCTGAAACATCCCAGCCGGTGTTCGTCCCACCGCTCGAAGAACGATTCCTCGCTCTCCCCGGGCTGACGCGCACAGGGTCGGCCCTTCCTAAAGGGAGATTCCGCCGACTGCGGCGTGTACGCGGAGCCGTTCTCCTGAACCTCGAACGGACGCTCGCCGTAGTTCCTCGAACGGACCATGACCGGAACGTCATGCTCCCGACACACGTCGAGGAACGCCACCAGCGTCGACAGGTACGGGTCCTTACCCCGGCTCATCGACGTGAAAAGGTTCTCAAAGACCGACGATGTCGTCAGCACGCTCTGTGGAAGGGCGAGCCACGCCCGGAACAACGCGGTCGGTTCCGACCACTTATTCAGGATGGCGACCTGAACGGTCCGGTCCGACTTCTCGCCGAACTGTCGAACGTGGTCGACATCTCGTACTTCTTTGATCTTCATCGCAATGATTCTCCAAACGAAAAAGGGTCCGATTCCTCGCGTCGCCAAACTGTCGGAACCGGACCCTGTCGATGCCGGGCACGCCCGGCTTGGAGAATCTGTGTTGATCGTGATTGGCGACGCGATCACTCGTATTTAGGGATCACGCGCGAAACCGACTCCCAATCGAAAACTGGGTCGCTCATCGATGGGGATCAAGCGGTTCGACGACATCGTCGATCATTCGTATACACGCCGGAGGATGATCGATCCTCCCGGATGATGATCGATCCTCCAGAGGATGACCCTTCGATGATCGAGCGGGGATGACCTGTCGAGGATTGATGGAATAATCGCGTCGCTCGCCTCCGGCTCGCTCGTTTGTTTGTATACACGCCGGAGGATGGGAGGATGATTTCATCCTCTGGAGGATGAATCGCATCATTTCATCCTCACACTACACTTACACTCATCTTTCTTTAGATATTACTAAGGATAATAGATATAAAAGAGAGTGTATGTGTAGTGTGAGGACGACCGTCCTCTGGAGGATGATTTCATCCTCCCATCCTCCGGCGTGTATACAAACGAGCGAACCGAGGCGAAGCCGAGGGAGCGACGATCATCACATCGATGTCGTGGTCGATGTCGTTCATCGATGTCAGTCGATCATCACATCGATGTCGTTCATCGATTCGTATACGAATAACCATCGATGTCGTGGACGATCATCCAGTCGATCATCCAGTCGATCATCCAGTCGATCATCCAGTCGATGTCGTCCATCGATCATCCAGTCGATCATCGAATCTCATCATCGGCCGGGGCCAGTCGATCAAATATGGGATGCCGATGCCGCCGATATCGACGATGCGGGTCCGTGGGATTCTCGACGGGATCGCCCGGGGAATCCCTCTGGGAGAGATCGCCCGAACCGTCCGGGTGGGAATCACCACGGCGTACCGGGTCAAGAACGATCCCGATGGTTGCCTCGAACGAGCCCGGCTCGGGGAAGCCCGACCACGACGACCCCCACGGGGATCACGACCGCGAGGGCGCCCGGCCCGCGATCTCGACCCCGGACTGATCCGGGCGATCCTCGCGAGCCCTCATGGGCGAGATCGCACAGCCCACGATCTGGGCGTGAGCGTCTGGTTCGTGCATCGGGTCCGTCGGGATCGGACAAATACCGGAATGCCGGCTCGAACCAAAGACTTCATCCGTGAGGCGATCCTCGCCGCGCACGACGCGACCGTCGCCGAACTGGTCGCCCGGTTCCGGGTCAGCGCGTCCACGGTGGAGAGAATCCGTGGTCGGGCCGGGGTTGGAAGTCCCGGCCGGCGTGGTCGCACGTGGAACCGGGATGGGATCGACCACCGTCTGGCCCCGACCCTCCATCGGAGAATCCCGGCGGATTGGTCCGAGATCATTCGGGTGCATGAACGTGCCAATGCTGGGCCGCCCAAACGTCCGCCCGGAACGTCCTGACCGTTCCGGGAACGCCCGGGATGGGCGTCGAGATCGTCCGGGATCAGCATCCGAGTGGTGGTGATGGACGTGGTCGTTCGGTCCGAACGACAAAAAAGCGCAGAAAATCCCGGATTCTGACAGGTACTCGATAAGTAAAAGAGAGGGATTCGCTTTCCAACTTCTGGAATCCCTCGAATAACTGAGTGAGGGAATCCAAATGAATCCAAATGAAAACCAGAAATCCGTCCACCCGGCGAAGCGACAGGCTCGGGAGGATCGATTCGTCGAACTAGCCACGGCCGTCCTGATGCTGATCGACGATAACGCCCACCAGCACGGACTGACCGGAGACGAAGTCGCCGCCCTGTTGGATCAACCCGTCGAGACGATCAGGCCGATCCTGAGCCGGTTGTATCGCGATCTCGGACTGGCACGTCGGACCGAGCACCAGCGCCGGACCACGCGGTTCCGCAAGATGGCCTCGACCTACATGGTGGCGCCGGGGCTGCTCCATAGGTTGATCTGGGCTCACGGCGATGAAGCACGGTGTCGGTTGATCATGAAGGTGGTCGTCGCCGCGATGGAACTTCATCGATGTGCGGGTTCGACCCGGATGGCCGCTTGATCCCGGCTCCGAGCCGGATCATTTAAACCAGATAGAGGAGCCCAATCATGAAGCTGATCAATCATCGCGCCTACCAGATCAACGATGTAGATGTCGACATTTACCAGATCGATCCAGACGGCGCCGCCTGTCTGATCAAAGACAGGAACGCCAAGATGGGCGGCGGTATCTTCCACGGCGAATCGATGTTCCATTGGTTCATGGCCGAGGATGGCGTCCTCACCGTCGAACGCGTCCGAGGCGAGGATTACCCCGAGAATATCGGCGAGATCGCTCAGTCGTGCGCCACGGCCATGGCCGGGTACATCGCCGAGGTTCATGGCGATCACACGGGCGAGATCGTGCCGGATCGACGATCCATGCACTGAGTTCTCGATCCGAAAGGGGGGACCCGTGGGTCCCCCCTTTTTGATTCCGCCGGCCGCGATCCCTCAGGGATGATGGACCATGAACGAGATCGCCTTGATCAGCGCGATCCCCACGACGATACCGATCAGCCACGACCACGACCATCGTCCTCGTGGCTGCGTCCGCGCGTCGTGATCGGCCAACAACTGCTTTCCGCTCGGTTTATCCATTGCAGCCTCCATCAGTGCAGCGTGGTCGATCCGACCACCGAGTAACCGAGATCGTCCAACCAACGCTGAACGATCTCGACACGAACCAGACCATCGGGCTCATCACCCCGGTTCGACCAGATCAACAAGCCGGATGTCGCCGGCCAGAACTGCCAACCGAACAGACGATCATCGATCCATAGCGCGCCGATCAAACATCCGGGCTGACTCTGATCGACCAGCCCGATCCGCACATCCATGGAACGACCATCGACCAAAGTGATGCTGACTTCATCGACTTCGACTTTCATCGCGATCCTCCGGGGGACGAGAGTGAGGAGACTCGGACGATGATCGAGTCCAGTCAATACGAGTTCACCCGTGTACGAATATTTGAATCAATCTTGCGCGGGACGAACTTGTATACGGCCGAACATTGTCGCCAAACGTATACGTTTCAGCCCAGTTGGGACCGGGCGGCTTCGATCAGATCGCGGAGTACTTAGGCCGACGCCTGCATTTGCCCGCACATGACGGCGAACGCCTGCACGGCTATGATCGATCAACCAAGGGGAGATCGATGAACGAGCCTCAGCTTCGCCCGTCGCTGAGATACCGGGTCCGGATGTTCGTGTGGACATGGACGCGGGAGAACATGCGATGGAGCGTACTCCGGAACATCGGAAACTCATCGCTGGCGAAGTCCGCGTTCCTAGTGCCGGTGTTGGGCTACTTCATCCTGTACAACACCGAAGTGGTGAACTGGCTCAATGAGCATTCGATGCTTGGCTCTGGAACCGGACGGGCAGGGTGGCGAATCCACTTCCTCTACTTTGGAGGATGCGCGTTCGCTCTGGGCTCGATCCTGTACGCGTGGCGATGTCCTGCGACGGTCAAGAAGTACAAGGACTCGACCGAGTACCGCGCCGGAGAGGAATCGGTGATGGCCGCTCACCCGGAAAAGGAACTCAAAGACCTGATCCCTATAGGCGGTCCTCGCGAACACCAGATCATGATGCGTCGACTGGCGTCCAACTTTGTCAGTGCGTACTCGAACCGCTCCGAATACGGCAGTGGGGGAAAGACCGCGCAGATGGCGGTCGAGTCTCGCGAGGAACTGCTACGGGTCCTTTACGCGTTCGACACCTTGGATACTAGCAATCGCCGAATCCGGCTCTTGGTGTTCGTCTGCTACACAGTGGGGACGATCCTGATTGCGACCCCCACGGTGTTCACGGTCGGACAGGTCGCGTGGCAGATCATCGAGGGACATCCATCGGAGACCCGCTCAGGACGCTCACAGACGAAGATTCCCCCACGTGCTTTGGGGTATAGACTTTAACGAACAAACCGCGCCAGCGACGATCCTAGGCGGACCGAGAGGGGGAGCGGATGGAATCTCTTGGTAAGGTGGTCGAGGGAGTCACCAAGGTGGGCGCTGTAGTGGCGACGATCTCGCTCGTGATGGCGTTCATTTATAATCTCGGATACTTCAACGCGGATTGGGCGTGGTTGGAGTACCTCACGCTGAGCGACCACATCAACACGGCGATCTTCTTCGTTCCGGTAATATGTGCTTCGTCAATCCCCAGTGCGCTTCTTTTGGTGTGGATCGTCCGCAGACGGCGGTCCCTCCAAATGATTGATGATCCCGATGACAGAGAATCAGCGACCCGCAAACTAACGCTTATGGCCGGGGCCATCGGGCTGGTTCTAGGCGTCGTGGTGGTGGTGGCGGTTCTGTTCATTTGGGAAGGCGAATCGATCTACTTGGTTGCCGTGTTCGCTATCCCCATGGGGGTGGCCTTGTGGGCGGCTATGGAGATGGACCGGCGAACGAGTTCATCCCAAACACGGGTGATCATTTGGGCTGTGGTTGCATTCGCGTCATTCGTCGGTGCATCGTTTGTCACGGGCCACGTCCATTCTCGGAACCCGCGTGTTCCAGTCGTTCGCATCGACACCCCCGTGGGCGTCGTCGAGGGCCGATTGATTCGGATGATCGACGCTGGTGTGATCCTCAGACAGAGTCCGACTCTGACCGTGCTCGTGCCCAAGGCAGAGATCAAAAAGCTGGTCAAGGATCAGTCGGCTCCACCAGTGTCGAATCGGCGATAGGACGCTCACCTGCGAGGGTTTTCTGAATCCCACTGGGGGTGGGTCTGTGAGCGGATCGTCCACCAGCACGTGCGAGAATCGTTCCTGTGAGGATGACCTACTGATCATTGAGATACTCAAACTGTGGGAGCTACTGTGTCTCATGACGGGGTCAGGTAAGACAGAGCGCGAGCCCGGCGGGGACCCGGCCCGACCCCCGGGGGAGGGCCAGCCAGACCCACCCATAATCCGCTACCGGGTACCCCCTCGACGCGGTCCGGTTGGGGGATTCCGGAGCGCTCGAATATGCGTGGGAACGTGGGGGATTCGCTCGGAACCTACTATCCGTGGTGCCCGCGCGTGGGATTCGGCGATTATGCGCGATCCAGTCGGACCGAGAAAAACCCAAGTCATTGATCAGACTCGCGAATAACCGAATCGATCCGAGAAACTCCATTATGGAAAAGGCTTGCCGTCGACTTCCACGAATACACGCGGTGAATCACGACGTGCGGTAGCTCGGGCTGGATCGAGCGGTCCGGATCGAGGCTGAGATCGACCCGGATCGGACCCGCACGCGACGCGGATCGCGGCTGAACGACATAACCCCACGAAGGGGATCAGATCGAGCGATCAGGATCAGATCGAGCGATCAGGATCGGATCGAAGGGGATCAGGATCGGATCGAAGGGGATCAGGATCAGATCGAAGGGGATCGATCAGGATTCGACAGGGATCGATCATCAACGGGGATGTTCATCGTTGATCGCGGTTCAACCGTGCGGAATCCGGGATCGTTCGTTCGAGCGGGATCGTGCATCGCTCACACCGGTCAATAGATGCGGCTGCCATTCCGGTCCGGATGGCGTGATCGAGTAGGCGAGATTCATCGTCCCCCGATCAGGGGTGATTGCGCGCGCTGATCGATGGGATTGCAGGTTCGTTCGGATGCATCTCGAACGTGCCGCTCATGGTGGCGGCTCGATTCTATTTAGCTGAGTTGGCTTTCGCCGGAATCGAACCGTTCCGTCGACCCGTTAAAACTGTGACTGATCTGCAACAGACATAGAAATGTACGTTCTTCCATTGCTGACAGTCTTGAATGGACTTTCAATCAGGACATGTTTAGGGATGGACCGCCGCACAGGTGATCGAGCGGGCGATGGCCGCGTTCAAGCCGGACGGGATGTTCGCGATGGGCGCGACCAAGCGGGAGGGCTGAGCGATGAAGCTGCGCGAGTGTGTGGCCGAGGCGGATCGGCTGGGATGGGAGTTGATCGAGCGGCATCAGGCGTCGACCGGATCGTTCTATCTGGAGTTCCGGTTCCGCGAGGGGTTCACCACGGAACGGTTCCGGGTGTCCGACCACGAAGCGGGTCACCGCGACGGTGGTGAGGTGCGCGTGAGCGGATTCGCGAACGTGCTCGATCATCTTCGATCCCGCACACGCTGATCGCGTCCATACTGACCGAACGATGGGGCCGCCAGCGAGCGGCCCTTTTCGTTCGAGCGCGGATAAATACCGGGACAATCAAGAACTCGGGTTTACCGCGCATGGCAACGCTCATCGATATCGTCACAGAGATTTCAGTCCGACTCGGACTCGAACCCGTTCAGTCGTTGGAAGAGGAAACGATTGAGGCTCAGGCGTTCGCGGTAGAGGTGCCGCTCGTGCTGGATCGGTGTCTCGCTCGCACCGCGTGGCCGTTCAACACGAAGACGCTCGAACTATCCCGGTTGGTGGGTACCCCGACGAATCCCCTCTACCAGTATCAGTTCGCGATCCCCTCGGATTTGGTGCGGTTCGATCAGATCGTGGATACCGCTGGTCGACTCATCTTGGGCGAGTCGTGGACCCGAGAGGGTGATGTGATCCTCGCGAAGCGGGATCGACTCCTACTCAGGTACGGGCGGCGGATCAGCAACGCGGAGTTCGCGCTCGCTCCGGTCCCGTTCCAACATTACTTCGCGACATCACTGGCGTATGCGGTGGCGCCAAAGCTGAGCGCCGCGACCACGGACGTACAGCGCGCCTATGGAGAGATTCAGGTCGCCTATCAGGCCGCGTTGGTGGACGCGTGCCGGTCGATCTCGCCCACGCCGTTGTTCGGGCCGGGATCGTGGCGATGACGAAGTTCCGTCTGACTCAGCATGCGTTCTCCGGCGGGGTGATCTCGAACGAACTCGCGTTCCGGTCGGATCAGAAGCTGTATGGGCTGGCGGTCAAGCGGGCGGACAACTTCATCTGTACCGGACAGGGACCCGCGTTGACTCGACCGGGATTCCAGTTCCGCGCGGCTGAGCCGGGCTTGGCGATGTGCGTGTTCCGGATCGGGCTGGATCAGATTTACCTGATGGTGTTCCGCGATGGGCTGATGAACGTGTACCGCGATGGAGTGGTGGTCGCGAGCGATGTCGTCGTGCCATGGACGGCCGCTCAGTTGCCGATGGTGCGGTTCGCGCAGAACTCGACTTGGCTGGTCGGGTTCCACGAGGATGTGTTCCCTCAGAGGATCGTGCGGGGTGACGATGACGCGACATGGTCGGTCGGGAACTTCCCCATTACTGTGTACCCGTACAATCGATTCCCCGGTCATGATGCGATCACGATGTCCGCCTCCGCCACGACTGGATCGGTCACGTTGACCACCACCGGGGATGTGTTCTCCGCCGATAACGTCACCTATTCGACTGTGTTCTGGTTGCAAGAGGGGTACGTGCAGATCACGGCGGTCGCCTCGGCTACGTCCGCCACGGGGACCGTGTTGAAGACGTTGGGGTCGACCGATCCGGACGCATTTCGGGAGCAAGCGTGGTCACCGATCCGAGGTTATCCGATCTGCGGGGTGTTCTTCCAAGAGCGATTGGTGATTGGTGGATCGCGTGATCTTCCCGGCTCGATCTGGGGATCGACCATCGGCAAGCCGTGGGACTTCGACGACGTTCAGGATGAGACCGGCTTGGATGGTGGACCGAACCCGGCCGCTGATGATTCGTTCCACTTCGATCTGTCGGATGGATCGGCGAACCGGTTCGTCGACATCGTCGGCGGTGAAAAGGTCTCGCTGTTCATGTCCGATGGGGAGTGGTTGCAGTTGGAGGCGGCGATGTCGGGTGCGCCTGACATCTCGGTCCAGTTCACCCCGATCACCGCATATGGGTCACTGGATAACGGGATCAGGGCGATCAACGCGGACGGGACTGCGATGTTCGTGGATCGCCGTGGGACTCTGAGGGCGTTCGACTACATGGTGGATCGTGAGGGGTACGATTCGACATCGCTGATGGCAATCGCTCCGGAGATCATCACCGATCCGACCGCGACCGCCTACTTGCAGAGGTTCGAGAACAACTCGGTCGTGGTGGTGCTCAATGGGGATGGGACGTTCTCCGCGTTGATCTTCGACAAGTCGACGGGGGTTCGGGCGTGGTGCCGGATCGAACTCGCCGAAGGATGCTCGTGCGTGGACGTGTGCACGGTGGGGGATGACCTGTACGCGTTGATCGACTTCGATGAGGGTCGATATCTGGCGAAACTTGTCGCGGGTTCATACTTGTTGGACCTGCACTCGACCGCCACGGACACCGCGAAAGCCACATGGACGGGGTTCACGAGGTTCGCGGATCAGACCGTCACCGTGGTCGGGGACGGGTTCACGTTCAGCGATGTCGAGGTGGACGAGACGGGCGCGTTCACGCTGAGCCGGGCGGTCGCGACCGTGGTGGTCGGACTCCCGTACGTGTGCGAGTTGGAGACGCTACCCCCGCCGCTCGTCATCGATGGTCAGTCCAAGCGGGGCGAGCGGACCCGTAAGGTCGATCTCGATCTGTCCCTCACCGAGACTCGTTCGATCCACGTGGATGGGCGACGCGTTCCGTTGCGGCAGTTGGGTTCGAGCCTGTTGGATGTACCGCCGCAGCCGTTCACCGGGATCAAGCGGGTCCTTCTGAATGGGGTCGCGGCGGAACCCACGCTCACCATCTCGGTCCGCGATCCGTATCCCGCCACGATCAACGGGATCACGGTCGGACTCGATACGAGCACGGCGCGATGAAGCTACCGCGCGGGGTGAAGATCACCGAACCGAACCGGCAAGCGCTCGGGTACATCTTTGATCGGCTGCGACCGGATGATCTCGACGAGTACCAGCGGATGAACCCGGACACGTACGGGAGGGATCACTTCATCGATGCGTGGTTGAAGCTGACCGAGGCGTTCATCGTGCGCGTCCATGGTCGACCCGCCTTGGTGTTCGGGATGAACGTTCTCCCCCACGTGGTCTATCTGGTCGCGCAGGGGACCGAGGTGGTCGATCAGTACGGGATCGCGATGACCCGTGCCGCGCGGGGATATCTCGGGTGGATTCGGTCCGAGTATCCGTTGCATCGAATCCACATCGCCCCGTCCGTCACGCACACGGGGATACGTCGCTGGCTTGAACGGTTGGGATGCGTGGACACCCAAGTTCGACTGAGGCGGGGCCGGGGCGAACTCGCCCTGATGGAAGCCCGCTAAATACCAGCAAGAATCAACCCGAACGGGGATCAATCAAGAATGTGCGAACCTGCAAGTATCGCGATGGCCGTGGGCGCGTTGGCAATGTCCGTGATGTCGGGCATCCAACAGAAGAACATGGCGGACGCTCAGGCCAAACAGTACACGAACGCGGCGATCAACGCCGACACTGAGACGGCGATCCGCGAATCCGAGCGGGAGCAACTCGCGGCACGTCAACGCGGTCAGGTCAAAGCGATGATGGCCGGGTCCGGGGCGGGGATGAACTCGAACAGCTTCGTCGACGCGCTCGGGTTCATGGACGCTGGTGAGGCGACGGACCTGTATAATATTCGATTCGCCGGGGACAATCGTAGCAGCGCCCTAGAGGCGAGCGCGGCGAACGCGAGATGGGCCGGATCGAACGCGCTATGGGGGAGCGTCATCGGTGGTGGACTTCGGGCCGCCTCGATCTTCGGCGGAGGTGCGTTCGGCGGAGGGGCGGGCGGCAAGATCGGGAACGCGATTGGATCGTCCGGTGGTGGATTGAGTCTGGGTCTGACCCGGTTCGGGGAGACCCTCTAAGATGGCGAAGATCACCATACCGGGCGCGGTCGTTCCGTTCCAAGCCGGCACCACGAGCGTTTACATCCCTCCCGCGAACACCGCGCTTCTCGATAAGGGTGCGGACAAGCTGTTCGCGATGGCGGAGGAACGCGAGGAACAGGCCGGACTTGCGGAGGGTCGCGAGGCACAGTCCCGCGCGGGTTCCGATCCGCAGTCGACGGGAATCCTCGGACGGTTGACCGCGCGTGGTCGAGGCTTCGATCAGGGCGCGACCGAGGAACTCGCCGGGATCAAGATGAACGATCTTCTCGACAAGACCCGGAAGCTACAGGACCAGTTCGCCGCAGACCCACAGGGGTTCAACGAGGCGTTCGTCCAGATGCGTAGGGAGTGGATCGAGGGAGTCTTACCGCACCAGCGGCAAGGTCTGTTGCGGCTCGCCGATGGGATGCAACAACGTGGGAACTCCGCGATCCAGACCGGGCTTGCCCGTGCGGATGCGGAGCGGCACGTCACGTCGCTGATCGACTCGGTCGAGAAAGCGACGGACGCCATCTATACCGACACGATCTCGAACCGCGATCCCGCCGCCACTTCGCTCCGGGTGCAAACCACGCTTGAAATGATCGAGCGCGCACAGGCGAATGGCCGTATTACACCAATGCAGGCGCGGACCATGGCGGGCAACGTCAACATGATCCGGCGCCGGGCTGATGCGATCCGCGCGTTCGAGGCGAACCCGTCACAGGCGTTGATCGACTCGATTGAGAAAGGCACCGGCCAGTTCGCGGGCGGGAACTACACGGTCGAGGAACGCGAAGGCTTGGGCCGGTACCTCACGGGTCGACTGGCGCGGCGTCAGGCTGCGGCGGCGTCGGCTGCGGCGATTGGTGCGGCTGCGCTGCGGCGACGACTCGACGACAACGAGCGCTCGATTGAACGGACCGGTCAACCCATCGAAGGGATGTCCGAGGCGGAAGTCCGGAAGGCACTCGCGAAGGACCCCGCGCTTGCGGACGAATGGGTCGAGCGGTTCCGTCAGGCTGGAATCTCGTTCGACTTCAACCGGAAAATCCAAGGCGCAAGCCCGGCCGAAGTCGACGCGATGCTAGCGGCGAGCCAACCCCGTGAGGGATCGCCCACGTACGCGCTCGAACAGAAAGCGCATGACGCCCGGGTGAAGGCCGCGCGTGATCGCGCCACCACTATCGAGAATGACGGTGCCGGCTACGCGTTGAGGACGAACCCGACGTTGCGGACCGACATGATCAGCCCCGACGATCAGACCCGGTTCAACGCGTTCGACGCGTTGCTGACGCGTCAACGTGCCATCGGTGTACCCCTGATGAAACAGTCCGTGGTCACGAACGAACAGGCCGAACGCCACCAGTCCAACCTAAACGGATTGTTCGCGCGCGATCCGGCTGCGGCGGCCGAGTATCTCGGTGAGTTGAAGCGGTTCTATGGACCCCATTTCGATTCCGTGATGGGTCGGCTCGGTCAGGGAAAGGACAAGATCAACCCGTCCGTTCAGATCGTCGCCGACCTGAACGGGCCGAACGATCTGCAAGCCCGAACCGATCTGATCCGCGCGTTCCAATCCGACAACGAGGAACTCGTGAAGGCCGCGAACATGCGCGAGGCGAACGCCGCGACGACTGTCGTGAAGGCGTTGACCAGCAACATGCGCGATTGGCAAGAGACGATGATCGCCGCGAACCGGTCCAGTATCTACGGCGATAGCAAGGTCAAGGCGATGAACGAGGCGGTTCGTCGATACGCACTGTTCCTAGTGGGTCACCGTGGCCTGAGCCCGAGCGATGCCGCCGACAAGGCAACCGCCGATCTGGTTGGCCGGTACGAGTACATCCGGGATTCCGGGTTCTCCGTGCGGGTGCCGAAGAACCTTGGTGTGACCACCGGTCAGGTCGAGAAAGCCGCGCAGTTCGCGATGGATCAGTTCGACCCGAAGACGATGCGACCGACACCACCGGCCAGCGTCGGCGAAACCCTCACTCAGGAACAGCGCGACAAGGTCACGTTGTACGAGATGCGGGAGAAAGGATCGTGGGTCACCATGCATGATCAGTCCGGAATCTATCGGGTCATGCCGAACGGGCGGGCGTTCCTGATCAACCGAGATGGTCGAGAGACCGCGCTGGTGGTGAGGTTCGCCGACGTGCCCGGATTGGCTGCCGCTCATGATCGTGCGCGTGACGCGAAGGGACACCCGACGTTCGAGCCGTCCATCGTGGATGTGCCGCGAACCGATCCCCGTGTGGACCGGGTGACCAACGTCGAACGGTGGCAGCAATCGTTCGACCGTAAGGTCGAGACCCCACGCAACGAACCCGCCACCGGACCGGACAACCTCAACCCGGATCGTTGGAGCGATGCGTATCCGAGACCCGAACCCAAGCCGGCCGCACCCGTACCGGCTGGTTCGACTTCGCGTGAGCGGTACGAGGCGATCAAGGAACGGGATGATCGGGCGATGCGCTTGCGCGACATCAACACGGACGCGTTCGAGCCGAGCGTGATCCCGTCGCGGCAGTCGACCGGCCAGCACATCAGGGATCGTGAGGAACGCAAGGCACGGGAGAAGAACAAGCGATGAGCGGTTCCGATCTCGAATCCCTTGGCATCTTCAACGATCCCCGGATGGATGTCCGGGGCGTCGATCAATACGAGTCCTCCACGGGGGAGGTTCTCGGTGCGGTGTGGGACGACACCATCGATACCAATCCGGTGAACTATCTCGACCGCATGGCGCGCCGTTGGACCGGGAACTCGCCCACGCTGTTCGGGTTCGAGAATCCGTTCTTCGCGGATTCCGAACTGTTGTCGGCGGAGGAAGCGAACAAGCGATATGGGATCACCGTGGATGGTCGACGGTTGCTCGGCTGGGATTCGGGAACGACCGTGCGGGAGCGCGAGGCGAAGGAACTCCGCGCGCTGAAAGAGATCGAACTTCAACGTGAGTCGATCATCCGCCGTGGCCGTGGCGGTGTGGTGCAGACCGGGGCGAAGTTCTTCACCGGGTTGGGCGCATCGATGCTCGATCCGCTGAACCTGTTGATGGGCACGTTCCCATTTGTACGCGAAATCCGTGGTGCGACCATCCTAGGACGTGCCGCATGGCGCGCCGGGATCGGTGCGGCGGAAGGTGCGGTTGGAACGGCGATGCTAGAGCCGATCATCGCGGCCGGATCGACGGCGGAGCAACGCGAGTACACGTGGGCGACGGCGCTCGAAAACGTCCTGTACGGATCGGTGTTCGGATCGGTCGCGCATCCCGCGTTGGGTGGTGCGATGGACGCGTACCGCCGGATGCGCGGTGCCCCGGTGGAACTGCAACAGATCGCCTCGATCACCGAGAACGCCCCGGGCCAGACGCAAGCGGCGATGATGCGGGTCGGGATGATCGACACCCTAGAGGGGCGACCGGTCCGGGTGGAACTCCCGCTGATCGAACACCTCTTGGATTCCAGCATCGTCCGATCCCCGGCGGAACACGCGCAACGGCAGTTCGAGGCGATCACCCGGGGGATCGATGAGATCACCACCGCGCGGACCCGGATCGGTCAGACCCGGGACCAGCTTGTCGCCGCTCGTGCTGAACTCGACCGGCTTCGCGCGACCGGGGCGGACCCTGTTGCGATTCGTGCGGTCGAGGATCGCATCGATACGTTGATGGACGACGCGGGGTGGAACGAGAAAGCGCTTCGCGACATGGGGATCGATCCGAACTCGACGGTCGATCCGCCTCCGGTCGAGGCGATCCGGAAACAGGTGCAGGCACAGGCCGCGCTCGATACGGCGAGCCGTGCCGTACAGGAACAGACCGAGGCGCTCGCCACGTTGAGGGCGACCGAAGGGGTGGACCCCGCGCGGATCAGCGAAGCGGAATCCCGCCTGACCGAGGCGAAGCGGATCGAGACCGAACGGCAGGCCGAACTCGAACGGGCCGGCGCGGATATCCCCGCGATGATCCGCCGGGAAGCGGACGCGTTGACCGAGGCGAAGAACGAGTTCCTCGCCCGGGTGGATCGCTATCTGGAGGAACGCACGAACCCGGTGAACCGGATCAGCGCGGATGATGCGCGGCTGGTCGAACGTGCCGATCTCGAATACCAGCGGGCACGCGGCGCGGCGGAGGCGGAGCGTCAGCCCGGCGGAAAGACGCAACAGTCCATGCTGGAAGCCGAGGTTGCGGACCTTCGTAAGCGGATCGCCGACATGGACGCCGTTGGTGAACTCGGACCGCAGTTCCGCGATGAGATCGATCAACTCAACGCGGCGGCCGCACAGATCGAGCGGGCCAACTTGGAAGCGACCGCGCTCGAAAAGATGTACGCGTGCATGCGTTAACGGAAATCGATGAGCCGTTCCTGTCGGAAGTCGCGCATCATCTTCTGTTCGACCCGACCGACGAAGCCGGGGCTTGCGGCTTCCATCATGCGATGGACAACCAATCCTTCCCAGATCGCGCGCGCCCAAAACACGTTGATCAACGGGATGTGCCCGTTCACGAGTCGGATCGTCTCTGAGGCGAGGTTGTTCTTGCCCGTGCCGGTCGCGGCGGCGACCGCGTGCTGAGCGACACCAACCCCCTGAACGATGCTCGATGCGAGCGGGCCGGCGAGCACACCGATCTGAGGTTGACCCCCCTTCATCATGTCCTGAGTGATGATGTCGCCGATCAGCGACAGACCGCCGCCCTTGGCGAGCGCTTCCATCATGTTCGACGCGGCGGCTTCGCGGTCGTGCCAATCGCGCATCGACTTGTTCGCGAAGAAATCTTTCACGCTCATGCTGACCAGCCCGGCGAACGTGGTCGAGGCGAGGATTCCGAGGATTCCATCAACCGAGGCGGACTCGCCCCGGTAGAGTTCCCGCCTCATATGTGTGGACCCCATCATCCATGCGAACGACTTGAACTGCATGATCGACTTGACGATCTCGTATCCGGGATCGCCGGGACGACCGCCGCCCGCGCCACCGCTGGTGATGTATTTGATGTAAACGTTCGGGTCGGTCATCGATGCGCTGGCCTCGACGATGTTGAAGCCTCGGATGATCGAGTCGACGTTGTCGCGGAATCGGCGAACCTCATGCTCGGTCGCGTCGGGCTTGTTCATCACCGTACGGACCGCCGCGTCGTCAAGGTTATCGAGCGCATCCGCGACCACGAAGTGGCGTCCCTGATCGTCGACGAAGGTGTTCGCCCGGGCGATATCCCAAACGGTTTCGTCGAAGTCGTGGCGGAGCATGGTGGTGCGTAGCTTCTCGGGGAGATCGGCGAACTTCACATCGCGTCGATACCCGAGGTTCGCGGCGATCTCTATGTTCGACGCTTCCAGCATGACCCGCGTGATGTAGCGCTGGCCGTTGAGGATCGTCATCAACCCGGCCAGCTTTTGCGTGAACCCGGGAATGAGACTCTCTCCATCGGTGGCGCGGAGCGGGGCGTTCATCAGACTGATATGCACGTCCGCGCTCACCCCGAAGTGGTTCATGAACGCGAGTTGATCGGCTCGATTCCCGCCGGGAATCCAATCCGTGGCGAGTTTCCAAAAACTCTTTCCGACGGTCTCCCAATAGTTGATCCCGTGCCACTGTAGCGCACGGGCACGCATGAACGGATCGGTGACGGACGAGAGAATACCTCCGGTGAGTTTCGACGCGGTGATCCAACCGCGCGCGACCGTCATGATCCGCGACGCGGTGATGTTCGACGGGTTGCTGGCGGTGCCGTCGAGGATGTCCATGTACCGGCCGAACTTGCGTTCCGCATCGTCGAGACGCTTCGCCTCATCCGTGTCGCCGCGTTCGCGAATCCGATTGCGTGCGCGGTCGATATCCGCTTTCAGTCCGGCGCGTGGGTTCGGACCGTACTTGTCCATCAGTCCGGCATTCCGCCCGGTCGATCTCAGTAGGTTCGCCATCGCATCGTGGATGCCGCCCATCCCGTACTTCTCGTTAAACTCGAACCACGCGTCCGCGTTCTTGAACTCGATCAGCCGATCATGGCTGAGCGACTTCGCGAGGTTCGCGCTCCCACCCTCGAACGCCGACATCAGATCGGATTCGGTCCGGTGCCCGTGGTCGCCGGATTCCAGTCGGTACTTGAGGTGTCGAACGAACTCTGTGCGTTCCTTCGGGTCGGAACCGATCCCGTAGTTGTCGAACGTCTTCTCGCCGACCGACTCGTAAAAGTCCCGCTCGAACTGTTCAAAGCTGGCTTTCCTGATTTTGCGCTGATTGTAGGACTGTCGGGTGATGTAGCCGGGGAGGTGATCGATCACCGCACCCAACTGGTTCAACCGGACCCGCGCGAGTTCAGTCACGGTCACGTAAACCCGGGCGAGCCGCTCCGCCTCACGGTTCCCCGTGGGCGGTTGTCTGGTGTCGCCGTTCTGACGGGCCATCTCGCGCACGACATCACGACGGAAGTCTTTCGAGTGGAACCGCCAAAGCGTGACCGGGTTCATCGTGGTGAACCCGGCTTCGGCCATCGCGTGATAGAACGGGGTGAGTAGCTTGTTCGTCTCGACTTCGATCCGGGTTTCTGCGGATCGGCCGAACCCTTCGTTGTCGCCGCGTCCGGCTTTGCGTTCGATGTTGATCAGGTCGGACTCAATCGAGAGCGTCTCATTCCCAACGTGTCGGTTCTGAGCGGTCCATCGTTCCTTCGCTTTCTCTAGCTGCAAGGCTTTCTGTTTCCATTGCTCGAACGCGGCGCGCTTCTCCGCGCGGACCATATCGTTGATCACGTCCAGCAACGTCTCGGGTTCGGACAGAATCTTCGACATCCGCATCCGCTCACGAACGCGGTCCGCGACTTTCTTCGCGAGCGCTTCGATCTCCATCGGATGCAGCGCATCACCTACGGCTTGGGCGATTCCCGCGCGACAACGATCACCGAGTTCGCTCATTCAATCGGTTCCTCACCACCCATGGCGGCGCCGAACATGCTCATGATGTCAGGGCCGACATTCGCGGCAGCCTTTCCGGCTTCCGCCGCCATCTCGGTATTCCCCTGTCCGTTCGCGATAGCCATACCCCCGGCGACGGCGGTCCCCATCTGCATCGCTTTGAGTTCCGCCTCGACCTGTGCGGCCGGCTTCAACAGATGCGGCGGGACGATCTGTTCCCACAGGAACCGGTTCGTCGCCGGTACGTCGAGAATCTGCATCGCCTCGCGTCCGCCAAGCTGTTTCATCATGGCGACCCCCTCATAGGTTTCGCGGAATCGCTGCATCTGGTGGACCCGCGTGGTGAGTGCGCGGATGTTCAAGAGGACCGGCGATTCCGGACCCAACGGGAAATCCGGCATTCGGCCGGACGCCTGCAACGCCATCACCACCGAGCGGATCAACGGTTCGAGTAGTTCCTTTTCGAGTCGCCGTGCGGCACCACCGATCCGGTCGAACCACTGTGCCGAACGCAAGTCGACTTCTCCCTTCGTCATCCGATCCGATCCGGGAAGAACGTCGACCATCAGCCCTTGGCGGACCTTGGTCTGTTGCATCACGATCATCTCGGTTCCGAGCCGGACATCCGCGCCGGTCGGGATCATGTCGAGTTTCGAGTTCGGGTCCATGTAGTGGACCATGTCGGGCTGAATCCGCATGTTGCGGAGTTCAGGATCGTTCGAGGTGTACGAGGGTCGCGCCTGACGTTCACCCGCCGCCATCGTGTCGCGGACCATCTGGATCAACGTGTTGATGTCACCGAGGCACGAACGGACCGGGCTGTCCCCGTAGGGCTGGCCGCTCACCCGGTAGAACCGGAAGACGATGAACGGACGGTACGCGCATTGCTTCGTATGGAGCCGCTCGAATCCCTTCGCGGTCCACACCGAGAACTCCCAACGCTTACCGGATGGCGTCATCGCCTCGACCAGATCGACCGATTCGTCCGGGGTCTTCTCGTTCAACTCGACGATCCACGAGGGGCACTCGTCCGCGTACTTCTCGACCACCTTCCGCGCGGGCAACCGGTACTCGCGGAACACCGTATCGATGTAGCTCGATCCATCGTCGAGGAAGTAGAGACCCGAGATGTTCAACGCGGTGAAGTAGAGTCCATCGTCTTCGATCTCGATCCCGATGGCGCCGACGCCACAGATGATCGAATCGGTGACGGATTCCTCGACCACCGAATAGAAACCGGAGTCGAGTAGCTCCGCATAGAACACCCCTTCGGACTGAGCGAGTACGTATTCGAGTTCGCCGGTCGCGCCGTACTCCCGAGCGAGCGGGACAATGTCGAACTCACACCAACGGCGGTCCATCGGTACCAAGTATTTCGTGACCGTGCTGGCAAGCTGTTGCACCCCTACGGTCGCGGTCGAATCGTTCGTGTCGCGGCGATCCCGCACGATCCCGTTCGGGCACCATCCCTGTGGGATCGTCACCTCGTAACACTTGGCGATCTCGGTCTCGAATGGTTGGCGACGCGACTTCGCCACGGCCAGCCGAGATCGCGCCTGTTCGGCGGTCAACTCGGACATGCGTTAGAACGCCCCGAGTTTGAACGGTCCGGTTTTCAGATCGGCGAACGGATCGACCGGGGCGTCCAGCGATCCCGCACCAATCGCGGAAAGCCGGGCATTGTTGCGGGCCTTTCGGCCGGACTCGCGACGTTCCGCCATGACCTGTTCGGTCGGCTTCGCGGCGGGCACATCAGGGGCGGACATGAAACACATCTTTTTGGTTGCTCCGGTTGGGAGGTTTGTTGGTTCCGAGTATTTATCTGCGAGGGCTGAACGCAGATCGCCCCGCGCGTTGGAACGGCGGGGCGACTGGAATCAGATCAGGCCGGGATCGGCTTAGGCGGCGGTCCGCTTGAACAACACCGTAACGCGGACCGAACCGGTCCACGCGCCGGAACCGACAGCGGTGATGTCGACGGTACCGTCAGCGGAGAAGACATAGCCGCGACCCTTCGCGAGCGAAGTCACGTCGGTCAGGGCGTTCAGGCTGGCGCGGGTCGCCGACGTGGACGTGGTGGTCAGGATGAACGCGTCGTCATCGGTGATGGTACCCCCGAGGGAGTAGCCGACCGAGTACGAGGTGTTCGCACCAAGCGCGTCCGCATCAACGATCACGTCAACGATCTCGTCACCCTTGCTCATCGCGATCATCGCGCGGGACTCGGTGGTCGCCGGAGAACCAGCGCATTCGATTGCCTTCGTCCGGGACAGGATCATCGAATCGAAACGGGTCGCGGTGCCCGAAGAAACGTCAGAAGTTACAGTTGCCATTGTGAGTGTTCCTCATCTTGTTAGTGTTGGGGATCGAGCCGGATTAGAGGCTCGACACCGTGTTGACCTGTACGCCAGCGGGATCGATGACCGTCGCGCCGCAAACCATGGTGGACGCGAACAGATGCATCAGCTTCTGCGGGACGTAGTTGGATTCCGTCTTCACGTCCTGAGCGATACCCAGTCCGAGCGCGTTCTCATGAATGACGAACGTCTTGTGGACGGTGGATTCCTGAAAGGACAATCCGTTCAGAACGGTCGAGACAACGATGTCCATCCCGAACAGTCCGAGGATGTCACCGGTCATGATCGCGCCGGACTTGACGTAGTCACCGCTGGTTATCTGGGCAAGCTGGATCAGCTTTCCCCAAACCTTCGGGGTGACAACCCAAGTGATCTTTCCCGCGCCGAGATCGGCGGTCTTCATCGCGACACCAACGGCGGCGACGTACGCCATATCGAGCGCGGCGGAGGCGACACCGGTCGAGGCGCCAGCGTTGGCGGCTTCGATGATCCGGCGGTCGATCTTGCGGTTCAGTTCGTTCGCGATCTGGCGCGAGTTGACCTTGTCCCATCCGGAGACGTTCGACTGAGCCTGATCCAGCGTGTGAAGCCAGCGATGGGCCACAGTCGGAATCATCGTCGCGGTCTTGAACGAGAACGCGTCGGGGTCGAGGGCCAGATCAGCGCCACGGACGTACGTGTCCTCACTGGACGCGGAGGTGGCGAACGGGAAGTTGATGGTTTCAGCGCCGATGTTGGTCATTTCCAACACACGGCCACGCAACTTGGACTGGTCCTGTTCCTGAGCGGTGGTGACGAAGTCCGAGAACTTAGTCGCGAATACGGGATCGAGAGACGACATGGAGGTTTTCCCCCTCTTGTTGATTGGTTTGATTGATTCGACCGTCCGATCTGCCGCGAGGTGTTGTCCGGCTTTGCGTGTCCGGGTCCGCTTGCGGGGATTGTCCGGCTCACGCCACGGGCACAGGGCGATGTGTGACGTTCTGAAATCTATTTAGGGCGGACGCGGATTCCCGTGACACGAACGAAAACCCCCGCACGGTGGCGGGGGTCGTTGGTTGGAGTTCGATCCGGTTACTTCTGGGATTCCAGCTTGTGTTGCTGGCGGATGAGATCGTCGAGTTCCGCCCGCATCCGCTTGCCTTCGCTGGTCTGCGAATCCCGGGCGGGGTGATTGAGGATCGCCTTTTTCTTCGCGATGATCTCGTCGAGTGATCCCGCACCACCCGGCGCGGCGTCGGTCCGCTCGAACTTCGCTCCGCCCTGCGAGTCCATCATCATATCGATCAGCAATCGACCGTTCGCGATGGGGAGAAGACGCTTCGCCACGTCGGCGGGTAGCTTGGCGATGGCCCATCGATTCTGAGCGGCGATCCGGGTTTCCGCTTTATCCCCGTATTTCTCGACCAGCTTGGCGGTTTCCGCTTCATCGTCCACGGGGGTCCCGTACTGGCTGACGATGGCGTTCAACTGTTCGCCGTACTTGTCAGTCAGACGGTCGACGGTCTTCTGAGGGAGGCGTTCCTCTTTGAAGATGGTCCGCCATGCGTCGCGCTGTTCGTCGTTCTGCCACGCCAGTCCATGCCGGGTGAACACCTCATCGTTGTCCACGTATTCATCCGGAGCGGCCGGCGCATCCTTCATCTGGGTTTCGAGTTCCCGCATCCGCTTTTCGGATTCCGCGTACGCCTTGCTCAGATCGTCGACGGTCTTGAACTTCCTCGGTAGTTTCGACGTGTCCGACGCATCCTCGATCTCGACGCCCGAATCAGCATCGTCGGATTCCGTCGAGATGTTCTCGTCCATCTTCAACGATAGCTTCGGCCGCTTCGTCTCGGTGGTCGCGTCCGGCTTCACCTCGACCTTGGTCTGATCCGTCTGAGTTTGATCCGTCTGTTCGGTCTGGGTTGCGGCGGTTGATTCCGCCGTCTGTTGGTTATTGGCGTTCTGTTCCATCTGTTCTTAGCCTCTGTTGATCTGGTTGGTTCGGGTTCCCTTGATCGCGAACTCAACTCGATTGCGAATCCTCAGCACCTCGTTCAGCCGTGCGGCGATGGCGACGGCGAGGTGCGGATCAGGATGGGTCAGATCGAGCGCGGGAAGGATCGCGGATCGTGCGAGATCGTTCAGGACTCGCCGTCCGTGCGGGGTGTTGAAAGTGGCGGCGTAGTCTTCATCGCTGGCCGGTTCCGGTCGCGTGATCGACATGGATGGTTCCCATCCGGGTTCTGTGCTCATGCTCGTCTGATCTCGTCTAATCTGGTCTGTCCTTATTTAGCGAACAGAGAGAATCAGAACGTCGCGGCGAGCCTAAAGAGATCGTCCAACTGTTCGGTGGTCTGACCGATGGCCGCAGCCATCCCGACGATGAGCGGATCAGACCGTTCAAAGATCGCCGCACGCGCCCACAGACGTTGGGTGAGCGAATCCGCCTGAGCGACCGCAGCGTCCACCGTATCGAGCAAGTCGACCTGATCGAGAGCGCGGATGAGTTGGCCGGCGCTCACACTCGCGGGAACCGGGATGGGACCCTCGATCCACTCACCATTGTCGAACACATGATTCGCGGATGGCGGTTCGATCAGGGTGAGATGGTCGGGGAGTTCACCGACCTGAGCGATCACCACGGGCTGTCGGGTGGCCGTGTCGAACGCGACCACGCCGCGCAGATCGGCGACCACCGACCATTCACCATCCGCGAACCGGACGGTCTCGTTCTCACCCGGAACCGGGGGAACCACCGTGGTTGATCGAGCCGGGATCATCCAGACAGTCTCGCCAAGTTCGAGATCACGCGGGGATGCGACCGCCGTGGTGATCTCGGTCAGAACTCCATCCGGGTCGTAATGGTAGAGGTTGGGTGCGCTCATGTTGGTTCTCGTTAGTATTTGATGATCGGCAGGTACGTGCGGTTGACCGGGCGAGCCTCGGAACCGCCTTCGCTGGTGGTGTCGCCCATCGTTGATCCGGCATTGACGTTGTTACCGCCGACACCACCCGCCAGCGTCGCGGCCGAATAGCCGTACTGGTGGAAGTGCGAGAGGTTCTGTGACGCCTGATACACGCCAACGGCGCGTCCCGACGCGGGCGCGCCACGGGCGAACAGGTCGCGATCATCGGGGAGGTTGAACGTCGTCGATCCGTCACCGAGTCCGAACAGGCTCCGGGTGTACGTGTGCGTACCCGACTGTGATCCGGACGTGTTGATCGCGGTCCCTGCGGCATAGTTCACCTCGGAAGTCGCCAGTCGGAACGTGTTCGCATCCACGTAAATCACGAAGTATTCGTTACCAGCGGTGAGTCCGGTCGGTAGTGCTCCGGTGGTGGTGAGACGAAGTCGCTCACCCCCGTTGAATCCGTGCGCTGTACTGGTGACCACTCCGGGCGACGCAATCGTGATCGTGAACGTGACCCCCGTGAATCCCGGCTGTGTAACGAATAGGTCGAACAGATCGGCGTAGGTCGTGCGGGAGATCGCCGATCCATCCCGAACGAGATAGCCGGTCGGTGCGGTCAGACCGGGCCACCAGAACATCGAACCCACGAGGATCGCGTCCAGCGTGGTGGCGGGGTCCTTCCACGTTCCATCGCCGCACCAGAACGTCGAAGCGGTCGCACTCGTGCCGGAGTTGAGACGGCCCACAGGAATGTTGCCGCTCGAATCACTCAGGGTGTTCGCGCCCACGGTGATGGTCGATCCCGAGACGGTCAGGGATGAAGTCGTGAGCGGGGCGTTCGCGGAATCATCGGCGAGCCGAACGATCAGTCCGGTTCCGGATCGCTGGATCGATGGGAACGAACTGGTTGAACCACCGAACTGGAGCCGGTTGAAATCGGTTCCCGCGTTGTCGTTGATCTGGAACACGCCATCGGCGTTCGCCGCGATCCATCCCCGATTCGAGAACAGGAACACGCCCTCAGCGTCCGCGTAGAACTCCTCCGCAAACAACGGCGCATTCGCGGAGTTGTCGGCGAGTTTCACCCCGAGCATATGGGTGAACCGGTTCAGGGCGGGATAGCTCGCCGTGGTTCCGCCAAACTGGAGCAGGCTGAAATCCGTACCGGCCGCGTTGGACAGGCGAACGGCTCCATCACTGGGGCTGGTCATGATCGAGCGCGATCCGAACCCAATCGAGTCGGACGAACCCGCCACGAGATCACCCCCGGTGATCGTTCCGGTGGTGGTGAGCGTGCCCGATCCGAGATCGATGGCGGAGGGCAGAGAGATGGTTGGGTTGCCGCTCGCCCCGTCACCGTTCGTCACGGTGATCTGATTGGTTGTACCAGTCAGGGTTCGTGCGGCTGCGGTCCCCGAGCCGGTGCGGGCGATCAGCCCGTTCGAGCCGATGTCGTTGATCGCGGTCAAGATCGGGGTCACGTCGGGGTTCGAGTAGAGGACCGCGTCGCCGTCCGCGTCGAATCCGATCAGCTTCGCGGCCCGGTCCGTGGCGTCCTCGCCCAGCGTCAGCACGGCGGAACCACCAATCGCGGACGGGTTGAACTCGACCATGTGATCGAGCCGGTTCATCGCCTGTCCAACTAGGATGTAGAGGCGATCCAGATCGGCGTTGATATCGGTATGATGGAACGGTCCAACCGCCTGATAGTCGATCAGCCGATCCGCTTCCATGTTGCGGAGCGCAATGACGATTTCCGCATCGTTGGCCGGCGCCGACACGAACGTCAGTTCGTCATCCGCCACGGTGTAATCGGTGGTGATCGTCTTCTCGACCTGATCGACGTACACGGCCAGATCGCCGCTATCCTCGAACGGGAACGTGATCGTGAAAACTGTTTGGACCCCGTTCCCGGAGTACGTGTTCTTGGGCGTTACGGCCATGTTTGGATGCGTCCATGTTTGAATGACGCATCTATTTATCGAGCGGCGATCAGCCTCGCGGCCGGGGCGTTTTCGTTTTCAGATTCTCACGCGGATCGTGAGCGGGGCGTCTGGTTGGATTCGTTGGGTGCCATCATCGGCGAACGCCGGTTGGATCAGTTTGATGACCTTCATACACGAGGGACAGTCCACCTCGACATCGATCAGACCGATCAGGTCGAGGGTGAAGACGATCAGCAACCATGCGACCACACCCGCCAGCATGATCGAGCGGATGTTGGTGATGATGAACTGGACACGCTCCCACATGCTCATCGGGTGTAGACGCTCAAATCGGACAGGAACGCGTTATGCGCGCGATCCGCCTTCATCTTGTCGACCACGAACAACGTGGTGAGTCCGATCATGCTGACGAACAGCACTATCGCGAGGATCGACGCGGCACCGTCGAGAGCGCGGCGGGCGGTCATCAGATCAGACCCCACACGAGGATCGATCCCACGCTCAGGAACGCCCCGAGGCCGGTCGCGAGTGCGGTCCAGAGTGATCCCCGGGCGATCCCGCGATGGCCCATGAGGGCGGCTTGCTTCCCGACGTAACTGGAGAATCCAGATACGAGCGCAAAGAGTAGGGCGATGATCGTCCCGTACGTGGTGAACGTGGCGAGGAACGGGGCGGCGATCACCACGGCGAGGATCAGCGCGTATCCACCGAGAATCACCCCGGCCTGAGTCACGGCGACGGTCAGGTCATCGCGGTTCGCGGGGCCGATCACCTCGACCAACGGAATGTAAAGTTCTTCTCTCTCAGACATGCGGACACCTCAACTTGAATGTGTCCGTATTTAGCTCACCACATCGAACTTCGGGGGGCGTCGAACTGGCTCGTGTACGAGCGGGCCGGGCTGGTGATCGGTCCCCGGTTCCACCCGAGCCGTTCGAGGTTCGAGCCGGCCCGTGCGCCCAACGGGCGGAGCCGGGCGATAGCGAGGGCGGCGGAATCGAGATGATCGTCGAGATCACGTCGGTTCTTCACGCACGCGGGGAAGTTCGCGGCCTGATCGAGGAAGGCTTGCGGGATCGACTTGTGAACGTGGAACCGACGCGACGCGATCAGATGAGCGAGGGCGAGTTCGATTCGCATCGCCTTATCCTTCACCGTATGTTCGGGGATCGCCTGAACCGCGTATCCCTTAGAGACCGCATAGTTTTTGAAATCGGTGTGAAGCTGGCGGAACACGTTCGTCTCAATCGTGATCCGACCGAGGCGGAACTGTTTCATCAGATCGAGAACGACGGCGAACTGAGGGACGAATCCGTCCTTATCGACGGCGGGTAACTTGACCTGACGGTGAAGGTGAACGTTGTCTTTCGCGTCCCGCAGCACCAGCGAAACGACCGAGTCGTCCTTTCCGCTGAATCCTTCGCTCGGGTCCCATGCGATTTCGATATCCGTGATCTGAGCGTCACCGAGTTTGTAGACGCGTTGGGCGAATGCGCCGATCTCAGCGTGGGTGAGTTCGGTCTCGTACTCGACGATCTGCGACAGTGCCATCCCCTGAGTGGTCATGTTCGCGGGGATCAGCATGTATTGGGATTCAAAGTACGCCTGTCCGGACTCTTTGATGATCGAGGCGATCTCATCGTCATCGTACCGGTCCGGCCATGCGTAAACGCGAGCCTCGTTCTCGTCCTCGGTGTAGACCGGGACGAGATGGCGTTCGACTTCGGGGTCCGCCAAGAGCGGCGTGTACATGCTCTTTTGAACGCTCGTGTGCGGGGTCCCGACGAACAGTCTCATCCGCGAGATCGCGCGAAGTTCGCGGAGGCAATCCCTTAGCTTCTGTTGATCCTTCGGGGTCGCCACCGATTGGGGGACTTCGAGATCGTCCGCGACGACCAGCTTGGCGTGGTTCCCGGTGATCTTGCCGTCGAGGCTGAGCGCCATCACCGAATATTCGTTCGGACCACCATCACGGTTCACGTTGAACTTCGTGGTCTGCCACGTGTTGCCGCGTTCGCCCTGTGGCACGAGGTACGCACATCGGGGGTGCGTCTCAATGCACGTCCGGATGAAGTGGGCGTTCTTCTCCGCCAGCGAATGGACCGAACTGATCGTGATCGCGGTGAAGTAGGGATCACGGTACAGGCGCCACGCGATATAGATGCAAACGATGTACGATTTCGACGCCTCGCGGAACGCCTGCAACAGTCGCCGTGGACACGTCTGAGTGTCTTCCAACCAGACGCAGATCAGTTCGTGGAACTCCGGAGTGGGGAGAATCTCGTCCGGCTGGTTCCGTCGCTGAATCTCTTGGTATTCGAGAAAGAACTCACGGAACCCGATCATCGTCGCCGGATCGGGCGGGGGCGGGATCGGCTTTTTCTTGCTCTTGGCGACCGCCATCAGTCGTCATCCTCGACCGGGCGCGACTTCATCCGTTCCAGCTTCGCGCGGAGTTCCGCGTCCCGCGCGGCGGTCGCCTCGGGATCGGGCGCGGTGATCTGGATCACCGGGGCGGGTTCCGGATCGGGATCGGGTTCGTTCGGCGCGGGGACGGTTCGATCTGCGGTGAGATCGAGGATCGCCTGAATCTCGCGGATCACCTCGGTCCGGCGACGCGACCGGGCTTGCCCGATGTATTCGCGCTGACTGTGGGCTTTGAGAATCTGTTCCGCCGCGTTCCTATCCGTGGGGTTGATCCGGGGAATCTCCGGGAGCGGATCGGTGCGGAGTTGATCGAGTTCCACCAAGCCGAGATCGAACGCCCGATCCAGCACCGGGCGGAGCCGTTCGAGCATTCGCGGATCATGGCGGACGTGGAGGTACGAGGCACGGGACATGCCGATATTTATCGGCCCGCGAGAATCGCCCGGTTTGAACAGGGTTTCCGCGACGGTCCGCTAAGTATGGGATGATGATCGATGTACGAATGAACGTGTCCGACCGTGATCTCAGACGGAACCGTGAACCCGAAGGTCTAATCTGTGTGGGCGGGTTCATGCATGGCGAACGTATCCGCGACGTGCCCGTGCGGGACTGGCGGTCGGAACGGGACTACGCGAGGGATTGTCTGCGGCAGACCTACCGGGTGTGGCTGCCGGAACCCGGGTTGACGTTCAGCCCGACCGATCCGGTCGAGATCGAGGCGACCATCCAGACGATCACGTACGAGATTCGCGACGTGTTCGGGCTCACCTATCTGGAGGGACCCGACTGTGTGTTGTCCCGGATGTTGCCGGTCTTCGCCCGTGAACCCGCGATGAACGAGTTCATCCACGCGCGATGGTTCGAGCGGGACCGGACCGCGCTGATCGAACGCGATCTCGCCCACCTCCGGTACGTGTTCGCCCAGACCATCACCTACACGATGGGATTCCCGATCCATCTGGACGATGAGTTCCGCATCCACGCGCGGGAGGCTCGGGATCAGTTCATCCTGTTCGATGATCCCCGGTTTGGAGATTTCGCCGGGTAGGTTCGTGTACGATCCGTCTACAATCGGTGTACAGAAATGTGGTCGATCTCGTATACGAGAGGTTCAAAAAGTCCTTATTTTACGGGCTCTTTTTGAAGACACGGCGAATCAAAATCCGCTGCCTTACCACTTGGCTACGCCCCATCGTGAAGGCGGCCGGACCATACTGATGGCTGTCCGTGCTGGCAACTATCGCTCCTTACCGGCGCCGCAATTGGCGCCGCGAAGGGCGTGCGGGAACGTCGGCCCGCGCCGTCACGTTTACCGGGACCCCCGCGTGTGAGGAGGATTCCCCATGAGGAAGAGTGTCCTGGCGCTGGCCCTGGCGACCGCCGCCGGCTCGGCCTTTGCCCAGACAACCACGCCGCCGACGGTCAGCCCCGGCGCCGTGTCGCCGCCTTCGGTCGGCACCGGTGGCGCGACCACGCCGCCAATGACTCCGCCATCGGTCGCCTCGCCCCAGGTCACGCCGCCAGCCAATCCGCCCGGCGTGACCCGGCAAGACCTCGCGACGCCGCCGACGCAGCCATCATCTCCGACATCGCCGATGCCACCGTCGATGACGACCACGCCGCCCGCGGCATCCGGCGGCCTGAGCACTGCTGCCGAGGCGCGGGCTCGCGCGCGCATCGAGCGCGATGGCTACACCAATGTGACCGGCCTGAGCCGGAGCGCCGACGGCGTCTGGCGGGGCACCGCGATGCGCGGCTCGACCTCGGTGCAGGTGATGGTCGACGCCCGCGGCAACGTCACCACCCAGTAGGAGGCCAGCAAGAGGCCGGGGCGGGGCCGCGTCGCGCCATCAACCGGAGGAAGCGGAACCATGGCCAATTCGACCAGCGGCGGCGGCAATGGTGGTCTCTGTTTCATCGTCGGCGCCATCACCATCGCGGTGGTCGTGATCATCGCCATCCTCACCGGCGCGATCAGCATCACCGGCCCGAGCGGCGGAGATGCCCAGACCGGCAAGCTAGACATCACGATCGAGCTGCCGAAGGCGCCGATCCCGCCGCCCGCGCCGCCAAGATAGCGCGATGCCTCAGGACGGCGGCGCGACGCCGCGCAGCACGTCGGCGGGAACGAAGGTGGCATCGGCGTAGAGCAGGGCGACCGCCGTCGGCTCGAGCGCGACATCCATGATCCTGCCGACCACGATGGTATGCGTGCCCGCGACCATGGTGTTCACCGTCTCGCAGGCGAAGGTCACCGGGCAGCCGGCCAGCGCCGGCACGTCGCCGTTCATCGCGCGCCACTCGCCCAGCCCCTCGAAGCGTGCATCGCCCTCGACGCCGTCCATGCCGGCGAAGCGCTCGGCGATCTTGCGGTGCTGCGGCGCCAGCACGTTGACGCAGAATTTCCGGCTGGCCACGATCAGCGGATGGGCGCTGGCGTTGCGGTTGACGCAGACCAGCAGTTGCGGCGGATCGGCCGAGACCGAGCACACGGCGGTCGCCGTCAGCCCGCCGCGCTCGCCGGCATGGCGCGTGGTGATCAGGGTCACGCTGGCCGCCAGGTGGCGCATGCCCTTCTTGAAGGCGACCGCATCGCAGGTCATCGCCGCTTCCTCTCTACGCTGGCCGGCAGAGTGGGCGATGACCCGGCGCGGCGCAACCCGTTGCCGGGCGCTATGCGAAATGCGGAATTACCCTGCGCCCGAACAGCTCGACGGAACGGCGCGCGTCTTCGAAGCCGATGGTGTTGAAGTTCACCTGCAGCGAGGCGATCTCGAAGCTGCCGACCTGTCGCTGGTACGCTGCGATCTGCTCCCGGATGTCCTGCGGCGTGCCGATCCAGGCGGCGCCCTTGGCGATCTGCGATTCGTACGTCTCCTTCGCCAGCCCCGCAATGATCTGGTCGTAGCCGGGATAGTCGGCCGAGCTCGTGCCTGCCGTCCATTCGCCGGCGGCGTCGACCAGAGATCTCAGGTAGCGGATCAGCGGGTCGCGCGCGATCCGCGCGGCCTCCGCGCGGTCCTCGTGGCAGAACATGTGGAAGGCCAGCATGACGCGGCCATCGCCGGGATGGCCGGCGCTCTTCCAGCCCTCGCGATAGAGCGCCAGCAGCTCGGCCATCCGGCCGCCGGCCAGCGGGATCGCCATGACCGAGAAGCCGTTGCGGCCGGCGATGGTGAAGCTTTCCGGCGTGCCCAGGGCGGCGATCCACAACGGCGGGTGCGGGCGCTGCGTCGGGCGCGGCAGCGAGGTGGTCGGCGGGAAGGAATGGAAGCGTCCCTGGCGCACCACGTTCTCCTCCGCCAGCAGCGCGCGCACCTGCTCGATGCCTTCCTCGAAGCGCGCGCGGCTGTCGTCCAGCTTGACGCCGAAGCGGCTGAACTCGTGCGGCAGGAAGGCGCGCGCGAAGCCGACCTCGAGCCGGCCGTCGCTGATGGCATCGAGCATGCCGATCTCGCCGGCCAGCTTCAGCGGATGGTTGAAGGCGGGCAGCACGGCGCCGGTGATCAGCCGCGCGTTCTTCGTGCGCTGCGCGGCGGCAGCGAGGAAGACGATCGGGTTGGGCGAGTAGCCGCCATAGGGATGGAAGTAGTGCTCGACGATGCGGACGTGGCTGTAGCCCAGCGGGTCGGCGAGCGACACCAGGTCGAGGCTCTCGCGGAAATAGGCCTCGGCCGGCTTGTCGTCGGGGCCGACGTCGGGGAAGAACTGGAGGCCGAACTGCATATTAGTAAGTGTACTTACTATCTGCCGCGGGTCAATCGCCGCTCGTCGCCGATATCCACCAGCTTTGCCAGCAGGGCGAGAAGGGTTTTGCGTTCGCGCGCCGCAAGCGGCGCCAGGATGCGGCGCTGGGCGCGGCGCACGGCGGCTTCGGCGGCCGCCAGCAGGCGCGCTCCCCGGGGCGTGAGCGTCAGCACCCGGCTGCGGCGGTCGCGCGTGTCGGGCATGCGGCTCAGCAGACGCCGGCGCGCCAGCCGCACCACGACGTCCCCGATCGTGGCGCGATCGAGCGCGGCCAGCCCGGCCAGCGTCGACTGGTCGATGCCGGGCCTCGCCGCCAGCACCGAAAGCACGGCGTACTGGATCGGGGTGATGTCGTGCGCCGCGCACTCCTCCATGAAGACGGCGACGGCGATCTGCTGGCTGCGGCGGACGAGGTGGCCGGGCTTGCCGTGGAGACTTCGCAGGCTCATGCGCCCACAAGCCGCGCGCGGCCGCTTCCGTCAAGCGGGCGATCACGGTTGATCGTCCGGGCGTGGCAGGGGCACCCTGCGGTCATGGACGAGGAGGAGGCCCGGCCGCCGGCCTACAGCCCCGCCGTGCACGACCTCGTGCGCGCCACCCTGCGCTCGGCCCGCGCCGAGCTGCTGGCCAGCCGTGAGCTGGTGCTGGGAGGCCGCGAGCCCGTGGGTATCCACCGCAGCCGGGTGGCCCTGCGCCGCCTGCGCGCCGCCCTGACGCTGTTTCGCGAGCCGCTGGTCGGCGACCCGGTGCTTGGGCTGCGCGAGGATGCCAAGCGGCTGGCCACCGCCTGCGGGCCGACCCGGGATATCGATGTCCTGCTGGCCGGCGAGTTCGCCCGCGCCGTGACGGCGCTGGCGCAATTGCCGCGTGCCCCCGGCGATCTGGCCGCGCTGCGCGAAACCGCGCTGCGCCTGCGCCGGACCCGCCACCAGCAGGCGCGGGCGGCCCTGTCGGGCGACGCTTTCGAGGCCTTCGACCGCGCGCTGGGCGAGTGGCTCGACCGGCCCGTGTCGGTCGATCCAACCGCGCAGGACATGACGGGCCCGCTGGCGTTCGCCCGTGAGCGGCTGCGGCGGCGGCACAAGCGCATCGCCAAACGCCTCAAGGCACTCGACGAGCTGCCGGCCGAAGCCCGTCACATCCTGCGCCTGGAGGTCAAGAAGCAGCGCTATGCCGCATCGTTCCTGGCGCCGCTTTTTGACCCGGCGGCCGCGCGCGCCTATATCGGGGCCGCGGCATCGCTGCAGGATTCGCTGGGCCTGGCCAACGACCGGGTCGAGGCCATGCGCGTCGTCGGCGAGATCGCCGAGGCGGCGCGCCCGGCCGGGAGGCTGGACTGGGTCGCCGGCGCGCTCAGCGGATGGCTGTCGGCGGCGCCGACGGTGGAGATCGAGGACAAGGTGGCGCGCGCGGCGCGCCGCTTCGCCCGCGTCGAGCGCTTCTGGCGCGGCGGGCAAGAGGACAAGGAGCAGGATAGATGAGCACGACGGCGCCCGAGGAGCGCATTCCGGTATCGGTGCTGACCGGCTTCCTCGGCAGCGGCAAGACCACCCTGCTGCGCGAGTTGCTGCGCAAGCCCGAGATGGGCGACACGGCGGTGATCATCAATGAGTTCGGCGAGATCGGGCTGGATCACCAGCTGGTCGAGAAGTCGAACGAGGAGGGCATGGTCGAGCTCAGCAGCGGCTGCCTGTGCTGCACCGTGCGCGGAGACCTCGTGCGCACCATGGGCGAGCTCTATCTCAAGCGCCAGCGCGGCGAGATCAACGCCTTCAAACGCATGGTGGTGGAGACCACGGGGCTGGCTGATCCGGCGCCGATCATCCACACGCTGATGACCGATCCGCTGCTGTCGACGCGCTATCGGCTCGACGGGGTCGTGACCACCGTCGACGCGGTCAACGGCGCCAGCACGCTCGATAACCACATGGAGTCGGTGAAGCAGGCCGCGGTCGCCGACCGGCTGCTGCTGACCAAGACCGACATCGCCGACGCGCCGGTGGTCGATGAGCTGAAGCACCGGCTGCAGCATCTCAATCCCGGGGCGCGGATGTTCAGCATACAGCACGGCGAGGTCTCGCCGGGCGACATCATGAACGCCGGCCTCTACAACCCCGAGACCAAGAACGCCGACGTCAAGCGCTGGCTGCACGAGGAAGCCTATCTTGGCGACCCGCACCGCCATCACCATCATCACGGCGACGGCCATCACCACCATCATCACGACCACGAGCATGGTCATTCGCACGACCATGGCGACGAACCGAAGGGCGACCAGAACCAGCCCTTTGCCGGACCGGGGCCGGAGCACTACGCCGAGCAGCAGGACCCGCACGACGTCAACCGTCACGACGATCGCATCCGCGCCTTCTGCCTGACCTTCGACAAGCCCTTCGCCTGGGCCACGGTTGCCGGTGCGCTCGACGCGCTGGTGACCTATCGCGGCCCGGACCTGCTGCGCGTGAAGGGCATCCTCAATGTCGCCGAAAGTGACAAGCCCGTCGTGATCCACGGCGTGCAGCACGTGTTCCACCCGCCGGCCGTGCTCGAGAAATGGCCGGACGAGGATCGGCGCTCAAAGATCGTCTTCATCACCCGCGACATCCCCGAAGCCACGATCCGCCGCGTGCTGAAGTCGTTCATCGACGGCGCCGATCAGTGGACCAGCACTTGAGCCCGTGAGGGCCGGCGTCTCGCCGGCTAACAAGAAACCTGTCCGAGGTCAGCCTGCGCTGGCTCGATCTTGGCTCGCCGGCAATAACCCATAGCCCTCCCTCTTGTGTGCAGGGCGATCGCGTATGGCCCTCAAGAGGCTGGGGGCGCGCCACTCCAGTGGCGCGTCTCATCAATCGTCCGCCGCGCCGCTGGAGCGGCGCGCCCCGACCAGGCAGCTTCTTTCAAGGCGCTCGGGCCGCGTCGCTCCAGCGACGCATTTCGCCGGTGACAACTCATGAAAGAGGCCGGCGGGACGCCGGCGCTCTCAAAGAAAAATACTGTCCTCCCCGTTCAATCGACGCGCCTGGGCGTGCCGGCGATGCGGTTGGCGGCGGAGGTCACCGCCTTGAGCGATGCGGCGACGATGTTGGAATCCATGCCGACGCCCCAGACGACGCGGCCGTCGCCGGCTTCCGCTTCGATGTAGCTGACCGCCGTCGCATCGGAGCCCGCGCCGGCGGCGTGCTGGTGATAGTCGCGCACCCTGAGCCGGATGCCGCAGTTATTGACCAGCGCGTCGACATAGGCGGCGATCGGCCCGTTGCCGCTGCCGGTGATCTTCTTCCTGAAGCCGTTGAACTTCACCTCGGCATCGAGAAGACGCTGCTCGGGCGCGCCGGGGTTGGGCACGGTGGTGTGCTCGAAGAACTCCACCGGCATCTTGCGCTGCAGGTACTCGCGCTGGAAGGTCTCCCAGATCAGCGTCGGCTGGATCTCCTTGCCGGTGTCGTCGGCGATCTGCTGGATCACCTTTGAGAACTCGACCTGCAGCATGCGCGGCATGTCGATGCCGTAGTCGGCTTTGAGGATGTAGGCGATGCCGCCTTTGCCCGACTGGCTGTTGATGCGAATGATCGCCTCGTAGCTGCGCCCGAGATCCGCGGGGTCAATCGGCAGGTAGGGCACCTCCCAGATCTTGCTGTTGGAGGATTGCAGCGCCTTGAAGCCCTTGTTGATCGCGTCCTGGTGCGAGCCCGAGAACGCGGTGAACACCAGGTCGCCGCCATAGGGGTGGCGGGGGTGCACCGGCAGCTGGTTGCAGTACTCCACCGTCTGGCGGATCTCGTTGATGTTGGAGAAGTCGATCTGCGGATCGACGCCCTGGGTGTACATGTTCAGCCCCAGGGTCACGAGGTCGACGTTTCCGGTGCGCTCGCCGTTGCCGAACAGGCAGCCCTCGATGCGATCGGCGCCGGCCATGAAGCCCAGTTCCGCCGCCGCCACGCCGGTGCCGCGGTCGTTATGCGGGTGCAACGAGAGGACGATCGAGTCGCGGTACTTGAAGTTGCGGTGACACCATTCGATCTGGTCGGCGTAGATGTTGGCCGAGGCCATCTCCACCGTCGCCGGCAGGTTGATGATCATCTTCTTCTGCGGCGTCGGCCTGTAGACGTCGCCTACGGCCGCGCAGATGTCGCGCGCAAACTCCAGCTCGGTGCCGGTGAAGCTCTCGGGCGAGTACTCGTAGACCCACTCCGTGCCGGGATCGGCATCGGCCAGCTGCTTGACCAGCTTCGCCCCCGATACGGCGATGTCGATGATGCCGGCGTAGTCGAGGCCGAACACCACCCGGCGCTGCAGGGTCGAGGTCGAGTTGTAGAGATGGACGATGGCCCGCTTCGCGCCGCGACAGGCCTCGAAGGTGCGCTCGATCAGCTCGGGCCGGCTTTGCGTCAGCACCTGGATGGTGACGTCATCCGGGATCATCTTCTTCTCGATCAGCTCGCGCACGAAGTCGAAATCGGTCTCCGACGCGGCGGGAAAGCCGACCTCGATCTCCTTGAAGCCCATGTCGCAAAGCAGCTTGAACATCCTGCTCTTACGGTCGGAATCCATCGGCTCGATCAGCGCCTGGTTGCCGTCGCGCAAATCGACCGCGCACCAGATCGGCGGCTTGGTGATCACCACGTTGGGCCATTTCCGGTCCCTGATGTCGATCGGCTTGAAGGGGACGTACTTGTCGCTGGCCCCGGGCATCATCGGTTTCTGTGCCATGTCTCTCTCCTGCGGCCCCGCGGGGCGGCGAATGTCGTGAAGCGTCGTGCGGTCCGGGGCGGGGCGCGCCGGACCACGGGCTCGCGGGCGAACGGCTGAACCGCGCTCAGGCCCGCAAGCCGCCGCTAAGTCGCAGCGACGGCCTCGCGCCCGTCGAAAAGGCTAGGGAAATGAAGGACATGATCGGGAACCGGAAGCGGTAGAGACGACGGAGCGACCAGGGCGCGGGCGCGCGCCCGACCGGCCTCAAAGGCCGGCGGCGATAAGTCGAAGGCTCCGCAGTCGCCAGATCATGGGCCGGCAAGCTAACGCCCGGCGCGTGAAAGTCAACCGCCGGGACACCGGCCGTTGGCAGCCTAGCGTGTGAAGCCCTCGATGAACTGGGTGATCCAGGCCAGCGCCTGGCGGCTGTATTGGCCGTTGAACATCGCCTGGTCGAGGATGATGGCGCCGATCACGATCGGCAGCAGCGGGAAGCCGCCGCGCTTGCGCCTGGCCGGCTCGCTGGGCGGCACGTCGCGGATGGTGGTCGCCGAGGCGGCCGTGCCGGGCTGGCGCGCCCAGGGCCCGTTCGCCGTTCCGCCTGTGCCGACATGCTGGCCGCCAACCCAATGGCCGACCGGGTTGGTGGCGCTCATCTGGGCCATGGCCGCGCGGCGAACCCGGCGGATCCAGCTGACGACGACGAGCACGATGATGCCGATGAATACGAGTGGAATGGCGGCGAAGACCAGCGGCAGCCATTCCGGCATGCCGCCGGCGCTCTGGGTCGGCCTGCTCGGGGTCGGTCTGCTCTGGCTTGGGCGCGTCGGCTGGGTCGAAGGGCTTGTCGATTGCGAGGGCCGGCTCCTGGTCGAGGGTTCGCCGGGCTTGGTCGGCGTCAGAACGATCGGCGCATTGGCGACATAGCGGTCGTAGGCGATGCCGCCGCCGATCGCGAGGACCGCGACGACCACGAACAGGACGATCGGCCAGCGCGAGCTGCGCTGGGTGTCGATCACGGGATTCGTCGGCGGACGTTGGTAGGTAGCCATGGCCTCGCTGCCCTTTTCTTGGGGTTCGCCGTCAGCATCCTGCGCGTTGGCGGGTCCGCTGTCGACAGGTGACGCGCCATCGTCGACAGTCGACCCGCCCGATATGTCCCCGCCGCTGCTGCCCCGCCTGCTGATACCGCGCTTGCCCTTCTTTTATGGCTGGGTCGTGCTGGGCTGCGTCTGCCTCGCCGGCTTCGCCCGCCAGGGGCCGTCCGTGGCGGTGTTGTCGATCTTCGTCACGCCGATGACCGAGCATTTCGGCTGGTCGCGCACGGCCATCGCCGGCGCGGTCTCCGTGGGCGGCGTGCTGGCGGCGGTGATCTCGCCGATCATCGGCCCGATGCTCGACCGCCAGGGCGCGCGGCTCGTGCTGACGCTCGCCGTGCTGTTCTCCGGCATCGCCTGCATGGGGCTGTCGCTGATTCAGTCGCTGCCGGTGTTCTATCTGGTGTTCTGCTTCGCGCGCATGATCTGGGCCGGGCCGTTCGACCTCGGCCTCTACGGCGCGCTCAACGCCTGGTTTGTGGCCCATCGCGCCTTCGTCACCTCGATCGCCACAGTGGCGCAACTCGGCGGGCTGATCGCCTTGCCGCTGATCGCGCAGTTCGCCATCGGCGCTGGCGACTGGCGCGACGGCTGGATCGCGGTCGGTGCCACGGTACTGATCGTCGGCTTCGTGCCGAGCTGGCTGCTGCTGGTGCGGCGGCCGGAGGATGTCGGGCTGGTGCCCGACAGGCTGGCCTCGGCCGGCACCGCCGCGACACCGGCCGAACCGCGCTTCAGCCGCGTCCAGGCGATGCGCACGCCGGCCTTCTGGCTGCTGTCGCTGTACACCGTGCTGGTCTATCCGGTGCAGGCCGGCGTCAGCCTGCACCAGGTGCCACACCTGATCGAGCGCGGGATCTCGCCGTTGGTCGCCGCCTCGGTGGTCGGCGTCTTCTCCTCGCTCTCGGCGGTGGCGACGATCGGCTTCGGCTATCTCGCGCGGCGCGGGCCGATCCGCTACTCGATGGCGCTGGCGGCGATCCTGCTGGCGGCGGGCAGTCTCGGCCTGATCTGGGTCCACGGCGCATGGGCTGCCTATCTCGCTGCCGGCGCCTTCGGCATGGGCATCGGCGGAGTCCTCACCCTGCTGCCGATCGCCTGGGCCGACTATTTCGGCCGCGAGAGTTACGGTGCGATCCGCGGCGTGGCCCTGTCGCTGCAGGTGCTGGCCCAGGCGGTGGGCCCGGTGCTGTCGGGCATGCTGCGCGACGGCAGCGGCGACTATGTGCGCTCGTTGATTGTCTTCGGAACGCTGTCGGCGCTTGCGGTCCTGGCGGCGCTGGCGGCGCAAAGGCCGCGCCTCGCGGGTTAGCCGCGACCTGACAAGGCAGAGGCGGTCGCCGAATCGTCATGGGGTGCAGCCGGCGAATTGACGCCCGGCGCGGCGCGCGTAGTGTGTAGTTGGGTGGACCCGGCACCAAGTCCGGGACGCCCACAGGGAGTACCAACGGCCGCCGAAGTGCGGCACAGGAGGCGTCGTCATGAACACCATCCTCGCCCTGGCGTGGAGCGGCGATGATCTGTCGGCCTTCGAGGTCGCCGCCAATCTCGCGCACGACATGAGCAGCCATGTGATCGGGCTCGAGCCGCCGTCCTATCGCGCGGTCAGCGTGGCCTGGGCCGATGTCGGCATGGGTGGGCCATTCGACATGCCGATGGCCGACGACGAGGAGGACCGCAAGCGGGTCGAGGCGCTGCGAGAGGGCTTCTTCCGCGCCATGGACGCAGCCGGCGTGCCGCGGGCGGGCTCGGCCGAGGCGCAGGACGGTGCCTTATGGCGCGAGCTGAAGCAGGCTGCGCCGCTGGAGATCGGCTCGGTCGGCCGCGCCGCCGAGCTGATCGTCGTGCCGCAGCCTGGCGGACCGGCCAAGGTGCCGGAGAGCCTGTTCGAGGGTGCGCTGTTCGAGTCGGGCCGGCCGGTGCTGATGGTGCCGGCGGGCAAGCATCCCACGGTCGGCAAGCACATGGTGGTCGCCTGGAACGCCTCGACCGAGACGGCGCGCTGCGTGGCGATGGCCATGCCGCTGTTCCGCCGCGCCGAGAGCATCGAGGTGATCAGCGTCGACGGCGCCATGGTCGACGGGCCGAGCGGCGCCGACCTGGCTGTGTCGCTGAGGCGGCGCGGCCTGAAGGTGACGGCGCGACATCTGCCGGCCGGCAACAAGGCGCCCGGGCCGACGATCATCGAGGCGGCGCAGGCCTCAGGCGCCGACATGATCGTCAAGGGCGCCTATACGCAGAGCCGCTTGAGGCAGATGATCTTTGGCGGCCTGACCCGCCACCTCATCCTGTCGTCGCCGGTTCCGGTGCTGTTCTCGCATTGAGGCGAAGCCGGCGCCGACCCAGGGTCAGCGCAGCGGGATCACCGCGCCGAACGACAGCACCGGCCGGACGGGCACGGCATAGACCGGCGCCGGGGCGTAATACACCGGAGCCGGAGCGTAGTAGATCGGCGCCGGGTAGTGGTGGACGTGGATGCGGCGTGGCGGCGCGTGGTGATAGTGGTGATGGACCTGCTTGTGGCCGCCGCGCCAATGCTTGTGACCCTTGTCGCGGGCCTCCGCGACGCCGGCGGTGCTGAGCGCGACAATGAAAGCGCCAGCCGCGGCAAGTGCCACCGAAGTCTTCGCCATCATGGTTCGCCTCCTTGCTGGGAGCCGAACGTGGGTGCCGATTGAGGCAGAAAAAAGGGCACGGCCTGTGGCCGACTTGTGACTGGAGCGGGAGGTGGGGCGATGGGCGAACGTCAGCGCCTGATGATCGAGCCGGCGGCCCGCGACCTGCAGGCGCGCAGCGGCGGCGACGCGATCTGCACCTTCACGGCGACCAACGCCGCCGGCGAGGAGGTCTGGATCCAGCTGATCGAAGGCGGCTCGCTCAACACCCAGTATCCCCCCGACGAGGAGCCGATGAAGCGGCTGGGCATTCTGGGGGTCTTCGGCACCCTGAAGGCGCCGCTGATCGAGTGGGAGGCCGGCAATTTTGCGACATTCGATGTTTCGGGCATCGCCTCTTGGGACGTCGCCTTCGTCGTTGATCAGCTTTTCGTCAGATTGCTGAAGTGCGACGACGCCGGGTACGAGCCGGCGTCGTCTGTCGAGGCGTAGGTCGCGCTTACGACTGGGGCGCGGGTGGCGCGGGTGGCGGCGCCTGGGGCGGCTCGCTGGGCCGGTTGCGGCGGTCGGCCATGAACTGGTCGAACTCGGCCTTGTCCTTGGCGGCACGCAGCTTGTCGAGGAAGTCGCGGAACTCGCGCTGGTCCTCCTCGAGGCGGCGCAGCGTCTCCTCGCGATACTCGTCGAAGGCGACGTTGCCGCTCGACTGGTAGGCACCCCAGCTGCGCTTCCACGCCCTGTAATGATCCTTGGCGCGCATGCCGTCCGGCATGTGCCAGCGGCCGGCGTGGCAGTGTCTCCAGCTACCCATGCGTCCACTTCCTTTCATGTAGAACAGGATGGCCAGCCCGATCGGCCAGAAGACAACGAAGCCGGCGACCATCAGGGCGATCCAGGCGGGCTTGCCCCAATCGTCGAGTTTCTGCACCAGGCCCATCGAGCCCCTCCATGTTAATGTTAACGACATTTACATTGGGGTAGCCGCTTGGGGATGTCAAGCCCTGCCCAGGCCCAGACCGTTCAAATAAACCAGCACCGCCGACTCCAGCAGCTCGTCGGCGTCCATCGGCAGCTTGCGTCGGCCCTGATCGCCGCGGCCAAACAGCGAGGCGATGCCGTGGGCGATCGACCAGATGTGCAGGCTGACCATCAGCACCGGCGGCCGCTTGCCCGGCGGCAGAAGCGCGCAGAGCGTCTCGGCGGCCGCGCGCAGGACATTGAAGGCGCGGTCCCCGGCGGCGCGCAGCTCCGCCGTGGCGTCGGGCGACAGGCCCGATTCGAACATCGCAGAGTAGTAGGCGTGCTCGGTCCGGGCGAAGCGCAGATAGGCGCGGCCGAGATTGTTGAAGGCGATCATCGGCTCGGGCTTGCCGTCGTTCCACGCCTTGGCCAGCACCGTCTCGAAGCGCTCGAAGCCCTGGACCGCGACGTCGGCCATCAGCGCGTCGCGGTCGCGGAAATGCCGGTAGGGCGCTGCTGCACTGACGCCCGCCGCGCGCGCCGCCTCGGCGAAGGTGAAGCCCGCCGGGCCTTTCTCGCCGATCAGCGCGCGCGCCGCATCGATCAGCGCCTGACGCAGATTGCCGTGGTGATAGCCGCGCTCGCGGTCTTTCCAGCTCATGTTAAGGGAGTTTACATTGAAGCCGCCGCCATGGATACGACGCTGCCCGACCGGCTGCTGGATTACCTGCGCCAGACCCTGGGCGCGGCCATCGGCTACGCCGCGGCACCGGCGCGGCTGAACGGCGGCTTCGATACCACGATTCTGGCGTTCAGCCTCGCTGGCGCGCCGGCCGATTGGCAGGGCGGCCTGATCCTGCGCCTGATGGCACACCCCCGTCTGGCCGGTCGCGTGCGCCGTGAGGCGGCAACGCACGATGCGCTCACCGGCGCGGGCTTCGCCGCGCCGCGCGTGCTGCGGGCCGAACCCGACCCCGCGCCGCTGGGCCGCCCCTTCCTGATCATGCGGCGGCTGGCTGGCGGCAACATGGGCGCCGGCGGGCCCGCTTCGATCCTGCGCGCGCCGCGCGTGCTGGCGACGGCGCAGGCGGCGCTGCATCGCGTGCCTGCCGCCGCCCTGCGCGAGAGCGCACGTCGGCACGGCGTCGATCCGGCGATATTCACGCTCGAGGGCGAGGTGCGGCGCCTGGCGGCGCGCATCGCCGAATCCGGCCTGTCCGGCCTGTCCGGCCTGGGCGCCGGCGCGGCGTGGCTCGTGCGTCACCGGCCGCCGCCGGCCGAGGCGGAGGTGATCTGCCACGGCGACTACCATCCGTTCAATGTGATGCTGGACGGCAAGCAGGTCTCGGGCGTGATCGACTGGTCGCAGGCGATCCTTGCCGAGCCGGCCTTCGACGTCGCCGCGACGCGGGTCGTCCTGCGCTTTCCCTATCTCGGCGAGCCGCGCTGGGCGCGCTGGCCCTTCGGCCTGGCGCGGACGGTCTTCCTGCGCAGCTACACGCGCGCCTATCGCGCCGCGCGGCCGTTCGAGGAGCGCAACCTCGGCTACTTCGAGGCCATGCGGGTGCTGCACGCGCTCGCGGTGGCCGGCGAAACGCCGCCCTCGCCGCGAGACCCGTGGAACCAGCCGCATACCCTGGCGGCGCTCTACCGCCACTTCGAGACCATCAGCGGCGTGCGGGTACGTATCTGAGCCGAATCGACGTCCGACTTGGACACGGCGCGAGGCGAGCGTATACTCACTTCTGGCGAGACACGTCCAGGAGCAGATCAATGGAAGCCCTCAATGCGCGACGCCGCTACGTCCTCGACGTGATCGTCCCGCAAGTCGTCCCCAGCAGCTACGGCGACGCGAAATTCAAGCTGATCGACGCCAACTGGGCCCCGGGCAAGGGCTACACGACCTGCGGCGGTTTGACCTCGCATATCACCAACCAGCTCGGCGTGACCACAAAGCTGATCGCCGAGGGCATCATCGGATCGGGCCTCGCCAGCCTGCGCGACGCCGCCCTCAAGCAGAACGCCTGGGTCCATCACGACCTGACGCTGCGCTTCCTTGCCGGCGGCATGAACCTCGAAAGCTCGATGAACCGGCCCAAGCCCGGCGATCTCTACATGCTGTGCAGCGGCGAGGAGAGCTCGCACAAGACCTTCTGCAACTGCCTGTCGACCAAGGCCCATGGTCGTGTCGCCAAGATCGAGCATGTCGGCGTCATCGTCAGCTCGCAGGGCAACGTCTGGAAGACCGCCGACGCGGGCCAGCCGAACGGCAACGTGCAATGCGCCAAGTACTGCGACCGCACCTTCAACCCGGCCACGGGCCTGCTGACCGGCGAGTTCGACGGCAAGGGCGGCCGCCCGATGCGCCGGCTGTGCGGCTGGCTCGACATCGACAAGTATCCGTTCACGAAGTTCGCGAGCTAGCACGCGCTGCGCCCGAGCCTGCTCCTCCCGGCAAACGGACTGCTGCGGCGAATTCGGCGGCAAGCGTGGCTGCCCTATGCGTTGCCTGTGCGGCTGGACGGGTGTCGACGAGCTTTCGATTCAGAAGTTCAGGGAGTGAGCAAGCGTCGGCAAAGGGCGACGAAGGCTTCCGCATCGGCGAGAGCGGCTTCGGCGTCGTTGTGGTCGAATTGCGGCAGGTCGTCGTAGTCGGCCGCCAGCCGTCGTGCGAGCGAGGCACCAAGCAATCCGGCGATCTCGTGGTCGGTCGGCGCCTGGTCTTGCGCCAGGCGACTGAAGACCGAGATCAGTCCATCGTGGGTCTTCGGTCGAGCTCCGGTACGTTCCTCGACGAAAGCGCGCGCGACCCAGAACATCGCATAGTAGCTGCCGTGAATCGTTGTCTCCGGACGATTCAGGCGAAGCGTCACCCGACTGGTGGTCAACGCATCCGAGGCACGCGCAAGTGCCTGCGCTGATTTCGGCGTCACGCCGCGATTCCGTCCTCGGCCACGCTGGTGGTCAGCGCGGAGCCGTCATTAATTCGCGCCAGCGGCAACAGGATGAACTGAACCAGCAGGCCGACCTCGGCAGTCATGTCGAAGCTGATCAGGCCCAGCTTGCGCCAATCATTCGGCGTTGGCCTGTCGTGGACGAACACGGCGATGTCCCAGTCCGAGTCCGCACGCGCATCGCCCCGGGCGCGAGAGCCGAACAGCACGACGTGCGCGATCCGTCCCGGCAGTGCCGCTTCGGCGCGTCGCTTGAACTCGCGGACGATTGAAAGATCGGGGCTAAGCATAACTCAGTCTACCATAGTCCCTAGCATGCTGATCGGCGAGTTCGACGGCAGAGGCAGTTGCCCGATGCGCCCGTAGCCGAATCTCAAGTATTGAGCCTAGGGAGTTAGATTCAGCGTCTCCCAAAGATTGTCTATCCGTCTGATTGTGGACTCCTCCATCGCGATCTTGGTGCCCCATTCGCGGTTGGTCTCGCCCGGCCATTTGTTGGTGGCGTCGAGGCCGATCTTCGACCCGAGCCCCGACACCGGGCTGGCGAAATCGAGATAGTCGATCGGCGTACTCTCGACCGTGGTGATGTCGCGTGCCGGATCCATGCGGGTGCTGATCGCCCACATCACGTCCTTCCAGTCGCGCGCGTCGATGTCGTCGTCCACGACGATCACCCACTTGGTATACATGAACTGCCGGAGATAGCTCCAGGTGCCCATCATCACGCGCTTGGCGTGGCCGGCGTAGGCCTTCTTCATCGAGACGACGGCGATGCGATAGGAGCAGCCCTCGGGCGGCAGCCAGAAATCGACGATCTCCGGGAATTGCTGGCGCAGCAGCGGGATGAAGACCTCGTTGAGCGCCTCGCCCAGCACCGAGGGCTCGTCGGGCGGCCGGCCGGTGAAGGTCGAGAGATAGATCGGGTCGCGCCGCATGGTCATGGCGCTGATGGTGAAGACCGGGAACTGCTCGACGCTGTTGTAGTAGCCGGTGTGGTCGCCGTAGGGCCCCTCGTCGCGATAGTCGTCGAGGCTGACATGGCCCTCGATCACGATCTCCGCTTCCGACGGCACCTTCAGCGGCACGGTCTTGCAGTTGACCAGGTCGACCTTGCGCCCGCGCAGCAGGCCGGCGAACTGGTACTCCGACAGCGTGTCGGGCACCGGCGTCACGGCGGCGAGGATGGTGCCGGGGTCGGCGCCGATCACCACCGCCGCCGGCAGGGGCTCGCGCTTGCCCGCCTTCTGCCAGCGCTGATGGTGCTGCGCGCCGCCGCGATGCTTGAGCCAGCGCATCAGAGTCTGGTTACGGTTCAGCACTTGCATGCGATAGATGCCGAGGTTGAAGCTGTCCTGGCGGTCGCCCTTCGGGTTCGGGCCCTGCGTCACCACCAGCGGCCAGGTGATCAAGGGCGCCGGCTCGCCCGGCCAGCAGGTCTGCACCGGCAGGCGTGAGAGGTCGATGTCGTCGCCCTTGAGCACGATGTCCTGGCACGGCGCGCTGCCGCCCAGGATGCCTTCACCGATGGTGCGCGGCTTCATCGCCATCACGGTGCGCAGGAGCGGCAGCATGTCGAGCGCCTCGCGCCAGCCGCCCGGCGGCTCGGGCTGGCGCAGGAAGGCCAAGGTCTCGCCGACCTCGCGCAATTGGTGCGGCTCGCGATCCATGCCCCAGGCGACGCGCTCGACCGTGCCGAAGAGGTTGACGAGGACCGGCATGTCGTAGCGCGAGCCGTCGTCGCGCACGGCGTTCTCGAACAGCACCGCCGGGCCCTTGCGCGCCAGCAGGCGGCGATGGATCTCGGTCATCTCCAGCTTCGGCGACACCGGCGCCTTGACGCGCACCAGCCGGCCCTCGCGCTCGAGGCGGGCGATGAAGTCGCGAAGCGAGGCGTAGGGCATGGTCGGGTCCGGCCGCTGTGTCGGGCTCGTTATAGCCGAGTGGTTTGCCGAGGGCTCAGGGAACCTCACACCGCCCCGGCGGTTCTAACCCATCGGCGAGGCGGGTTCTCCGCCGTCGCCCCGACCCGGCCACGGACGGAATCCCATGTCGAGCGAGGACCTGCACGCGCCGCGCGAGCGGCTGAGCCCCAAGACCCTGGCGATGCACCAGGCGATCGTGTCGCTGATGGAGGAGCTCGAGGCCGCCGACTGGTATCGCCAACGCGCCGACGACTGCGACGATGCGGCGCTGAAGGCCATTCTGCTGCACAACATGCGCGAGGAGATCGAGCACGCGGCCATGGCGCTGGAGTGGCTGCGCCGCAACGACGCCGACTTCGACAGGCAGCTCAGGACCTACCTGTTTTCCGAGGGCGACATCACCCGGATCGAAGAGAAGGACGAGAAGAGGGGGTAATCACGGTGGTATAGTGCCCCGGCGCCACGTCACGGGGATTGTCTATGCCGGTCCTGCTCGGCCTCATGTACGCGCTGAACATCGCCTGCATCGTCCATTCGATCCGCTCCGGACGGGCCAACTACTGGATCTACATCCTCGTGCTGGTGCCGGGCGTCGGCTCGCTCTGCTACCTCTTCATGGAGCTCCTGCCCTCGGCCCGCGGCACGCGCACGGGACGGACGGTGGAAGTCGGCCTGCGCCGTGCCATGGATCCCGATCGGGCGCTGCGCGAGCGCCAACTCGAATGGGATCGCACCGGGACGGCCAAGGCCGGCATGGAGCTGGCCGAGGAACAGGCGGCGCGCGGCAACCACGCGGCGGCGCGTCTGCTCTACGCGCAGATCATGACCGGGATGTACGAGTTCGATCCGGCGATGCTGATCGGTCGCGCCCGGGCGGAGTTCGCGGCCGGCGACTTCGCCGCGGCGCGCCGCTCGCTCGAGCTGGTGCAGCAGCACAATCCCGGCCATGTATCGCGCACGGGCCATCTGCTGTACGCCCGCGCGCTCGAGGCGCTGGGCGAGATCGGCAAGGCGACCGAGGAATACGAGGCGCTGGTGCCGATCTACCCGGGCCCCGAGGCCAAGGCGCGTTTCGCGTTGATGCTGGAGGCCAACGGCCAGGCGAGCCGTGCGCGGACGCTGTTCGCCGAGCTGGTGCGCACGCAGGACCAGTGGCGGCAGAGCCTGCTGCCGGAGGACCGCGAGTGGTTCGACCTGGCGCGGCGCAAGGTGGGCCAGTAGCTGTCATCCCGAGCGCAGCGAGGAATCCATGGCCGGCCTGGATCACTCGCTGCGCTCGGGATGACAGCGAGGCTATGTTGCGGTTCCGGACTAGGACGAGGGCATGAAACGCTACTGGGTCGTCGGCGGCGAGTACGTCGATACGAGCTTCACCACGCTGGCGCCGGGCAAGCGCGAGGAGCGGCTCGGTCCCTTCGACAGCTACAACGAGGCGCTGAAGGCATGGTCGGGCCGCGCCTGGTCGACCGTCGACAGCGCCCAGACGCGCTACGTGCTGCTGACCGAGGATGTCGGCACCCAGGCCGAGACGCTCTACTGGGTGGTCGGCGGCGAGTTCGCCGACACGTCCTTCAGCAAGCCCGCGGCGGGCAAGCGGCTAGAGCGCATCGGCCCGTTCCGGACGCGGCAGGAGGCGCACAAGGTGTGGCAGGGCAAGGCCTGGTCGACCGTCGACGACGCGCTCTGCCAGTACCGCATCGAGATCGAGACGCACGTCGAGGACGATTGAAAGCCCCGGCCGAGTTCGAGGACCTGCTAACGCGCGAGGGACGGCGCGTGCTGGCCGGCACGCATGCGCTTGTCGGTGCGCTCGCCGATCCGCGAACGCGCTTCCTGTCGATCGACGGACTGATCGATCGCAGCAAGGCAGCGCGACTGCGCACGCTCCTGGACCGGACGCTGACGCCTGCGCTGCAGCGCATCGACCGGCCGATCCCGCCCGACACGATCTGGAGGATGCGCGAGGACTACGCCGAGATGCTGCCGAAGGCGACGCGCGCCTCGACCGTGTATTTCGATCGGGATGACGAGCCCGGCGTGCGCGTCGCGCGGCGCATCGGCCTGGACGCGCTGCTGCGCTCCGGCAGTTTCCGCGCCTTTGCCCAGGCTCTGGCCGGCCGCGCGCTGGCGACGAAATTCGGCCGGCAGGTGCTGTGCTACGGCCCCGGCGACTATGCCGGTCCGCACAACGATCATCACCCCGGCAACGCCCGGGCACGATCGGGCTACATCGACCTGCATCTGTCGCTGTCGAGTCCGGCGGTCGCGCATCAATGGCTGGTCCACGCCAGATCGGGGCATCTCAGCGAGATCGTGCCGGTGCACGGCGCGGCCACGCTGACGGCCTATCGCCTGCCGTTCTGGCACTACACCACGCCGCTGGTCGCGAAGCCGGGCCAGGGTGCGAAGGCGCGCCGCTGGGTGCTGCTCGGCACGTTCCTGTTCAGGTGATCCAGGGATGATCGCTTTAACCTGCAATCCCGAGCGCAGCGAGGGGTCCAGGGAAGCTGCCTGAATTCCTCGCTGCGCTCGGGATGACAGGGCGGTGCCGAATTCGGGCTCGTCGCTCTAGTCGTACTCGTTGATGATCGTCTGGAGCTGCTTCGTGTCGACCGAGCGGCGCGTGTCGAAGGTCTGGCCCTTGCTGTCCCTGCCGATCGCGATCAGCGCAATATCGGCCCGGCCCATGCTGTCGATATCGAGGATCGCCTGGCGCGCCGCCTCGATGATGCGCACCGTGGCGTCGTCAGTCTCGCAATCCCCTGGCGGCATGTCCTCGAACACCTGGTCCTCGAGCCATGCCGCCAGCGTGCGTACGCGCGGCGCGTCGCGGCGCCATTCGGTCATCTCGAGCACGTCGTAGTCGCTCAGATGAGCAACGGCACGCTCGAGCTGGGGAATATCGACCTCGCGCCGGAAGTCGCGCGAGCCGGCGGCGTCGACGACGAGTGCGGGCAGATCGACCACGCCACGCCCCTGCGCGAGAATCACCGGCATGACGGCGCGCGCGGCGTCGGCGATGCGTCGTGCCGGCCCGGGCGCTTCGACAGCGACGCCGATCTCCTCCGACGCCTCCGCTTCCAGCCAGTCGGCGAAGTGCTGGAGGGGTTCCTCCACGCCTTCCGCCTTGAGCATGTCGCCGGCGCTCAGATCGTAGGTCGTGTCGGGCTGCGCCGCCGCCGCCGTCCGCGCGGCGGACGACGACAGAGCCTGCCGCGGCGCGTCGATGACGATGCCGCGGCGCCGGTTCAGCAATGAGAACACCGCAACCGCCGACACGACCACGACGCCGGCGATGAGCCAGACCTCCATCATGCCCTCCAGTGGCGCGCGGCCTCGACGAGCGTGGCGCCGTCAACGGTGAGGTCGATATGCCGGGGCCCCTCACGGTCGGCGGCGATGTAGGGCAGGGTGATGCGGGCGCGACCCTGTTCCTGCAGCTCCGGCCAGGCCTTGCCGGCGGCCTCGGCGATGCGCGTGACGGCCATGCGGTCGGCGGCGAGATCGATGCCGGTGTCCTTCGTGGCGCGTCGGATCAGCCATTCCGCGAGCGCGCCAATCTGCGCGTTGCGCGTGGTGTCGGCGGCGTAGCGGCCGGCGCTCACGCCCTCAGGCGCCATGTCCCAGCGCTTCTCGCCGCCGGGCGGCGCAGGTGCCTTGGGCGGCGCCGCCGCCACAACCTCGTTCCTGGGCCGGCGCAGGGCACGCAAAGCCATGGCGGCGGCGACGACAACGACAGCGGCGAGGATGAGCCAGATCAGTCCCATCCGCCCAGTCTACAACGGGCGGTTCACCGGCACGACACTGATCGAGTTGCGCGGCTGGCCGTCGACCACCTTGTCGGTATAGGTCAGGTAGACCAGCACGTTGCGCTTGGCGTCGTAGAACCGCACGACCTGGGTGCGCTTGAAGATCAGCGAGGCGCTGGCGCTGAAGACCTCGCGGCCGTTCTTCAGCTTCTTGACCTTCTCGAGGTCGATGGCACCGACCTGACGGCAGGCGATCGAGGCTTCGCCGGGATCCTCGGCAAGGCCCAGCGCCCCCTTTATGCCGCCGAGCTCGGCGCGCGAGAGGTAGCAGGCGACGCCCGGCACCTCGGGATCGTCGAACACCTCGACCTTGATCCTGTCGTTGGGCCCGACCCATTTGAAGCGATAGCTGGCGGCGCCGATGTCCTCGGCGGCGACGTCCAGCGCGACCGACCCGAACGCCATTCCGGCGAGGGCGGCAGCGAGGCGGACGAGGCGGCGATTCATGACGGACTCCCTGTGGGCGCGCGGACTGGGCGCTGTCAGGATATGTGCGCGGTGCTCAGTGGCGGCAAGGGAGGCGCGCATGCGCGGGATGGTCGGGGCGATGCTGGCCGGCTGGCTCTGCCTGGTGGATGGCGCCGTGGCCCAGGAGCCGCGTTTCGACGTCGCCGCCGAGCAATGCCGGCCCTACCGCAAGGGAGTGATCGACCGGCAATGGCAGGTCAGCGCGCCGCGCTCGCAGCAGCGCATCGGCCAGACGATGACGCTGGGGCTGCGCGACAAGCACGGCGAGGCCGCGCAGCGGGTCGTCGTGCGTGCCCGTATCGTCGGCGCCGCCACCCGTCTCGACTCGAAGCCGGTCGCCGTCGTCGCCGACAATTTCGCCGACGTCGAGTTTCCGCGCGATTTCCCGCCGACACAGCCGCTGCCGCCGGGGGCCTACACGGTCTTGTGGCTGCTGGCCGAGACCGGCGGCTTCCTCGCCTGCGACGGCTTCGTCGTTCGGTAGAGGAAGATGCTTCCTCTGTCATCCCGAGCGCCGCGAGGGATGACAGCATTGATCCTTTCTGGGACCGCCGGCGGTCCCAGAAAGACGGCCGTGGCCTATTCGGTGATGATCCCGCAGACGATCCGGTCTCCGGCGTTGCCGGCGGGATCGCTCTTGTGGTCGTCGGGACCGGCGTGGATCACGATCGCCGAGCCGTCGGCGTCGAACACGGAGTTCGGCCGGCCTTTGACCAGCGAGATCGCCGTGTTCAGGACATCCACGGTCAGTTCACCATTGGCGGGAATGTGAAGGTTCGGCATGTCGCCGGCGTGGGCGCCGTCGGCGGCCGCGAGACCATGCTTCTTGCCGCCGGGATTGAAGTGGCCGCCCGCCGAGGTGAAGGGCGGTTCGCACTTGCCGACGGCATGGATGTGGAAGGCGCGTTCGCCCGGCGGCAGGCCCTTCACCGACAGCCTGATCAGCACGCCGTTGCCGGTCTGCGCGAGATTGACGGTGCCGACTTCCTTTCCGGCGGCATCCTTGAGCGTCGCCTTGGCGACCTGCGCCGCAGCGGGGAGCGCGAGACATGCCGGGGCGAGTAGCGCTGCGGTGGCGAGCGCCAAGCGAACAACTCTCATGGAATCTCCCTGCGCCAGTGTTGAAGCGGCAATCGCCGCCCACCATTGCCCGAGGCGCCGGCCGGATCAAGCCGCGCGACGTGGCGACGGCGCAATGACGCGCGCGCTCAAACGGGCTTAAGGCCTTCCTTGGGAACTTCGCCGCCGGCCTCTTTCACGGCGGCGCGGTAGTGCGCCTCGCTGTCGAAGGGCTCGTACTTCGGGTAGTCGCGCGGCGCGCGCTTCGCCGGCTCGCCGGTCGAGGGATCCAGGAACATCGGCTTGCCGTCGCGGCCGATCACCGGGATGACGCGGCCCCAGCGGCTGAAGACGCGGCGCATCGAGGCCGAGAAATCGACATAAGTGTCGAACTCGAGCTGGTCCTTGGCGAAGATCGCCTCGAAGGTCGCCATGAACTCGTCGACGAAGGGCTTCTCGACCAGGCCCATGTTCGAGATCATCCAGCAACGATCCTCGAACACCCAGTAGACGCTCAGCCCGATGAACTCCTTCTGCCGCGTGAAATAGGGGAAGAACGGGAAGGCGCGGCACGCCAACGTGCGGTTGTGGCGCTCGCAGAAGGCCGCGCCCTTGCACTCAACGGCGCAGGCGCCGTTGTGCAGGTCGGCGACGATCTGGCGCGTAGCGGCGTCGTAGGGCTTGAAGCGGTGCCACAGATCGGTGCGGGTCTTGAGGAAGGCGAACTCGCTCTTCTCGACCACTGGCACGGCCATCTGCGTCGAGCAGCAATAGGGCGAGCCGTTGTTGAGCGGCGAGCATTTCTTGCCGCAGTCGAATCGCGATACCGGCGCCTCGAAGCCCTCGTAGAGCTTGGCGAAATCCTCGGGCTTCAGCTTCGGTGACGGCATGCGGCTCTGGATGTGTTGGGCGGAACGCGGCTCGCTTGTAGCGCTTCCGATTGTTAAGAACCAGTTACGGATTTATTGCCCATGCGGTGCGAATGGTCATGGAAGCACGCGCCACACCATAGTTTCGCGCAGACCCCGGTTCTCGAGCTGCAGCGAGGTGGGGATATCATAGCGTGCCAGCTCCTCGAGCCGGTCGGCCGTGAAATAGTTTCGGCCAGGATCGCCCAACAGCACCAGCCGGCCCTTGGACGCGTGGCCGCGCAGCCAGTCCATGGCCCGCGCCGTCATCTCGCGCTCGTAGCAGACGTCGCCGGCAATCACGATCTCGGCCTCGGGCAACCCTGAAGGTCCCTGCAGCCAGTCGCTGTCGCTGGTCTCGATGCCGAGCGCGTTGGCTTCGGCGTTCAGCCGCATGGCGGCGATCGCCACTGGATCGATCTCGTTGGCGACGACGCGCGCCGCGCCGCAGCGTGCGGCGGCCAGGCTGGCCACGCCGCAGCCGGCGGCGAAATCGATCACGTGCCTGCCCTGCACCATCCCCGGATGGTCAAGCAGATAGCGTGCCATGGCCTGCCCGCCGGGCCAGCAGAACGCCCAGTAGGGCGGATCGACGTTCTGCTTCTCCAGCCAGTCCTCGGTGGCCTGCCAGATCGGCAGGTACTCCGCCGCCAGCCACAGCCTCAGCTCCGGCACCATCGCCGGCGTGCCGAGCGCGGTGTAGGTGCGGATGAAGGCGGCGGGATCCCCGGGCGCGCGCGCCATCAGAAGCGTGCCGCGAGAATGCCGATCAGCAGGATCCAGCCCAGCCAGCGATTGGACCGGAACTTGTGCAGGCAGTCGGCGGGATCGTGCGGCTTCACCGTGCCGACCTGCCAGGCGAGGTGCGCGGCCACGCCGGCCAGGCCAAGCCAGTACGGCCAGTCGATCCCGGCCAGCCAGCCGGCGATGCCGAAGCAGGTCACGGTGACGGCGGCGAACAGGGTCAGCCAGGCTTGCGGCGCATCCTGGAAGCGGCGCGCGGTGGAGCGCACGCCGACGATGGCGTCGTCGCGCTGGTCCTGCATGGCGTAGATCGTGTCGTAGACCAGCGTCCAGGCGATGCCGCCGGCATAGAGCGCCAGCGCCGCCGGCGAGACGCGCGCATTGGCCACCACGTCGCCCATCAGCGCGCCCCAGTTGAAGGCGAGACCCAGCACGACCTGCGGCCACGAGGTCACGCGCTTCATCAGCGGATAGATGGCGATGACCAGCAGCGAGGCAAGGCCGACGACGATGGCGTTGAGGTTGAACGAGGCGAGCACGGCGGCGCCGATGGCCGCCTGCAGCACCAGCCAGGCGAGCGCCTGCTTCGGCGTGGCCTCGCCGGCGGGCAGCGGCCTGTCGCGCGTGCGCTCGACCTGGGCGTCGATGTCGCGGTCGAGCAGGTCGTTCCAGGTGCAGCCGGCGCCGCGCATGGCGATGGCGCCGATCAGGAACAGCGCCATCCAGGTCGCCCAGGCGAGGATCTGCTCGCGCGTCTGCAGCGGCGCGAACAGGCTGATCGACCACCAGCAGGGTGCCAGCAGCAATCGCCAGCCGATCGGCCGGTCCCAGCGTGCCAGCCTGCCGTAGGGCCGTGCCCAGGCCGGCAGCAGGCGCAGGGTCCAGTGCTGTGGCCTGATGTCGGTGAAGCCGCCGGCGGTCATGTCGCCATCATGGTGAGCGGCAGTGCTATGCTCAATCGTTCAAACCCGGTGAAGCCCGTGATGCGTCGTTCGGTCCCGAGATGACTCCGCGCCTGTATGTCGAAGACGACCTCGCCCAGGGCGCGAATGTCGCGCTCGACGGCCCGCGCGCGCACTACCTGCGCGACGTGCTGCGGCTGGCCGTCGGATCCGACGTGGTGCTGTTCAACGGCCGCGACGGCGAGTGGCTGGCTGAAGTCACGGCGATGACCCGGCGATCGCTCGATCTCGGCATCGTGATGCAGACGGGCCGCCAGGTCGCCGGGCCGGATCTGTGGCTGTGCTTCGCGCCGGTGAAGAAGGCGCGCATCGACTTCATCGCCGAGAAGGCGACCGAGCTCGGCGTCTCGGCGCTGGTGCCGGTGGTCACGCGGCGCACCCATGTCGGGCGTGTCAACGTCGAGCGGCTGCGCGCCAACGCCGTCGAGGCGGCCGAGCAGACCGAGCGGCTGACCATACCCGAGGTGCGCGCGCCGGTGACGCTGGAGCGGCTGCTGCGGGGCTGGCCGGCTGGGCGGCGGCTGCTGGTCGCCGACGAGACCGGCGGCGGCCGGCCGATCCTCGATGCCTTGCGCGACGCGCAGCCGGGACCCTGGGCGGTGCTGATCGGCCCCGAAGGCGGCTTCACGCGCGAGGAACTCGATCGCGTCGCGGCCCTGCCCGGCGTGCTGCCGGTCGGGCTGGGCCCGCGCATCCTGCGCGCCGACACCGCCGCGCTCGCCGCGCTCGCCTGCCTGCAGGCGGCGATCGGCGACTGGCGCGACTCCACCCCCAGGCGTTACCCGGACTATGAGGCGAGCCTCGAACGAGGAAACCTTATGCGAGGCAGCGGCGAGCAAGGTTGAGCGCGGCCTCAGGGCTTGCTAGCTACGTCGTCGACCACGACAACACCAACACGTCGGCAGGCGCGACCAAACGCGACGCCGGCAGGGGGAAGCACCTTATGTCGGCACCGCCCAGTGGCGGAGGCGCGCCCATCACGGACCGCCGCCAGCTCGTCGAGTATTTCGAGTCCGGCTGCAAGCCCGCCGAGCGCTGGCGCGCCGGCACCGAGCACGAGAAATTCGGTTTCGTGCGCGCCACCCGCGCACCGCTGCGTTACGAAGGCGGCGTCAAGGCGATGCTCGACGGCCTGGCCGACCGCTTCGGCTGGGAGCGCGCGCTGGAGAACGGCAAGGTCATCGCGCTCACCCGCGGCGCCGCCAACATCACGCTCGAGCCGGGCGGCCAGCTCGAGCTGAGCGGCGCGCCGCTCGCCACCGTGCACGAATGCGCCGCCGAGACCGACAACCATCTCGACGAGGTCCGGGCGGTCGCCGGGCCGCTCGGCGCCGGCTTCACCGGGCAGGGCTTCACGCCGACCTGGCGGCGCGAGGATTTCGACTGGATGCCCAAGGGCCGCTACAAGATCATGCGGTCCTACATGCCCAGGAAGGGCACGATGGGCCTCGACATGATGCTGCGCACCTGCACGGTGCAGACCAATGTCGATTACGGCTCGGAAGCCGACATGGTGAAGAAGTTCCGCGTGTCGCTGGCGCTGCAGCCGCTGGCCACCGCGCTGTACGCCAACTCGCCCTTCGTCGAATCGCACGACACCGGCTTCCAGAGCCGGCGCAGCCACGTCTGGACCGACACCGATCCCGACCGCTGCGGCATGCTGCCCTTCGTCTTCGAGGACGGTTTCGGCTTCGAGCGCTACACCGACTACATCCTCGGCGTGCCGATGTATTTCGTCTATCGCGACGGCAGGTACATCGACGTCAGCGGCAAGTCGTTCCGCGATTTCATGGCCGGCCGCCTGCACAACGACGTCGGCGACATCGCCCGCGTCACCGACTGGAGCGATCATGTCACCACCGCCTTCCCCGAGGTCAGGCTGAAGCGCTACCTCGAGATGCGGGGCTGTGACTCAGGCCCGCGCGACATGATCGTGGCGCTGCCGGCGCTGTGGATGGGTCTGCTCTACGACGCCTCGGCGCTCGACGCGGCGTGGGACCTGGTGAAGGGCTGGACCGTCGTCGAGCAGCAGTCTTTGCGCGACCAGTCCCCGCGCGAAGGCCTGAAGACGGTCATGAGCGGCCACACGCTGCTGACGCTCGCGCGCGAGGTGCTGAAGATCGCTGAGTCCGGCCTGAAGGCGCGGGCGAGGCTCGATGCGCAGGGTCGCGACGAGACGATGTACCTCGATCCGCTCAGGCGCATCGCCGACAGCGGCATCACACTGGCCGACGAGAAGCGCACCCGTCTGTCCGAGTCGCTGAAGGGCGACTACGGCGCGCTGTACGAGGCCTATTCCTATTAGCATGCGGCCGCTGCTCGGCGCGGAGATGGCGGGACGAGCCGGCAGCCGCTACAGTCCGCCGACACGGGACAGCGACGGGCCGGGAATGGGTGTCGAGCAGGATGTCGGACTGACGCCGGAAGAAACCTCGTTTGGCGCGCACGCTTCCGCCGCGGCACCGCCATCCGGCGCGCTGCCCTACCGCTCCAGGCGCTGCCGGCACGGCACCTTCATCTACAACACGCGCGACCGCTTCATCGGCCGCAGCCTCGACCTTTACGGCGAGTACGCCGAGCTCGAGCTGCAGCTGCTGCTGCGCCTGATCAAGCCGGGCGACATCGTGGTCGACGCCGGCGCCAGTATCGGCGCGTTCAGCGTGCCGATGGCGCGGCGCGTCGGGCCGGACGGTTGGGTGCTGGCGGCCGAGCCGCAGCGCCTGGTGCACCAGATGCTGTGCGCCAACGTCGCCGTCAACGGCCTGGCCAACGTCGTGGCGCATTGGTGCGGGCTGGGCGCGGCACCGGGCGAGGCCGTCGTGCCGCCGCTCGACCACGGCCAGGAGCACAATTACGGCGGCATCGGCCTGCGCGCCGGCGGCGCCGGCGAGCGCGTGCCCGTGGTGAGTGTCGATTCGCTCGACCTGCCGGGCTGCGCGCTGATCAAGGTCGACGTCGAGGGCATGGAGCTCGACGTGCTGCGCGGCGCGGCCGATACCATTCGCCGTCGTCAGCCGCGGCTCTTCGTCGAGAACAACGGCACCGAGCGCTCGCCGCCGCTGATCGGCTGGCTGCTGGAGCAAGGCTACCGGCTCTATTGGCACGTGACGCCGCTGTTCAATCCGCGCAACTTCGCCAATGCCGCCGAGGATGCCTTTGCCAACCTGAACGCGACCAACATGCTCTGCCTGCCGCCGCGCGACACGTCCGAGGTGCGCGGCCTGCGCGCTGTCAGCGGCCCAGAGGACACCGCGCTCGAATCGCAGCGCCGCCGCCGCGAGGCGGCCGCGGCTGCGCGATCGTAGGCGTACGATGCGGCGCGCGACGTTCCTCTTCCTCGTCATGCTGCTGGCGGCGCCGGGTGCGCGCGCCCAGCTCGACCCGGTGCCGCCGCCGGAGCGTTGGCGCGATTACGACGGCGGCTCGGACAACTTCACCATCCGCGTGCCGGGCATCGTGCAGAAGCGGCCATGGAGCGACGGCGGTTTCCCTGCGGTGCACTACCTGACCGGCAGCGTCGAGGAGGCGTTCAGCGTAACCGTCGTGTTCTATCCTCCCTCGATCCGCGGCAGCGCCGGCGCGCCCCTGATCGCGCAGCGGTTCGCCACCCTGATGCTGGCGCGCACCAGCGCCGACAAGCCGACGCGCAATGAGCCCGATACCTGCGGTGGCGACGCGCCGGGTCACGTGGTCGAAGCGCCGCTGCCCGACGAGCTCGACTATTTCGCGCGCGTCTGCGTCACGGCCGAGACCGTCTACAAGATCGAGGCGGTGGTGAACCGCGAGAAGCTGCCGGCGGTGCTGCCGCACGTGCGCGCCTTCGTCGACTCGTTCCGCACCCGCGCACGCCTGGCGCCGGCCGCGGTCGTTCCGGCACCGCCATCGGCGCCGGCCGCGGCACCGGCGCTGGAACCGCCGAAGCCGGCCGAGCCGCCGCCACCACCGCCCGCGTTGGCGCCGAAGGTGACCGTGCCGATGCCGTCGCTGACCAAATAGCGCGAGACGAGGGAACGACCATGCTGGATCGCTGCGATCGGGTGCAGGTCGCGGTCGCCGACCGCAAGGCGGTGGCCGGGCGCTACCACCGGCTGCTGGGCGCCGAGATCACGCGCGAGGACCGCAGCGCCCATCTTGGCGCGCATCGGCTGGTGCTGGCGGTGGGCGAGAGCGAGATCGAGCTCTGCGAGCCCGACGGCGCCGGCCGCACGCATGATTTCCTGTCGAAGTGGGGCGAGTCGATCATGACCGCCGGCTATTCGACGGTGGACGTCGTCGCGCTGGCGCGCCGCCTCGACGGGCTGGGCGTGTCCCATACCTATGACGGTCCGCAGCTGCATCTTGGACCACCGCACACGCCGGGCTTCCCGATGGTGATCACGCCCAGCACCTATCGCGTGCGCGTCGGCCTGGCCTCGTTCCTCTACGAGACCACCAGCGTGCTGGTCACCGACTGGCGTCAGGCGGCGGCCGCCTTCACCAGCCTGTTCGACCTCGACCCGACGCGCTTCTCGAAGATCGGCTCAAAGCGCTTCGGCTACGAGGGCACGCTGACCCTGTTCGATCCGCCCAACCGGCTTGATCGCATCGAACTGTCGCAGGTCACCGGCCCCGACAGCGCCATGGCGCGCTTCACCAGGCGGCGCGGTGGCGACGGGCTCTACATGGCGTACATCGAGACGCACGACTGGCCGGGCATCCGCGCGCGGCTGCTGGAAAGCGGCGCGAAATGGACGTCGCGCGGCAAGGACGCCGTCAGCGAAGCCGATGGCGGCTGGATCCATCCCCGCGAGCTGGGCGGCCTGCTGCTGGGAGTCTCCCGCACCGGCCAGGCGTGGGAGTGGTCGGGCCGGAAGGACCTGGTCCCGCCGGCCTGAGGCTCAGGTGGCGGTGCCGCCCACGGTCAGGCCGTCGAGCCTGAGCGTCGGCTGGCCGACGCCCACCGGCACGCCCTGGCCGTCCTTGCCGCAGGTGCCGACGCCGAGATCCATCTCCAGGTCGTTGCCGACCATGCCGATCTTCAGGAGCGCCTCGCTGCCCGAGCCGATCAGGGTGGCGCCCTTGACGGGGGCGGCCACCTTGCCGTTCTCGATCAGGTAGGCCTCGGTGCAGCTGAAGACGAACTTGCCGTTGGTGATGTCGACCTGGCCGCCGCCGAAATTCACCGCGTACAGGCCGCGCTTCACCGACGCCATGATCTCCTGCGGATCCCTGTCGCCGGCCAGCATGATGGTGTTGGTCATGCGCGGCATCGGGCTGTGAGCATGGCTCTGGCGCCGTCCGTTTCCGGTGGGCGCCACGCCCATCAACCGCGCGTTCATCCGGTCCTGCATCAGGCCGACCAGCTTGCCGTCCTCGATCAGCACCGTGCGCTGGCTGGGCGTGCCCTCGTCGTCGACGGTGAGCGAGCCGCGCCGGTCGCGCATCGTGCCGTCGTCGACCACGGTGACGCCGGGCGAGGCAATGCGCTGGTTCATCAGATGGGTGAAGACCGAGGTCTTGCGGCGATGGAAGTCGCCCTCCAGGCCGTGCCCGATGGCTTCGTGCCAGAGGATGCCCGACCAGCCCGAACCCAGCACCACGGGCATCTCGCCGGCCGGCGCGTCGACCGACTGGAGGTTGACCAGCGCCTGGCGGATCGCCTCGTCGGTCTGCTTCTTCCAGTACTCGGGCTCGAACAGACCGCTGTAGCCGATGCGCCCGCCCGAGCCGGACGAGCCGCTTTCCATGCGGTCGCCCTTGCCGGCAACCACCGACACGTTGAGCCGCACCATCGGCCGCACGTCGGCGACCTTCCTGCCGTCGGCACGCACGATCTCGATCACCTGCCAGGAGGCGGCGATCGAGGCCGAGACCTGCTTCAGCAGAGGCTCCTTGCCGCGGGCATAGGCGTCGATCTCCTCCAAGAGCTTCACCTTGCGCTCGAAGGCGATGCCGTCGAGCGGGTTGGCGTCGGTGTAGAGGATCGAATTGGTGCCGCGCGGCCCCTCGGCTGCCGTGCCGCCCTTGCCGCTGGCCACGGCGCGCACGGTGGCGGCGGCGCGCTTGAGCGCCTGCTCGTCCAGGGACGAGGCATGGGCATAGCCCACCGTCTCGCCCTTCACGGCGCGCAGGCCGAAGCCCTGGGACACGTCGAACGAGGCGCTTTTCAGCTTGCCGTCGTCCCAGGCCAGCATCTCGCTCTGGGCATACTCAAGAAACAGCTCGCCATCGTCGGTCCCAGCCAGCGCCTCGCGCACGATGCGCTCGGTGCGGCCCTCGTCGAGGCCGGCGCGCTTGAAGAACAGGTCGTTGGCGGTGGCGAGATGGGACATGGGCACTCCGCAGGCTCAGGCCTGAACATAGGTGTTCGGCGGCGCCAAATCCATGCCGGCCCGACGGGCGCCAACCGGCTGACGCTGCGGGGCTTTTCGCCTGCCGGAGTGCGGCAGGCGGACGCATCGCGGCGGTGGGCGAATTGGAGTGACCGGGCTTTACGTCCTCTGCTAGATACCGCCATCATCCGCGTGGATATTGCGGCAAGCGGCAAGGAGTGGGGGCATGGGTTCGAACAGCGGCGCGTCGATCGTGAGCCGCCTGCGGACGCTGGCGGCGGCCGGCTCCGCTCTCGTCGTGTCCTCCGGCATGGCTGCCGCCCAGGATCAGGAATTCGTCGACCTGCCGCACTACGGCCAGATGAACCTCCATCATCCGGTCACCGAGATCATGGACAAGCTGGTCGACCTGCATAACCTGCTGCTGGTGATCATCTCGGTCATCACGGTCTTCGTGCTGGCCCTGCTGGTCTACGTGATGGTGCGCTTCCGCGCCTCGCGCAATCCGGTGCCCTCGCAGGTGACCCACAACACGCTGCTTGAGGTGGCGTGGACGGTGGTGCCGATCATCATCCTGATCATCATCGCGATTCCGTCCTTCAAGCTGCTCTACTTCATGGACCGCACGGAGGAGCCGGGCCTGACCGTCAAGATCACCGGCATGCAGTGGAACTGGAAGTACGAGTATCCCGACCACAAGATCGAGTTCGAGGCCTTCATGGTGAAGGACGCCGACTGGGCCAAGCTGTCGGACGCCGAGAAGGTCAGGCGGCCGCGTCTGCTGGCGGTCGACAACGAGATGGTCGTGCCGGTCAACACCAACGTGCGCTTCTACGTCACCTCGACCGACGTGATGCACTCGTGGGCGGTGCCGGCCTTCGGCGTCAAGCATGACGCCATAATCGGCCGCCTGAACCAGGGCTGGTTCAACGTGCGCAAGGAAGGCCTGTACTACGGCCAGTGCTCGCAGATCTGCGGCAAGGACCACGCCTTCATGCCGATCGCGGTGCGCGTCGTCTCGAAGGCCGAGTTCGACAAGTGGCTGGAGACCAAGAAGCAGGCCGCCATCCCGGCGCCGGGCGGTACCGCCCTCGCTGGCGCCGTGCCGGCGCGCTGACGCTGCCGGCCCACAACAGACGCGTAGACGGAAGGAAGTCGCCATGGCCACCCACGCCGCGCACGGCGCCCCACACGACGCCCATGGGCACCACGACCACACGCCCGGGTTCTTCACGCGCTGGTTCCTGTCGACCAACCACAAGGACATCGGCACGCTCTACCTGGTGTTCGCGGTCTTCGCCGGCCTGATCGGCGGCGCGCTGTCGGTCTACATGCGGCTGGAGCTGATGCAGCCCGGCGTCCAGTTCATGACCAATGCCGACGGCACGCCCAATGGCCAGATGTGGAACAACGTCGTCACGGCGCACGGCCTGATCATGGTGTTCTTCGTCGTCATGCCGGCGCTGATCGGCGGCTTCGGCAACTGGTTCGTGCCGATCATGATCGGCGCGCCCGACATGGCCTTCCCGCGCATGAACAACATCTCGTTCTGGCTGACGGTGGCCGGCTTCATCATGCTGGTCTGCTCGCTTGTCGTCGGCGCCAACCCTGGCGTCGGTACCGGCTGGACGATCTATCCGCCGCTCAGCTCCAAGATCGGCCATCCCGGCCCGTCGATGGACTTCGCGATCTTCTCGCTGCACCTCGCCGGTGCCGCATCGATCCTCGGCGCCGCCAACTTCATCACCACCATCTTCAACATGCGCGCGCCGGGCATGACGCTGCACCGCATGCCGCTGTTCGCCTGGGCGATCCTGGTCACGGCGTTCCTGCTGCTGCTGGCGCTGCCGGTTCTCGCCGGCGCCATCACCATGCTGCTGACCGACCGCAACTTCGGCACCAGCTTCTTCGATCCCGCCGGCGGCGGCGATCCGATGCTGTTCCTGCACCTCTTCTGGTTCTTCGGCCACCCCGAGGTGTACATCATGATCCTGCCGGCCTTCGGGATCGTGAGCCACATCATCTCGACATTCTCGCGCAAGCCGGTGTTCGGCTATCTCGGCATGGCCTACGCCATGGTCGCCATCGGCGTCGTCGGCTTCGTCGTGTGGGCGCACCACATGTACACGGTCGGCATGGACGTCGACACGCGTGCCTATTTCGTGGCCGCGACCATGGTCATTGCGGTGCCGACCGGCGTGAAGATCTTCTCGTGGATCGCCACCATGTGGGGCGGCTCGATCAAGTTCGAGATTCCCTTCCTGTGGGCGGTCGGCCTGATCTTCCTGTTCACCGTGGGCGGCGTCACCGGCGTCGTGCTGGCCAATGCCGGCGTCGACATCGCGCTGCACAACACCTATTACGTCATCGCCCACTTCCACTACGTGCTGTCGCTCGGAGCGGTGTTCGGCATCTTCGCCGGCTACTACTACTGGATCGGCAAGATGTGCGGGAAGCAGTACAACGAGTTCTGGGCGCAGGTGCATTTCTGGGGAACGTTCATCGGCGTGAACCTGACGTTCTTCCCGATGCACTTCTCGGGATTGGCCGGCATGCCGCGCCACTACATCGACTACCCCGATGCCTTCGAGCTGTGGAACTGGGTCTCCTCGATCGGCGCCTTCATCGGCTTCGGCGCGACGCTGATCTGGTTCGTCTCGGCGATCCACACGGTCTTCTTCAGCAAGAACAAGGTCGGCGCCAATTACTGGGGCGAGGGCGCCACGACCCTGGAGTGGACCGTCCCGTCACCGCCCGCCTTCCACACCTTCGACGAGTTGCCGAAGGTCGAACCCGCGGCGCATCACTGAGGCTATCCGGGGGCGCTGCGGCGCCCCCTGAACCGTAACGGCAAACGATGACCGATCTGTCCGCGACCACGCTGCACGACACCGGCGCCACCGCCGCGCGGTCCCCGTCGCGCGTGGCCGACTACGTCGCGCTGCTGAAGCCCAGGGTGATGTCGCTGGTGGTCTTCACCGGCATGGTCGGTCTGTGGCTGGCGCCGGGACACATCAACCCGGTGCTGGGTGCCGTGGCCATCCTGGCGATCGCGCTGGGCGCCGGCGCCTCGGGCGCGATCAACATGTGGTACGACCGCGACATCGATGCAGTCATGACCCGCACGCGCAACCGGCCGATCCCCGCCGGTGCCGTCGCGCCCGACGATGCCCTGGGCTTCGGCGTGCTGCTGTCGATCTTCTCCGTGGCGCTGATGACGGTGGCGACCAACGCCGTCGCCGGCGGAATGCTGGCGCTCACCATCCTGTTCTACGTGTTCGTCTACACGGTGTGGCTGAAGCGGCGCACGCCGCACAACATCGTCATCGGCGGCGCCGCCGGCGCCTTCCCGCCGATGATCGGCTGGGCGGCGGTCAGCGGCGACGTGTCGTGGGCCAGCGTCTCGCTGTTCCTGCTGATCTTCTTCTGGACCCCGCCGCATTTCTGGGCGCTGTCGCTGTACTGCGACGACGACTACCGCCGCGCCCGCGTGCCGATGCTGCCGGTGGTCGCCGGCGTGCGCCACACCAGGCTGCAGATGCTGGCCTATTGCCTGCTGCTCTTGCCGGTCGGCCTGCTGCCGACGCTGACCGGCGCGGTGAGCTGGGGCTACGGGGCCTACTCGCTGGTCGCCGGCGTCGTGTTCGTCGGCCACGCGCTGCGCGTGCTGCGCGCGCCCGAGGGCGACGTGAGCACGGCGCGCTCGATGTTCCGCTATTCGCTGGGCTATCTCTTCCTGCTGTTCGTGGCCATGGTCGCGGACCGGCTGGCCTTCGGTTGAGGGCGGGAGCATGGCGATGGCGGCCCCCGATCCGCGCAAACCCTATCTCAGCGAGCGCCACGTCCAGCAGCGCGGCAAGAACCGCGTCGTGCTCGGCGTGATCATCGGCATCTGCCTGCTGTTCTTCGTCATCACCATCATCAAGTTCGGCGGCGCCGGCGTGCTGCCGGGCAGCGGAGGCTTCAAGTGAGCGCCGCGAACGATCTCGCGCGGCGCAACCGGCGCGTCGGCCTGATGGTCGCGACGGGCGCCGCCGCCATGCTCGGCCTGGCCTTCGCCTCGGTGCCGCTCTACGAGCTGTTCTGCAGGGTCACCGGCTTCGGCGGCACCACCCAGGTGGCGACCTCGGCGCCCGATCGCGTGCTGGAGCGCACGATGCGCGTGCGCTTCGACGCCAGCATGGACGGCAACCTGCCGTGGAAGTTCGAGCCGCTGCAGCGCGAGGTCACGGTGCGGCTGGGCGAGGAGAAGCTGGTCTTCTACCGTGCCACCAACGTCTCGCAACGTCCGATCGTCGGCACCTCGACCTACAACGTGTTGCCCGATATCGCCGGCCAGTGGTTCAACAAGATCCAGTGCTTCTGCTTCACCGAGCAACTGCTGATGCCGGGTCAGAGCATAGAGATGCCGGTGGTGTTCTTCGTCGATCCCGACATGGCGAAGGAACGCCGCTACGACGGCGTCAGCACGATCACCTTGTCCTATACGTTCTTCGAGGCGCGCACCGACAAGGCGCGCGACATCCTGAGCCGGCTACCGGCCGCTGCTGATGTAAAAAGGGGTGGGTAAGATGGCCGCAGAAGCCCAGAAGCATCCGTATCACCTGGTCGATCCCAGCATCTGGCCGCTGGTCGGCACCGTGGGCGGCATCGCGCTGGCGTTCGGCGGCGTCATGTTCATGCATCCGGACATCTTCGGCCAGGGATCCGCCGCCAGCATCAAGGCGCTGGGTGCCTGGAAGATCGCGCCCGGGCTGGCGCTGATCTTCATCACCATGTGGTTCTGGTGGCGCGACGTGATCCGCGAATCGCGCGTCAACCACACGCCTGTTGTGCAACTCGGCCTGCGCTACGGCATGATCCTGTTCATCTGCTCGGAAGTGTTCTTCTTCCTCGCCTTCTTCTGGGCTTTCTTTGACGCCTCGCTGTTCCCCGGCGCCGAGAACATGCCGGGCCGCACCAAGGTCACCGGCGGTATCTGGCCGCCCCAGGGCGTGCTGCCGTTCGACCCGTTCGACCTGCCGCTGATCAACACGCTGATCCTGCTGCTTTCGGGCACCACGGTGACCTGGGCGCACCACGCGATCCTCGAGGGCGACCAGAAGAACGCGGTGCGCGGCCTGCTGCTGACCGTTGTGCTGGGCATTTTCTTCACCGCCGTGCAGGCCTACGAGTACGCCCACGCCGCCTTCGGCTTCCGCGACGGCATCTACTCCTCGACCTTCTACCTGGCGACCGGCTTCCACGGCTTCCATGTGCTGGTCGGCACGATCTTCCTGATCGTCTGCCTGTTCCGGGCGATGGCCAACCATTTCAAGCCCGAGCAGCATTTCGGCTTCGAGGCGGCTGCCTGGTACTGGCACTTCGTCGACGTGGTCTGGCTGTTCCTGTTCTTCGCCATCTACTGGTGGGGACTGGGCAAGGCGATCCCGGCGGCGCACTGACGCGCCGCGCTATCGGCAACGCGACGACGCCGGCCGCGAGGCCGGCGTCGTTTTCATTTCTGCCTTCTCCCTCGGGGGGAAGTGTAGGAGGAACCAGATGTCCGACGACTGGCCACCATTGTCGCCTCTCTCGACCGGCCTTGCCGGGCGCTGCCCGCGCTGCGGCAAGGGCGGCCTGTTCGACGGCGTCCTGAAGATTCGCGATGCCTGTCCCGAATGCGGCCTCGACCTGCGCGGCCACGATGCCGGCGACGGCCCGGCGGTGTTCGTGATCCTCGGCCTGGGCGCGGTGATGATGGGCCTGGTGCTGTGGGTCGAGTTCCGCTTCGAGCCGCCGGTCTGGGTGCATCTCGTGCTGTGGACGCCGCTGGTGATCGCGCTGACCATCCTGCCGCTGCGGCTGATCAAGGGCGTCCTTGTGGCGCAGCAGTACCACCACCGCTCGACGGCGGGCGAGGATGGCCCTACATGAGCCTCATGCGCGATTTCAAGCCGTCCCTTTGGCCCACGATCTTCAGCGTCCCGGCCTTCCTGATCATGCTCGGGCTCGGCGTCTGGCAGCTGCAGCGCATGGAGTGGAAGAACGACCTGATCGCGCGCCTGCAGAGCCGCATGACCATGGCGCCGCTCGATGTGGCCGGGGTCGGCGCCGATCCGAAGGCCGCCGAGTACCGCAAGGTCCGGCTCACCGGCACCTTCCTGCACGACAAGGAACTGCACCTGCTGGCGCGCAGCCTGAACCGCAACGTCGGCCTGCAGATCGTCACCCCGCTGCGCCTGGAGTCGGGCGAGGTCGTGCTGTTCAACCGCGGCTGGATACCGGAGCGCCTGAAGGATCCGGCGCAGCGCGCGGCCGGTCAGGTGCCCGGCGTGGTCACCGTCGAGGGTGTCGTGCGCCTGAGCGAAGCCGGCCTGCAGAGCTGGTTCGTCCCCGAGAACAAGCCCGAGCGCAATGTCTGGCTGACCATGGATGTCGCCACGATGCGGCGAGCCGCGGGTCTCGCCGAGGCGCCGTCCGTGAAGGCCGATGCCTGGTTCGTCGCCGCCGATGCCGCGGCCAACCCCGGCGGCTTCCCGATCGGCGGCCAGACGCGGGTCAACCTGCCTAACGACCACCTGCAGTACTCGATCACCTGGTTCCTGCTGGCGCTGACCCTGGTCGGCGTCTACATCGCCTACCATTGGCGCCGCGGCCGACCCACGCCGCCGCCGGTGCCGGAACGTGGGTGAGAATCGCTGCCTCGTGGCGGCAGCGCGATCGTGTCGCCGCTCAGGCGGTCAGCGGGAAGTGGCACGCCACCTGGTGGCCTGGCGCGATCTCGGTCGGCTCCGGCACCTCGGCGGCGCAGCGGGCCTCGGCCCGCGGACAGCGTGTGCGAAAGCGGCAGCCGCTCGGCGGGGCCATCGGTGAGGGCAGGTCGGAGGCGGTGAGCCTGACCTGCTTGACCGGCTGCGTCGGATCCGGCACCGGAATCGCGCTCAGCAGCGCAGCCGTGTAGGGGTGCGCCGGAGCCCGGTACAGCGCCTCGGACGGCGCCAGCTCGCAGATCCGGCCGAGATACATCACCGCGACCCGGTCGGAGACGTTCTTCACCACAGCCAGATCGTGCGAGATGAACAGCATGGTGAGCCCCATGCGCGCCTTCATCTCGCGCAGGAGGTTGAGGATCTGCGCCTGCACCGAGACATCGAGCGCCGATACCGGCTCGTCGCAGATCAGCAGCGACGGTTCCAGGATCAGCGCCCGGGCGATCGAGATGCGCTGGCATTGCCCGCCGGAGAACTCGTGCGGCCGGCGATCGAGCGCCAGCGCCGGCTCCAGGCCGACCGCCTCGAGCATCGCCGCGACCCGCGGGCCGATCTCCGGTTTTGGCAGCAGGCGGTTCACGCGCAGCGGCGCGGCGACGATGTCGGCGACATCGTGGCGCGGATTGAGCGAGGCGATCGGGTCCTGGAAGATCATCTGCAGCTTGGGCCGCAGGCGGCGCAGCGCCGCTCCCGATTGCCGCGCAAGGTCGGTGCCCTCGAACCACACCTCGCCGCCGGTCGGCGGCGGCAGCTGCATCAGGGCGCGCGCCGCCGACGACTTGCCGCAGCCGGACTCGCCGACCAGTCCCAGCGTCTCGCCGCGAAGGATGTCGAAGCTGATGCCGGAGACGGCATGCACGGTGCGTCCGTCCGGCACGCCGAACTCGACGGTGAGCTCGCGTACGCTGAGCAGCGGCGCGGTCACGACGCAGCCCCGAGCGGGTGCCAGCAGGCGAAGGCATGCCCATCGCCGGTCAGCGCCGGCGCCCGCTGGCGGCAATCGTCGGCGGCGTAGCGGCAGCGCGGAGCGAAACGGCAGCCGGGCGGCGGGTCGATCAGCTCCGGCGGCCGCCCGGCGATGGTCTCGAGCGGCGTGTGCGGCGGATCGGCGAGGCGCGGGATCGAGCGCAGCAGCGCCTCGGTGTAGGGCATGCGGGTGTCGGCGAACAGCGTCGTCGTCGCGGCGCGCTCGACGATGCGCCCGGCATACATCACCGCCACCTCGTCGGTATGGCCGGCGACGACGCCGAGATCGTGGGTGATCAGGATCATGGCCATGTGGCGCTCGCGCTGCTGGCGTGCAAGCAGGTCGAGGATCTCGGCCTGCACGGTCACGTCGAGCGCCGTGGTCGGCTCGTCGGCGATCAGCAGGGCGGGCTCGCAGCTGATGGCGATGGCGATGGCGACGCGCTGGCGCATGCCGCCCGAAAGCTGGTGCGGGTAGTGGTCGACGCGCCGGGCCGGCTCCGGGATGCCCACCGCGGTGCACAGCTCGACGGCGCGATCGCGCGCGGCGCGTCGGGTCAATCCCATGTGCCAGGTCAGCGACTCGACGATCTGCGCGCCGCAGGTCATCACCGGGTTCAGCGACGTCATCGGATCCTGGAAGATCATCGCCATGTGGCGGCCACGCACCTGGCGCAGCTGGCGCTCGGAGAGGCGGCGCAGGTCGCGGCCGTCGAACAGCACGCGGCTGTCGGGCGGCACCTGGGCGTTGGACGGCAGCAGGCTCATGATGGTGCGCGACAGCACCGACTTGCCGCAGCCGCTCTCGCCGACGATGCCCAGGGTCCGTCCGCGCTCGAGCGAGAAGGAGACGCCGTCGACCGCCCGCACCCGGCCGCGTGGCGTATGGAAGTGCGTGTGCAGGTCTTCGACCGCGAGCAGCGGCATGGAACTCACAGCCTGCTCTCGCGGGGATCGATCAGGCTGCGCAAGCGGTCGCCGATCAGGTTGAAGGACAGCACCGTGAGGCACATCGCGGCCGCCGGGATCATGGTGACGTGCGGCGCCTGGTCGAGCAGCTCGCGGCCTTCCTCGATCATCGTGCCCCAGCTCGGCGTCGGCGGCGGCACCGACAGGCCGAGGAAGCTCAGCGTGCCCTCGGCGACGATCAGGACGGCGACCAGAAGCATGGCGAAGACCAGCAGCGGCATCAGCACGTTGGGCACGATCTCGCGCACCAGGATATAGAGGTCGGAGGCGCCCATCGCCTTGGCCGCGAGCACGAACTCCCGGCCCGCCAGGCTGAGCGTATTGGCGCGCGCGACGCGGGCCGAGGCCGGCACGGACAGGAAGCCGAGCGCGAGGATCAGGTTCAAGAGCGACGGGCCGAGGTAGAAGGTGATCGCCAGCAGCAGCACCAGCGCCGGGAAGGCCAGGATGATGTCCATCGCGGCCACCACCGCGCCCTCGACCCGGCCACGATAGTAGCCGGCGAGCACGCCGAGCGCGCCGCCGACCAGCAGGCCGATCAGCGGCGACAGCAGGCCGATCAGCAGCGAGACGCGGGCGCCGTGCACCAGCCTCGAGAGAATGTCGCGGCCGAGATTGTCGGTGCCGAGCAGGTAGCGGAACTCGCTGAACTCGGTTTCGCCGGAGAGCTCGATCTCGCCGACCGTGCCGGGCATCGCCGCCCGGTTGATGAAGTCGATGGTCTCGGGTGCCGGCATCGGCCAGAAGTCCGCGGTCGCCGCGCCGAACGCGACCAGGCCGATCCAGAACACCGGCAACCAGAAGCGCAGTCCGAGGCCCCGGCGGCGTCGACGGCGCACGGCCAGCCCCTCGGCCTCGCCGCTGGCGATCCGGTCGATGGCCGCCTCAACCATCGCGCCCGCCCACCCGGATGCGCGGGTCGAGGAAGCTGTAGGTCAGGTCGACCAGGAAGTTGATCACCACGTAGGCGACGGCGATGAACAGGATGCAGCCCTGGACCACCACGTAGTCGCGGCTGAAGATCCCCGTCAGGAGCAGCCGGCCGATGCCGGGCAGGGCGAAGATCGACTCGATGATCAGCGTGCCGCCGATCAGCGCACCGATCTGCAGGCCGAGAATCGTGATCAGGCTGAACGACGACGGCCGCAGCGCATGGCGCAACAGGATGCGCCAGGCTGGCAGGCCCTTGGCCCGGGCCATGGCGATGAAATCCTCCTGCAGCGTCATGATCATGTCGTTGCGCAGCAGCCGCATCAGCGTCACCCATTCGATCAGCGCGATCGACAGCGCCGGCAGGGCGAAGGTGCGCAGATTGCCCCACAGGCTCTCGGACAGCGGCACGTAGCCGGTCGCCGGCAGCCAGCCGAGCCGCAGCGCGACGGTGAAGATCAGCACCAGCGCCATGACGAAGGGAGGGATCGAGATCATGGCGAAGCCGGCCAGGGTGACGGCGTTGTCGATCCAGCGGTTCTGCCGGTAGGCGCACAGCACGCCGAGCGGCACCGCCAGCGCCACGGCGATCACCTGCGCCAGCACCATCAGCTCGATGGTCACCGGCAGGCGACCGAGGATCGCCTCGCCGACCGGTTCCGAGGTACGCAGCGAGATGCCGAGGTCGCCCTGCGCCAGCGCCGCCAGCCAGTCGCCGTAGCGCACCAGGATCGGCCGATCGAGGCCGAGCTGCTGGCGCACCGCCTCGACCTCGGCCGGGCTCGCCGTGTCGCCGACGATCAGATAGGCGATGTCGCCCGGCAGCAGGGCCACGAGCAGGAAGGTCAATGTCGTCACCGCGGCGACGACAAAGACCAGCCTGAGCAGCTTGCGGCCCAGATAGCGCATGCGCGGGTGCGGCCTCGGCCTGCCGGGGCGGCTATTCGAACCAGGCGAACCGAACGTCCACGATGCCCTGGTACAGCGGCCTCAGTCCCTTGAGGTTCTTCTTGGCGATGGCGTTGTGGGTGCGCCCCGATGCCCACAGGATCGGCGCATCCTGGTTCATCTTGCGCACCACTGCGCACATCGTCGTCTTGCGCGCCTCCGGCGTCGCAGCGGTGCGCATGGCGAGCAGCAGCTTGTCCATCTCCTCGTTCTTGTAGTGCGCCAGGTTGTACGGGCTCTTCGAGTGGAGCAGCGCGAAGAGCTGCGGGCCGATGTCGCCGGCGTCGGCGATGCGCCAGCCGGCCATCTGATAGTCGTTCTTGAACACGGTGCCGACGAAGGCGAGCTGGTCCATCGGCTTCAGCTTGACGGTGATGCCGGCGCGCTTGGCCAGCTGCTGCCACAGCAGGCCGTACTCGCGACCGCGCTGCGTCGCGGTGTGCATCAGCTCGACCTCGATCGGCTTGCCGATCTCGCCGACCAGCTTCCTGGCGTCGGCGAACTTGCCATCGCCGAGATAGCCGGCATCGCACTTGCCTTCGTCGTTGAAGCCGGTCCGGGTGACCACCTGCGTGTTCTGCAGCTGCGATTCGACGTAGTACTTCTGGTCCCACACCATGCTGAGTGCGCGGCGCACGCGCACATCGTCGAGCGGCGGCTTGGAGTTGTTGAGGAAGAGGATGCCGCCGCCCTCGCCGTTGCGGCTGTACACCGTCAGCTTCGGATCGCTCCTCGCCTGGACGATGGAATGGCCACGGTCGGTCCAGGTGACGTCGATCTCGCCGGACTGCAGCGCGGCGAAGCGGGTCTGCTGGTCGGGCAACAGCTTGAAGACGATCTGGTCGAAGTGGACCTTGGCGTCCTTGTTCCAGTAGTTCGGGTTGCGCTCGACGACCACCTTGTCGCCGCCGCGCCACTCCTTGAAGCGGTACGGGCCGGTGCCGACCGGATGGCGATTCATGGTGTCGGCGGCGACCGCCTTGGCTGACGGGACGAAGCAGCACAGGGCGAAGGCCGACAGGCCGTCGCGCATCGGCAGCCAGCGGTGCCTCAGGTTGAGCCGCACGGTGTGGTCGTCGACCTTCACCGCCTCCTTGATCGGTGCAATGAACTGCAGGCCGACATACTTGCTGGCCGGATCGAGGATGCGGTTGTAGTGCGTGACCACGTCGTCGGCGGTGAAGTCGCTGCCGTCGTGGAACTTGACGCCCTTGCGCAACTTGAAGGTGTAGGAGAGGCCGTCTTCCGCCTCGGTCATCGACTCGGCCAGTTCGCCGACCAGCTTGCCGTCGGCGTCATAGGACATCAGCCGGTCGACCATGGTCAGCATGACGGAGGCCGGCGCCTCGCCGAGCACCCGGCCCTTGACCGCGTCGAAGCCGGTCGGCTCCTGCTCGATGCCGACCGTCAGGACCTTGTCGGCCGCCTGGGCCGCTCCGGCCGTCAGCGCCGCCGCACCGGCCAGCAAGGCGCCGATCGTCACCACGCGACCGACTCGCACCACTCGAATCCAAGTGTTCAACATCATGGTCGTCCTCCCTGGTGTCCGCGGTCATGGCCCTGACCGTCGGTCTTGATTGGCGTCGATCATACGGTGCTTGTAGGGTCGACGCAAAGCCGCCACGGGCACTGACACAAAGGTGATGGTCGTTCAGCGACCGCCCCTGGCCCCAGCATCCTGGCCGGCAGGCGTGGTAGCGACTGAACCGGAGTGCCCATGACACCGTCGAATTCCTACACCCAGCTCGAAGCGCGCTTCCGGCGCCTGTCGCTGATCGGCGGGGCGCAGGCGATCCTCGGCTGGGATCGCTCGGTGATGATGCCGACCGGCAGCGCTGAAGACCGCGCCGAGCAATCCGCCGCGCTGGGCGTGATCGCGCACGAGCTGATCTCGGCGCCCGAGGTCGGCGATCTGCTGGCCTCGGCCGAGCAGCGCACGGCCGATCTCGACGCCTGGCAGCTCGCCAACCTGCGCGAGATGCGCCGGCAATGGGTGCACGGCACGGCGCTGACCGCCGATCTCGTCGAGCGGCGCACGCGGGCGATCTCGCGCGCCGAGATGGCGTGGCGCGAGGCCAAGGCCCGGAACGACTACGCCGCGCTGCTGCCGCACCTGCAGGCCGTGCTCGACGTCACGCGCGAGGCGGGGCAGGCGAAGGCGGCCAGGCTCGGCTGCTCGCTCTACGAGGCGCTGCTCGACGAGTACGAGCCCGATGGCCGCACGGCGCGCATCGATGCGCTGTTCGCCGATCTCGAGGCCTTCCTGCCGCCGCTGCTCGGCGAGGTGCTGGAGCGCCAGGCCGCGCGGCCGGCGCCGCTGCCGCTCGAAGGCCCGTTCCCGATCGAGACGCAGCGCGCGCTCGGCCTGGAGATGATGAAGGCGGTGGGCTTCGACTTCGCCCGCGGCCGCCTCGACGTCTCGGCGCATCCCTTCACCGGCGGCACGCCCGACGACGTGCGCATCACCACGCGCTACGACGAGGCCGACTTCGCCCGTGCCCTGATGGGCGTGCTGCACGAGACCGGCCACGCGATGTACGAGGCCGGCCTGCCGGCGCACTGGCGGCACCAGCCGGTGGGCGCCTCGCGCGGCATGGCGATCCACGAATCGCAGTCGCTGCTGCTGGAGATGCAGGCCTGCCGCGGCCGCGCCTTCATCGACTTCGCCGCCCCGCGCATGGCCGCCGCCTTCGGCGGCAAAGGCGCGGCGTGGAGCGCCGACAACATCCATCGGCTCTACACCGTGGTGAAGCCCGGCTTCATCCGCGTGGACGCCGACGAGGTGACGTATCCGCTGCACGTGATCCTGCGCTACCGGCTCGAGCGCGCGATGATCGCCGGCGACCTCAAGCTCGCCGACCTGCCCGGCGCGTGGAACGAGGGCATGGAGAAATCGCTGGGCGTGCGGCCCCCCACCGACACCCTGGGCTGCCTGCAGGACATCCACTGGCCCGACGGCGGCTGGGGCTATTTTCCAACCTACACCATGGGCGCGCTGGCCGCGGCCCAGCTGTTCGCCGCCGCCCGGGCGGCCGATCCCGACATCGAGCCCGGCCTGGCGCGCGGCGACTTCGCGCCGCTCTACCGCTGGCTGCGCGAAACCGTGCACAGCCAGGGCTCGCTGCTGTCGACCGATGCACTGCTGGAACAGGCCACAGGCGCGCCGCTGGGCACGGCGGCGTTCAAGGCGCATCTGAAGACGCGGTATCTGCCTTAGCGGCGTTCACTTCTTTCCCTGAACGCTGCGGTCAGGTTTGGCTTTCAACGTCACCGGCGTGGTCGGCCCGCTCGGCCGCCGCACGACGTTCACCTACGCCAACGGCATCGACCTGCTCGCCGTCAGCCAGATCACCGAGGGCGGCTTCGCCACGGTGCTGGGTCAGTACACCTACAACTACCTGCACCGGCCGCTGACGTACACCGACGCGGCGGGCGGCCGATCCCGACATCGAGCCCGGCCTGGCGCGCGGCGACTTCGCGCCGCTCTATCGCTGGCTGTGCGACCGTGCACAACCAGAGCGCGCTGCTGTCGACCGACGCGCTGCTCGAGCAGGCGACCGGCAGCCCGCTGGGCACAGCGGCATTCAAGACGCATCTGAAGGCGCGGTACCTGCCTTAGTGGCCGAATCCGACACGCGTAGGGGTGGAAATCGCCAGCGCCGTCGGGCTGGGTTACGCTACCGGCATCGACAATCCGGAGACCGCCATGCTCGACCTGCGACCGAATTGCGAGTGCTGCGACAAGGACCTGCCCAACGGCGCGCCCGACGCGCTGATCTGCACCTTCGAGTGCACCTTCTGCGTGGCCTGCGCCGAGGCGCGGCTGGGCGGGCGCTGCCCGAATTGCGGCGGCGACCTGGTGAAGCGGCCGACGCGGCCGGCCGACAGGCTCGGCCGCTTTCCGGCCTCGACCCGGCGGGTGAGGAAGGACCATGCCGGCTGCCTCGACCGTGCCGCCGCCTGAGCGGCCGCGCCGCGTCAGTGGCACCGAAGGCTATGGCGAGACGGCCGCGACGCTCGTCGGGCCATATGAAACCATAGCATTCGAGGACGTGCATGCCGACGTGCTGCACCTGTTTCCGGCCGCGCCGCGCGCCGTGCTCGACATCGGCGCCGGCACCGGCCGGGACGCGGCGGCGCTGGCCAGGCGGGGCTACGACGTCACCGCCGTCGAGCCGACGCCGGAGCTGCGCGACCATGGCAAACCATTGCATGCCGACGTGCCGATCGCCTGGATCGACGACGCGCTACCCGACCTCGACGTCGTGCATGCGCTTCGCCGGCAGTTCGACCTCATCCTGCTGACGGCGGTCTGGATGCACCTCGACCCGGCGCAGCGCCGGCGCGCCATGCCCCGGGTGGCGAGCCTGCTGGCGCCCGGCGGCGTGATGCCGATGCGGCTGCGGCACGGGCCGGTGCCCGCCGGCCGGCGCATGTTCGACGTCTCGATCGAGGAGACCGCCGGGCTGGCCGGGGCCAGCGGGCTCAGCACCATCCATCGCGGCCGGCGCCCGGGCCTGCACGGCGTGCCCGGCGTGCACTGGAGCGTCGTGGTCTTCCGCCGGGATTGACCGCCTTGCCCGCTCCTGCCCCCGCCGTTATGGTCCGCGCCCTCATGTCCGATATCCGTTACATCAGCACGCGCGGCGGCTCGCAGAACATGGCCGAGCGGCTCACCTTCGAGGAGGTGATGCTCTCGGGCCTGGCGCGCGACGGCGGCCTCTATCTGCCCGAGAGCTGGCCGGCCTTCACCGCCGAGGATCTCGCGGCCTATCGCACCATGCCCTATGCCGACATGGCCGCGCGCATCGTCGCGCCCTTCGTCGGCACTGCCTTCTCGGCCGAGGAGCTGCTGCGCCTGTCGCGCGCCGCCTACGCCACCTTCGACCATCCCGAGGTGGTGCCGATCAAGCCGTTGGCGGTCGACAATCTGCACCTGATGGAGCTGTTCCACGGCCCGACGCTCGCCTTCAAGGACGTGGCGCTGCAGCTGCTCGGCCGCATGCTCGAGGAGATCCTGACCCGCTCGGGCAGGCGCGCGCGCATCGTCGGCGCGACCTCGGGCGACACCGGCTCGGCGGCGATCGAGGCGGTACGCGGCAGCCGGCGCGTCGACATCTTCATGCTGCATCCGCAGGGCCGCACCTCGGAGGTGCAGCGCCGGCAGATGACCACGGTGCTGTCGCCCAACGTGCACAACGTGGCGATCGACGGCACCTTCGACGACTGCCAGGATCTCGCCAAGGCCTGCTTCAACGATCTCGCCTTCCGCGACCATCACCGGCTCACGGCGGTGAACTCGATCAACTGGGCGCGGGTGATGGCGCAGATCGTCTACTACACCGCCGCCGCGGCGCGCCTGGGCTCGGCCGAGCGGCCGGTGTCGTTCTGCGTGCCGACGGGCAATTTCGGCAACATCTACGCCGCCTACGCCGCCAAGCAGATGGGTGCGCCGATCGGCCGGCTGATCATAGCAACCAATAGCAACGACATCCTGGCGCGCTTCATCGAGAGCGGCGCGCAGAGCATGGCCGCCGTCGAGGCGACGCTGTCGCCCAGCATGGACATTCAGGTGTCGAGCAATTTCGAGCGCCTGCTGTTCGACCTGTTCGACCGCGACGGCCGCGCGCTGGCCAAGGCGATGGCCGCGTTCCGCGCCACCGGCACGATGCGCGCCAGCGCCGCGCAGCTCCTGCGCGCGCGCGGCATCTTCGACGCCGGCCGCCTCGACGATGCCGGCACCTTGCGCGTCATCGCCGAGGCGCTGCGCGACACCGGCGAGCTGCTCGATCCGCACACCGCGATCGGCTACGCCGTGGCGCGCCAGAAGCGCGGCGATCCGTCCCTGCCGATGGTCGTGCTCGGCACCGCGCATCCCGCGAAGTTCCCCGACGCCGTCGAGAAAGCGGTGGGCAAGCGGCCGGAGCTGCCCGAGCGGCTGGCGGATCTCTACAAGCGTCCCGAACGTTGTACGGTGCTGGGCAACGACCTGCAGGCGCTGCAGCAGCTGATGGACACCACCCCGGTGCCGCGATGAGCGTCCGCCTCACCACGCTCGACAACGGATTGCGTGTCGTGACCGACACCATGGACTCGGTCGAGACCGTGGCGCTGGGCGTGTGGATCGCCGCCGGCGCGCGGCACGAGAGCGGGGAGCGCAACGGGCTGGCGCACATGCTCGAGCACATGGCGTTCAAGGGCACCAGGCGGCGCACCGCGCGCGGCATCGCCGAGGAGATCGAGACCGTCGGCGGCAGCCTCAACGCCTATACCGGCCGCGAGACCACGGCCTATCACGCCACCATCCTCAAGGAGGACGTGGCGCTGGCCGTCGACCTGATCGCCGACATTCTCCTCGATTCGACCTTCGTCGAGGAGGAGATGAGCCGCGAGCGCGGCGTGATCCTGCAGGAGATCGGCCAGGCGCACGACACGCCCGACGACATCATCTTCGATCGCTTCCAGGAGGTCGCGTTCCCCGGCCAGCCGCTCGGCCGGCCGGTGCTCGGAACCGAAAAGACGGTGACGGCGATCTCGCGCGAGGACCTCCTCGCCTGGCTCAGCACGCGCTATCACGGCGGGCGCATGGTGCTGTCGGCCGCCGGCGCGATCGAGCACGAGCGCTTCGTCGAGCTCGCGGCCAAGGCCTTCGCGCGCGTGCCGCGATCGGGCGGCGGCGTCCAGCCCGTGGCTGCGCAGTACATCGGCGGCGACCGCCGGGACGAAGACGAGCTGGAGCAGGTGCACCTGCTGATCGGCACCGAGGGCTTCTCGTATCACGACCCCGACCACCACGCGCTGGCGGTGTTCTCGACCCTGTTCGGCGGCGGCATGTCCTCGCGCCTGTTCCAGCGCATCCGCGAGGAGCGCGGGCTGGTCTACAGCATCTCGTCCTTCACCTCGTCCTATCGCGACGGCGGGCTGTTCGGCATCTACGCCGGCACCGGCGCGGAAAGCCTGGCCGAGCTGGTGCCGATGGTCTGCGCCGAGTTCACCACGATCGCCGATACGGTGCAGGACAGCGAGATCGCCCGTGCCCGCGCCCAGCTCAAGGCCGGCGTGCTGATGGCCCTGGAGTCGACCCATGCCCGCTGCGAGCAGGCGGCGCGGCATCTGTTGACCTATGACCGGGTGATTCCCGCGGCCGAGACCGTGGCGCGCATCGAGGCCGTCGACCGTGCCGCCGTGCAGCGGGTCGCCCGTCGGCTGCTGGCCGGCAAGCCCAGCGTCTGCGCTCTCGGGCCGGTCGGCGGGCTGGAGACCTACGACTCGATCACGGCTCGCCTGCGCGCGTAGCGGATCCGGGCCATGGGCAAAGATTGGAAATCGTGTAAAATATCCGATGGACCCTAGGGAGAGTCATCCGGGATGTTCCGCCTTTCCGACGTGCCACTCGCGCTGGCCTCGACGCCGCGCCTGCCGTCGGAGCGCGTCTTCCTGCGCATGCCTAACCTCGACGACTGGCGCGAATGGGCGGAGTTGCGCGCCGCCAGCCGCGCCTTCCTGACGCCGTGGGAACCTTCGTGGACGGAGGACGCGCTGACGCGCGATTCCTATCGCCGCCGCCTGCGCCACTACATGCAGGAATGGCGCGCGGGCGAGGGTTACACCTTCTTCATCTTCCTCAACGACACGCGCCGGCTGACCGGCGGCATCTCGGTGTCCAACGTGCGCCGCGGCGTCGCCCAGAGCGCAAGCATCGGCTACTGGATGGGCCAGCGCTATGCCGGCCATGGCTACATGACCGAGGGCCTGGCGGCGCTGCTGCCCTTCATGTTCGACGAGGTGCGCCTGCGCCGCCTCGAAGCCGCCTGCCTGCCGAGCAACGAGCCCAGCAAGTCGGTGCTGCGCAAGGTCGGCTTCCGCGAGGAAGGGCTGGCGCGTCAGTACCTTAAGATCAATGGCATATGGCACGACCACGTGCTGTTCGCGCTGCTCGCCGAGGATTGGCGCCGGCAGTTCGCCGAGCGCTGAGCGTCCCTGCTGGCCGACGCTTTCCTTGATGCCGTGCGCCCGCGCGACCACCGATGAGCGTGGTGGTGTGCGCCAATCGACGGCCGTTGCGCGCAGGTCTGACCTCGGTGGAAAATATCAGGTTATTTCAAGGGCATAGCGCGTGGGAGCCGCCTTCGGGGCCCCGCCAGGTTATCGCGGCCAGCACCGCCCAGACCACAGTGTCACACCCTCGGTGCCGACGGATGGCCTGGTGTCGATGCCGCTTGCGAAATCCCGGGTTCGCAGGCGGCGGAGGCCCTGCCCCTGGGCGATTCGCCATGTATTCCTGCATGAGAATGGAGTAAAATCCTGCAATTGAAGTTGGTCGCTCATTCGAGCCGCCAGAAGACATAAGACCAAAGAGCATATGAGGGACCGCTGCTTGGCGGACGTGCCGTGACCTGTGTGGCCGGAGGTGGCCTCCAGGCCGGCGACGAAGAGGGGAATGGGGGACACCGTTGAACTGGCCTGACCCGAAGACTTTCTGCGCCTTGCCTTTCGAGCATCTGTGCATTGGACCCGAGGGCACAGCGCGCGTCTGCTGCGTGGCGCACGACAATGTGAGCCAGCACGGCGCACCGATGTCTCTCAACGTCAACACGATGGACGAGATCTGGAACTCCGCCTACATGCGCAATATCCGGCGCGGCATGATGCGGGGTGAGCGGGTATCGGCGTGCGAGGTGTGCTACGAAAGCGAGGCCGCGAGCGGCCAAAGCTATCGTACGCATACCGGCCTCGAGCCCATCATGGGGCGCAAACGCACGGCGGCGTCGCTGAGCCACTACGGTGCGGACGCGAACTACCGCGTCGATCGCGCGCCCAGCTTCATCAAGCTCGAGATCAGCAATCTCTGCAATCTGAAGTGCCGCATGTGCTACGGCGCCGCCAGCTCGCAGATCGAGCGCGATCCGGTGCACAGCAGGTGGAGCGGCGGCGTCGATCCGCTGCATGCGATCTGGCGCGGAGCCAGTGCCCGGCTGGGGCCGGAGCCACGCATTGGCGTGCGGACGTCGGGCCTTCATCCGCACGAGTACTACGACGGGATCGTGCGGTCGTGGACCGACGGGCACGCGACCATGAACGTGCCGCTGCCGGCCGATATACGGCTGCACAGCCTGGAGATCGGGTTCCACCACGCGGGGAGAAGGGGGCAACACTACCGCATCGTCATCAACGGCCGCCCCATGGCGAGCGGCGCACTGAACGAGGGCGACGCGCCTGTCGTGATCGACCTGAACGGCTTCGAGGGCGGTCGCGAACTGATCGTCGAGTTCATAAGCAACCGCATCATCGAGAAGGCGGGCGAGGTCGAGCGCGGCGTTCCGCTGACACACGTGATGCTGAATCGTCACACGCACGAAGCCTCGGTAGCGCATCCGCAGTTGCTCTCGCCGCCGACGGACAGGGACGAACCTTGGTACATGAACGATGACAAGGTGTTCGGCGATGCGCTGAAATCGATTGACTCGCTGGAGCGGCTGTACATCACCGGTGGCGAGCCTCTGATCAACGATCGAGTGGCCGACATCCTGGGCTATCTCGTCGACACGGGCGCCGCCAGCCGCATCCACCTCGAGCTGTCGACCAACTGCACCAGCGTCAACCCGCGCTACATCGAGCGCATCAAGAAGTTCCGTCACGTCGAGATGCTGCTCAGCCTCGATGCGGTCGGAGACATCTACGAGTACATCCGCTATCCGGCGCGCTGGAGCACGGTCGAAGCCAATGTGCGGAAGCTGAAATACGAGCACGGCCTGCTGTGCAAGGTGCCGCCGGTCATCCAGGTCTACAACGTGCTCAACCTGGTCGAGATCTTCCGGTTCTGTGACTCGATGGACATGGATATCACCATGAACATCCTGCACATGCCCGACAGACTGGCGATCCACCACCTGCCGCCGCGGGTGCGCAAGGCCGCTGCGGCCAAGCTGCGTGCCTACCACGACAGCGACTGCCGCGATCTCACCAAGCCGCAGGTCATGTCGCTGGTTCGCTATCTCGACACGATGGACACGCCATTCAAGCCCGACGTGGTCCGCGAGCTGATGCTGTTCTCCAACGATCTCGACGCGACGCGCGGGCAGAGCTTCCGCAAAACCCACGCGGAGATGGTCCAGTTGCTGGCCGAAGATGGCTTCGAGTGGACCGACGAGACGCGATTCGTGAGCGGCGAGACCAAGATGCGGCCCGCGAGCGAGCGCGACTACGCCTGGCTTTGAACAGCGGCCTGCAGCGCCTCAACATGCCGGCAGATGCTGATCGGTCGGACAATTCATATTGGGACTGGTCATGCGCATCCTAGTTTCTCTGGATCACGGCGCGCCCGCCGAGCTCATTCGGGACGCCTTGGCCGTCGGTGCCGCCCTGGAGGCGAAGGGGCACAAGACGATCTACGTCGTCGGCGAGCCGGTCGCCTTCGTCGATCAGGCGGGGAGTCGGACGCCGAGCGAGCTGCATCAGGCGCCCGTGCTGTCCGCGATGCCGCAGCTTGTCATGAAGCGGCCGCCGGTGGACGGATTTGCCGACCAGATGGCCGTGGCGGGCTACGACAACAGGCAGTCGCTGCTGACTTTGGCGTCGATCTGGAACCGGCAGCTCGAGGCGCTGAAGCCGGATATGATCGTGGGATTTCGAACGCCCGTCCTGTGGCTGATCGGCCAGTACCATGCGCCGACGGTCGCCATCGGCAACGGCTTCGCCATGCCGCCGATTCTCGGCACCTCGTTTCCGCGACTGTCGGTCAATTCGACCCCGCTGGCTGAGGAGAGCATCATGCTGGCCAACGCCAATGCGGTGCTGGCGCGCTTCGGCAAGCCGGCGCTGGCGTCGCTGTCGGAGGTCCTCCAGGGCTGCACGTCGATCCTCTACGGGCCGCCGCCTCTCGATCCGTATCTGCAGCTGCGTCGGACCCTGACGATCGGCCTGCTAGGCGAGAATCCGCAGCCGTCAAATCCGCCGACGAGGCCGCGCCTTGCGGTGTTCCTCGACGTCCGGTGTCCGGGCGTCGAGACGATTGTGCTGGCGGTCAGCGGATTGGGCACGATCCCGGTCGATATCCATATCAGCGGCGTGACGACCGGCATGCGACGCTTCCTCGAGCAGCAACCGCACATCAAGGTCTGGAACGATCACGCCGCCCTCCTGGCGCAGGTCGAAACAGCCAGCGCGCTTGTCCATCACGGCGTGCACGATGTGGCGCAGCGCTGCCTGACGAAGGGCCGCCCGCAGCTCATGATCCCCTGGACGCGCGAGCAGGAGATGCTGACCTACATGGTCGGCTGGATGTCCTTCTCCTGGACGAAGCCGTCGACGACCGAGGTCGCCGAGATGTCCACGACGTTGCGCGACCTGCTGCGCGACAACTCGCTGGTGGTCGCCGCCCAGCATCATGCGCGGCAGTTCGCCGACACCAACCTGCCGAACGCCTTGCCGGCGATCGTCGGCCAGCTGGAAAAGCTGGTGAAGGCCTGACGGCAAGGCGTCGGTCAGTCCGCGCGGTACAGTCGCTTGTTGGCGAGAACCCACTTCAGCCGCTGGACCCGCTCCTTCATCGAGTGTTCCGGGCACCGCAGGCTGGCCCAGACGACATCCCACAGCGAGACGCGCCCCAGCCAATAGAGATTGGTGACTCGCCACTCGTTGCGGTCGAGCTCTACGTTGAACTTGCCGCCGTCGCGCTCGATCACCTGTCGCAGGCAGAACATGCGCCACTCGATGCGGCGGACATCGGCCTCGCGGGTCTCCTTCGACCGGTACGACCGGTCATCTCGGCCCGACGCGTAGAGATTGGAGCCGTGCAGCAGCCGGTTGGTGAGCGTATCCGGCACCGACGCGATCTCGCCCGTCAGGGCGCAGAAATCGGTGAGCAGCGTGTCGGCGCCCTCGCGCAATGCGTAGGTCGGGATTGGCAGGGCGCGCTTGATGTGCTGGGTCCGCACCGTCAGCACCGACGTGATCGGGCTCCACCACGAGCCGCCGGAGCGGATGTACTTCCTGCGATAATTGCCGTCGGTCAGCGCATGCGGCTGCGGCGCTCCCAGCTTGTCGCCGTTGGGACCGACGTTCTGGAAGCGGTGGTAGAGCATGACCGCCTCAGGACGCTGGCCCGCGACCTCGACCATGCGCTCGACCTTCTTCGGCAGCCATGTGTCGTCGGCGTCCAGCATCATGACAAGCTCGCCTGAAGCGAGCGGAATTCCGATGTTGAAGGCGTGCCCCTGTCCGCCATTCTCCGTGCGGATCCAGCGGACCTTGTCCTTGTATCCCGTCAGTACATCGGCCGTGTGATCCGTCGAGCCGTCGTCGATGACGATGATCTCGATGTTCGGATAGGACTGATCCAGGACGCTGTTGATCGCGAAAGGAAGGTATCGGCCATAATTGTAGGAATTGATCAGGGCCGTAACGAGCGGGCGGGCGCTGGGCATGGAAGGCAAAGGCCGGGCAGAACAATATTGAACGCAGGTTACTCCAGACGGCCTTCGGGCGAAAGCAGCGATCGCCCCGGATCGAGCCTCGGTTTGAGCCCGTTCCGGTGGCCGCTAGGAGCCGGAGGCCGCATCGCGCGCGCTCTTCAGGAGTGCCGCGACCTCGACCACATGCCAGTCGGCGCGCCATGCGTTGATCTGACCGGATTGGTCGCGCCCCATCAGATCGGCGAGCAGGCGCACCAGGACGCGCATCTGCGGATCAGGGATGCTCTCCAGGGCTTCGCTTGCCGCGGCCTGAGCTTCCCTGAGCGCTTTCTCGGCCGCTTCCTTGGACCGACGGGTCAGCTCACGGCGATGCTCCTCGAGCCAATCCTGTTCCTCGGCGATCGCCATCATCTCCTCCACCCGTGCACGTGCAACGACATCGGCCTGCATCCCCAGCTTACGCGATGTGGAGCACGGACGCGCGGGCCGGACTTCGATGGGGCGCATCGGTCGCGTTGGCGCGGTCTTCCATCGACCGCAGCCTTCGGTGACCGCGGCGGCCATCCGCGGTCAGTCGCCTGCGCGGGATTCGTGGGCCAGTATCAGCCGTCAGGACTCGTCGTTTCCGCTTCTTCCGGGTCAGGACCGGCGCGCAGCACCTGGATCATCAGGATGATGGCGGCGAAGGTGCCGGCAGCCAGCAGGCCGAAACCCCAGGCATAGGATCCGGTCACGACGAGCGCGATGCTGAACAGCGCCGGGCTGACCAGCGGGCCGGCGAAGGTGAAGACCACGGTGCCGCCGGTGATCTCGCCGGCGCGCCCCGGCGGCGCCAGTCGCGCGATCTCCGCGACGTAGACGCCGGTCCAGCTGATGGCCGTCAGTCCGAGGAAGACCACCAGCGCATAGTAGGTGACCAGTGGCCAGCTCGGCTGCGCCAGCGCCAGCGCGACGAGGCCGATGGTCATCGACACGGCAAAGCCCAGCAGCACGTGACGCGGCTTGCGCGTGACCTCGGCGATGATGCCCCAGGCGATGCGGCCGATGATGCCCGACAGGGCCAGCATCGAGGCAAGCGCCCCCGCCTTGACCAGCGACATATGCAGGTGATTGACGCCGTAGATCACGATGAACGCCGATAGCGCGCCCTGTGTCGCCGAGAAGAAGGTCGAGGCCATTGCCAGGCGGCGCAGCTGCGGACGGCGCCAGACTTCACGCACCGGCCTGAGGAAGTCGCGCAACCGGGGTGTCGGCATGTGGGCGTTGAGCTTGCCCTCGATGTCGTAGACTTGCCGCATCGGCTGCAGCGCGAATGCCAGCACTACGCAGGCCATCGACACCACGAAGGCGGCGATCTGCCAGCCCCACAGACGCTCGACCCACGGGATGGTCGCACCCGCCAGCACGCCGCCCAACGGAATGCCGGTCTGCTTGATCGAGAACACGACATTTGCCAGGCGCGGCGGCGTGACGCGCGCCAGCACCTGCGAGCTGGCCGGGGTCGGCGGGCCGTAGCCGCAGCCGATCAGCACGCCGACGAAGATGATGGTCCAGTAGCTGCCAACTCCGAACAGCAGCGCGCCGATGGCGCAGCAGAGCAGTGCCCGCTGGCTCACCGTGATCGCGCCAAAATGCGTCGCCATCGAACCGCCGACCAGGGCGGAGATCATGGCGAACAGGTAGACCAGCGAGGTGAGGAAGCCGATGTACTCGTCACCGATGCCGTAGCTGGCGCTGGCGGCCGGCGCCAGGACCGGGATCGCCTGCCAGGCGAAAGCGGTCAGCGTCTGCGCCGCCAGCATCGCACTGGCGACCGCAACGAAGGCCCGTTCTCCGGATTGGGGTGTCGGATTCGCGTCGGAGGCGACCATAGACAACGTCAGGTAGAGCCTTGTTGTGGACTTCGTTCTATACCAAACGACCCATGGCCGAGCGCGTGAAAAGCGCGTTAGGGGGTGCACGCACCATAACACAGTTCGCGGCGCGCGTGAATTGTTTCGTCAATCATTAATTGCCGTCGCCGCGCCTGCCACTTGTCTTCTCGACAGTACAAGTGGGCCGCCCTTGGCCGCTAAGTTCAGGCCCTGCGCTGTCATATTCCGCGCGGATCGCCGGCAGTTGTCTACTGATGCGTTCAGGCGGGCGCCACTGTGCCCAATACGCGTTGGTGGGAAATACTACCAGTGGTATCAGGGGTCGTCGCACCGGATTCGTCGAAGGATCGCGAGTGCACACAACCCGGCGCATGCCGCCATCAGCGCGTAGCCCAGCGGATAGGACTGGGTGAAGTAGAGCAACTGGCGAAACAGCATCGGCCACAGCACCGGCCCGAGGAAGACGAAGAATGACGTGGCACCGACGAACTCGCCGGCTCGACCCGGCGGCGCGCGGCGCGCGCACTCCGAGATGTAGACACCGTTCCAGCCGACCGCCGTGCCGCCCAGTACGACGGCGATGCCGTAGACCAGCCAGCGTGGCCAGTCCGGTTGGGCCAGCGCGAGCGCCACGCCGAAGGTCGCCATGATCGCGCCCAGCGCCGCGAGCACCGCAAGCGGTCGGCGCAGCGCGTCGGCCAGCGCTCCCCAGCCGATTCGACCGACGATGCCGGCGAGGCTGGCAGCCGAAAGCAGGGCGCCGGCGGCGACATAGTCGAGCCGCAGATGGTCCATGCCGTAGTTGACGATGAAGTTTGTCACCGTCGCCTGCGTCGCGGAGTAGGCCATGCCGACCAGGCACAGCAGGCGCAGCGGCGGATCGCGCCAGCACATCGCCAACGGCTCGATGATGGTGGCAATGCTCGGGAAGATGCGACCAGCCACAGCGCGCTCATCGTCGTAAAGCCGGCGCAGTGGATGAATGGCGATCGCCATCGCCGCGGCGAGCAGCGCGATCGTCAACGCCGCATGGCGCCAGCCGGCGGCTTCGACGATCGAGGGCAATGCCGCGCCGGACAGTGCGAAGCCAAGCGGCACGCCACTCTGCTTGATCGAGAAGGTGACGTTCGACAGGCGCGCGGGCGTCACGCGCGCGAGGATCTGCGAGCTGGCCACCGTCACGGGTCCGCCTCCCAGACCGATCAGCATCGCCGCGGCGATGGCGGCCGCGATGTGACCCACGCTCAGCAGCGCGACGCCGGCGGCGGAGACGAGCAGGGCGATCTGGGTGAATCGGATCGGCCCCAGCCGCCGGGTTATCGCGCCGGCGGAGATCACGGCGACGATCGACACCGCGTAGACGACGGCGACGAAGTAGGCGACGTCGTCCTTGGTCGCGCCCATGACCGGCGCCGCGGCCGGCGCCAGCACGGCACCTGTGTTGAACGCCATGGTCGACAGCGCCTGCACCGCCGCCAGCGACAGCAGCGCGGTGAGGTACAGCGAGCGCGACGTTCCGGCTGGCGCCGGCTGGTTCATCAGCGCCGGCCGCCGCTCTTTCGTGCTGGTCTGCCGCGCGAGCCCGAGCCGGTGCGCGCGCCGCGGAACACACGGGTGTCGCGCGGCCCGGCGAAAGGCTGCGGCGCCGAATCGGCCAGCGCACGACCGCCCTTGCCGGGCTCCAGCGGCAGGCCGAGCTCGTTGGCCTCGAGCCGGCGGATCTCGTCGCGCAGCCTCGCGGCCTCCTCGAACTCCAGATTCGAGGCGGCGTCGCGCATGCGCTTCTCGAGCTCGCCGAGATGGGCCTTCAGGTTGTGGCCGACGAGATGCACGTCGCCCGACACGCCGGTGTCGACCGTGTAGTGGTCGCGCTCCGAGATCGACTGCAGCACCTCGGAGATGTTCTTGCGGATCGAGGCCGGCGTGATGCCATGCGCCTCGTTGTATTCCTGCTGCTTCTTGCGCCGCCGCTCGGTCTCCGACATCGCGTATTTCAGCGCGTCAGTCATCCGGTCGGCGTAGAGGATCACGCGGCCGTCGACGTTGCGCGCGGCGCGGCCGATGGTCTGCACCAGCGACGTCGGCGAGCGCAGGAAGCCCTCCTTGTCGGCGTCGAGGATCGCCACCAGCGCGCATTCCGGGATGTCGAGGCCCTCGCGCAGGAGGTTGATGCCGACCAGCACGTCGAAGGCGCCCAGCCGCAGGTCGCGGATGATCTCGATGCGCTCCAGCGTGTCGATGTCGGAGTGCAGGTAGCGGCAGCGTATGCCGGCCTCGTGCATGTACTCCACGAGGTCCTCGGCCATGCGCTTGGTCAGCACGGTGACCAGCACGCGCTCGCCCTTCGCCGCGCAGGCCTTGCACTCGGCGATCAGGTCGTCGACCTGCTTCTCGACCGGCCGCACGATGCAGACCGGATCGATCAGGCCGGTGGGCCGGATCACCTGCTCGACGAAGACGCCGCCGGTGCGCTCCATCTCCCACGGGCCGGGCGTCGCGCTGACGAACAGCGATTCCGGCCGCATCGCATCCCATTCCTCGAACTTCAGCGGCCGGTTGTCGATGCATGACGGCAATCTGAAGCCGAACTCCGCGAGGATGCTCTTGCGGTTGAAGTCGCCGCGGAACATGCCGCCGATCTGCGGCACGGTGACGTGGCTTTCGTCGACGATCAGCAGCGAGCCCTCGGGGAAATATTCGAAGAGCGTCGGCGGCGGCTCGCCCGGCTTGCGGCCGGTGAGGTAGCGCGAGTAGTTCTCGATGCCGGCGCACGAGCCCGTGGTCGCCAGCATCTCCAGATCGAAGTTGGTGCGCTGGCCCAGTCGTTCGGCCTCGAGCAGGCGGCCGGCGCGGTTGAACTCCTCGAGCCGCTTGTGCAGGTCTTCCTTGATCTGGCGGATGGCGCCTTCCATCGTCGGCTTGGGCGTCACGTAGTGGCTGTTGGCGTAGATCACCACGTCCTGCAGCGACGCGGTCTTCTCGCCGGTCAGCGGATCGAACTCGACGATGCTCTCGATCTCGTCGCCGAACAGCGAGAAGCGCCAGGCCTTGTCCTCGTAGTGGGCCGGGAACAGCTCGACCGAATCGCCGCGGGCGCGGAAGGTGCCGCGCGCGAAGGCGTTGTCGTTGCGCTTGTACTGGATCTCGACGAAGCGGCGCAGCAGCTGGGTACGATCGATCTTCTCGCCGGCGTGCAGGCGGAAGGTCATCGCTTGGTAATTCTCGAGCGGGCCGATGCCGTAGATGCACGAGACCGAGGCGACGATCACGACGTCGTTGCGCTCCATCAGCGCGCGCGTCGCGGAGTGGCGCATGCGGTCGATCTGCTCATTGATCGACGAATCCTTCTCGATGTAGGTGTCCGAGCGCGGCACGTACGCCTCGGGCTGGTAGTAGTCGTAGTAGGAGACGAAGTACTCGACCGCGTTGTCGGGGAAGAAGCCCTTCATCTCGCCGTAGAGCTGCGCTGCCAGCGTCTTGTTCGGCGCCAGCACCAGGGTCGGCCGGTTCACCGCCTGGATCACGTTGGCCATGGTGAACGTCTTGCCCGAGCCGGTGACGCCCAGCAGCACCTGGTCGTGCTCGCGCTGGCGCACGCCCTCGATCAGCTGGCGGATCGCCTCGGGCTGGTCGCCAGCGGGCTGGTAGTCGGAGACCACGCGCAAGGGCTTGCCGTCGGCCAGGGCCGGACGTCGCTGCAGCCAGGGCATGGCGAGGGGAACAACGCGGGTGTCGGGCATGCGGCGAATATAGGGGTGGTCGCGGCGGTGGGGGAGGCCGGGTTGTCCCCATCAATTTTCCTTGAAAGGATAAAAGTACTCCTTTATAGTATTGCCCATGGCGAGGAGTCGCAAAACCTCTGGCGCCGGGTTTGCCCGGCTGCGGCTGGATCCCGCTCCGGAAGCTGCCGAGGCGCTGGCGCGGCTGGTCGAGACCTACGATGTATTGGCCAGTTGGCTGGACGCCACGATTCCCGCAGGTCATCCGGCGGACCAGGTCGCCCTGCATCGTGCCTTTTACGAGCCGGCGCGGCGCCAATGCGGACTGCCGGCGCAGCTCACGACGCTCGCGCTGCGCGACTGGGCGATGCGCCGGCGCGGAGACGACGTCGATGGCGTGCCACTCGACGAGCGGCTGTACAGCATCAGGGGAATCTCCACCGTTTCGCTGGCCACGGTCGACGGGCGGGTCAGCGTGCCGTTCGCGGTCGCGGGTTATGGCCAGCGTTGGGGCGGCAGCGCGCCGGCGCGCCTGAGGTGGTCTGCGGGTCAATGGGAACTGCATATCGAAGCGGGGGCACAGGTCACCCGCCTTTTCCAGGAGGGTACGATGGCGACGGAAACAGTCCTGACGCGGATCGGCCGGGTGATCGCCGGCATGACGCACGCCGCGGTCGACGCGGCGGAGAACGCCGGCTCGGAGGCGGTGCTGGCCCAAGCGCTACGCGAGATCGATGCCGCGGCCGACGAGGTGCGCGGCGAGCTCGGCAAGGCGATGGCCGAGCGCACGCGACTGGAGCTGCGGCGCAAGGAGCTCGACCGCGAGCGCGACGACCTCGACGCCAAGACCAAGGTGGCGGTCGAGAAGGGTCGCGACGACCTCGCCGAGGCGGGTATCGCGCGTCAGCTCGACATCGAGGCGCAGATCGGCGTGCTCGACCGCATGCTGAAGGATTCGCAGGACAGCATCGACCAGCTCGGCCAGACCCTGGGCGCCGTGCGCGCCAGTCGGCGCGAGGCGGAGAGCCGCCTGGCCGACCTGCGGCGCACGGCGAGCACCAATCCCTCGGGCGCCGCGGTGGGCGCGGCGCGCGTTGATCGCGCGCTGGACAAGGTCGAACGCGCCCAGTCGGCGGTCGAACGCCTGACCGGCGTTCCCGCCGGCGACGCGCCGGCCGACGGCAAGGCGATCGACGAGCTCAACGATCTCGCCCGCAAGCATGCGGTCGCCGAGCGACTCGCGCGCTTGAAAGCTGGCCGCAACTAGGGCCAACTGAGTGAGCCGATGCTCGACTTTCTTGCCCTTCCCCAGGTAGCACCGTTCTCGATCGCCGCCCTCGTGCTGATCGGGCTGACGATGTTCGAGATCCTGACCCTGCTGGTCGGCAAGCCGATCTCCGCCGTGCTCGACCACGCGATCCCGCTGGACAGCACGGCGGGCGACGGCTTCGGCGGCAAGGAGGCGCTCGAGGGCAAGACCGGGCTGTTCGGCTCCGCCTTCGACTGGCTCAATCTCGGCCGGGTGCCGATCTTCATCCTGCTGATCGTGATGCTCGCCGCGTTCTCGATCAGCGGCCTGGCGCTGCAGATCGGCATGGCGCGGATCTTCGCGCCGCTGCCGACGATCGTCGCCGTTCTCGCGGTGCTGGTTCCGACAGCGTACTTCACGCGCTGGCTGACACGCGCCATCTCCAGGATCGTGCCGCGCGACGAGACCTATGCCCAGGCAAGCGCCGACTTCGTCGGACTGGTGGGTGTCGTGACGCTCGGGCCGGTGCGCGCCGGCGTCGTGGCGCGCGCCAAGATCCTCGATCGTCACGGCAACGCGCACTTCCCCCGCATCGAGCCGGCCGATCCGGTCGCCGTGATCGCGGAGGGCACGACGGTCCTGGTCATCGACAGCCGCAAGGGCGTGCTCGCGGTCGCACCCGCCGATCCCGCTCTGATCGCCGATCCGCCGGCCGGACCAACCGGCTCCTAATCGCCGCCTGGAGACCGCCATGTTCAGCCAGCTCTACGATCTCGCCGTCCCGGCCATCATTGTCATCGTGGCGCTGCTGGCGCTGGGTCTCGTCGTCGCGCGGCTCTATACCCGCGCCGAGAAGGACCGGGCCTATGTGCGCACCGGCCTGGGCGGCCAGAAGGTCGTGCTCGACGGCGGCTCGGTCGTGCTGCCGGTGTTCCAGAGCATCGCCTGGGTGAACCTGCAGACCCTGCGGCTCGAGGTCCGGCGCGACAACGCCGATGCGATGATCACGCGCGACCGCATGCGCGCCGATATCGGCGTCGAGTTCTACGTGCGCGTCAAGCCGGATGGGCCGTCGATCGCACTAGCGGCGCAGACCCTGGGCAATCGCACCAACGATGCCGAGCAGCTGCGCGCACTGGTCGAGGCGAAGTTCGTCGACGCACTGCGCAGCGTCGCCGCGACCATGGCGCTGGCCGAGCTGCAGGAGCAGCGCGCGATCTTCGTTCAGTCCGTGCAGACCGCGGTGGCGCGCGACCTCGAGCTCAACGGCCTCGAGCTGGAAAGCGCCTCGCTCACCAAGCTCGACCAGACGGACACCAAGTTCTTCAACCCCAACAACGCCTTCGACGCCGAGGGCCTGACGGCGCTGACCAAGATCACCGAAACGCGCCGGCAGGAGCGCAACCTGACGGTGCGCAATACCGAGGTGGCGATCGCCCAGACCGACCTCGAGGCACGCCAGCGTACGCTGGACATCGAGCGGCAGAAGAAGGAAGCCGAGCTCACCCAGGAGCGCGACATCGTCAACAAGACGGCGGAGACGCGTGCGGCGGCGGCGCAGAAGGAAGCCGAGGCGCGCCAGGCCGAGGAGCAGGCGCGCATCGCCGCCGACCAGGTGATCGCCCAACGCAGCGCGACGGCCAAGCAGGCGCAGGAGACGGCGCGCATCGAGGCCGAGCTCGCCATCCGCCAGCGGCAGATCGAGAGCGAGCGCGCCGCCGAGACGCTGGCGATCGGCAAGAAGCGCGACATCGAGATCGCCGATCAGGATCGCGCTATCGCCGTCGCGGACAAGAGCCGCGCCGAGAGCGAGGCACGGGCGAAGGCCGAGGAAGCGCGCGCGCTGGCGACGGCGGCGACCGAGGGCGTCGAGACGGCGCGGCAGATCGCCATCGCCGAGCGCACGCGGCAGGCCGCCGTCATCGACGCGCGCCAGGACGCCGAGCGGGACGCCGCCAAGGTGACCATCGCTGCACAGGCCGAGCGCGAGGCGGCTGAGAACAAGGCAGCGGCGATCCGCACCGAGGCGCAGGCCGACGCCGACGCGGCCAAGATCCGCGCCGAGGCGCAGGCCAAGACCTACGAGGTCGAGGCCGACGGCCAACGCAAGATCAACGAGGCGCGCAACGCCATGTCGGCGGCGATCATCGAGCTGGAGATCACCAAGGAACGTCTGCGCGTGATCCCGCTGGCGCTGGCCGAGGCGGTGAAACCGCTGGAAAAGATCGGCGACGTGAAGATCATCGACATGGGCGGCGGCCTGCCCGGCCGCAACGGCGCTGCGCACGACGGCGGGGCGGCCGGCGCCACGCCCAGCGACTCGCTGCTCAACGCCCTGCTGGCCTACCGCGCGCAGTCGCCGGTGATCGACAAGCTGCTTGTCGAGGCCGGATTCGACACCTCGGGCAATCCCGTGCGCGCGCTGGTCGACGGGGTCGGCGGCACGCCCGCCAAGCCCCGTTCGGAGTCGTGATCGGCGGCCGGCGATGATGTCCGATTTCCGCCAGAAAAGCTGATTGGAGACTGCCACATCGGGGCCATCGCTTCCGCCTTTCACGGAGACAACCGATGGCCACGATCCGCAACAACATCACGATCGACCGCCCTGCCGATGCCGTGTGGGACGCCCTGCGCGACTTCCAGGCCGTGCATCGCCGCGTCGCGCCGGGCTTTCTCAGCGATTCGCAGCCGGACGGCGAGGACGTGCGCGTCGTTCACTTCGCCAACGGCACGACGGCGCGCGAGACGCTGGTGTCGGCCGACGACGAGCGCCGCCGGCTGGTCTATGCCATCATCGGCGGCCGTGCCGCGCATTACAACGCGTCGGTCCAGGTCATCGCCGAGGACGCCGGACGCTGCCGCGTCGAATGGATCATCGACCTGATGCCCGACGCGATCGCCGAATACGTCCGCGGCCAGACGAAGCTGGCGGTCGGCGACATGCAACGCACCATGGGAGGCGTCTCATGACGGCGATCATCACCGCCCGCTGGCGCGACTGGAGCGGCGAGAGCCTGCAGCATCTGGTGCTGAGCGAAGGGCCGGATGCGATCGTCGCCGAGGCAGTCGTCGTCGGCGCGGAGGAGGGCGCGCGCTTCGGCGCCCGCTTCCGCATCACCTGCGATGTCGACTGGCGCACGCGCAGGGTCGAGGTCGACATGGCGGGCACGGCCCGCCGTCTCGATCTGCACGGCGATGGCGCCGGCCACTGGCGGGACGGCGGCGGAAGGTCCCTGCCCGAGCTCGATGGAGCCATCGACGTCGATCTGCCGCTGACACCGTTTACCAACACGTTGCCGATCCGTCGTCTGAACCTCGGCGCGGGCCAGTCCGCCGATCTGCGCATGGTCTACATCGTGCTGCCGGGCTTCACGGTCACGGTCGATCCGCAGCGCTACATCTGCCTTGAGCCGCTCCGACGCTACCGTTACGAATCGCTCGACAGCGACTTCGTGCGCGAGATCGAGGTCGATTCCGATGGGCTGGTGATGGTCTATCCCGACCTGTACCGCCGGATCAGCTGATGGCCGTCGGGCTGCCACGAATCCCGTCATGGTGGTGACCGCGGGGCCAGAAACCGGCATGGGCTCCAGCGCCACACGCCCCGAGCAAGGGCCAATCGGGAGCGGGTCGGCTCGGCTATAAGACAGCCGCGATGCCCGAGCTTCTCGTCCTCCCCGCCATGATCTGCGCCGCCACCGCCGTTCTCGCCGGCGTGGTGCGCGGCTTTGCGGGATTCGGCGCGGCGATGATCCTCACGCCGGTGTTCTCCGCGTTCTACGGTCCGACGGTGGGCGTGCCGGTGTGCCTGCTGGTCGAGTTCTGCATCTCGTTTCCGTTGCTGCGGCAGGCCTGGCCTCTGGTCGACTGGCGGCAGATCGCGACACTGCTGGTCGCTGCCGCCCTCGGTGTGCCGCTCGGCGTGTGGCTGCTGGCCTGGGCCGATCCCACGGTGATGCGCTGGGCGATTTCCGGCATCGTGCTGGGTGCCGTGCTGCTGCTGGCGAGCGGCTGGCGCTATACCGGCGAGCCCTTGCTCGCCGGCACTTTGGCCGCGGGCGCCGCCAGCGGATTCCTCAACGGTCTGGCGGGCATGGCAGGGCCTCCGGTCGCCTTCTACTACCTCGCGGGCGCCAGCGCGGCGGCGACCATCCGCGCCAGCTTCATCGTCTATTTTGCCGCCGTCGATCTTGTGGCGCTGCTCGGGCTCGCCGCGCGCGGACTGATGACCCTGCAGGCATTGCTGCTCGCGGCGATCTTCGTGCTGCCGTACATCGGCGGTGGCCTGGTCGGAGAGAGGCTGTTCAGCTTGGCCAGCGAGACGTTCTTCCGCCGGCTTGCGCTGGCGATCCTCACAGTGGTCGCCGTGGCGGCCCCTTTCCTTTGACGCAACTCGGGCGCCGTCGCCGTGATCGCCACGCTGCCATGACCTCGGCGGGCGGCCCCGCAGTGGCGCCGGGCGCGAAAACCGTGTGATGCTCACCGTGACGACGGCCAACGTCGCGGCGGAGGAAACATCATGCGGTTGAAGGACAAGGTGGCGATCGTCACCGGCGGCGCCGGCGGCATGGGCGCCTGCACAGCGAAGCTGTTCGCGAAGGAAGGCGCCCGGGTCGCCATCGCCGACGTAATTGACGCCGACGGACAGGCGGTGGTGCGCGAGATCGGCAACACCGCGTTCTACCAGCATCTCGACGTGACGAAGGAAGCGGACTGGCAGGCGCTGACCGCCGCAACGGTCAAGGCCTTCGGCAAGCTCGACATCTTGGTCAATAATGCCGGCATCAGCGGCAGCGACCCCGATCTGTTCGACACCGACATCTGGGACCGGCTGATGGACATCAACGCCAAGGGCGTTTTCCTTGGCATGAAGATGGCCGTCCCGGAGATGCGCAAGAATGGCGGCGGCTCGATCGTCAACATCTCCTCGATCTCGGGCTTCGTCGGCCAGCGCGTGGTGCACATGGGCTACAACGCGTCGAAGGGCGCGGTGCGGCTGATGACCAAGGCGGTGGCGGTGCAGTTCGCGCGCGAGAACATTCGCGTGAATTCGGTGCATCCCGGCGTCATGCCACCGATGCGCACCTCCAAGCTCACCGGCGATCCCGAGGTGCGCAAGAAGCTGATCAGCGCCATCCCGATGGGCCGCGCCGGACGCATCGAGGAGGTCGCCAACGCCTCGCTGTTCCTCGCCTCCGACGAAGCCTCCTACATCACTGGCACGGAGCTGGTGGTCGACGGCGGCTACCTGGCGCAGTAAAGACGGACGCAGGGAGGGAGGAGACGATGGCTGCTTACAGGACGCTGACCTGGGAGCGCTTCGACAACGTGCTGCGCATCACCACCAACCGCCCGCACGTGCTCAATGCGCAAAGCCGGGTGATGCTGCACGAGCTCGACGCCGCCTTCAAACGCGCCGCCGACGACAAGGGCGTGCGGGTGATCATCGTCGCCGGCGCCGGCAAGCACTTCTCTGCCGGCCACGACCTCGGCAGTCCGGAGGAGATTGAGGACGCGAAGCAACACCCGGTCGATCCCGGCTTCGCCGGCGAGTACCAGCGCCTCTCCGAGCTCTTCCTCGACATCACGTTGCGCTGGCGCGACGTGCCCAAGCCTACCATCGCGCAGGTCCAGGGCTACTGCATCATGGGCGGGCTGATGCTCGCCTCGTCCTGCGATCTGATCGTCGCCAGCGAGGACGCGCTGTTCGCCGACCGCGCCATCAGATGGGGCGGCGCGCATGTGCAGTATTTCTCGATGCCGTGGGATCTCGGGCCGCGCAAGGCCAAGGAATACATCTTCACCGGCGAGTTCTTCACCGCGGCCGACGCCGAGCGCATGGGCCTGGTCAACCGCGTGGTCGGGCGCGAGGTGCTGGAGAGCGAGACCATGGCGCTGGCGCGGAGCATCGCCGTGCACGATCCTTTCTCGCTGCGCATGGCCAAGCGATCGGTCAACGACACGCTTGACGCCCAGGGCCAGCGCCAGGCGATCGAGATCGCCTTCAAGAACTACATGATGACGATCCCCGGGCGCATCGAGCGCGGCACCTACGGCGCCGCCGCGCGCGAGAAGAATCCCAAGGACCGTTTCGCCATTCTCAACAAGAAGGCGGCGGACTGACCGGGGCCGCCGTCGTCTGCAGCCGATCAGGCCGGCACCGCTTCGGCGTCGTGGTGCAAGGCGGCCCGCTCGGGGGTATCGATCGTCGCCGCCACGAGCCAGCGCACGACTGCGCGCAGCGATTCGGCGCGCGGCGCGTCGTGCCGCGCGCCCTGGTAGATGTCGAGCTGCCGATCGGCGCTGGTGCCGCGCGAGAGGATGCCCAGTGTCGAGCGCACCGAGGCGGCGCAGTCCAGAATCTCGGCCTCGGGCATCACCTCCTCGACCAGCCGCGCGATCACGGTGCGCGCGTCGATCGGTTCGAGCGTGAACGGATCGATCATCTCGCAGTCCAGGCCGTAGCGCTGGGCGCGCCACTTGTTCTCCTCGATCAGCGCGTAGCGGGTGGCGTCGACCGCCACCGGCGGGCCCGGCCGTTCGACAATCCGCTTGGCCAGCGCGCGGTAGAGCGAGGCGATGGCCACGCCGTCGCCGACGGAGGTGCAGCAATCGGCGATGCGCAGCTCCAGCGTCGGGTGCTTCAGCGACGGCCGCGCCCCCCACCAGGTGAAGCTCGAATCGGGAATGACGCCGGCACCCACCAAGGCAGCGATGTAGGTGTCGTAGTGCGCCTGGCTGGCGAAGGCCGGCGGCAGGCCGGTGCGCGGCAACTCGTCGTAGGCGGCTAGGCGATAGCCCTTCAGCCCGGAACGCTGGCGGTTCCAGAACGGCGAAGACGTGCTGAGCGCCAGAAGCTGCGGCAGGTAGGGGATCAGTCGCGTCATGACATCGACGCGTCGGTCGGCGTTGGGCAGCTGCACATGCACATGCATGCCGCACAGCATGTTGCGCTGGGCCAGCATGCCGAGGTCGCGACCCAGCGCCGCGTAGCGCCGCTTGTCCGTCGGCACCTGCTCGCGCCACTCGCCCAGCGGGTTGGTGCCGGCCGCCAGGATCGACAGGCCGAAGCGGCGGCCGGCCGCGTCGATCGCCGCGCGGGAGGCGCTGAGGTGGGCCAGCGCCTCGTCCGGCGTGCGGCACACCGGCGTCATCACCTCGATCTGCGACTGCAGGAGCTCGACTGTGACGCGCTCGCCCAGCGCGGCGCGGCAGGCGGCAAAGAACGGCCGGGGCATGCGGCGCACCGGCGCCAGACTGTCGCGGCGGATCAGGAAGTATTCTTCCTCGATGCCGAAGGTGTAGGCCTCGGTCATGGTCCGCTCCGTCGACGATGGGCACGTCACTGAAGAGGCATGGAGTCGGGTCGGTCTCCGGCCGGCGGGGTTCAACGCGCGGACGCTCGCCGCGTTGCCGCCGAGCGGGACTGTGGCTCGAATGTGACGGCATCAGGTTGTGTGTCGGCCGCACTCCGGTTAGAGGTGCGCCGATGAGCATCTGGGGCAAGATTCTCGGCGGCACCGCCGGCATCGTGATTGGGGGACCGATCGGCACGCTTCTCGGGGCCGGCGGACGGAGTCTCGACTCTGCCGACGCTGAGACAGAGGGGCCGCCCGAGGCGACGCAGCAGATCGCCTTCACCATCGGTGTGATTGCGCTGGGCGCCAAGCTGGCGCGGGTCGACGGCCAGGTGACGCGGCGCGAGATCGACGCCTTCCGCTCGTTCTTCCACGTGCCGCCGGAGGAGGTCGAGAACGTCGGCCGCTTCTTCGACGTCGCCCAGCGCGACACGTACGGCTTCGAGACCTATGCGCGCCAGGTCGCCGGCCTGTTTCCCGACGATCCCCACGTGCTGGAGCAGGTTCTTGTCGGACTGTGCCTGATCGCCGGCGCCGATGGTTCGGCCTCGCCGCCCGAGGTCGAGTATCTGCGCGTCGTTGCGGCGATCTTCGGCATGGGGGAGGTGCGCCTGCGCCGCGCCTTCGCCGCCGCCGGCGTCGAGCTGCGCGACGATCCCTGGGCGATTCTCGGCGTCATGCCCGACGCCGACGCGGAGGAGCTCAAGCGCGCCCATCGCCAGCTGGCGCTCGAGTACCATCCCGACCGCCTGATGGCGCGCGGCCTGCCGGCGGAGGCGATCCAGCTCGCCAATCGCAAGTTCGCTGCGATCAACGCCGCCTACGACAGAGCTCGCGCTGCGCTGCCAGGCGGATCCACCGACACGCAATGACCTATCTGCCGGCGCTCGACGGGCTGCGGGCGCTGGCGGCGCTGTGGGTCGTGGCCTTCCACGCCACCGCCTTCACGGGCGTCGCGCCGCCGGTGATCCGTCACGGCTATCTCGGCGTCGACCTGTTCTTCGTCCTTTCCGGCTTCGTGCTGGCGCATGTCTATGCCCCGGTCTTCGCCCGCGACGGCATGCCCTTCTATGCGCGCTATCTGTACCGGCGCGTGGCGCGGCTTTGGCCGGTCTGGCTGGCCGTGCTGGCGCTGTTCGCGCTCAAGGCCGAGATCGGAAGCTGGAGCGGACTGGGCGGCGGCGGCCTGCGCCTTGCCGACGATCCGGGTCTGTGGTCGCTCTACGCGCTGCTGATGCAGAGCTGGGGCTGGGCCGATCCCGAGCGCATCAATCCGCCGGGCTGGAGCCTCAGCTACGAGTGGGCGGCCTCGCTGCTGCTGCCGCTGGCGCTCGCTGCCGCGGTGCGGCTGCGTTCGCCGCTCATCTGCCTGGCGTTGGTGCTGCTGAGCGTGGCGGCACACACGCTATACACGCACCTCAACGGCCTGCCGTCGCTGCATACCGCGGCGGCCCATGGCGGCGCGCGCGTCGCGGCGGAGTTCCTCGCCGGGGTCCTCATGTGGCGCTGCTGGCATCAGACCGACTGCGCGCCGGCGTCCGCGGGGCTGCTCGCCGGCCTGTGCGCGTTGCTGGCGATCGCGGCGATGGCTGCCTTCGGCCCGGCTCTGTGGCTCGATCATCTCCTGATCGTGCTGGCCGCCGGTGTGATCGGCGGCGTGGCCGCGGGCCGGGGCAGGCTGGCCGTCCTGCTGTCAAGTCGGGCGCTACGGATGGTCGGTGCGGCGTCCTATGCGCTCTACGTTGTGCACTGGCTGGTCTTCGAAAGCCTGTGGTGGGCCTTCGACCGGCTCGGGCTGGTCGTCGGAACGGCAGCGGGCTGGCTGTTCTTCGGCGCTATGATCACGCTGTCGCTGGTCGCCGCCTTCGCCCTGCATATCGTGATCGAGCGGCCCGCGCGCAGCACGCTGCGCCGTCTCGCCGAGGCCGAGCCGGCGCGCTAGGCTCGTGCGATGATCGAAGCACCCTCGAACAACCATGGACCGCGTGAGGCGCCGGTCGCGCATCTCGTGCTGCATCACACCGCGCAGCCGCTCGACGTGTCGCTGGACCTGCTGCGCTTCGGCCGTGTCAGCGCCCACTACGTCGTCGACGTCAACGGCGACATCTATCGGCTCGTCGCCGAGGAGCGCGTCGCCTGGCACGCCGGCCTTTCTTGGTGGGGTGATGCGCGGGCACTGAACGAGACCTCGATCGGCATCGAGATCGTCAACATGGACGGCAACGTCCACGACTATCCCGCGGGGCAACGCGACGCGGTGATCGGCCTCTGTCGCGGCATCCTCGAGCGCCATCCCGGCATCGCCGCGCGCAACGTGGTCGGCCATTCCGACATCGCGCCCGGGCGCAAGGACGACCCGGGCGGCCGGTTCTTCTGGCGCGCGCTGTCGGAGGCGGGCATTGGCCTCTGGCCAACGCCGTCGCCGGCCGCGGGCATGGTTGACGAGGCTGGCCTGCTCGCCGTCCTGCGGCGCATCGGCTATCCGCCACCGCATCGCTATGGCACGCGCGACGGTCGCTTCGCCTATGTCGACGGCGACGACGACGCTGGCTTCAGTGAAATTGTCGATGTCAGCCCCGCCGACATCCTCGTCGCCTTCCAGCGGCGCTTCAGGCCGGCGCGGATCGATGGCCGCGCCGACGCCGAGTGCCTGGCGCTGGCGCGCGCGCTTGACGCGGCGCAGGCGCGGGCCTAGCTGGAGGCTGTCAGACGGCTGGACGGCCGCGGCGCGGCCCCGCGAGGGATACCGCGTCGAGGAAAGTCCGGGCTCCACGGAAACACGGTGCCGGCTAACGGCCGGCGGGGGCGACCCCAGGGAAAGTGCCACAGAGAGCAGACCGCCGAACGGGCCTCGGCCCGTGGCAAGGGTGAAAGGGTGCGGTAAGGGCGCACCGCGCGACCGGCAACGGAAGCGGCACGGCAAACCCCACCGGGAGCAAGACCAAATAGGGATGGCACAGGCCGGGCAACCGGCCGCAACGCGTTTCCGCGTCGCCGTCCGGGTCGGTCGCGCGAGGCGTCCGGTGACGGGCGCCCCAGAGGAATGGTCGTCGAACGCCCCAAGGCTTTGGCCGGCGGGGCGGGAACAGAACCCGGCTTACAGGCCGTCTGACGCCTTGCCCGAGCCTATTTGCTGACGCGCACCTTGGGGTGGCTCGTCTTCGCCGCCGCCACGGCGCCGTCGCTGACTTGCGATTTCGAAGCCGTGATCGAGGTCACGGTCTTGATCTCCAGCAGGGCCTTGAAGCCGGCATCGCCGACGCTTGTCGAGGCGACGCCCACCGAGCGCAGCGCGCCGAATTTCGACAGGGTGGTCATGCCGGCATCGGTGACCTTGGTGCCGTCGAGCTTGATCCACGACAGCTTGGGCAGGGCGGCGAGCGGCGGCAGTCCGGCGTCGGTGATCGCCGTGTTGTCGAGCCACAGGGTCTGCAGCTCCCTGTTGGCGGCCAGTGCCTTGAGCCCGGCGTCGGTGATCGGCGTGTCGTTGAGGTAGATCGTCTCAAGCTTCGCCAAGCTGCCGATCGCCGGCATCGACTTGTCGCTGATCTTGGTCTTCCACACGAACAGGCGGCGCAGGTTCTTCATCTTGCCGAGATGCTGGCCGCCGGCGTCGTCGAGCTTGCTGGCCATGAAGGTGACGTCCTCGAGCACCGGCGCCTTGGCCAGTTCCTCGATCTCCTCGTTGATCTCGGCGAACTGGATCACCAGGTGGCGCAGCGCCGGCATGGCGGCGATCGCCGCCATGCCTTTGCGCGTCACGCCCTTCATCGAGTTGAACCACAGGCTGCGCAGCGCCGGCAGGCCCCTGATCGCCTCGAGCCCGGCGTCGCCGATCTCGGTGCTGCTGACGTCGAGGTTCTGCAGCTTCTTGAGCTTGGCGACATGCGCCATGCCCGCCGCCGTGACCTTGGTGTTGAACATCTTGAGGTCGGTAAGCTCGTCCAGAGTGCCGATCTGGGCGAGTGCCGTGTCGGTTATCGCCGAGAAGTGCACGCTCAGGCGCCGCAGCTTCGGTACCGTCTTGACCAGAACGGCGACCGCCGCATCCGTACCCGCCCTGTTGCCGAGGCCCACGTCGGCGAGCTTTGGAAATGCCTTGAGCTTGGCGAGGTCGGCGGGAACCAGAGTCTTGTCGCGTGCCAATCCGTTGAAGTCGACCGATGTCGCGATCTGCACCAGTTCCGGCGTTGCGTCCTTGGAGTTCAGCTTGATGCCTAGCCCCCTGAGCCAGTCGGCCGCTTCCTGCGGGCTCTGCGCGGTGGCGGGCCCGCAAAGGGCCGCTACCGCGATCACGGCCAGCGCAATCAGGCGCATCGTACGGGTCATCGCTATTCTCCCCCTCGCGCAGCCGCTACGGCTGGATGTTCGTCAGGAACCTCTCCGGCGGATTCTCGCCCCACTGCGAAACAAAGCCTTGCTCAACGCTTAGTAGATTACCGCCATTGGCGACATTGAGCCGATCGGTGTCGGCCCAGCGCTCATGCATTCGGCCCCAGGGATCGCTCCAGTAGTCGTAGACCTGGCTGCCCAGCGTGTGGCGGCCGATGCCCCACATGTGCTCGTACTTGCCCAGGCCCTTGAGATACGCGTGGTCCTGCATCACCGCGTCGATGTCAGGCACCTCGAAGGAGAGGTGGTTCAGCCCCGTCTTCTCGTGGCGGATGCAGAAGAAGACGTGGTGGTCGACATGCTCCGCGCCACGGTCGAGACGGTTGAACGAGCCGATGACGTTGTCGGGCGCGCCGGCATAGACGTCGTCGGAGCGGACGAAACCCAGCGTGTCACGGAACCACTTCACGGTCTCCTCGACCCTGGGTGTGCCCATCACGCCATGGCCGATGCGCTTGATCATGGTGGGCGATTTCGACAGCCTCATCAGCCGACCTTTGCGGCGCAGCGGCTCGTCGCCGCTGTTGGACGGATCGCGCGGCACGGCGATCGGCGGGAGCTCGGCGACGCCGTGCACGACCTCGATCTGGTAGCCGTTGGGCTCGCGCAGCCGCACACGCCTGCCACCGCCAGGCTCGTCGATGGTCTCGACGCCGGAGGCGCCGGGCAGGGCGGCGAGCCTGGCGAGATCGTCCTCGCTGCGCGCGTGATAGGCGAAGCCGACGAATCTCGGGTCACCCTTCTCGGTGACGTGTATGTGGTGCGGCGCGTCGGAGCCGCGCATGTACAGCGCGGTATCGGTCCGTGCCGACCGTACCATGCCAAAATGCGTGAGGAACTCCTCCATCGCATCGAGGTCGGGCGCGCGCAGGCGGCCCCAGGCGAGGTCGATCACCTTTACGATCGGTGCGGTCATGGCGCTCTCCCGCGCTCATTCGCCATTATGCGGCGACGCTGCGGATTTTCGTTCAATGATTATGTCGGCGGCAAGCGTGATATCATGCGCCGGTGCTTCAAGAACGTAGCGGATAACCGCCGTCGGGCGGTTGGCGGCGGCCATATTGTCGCCACGCACGCGTTCCAGCGTGCTGAAGTTCGGGTGGTCGGCGCGCGGCCATCCCAAAGGCAAAGGTGGAGATGAGACGATGACCAAATTTCCTGTCGGCCTCAGGGTCGTGCCGGCTGTCGTCGCGGTGTCGCTGCTGCTCTCGGCGTGCGGCAACACTTGGGGACAGCGCGCCGTGACGGGCGGCGGCATCGGCGCCGCCGCCGGCGCGGTGGTGGGCGCCGCGACCGGCGGACTCTCTGTCGTCGGCGGTGCACTCATCGGCGGCGCCGTCGGCGCCGGCATCGGCGCAGCGACCACGCCCCGCTGATTCGACGCGGGGCAGCGCGCCGCCTTGAGTACCACGCGCGCCTCCGCTCGCATCGAATGACGAGGGATGCCCCGGTGGCGTTGCCTGGGAAGAAAACGACGAACTCGCCAGTCCTGAGGGTCGACGGGGCGCTCGGCATTCTCGCCACCAATAGTACCGGCCTGAGTGCGCAGGATGACACTTCGGCAACGCGGCTTGCGGCCGAAGGTCATCCTCGTCTCGCCACCCACTGACATCCTCGGTCGTGGCATAGCCACTCGACGCATCGAACGAACCGTGATTCAATTCAGGGGGCGCATTGCGTCCATGCTCAATGTGTATTTCAGTTGGCGCCATCTGCAGCAGATAGAGGGCCATAGCATGCCAGCGCGCTATTAGCGGGAGGGCCATTCACTCCAGGGTTGAGGCTAACCCATTCTCCAGACGGCCATTTTTGCCTGTCCTAAGGTTTGACGTCCGTAGCTTCCCGTGATATCCCATGATATCCCGTAAGCCGCTGAAGTCGGCAGGGGATGCCACCGGTTCCGCGTGGGGCGGAGGGGGCTCAAAGACCGGGCGCATGGGGGATGGGACATGTTCCTATCCACATACCTGATGAAGGTGGACGGCAAGGGGCGCGTATCCGTCCCGGCCGCTTGGCGCGCCCACCTCAGCAACGATGGGCTCGACGGTTTCATCGCCTTCCCGTCCCTGACCCACCCGGCGGTCGACGCGCGCGGCAAGGGCGGCTTCGGCCAGCTGATGGCCAAACTGCGTAGCGACAGCGAGGCGCGGGCCGGCACGCTGGAGACAGAGCTGTTCGTCGAGGGCGACAACGACGCAGCCTATCTCTCGAGCGTGGCGATCGATGTGACGTTCGATAGCGAAGGCCGCCTGTCGCTGCCGGCGACGCTGTGGTCGGCGCTGGGAGTCAACGGCGGCGGCGAGAAGCCCGGCCAGCTCGCCTTTGTCGGCCGCAACTCGTATTTCCAGGTATGGGCCGCCGCAGCCTGGGCCGCACAGTCCGAGCACGAGCGCGAGCGCTTCATGGCCCGCATCGCCGGCCGCCGCGTCGTGCCGCTTCCCGGGGGTGGGTGATGAGCGCGACCCATGTCCCCGTCCTGGTCGAGGAGGTCGTCGCGGCCTTGCTGCCGCGCGATGACGCGCTCTTCGTCGACGGCACCTTCGGCGCAGGTGGGTATACCCGCGCATTGCTGGGCGCCGCCGCCTGCCGCGTGTACGGCATCGATCGCGACCCCACCGCGATCGATGCCGGCCGGGTTCTCGTCGCGGAGTACCCCGGCCGCCTGCGGCTGATCGAGGGCCGCTTCGGCGATCTCGACACCCTGCTTGCAGCCAACGACGTCGCGCCCGGGACAATCGATGGCGTGGCGCTCGATCTCGGCGTGTCGTCGATGCAGATCGACAGTGCCGAGCGCGGCTTCTCGTTCCGCTTCGACGGACCGCTCGACATGCGCATGTCGGCCAGCGGCGCGTCGGCCGCCGACGTGGTCAACAACGCCGACGAACGCGAGCTCGCCGACCTCATCTACCGCTACGGCGAGGAGCGCCAGTCACGCCGCGTCGCGCGCGCCATCGTCAGCGCGCGCAAGGCCGACCGCATCGAGCGCACCGGCCAGCTCGCCGACATCGTGCGTCGCGCGCTGGGTCCGGCGGCATCGCGCGCGGCCATCGATCCGGCAACGCGCACCTTCCAGGCGCTGCGCATCCACGTGAACGACGAGTTGGGCGAGCTCGAGCGCGGTCTGGCCGCCGCCGAGCGCGTGCTGGCGCCGGGCGGCCGTCTCGCGGTCGTCTCGTTCCATTCGCTGGAGGACCGCATGGTGAAGGGCTTCCTGCGCGGTCGTGCCGAGGAAGGGCCGCGTCCGTCGCGCCATCTGCCTGATCCGCGCCGTGCCGATCCGCGGCGACCCGGCTGGCGGCTCGTCACCCGCCGGCCGATCGAGCCCGGCGACGCGGAGGTCGCACGCAATCCACGCGCCCGCTCGGCCAAGTTGCGCGTCGGCGAGAGAGTTGGAGCGGCGGCATGATCAACCGCGGCATCCTCTTCTGGATTGTGGCAGCGATCCTCACCGGTATCGGCCTGTTCGTCGTGAAGTATCACGAGCGGCGGCTGGAGGAGCGCCTCGAGGCGCTCAACCGGGAGATCGTCGAGAACCAGCGCGTGACCAATATCCTGCGCGTGGAGTGGGCGCATCTCGGCGCGGTCAATCGCATCGAGGCGCTCAACGCCAGGTACATTCGTCTGCAACCCATCACGATGCGCCAGATCGGCAGCATCGGCCAGATTCCGCCGCGGCGCGCGGGCGGGGCGATCGCCACAGACACCGGAAAATCCGGGTCGGACGCCCCCTCAAAGGCCGACGCCCCCTCAGCGTCGGCGATCCCTCGCCCCGCCGCGGCGCGAAAGGAGGCTGGCGTGAAAACGCCAGCCTCCGCTCCTTTGCCGGCCAAGCCATTGGTCGACGAGCCGGTGACATCGGGCATCGACGACGATGACGCGCCCCCCCCACCACCTGCGGCGCGGCCGGCCGCCGGAGGACGTCAGTGATTGCGCGGCTCTGGCGCCGCCGTCCGGCCGACGACGTCGAGACGCCCCCGGCCGAAGACCAGCTGTCCGTCCCCCGCCGCCCGGCCGCCGCGCCGCGCGATGCGCTTGAGGTCGCCCGCTCGCGCCTGTCGGTCGCTGGTGCGCTGTTCGCCGTGCTGTTCGCCGCCATCGCGCTGCGGATGGCGCATGTCTCGTTGCTCCGCGAGGCCGGCGAGGGCGGTGGCCCGGGCACGGCGGTCGCCGGTAACACGGTGCGGGCCGAGCGCGCCGAGATTGTCGATCGCAACGGCGTGGTGCTGGCGACCTCGTTGCCGGTCGCCTCGCTGTTCGTCAACCCGCGCCAGGTGATCGACGTCGAGGAAGCCTCACGCAAGATCGCCGGCGTGCTGCCGGAGTTCAAGCCGGACGACATCCGCGAGAAGCTCGAATCCGGCAAGAGCTGGGTCTGGGTCAAGCGCGCGCTCAGCCCGCGCGAGCAGGACGCGGTCAACCGGCTGGGCCTGCCCGGATTCGAGTTCCAGAACCAGGAGCGGCGAATCTTCCCGCAGGGCGCGGTGGCGCCGCATATCCTGGGATACACCGACATCGACAACACCGGCGTCGCCGGCATCGAGAAGACCTTCGACCAGCGCCTGCGCCTGGGCGAGAAACTGACCCTGTCGATCGACATGCGCCTGCAGCGCTTCGTCGAGCAGGAGCTGGCGCGGGCGATGCAGAGGTTCTCGGCGATCGGTGCCACCGCGGCCGTCATGGACGTCAATACCGGCGAGATCCTGGCGCTGGCCTCGTTGCCGGCCTACGACCCCAACCACCACCGTACGATCTCGTCCGAGGCGCTGTTCAACCGCTCGACCCTGGGCGTCTACGAGCAAGGCTCGACATTCAAGATCTTCAACACCGCAATGGTGCTCGACAGCGGCCGCTTCACGCCGGCCTCGGCCTTCGACGCGCGCGAGCCGATCAAGATCGACCGCTTCACCATCAACGACTATCATGGCCAGCGCCGCGTGATGAGCGTGTCGGACGTCTTCAAGTATTCGTCCAACATCGGCTCGGCGAAGATGGCGCTGGAGGTTGGCGTCGAGGGCCAGCGCGCCTTCTTCGACAAGATCGGCTTCCTCAAGGCGGTGCCAATCGAGTTGCCCGAGATCGGCCGGCCGCTCTATCCAAGGAACTGGCGCAAGATCAACCTGCTGACCATCGCCTTCGGGCACGGCATGTCGGTGACGCCCTTGCACGTCGTGTCGGGAACGGCTGCAATGATCAATGGCGGCATCTACTACCCGCCGACCCTGCTGAAGCGCGACGAGCCGCGCGCGGCGGAGGCCGGCGTCCGGGTCATCAAGCCAGGGACCTCGCAGCACATGCGGGACCTGCTGCGGCTGGTGGTGTCTGATGGCACCGGCAAGTCGGCCGACGTGCCCGGCTACGAGGTCGGCGGCAAGACCGGCACGGCCGAAAAGCCCGGCAAGTCCGGCTATCGCGAGAAGGCACTGATCAGCTCCTTCGTCGGCGCATTTCCGATGCGCTCGCCACGATACGTCGTGATGGTGTCGATCGACGAACCCAAGGGCACCAAGGAGACTGGTGGTTACGCCACGGGAGGTTGGGTGGCTGCGCCGTCGGTAAAGGCCATTATCGAGCGCATCACCGTACTGTATGGCATCCCGCCGGTCGATCCGGCCGCGGCCGCCAGGGCCATGGCCGCAGCCGACGCCGTAGCGGCGCGCGAGGCCGCGACGACGACTTTGCCGCCGGCGACGGGCAAGCCCGTTGCGGCGAGGACCGCCGGCACGACCATCGACCAGATTCTCGGCGCCGCGCCGAAGCCGGGAGGCCGCTGACGTGCGATTGAGCGCGCTCCTGCCGATCGGCCTCGACCGCGACTCGGATCGCGAGATCGCCGGCGTCACGGCGGACTCGCGCGCGGTCAAGCCGGGCTATCTCTTCGCCGCGCTACCAGGTAGCAAGGTCGACGGCGCGCGCTTTGCCGCGCAGGCCGTGCGCTCGGGTGCAGTCGCCATCCTCGCCGCCCGCGACGCTATGCTCGAAGGCGTGCCCGACGGCATCGTCGTGCTGCGTCAAGATGAGCCGCGCCGCACCCTGGCGCGAATCGCCGTCGTATTCGCTGGACCGCAGCCCTCGACGGTCGTCGCCGTCACCGGCACCAACGGCAAGACTTCCACCGCCGATTTCGCGCGCCAGATCTGGACGTCGCTGGGTCAACCGGCCGCCAGCGTCGGCACGCTGGGCATCGTTTCGCCGGCGCTCAACCGGCCGCCGGGCCTGACCACACCCGATCCGGTGGCGCTGCACGCCGATCTCGCGCGCCTCAAGCGCGCCGGCGTCGAACGTGTCGCGATGGAGGCGTCGAGCCACGGCCTCGACCAGTTTCGTCTCGACGGCGTAAGCCTGCGCGCGGCGGCGTTCACCAACCTCACGCACGAGCATCTCGACTACCATGCGACGATGGACGCGTACTTCGCCGCCAAGACGCGCCTGTTCACCGACCTGCTGGCGCGCGACGGCACCGCGGTGATCAACGCCGACTCCGATCGCGCCGCTGCGTTGTCCGGGATCTGCGGGCGGCGCGGCGTGCGGGTCTGGACCTATGGCCTGCAGGGCCGCGAGCTGAAGCTCGAGCAGGCGCGGCCGTCGGCACGGGGTCAATCGCTGACGCTCTCGCTCTTCGGCCGGTCTCACACGATCGAGCTGCCGCTGATCGGTGATTTCATGGCGGCCAATGCGCTTGCCGCGTTGGGGCTGGTGGTTGCCGCGGGCGAAGATGCCGATCGAGCCGTGGCGACGTTGACCGGCCTGCGTGGTGCGCCGGGACGGCTGGAGCTGGTCGGCCGCGCGCGCTCGGGCGCAGCGGTCTATGTCGATTACGCGCACAAGCCCGACGCTCTGGAGATCGTGCTGCGCACCATGCGGCCGTTCACGCGCGGCCGGCTGATCGTGGTGTTCGGCTGCGGCGGCGATCGCGATCGCGCCAAACGGCCGATCATGGGCGGCATCGCTGCGCGGCTCGCCGACGACGTCTTCGTCACTGACGACAATCCGCGTGGCGAGGTGCCGGCCGACATTCGCCGCGAGATCATGCGAGGCGTGCCGGCGGGCGCAGGTCACGTGCGTGAGGTGTCGGACGGCCGTCGGGCGGCGATCACCGCCGCGCTCGACGCTGCGCGCAGTGCCGACGACCTCGTCGTCGTCGCCGGCAAGGGTCACGAGCGCGGCCAGACCATCGGCGACGTCACGCATCCCTTCGACGACGCCGAGGTGGTGCGCGAGCTCTTGGGCGGGCGCGCCGAAGGAGCCGCGGCATGAGCGTCGGTTTCGTCAAGCTGCCGCTTTGGTCCGTCGCCGACGCGCAATCGGCCACCGGCGGTGTCGCGCTGGGGCCGGCGTGGCTCGCCAGCGGCATCGCCATCGATACACGCATGCTGGAGCGCGGCGATCTTTTTGTCGCCCTGCGCGGCGAGCGTGACGGGCACGCCTTCGTCCCGGCTGCGTTCGAGCGCGGCGCCGCCGCGGCGCTGGTCGACGACCCGAGGATGACTGTCGAAGGCGCCGGCGGGCCGCTGCTGCGCGTCGCGGACTCGCTGAAGGGCCTGGCGGCGATGGGATTCGCGGCGCGCGCACGCTCGTCGGCCAGGGCGATTGCGATCACCGGCAGCGTCGGCAAGACCAGCACCAAGGATGCGCTGCGCCATGTTCTGTCGCGTCAAGGCGCGACGCACGCGGCGGCGGCGAGCTTCAACAACCACATCGGCGTGCCGCTGACGCTGGCCCGCCTGCCGGTCGACGCGCGCTTCGGCATCTTCGAGGTCGGCACCAACCATCCCGGTGAGATCGAGCCGCTGGCGCGCCTGGTGCACGCCGATGTCGCCGTCATCACCACGGTCCAGCCAGTACATATCGAGCATTTCGGCACGATCGACGCCATTGTGCGCGAGAAGGGTCAGATTTTCGCCGGCGCGAATGGTGGCACGGCCATCCTGGAGCGGGACTCCCCGCATTTTGACGCACTGGCGACCATCGCGCGCGGCCATGGCATCAGGCGGATCATCAGCTTCGGCGAGGATGCCGCAGCCGATGTGCGCCTGACCGCCTGTGGAACAGATGCGAACGGCAGCGACGTTGCGGCGCTGGTACTGGGCGGCGAACTTCGCTATCGCGTCGGCGCGCCGGGCCTGCACTGGGCGCGCAACAGCCTCGCCGTGCTGGCCGCGGTCGAGGCGCTGGGCGCCGACGTGCCGGCCGCGGCGGCGGCGCTCTCCGGCGTCTCGCCGCCGGCCGGGCGCGGCGCGCGCCGGCGGGTTGCGCTGGGCGGCGGCGATATCGAGCTGATCGACGAGAGCTACAACGCCAGCCCGATCGCGGTGCGCGCCATGCTGACGAACCTCGCGATGGCGACGCCCGGCCCCGGTGGCCGCCGCGTTCTGGTGCTGGGCGACATGCTGGAACTCGGCGCCGCTGCCGAGGCAGCGCATGTCGGGCTGGCGCCCGACATCGGGGCGGCCGGCGTGTCGCAGGTGTACACCTGCGGGCCGAACATGGAGAAGCTGCGGGCGGCACTGCCGGCTCCGCTGCGCGCGGTCCATGCGGCCGATTCGGCGCGGTTGGCGCAGCGCGTGGTCGAAGGGCTGCGCGCCGGCGACGTTGTGGCGGTCAAGGGCTCGCTGGGCTCGAAGATGAAGGTGGTCGTCGACGCCATCCTGGCGATGGGCGCGGTGACGGGCGGATCGGGAAAGGGCTGAACGGACGTGCTGTTTCATCTCCTGGCGCCGCTGGCGGACCAGTTCACGCCGATGAATCTCTTCCGGTACATCACGTTCCGTACCGGTGGCGCCTTCATGACCGCGCTGTTGCTGTCTTTCCTGATCGGCGGCCGGCTGATCGCCTGGCTGCGCAGCCGCCAGGGCAAGGGCCAGCCGATCCGCGAGGACGGGCCGGAAGGCCATCTGCTGACCAAGAAGGGCACGCCCACCATGGGCGGCTTCCTCATCCTGATCTCGCTCACCATCGCCACCCTGCTGTGGGCCGACCTGCGCAACCGCTATGTCTGGATCGTGCTGCTGATCACGCTGGGCTTCGGCGCGATCGGCTTCCTCGACGATTTTCTCAAGGTCACCAAGCGCAACACGACGGGCCTGCCCGGCTGGTTGAAGCTGGCGGTTTCGGTCCTCTTCGCCGTGCTGGCGGTGGCCTTCATCGCCCAGGTGTCGCCGCAGCCGCTGCGCTATCAGCTGGCGCTGCCGTTCCTCAAGAACGTGCTGGTGCCGCTGGGCATCGTCGGCTTCTTCGTCTTCGCCGTGCTGGTGATCGTCGGTGCCTCCAACGCGGTGAACCTCACCGACGGCCTCGACGGCCTGGCGATCGTGCCTGTCATCATTGCCACCGGCGTATTCGGCATCATCAGCTACTTCGTCGGCCATTCGGTCTACACCAATTACCTGCAACTGCATGGCATCCCCGGCTCCGGCGAGCTGGCGGTGATCTGCGCCGCGCTGATCGGCGGCGGGCTGGGCTTCCTGTGGTTCAACGCGCCGCCGGCCATGGTCTTCATGGGTGACACCGGCTCGCTTGCCATGGGCGGGGCGTTGGGCGCCATCGCCGTGATCATCAAGCACGAGATCGTGCTGGGAATCGTCGGCGGCCTGTTCGTGCTCGAGACCGTGTCGGTGATCGTCCAGGTGCTGTCGTTCAAGCTCACCGGCAAGCGCGTCTTCCGCATGGCGCCGTTGCACCATCACTTCGAGAAGAAAGGCTGGGCCGAGCCGACCATCGTCATCCGCTTCTGGATCATCGCGACCATCCTGGCGATGGCCGGGCTGGCCACGCTGAAGCTGAGGTGATCCGCCGATGATCGACCTCTCCGCCCTTCGCGGATCGCGCTTCGTGGTGCTCGGGCTCGCCCGCAGCGGCCTTGCGGCATCACGCGCGTTGAAGGCGGCGGGGATCGAGTTCACGGCGTGGGACGACAACCCGGCCAGGCGCGAGGCGCTGGCGGCGCAGGGCGTGCGCGTCGCCGACCCCGTCGGCATGGACTGGTCCGGCATCACCGGCCTAGTGCTGAGCCCGGGCATCCCGCATTCCTACCCGGCGCCGCATCCGGCGGCCGCCGCGGCCAGGGCCGCGGGCGTGCCGTTGATCGGCGACATCGAGCTGCTGGCGTTGAGCGGCTCGAAGGCGCGCTTCGTCGGCATCACCGGCACCAACGGCAAGTCGACGACGACGGCCCTGGTTGGCCACATCCTGCGCATGGCGGGCATCGACTGCGAGATCGGTGGCAATCTCGGCCCGGCAGCGCTTGATTTCCGGCCGTTGGGCGCCGGCGGCGTCTACGTGCTGGAAATGTCCTCTTTTCAGCTTGAGCTGGTGCCCAGCCTGCGCTTCGACGTTGCCATCTGGCTGAACATCACGCCCGACCACATCGATCGCCATGGCGACCTTCAGGGCTACATTGCCGCCAAGCGCCACATATTCGACAATCAGCGGCCGACCGATGTGGCGGTGGTCGGCGTCGACGACGATGCGTCGAGGTTCGAGGCTATCCGGCTCGCTGGCCTGCGCCGGACCATCGGCATCGCGGTGAAGGGCGATGCGCCAGCGGGTGTGACGGTCGTCGACGGCATTCTGCGCGATGCCGGTGACGGCGCCTCGACCGACCTGCGGGGCATCAGGACCCTGCCCGGCGCGCATAATTGGCAGAACGCCGCCGCCGCCTGGGCGGCCTGCCGGGCGCTGGGCCTGTCGGCGCCGGTGGTGGAGCGGGGACTGCGCACCTACCCTGGCCTCGCGCATCGCCAGGAGCGTGTCGCCGTCGTGGGCGATGTTGTCTACATCAACGACAGCAAAGCGACCAACGCCGATGCAACCGAGAAGGCGCTCGCCGCCTACGAAACGATCTACTGGATCGTCGGCGGCACGGCCAAGGCCGAGGGAATCGCGCCGCTGGCGCCGTGGTTCTCGCGCGTGGTGCACGCCTTCCTTGTCGGCGCCTCGAGCGGGCCGTTCGCCGCCACGCTCGAGGGCCGCGTTCCCTTTACCTGCTCGGGCGACCTGCGCACCGCCCTCGACCAGGCGCACGCCATGGCGCAGCGCGAGCATCGCCCCGGCGCCGTGGTGCTGCTGTCGCCGGCCTGCGCGTCCTACGACCAGTGGCCGAATTTCGAGGCACGCGGCGATGCCTTCCGAACCATGGCGCGCGCTCTGCCGGGCGCCGTTGTCGAGACGGGGGCGGCCGCATGATCACGGTCTCGCGCAACGATACCTCCGTCGTCGGCCGCTGGTGGTGGACGGTCGATCGCTGGACCCTGGGCGCGATCCTGGTGATCATGGCGCTGGGCATCATGATGACCATGGCGGCGTCGCCGCCAGCCGCCGAGCGCATTCCGGTCGAGTCGTTCCATTTCGTGCGCCGCCAGCTGATGTTCCTGCCGCTGGCGCTGGGCGTGCTGCTGGTCGCCTCGATGGCCTCGCCGCGCATGGTCAGGCGCCTGGCGCTGCTGGTCTTCGTCGCCAGCCTGATCGGGCTGATCGGCACCTTCGCCATCGGCACGGAGATCAAGGGCGCCCGCCGCTGGCTTTCCCTGCCCGGCTTCGGCACCATGCAGCCGTCGGAGTTCGTCAAGCCGAGCCTCGCGGTGATCTCGGCCTGGCTCTTCGCGCAGAAGAAGCTCAACCCGTCCTTTCCCGGCTATCTGCTGTCGACGGTGCTGTTCCTGTTCGTCATCGGTCTGCTGATCGGCCAGCCCGACCTCGGGATGACGATCGTCGTGGCCGCGGTCTGGTCTGCTCAGTTCTTCCTCGCCGGACTGCCGATCTGGGTGGTCGGCTTCGGCGTCATTGGCGCAATGGGCTCGATGATGGCCGCCTATCTGTCCTTCCCGCACGTGCAGAGCCGCATCGATCGGTTCATCTATCCAGACTCCGGCGACAACTACCAGGTCAACATGTCGCTCGAGGCCTTCGGCAGCGGCGGATTGTTCGGCCGAGGGCCGGGCGAGGGCACGGTGAAGGCCCTGCTGCCCGACGCCCATACCGACTTCGTCATGGCCGTGGCGGGCGAGGAGTTCGGCCTGATCACCTGCCTGTTCATCGTAGCCCTGTTCGTCTTCGTGGTGCTGCGTTCGCTGTCGCGCTCGATGCGCGAGACCAGCCTGTTCATCATGCTGGCGGCAAGCGGGCTGGCCATCCAGTTCGGGCTGCAGGCGGCGATCAATTTCGCCTCCACCGTCCAGCTCATGCCGGCCAAGGGCATGACCCTGCCGTTCATCTCCTACGGCGGCTCGTCGGCGATCTCCGTGGCTCTCGCGGTCGGCATGCTGCTGGCGCTCACGCGCGAGCGCGCCGGCCTGGGAGAGGCAGCATGAGCGGCCAACCTGTCATTCTCGCCACCGGCGGCACGGGCGGCCATGTCTTTCCGGCGGAGGCGCTGGCCGGCGAACTCGCCGCGCGCGGCGTCAGCCTGGCGCTGATCACCGACGATCGCGGCAAGCGCTGGCAGGGCGAGCTGGCGCGCCACCCGGTGCATCACGTGCACGGCGGCAGCCCAGCTGCCGGCGGCGTCGCGCGCCGCATCGCCAGTACGCTAGGCTTGGCGATGGGCACGGCCGAGGCCTTCGGCGTGATCGGCCGCGTGAAGCCCGCCGTCGTGGTCGGATTCGGCGGCTACGCCTCGGTGCCGACACTGCTGGCCGCGCGCTTCCGCGGCGTGCCGCGCGTGGTGCACGAGCAGAATGCCGTGCTCGGCCGTGCCAACCGCGTCGTCTCCGCCGGCGCGCGCGCCATCGCTACCTCGTTCCGCAAGGTGCGCCACATCGCCAATGGCGATCCGCGCATCCACCTCGTTGGCAATCCCGTGCGCGATGCGGTGCGGACTCTGCGCGACGTGCCCTACGAGCCGCCCGGCGCCGATGGTCCGATTCGCATGGTGGTGATCGGCGGCAGCCAGGGCGCGGCCTCCTTCAGCACGGTGATCCCCGAGGCGATCGCCTCCTTGCCCGAGGACCTCCGGCAGCGTCTGCGCCTGGCGCAGCAATGCCGACCCGAGGATCTCGAGCGGGTGCAATCCTTCTACGCGGCGCGCGGCATCGATGCCGAATGCGCGCCCTTCTTCCGAGACTTCCCGGCGCGCCTCGCCGGGGCCCACCTCGTTGTCGCGAGGGCGGGGGCGTCGACGGTGGCCGAACTCACGACTTCGGGTCGGCCATCGGTCCTCATCCCCTTCCCCCACGCAACTGAGGACCATCAACGCGCGAACGCCCTGGCGGTCGACGAGGTGGGCGCTTCCATCCTGCTGCCGCACGAGGCCTTCACGGCGGAAGCCCTGCGTCAGCATCTTGTGACATTGTTCACAGATCCGCGGCGCCTCGCGGGAATGGCCTGGGCCGCGCGCGAAGCTGGCCACCCGGACGCGGCGTCGCGCTTGGCCGACATAGTCGTCGGCGTGATGAGCGGGAGTGCGTCCCAGTGAGAGCCTTGCCTCTTAACATCGGCCTCATCCATTTTGTCGGCATCGGCGGAATCGGCATGTCGGGCATCGCCGAGGTGCTGCACAATCTCGGCTACAAGGTCCAGGGCAGCGACCTCGCCGACAACGCCAACTGCAGGCGGCTCGCCTCGCTGGGCATGAAGATCATGATCGGCCACCGCGCCGAGAACGTCGGCGCCGCGCAGGTGGTCGTGGTGTCCTCGGCGGTCAAGCCCGACAATCCCGAGGTGCTGGCCGCCCGCGCGCGTTTCACCCCCGTCGTGCGCCGCGCCGAGATGCTAGGCGAGCTCATGCGCCTGAAATGGTCGGTGGCGGTCGGCGGCACGCACGGCAAGACGACGACGACCTCGATGATCGCCGCCCTGCTCGACGCGGCGCACCTCGATCCGACGGTGATCAACGGCGGCATCATCAACGCATACGGCACCAACGCGCGTCTTGGCCAGGGCGACTGGATGGTCGTGGAATCCGACGAGTCCGACGGCTCGTTCCTGCGCCTGCCCGCGACCATCGCGGTCGTCACCAACATCGACCCGGAGCATCTCGACCACTACGGTGACTTCGACGCCCTGCGCGCCGCCTTCGTGCGCTTCGTCGAGAACATCCCGTTCTACGGCTTCACCGCGCTGTGCAGCGATCATCCCGAGGTGCAGGCGATCATCCCGCGCGTCGCCGACCGCAAGATCGTCACCTACGGCCTGGGCGCCAGCGCCGATGTGCGCGCGCTCAATCTGAGGCTTGACCGCAACGGTGCCGATTTCGACGTGATGATCGAGAATCGTGCGACCAATGAGTCGACGACGATGAGCGGCCTGCGCCTGCCGATGTTCGGCCAGCACAACGTGCAGAACGCGCTTGCCGCCATCGCCGTGGCACACGAGATGGGCATTGACGACGAGACCATCCGGCGTGGGCTCGCCGGCTTCAGCGGCGTGCGCCGCCGCTTCACCCGCACCGGCGAGGCACATGGCATCACGGTGATCGACGACTACGGCCATCACCCGGTCGAGATCGCCGCCGTGCTGCGCGCCGCACGCCAGGCCTATGGCGGCTCGGGCGCGGTGATCGCCGTGGTCCAGCCGCATCGCTACACGCGCCTGCGCGATCTGCGCGACGAGTTCGCGCGCTGCTTCGGCGACGCCGACGCCGTTGTGGTCACCGACGTCTACGCGGCTGGCGAAGCACCGATCGCCGGTGTCGATCGTGACATGTTGGTCGAGCGCATCGGCCGGGCAGGCCACCAACGGGTCTTCGCGCTCGACGGTCCCGGGCAATTGCCCTCGCTGATCTGGAGCATCGCGCGTCCCGGCGACGTGGTGGTCTGCCTCGGCGCCGGCAATATCACCGCCTGGGCGCACGCGCTGCCCGGCCAGTTGCAGCAGATCGCGACGCAGCAGGCGCCGCGTGCGGTCGCCAACGATTCCGGGTCGGTCGCATGATGGCCGGCACGCGTTCCGCTCCACACCTGATCGACCGCCTGCCCAAGGTGCGGGGACGGCTGACGGCTGATGCGCCGCTCGCCGCGGTCACCTGGTTTCGGGTCGGTGGCATGGCCGACGTGCTGTTCCGGCCAGCCGACGTCGAGGATCTTGCGGCCTTCCTCGCCGCCCTGCCGCGCGACATCCCAGTGACCGTGCTCGGGGTCGCCTCCAACCTGCTGGTGCGCGACGGCGGCGTGCGCGGCGTGGTGATCCGGCTGCTGCGCGGCTTCGTCGAGGTGCGGGTCGAGGGCACGGCGCTGATCGCCGGCGCCGGTGCGCTCGATCTCAACGTCGCCCTGACGGCGCGCGATCACGGCATCGCTGGGCTGGAGTTCCTCAGCGGCGTGCCGGGCACCATCGGCGGCGCGCTGCGCATGAATGCCGGCGCCTACGGCGGCGAGATCAAGGACGTCGTAGAGGCGGCCGAGCTGGTCGATCGCGACGGCGCGCGGCGTACGGTCTCGGCTGCCGAGCTCGGTTTCACCTATCGTCACACGATGGCACCCGACGACGCGATCTTTGTCAGTGCGACATTGCGCGGACGCACGGGCGATCAGGGCGCGATTGGCGCGCGTATCGTCGAGATCAACCAGGCGCGAGAGGCAAGCCAGCCGCGCAGCCGCACCGGCGGCTCGACCTTCGTCAACCCGCCTGGCGACAGGGCGTGGGAACTGATTGACCGCGCCGGCTGCCGAGGCCTGAGGATCGGCGGCGCGCAGGTCTCCGAGCAGCACTGCAACTTCCTGATCAACACCGGCGACGCGACCGCGCACGACATCGAAACCCTGGGCGAGGAGGTGCGGCGTCGCGTCTTCGAGCGCTGCGGCGTGGCGCTGCACTGGGAGATCAAGCGCATCGGCGAGTTCGACACGATGCCGGTGGTGCCGGGAGCGCCGGCATGAGTAAGCGCGTCGCGGTCCTCAAGGGCGGCTGGTCGCCCGAGCGCGAGGTCTCGCTGGTCACCGGCCGCGAATGCGCCGCCGGGCTGCGCAGCGCCGGCTACGACGTGACCGAGATCGACGTCACGCGCGACCTGCCGATGCTGATCGAGGCGCTGCGCCCGGCCGAGGGTGGCGGCCCGGAGGTTGTATTCAACGCGCTGCACGGCAAGTGGGGCGAGGATGGATGCATACAGGGCGTGCTCGCCATTCTGGGTGTGCCATACACCCACTCCGCCGTGCTGCCCTCGGCCGTGGCGATGGACAAGCCGCTGTCGCGCCACATCTTCAGGTCGCTCGGCATGCGCTGCGCCGACGGAATGGTGATCGAGCGCCGCGCGCTGCTGACGGGCGATCCGATGGCCAGGCCCTATGTCGTGAAACCGATCGACCAGGGCTCGAGCATCGGGGTGCATATCGTGCGCCACGGCGACAATCTCGCGGTCGTCGAGTCGGCCGAGGCCAGGTTCGGCGAACGCGTGCTGATCGAGCGTTACGTGCCCGGCCGCGAGCTCACGGTGGCGGTGCTGGGTGATCGCGCGCTGGCCGTGACCGAGCTGCGCCCGACCGTGGCGTTCTACGACTACGAGGCAAAGTATACCGACGGCGTCACCCAGCATCTCGTGCCGGCACCGATTCCCGATGCCGTACGCGATCTGGCGATGGACTGGGCGCTGTCGGCACATCGCGCACTGGGTTGCGCGGGCCTGACGCGCTCGGATTTCCGCTGGGACGACAGCCAGCCCGGCACCGACGGGCTGGTGATTCTCGAGCTCAACACCCAGCCCGGCATGACGCCGCTGTCGCTGGCGCCGGAACAGGCGAAGTGGGTCGGCATCGAGTTCCCGCAACTCGTGGCCTGGATGGTGGAGAACGCGCGATGCCCGCCGTAACCACCACGCCCTTCGGCAAGGACATCGATGTCCGCCCGCGTCGCGGCGCCGCGCGGCGACCGGGTGCGCCGCGTCCCGGAACGGCACGTCCTTCGCACGGCCGCAAGAACGCACGCCGGCGTCTTCCCCTGCGGATCTCGTGGCGCAGCGCACTCATCCTCGGCGTCGTCGTCATGACCCTGGGAGGCGGTGCGATCGCCGGCTACGCGCTGTGGAAGAGCGGCGCCGTCGACGACGGCAAGGCGTGGGTCGAGCGGATCGCCAATCGCGTGACCGGCTTCGCCCCGTTTCCTCTCGAGGATGTCACCGTCGAGGGCCGCAAGCACGTCACCAAGGACGCGGTCTTGAAGGCGCTCAACGCCGCCCGCGGCGATTCGCTGCTGACCGTCGACCTGCACGGCGCGCGCGAACGGCTGGAGCGCATCGAGTGGGTCGAGTACGCGGCCGTCGAGCGGCGCTGGCCCGACACCATTCATGTCGCGCTGCGCGAGCGCCAGGCGGTGGCGCTGTGGCAGTCGACAAGCGTCGGCACCGACGGCCGGAGCGTCACCGAGTACATCCTGATCGACCGCTTTGGCCGCAGGGTGCGCACCGTCGATCCGGCGGAAAGCTCGGTGCGGCTGTTGCTTGCGGGCGAGGGTGCGCCCGAGCAGGTGGCCGGGCTGTTCCTGCTGCTGCAGGACGCCAGGCCGATCGCCGACAGGTTGCGCGCCGCGGTCTTCGTCGGCCAGCGCCGCTGGAACCTGATCCTCGACGGCGATCTGCAGATCCGCCTGCCGGAAGAAGGTGCGGGCGAGGCCCTCAAGCGCGTCCTCGAGCTGGACCGCAGCGACCAATTGTTGGCGCGCGACCTCTCGGTGATCGACCTTCGGCTGCCCGATCGCATCACCCTGCGCCGTGCCGGTGCGCCCGATCCCCTGCTGTCGGTCGGACCGCGCCGCGAATCCCCACCGCCATCACCGCCGGCGGCGACCGGCGGTCCGGCGAGATCTCCCGTCGCCAGGCCCCCGGCGACGCCACCCGCCCCCAACGGCAAGCCGCGCGGCGTCAAGCCCGCCGGCCAGAAGACTTGAAGGGTAAGTACAGTGATCAAGGCGAGGAACGGTATCGTCGCGGCGCTCGACATCGGCACCAGCAAGGTCGTCTGCTTCGTGGCGCGGATTGACGGCTCCGGCCTGCGCGTCATCGGTATCGGCCAGCACCACTCGACCGGCCTGCGCTCCGGCAACATCGTCGACATGGAGGCGGCCACGCGGGCGATCTCCTCGGCGGTCAGCGCGGCGGAGGAGATGTGCGGCGAGACCGTGCGCGAGGTGCTGGTGGGCGTCGGCGGCGGCCAGCCGGCCTCGCACAACCAGCAGCTCGACGTGCAGGTCGGCAATCACGAGATCGGCGAGCGCGACGTGCGTCGCCTGCTGTCGCAGGTGCATTTGCCGGCGGAGACCGCCGACCGCGACCTGATCCACACCCTGCCGATCGGCTACACCGTCGACGGCTCGGCGGTGGTCGAGCCGCGCGGCATGTATGGCGAGCGGCTGGGCGGACAGGTCCATCTGGTGACGGCGGCCACCGGCGCGATGCGCAACCTCGCGATATGCATCAAGCGCGCCCATCTCGACATCGCCGACCGGGTCGTCTCGGCCTATGCCTCGGGACTTGCCTCTCTGGTGTCCGACGAACGCAATCTCGGCGCCACGCTGATCGACATGGGCGGCGGCACGACCTCGATCGCCGTTTTCTATGACGGGCACCTGGTGCACGTCGATTCGATCCCGATCGGCGGCATGCACGTGACCAGCGACATCGCCCGCGGCCTGTCGACGCCGATCGCCGATGCCGAGCGCATGAAGACCCTGATCGGCCGCGCCCGCGCCAAGCCCAACGACGAGTACGACATCATCGACGTGCCACTGATCGGCGAGCAGGAGCGCACGACGCCGAACCACGTGCCGCGCAGCATCCTGGTCGGCATCATCCGCCCGCGCATCGAGGAGACCTTCGAGCTGGTGCGCAGCCGGCTGGAGGCCAGCGGCGTCGATCGCCTGGCCGGTGGCCGCGCCGTCCTCGTCGGCGGCGCCAGCCAGCTCGACGGGCTGGCCGACGTCGCCGCCGACATCCTCAAGAAGAAGGTGCGCATCGGCGGTCCGATTCGCGTCGCCGGCTTGGCGGAATCGACCGGCGGCCCGGCCTATGCCGCCTGCGCCGGCCTGCTGGTCCACGCCGCCCAGCAGGCCATCAGCCAGCCGCAGCAGGCGGCCCAGACGACGGAGCCCCCGGTCGGGCGCTTGGGGCGAATTGGCAGTTGGATACGTGAGAACTTTTAGTCTAGAATCTCAGATGGGACTGGCACTCCCCACTTGACCGGCAAAAGAATCGCCGGCGCCGTCGACGGTCACACAAACAAGCACCGCGACGTCATCCAACGAAGATCACCCCTCGTCTACGTGTGGAGACAATGCCATGACGATTAGCTTGTCGCTCCCACAGCAGGAGTCCGACCTTAAGCCGCGTATCACCGTGATCGGTGTGGGCGGCGCCGGCGGCAATGCTGTGAACAACATGATCAGCTCGGCTCTTGAAGGCGTGGAGTTCGTGGTCGCCAACACGGACGCCCAAGCCCTCGGGCAGTCGCTGGCCGATCGCCGAATCCAGCTCGGTATCAGCATCACCCAGGGTCTCGGCGCCGGCGCGCGCCCGGCCGTGGGTAAGCAGGCGGCGGAAGAGGCGCTGCCCGAGATCATGCAGGCCCTCGAAGGGTCCAACATGGTCTTCGTCACCGCCGGCATGGGCGGCGGCACGGGCACCGGCGCCGCACCGGTGATCGCCCAGGCCGCGCGCGACCAGGGCATCCTGACCGTGGGCGTGGTGACCAAGCCCTTCCACTTCGAAGGGCGCCGGCGCATGACGATGGCCGACGACGGCATCTCCGAGCTGGAGAAGTACGTCGACACGCTGATCATCATTCCCAATCAGAACCTGTTCAAGATCGCCAACGAGAAGACGACCTTCGCCGACGCGTTCAAGATGGCGGACGACGTCCTCTACTCGGGCGTGCGCGGCGTCACCGACCTGATGGTGATGCCCGGCCTGATCAACCTCGACTTCGCCGACATCCGCACCGTGATGGGCGAGATGGGCAAGGCGATGATGGGCACGGGCGAGGCCGAGGGCCCGGATCGCGCCAAGGCGGCGGCCGAAGCGGCGATCTCCAACCCATTGCTGGAAGATGCCTCGATGAAGGGCGCCAAGGGCGTCCTGATCAACATCACCGGCGGTCTCGACATGACCCTGCTCGAGGTCGACGAGGCGGCCAACCGCATCCGCGAGGAAGTCGACCCCGACGCCGACATCATCTTCGGCTCGACCTTCGATGCCGCCATGCAGGGCCGTATGCGGGTTTCGGTTGTCGCCACCGGCATTTCCGCGGCGGTCATGACGCAGCCGCAGCCGACCATCATCAGCATGGACAATCGTTCCATGCAGACCGGTCAGCCGCATCTGCAGCGCGTCATCACGCCGCAACGCCCGCCCTCGGCCTATGCGACGATTCCGCAGGCGCCGCCGACCGTGGCGCCCGCTCCCGTGCCGCCGGCACCGCCGGTCATGACACCGCCCTCGCCGCCGGTGGCCGAAGCCGCCGCGCCGGAGATGGTCGAGATGGCGGCCCCGCAGCCGGTCGTGGAACTTGAGCCGGTCACGGAAATGAAGGTGGCCGAGCCGGTTCCGGAAATGGCCGCGCCGACGCCGGCACCCGTGGAGCTGCCCCTGACGGCGCCCGTCGTCGAGCCGACGATCGCCGCTGCGCCTCGCATCGAGCCTGTCGCGCGGCCCGCGCCGGTGGCCAAGCCGATTCCGATGGCGGTCAGGACGCCAGATCCCAATCGCGCGCCCACCGTGGCGACCAAGGGGCCGAGCCTTTTCCAGAAGATGACCGGCCTGATCGGCGGCGGCAGCCGGCCGGCGGTGGGACCGGAGCCGGCCGGGGAACCACAGCGGATCATCGAGCCGGCGCCGCCACAGCGCCCGGCGGCGACGATTACGGCGATTCAGCCGCCCCTCAGCGGGCTGGACGCCAATCGGGCCAAGGCGGCGCGCGACGAAGACGATCTGCAGATTCCCGCGTTCCTGCGCCGCCAGGCGAATTGACGGTGCGACCGGGCGTCCCGCGCCCGGTCGAGATCCGTATCTCCACACGATGACTTCCGGGGGCCCTCGCGCCCCCGTTTTCTTTGCCGTCCTGTGCTATAAGCCGGGCTGCCGGCGGTCCCCCGCGGCGGTGCGACGGAAGATCCATGACAGACAGGACGAGGCTGGCGATGCGACGGTACGCAGGGGCGGCGGCGAGGGCGCTGGCATTGGCGACGACACTGGCGCTCGGCGCCTGCGGCCTGTTCGGCGGCAGCGACGACGACAGGAACTATGCCGAGGCACCGGTCGAGCAGCTCTACAATCGCGCGCTCGATGCGCTGGGCGCCAGCGACTACAAGTCCGCCGCCAAAGGCTTCGAGGAGGTCGATCGCCAGCACCCTTATTCGGTCTGGGCGGTCAAGGCGCAGTTGATGACGGCCTTCGCCTATTACCAGTCCAACAAATACGACGACGCGATCATCGCGCTCGACCGCTTCATCCAACTGCACCCTGGCCACCGTGACGTGCCCTACGCCTACTATCTGAAGGCGCTCTGCTACTACGAGCAGATCTCCGATGTCGGCCGCGATCAGCGGATGACGGAGCAGGCACTGAACACGCTGGGCGAGGTGGTGAAGCGCTTTCCCGACACACCCTATGCCCGCGACGCGCGCCTGAAGATCGACCTCGCCGTCGACCATCTCGGCGGCAAGGAGATGGAGGTCGGCCGCTTCTACCAGACGCGCAAGCAATGGGTCGCGGCGATCAACCGCTACCGCCGAGTTATCGAGCAGTACCAGACCACGACGCACACGCCGGAGGCGCTGCACCGGCTGGTCGAGAGCTACCTCGCGCTCGGCGTTGTCAACGAGGCCAAGATGGCAGCCGCCGTGCTGGGGCACAATTTTCCAGGCAGCGACTGGTACGCCGACAGCTACTTCCTGCTCGAAGGCGTCGACCTGCGCCCGGAGAAGGACGACCGCTCCTGGCTCGGCCGCATCTGGAAATCGATCTTCTGATGCTGCGCTGTCTCTCGATCCGCGATTTCGTTCTGATCGAGAAGCTGGACCTCACCTTCCCGGCAGGCAAGGGCTCGCGCCTGGGCGCGCTCACCGGCGAGACCGGCGCAGGCAAGTCGATACTGCTCGACGCCTTCAGCCTGGCGTTGGGCGGCCGGGCGGGCCAGGGGATCGTCAGGACGGGTACGACGCAGGCCGTGGTCGTCGCCGAATTCACGCTGTCCGAGGACCACCCGGCGCACGCGATACTCGCCGAGCAGGGCGTAGCGGACGAGGGCGACACCTTGCTGCTGCGTCGCGTCGTCGGTGCCGATGGCCGCGGCCGCGCCTATGTCAACGACCAGCCCGCTTCGGTCGGCCTGTTGAAACGGCTGGGTGAAACCCTGGTAGAGATCCAGGGTCAGTTCGAGCAGCACGGCCTACTGGTGCCGGTGAACCATCGCGACACGCTCGACGCCTTCGGCGGCCTGGAAAGCGACGCGGCGCGCGTCGCGGCGGCTTGGTCGGCGTGGCGCGCCGCGGAGAGCGCGCGCCTCGAGGCGACGACGGCCTTCGAGCAGGCGCAACGCGACGAGGAGTACTTGCGTCACGCCGTGGCCGAACTCGACAGGCTCGACCCGAAAGTCGACGACGAGGAGGCCTTGGCGGCAAGGCGCCAATTGCTGCGCCATGGGGCGGCCATCGGCGAGGCGGTGGCCCAGGCGCTGGACGGGCTGGAGCGCGACAGGGGCGTGACCGGCAGGCTGGCCTCGGCGCATCGGCTGATCGAGCGTCAGGTCGGCAATGCCGCCGGCCGTCTCGACGCGGCGCTGGGCGCGCTCGATCGTGCAATGTCGGAGGCAGCCGAAGCGGTGGCGCAGCTAGAGCAGGCGCGCGAGAACCTGGGTGACGATCCCGGCGCGCTGGAGCGCGTCGAGGAGCGGCTGTTCGCGCTGCGCGCGGCGGCGCGCAAGCATGGCGTGCCGGTGGGCGAGCTCGCCGGCCTGCGCACCCGCATGGCCGATCAGCTCGCCGCGCTCGACGACGGCGAAGTCCGGCGGCGCCGGCTGGAGGCCGAAGCCGCCGCGGCGCGGGCGGCCTTCGTCGACGCGGCCGGGTCGCTGTCGGGCGCGCGCTCCAGGCAGGCAGCGCGGCTCGACAAGGCGGTGATCGGCGAGCTGGGGCCGCTGCGGCTGGAGCGAGCGAAGTTCGTCACTCGCATCGATCGACTGGCCGAGAAGGACTGGTCCGCGTCCGGCGTCGATCGCGTCGAGTTCCTGGTCTCGACCAATCCCGGCACGCCGCCGGGTTCGATCGGCAAGATCGCCTCGGGCGGCGAGCTGTCGCGCTTCATGCTGGCACTGAAGGTGGCGATGGCGCGCGTCGGCGATGTCGCGACCGTGGTGTTCGACGAGGTCGACAGCGGCATCGGCGGCGCCACGGCGGCGGCGGTGGGCGAACGCCTGCGCCGGCTGGCGCGCGACCTGCAGGTGCTGGTCGTGACACACTCGCCGCAAGTCGCCGCGCTGGCCGACCAGCACTGGCTCATCCGCAAGACGGCCAGCCGCACCAGGGCGGCGACCGAGGTCGTAGCGCTTGACGCCGCAGGTCGCCGCGAGGAGCTGGCGCGCATGCTGGCGGGCGCCGAGGTTACGGCCGAGGCGCGCGCCGCGGCCGACCGCCTGATGGCGGCACGGGCCTGAGCGCGAGGAGGAGCGTCATGTCGCGCGCGGCGAAGGTGGTCGAGCAGATCGCGGTGGACAAGCTCACCAGGCGGCAGGCCAACCAGGAGCTGGCGCGCCTCGCGCAGGAGATCGCGCACCACGACAAGCTCTACCACCAGCAGGACGCGCCGGAGATCAGCGACGCCCAGTATGACGCGCTGCGCCAGCGGCTGAAGGCGATCGAGGCGAAATTCCCCGAGCTGATGACGCTCGACAGCCCCTCGATGAAGGTGGCGCCGGCGCCGTCGGCTGGCTTCGCAAAGGTGCGCCACGCGCGCCCCATGCTGTCGCTCGACAACGCCTTTTCCGACGAGGAGATCACCGAGTTTGTCGAGCGCGTGCGCCGCTTCCTCGAGCGCGAGATCGCGCTGGATGCCGACACCGAGATCGCCTTGACCTGTGAGCCCAAGATCGACGGCCTGTCGCTGTCGATCCGCTACGAGAACGGCGAGCTGGTGCGGGCGGCGACGCGCGGTGACGGCGCCGAGGGCGAGGATGTCACCGCCAATGTGCGCACGCTGGCGGACGTGCCCAAGAGGCTGAAGGGCAAGGCACCCGAGGCGCTCGACGTGCGCGGCGAGGTCTACATGCGCCGTGCGGACTTCGTCGCGCTGAACGAGCGCCAGGCAGCGGCAGGCGAGAAGACCTTCGCCAATCCGCGCAACGGCGCCGCCGGCTCGCTGCGCCAGCTCGACGCCACGATCACGGCGGGCCGCCCATTGCGGTTCTTTGCCTACGCCTGGGGCGAGGCCGAGCCGCGTACCTGGAACACGCAGCACGATTTCCTCGACCGGCTGAGCCGGTGGGGTTTCGAGGTCAACCCGGAAACGAGGCTCTGCCGCACGATCGACGACGTGCTCGCGTTCTATCGCGACATCGGCGCGCGACGCTCGTCGCTGCCCTACGACATCGACGGCGTGGTCTACAAGGTCGACCGCGTCGACTGGCAGGCGATCCTGGGTTTCGTCAGCCGCTCGCCGCGCTGGGCGCTCGCGCACAAGTTTCCGGCCGAGAAGGCGCAGACGGTGCTCAACGCCATCGCCATCCAGGTCGGACGCACAGGCGCGCTGACACCAGTCGCCGAACTGGAGCCGATCAACGTCGGCGGGGTGCTGGTGGCGCGCGCCACCTTGCACAACGCCGACGAGATCGAGCGGCTGGACGTGCGCGTGGGCGACACGGTGACCATCCAGCGCGCGGGCGACGTGATTCCCCAGGTGCTGGGCGTGGTCATGGAGCGCAGGCCGCGCGGCGCCAAGCGCTTCGTCTTTCCCGAGACCTGCCCCTGCGAGCTCAGGACGCCCGTGGTGCGCGAGGAGGACGGCGTGGTGCGGCGCTGTTCCGGCGGCCTCGAGTGCCCCTTTCAGCAGGTCGAACGCCTGCGCCATTTCGTGTCGCGCCAGTCGTTCGACATCGAGGGGCTGGGTTGGGTGCATATCGAGAACTTCTGGCGCGATGGCCTGCTGAAGCAGCCGGTCGACCTCTTCCGCCTCACCCGCGACGACCTGCGCAGGCGCGAGGGCTGGGGCGACCAGTCCGCCGACAAGCTGATCGCCGCGATCGACGCGCGCCGGCGCATCGCACTGGACCGCTTCATCAACGCGCTGGGCATCCCCTCGATCGGCGAGGCCACCGCCAAGGCGCTGGCGCGCGAGTACGGCGAGGCGCAGGCCTGGTTCGACGCCATGCGCGAAGCGGGCAGGGAGCGTGCGGCGACGCCCGAGCCGACCAGGAAGGAGAAGGCCGCCGCCGAGGTGGGGGTCGAGTTCGGTCGGCTGTGCAACGTGCAGGACATCGGTGTCACCACGGCCGACAGGATCGTCGCGTTCTTCGCCGAGGGGCACAACGAGACCATCATCCGCGAGCTGCTGGGCGAGATCGCCGTCGAGCCCTTCCGCTCTGCCGCCGTCGCCAGCGACTCGCCGTTCTCCGGCAAGGTCATGGTCTTCACCGGCACGCTCTCGGCCATGAGCCGCGACGCTGCCGAGGCCCGGGCGGAGGCGCTGGGCGCCAAGGTCACCAGCTCGGTGTCCAAGAAGACCGACTTCGTCGTGGTCGGCGCCGACGCCGGGTCGAAGGCCAAGAAGGCGGCCGAGCTGGGCGTGCGCATCCTCAGCGAGGAGGAGTGGCTGGGGATGGGCGGCGGCTGATCTTCGTGATCGCCTGTATGCGTACAGTCAGCAGTGCAATATTCTCTATGAACATTTTCTGGCCACTCGGGCGATCCGGACGTGTCTGCCAAGCGGCACCTATGCGTTGATTTTCAGCGCTCTTTCGCGGTTGACCCATCGCCGCCTTATGCATAGTTTGATATCAACTTCGTCTTCCCGTGCATCGACCAGCATGCGCGGGCGTTCCTCCCCCGACGTGTTCCGAACCGCAGGCCCGATGCTCACGGATCTCCTCCCGCCTTGGCTGTCCGTCGCCGTGGTCGCCTGGACGCTGCACATGGTCGTCTACCATGGCATCGCGCTGGGTTTTGACTGGCTGGACGCCACGGCCCGCCTGCAGCACTTCCGGGTGCGCCGGCCGGAGCGTCGCGGCTATGCGGCGCTGCTGCCGCGCGTGCTGTTCAACCAGTGCATCATCCTGCTGCCCTGCATGCTGGCGCTGGAGTGGACCGGATTGGCCTTCGTCGGCGAGCCGCAGCTCGATGCCAGCTGGTTCATCGCCTCGCTGCTGCTGATGGCCGTCGGCCATGACGTCGTGCAGTACGTCGGCCATCGCCTGATGCACCGGCGTTCGCTGCTGCGCGTGCTGGGCCACCACGTCCATCACTCGACCGGCGCCAGCCGTGCCGTCAGCGCCTGCTACATGAGCGGGCCGGATTTCTTCCTCGAGATCGTGCTGCCCTACCTGCTGCCGCTGGTGCTGGTCGGCGGCGGCGGATCGGATCTGCTGTTCCACGTCGTTACCATGAGCCTGGGCGCGGTGGGCGGCCTGTACGAGCATTCCGGCTTCGATTTCGCCCGCGCGCTGCGCGGCGAGAAGTCGACGCCGCTGCGCACGACGATCTGCAACTTCATCGCCGACAAGACCAGCAGCCATGCCCACGCCGAGCACCACCGGCGCTCCACGGTGAGCTTCAGCGACGGCTTCGGCAGCCCGGGCATCTGCGACACGCTGTTCCGCACCCGCTGGGACCTGGCGGATGGCGCCACCGCGCCACCACAGGGCGCGCGACCTGCCCACAGCGAAGGCGGCGCCGCCGACTGACCAAACGTCGGCCGCATTTATCCGCTCCTCATTGCGTATGTGACGTATTGTTACGTCAGTCCATCGGCACCGGCGTCAGCACCGGCCGCCCGGCGAAATGGGCGTCGAAGTTCGCCAGCGCCGTCTCGCCCATCGCCCGGTTGGCCTGGCGCGTGCCGCCGCCGAGGTGCGGCGTCATCACGACGTTCTCCAGCGTCATCAGCTTGGGATGGACGACGGGCTCCTCCTCGAACACGTCCAGTGCCGCGCCGGCGATGACGCCGGCCTCGAGCGCGTCGGCCAGTGCCGCCTCGTCGACCGCCATGCCGCGCGAGATGTTCACCACGTGGCCCAGCGGCCCGAGCTTCTTCAGCAGCTCCATGTCGATGATGTGCCTGTTCGAGGCGTCCGAGCGCAGGGCGACGATCAGGAAGTCCGACCACTCGGCCAGCGCCATGGCGCTCGGCAGGTAGGCCCAAGGCGCGTCCGGCCTTCTCGTGCGGCTGTGGTAGCCGATCTCGGCCTCGAAGGCGGCGATGCGGGTGGCGATGCGCGCGCCGATCGCGCCCAGGCCGAGGATGCCGACCTTGGCGCCCTTCAGTCCGACGATCGGCGGCCACAGATGCGCGCCCCTGCGCTCCCAGCGCCCGGCGCGGATGTAGCGGTCGCCCTCCGCGATGCGCCGCGTCGAGGCCAGCAGCAGGCCGACCGCGATGTCGGCCACGGCGCTGGCGTTGGAGTCGGCGGCATTGGTGATGACGATGCCGCGCTCCCTGGCCGTCTTCAGGTCCATGCGCTCGAAGCCGGTGCCATAGCAGTGGATGATCTCGACGTTGGGCAGTGCGTCGAGCATTGGGCGGCCACCCTCGCCGATGCTGCCCACCGTGGCGATGGCGCGCACCCGCGCGCGAAAATCCTCAGGCACCATGTGCGGCGCGATCTCGCGGGTCGGGAACGGTCCGAACACGTCGAAGCGCTTCTTCAGCTCCTCGGTGAACCAGGGCGAGAAATGATAGAGCGCGAGCAGGCCGGGCTTCTCATCGGCGGACATCACAAACCCCCGTCATCCTGAGCGCAGCGAAGGATCTCGCGGTATCGCGGTCACGTCGACGCGCAGTGTCCGTTGGCACCACCGCCAGATCCTTCGCTGTCGCTCAGGACGACGGCAATCGTTGTCACAGCGGCTGCGTCGCGGCTTCGAGCCAGGCGCGTGCCTCGCCATCGAGCTGCGGTCCGACGACTTCGCGCACCCGGGCGTGATAGGCGTCGAGCCAGGCACGCTCCGGACCGCTCAGCAGCGCGACGTCGATGCAGGCGCGGTCGATCGGCGCCAGGGTGAGCGTCTCGAACTCGAGATAGGCGCGATCGGCGCCATCGATCTTCGCCTCGCGCACCGTCACGAGGTTCTCGATCCGGATGCCGTAGGCGTCGGCCTTGTAGAAGCCGGGCTCGTTGCTGACGATCATGCCCGGCCGCAGCGCCACTGCGTTGTGCGCCTTCGAGATGCGGTGCGGGCCCTCGTGCACCGAGAGATAGGCGCCGACGCCGTGGCCAGTGCCGTGATCGTAGTCGAGGCCGACCTGCCACAGATGGTAGCGCGCCAGCGCGTCGAGCTGCGAGCCGGTGGTGCCGACGGGGAAGCGCGCCATGGCCAGCGCGATATGGCCCTTCAGCACGCGCGTGAAGCGGTCCTTCATCTCGGCGCTGGGCTCGCCGATCGCCACGGTGCGGGTCACATCGGTGGTGCCGTCGCGGTACTGGCCGCCGGAGTCGACGAGATAGAGCTCGCCGCGCTGCAGCTTGCGCGCGCTGCGCGGGCTGGCGCGATAGTGCACGATGGCGCCGTTGGCGCCGGCGCCGGAGATCGTGTCGAAGCTCAGGTCGCGGATCGCGCCGGTGGCCTCGCGCAGCGCCTGCAGCTTGTCCGACGCAGCGATCTCGTCGGTGTCGCCCTTGGGCGCTTCGCCCGCCAGCCAGTGCAAGTAGCGGCTGATCGCGGCGCCGTCGCGGCGATGCGCGGCGCGCACGCCGGCGAGCTCGACCTCGTTCTTGCACGCCTTGGGCAGCGCCACCGGATCCATCTCGCGCACCAGCTTCGGCTCGCCGCCGGCACCCGATGCCAGGCGATCGAGCGCCCAGCGCGGCGCAGTCTGCGGATCGAGCCACACCGTGCGGCCCTCACGACCCAGCGCCTCCAGCGCGCCGGCCAGCGCGTCGGGTTGCTGCAGGGCGACGCCGTTGCCGAGATGCGCGCGTGTCACCGGCGGCAGCTTGCGCGCATCGATGAACAGGTCAACGCCGGCATCCCGGTGCAGGAGCGCGAAGGACAAAGGGAAGGGCGTGCGCGGCACGTCGCCGCCGCGCACGTTGAGCAGCCAGGCGATGGAGTCGGGCTGGCTCAGCAGCACGGCGTCGGCGCCTTTCTCGGCGACCGCCTGGGCGATGCGCGCGCGCTTCTGCCCGCTCGATTCGCCGGCGAGCTCGACCGGTTGCGGGATCACCGGCGACAGCGGCGGCGGCGGCCGCGATACCCAGACCGAGTCGATCGGATTGCCATCGACCGGCACCAGCGCCGCGCCGGCCCTGGCGCAGGCGCTCGTCAGGCGCTCGGCCTCCGACAGGCCGTGCAGCCAGGGATCGAAGCCAAAGCGCGCGCCCGACGCCAGGTTCTCCGCCACCCAGGCGTCGGGTGGCGTCGCGGGATAGTCGACCGGTGCGTAGAGCGAGACGTCGACCTGCTGGCGTACCTGCAGGGTATAGCGGCCGTCGATGAAGATCGCCGCCTTGTCGGCCAGGATCACGGCCCAGCCGGCCGAGCCGGTGAAGCCCGTGAGCCAGGCCAAGCGCTGCGCGGCGCGCGGCACGTACTCGCCCTGATGCTCGTCGGCGCGCGGCACGATGAAGCCATCCAGGCCGCGGCGCTTCAGTTCGGCGCGCAGCGCCGCCAGACGCTTCGCCGACTCCTCGGGCGACAGGCCGCCATCGCCGAGCCCGTCGTCCCGGCCGGCCATGCTCTCGCGCAGGGCGGTGAGCTCGGAGCGGATCCGCTCATCGGCATTGGGGCTCACCAGATCGACCCATTCGGCGCCGGCCAGCCCCTGCGGCGCGGCGGCGATGCCGGCCATCAGCTCGCCGAGCTCGTCGGGACCATAGGCGCGGCCGCTGGATCGCAACATGTCGGCGAGTCGGGCGAGACCGTCGTCGGGAGTCGACATTGGAACAAACCGTCACGTCAGAAGGGCGTCTTGAGCACACCGTACGAGGCTGCGCGGGCGGGCGCAATAAACGAACCCTATGTCTCGCTTGTCATGGTGCATTGCAGCAGTGAAGAATTGTTCAGGTCATGATTTTCTTGCATGACTGACTCTTTTCCTTAGCGCTTATCGCATGAAATCAACGGCTTATATTTACGTTCGTACCGCGCCGGAATAGTCGGCCTGGGCATGAAGGGGCGAGAATTGTCTCGATCCCGAGACCGAAAGCGAAGGGAACAATGTTCAGCCTGTCCAGCACACCCGCCTTCTCGAGCTTTGGCAGCGTGATCGCGCCGACGCCGGCGCGTGATGCGGGCAAAGTCCGCCTCGATCTGGTGGAACGGCGAGCCATCGAACACCGGGCGCGCGTCGAGCGCGCCGAGTACTTCGGCGAGCTGATCGGGGGTGGCCTCGCCCGCCTCTGGCGCAATATCCGTGCGGCCTTGCGCCGCCGGGCCGCCATCGCCGAGCTGAGCGCGCTCGATGACCGCATGCTGGCCGATATCGGCCTGTCGCGCGGCCAAATCCACGCTGCCGTAAACAGCGCCGCGGGCTTCGGCCCCGATCTGCCGGTCGGCCCGGGTGTGGCCGTCTCGCGCAACGACAACACGTTCAAGCGCGCCGCGTAGGCGCTCCACCGTCTCCCTGAGCGCGCGCACCTCCCCCATACCCCGCGCGCGCTTCCCTGAAAGGGCCGGCCCCCAAGCCGGCCCTTTTTTCATCGGCTCAGCGGCTGAGCACCAGAGTGCGCCAGTCGGCACCGCCGGCTTCGTGGTCGATGCCGCGCGCCAGGGCAAAGCCTTGGGCGCTATATGCGGCCAGCACCTCGTCCGCCTGCTCGACCAGCAGGCCCGACAGGATCAGCTTCGCACGCGCCGTCGCGGCCGCCGCGAAGGCGGGCGCCAGCCCGACCAGCGGGCCGGCGAGGATATTGGCGACGATCAGGTCGTAAGGCGCGCGGCTCGCCAGCGGCGGCGCCGAGAGTCCCTCCGAGAGGTGGAAGTCGCACAGATCGGCGACGCCGTTGAGTCGGGCATTTTCGCGCGCGACGGCGATCGACTCGGGGTCGTTGTCGCCGGCCAGGATCGGGCGCCGCCAGGCGCGCGCCATGGCAATGGCGAGAATGCCGCTGCCGGTGCCGACATCGACAGGATTGGCGATGCCGCTCGGGTCGAGCGCGCCGATTGCCTCGAGGCAGCCGCGCGTGGTGGCGTGCGTGCCGGTGCCGAAGGCCAGCCCGGCGTCGATGCGCAAGGGGATCGTTCCATCCGGTGCCGGGTCGGTGGCGTGCGAGGGATGCACCCAGAAGCGGCCGACTCGGAATGGCTGGAAGGAGCGCTGGTTCTCGGCCACCCAGTCCGTATCGGGCAGCATCTCGATGCTCCATCGGGGTGCCGCGAGTCCGGCCTGCGCCGCCGCCGCCGCGATCGCCTCGGCCAACAGGGTGCGCGCGGCGGTGTCCGGTCCCGAGGCATCGTCGGCCTCGCCGTAGATCTCGCTGCGCCAGGGCCCGTCGCGCGTGGTCTCGATCGTCGAGACCACGAAGCCATGCTCTACCAGCGCCTCCGACAGCGCGGCGTCGAACGCCATGGCGGCCGGGGCGGGGATGGTGGTGGCGATCTTCCAGGCGGGCATGGCGTGGCCCTAGCACGTCGGGCGGCGTGCCGCACAGACTCCGCGCGCTTGTTGCGCTATAGCGCTGGCCCTTCAGACGCCATGCGCCTCCTCGTCTCCGCCCTGCTTCTCGTTGCGCTCGCCGGCTGTGCCACGGTGCCCGCCGCGCAACTCGACTCGGACATCGCGCCGCCGCTCGTCACGGTGACGCCTTTCGCCGATTCCCGGCACTTCATGGTCGAGCGTGACGCGATCTTCCGCATCGCCGGCGGCGAGCAGCCGATCGTCGTGCCGGCGGGCTTCGTCACCGACTTCGCCTCGGTGCCGCGCGCCTTCTGGTCCGGCCTGTCGCCGCATGGCCAGTACAGCCGCGCAGCCGTGCTGCACGACTACCTCTACTGGACGCAGTCCTGCACCCGCGCCCAGGCCGACAGGCTCTTCCTGCTGATGATGAGGCAGAGCGGCGTCTCGCCCGCCAACCAGCTTGCGATTTACCGCGCCACGCGCGCCGCCGGCGAGGGCGGCTGGCAGCGCAACCTGGCCGACCGCGGCGCCGGCTTCGTGCGCGTCATCCCCGACGGCTATCGCGAGGTGCCGTCGACGGCGACCTGGCCGGCCTACCGGCGGCAATTGAGAGACGCCGGGCTGCGCCCGCCATCCGCCAAACCCGGCGCTTCATATTGCGCACCGGCGAACGACTCCGGCACGTCGTAGGTCCCCGCCGCTTGGGGTATAGTCAGCGCATCCGACGCCGATACCGTCAGCCGCCCATCGCAGGCCCTTCCAAGAAGCGATCGAAGCGCATGAACAGCCCGTTCCTGATCGACGTCGACCTCGACCCGCCGGCCGACGAGGGCTGATCACGTCGTCTGGACGAAGCTGTCGAGAACCTTCTTCGAGCCGGCCTTGTCGAACTCGATGTCGAGCTTGTTGCCGTCGATCGCGGTGATCAGGCCGTAACCGAACTTCTGGTGGAAGACGCGCTGGCCGACCGACAGCGAATCGGCCGGCCGGTCGCCCTGGGCGCGGCGGTCGTCGAAGGTGTCCTCGCGGCCGAAGCGGCCGCGCTGGAACTGGCCGCGGCCGCTGCCTGATCCGCGCGTGGCCCCACCGATCTGGCGCGCGCGGTTCCAGTCCGGGCCCCAGTCGACGCTGTCGACATCGACGTCGGTCATGCCGGAGCCGCCGCCGCGCAGCCCGCCGAAATGACCGGCCGAGGCGGTGCCGTAGAGACCGGCATCGCTCGACGCCTCGACATGATCAGGCGGCAGCTCCTGCACGAAGCGCGAGGGGATCGCCGACACCCACTGATTGAAGACGCGGCGGTTGGCGGCGAACGAGATGTAGACCCGCTTGCGCGCGCGGGTGATACCGACATAGGCCAGTCGACGCTCCTCCTCGAGGCCCGACAACCCGCTCTCGTCGAGCGCGCGCCTGTTGGGAAAGAGGTCCTCCTCCCAGCCCGGCAGGAAGACGGTGTCGAACTCCAGCCCCTTGGCGGCGTGCAGGGTCATGATGTTGACCATGTCGCCGCCGGCACGCTCGTTGCCCTCGGTGACCAGCGCCACATGCTCGAGGAAGCCCGACAGCGAGTCGAACTCCTGCATGGCGTTGACCAGCTCCTTGAGGTTCTCCAGCCGGCCCGGCGCCTCGGGCGAGCGGTCGCGCTGCAGCATCTCGGTGTAGCCGGACTCGTCGAGCACGGTCTCGGCGACCTCGACATGCGGAAAGCCCTCGAGCATCCCGCGCCAGCGCTCGAAGCTCTTGATCAGGTCGCCGAGAGTCTTGCGCTGCTTGGCCTTGAACTCATCGGTTTCCAGCGCGCGCCGCGCCGCCTCGAACAGGCTGACGCGCTGCGTCTTGCCGATGTCGCGCAGGGTCTTCAGGGCGGATTCACCCAGCCCGCGGCGTGGCACGTTGTAGATGCGCTCGAAGGCGAGATCGTCGTCGGGCTGCGCGATGATGCGCAGATAGGCCATCGCGTCGCGGATCTCCTGGCGCTCGTAGAAGCGCGGGCCGCCGATCACCTTGTAGGGCAGGCCGAGTGTGATGAAGCGCTCCTCGAACTCGCGCGTCTGGAAGCCGGCACGCACCAGGATGGCGATCTGCGACAGCGCGTGCTTCTCGCGCTGCAGCGCTTCGATCTCCTCGCCGACGGCGCGCGCCTCCTCGTCGCCGTCCCATACGCCGCGCAGGCGCACCTTGTCGCCCTCGGCCATGTCGGTCCACAGCGTCTTGCCCAGCCGCCCCTCGTTGTGGGCGATGACATGGCTGGCGGCGGCGAGGATATGCGGCGTGCTGCGGTAGTTGCGCTCCAGCCGGATGACGGTGGCGCCGGGGAAATCCTTCTCGAAGCGCAGGATGTTGCCGACCTCGGCGCCGCGCCAGCCGTAGATCGACTGGTCGTCGTCGCCGACGCAGCAGATGTTGCGGTGCTGATCGCTGCCGCCACCCTGCGCCAGCAGGCGCAGCCACAGATACTGCGCGACGTTGGTGTCCTGGTACTCGTCGACCATGATGTAGCGGAAGCGCCGGTGGTAGTCGGCGAGGATGTCGGGGTGCTGCTGGAACAGGCTCACGCAGTGCAGCACCAGGTCGCCGAAATCGGCGGCGTTCAGCTGCGCCAGGCGCTCCTGGTACTGCTTGTAGATGTCGACGGCGCGGCCGTTGGCGAACTCCGCCGAGTCGTCATGGTTGCCGACCTTGTCGGGGGTGAGCGCGCGGTCCTTCCAGCGCTGGATCACACCCGAGAGCACGCGGGCGGGAAACTTCTTGTCGTCGATGCCCTCGACCTCCATCAGCTGCTTGAGCAGCCGTACCTGATCGTCGGTATCGAGGATGGTGAAGTTGCTCTTCAGTCCGACCAGCTCGGCGTGCCGGCGCAGGATGCGCACGCCGATCGAGTGGAAGGTGCCCAGCCACAGCCCGTCGGCGGCGTGGCCGATCAGCTGGCCGACGCGGTCGAGCATCTCCCGCGCCGCCTTGTTGGTGAAGGTCACCGCCAGGATCTGGCTGGGAAAGGCCTTTCGCGCGAGCAGGATGTGGGCAATGCGGGTGATCAGCACGCGCGTCTTGCCGGTGCCGGCGCCGGCCAGCACCAGCAGCGGGCCCTCGGTGTGCTCCACCGCCTGGCGCTGTGTCTCGTTGAGCTTGCCGAGGTGGTCGACAGCCTCATGCGCCGGGGCCGCCGGCGCGGGGACGAAGCCGCGCCGGCGCGCGCCGGGCTGCGGGCCTGAGTCCTCGGGCTCGTCGGTCAATTCGAAGGGATCGGACATGGACCCCATATAGCATGTGGATGGCGCGGGCGACGGCGGCTTTACCGCGCGCCCTGCAGACGCCATGGTGAGGGGGACGAAATCCCCCTGAATGAGACCGAGAATGCGGCCAGTTCCTGTTGCGGCGCTCCTGTGCCTGATGGCCGGGGCTGCCTTGGCCCAGATGCCGGCACCCAAGCCGCCGGCGTCCAAGCCAGCGGCCGGTCCGAGCTACGATTGCGCCAAGGCCAGGAGCGGTCGCGAGAAGATCGTCTGTGCCCATGCCGACCTGGCGGCGCTGGATCGCACGTTGGCCGATACCTACGCCAGGGAGCGCCGGCGGCGCGATGCCGCCAGCCAGGCCGAGCTGCAGCGCGAGCAGCTGCGCTGGCTGGCCGGCATTCCCAACACGTGCGGCGTGCCCGACACCGCCGGGCCGGAGCGCTGGGCCGAGCCGCAGCGCAGGTGCCTGGCCGATCTCTACCGCGCACGCACGACGGCGCTGGCCGGCGCGGCGTCGTCCACACCGGCGTCGAGCGCGCCGCAATCGGTGACCGGCCGCTTCACGCTGGTGTTGCCGTCGGCCGATGCCGGCAGCGGTCGACTGACGGTGTCGCCGGCCGGAGGCGGAAAGTATCGCGTCCAGCTCGAGACCGTGATCGGACCTACGGCACACACCTGCGCCATCGACACCACGCAAGGCGTTCTCGACGGCGGGATGGTCCGCGTCAGCGCGCCGGCGGAGATCTACGACCGCGTCAGCGCGTCGATGAAGCCGGCACCGTGCAACTTCCGTATCATGAGCACAGTCGAAGGTGTGCGGGTCGATGTCGGCGAGTTCCAGGAGGCATGCCGATCCTTCTGCGGCGCCCGCGCGTTCTTCCACGGCGACTACAAGAGGGCGCGTTAGGGCGGTGCTTCCGCGCCGTTGCGCGCGGCGTCGAGCAGCGTGCGCATCAACCCGGTGTCGTGGATGACCCGGGGCACCTTGTTCTGGCCGCCGAGCCTGCCGCGCGCCTTCATCCATGCCGTGAAGCAGCCGGGCGGCGCGGCGACGATCTGCGGCGGTGCGATGCCGACTCCCGGCGCGCGGTGCGCGCGGTAGTCGTCGTTGCGCGCACACAGCTCGCGATCAAGGACGTGCGCCAGAGTGGCGGCTGTCGTCGGATCGACGAGGCGATTCGCCTCGACGACGTAGACATGCCCACCCGGCGCATCGGGCCAGCCCTCCGGTCGACGGACGCCAGTAAACTCGTGGCATGTGCCGTCGGCCGCGAAATGGGCCGCCGCCACGCTGTAGTCAACCACGTCGATCGCGGCCGCCGCTGCCGCTGCGCTGAGCGCAGCGTCGATCTCCTCGCCGATGAGGTGCTCGCCGAAATCCGACAGCATGTAGCTGGTGCGGCCGGTGATCAGCAGGCGCGGCGGATCGAGCGTGATGAAGCGCACCGTGTCGCCGACGATGTACGACCAAAGGCCGGCGCAGCTGCTCACCACCAGGGCGTAGTTCACGGCGATCTCGACCGTGCCGATGCGGTGGCGCGTCGGCCGGGGTGAATCGAGATCGCCGACCGGCACGAACTCGAAATAGAGGCCGTGATCGACGTTGAGGCGCAGCCCTTCACCAAAACCGCGATCGGCGGTGGCGAAAAAGCCCTCGCTGGCGGGATAGACCTCGCGCAGGTCGGGCGTCGCGGGCTCGAGCAGTTCCGCGAAACGCCGGCGATAGGGATCGAAACGCACGCCTCCGTGCAGCAACAGCGCGAGGTCTGGCAGTGGCGCCGACACCCGACCGAGCGTCGCGCGTTCGGCGCGCAGCCGCTCGAGCAGAAGCAGCAGCCAGCTTGGCGTGCCGGTCAAGGTCGTGATGCGTTGATCGATCGCCGCCTTGGCGATCAGCTCCAGCTTGGCTTCCCAATCCGCCAGCAGCGCCAGCGCCCGCGGCGGGAAGACGAGCGGCGCGGCATACCAGGGCAAGGTCGCGGTCGCGATGCCACTCAGGTCGCCGGCACGCACGCCAGGCGCCGGTGCTTCGAGCGCCGTGCTGCCCCCCAGCATCAGCGAACGGCCGGACACCGCGTTTGAGGCGGGACGGGCAGCGAAGTGGAAGGCAAGGGCATCGAGTCCGGCACGCCGGTTGGAAGCCAGCATGGCGCGGGTCACCGGAACGCGCTTGGCGGTGCCGCTGGTCGTGCCGGAGCTCAACGCGAAGAACGGGATGCGGCCGGGCCAGGCGAGGTCATCGAGCGTCGGCCAGGCCGGCGCGAACCAGTCACGCCAGAAATCCTCATAGCGACGCAGGGGAACCGCGGCCGCGAAGTCATCCGGACCACGCAGGCGGGCGAAGTCATGCGCGCGGCCGAAACGCGTGCCGGCGGCGATGCGCAGCAACCGATCCAGCGTACGCCGCTGCGCTGTCACGGCGCTGACGCGGCTCGACGCGCGCGCGCGCAGCGCCACCAGCGCGCGGATCACCGGGCTCAGCAGCATGGACCGCGGCTCATCACGAGCCCGACCGATTCGCCGCCCCCGGCTTGGGCTGCAGATCCATGACCCGCGGGAACTCGCGCGCGACGGCGTCCGGCCGCAACGGCACACGGATGTACTCGCGCCGCTGCCACAGCGGCAGCTGATCGGCGTAGGCCGTGCTGCCCAGCCAGCCATCCTGGCCGCCGAACAGCAGGAACCAGTTGGCGTCGGGATCGGCCATGTCGGAAATGTGGCGCGACTGCGAGCCGTAGCGCGCATCGTGGCGATCGTTCACGAGGTCGTGCGCGGTCTTCATGACGGTCTCGCGCGAGCCGCCCGCCGGCAGGTCGGCGACGACGAAGGCGCCACCGATGAGTGGCGCATTGACCAGCAGGTGGGCGGCTCGCAGGCGATGCATGTCCCCCCATGTGGCGAAGCGCGCCGCGTCGCGCGCCGCCGCCGACAGCGCCGCCGCCAGCACGGCGTGCCGCCGCGCCGTCGGCAGCGCTTCCAGGTCGGCGACGAAGAAGCGCGTTATGTGGGGCCATTGCAGGTACACGCCGGGCAGGTCGCGGTGGCTGGCGGCGCCATACACGGCAGGAAGCAGGTGGAAGAGCAGCGTTTCGAACGCCACCGGGCCCGGCGAATTCGCGCGATAGTCACCGTCCCAGTCGGCCAGCCGCCGCACGAAGTCGGGTGCGACGCCGTCGAGGCCCGCCGCCCCGATCGCACCGAGAATGCCCTTGCCGACCGCGAGCGCCTTCTCAGATCGCGTGTCGCCCTGCAGGGCCATCAGATCCTCCACGGAGATGCTGGGCCGATCGCGCAGCAGCGCCTGCAGCCGGCCCACACGCTCGTCGTCGCTGAAGAAGAAGCCGATCGGCGTCCTCGACACGGCCGGCCTGTTGTTGGCAGAGGCGACGAAGCCCTCTGCAGGGTTGAGCGTATGCGGCAGGTCGCCGGCCTCGACGAAGCCGCGCCAATGCGTCGCCGGATCGGCGGCGTCGAGCACCGGGTCGTCGTGGCGCAAGCTGTCGCGCGCCGGCAGTGTCGCGGCGAGAACCTGGCCGACATTGCCGCGCGAATCGGCGAACAGCATGTTCTGCGCCGACACGCCGAAGCCCGAGAAGGCGCGGCGGAACTCGTCCGGCGTACGGGCGCGCGAGGCGCGCAACAGGGCGGTGATCTCGTCGGTCGGCTCGTGACCGATCCAGCGCAGCGCGATCATCTCGCCTGGCCTGGCCTGGATCATCGGCGAGTCCGACACGATCGGGCCGAATGGGCTCATGCGGGTCGCGCGGACGCTGTCGAACCAGGCACGCACGCCGATGCGGACCTCCTTGCGCGTGATCGCATCCGGCGACAGCTTCGAGACGTCGTACAGGTCGCTGGAGGCGGCGCGCATGTTGGTCCCGCCCCACGCCATGTCGGGGCTCCGGCCCAGCGCCACGAAGGGCAGCCCGGGCACCATCAGCCCTACCATGTTGTAGCTCGGCGAGCGCATGCCGACGATCAGCCAGGCGTTGGGCAGAGAGAGGCCTAGATGCGGATCGCTGGCGATCAGCGCACCGCCGGTGGCGCTGTTGCGCGCCGAGACCGCGACCGAGTTGCTGCCCGAGCGGCTGCGACCGGCCAGGATGTCGCTGAGCACGGTTTCCTGCGGTGTCGCGGCGAAGCTGGTCGCCCCATCGGCGCCCGCTGCCAGCGTGCGCCGCCAGATCTCGGCGAAGCCAGGCTTGCCGCGCTCCTTCAGCATGGCGAAGTAAACCAGCCAGTTGACATCCGCGCCAGCCAGCCGACCGATCGTGAGGATGTCGCGCAGCGTCCAGGGCTCGGCGGCAATGCCCATCAACCCGAACTCCGGCGGCTTGTGGCGCCGGCGCGACTGGTAGTGATTCATGCCGTCGACGAAGGCCTGGGCGAAGTCCTGGGTGTCCGCGGGCATGCGCGCGATCACAGCGTCGACAGCGCGACCCAGTCCCAGAATGCGCAGCGAATGATCGATGTCGACGGTGAACGGTCCCGCCGATTCCGAAAGCCGGCCCTGCGATATGCGGCGCAGGACCTCGAGCTGACCCTCGCGCAGATGCAGATGGACCATGCCGAGCGCGAAGGCGAGATCGCGGTCGGTGGCCGCATCGATGAAGGGCACCTGATGCGCGTTCCAGCGGATGGTTACCGGCTCGGCCAGTGGCAGCTCTGTGGTGGGAAAGCCCGACAGTCGATCCTCGCTGGTGGTGCGCTGCGGCGAGAGCGCAGCGCACCCCGGAAGCACGAGCGCAAGCACGCCGAGCAGGACTTGCCGAGCCGCACGCATGTCGCCACCTCCTCGGAAGTTGCTTTCGCCCTCTTGGGCGCTGAGGTTAACATGGCTCATTTCCGGATTGGCGACAGGCTGATATGGGATCGGCCAGAGGCCGAGTTGCGGGGTTCCGGTACCCCGTCGACGTGGTACCCTCGACCACTGAAAGCGGAGGTCGGTTTGCCATGAGAGCGTCCCGACGGTTCTTGGCGCTGGCGGCGTTCCTTGCGGTCGTCGTCGGCCTGTCGCCGGCTGTGGCGCAGACGGCAGGCAAGCCGACGACGAGCGAGCCAGCGGCGCGCGCACTGAGCGATGCGGTGAAGGCGGTGCTGGCCTCGCTGGTGACCGTGAAGAGCACCGTGCCGCGCGAGGCGCGCAGCGCGCGCAATCTCGGCACAGAGCGCGAAGGTCACGGCGTCGTGATCGACGACGAGGGCCTGGTGCTGACCGTCGGCTACCTCGTGCTCGAGGCCAACAGCGTCGAGATCGTCCAGGACAGCGGCAGGCGCGCTTCGGCGATGGTCGTGTCCTACGACTACGATTCCGGCTTCGCGCTGGTGCGTACCGCCATCCCGTTGAAGCTCAAGCCGGTGGCCTTCGGCGATTCGGACGTGCTCAAGCAGCGAGACAGCATCGTGGTCGCCGGCGCTGGCGGCGAGGACAAGGCGCTGCGTGGCCTGGTCGCCGACCGCCGCCAGTTCGCCGGCTACTGGGAGTACCTGCTCGACAACGCGATCTTCACGGTGCCGCCGTACCACAACTGGGGCGGCGCGGCGCTGCTCAACGAGCAGGGGGCGCTGATGGGCATCGGCTCGCTGCAGGTGCCCGATGCCTATCGCGGTGGGCGCAGCTTCCCCGGCAACATGTTCATCCCGATCAATCGGCTGAAGCCGATCTTCGAGACCATGAAGGCGGGGCGCCGGCCGGAAGGTTCCAAGCCGTGGATCGGCATCACGACACACGAGGCGCGCGGCCGCCTGATCATCGCCAGTGTTCAGCCCGGCAGCCCGGCGGAGAGCGCCGGCCTGCGCCGCGGCGACGTCGTGCGCGCGGTCGGCGGCACCGAGGTCGATTCGCTGGCCGAGTTCTACAGCAATCTGTGGAAGGCGGGGCCGAGCGGCACCACCGTCACGCTGGGCATCGATCGCGGCGGCGAGCGCGTCGACGTGGCGGTGCGTTCCGGCGACCGTTACAAGTACCTGCGGCTCGACAGCAGCCTGTAGCGTCCGAACGAGGAGACCACCATGTCGCGTCAGACGTCCGGGCCGACGACGATCACCATGGCCAGCCTGATGCCGATCTTCCCCGACGCCTCCGACGAGGCCGAGGAGCAGAACGAGGAGCGTTCATCCGAGCGTCGGCGCGGCATTCCGGCGCCGCCGGGGCTGGTACGCGCCATGCGCTCGGTGGTCGGGCTGAAGTCCAGCGTGCCCAAGGATGCGCGCACCGCCGAGACGCTGGGCACCGAGCGCGGCGGCCACGGCATCGTCATCGACGACCAGGGCCTGGTGGTGACCGTCGGCTACCTGATCATGGAAGCCAGCAGCGTCGAGATCGTCGAGCCGGGCGGCCGCTCGGTGCCGGCGCGTGTCATCGCCTACGATTTCTCGACCGGCTTCGGCCTGGTGCGCGCCACGCTGCCGACGCGGGTCAAGCCGGTGAGCTTCGGCGATTCGCAATCGGTGAAGAACAAGGACACGGTGACCATCGCCGGCTTCGGCGGCGGCGCCGCGCAACGCGCCATCGTCACCGACCGTCGCGACTTCGCCGGTTACTGGGAGTACTTCATCGAGAACGCGATCTTCACCTCGCCGCCCTATGAGTCGTTCGGCGGTGCGGCGCTGTTCACCGACGATGGCGAACTCCTTGGCGTCGGCTCGCTGTTCATTGGCGATGCCTATCGTGGGCCCTCGGGCGTGCTGCCCGGCAACATGTTCATCCCGATCGACCGGCTGCCCGCCGTGCTCGACTTGGTGAAGGAAGGCAAGCGGCCAGGCCTCGGGCGGCCGTGGCTCGGCCTTTACGCCCAGCAGGTACCGGGCGGGTTGGTGATCGCCCATGTGTCGCCCGACGGGCCCGCGGCGCGCGCCGGGCTCAGGCGCGGCGACGCGATCAACAGCGTCGGCGACGTGCTGGTCGACGAAGTCTCGATGTTCTATCGCGCGGTGTGGAGCGCCGGCCCGGCCGGCACGCGCATCACGCTCAGCATCGAGCGCGAGGGCGACGAGTTCGATGTCACCATCCGCACCGTCGACCGCTATGATTTCCTCAAGCTCGACTAACTGGGAGCGCCGGCGTCCCGCCGGCTCTCCCCACAGAGGGGCAGCAGCATGAGCAGGGCTTTCGCCTCACAGGCGGATACCGAAGACAAGAAGATCACCTTCAGCCGCCTGTCGGAGCACGCCTACGCCTTCACGGCCGAGGGCGATCCCAACACCGGAATCGTCGTCGGCGACGACTGCGTGATGGTGATCGACGCGCAGGCGACGCCCGTGATGGCGCAGACGGTAATCGAGAAGATCCGCACCGTCACCGACAAGCCGATCCGTTACGTCGTGCTGACGCACTACCACGCGGTGCGGGTGCTGGGCGCCTCGGGCTACGCGCCGCAGCACATCATCTGCAGCGAGGCGACGCGCGACCTGATCGTCGAGCGCGGCGCGCAGGACATGAAGTCGGAGATCCAGCGCTTTCCGCGCCTGTTCCGCGCCGTCGAGTCGATACCCGGCCTGACCTGGCCCACCATTACATTCCACGACCGCATGAGCATCTGGCTGGGCAGGCTGGAGGTGCAGATCATCCACGCCGGACGCGGCCACACCAAGGGCGACACCATCGTCTGGCTGCCCGAGGAGAAGACGCTGTTCAGCGGCGATCTCGTCGAGTTCGCTGCCACACCCTACGCCGGCGACGCCTATTTCGAGGAGTGGCCGCACACCCTCCAGAAGCTGCGCGACCTGAAGGCGGCGGCGCTGGTGCCGGGTCGCGGCGACGCGCTGATGGGCGCCGAGCAGGTCGAGGCGGGGCTGAGCGGCACCCAGGGCTTCATCGCCGAGCTCTACACCGAAGTGAAGAAGCGCGCCGATGCCGGCGGCGACCTCAAGACGGCCTACGATTCGGCGATGGTGGCGATGCGGCCGCGCTACGGCAACTGGGTGATCTTCGACCACTGCATGCCGTTCGACGTGTCGCGCGCCTACGACGAGGCCAAGGGCATCGCCGATCCGCGCATCTGGACCGCCGAGCGCGACATCGAGATGTGGAAGGCGCTTGAGCAACAGCCGTAGCGCCACCGCTGTCGTCCTGAGCGCAGCGAAGGACCCCGCGGTATCGCGGCCGAATCCAGACAGGATTTCCCTTTGAACCACCGCTAGGTCCTTCGCTTCGCTCAGGACGACTCCGCAGAGAATGGCCTCCTACACCTATCCGAAGTACGTCTACGTCCCACCGCCCGAGCTGGTGCTGAAGCCTGGGGGGCCGCAGACCGTGCCGGTGCTGATCGTCGGTGCCGGGCCTGTGGGACTCACGCTCGCGCTCGATCTCGCGCTGAAGGGCATTCCCGTCACCGTGCTCGACGAGGACGATACGGTGAGCGTCGGCAGCCGCTCGATCTGCCAGGCCCAGCGCACGCTGGAGATCTGGCACCGGCTGGGAGTCGCCGACCGCATGGTGGCCAAGGGCGTGACTTGGGACGAGGGCGAGGTGCTGCTGGGCGACCGGCCGCTCTACCGCTTCAACCTGCAGCCCGAGCCCGGCCACCGTTTCCCGGCCTTCATCAACCTGCAGCAATACTACTGCGAGCAATACCTGGTAGAGCGCTGCCTGCAGGAGGACAAGGTCGACCTGCGCTTTCTCAGCAGGCTGGTCGGCGTACGGCCCGACAGGGAGCACGTCGAGGTCGACATCCAGACGCCGGACGGCACCTACCAGCTTCGAGGGCAGTGGCTGGTGGCCTGCGACGGCGTACGCAGCCCGGTGCGCACCATGCTCGGCCTGCCCTACGAAGGCGAGGTGTTCGACGATCAGTTCCTGATTGCCGACATCCGCATGACGGCCGACCTGCCGAAGATCCGCCGCTACTGGTTCTATCCGCCGTTCCATCCCACGGACTCGGTGCTGCTGCATCGCCAGGCAGACAACGTGCTGCGCGTCGACTTCCAGCTCGGCCGCGACGCCGACGCCGAGGAGGAGCGCAAGCCGGCCAATATTGACCGGCGCCTGCGCATGATGTTCGGACCGGACGCACGCTGGGAGCACGAGTGGAGCAGCGTCTACAAGTTCAGCTGCCGCGCCATGCCGCGCTTCGTGCATGGCCGCGTGATCTTCGCCGGCGACGCCGCGCATGTCGTGTCGCCGTTCGGCGCGCGCGGCGGCAATTCCGGCGTCGAGGACGCCGACAATCTCGGCTGGAAGCTGGCGCTGCTGCTCAACGGCCACGCCTCAGCCTCGCTGCTCGCCAGCTACGACAAGGAGCGGGGTGCGGCGGCTCGCGAGAACATCCGTCAGTCGACGCGCAGCACGGACTACATCACGCCGAAATTCCCGGCTGCGCGCCTGCTGCGCGACGCCTCGCTGTCGCTGGCGCGCGACTTCGCGTTCGCCCGCGCCATGGTCAACAGCGGGCGCCTGTCGCGACCGACGCCCTACGCCGACTCGCCGATCAGCACGCCCGATGACATCATCGCGACCTGGGACGTCGCGGCGCCGGCGCCCGGCATGCCGCTGCCCGACGCTCCGCTGGGCGAAGGCTGGCTGACCGAGCTTGTCGCCGGCCGCTTCGCCGTGCTCGTCTTCGCCGAGCGCGCCGCGTCGCTCGACGCGGCCGAGGCCCGCCGAGTCGCCGACATGGCCGACGAGATCCCCGGCTTCGTGCCGATCCTGGTCACGCGAGACCGCTTGGGTGCGCCGAATGGCTGGACCACGGCGATCGACAAGGCCGGCCTCGCCGCGCGGCGCTGCGATGCGCAGGACGGCACGACCTATCTCATCCGGCCGGACCAGTATGTCGCGGGACGGTGGCGCAAGCTGCACGACTCGACCATCTGGTCGGCGCTCAAGCGGGCGACGTCATGAGCACACTGAAGGACGAACTCAACCTCGCGCGGCCCGACGATATCTACAACCTGATCGTCGACGCGCACAAAGGCCTGACACCGGAGCAGAGCGAGAGACTCAACGCCGCGCTGGTGCTGCTTCTGGCCAACCATGTCGGCGACGAGGGTGTGATCCGCCAGGCGGTGGCGGCGGCGCGCAAGAGCCTCACCGCCTGAAGCGACTCATCCACTCCACGGCGTAGTCGACCAGCGCGCGCTGGCGCATCAGCCGTGCAGTGGCGGCGCCGACCCTGCCGACGCGGACGGCGCCGGCGTCGCGCTCGAGATTGTCGCCCAGCCGCGCGAAATCCGAATCGTCGAAGTCGAGGTCGTCGACCTCCAGCCAGTGCCGCGCGCCGTCGATCGTGACTGGGCTGGCAAAGGTCGCATGCCGCCGGGACGGCCAGTGCGCGCGGTACTCAGCGAGATGCAGCGAGGTGTTGCGCTCGTGGCTGACGCCCAGCAGCAGCACGTCGGCGTCCAGGTCGTACAGCCGCGCCAGCGGCGAGCGTTCACCCATGGCGCAGTTGAGCGAATGATCGTCCGTGATGAAGCCCGCGCGCGGGCCGCGTGCGGCGAAGGATTGGCGCGGATGGGCACTGCGGCGCACGCCGGGGTGCGTGCGGAAGCTCTCGGCGATCGCGCCCATGATGCGCGTGGGCGTGATGGCCGGGTCGTAGGCCGGCATCTCGGCGCGGATGCGGCCGTGCCACTCGACTGGCACCGGCGGGGCGACCCAGCCGGCGGGATCGGACAGGCCGCCGCTATGCGTCGGCATGACCAGCGTGCCCTCGGACCCCAGCGCCGTGGAGAGCGCGGCGATCACCGCTGGCGCGTCGCCGATCACCCAGCCGAGCGATGACAGGGAGGAATGCACGATCATGGTCGCGCCCGGCCGCACGCCCAGCGCGCGCAGGTCGGTGGTCAGCGAGGCGGTGCTGACCGGCGGGCCGCCCATCAGCGCCTGGGGATGCCGATCAGGCGGCCGGATTTCGCCGGCTTCGGCAGCTTGCCATGCGCCTCGGCCATGCGCGCGATGCGATCCTGCACGACCCGGCGGAAGGGCGCTGATCTCCGCGTCCCGGCGTCGATGTGCATGATCATCGATTCGCAGGTCGAGGCGAGGAAACCTTCCTCGGCGTGATACATCTGATGGAACAGATGCAGGCGCTTGGCGTCGTGGTCGAGGAGCTGGGTTGTAAAGCGCAGCGGCGCGCCGCCTCTCAGCTCGCGGTCGTAGGTGATGTGGGCCTCGAGCACGAAGGTCATGCCGAGCTTGTTGTCGATGTAGCGGCGGCCCATGCCGATCTGGGTGTGGAAGGCGCCGGAGGCGTAGTCGAAAGCCTCCATGTAGCGCGCCATGTTCATGTGGCCGTTCCAGTCGACCCACTCGTCCTTGACGACGGCGCGGTGGCGGTCGAGCGGCGCCACGAGGTCGAGCTCGGGCAGCTCGTAGGGCAGGGGTGCCTCGTCGGCGTGCAATGTGTCGGGCATGGGACTCTTTACGGCTTGCGGCGGATGCCGATGACGCGGCCGGCCTGTTTCGGACGCGGCAGCCTGGCGTGCGACTCGGCCATCAATTCCAGGCGACGCAGCGACTCGGCCGGCCACGGCGCGGTGCGGCGCGACTCGAAGTCGATGTTCATCAGCATCAGCTCGTTGGTCGAGGCGAGGAAGCCCTCGTCGGCGTGGTACATGGCGTGGATGAAGTGGCAGCGCTTGGCGTCGAGATCGAGGATCTGGGTGGTGATGCGCAGCGGATCGCCCTCCTTGACCTCGCGGTCGTAGGTGGCGTGCGCCTCGAGCACGAAGGTCATGCCGATCTTGCGCCTCGTGTATTCCCAGCCGACGCCGAACTGGTTGCAGAAGGTGTCGGTCGCCTTGTCGAAGGCGACGATGTAGTAGCCGACGTTCATGTGGCCGTTCCAGTCGATCCACTCCTTCAGGACGGTGGCGCGGTGGCGGTCGAAGGGCGCGGCGAGGTCCAGCGGCTCGATGTCGTAGGGCAGATCCGTCATGGCGCGGACCATAGCGAAGCGCCGGCGTTCCTGGCTACGGAATCTGAAGCAGTTCGTCCGCCACCAGATCGGGCGCGGAGATGATGCAGTTGTGGCCGGCCTCGATCGGCCGGAAGCGCACGCCCGGCGTGGCCTGGGCGCGCTCGTGGCTGCCGGCCGAGACCGGGTAGCGCGGCCTCGTGCAGGCGATATAGGTGATCGGCAGACCGTTGCCCGGCCCGTTGGCGATGCGTACCGGCTCGGTGTAGCAGCGCGCCGGATGCGGCGTCAGCCGCTCGTGCGTCCATTTTGCCAGCTCGGGATCGTCGATGATCAGGCTGGTGACCGGCGCGAAGGGCAGCACGTCGGTGCCGTTGACCTGGTAGATCAGGGTCCTGCGCCTGGCGCTGATGCGCTCGGGGATGCGGCCGAAGATCGACTGGCCGTCGCGCGCGATGCCGCCGTCGATGATCACCAGATGGGCCACGCGCGAGGGATCGCGATCGACCACGATCTGCGCGATCAGGCTGCCGAAGCTGTGGCCGACCAGCACGACGTCGCTGAGATCGTTGTCGCGCAGGCAGCAAAGCGCGTCCTCGGTGCAGGTCTCGTTGCCGATCTCGGGCGACAGCTCCGACGCGCGCTCGGCCACGCCGCGGAAGCTCGGCGTGTAGACGGTGTGGCCCGCCGCGCGCAGGCGCCTGGCAACGAACTCCCAGGTCCAGCCGCCCATCCAGGCGCCGGAGAGACAGACGAAGGTGCGGCTCACGACGCGCTGATCAGTTCTTCACCGTGAGCTTCATCACCTCGCCGACGTCCTCGACCGTGTCGAGGTCGCGGCAGAGCCGGGCCAGCTTCGCCGTGCGCTCCTCGCCGAGGATCGGGCCGACCAGCGCGCGGAACTTCGCTTCGAGCTTCGCCCACTGCGCGTCGAGGTCGGTCATCGGGATACCGACATCAGTGGTCTCGCTGAGCTCGCGGCCGTCGCTGAGCCTCACCACCACCTCGGCGGCGCTGTGGTGGTCGTGCCGGCGCGTCTCGACCACGACCTTGTCGCGCAGCGCCACCAGCTCGGGTTCGTGCGTCAGCGCATCGGTGTAGACGCCGTCGTTCGAGGTATCGCGCCCGGCCAGCGCCATCGCCGCGGTGAAGCGCAGCGAGAACTTCACCTCCAGCCCGCTCTTCGGCTCGGCGATGTTGCACACCTTGAGGTGGCCGGCATCGACCTTCAACGTGACCCGCTCGACCTCCTCGCCCGTCAGCTTGTGGCGCTCGCGCAGGGTCTTCAGCGCCTCGATGCTGGAATGCGTGAGGTAGCAGGCGGCGTGGTACTTGAAGACGGTGTCCGTCGTATGGAAGCCGCCCGGCGGATCGGCCAGCGCCGCTTCGGGCGCCGGCGTCGAGGAGGCGGTGGCCAGGAAGCCCTGTGGCACGTCGAGGACCGATGCGTTGGCGGTGAAGCCCTTCTGGGCCCAGCGCGCCGCCTGCAGCCCGTTCTGCGCCGCCTTGCCGGCATGCAGCGGCTTGGTCATCGTGCCGAACATGCTCTTCAGCCCGGCGGCCTGCGCGCCGGCGATGCCCATCGCCTGGCGCGTGCGCTCGATGTCCAGGCCCAGCAGGTTGGCGCAGGCCGCGGCGGCGCCGAAGGCGCCCAGGGTGCCGGTGTTGTGCCAGCCCTTCTCGTAGTGGCTCTTGCCCACCAGCTCGCCCAGCCGGCATTCCATCTCGATGCCGGCGACGATCGCGGTGATGAGGTCGCGGCCCGACATCCCGCGGCTCTCCGCCAGCGCCAGCGCCGCCGGCGCCACCGGCACGGTGGGATGGCCGCCCATGGTGAGGTTGACGTCGTCGTAGTCGAGCGCGTGGCTCATCGCGCCGTTGATCAGCGCGGCGTTCGCCAGGGAGGTGCGCGTGCCGCGGCCGATCACCGTCGCCTCGGCGCGCCCGCCGTCTTCTTCGGCGACCTCGCTCAGGATATTCGACAGGGGCTCGTCCATGCCCGAGAGCGTGACGCCCAGGAAATCGAGCAGGCACTGCTTGGCCACCGTGCGGGCTTGCGGCGTCAGGTGCTGGAAGCGCAGCGCCGCAGCCTTCTCGGCCAGCGCCGCCGTGACATTCGCCGCCTCGGTCATGGTCGTTCCCTCCCGATGATTGCGGCTCTCATCGTGTCGCAGCGGCAGGGCAGGGGCAACCGGCAGCGGCCCGTCCTTTGCGCAACCTTGCCATGAAGGTGGCGTTGCCGGTGACCAGATACCGGAGCGCCTTGTCATGGCCATCACCGACCGCGTGGACGTCGTCGTCGATACGGGAGCCGGCGCGTCCTCCGCCGTCTCCTGGGGCGCCATCCTGGCCGGCGGCCTGGCGTCCGCCGCCCTGACCCTGATCCTGCTCAGCCTCGGTACCGGGCTCGGCCTGTCGGTGATTTCGCCGTGGTCGGACTGGAACATCACGGCGGTGCGCGCGGCGACCGGCGCCGGCATCTTCGCCTGCGTCGTCGCCGTCATGGCCTCGGCGGTCGGCGGCTACCTCGCCGGCCGGCTGCGCACGCGCTGGAGCGGCCTGCACGGCAATGAGGTCTATTTCCGCGACACCGCGCATGGCCTGCTGGCCTGGGCCTTCGCCACCGTGGTCAGCGTCGGCATCACCGGTGCGGCGGCGACGCATCTCGCGGCGGGCACGGCTTCCGGCCTGGCGCCGGCGGCCACTTCCGCCGCGCGCGACGGCGGCATGGCGAGCGGCCCGCTCGACATCCATGTCGATCGGCTGCTGCGCCCGAGCTTCGCCGTGCCGGCCGATGCCGCGGCGCAGCCGGCGCCGCCGCCGGGCCGCGACGCCGCCGACCGGGCCGAGATCACCAGGCTGTTCGCGCGCGCCAACCGCGCCCGCGCCGATCTGGCGCCGACCGACCGCACCTATCTTGTCCAGCTCATCGCCGCGCGCACCGGCCTGCCGCCGGCCGAAGCCGAGCGTCGCGTCGGCGAGGTCACCGAGCAGATGAAGCAGGCGCTGAACGAGGCGCGCCGCGCCACCGCGCATTTCGCCCTGTGGCTGACCGCGGCGCTGCTGTTCGGCGCCTTTGCCGCCGCCTGGGCGGCCACCGAAGGCGGCGAATGGCGCGACGGTGTCCGCACCTGATCCCCTGAACGGAGAACTCCCATGGGCAAATACGTGCTGCTCTGGCTACTCGGCATCCCGATCCCGGTCCTGATCCTGCTGGCTCTGTTCTGGCGTTAGCTCCCCTCTTCCCACCGGGCGAAGGCAAGTCCCTCCGCAGCGCGGAATCCCGCCGTGGATATTCCGCGCGGTTCATCTGATAGGGTGGGGCAACGACCCCAACGGAGGCCACCATGGCCGAGATGAACCGCCGCGTGCTCCTGAAATCCCGGCCGCAGGGCGAGCCGGTGCCGGCCAATTTCGAGATCGCCGAGGCGCCGCTGCCCGAGCCCACCGAGGGACAGTACCTGTCGCGCACCATCTGGCTGTCGCTCGACCCCTACATGCGCGGGCGCATGTCGGAGGCCAAAGGCTACGCCGCCAACACCGGCCTGGGCGATCCCATGGTCGGCGGCACGGTCGGCCAGGTGATCAAGTCGCGCCACCCCAAGTTCAAGGAAGGCGATTTCGTCGCTGAGTACAGCGGCTGGCAGAGCCACGCCGTGTCCAACGGCGCCGGCGTCATGAAGCTCGACCCCAAGGCGGCGCCGCTCTCGGCCGCGCTGTCGGTGCTGGGCATGCCAGGCATGACGGCGTGGTGGGGGCTGATGCATATCGGCCAGCCCAAGCCGGGCGAGACCGTCGTGGTCTCGGCGGCCTCCGGCGCGGTCGGCTCGGTGGTCGGCCAGGTCGCCAAGATGAAGGGCTGCCGCGCCGTAGGCATCGCCGGCGGCAAGGACAAGTGCGACTACGTGGTGAAGGAGTTGGGCTTCGACGCCTGCGTCGACTACAAGGCCGAGGCCGGCAACCTGTTCAAGGCGATCCGCGAGGCGGCGCCCAAGGGCATCGACATCTATTTCGAGAATGTCGGCGGCGCGGTGCAGGCGGCAGTGATCCCGCAGCTCAACGACTTCGCGCGCGTGCCGCTGTGCGGCCTGATCTCGTCCTACAACGAGATGCAGATGAATCCCGGCCCCGACTGGCGGATGCTGCTGATCAAGCGGGCGCTGGTGAAGGGTTTCATCGTCAGCGACCACTTCAACCAGATGCCGGAGTTCTGGCAGGAAGTGCCGCCGGCGGTGAAGAGTGGCCGCATCAAGTATCGCGAGGACATCGTGAAGGGCCTCGACGCCGCACCCGACGCCTTCATCGGCCTGCTCAAGGGTCGCAATTTCGGCAAGCTGCTGGTGCAGGTGTCGGACGATCCGACGCGGAAATAGCTGCTGTCGCCGGCTCCTGTCATCCCGAGCGCGGCGAGGGATCCAGGGCCACCCTAGATCCCGCGCTGCGCTCGGGATGACAGGCGGTGGGGAACAACGTGCAGGACAAGTCAGAGTCATGAGCGAGAAGAAAGCACCGTCGACGCCGTTGCCCGCCACCACGGTGCTGCTGGTCCGACCGAAGAACCCCGACGACGCAGGCTCGCCCCTCGAGGTGTTCATGGTGGTGCGCCACCACAAGATCGATTCGTTCTCGGGCGCGCTGGTGTTCCCAGGCGGCAAGCTCGAGGACGCCGACGCCGATCCGCGCCTGCGCGCGCGCTGCGCCGGCGCCGATAGCATCCCCGACGGCGAGCTGGCCTTCCGCGTCGCCGGCATCCGCGAGGCCTTCGAGGAGTGCGGCATCCTGCTGGCGATGCAGCGCGGCAGCTCGGCGCTGATCGGCGCCGCCGAGCTGGCGCCGGTCGAGGCCCGCTGGCGCGACAAGCTGGCCAAGGACGAGGCCAGCATCGTCGACATGGTCGAGGCCGAGGATCTCGTGCTCGCGGTCGATTGCATGACGCCCTTCGCGCACTGGATCACGCCGGCGATGGTGCCCAAGCGCTTCGACACCTGGTTCTTCGTCGCCGCCGCGCCGGCCGACCAGGTGGCGCTGCACGACGGCTCGGAATCGGTCGACTCGGTGTGGATCGAGCCCAACCTCGCCGTCGCCGAAGCCGATGCCGGCCAGCGCACGATGGTATTTCCGACACGGCAGAACACGCTGATGCTGGGCGAGGCCAGGACCGTGGCCGAGGCGATCGCGCAGGCGAGCGCGCGGCGCATCGTCGACGTGCTGCCGTGGCTGAAGACGGAGGACGACGGCTCGGTGTGGCTCAACATCCCGCCCGACGCCGGCTACCCCATCCACCGCGTGCCGCGCGAGAAGATGGCGGGCGGTTAGTCTCGGTGTCGGCGGTTACTCTTACCTTTCCTCGGAGGGGGAAGGTGGCGCGAAGCGCCGGATGGCGGATGTCGAAGACGAACGCGGGGGTCCGGCTTCGACATCCCCCTTCCGCCCTTCGGGCACCTTCCCCCTCCGGGGGAAGGTAGTTCTCCGCCATGACCGTCGTCTTCGAGATCGTCCTGCCGGTCGCGCTGCTCGGGCTGGCGGGGTTCCTGGTCGCCCGCTCGGCGCTGGTCAGCGAGGAGGCGGTGCGCGGCCTCGCCAACGTCACCTTCTACATCCTGTTCGCGGCGCTGCTGTTCCGCTCGATGTCGAAGGTGCGCATCGAGGCGCTCGATCCCGCCATCCTGCTGGCCTTCTTCAGCGGCGTGGCGCTGGTCTTCGGCGCGCTCATGCTGATCGGCCGCTTCGTGCTCGGCATGCGCCTGGCCGACCAGGCGATCCTGGCACTCTCCGGCTCGTTCTCCAACGGCGTCGGACTCGGCATCCCGCTGGTGGCGCTGGCCTTCGGCGAGGCAGGGCTGGTGCCGCTGCTGATGATCATCAGCGTGCATTCGCTGGTCATGCTCACGCTGACCTGCTTCCTGATCGAGATCGACCGGCACGAGCGCGGCGGCATCGCGCGGCGCATGGGTGGCGCCATGCTCACCATGTTCAGGCACCCGGTGCTGCCCTCGATCTTCGCGGGCCTCGCCTGGGGCGAGCTGACGCGGCGCGTGCCGGGCATCGCGATGCCCGACGCGCTCGACAAAGCACTGGCGCTGGCGGCGCAGGCCGCCGCGCCGATGGGCCTGATCACGCTCGGCGCATCGCTCGCCCATGTCGGCTTGCGTGGCCACTGGCGCGAGGGCGTGCTGACCTCGACGGCCAAGCTTCTCGTGTTGCCGGTGGTGGTCTACCTGTTCGGCCGCTACGTCTTCCGGCTCGAGCCGCTGTGGCTCACCATCGCCGTGATCGACGCCTGCATGCCGGCCGGCGCCAACGTCTACATGATTGCCCAGCGCTACAACGTCGGCGTCGGCCGCGCCACCAATGCCGTGGTGCTGTCGACGGTGGCGAGCGTGCTGACCGTGAGCGTCGCGCTGGCGCTGTTGCGGTAGACCAGAGCGACGCGCACTAGATCAGATTCACCCCTGTCATCCCGAGCGCAGCGAGGGATCTAGGGAAGCCGCCTGGATCCCTCGCTGTGCTCGGGATGACAGGGAGCCGGACGGCGATCTTAGTCCAGGCTCGACGCTCCGGCTGGCGGGCGGCCCAGGGCGACGACATCCTGCGCGAAGACCATCTCTTCCTGCCCGACCAGCGTTGGGTCGCGCGGCGAGGAAAGATAGCGTGCGAACAGCCAGACCCCGTCGCCCGGATTGTCGACGATCTCGGCCTCGGCGCCATTGACGAGGACGACCGAGGTTCCCGGCGCGAGGTCGCGGATGTTCACCGGCGCGCTCATGCCACCGGCCTCTATTCCGCCGCCTTCTGCTCGCGCCTGCGCCAGGTCGCGAGTTGCGACCAGTCGTCAGCCTCCATGAATTCGGCCCAGCGGCGGTAGAAGTTGCGCATCGGCTGCTCGCTCGACTGCACCTCGGTGAGGTCGATCACCTCGCCCGGCACGCGCAGGCCCTGGTACTCGTAGTCGGTGACCGCGGTGCCGCTGCCCTGATCGTAGTTGTAGGGAAAGCGCCGCGCGATCGTGCCGCGACTCGCCGCATGCGCGTAGTTCCAGTTCTCCATGTCGTCCTGCTCGGTCATGCCGGCGGGACCGGAGTAGCGGATGTAGTAGTCGCGCAGGAACCGCTTGACCTCGCCGGGCGCGTCGCGATCGACGAAGAACCAGCGCCAGCATTCGGTTTCATGCGGACCGCGCGGGTGCCATGCCGCCATCGTCCGGGGCTGGCGCGACAGCAATGCGGTATTGGGAAAGATCTCGCCAGGCGCGCCGATCAGCCGCGCCTCCTCGCCGCGCAGCCGCCGCCGCTCCGCCTCGCAGTGGCGGAAATACTCGGCGACGATCGGCGCATTCTGGTAGGCGGGCGGCGGCGATCGATCCGCGGGCAGCAGGTAGTGGATGGTCTGGTGGCCGCGGTCGGGCATGCAGACATGCAGCCGGCGGCTTATCTCGCGCTCGCCCATGTCGCGGCGGCCAGCGCCCGACGGCCCGATTCCGGCGAGGTCGACCGAGCGGTGGCTGATATTGTGGTAGGTGTCGCCGCTGAAGTTCTCAGCCGGGAACTTCCAGTTGCACGGCACCCGCCATTTCTGGATGCCGCCCAGCACCTCGGCCTGGCCCTCGCGACCGTCCCAGCCGTCGAGCTGAAGATCGAGGTAGCGGGTGAAGTCGCCGAGATACTCCCTGAAGGGTGGAGCGGACGGATCCCAGGTCGCCCAGATCGAGCCCTTGTAGTTCTCCAGTTGCGCGACCTCGACGAGGCCCCATTTTTCCTTGTCGAGCCGTGAGTGGTAGGCCTCGCGGAAGTACGGCACGCCGACCAGGCGCCCGTCGGTGCCGTAGCTCCAGCCGTGATAGGGGCAGGTGAAGACGCTGGTCGAGCCCTCGTCGTAGCGGCACACCTTCATGCCGCGGTGGCGGCAGGAATTGAGGAAGACGTGAACCCGGCCGGCCCGGTCGCGGCACAGGATGACCGACTCCTCGCCCATCGACGACACGAAATAGTCGCCCGGCCGGGGGATCTGGCTCTCGTGCCCGACATGCAGCCAGGCGCGCGCGAAGATGCGTTCCTGCTCCTCGGCGTAGATGTGCTCGTTGACGAAGATCTCGCGGCTGATCTCGCCCGCCTGCAGATTGACCAAGCCGGAGCGATAGCCCGTGGTTGCCTTCATCGCCATCGCCGCCACCTCAAATGAAGAAGGTCAGGTTCTTTGACAGCAGCACGTTCTGGTCGAGAATGATCCTGCGCCGCGCCAGAAGCCAGCCGGCTTCCTCGCGCCTGAGCGAATCCTCGCGCTTGCCGACGAGGATGTCGGTCTCGGTCTCGACGCGGTTGCGATAGATCAGGAAGCGGCAGCTGACCGAGACCTCCCGGGGCGCGGCGAGCGAAGGCTCGGCGCTGTGGACCTGCACGTTGGTCACGAGATGCGAGAGACGCGAGTGCGGCTCCTCGGCCCAGTGGATGCCGGTCTCGATCTGCTTCACGCGCCGGGTCAGGGTTTCCTTGCCCTCGTCGAACCAGTTGATGTCGCTGTCGGCGCGTGTGAACTCGCGGTCGTCCTCGCCGAACTTGACGTTACGCCGCATCGGCATCCAGTAGCGGATGTCGTCGGCCAGCAGGCCGAGCCATTCCTGGTAGCGCCGCTGATCGAGCAGCTCCGCCTCGCGATAGAGGAAGCCGGCGATCTCCTCGCCGAGCAGCAGCCGGTCGATACGCGCCTCGCGCTCGCTCATGGTTCGTCTCCGTGGCGCGCAATCCGGTGCCGGCCATGCGCTCGGGCCGGCGCCAGCATATGCGCGGCCAACGTCGCCGTGGCCTCGGGCCGGATATCGTGCGCGGCGAGGTCGCGTCCGGCCGCCATCAGGTCCGGCACGATCGGCCCTGCCGTCGCGCCCATGCCGACAAATCCGATGCGCATCATGCTTCCCCTCTGGCCGGCGGCGTGCGCCAGCCGACCGGGTGAAACTTGGACGACCAGGTCAATCGAGCCTACAAAGAGGGTGATTGTCGATCAAGGGAATGGACCGTGGCGACTGCGCTTTCGCGTCCATGACGGAGATGCTCACATGTCGAAATCATCGACCGTCACTAGGCGCGGAACGCTGCCGCCGGTCCATCCCGGCCGGTTTCTGCGCCGCGAGATGACAGCGCGCGATCTGTCGGCCAACGCGCTGGCTCGCGGTTTGCGCGTGCCACCAGGACGCATCGTCGATATCGTCAACGGCAAGCGCGCGATCACGCCGGAGACGGCGCTGCGGCTCGGGCGCTACTTCGGCAATGGCGGCGGGTTCTGGCTGACATTGCAGACCAACTACGATCTCGCCTCGGCCGAACGCGAACACGGCGCGCGCATCGCGGTCGAGGTGCTCGCCGCCGCTTAGCGGGACGCGTGGCCAGTCAAGGGCAGCTGTCATCCCGAGCGCAGCGAGGGATCCAAGGAAGCTGCCTGGATCCCTCGCTGCGCTCGGGATGACAGGTGCATCTGAGTAGCCGCACGCCGCTTTGAGAAGAGCCGGCGGGTCGCTGGTGGTCCCAGTTATGAGTTGTAGCCGAGGTTCGGGCGCAGCCAGCGTTCGATCTGCTCAACCTCGACGCCGCGACGTCGCGCCATATCCTCGACCTGGTCACGGCCGATGCGCGCGACGCCGAAATACTGCGCCTGGGGATGGGCGAAGTAGTAGCCCGACACCGCCGCCGTCGGCAGCATGGCGAAGCTCTCGGTCAGGGTCATGCCGGCGTTCTGGCCGGCGTTGAGCAGGCGGAACAGCTCGGGCTTCTGGCTGTGGTCGGGGCAGGCGGGATAGCCCGGCGCCGGGCGGATGCCGCGGTACTTCTCGCGGATCAGCTCGGCGTTGCTGAGCGCCTCGTCGGGCGCGTAGCCCCACAGCGTCTTGCGCGCGCGCTCGTGCAGGCGCTCGGCGAAGGCCTCGGCAAGCCGGTCGGCCAGCGCCTTGAGCAGGATGTCGGAATAGTCGTCGTGCGCGGCCTTGAAGCGCTGGAGATGCTCCTCGATGCCGTGGCCGGCGGTGACGGCAAAGCCGCCGATCCAGTCGGCTTCGGGCGAGATGAAATCGGCCAGGCACATATTGGCGCGGCCGGCGCGCTTCTCGACCTGCTGGCGCAGGAAGAACAGACGCGACAGCTCCTTGGTCCTTGTCTCGTCGGTGTAGAGCACGACGTCGTCGCCCTCGCGGCGGCAGGGCCAGAAGCCGACCACGCCCTTCGCGGTGAGCCACTTCTCGCGCACGATGCGCTCGAGCATCTTGCGCGCGTCGTTGTAGAGCCGGCGTGCGCTCTCGCCCACCACCGCGTCCTCGAGGATCGCGGGATAGTTGCCAGCGAGCTCCCAGGCGCGGAAGAACGGCGTCCAGTCGATGCGCTCGACCAGCTCGTGCAGCGGGTACTCGGCGAAGACGCGCGTGCCGGTGAAGGCCGGTTTGGGCGGCGTGTAGGAAGACCAGTCGATCCTAAACTCGTTGGCGCGCGCATCGGCCAAGGAGGCGAGCTTCTCCTTGCTGCCGTCGCCGCGCTCGACGCGGATCGCCTCGTACTCGGCGGCGACCCTGGTGGCGAAATCCGTGGCCTGCGTGTCGGAGGTCAGCGCGGTGCAGACGCCGACGGCGCGCGAGGCGTCGAGCACATGCACGGTCGGGCCCTGGTACTTGGGCGCAATGCGCAGCGCGGTGTGCACCTTCGACGTCGTGGCGCCGCCGATCAGCAGCGGGATCCGGAAATCCGAGCGCGTCATCTGCTCGGCCACGGTCTGCATCTCGTCGAGCGACGGCGTGATCAGGCCGGAGAGGCCGATGATGTCGGCCTTGTTCTCGTTGGCCGCCTTGAGGATGTCCTGGTAGGGCACCATCACGCCGAGGTCGATGACCTCGAAGTTGTTGCACTGGAGCACGACGCCGACGATGTTCTTGCCGATGTCGTGGACGTCGCCCTTGACCGTCGCCATGACGATCGTGCCCTTGGCGCGCTGTCCTTCGGACTTCTCGGCCTCGATGTAGGGGATCAGGTGCGCGACGGCCTTCTTCATCACGCGCGCGCTCTTGACCACCTGCGGCAGGAACATCTTGCCGGCGCCGAAGAGATCGCCGACCACGTTCATGCCGGCCATCAGCGGGCCTTCGATCACCTCGATCGGCTTGGCCGCGACCTGGCGCGCCTCCTCGGTGTCGTCGACCACCCACTGGTCCATGCCCTTGACCAGCGCATGCTCCAGCCGCTTCTCGACCGGCCACGAGCGCCACTCGGCGTCGACGGTCTCGGCGGCCGCGCCGGTGCCCTTGTACTTCGGCGCCAGCTCCAGCAGGCGCTCGGTGCCGTCGGGCCGGCGATTGAGGATCACGTCCTCGCAGGCGTCGCGCAGCTCCTGCGGAATCTGGTCGTAGACCTCGAGCTGGCCGGCATTGACGATGCCCATGTCCATGCCCGCCTGGATGGCGTGATACAGGAACACGGAGTGCATCGCCTTGCGCACCGGCTCGTTCCCGCGGAAGGAGAAGCTGAGGTTCGACACGCCGCCCGAAATACGCGCGTGCGGGCAGGTCGCCTTGATCTGCCGCGTCGCCTCGATGAAGTCGACGCCGTAGTTGTTGTGCTCCTCGATGCCCGTCGCCACGGCGAAGATGTTGGGATCGAAGATGATGTCCTCGGGCGGGAAGCCGACCTCCTCGACCAGCACCTTGTAGGCGCGCTGGCAGATCTCGACCTTGCGCTGGATGGTGTCGGCCTGGCCCTTCTCGTCGAAGGCCATGACGACGGCGGCCGCACCGTAGCGCCGGAGCTTGCGCGCCTGCGCCTTGAACGGGTCGATGCCCTCCTTCATCGAGATCGAATTGACGATCGGCTTGCCGGCGACGCATTTCAGGCCGGCCTCGATCACGCTCCATTTCGAGCTGTCGATCATGATCGGCACGCGCGCGATGTCGGGCTCCGCCGCGACCAGCTTGAGGAAAGTCTCCATCGCCTTCTCGGAATCGAGCAGGCCTTCGTCCATGTTGACGTCAATGATCTGCGCGCCGTTCTCGACCTGCTGGCGTGCGACCTCGATCGCGGCGTTGTAGTCGCCGGCGAGGATCAGCTTCTTGAACTGCGCCGAGCCGGTGACGTTGGTGCGTTCGCCGATGTTGATGAACGAGGCGCGTTGCGCCTGTGGCTGGGGTTCGGCGGACATCAGAAGAAACTCGCCGCTTCCATTCCAGACAGGCGCAGGGCCGGGATCAGGCTCGGCTTCTGCCGCGGCGGCAGGTCGCGCACCGCCTCAGCGATTGCCTTGATATGCGCCGGCGTCGTGCCGCAGCAGCCGCCGACGACATTGATCCAGCCGGCCTCGGCCCATTTGCGCACCAGCTTGGCAGTCAGCTCGGGCGGCTCGTCATAGGCGCCCATGTCGTTGGGCAGGCCGGCGTTGGGATAGACGCAGACCAGGCTGTCGACGCGGCCGTTCATGTCGGCGACGTAGGGCTGCAGTTCGGTGGCACCGAAGCTGCAGTTCAGCCCCATGGTCAACGGCCGCACGTGGCGGATCGAATGCCAGAAGGCCTCGACCGTCTGGCCCGAGAGGTTGCGGCCGGCGAGGTCGGTGAGCGTCATCGAGACCATCACGGGCAGCTCTTCGCCGAGAGCCTCGGCCGCCTCGTCGGCGGCCACCAGGGCCGCCTTGGCGTTCAGCGTGTCGAACACCGTCTCGACCAGGATGAAGTCGACGCCGCCCTCGAGCAGCCCGTCGATCTGCTCGCGGTAGATGGCCTTGACCTCGTCGAAGCTCACGGCGCGATAGCCCGGATCGTTGACGTTGGGCGAGACCGACAGCGTCTTGTTGGTCGGGCCCAGCGCGCCGACGACGAAGCGCGGCTTGCCCGGATCCTTCGCGGTCCAGCGGTCGGCGTGCTCGCGCGTGATCTTCGCGGCGGCGATATTGATCTCGCGCGCCATGGTCTGGATGCCGTAGTCGCTGAGGCTGATGGCGTTGGCGTTGAAGGTGTTGGTGGCGACGATGTCGGCGCCGGCGGCGAGATAGGCGTCGCAGATCTCGCCGACGATCTCCGGCCGCGTCACGTTCAGGAGGTCGTTGTCGCCCTTCTGGTCGTGGTTGAAACTGCGGCCGCCGCGGAAGCCGTCCTCATCGAGCCTGTAGCTCTGGATCATCGAGCCGTAGGGCCCGTCCTTCACCAGGATGCGCTCCTGCGCGATCTGCAGCAGCAGGTCGGCTTTCTCACTGCGGGTCATGTCACGGATTCCGATAGCTCGTTGTCGTCCTGAGCGCAGCGAAGGACCTTGCGGTGCTGCGTCCGGATGCGATGGTTCGATGTGGCCGCCATGCCGCGAGGTCCTTCGCTGCGCTCAGGACGACGGGGTGCGTGCCGGCCGGACGCCCAGCAGATGGCAGATGGCGAAGGTCAGGTCGGCGCGGTTCAGCGTGTAGAAGTGGAAGGCGTTGACGCCCTCGCTCTCGAGGCGGCGGCAGAGATCGCCGGCGACGGTGGCGGCGATCATGCGGCGCGTCTCGACGTCGTCGTCGAGGCCCTCGAACATCTCGGCCAGCCAGCCCGGCACCCTGGCGCCGCACAGGCCGGCGATGCGCCTGACCTGGGCGAAATTGCTGACCGGCACGATGCCGGGCACGATCGGGGCGTGGATGCCCATCGCCCAGGCCTGGTCGCGGAAGCGCAGATAGTCGTCGGGCTCGAAGAAGAACTGGGTGATGGCGCGATCGGCGCCGGCGTCGATCTTGCGCTTGAGGTTCAGCAGATCCGAGGCCGTGTCGGCCGAGTCGGGATGCTTCTCGGGATAGGCCGCGACGCTGATCTGGAAGTCGCCGATCTTCTTCAGGCCGGCCACCAGCTCGGCGGCGTTGGCGTAGCCCCCGGGATGCGCGGTGTACTTGCCGCCCATGCCCGAGGGCGGATCGCCGCGCAGGGCGACGATGTGGCGGATGCCGGCGTTCCAGTAGTCGCGCGCGACCTCGTCGATCTCCGCTTTCGTCGCGCCGACGCAGGTGAGATGCGCCGCGGGGTCGACACCGGTCTCGCGCTTGATGCGCACCACGGTCTCGTGCGTGCGCTGGCGGGTCGAGCCGCCGGCGCCGTAGGTGACGGAGAAGAACGTCGGCTTCAGCGGCGCCAGACGCTCGACGGCGCCCCACAGCGTCTGCTCCATCGCCTCGGTCTTGGGCGGGAAGAACTCGAAGGAGACGGCGAGCTTGCGCGGGGCGCGGGCCGGGAACTCGGCGAGGGGCGCGGCATGGCTGAGCGGGCCGGTGTCGGGACTCATCGCGAATTCTCCTGCAGCGGGGCGCCGGTCTCGGCCGGCACGACGGCGGTATCGGCTCTCGGCTTGGTGGCGCGCCAGATGCCCACCATCAGGCGCTTGCCCGGCAGGTGCAGCGGCGGCGCGGCGTCGAGGCCGGCGGCGCTCAGCCAGCCGGCGACCTGGTTGTCGGCGAAGCCGAGATGGACATGGGCGTGCTCGCGGCGCAGCTCGACGAGATCGTGCGGCGCGAAGTCGACGATCAGCGCCGTGCCGCCGGGCGCCAGCACGCGCGCGGCCTCGCGCAGCACGGCGGCGGGATCCTCGGCATAGTGCAGCACCTGGTGGATCGACACGACGTCGAGCGACATCGAGGCGAAGGGCAGGGCGTACATGTCGGCCTGGCGGATCTCGACCTGGGCTAGGCCGGCGCGCGCCAGATTGGTGCGGGCCACCGCCAGCATCTCGCGCGACTGGTCGATGCCGGTGGCGCGCTCGGCGTGGCGCGCCAGCACCTCGAGGATTCGGCCGGTGCCGGTGCCGATGTCGAGCAGCGAGCCGACATCGTCGGGCAGCAGGCCGACCAGGGCCTTCTCGATCTCGGCGTCGTCGATGTGCAGGGCGCGCAGCTGGTCCCAGCGCTCGGCGTTGGTGCGGAAATAGGCGATGGCGCGGTTCTCGCGCCGGCGCCGCAGATCCTCGAGTCGCGCCAGGTCGCCTTCGGCGCCCAGCTTGGCGACGATCGCCTCGACCACCGGGGCCAGCTCGGGATGGCGCGCCAGCCGGAAATAGGCCCACTGGCCCTCGCGGAAGCGCTCGAGCAGGCCGGCCTCGACCATCAGCTTGAGGTGTCGCGACACCCGGGGCTGGCTCTGGCCCAGGATGTCGACGAACTCGCTGACGGTCAGCTGGTCGCGCGCCGCCAGCGCCAGGATGCGCAGCCGCGTATCCTCGGCCGCCGCCCGGAGCAACAGGAGAAGGTCTTCCATATGGCTACATAAAGATATATTTATATAGAGGTCAAACCAAAACTTCTAATGTCTGAAAAAAGCCGACATTGAGCAAAGCCCACGCGGATATCGGGGAAAATTTGCCGTTGTGAAATGAGCGCCCGCGCAAGCATACTGCCTCACCCTTCCGGGCCCTCGGGATAGGCGAGCAGGTCGCAACGAGAATGATCAGGTATCTACTGTCCCGAGTGCGATTCGGCCTCGCGGTCGTGCTGGTGGCCGCCACCACGGGCCTGGGCGCCTGCGCCTCGCAGGAGCCCGGCGAGCCGTGGGATCCCCTGGAGGTGCCCAACCGTTTCATGTTCGCGATCAACCGCACCATCGACATGTTCGTCGTGCGGCCCCTGACGGTGACCTACAAGTTCTGGGTGCCCGAGCCGATCCAGCGCGGCGTCACCAATGTCGTGCACAACCTCGGCGAGCCGGTCACCGCGATCAACGAGGTGGCGCAGGGCGAGCCGTCGCGGGCGGCCCAGACCATCGCGCGCTTCCTGGTCAACACCACGATCGGCATCCTCGGCATCTTCGACGTCGCCAAGGAGCTCGGCATGCCGCCGACCAAGGAGGATTTCGGCCAGACCATCGCCGTGTGGGCCAAGGCGCCGCCGGAGGACGGCGGCCCCTATCTCGTGCTGCCGCTGATCGGTCCGTCCAACGCGCGCGACGCGGTGGGCCTGCTGGTCGACTATGTGATCGACCCCTTCCGCATCCTTACCTGGCAGCTCGACGTTGAGTACCTGATGTATGCGCGTGCCGGCGTCACCTTGGTCGACGCCCGTTCGCGCACCATGCAGGCACTGGACGACATTGAGAAGAACTCGGTCGACTACTACTCGGCGCTGCGCAGCGCCTACACGCAGAGGCGCGTGGCCGAGATCCGGCAGAAGGGCGCTCCCCAGACCGCGTCGATCGCGCTGGTCGCGTCGGGGCGGCCGGAGCTGGGTTTCGCGCGCTGACGCACCATCGGATGGAGGCTCATGTGACGACGTTTCGGCGTTGGGTCGTGACGTGCGTGGTCGCGTCGGCGGCGATGGTCCTGGCGGCGTCGGGCGCCGCCGCCCAGGAGGCGGCGCAGGTCGTCGAAAGGATGGCGAGCCAGGTCCTGGCGACGGTCAAGACCGGGGCCTCGGACGCCGAGCGCGAGCAGCAGATGACCCAGCTGTTCCGCGCCAATTTTGACATCAATGCGATCGGCCAGATGGTGCTGGGCCGGCACTGGAACAGCGCCACGCCCGACCAGCGCAGCCGGTTCATGACGGCCTTCGAGAAGGCCGAGATCCGGGCCTATTCGGGCCGCTTCAAGAACTACCAGGGCCAGACGCTGACGGTCGGCAGGGTCACCTCCAACGGCGCCTCCCAGCTCGTCGACTCGCAGCTGGTGCAGCCCTCCGGCGGACAGCCGATCCGCATTGTCTGGGAGATCGCCCGCGGCAAGGTGGTCGACATCTCGGTCGAGGGCGTCAGCATGGGCATGACGCGGCGCTCCGACTTCAATTCCTATGTCAGCCGCAACGGCCTCGACGCGCTGATCGCCGAGCTCGAGCGCCGCGGCGGCTGAACCACGCGCTCGCGTGACCCTCACGCTTCGCGTGAGTGGGATTGCTGCAGCGCGCGCTAAAACTCATGTGAGGGCGGCTTGCGCCGGCGCGCGCGCGCGGCGAGAGTCCTGCCACGAACCCGGCCAGTACTGCCGCGGGAGGACAGTCGCATGGACAGCAATGTCATCGCCAGGGTCGCCGCCGTCGACCCGATCTGGACCGAGATCCGCGAAGCTGCCCAGGACCTGGCGCGCGCCGAGCCGGCGCTGGCCAGCCTGCTACACGCCGCGATCCTCAGCCAGCCGCGCTTCGAGAGCGCGCTCAGCTATCACCTCGCGCGCATGCTGGCGACCAGCGAGACGCCGGCCATGCTGATCCGCCAGACGCTTGACGAAGCGATCGCCGGCGACCCCGAGATCGGCGTCGCCGCGCGGGCCGATATCGTCGCCGTCTACGAGCGCGATCCCGCCTGCCGCTCGCGCCTCGATCCTTTCCTGTGGTTCAAGGGATTCCACGCGCTGCAGACCCACCGCGTGGCGCACTGGCTGCTCGGCCGCGGCCGGCGCGGCATGGCGCTGTTCCTGCAGAGCCGCTCGAGCTCGATCTTCGGCGTCGACATCAACCCGGCCGCGCGCATCGGCAAGGGCATCATGATCGACCACGCCACCGGCGTGGTGATCGGCGAGACGGCGGTGGTCGAGGACGGCGTGTCGATGCTGCAGGGCGTGACGCTCGGCGGCACCGGCAAGGAAACCGGTGATCGCCATCCCAAGATCCGCCGCGGCGTGCTGATCGGCGCCGGCGCCAAGGTACTCGGCAACATCGAGGTCGGCGCGCGCGCCAAGGTCGCCTCGGGCAGCGTCGTGCTGCACCCGGTGCCGGCGGGCTGCACCGTCGCCGGCGTACCGGCCAAGGTCGTGGGCTGCGTCGACTGCGACGAGCCGGCGCTGGAGATGGACCAGCGCATCTGAGGGCGACCGCCGGCCCCTTCACGTCGGCCCCTCGTCCCGGCAGAGTTCTCGTATCCGGCTGGTGTGCTGGGTTGGGGCCGCGCCGCTCCGGCCGCGCTCATGATGGGTGATTGCAGCGACGCTGCCCGAACGTCGTCGAGAACCGCATCGTGGTCGCAGCGCGCCATGACCATGTGTCCTCGCCCTGACCTCGCGCCGGGGATTCACATCGGAGCCGGGTTCGGGTAGTGTGCGCGTTCAAATGAACGCGCATCGCTCCCCCTCGCGATCGCTGCCGTTCGTCGCCGCGAAGCGGGTTCTCGTCGCCCTGGCCATGCTGTTCATGGCCGCCTGCGACCGGACCTACAGCGGGCGTGAAGGCACGATCGAATATCCCGGTTCGGGCGCAAGCCCCAACGCCGTCGCGATCTATGTCACGAAGCAGGGCGATACGCTCGACGCCGTCGCCTCGCGCTTCGGCGTGCCGCGCGACGCGATCATCCAACGCAACGGTCTGAGGGAGCCTTACCGGCTGCGCCCGGGGACGAGCCTCGCGCTGCCCGGCGCGCGTGTCGTCGACACCAGCGCGGCGCGCGATGCGCCGCCGCCGTCGGCACCGGCGCCTGCGGGCGGACCCGCGCCAGCGGGCGGCCGTGTCACATCCACTGAACTTCCGCCGCCATCAGGCACACCGGCGGCTGCACCGCCACCGCCGACATCGGCCGCACCGCAGCCGCCCGCCGATCCGGCGCCGCGCATGGCGCCGCCAGCATCCGCGCTGCCCGGCGCGGCGCCGCGCTTCGACTGGCCGGTGCGCGGCCGTACCCTGGCGGGCTTCGGCCCGCGTGCCGGCGGCCAGCGCAACGACGGCATCGACATCGCCGCCGCCGCGGGCACGCCGGTGAAGGCGGCCGACGGCGGTACCGTGGTCTATGCGGGCAACGAGGTGCGCGGCCTGGGTAACCTGCTGCTGGTCAGCCACACCGGCGGCTACATCACCGCCTATGCCCATCTCGACAGGATGTCGGTGGCCAAGGGCGCGACGGTGCGCAAGGGCCAGACCATCGGCACGGTCGGCACCTCGGGCGGCGCATCGGAACCGCAACTGCATTTCGAGATCCGTCACCGCAACAAGCCGGTCGATCCGGTCGGCCTGCTGCCGCGCTGACTCTTTCTCGCCTTGTTTGCTAGGGTGCGCTCCGTCTCGTTCAACGGAGGGAAAGTATCATGGTCGAACGCATCAACGCCGGACCGCGCATGAGCCAGGCGGTCGTGCACGGCAACACCGTCTATCTCGCCGGGCTGACCGCCGACGACAGCAAGGCCGACGTCAAGGGCCAGACCAAGCAGATCCTCGACAAGATCGACGCGCTGCTCGCCAAGTCCGGCACCGACAAGAGCAAGATCCTTTCGGCCAATATCTGGCTCACCGATATCGCCACCTGGAGCCAGATGAACGAGGTGTGGGACGCCTGGGTGGCGCCCGGCAACACACCGGCGCGCGCCACCGTCGAGGCCAAGCTCGCCGCGCCGGGGCTGAAGGTCGAGATCATGGTGCAGTGCGCGAAATAGCCGCCGCCACGACAACCCCGACAACGACGGCGCGCCCCCTGCGGCGCGCCGTTCTCGTTACGGGTTGGAGTGATTGAAGATCACGGCGCCGTGGGCGCGGGCGAAGGCCTCGGTGCAGATCGCGCCCGTGCGGCCCTTGAGCCTGGGGTTGCGCGCCTCGAGCTGCTCCAGCGTCACATTCTCCTTCACGCGCGGATGATGGACGCAGACCGCGCCGTTCTCGTCCCACCCCGCTTCGAAGCGCATGCCGGGTACATCCTCGGGCGGCTGGATGCCGAGCGCGTCGGAGACGTTGATCTTCATGCCGTCGCGTGTCATCGGCTCATCGCGGCCGCCATAGTCGCCGCGCAGCATGCGCACGCAGGCGCGGTGCAGGGCGAGCAGGGGCCGGCCATCGGCGCTCGTCGCCCAGGGCCGGTAGCCGAACCGGGCGCACTTGGCCATGGCGCCCGACGTGCAGAGGATTTCCAGGCGCCCCGGCTCGGCGGGGCGGAGAATGCCGTCGCGGCCGGCCCGACCGGCGACCGGGAAGCCGACGCGGCGGCCGTCGGGGCCGGGCGTGCAGTGCGTTGTCCAGCGGCCATCGGCGCCTTCGACGGACAACGAATGCAGCCAGACGTCGGACGCGTAGTCGGTGGTGTCGCGCTCGACGGCGTCGATGCGCACCCTCACCGATCGCTTGCCGACGCCGATGGTCAGAATGGCGCCAACCAGCGAATCGGAATGGCGTTCCCGTCCGTCCGTCATCGTCACGCGGAAGCGGCTGTCGACGACATCGACGCGCGCGACCCGCCGGCTGTCGGGCGCGGCCGCGGCGGTGCCGGCCTGGAGGGCGGCGAGTAGCGGCAGGACCTGGCGGAGGATGGCGTGCACGAATGGAACTCCCTGACGGTGTGAACGCGAAACGGGACCGGCGGCGAGCCGGTCCCGTGGTGCGGTCGATCACTCCTTGGGCAGCTCGATCATCAGGATGTGACCGTGCCGCGCACCACTATCCCGGCCGTTCGTGCTGTCGAGGCCGTTCGTGCCGATGAGGCCGTTCGTGGCGCCGAGGCCGTTGTCGGTCAGCGCGGCCTGGGCCGAGGTGGCGACGGTGGCGGCCAGCAGGGTGGCGGCGATCAGGGTCGTGAAGCGCGTGAACATGGTCGTATCTCCCGTGTGGTGTTGGCCGGCGGTGTGCCGTCCTTCGATGGCGGGGAGATGCCTGTGGTGCGCGTCGCCGGAATGTCCCCGATCACTGGACATTGTGTCGTGAGTGTCGTGGCATCCAGATGTTGTGTCTTGCGGCGGCAACGTCGATGTCTCCCCGATGTCGTCAGGCGCCCGCGAAGACACACACGACACAATTGGCGGCATCCCGCGACATGCGTGAGACGCGCGGGAACGGCATGATGGCGCGATGAACGAGTCCCCGGACGCCGCCGAGCGACCCATCGATCCGGCCGACCGCGCCGTCGAACGCGAGCTGACGTCGCGCCTGCTGCGCCGGAGCATGGGCGTGCGCAGCTTGCTGCTCCTGATCTGGCCGATCTACGCGGTCCTCGACGCTGGCCGCAGCCCATGGTGGGTGTTTGTCGCGCTTGCAGCCCTCCACGTCGCGGGGCGTTTCGGCTATCCCCGTCTCGAGCGCGACTACGGCGCGAACGCCGATCGCCGTCCGCTTCGCCAATGGCAGAACCTGCACCTGGCGTTGACGCTGTGGAACGGCCTCGTCGTCGGCGCCGGCGCCGCGCTGGTGGCCGTGTCGGCCGATCCGCCGGTGCGCTTCTCGCTGTGCCTGCTGCTGATCATCATGACGCTGGGCTCGCCCACGCGGGCCTACTCGATGCGCAGCTATGCCGGCTACGTCTTCGCCCTGCTGACGCCGATGAGCGTCGCGCTGATCGCCGCCGGCGACATGCTGTCGGTCGTCCTGGGCGCCGCCTGCCTGCCGCCTTTCGGTCTCGGTCTCCTGCTGGTCGCGCGCGGCCAGCAGCGCTTCGCGCGCGAGATGATCGCCGTGACGCTCTCGCACGAGCGGCTGCTCGGCCGACTCGAGGCGGCGCGCGGCGAGGGCGAGGAGGCGCGCGCGACCCTGCGGACCGCACTCAACGCGCTCAGCGAAGCGGTCTTCCTCTACGCGCCCGACGGCCGGCTGCTGCTGCTCAACGACGCCGCCTACCAGATCCACGCCATCGACCGCGCGGCGCCCCTGATCGGCCGGACCTTCCGCGAGATCATCGAGGCCCAGGCCGACCGTGGCGATTTCGGACCGCTCGGCGCAGCGACGCGTGACGCTGCGATCGCCGATCGTATGGAGCAGTTCAACCGCGGAACCAATGGCTGGCAGCAGGTACGGCGGCGCGATCGCTGGCTCGAGCTGTCGACCACGGTGCTGCCTGACGGCCACCGGCTGATCGTGCATCGCGACGTCACCGATCTGAAGAACAGCGAAACCGCCGCCACCGAGGCGCGCGAGACGCTGCAGACCGCGCTCAACGCGCTGAGCGACGCGGTCATCCTCTATGGCCCGGACAAGCGGCTGCTGTTCATCAACGATGTCGCGCGCCGGACCCTGGGCGACATTCCCGCCGAGCGGCTGATCGGCGGCGCGCTTCGCGAGCTGGTGGAGCGCCAGATCGAGGCCGGCGTGTTCGGGCCGCTCGATCAGGAGGAGCGCGAGGCGGCGATCGCCCTGCGCGAAGAGCTTCTCGAGAACGGGACCAACGGCTGGTACCCGTTGCGTCGGCGGGATCGATGGCTGGAAGTGTCCGTCGTCATCCTGACCGATGGCCGGCGCGTGGTCGTGCATCGCGACGTTACCGACCTCAAGAACAGCGAGACCACCGCCAGGGAGGCCGGCGCCAAGCTGATCGCGGCCATGGAGTCCAGTGCCGGCGGCATCGCCTTCCTCGATGCCGACGAGCGGCTGGAACTGTGCAACGAGGCCTTCAAGCGGTTCATGGACGACGACCCCATGATGTGTGTGCCCGGCGCTTCGCTCGAGCTCGGCACCCGGCGGGGCGCGGAGAAGAAGCTGCCGCCGGAGAATCGGGAGGAATGGACCCGTGAAGCCCTGCGTCGCTACCGCGCCGGCGAGCCCGTGCTCGTGCCGTTCGGCGACGACAGGTGGGCCCGGCTGCTGATGCGACCGACCGGCGATGGCCGCTGGACCCTGCTGGCGACCGACGTGACGGAGCAGCGCCAGCGCCAGCGCGAGCTGGAGCAGGCGCTGGCATCGGCCACGGAATCGCGCACCAAGCTGATTGCGGCGATGGAAACCATGGCCGGCGGTATCGCCTTCCTCGACGCCGACGAGCGGCTGGAGCTGTGCAACGAGGCCTTCAAGCGCTTCGTGAATGACGACCCTCTCATGTGCTCCCCGGGGATCACGCTGGAGGGCGCGATTCGCCAGGGCGCGCTCAGGCTGCCGGCGGAAGTCAGGCAGAAGGCGATCGTCGACGCTTTGCGCCGCTACCGCGCGGGAGAGTCGGTCCTCATCCCGTTCGGAGACAATCGCTGGACCCGCATGGAAATGCGACGTACCGGCGACGGTCGCTGGACCTTGCTGGCGACCGACGTGACCGAGCAGCGCCAGCGCCAGCGCGACCTCGAACAGGCGCTCGATTCCGCCACCGAAGCGCGGCGCAAGCTGGTGGCGGCGATGGGTTCGATGGCCGACGGCATCGCGTTCTTCGACGCCGACGACCGGCTGGAATTGTGCAACGAGGCGTACGAGCGTTTCATGGGCAGCAACCCGGCGCTCTTCAAGTCCGGCCTTTCGCTGTCGATGGCCGTGGTCATCGCCGCCGACGCCGGCGCCGTTCCGGCGAACCAGAAGGCCGAGTGGATCGCCAGCACGCTGCTCAGCCTTCGGACCGGCGATCCGATCCTTTTCCGCTTCGGCAAGGGCCAGTGGGCGCGGGCGCTGGCGCGCTCGATCGAGGGACGCACTACCCTGCTGGTGACCGATGTGACCGAGCAGCGCCGACGCCAGCGGGAACTGGAGCGGGCGCTGGAGGCCGCGGAGACGGCGCGCGTCGAGTCCGACGCGGCCAACCAGGCGAAATCGACGTTCCTCGCCACCATGAGCCACGAGATCCGCACGCCGATGAACGGCGTGCTCGGCATGATCGAGGTGCTCGGCCGCGAGAAGCTGAACGACGACCAGCGCGATCTCGTCCATACCATGCGCGACAGCGCCGGCTCCGTGCTGCGCCTGCTCGACGACCTGCTCGACTTCTCCAAGATCGAGGCCGGTCGCACCGATCTGGAGGCGGCCGCCTTCTCGCTGTCGAGCGTGGTCGAGCGCGCCGCCGACAATTTCCGTGCCGCCGCCGCCGCCAAGCGCGTCAGCCTGAGCGTCGCCATGTCGCCCGGCTCGGCCGATGCGCTGATCGGCGACCCGACGCGCGTGCGCCAGATCGTCGCCAACCTGATCGGCAACGCGGTGAAGTTCACCGAGCGCGGCGCGGTCATCGTGCGCGCGCTGACCCGGCCGCTGGGCGAGGGCCGCACCGAGGTCGAGATCTCGGTCAGTGACACCGGCATCGGCATGGACGAGACGCAGCTCGCCGGCCTGTTCAAGCCTTTCGCCCAGGCCGACTCCGGCACGACGCGGCGCTATGGCGGCACCGGGCTGGGCCTGTCCATCGTGCGCCGCCTGTCGCAGCTCATGGACGGCGACGTGCGGGCCGAAAGCGTGCCCGGCGCCGGCTCCACCTTCACGGTGACGCTGGTCCTGCGCGCCGCGCCGGCCGATTCGCCGCTGGTCGAGCTGCAGGCGCAGTCGGTTTCCGGTGCGATCGACGTGCCGATCCCGAGCGCGCTGCCATCGAGCGCGCGTGTGCTGGTCGTCGACGATCACCCGGTCAACCTGAAGGTGGCGCTGCGCCAGCTCGCCTCGCTGGGGGTCGCCGCCGACACGGCGGTGAACGGCCGCGAAGGTCTGGAGCGCTGGCGGGCTGGCGACTACGCGCTGGTCCTCGCCGACGTGCACATGCCCGAGATGGACGGCTTCGAGATGACCGCCCGGATCCGCAGCGAGGAGGTGCGCCGCGCCCTGCCACGCACGCCGATCGTCGCCAGCACGGCCAACGCCATGAAGGGCGAGGACGAGCGCTGTCGCGCCGCCGGCATGGACGGCTACCTCGCCAAGCCGGTCGAGACGGAGCGGCTGCGCGCGGTGATCGAGCGCTGGCTGCCGGCGGTGGAGCAGGCGGGCTCGCGGGCCCATGTCGCGTCCGACGGACCGGGTGGCGGCGACGAAGTACTCGACCGGTCGGTGCTGGGGCGCTGGTCGGGCGGCGACGCGGCCTTCGAGCGCGAGCTCTTCGACACCTTCTCCGGCGAGCTGGAGGAGTCGGAGGGCGAAATCGACGCGGCGATGCGCGCCGGCGACCTCGCGCGCGTGGCGCGCGCGGCGCATCGGCTGAAGGGCTCGGCGCTGCAGATCGGCGCGCAGCGCGCCGGCGCGGCGGCCCTGGCGCTCGAGGAGGCCGGCAAGGCCGCGGACCGCCAGCGCTGCCAGGACGCGCGCGGCCATCTCGCCACCGAGCTGCGCCGCCTGGCGTCGGCGCTTCAGTCGGTCGGCGGCACGAACATGTAGCCGGCGCCGCGCACGGTGCGGATCGCCTCGGGATGTGCGGCGTCCTGCTCGACCTTGCGCCGCAGACGCTTGATGCGCAGGTCGATCGAGCGCTCGAAGGCGTCCATGTCGCGGTGGCTGGTGACCTCCAGCAGCCACTCGCGGGTCAGCGGCCGGTTGGGATTCTCGGCGAAGACCTTGAGCAGATCGAACTCGCTGGCGCTCAGCGTCTCCTCGCCGCCGTCGGGATCGACCAGCAGGCGCTTGTCGAGATCGAGGATGCGCCGGCCCATGCGTACGCGGCCGGCCGCCTTGGGCGTCACCGCGCCGGCGCCGGTTGCGCGCCGCAGCCCGGCCTTGACCCGCGCCAGCAGCTCGCGCGGATCGTAGGGCTTGGCGACGTAGTCGTCGGCGCCGGTTTCGAGCCCGACGACGCGGTCGACCGGATCGCCCGCGGCCGTGACCATGATGATCCACACACGGCCGCTCTTTTCGCGCAGGTAGCGCGCCAGCGAGAAGCCGTCCTCGTCGGGCAGGCCGACATCGAGCAGCACCACCGCCGGCATCTCGCGATCGGCGATCCGGCGCAGCATGCCGCCATTCTCGGCGCCGCTGACCCTGAGATTCTGGCGTGTCAGGTAGTCGACGAGCATCTGCCGCTGCGAGGCGGCGTCTTCGACAACGACGATGTGGGGGCGGATATCCATGGACGGTCCTACCGTCCTCGACACTGAACACCGCGTCAAGCCGCCGGACGCGATTTTATCAACCTGCGGCCAGGCCACCCGTCCGCAAACGGCCTCAGTTCATCGGCCCGAAGATCTTGCCCGGGTTCATGATGTTGTCGGGGTCGAGCGCCTTCTTCACGGCGCGCATCAGGCTCACCGCCTCGCCGTGCTCGGCATAGAGGTACTTGATCTTGCCGATGCCAACGCCGTGCTCGCCGGTGCAGGTGCCGCCGAGGTTCTGCGCCCGCGCGATCATGCGGTCGTTTAGCCCTTCCGCCCGCGGCAGGTAGGTCGGATCGTTCGGGTCCACCATCATGGTGAGATGGAAATTGCCGTCGCCGACGTGGCCGACGATGGGGGCATAGAGGCCGCTGGCCACGACGTCCTTCTGGGTCTCGAGGATGCATTCGGCGAGGTTGGAGATGGGCACGCACACGTCGGTCGCCCACATGCCCCAGCCCGGCCTGGCGGCCTTGGCGGCCCAGGCGGCATCGTGGCGCGCCTGCCACATCCTGCTGCGCTCCTCGGCCTGGCCGGTCCAGGCGAAGTCGCCGCCGCCGTTGTCGGCGGCCAGCGCCTGCACCATCTCGGCCTGCTCCCTGGTGCCGGCCTCGGTGCCGTGAAACTCCAGCAGCAGCAGGTTCTTGTGCGGCAGGCTGAGCTTGGAATACCTGTTCACGGTACTGACCGTCTCCGTGTCCATCAGCTCGATGCGCGCCACCGGGATGCCGGACTGGATCGTCTGGATCACCGTGTTGACCGCGCCCTCGAGGCTGTCGAAAGCGCAAGTCGCCGCGACCATCGATTCAGGGATGCCGTACAGGCGCAGCGTCACCTCGGTGATGATGCCCAGCGTGCCTTCGGAGCCCACGAACAGCTTCACCATGTCGTAGCCCGCGCTCGACTTGCGTGAGCGCCGGCCGAGCCGCATCAGTCGGCCGTCGGCGGTCACCACCTGCATCGCCAGCACATTCTCGCGCATCGTGCCGTAGCGCACCGCGTTGGTGCCTGAGGCCCGCGTGCTGGCCATGCCGCCGATCGAGGCGTCGGCGCCGGGATCGATCGGGAAGAACAGGCCAGTGGCGCGGATGTACTCGTTGAGCTGCTTGCGCGTGACGCCGGGCTGCACGACAACGTCGAGGTCGGCCTCGTTGACCTGCAGAACCTTGTTCATGCGGCTGACGTCGAGCGAGATGCCGCCGTTGGGCGCGCTGATATGGCCTTCGAGCGAGGTGCCGGTGCCGTAGGCGATCACCGGCGTGCCGTGGCGGGCACAGATCTGCACGATCTTCTGCACCTCCTCGGCCGATTCGGCGAAGACCACGGCATCGGGCAGCGGCGCCTCGTGATAGCTGATATCCTTGCCGTGCTGCTCGCGCACGGCATGCGCCGTGCTCAGCCGGTCGCCGACCAGCGCCTTGAGCTCGGCGATGGTGGCGTCGACCTGGGGCGGTCGCGAGGGGGCGGCGAGGGCCATGACAAGCTCCGGTTCGGCGATGCGCTGATGGCCGGACATTGCCCACAAATGTGGGGGTCGTTCAAGGCACCGCCCGATGCGCTGTGTCGTTTGTGAGGCAGGGAGGAGTTTCCGACATGGCGGATTCGGCTGTCACCGGCGTCAGCGGCCGGATCATCGAGACTGACATTCCCTCCCGGCTCGACAGGCTGCCGTGGAGCCGGTTCCACACGCTGGTCGTGATCGCGCTGGGCGTGACCTGGGCACTGGACGGGCTGGAAGTCACCCTGGCCGGCACCCTGGCCGGGGCCCTGAGACAGAGTCCCGCGCTGCAGCTCAGCAACACCGAGGTCGGGCTGGCGGCCAGCGCCTATCTCGCCGGCGCGGTGCTCGGTGGCCTGGGCTTCGGCTGGCTCACCGACATTCTGGGACGCCGCAAGCTCTTCTTCATCACGCTGTCGGTCTACATCGTGGCCACGGGGGCGACGGCGTTCTCCTGGGATTTCTGGAGCTTCGCCATCTTCCGCTTCTTCACCGGCGCCGGCATCGGCGGCGAGTACACGGCGATCAACTCGACCATCCAGGAACTGATCCCGGCACGGGTGCGCGGGCGCACCGACCTGGCGATCAACGGCTGCTTCTGGCTGGGGGCGCTGTTCGGGGCGGGCGGCGCGACGGTGTTGCTCGATCCGGCGCTGTTCGAGCCGGACCACGGCTGGCGGCTCGCCTTCCTGATCGGCTCCGTGCTTGGCCTGTTCATCCTGCTGATGCGCTACTGGATTCCCGAGAGCCCGCGCTGGCTGGTGCTGCATGGCCGCGTCGAGGAGGCGCGCAGGATCGTCGAGAGGATCGAGAGGAGCGTCGCGGACCGCGGCCATCGCTTCGATGCTGCGCCGGTGCCGACGCTGAAGCTCCGGGCGCGCGAGCGCCTGCAAGTGCGCGAGGTCGTGCACGTGCTGTTCGATCTGCATCGCTGGCGGGCCATCGTCGGCCTGGTGCTGATGGCGGCGCAGGCCTTCTTCTACAATGCGATCTTCTTCACCTACGCGCTGGTGCTGGGCGAGTTCTACGGCGTGCCGGTCGACGATGTCGCGCTGTACATCATTCCCTTCGCGGTGGGCAACCTGCTGGGGCCGCTGATCCTCGGCCCGTTCTTCGACTCGGTGGGGCGGCGCGCCATGATCGCGCTGACCTATGCCGTGTCGGGCGCGCTGCTGGCGCTGAGCGCCTGGCTGTTCTGGGCCGGCTGGCTCGACGCCACGACGCAGACGATCGCCTGGTCGGGGATCTTCTTCGTCGCCTCGGCGGCGGCAAGCTCGGCCTACCTCACCGTCTCCGAGACCTTCCCGCTGGAGCTGCGCGCGGTGGCGATCGCCGTGTTCTACGCCATCGGCACGGGCGTCGGCGGCGTCGCCGGCCCGACGATCTTCGGCGCCCTGATCGACACCGGCTCGCGGTCGTCGCTGGCGGCCGGCTACATCGCCGGCGCCGCGCTGATGCTGGGCGCGGCGCTGGTGCAGTGGCGCTGGGGCGTGGCGGCGGAGCGGCGCTCGCTGGAATCCGTCTGCCGCCCCTTGGCCGCCGTCGATTGACGGCCTACGGTGCGGCGACATCCCAGCCGCCGCGAGGACCAGTACCGTGAACCAGATTACGCCCGCCCTGCGCAACGAGCCCGAGGGCGTCAGCATCAACGCCTGGTCCTCGATCAAGGACACCTTCGGCTCGCCCCGGGTGACGCGCGCCGCGGGCGTCTACTTCCACGACGATACCGGCAAGCGCTGGCTCGACTTCACGGCGCAGCTGTTCAACGTCAATCTCGGACACCAGGACCGGCGCATCGTCGAGGCCATCAAGGCGCAGGCCGAGAAGCTCTGCTTCATCTCGCCGTTCTACCGCAACGAGCCGCGCGAGGAGCTGGCACGGCTGCTGGCGAGCGTGACACCTGGCGACCTCAACACTTTCTTCTTCATGAACTCCGGCACCGAGGCCAACGAGGCGGCGCTGACCTTCGCGCGCATGGTCACCGGCCGGCCCAAGGTGATGTCGCGCTACCGCTCCTATCACGGCACCGGGCTCACCACGCTGGGCGTATCGGGCGACCCGCGCCGCGGCGCCAGCGCCAACAACTTCGCCAGCTCGGTGAAGTTCCCCAATCCGTACTGCTATCGCTGCACGTTCAGGCAGACCTACCCGTCCTGTGGCGTGGTCTGCGCCACCAGCATCGAGGAGCAGATCCTCGCCGAGGGGCCCGACACGATCGCGGCGATGATCTTCGAGCCGATCACCGGCGGCAACGGGCCGATCGTGGCGCCGCCGGAGTACTATGCGATCCTGCGCAGGCTTTGCGACAAGTACGGCATCCTGATGATCGCCGACGAGGTGATCAACGGCTTCGGCCGCACCGGCAAATGGTTCGCCATGCAGCACTACGACGTGGTGCCGGACATGATGACGGTGTCCAAGGGCATCAACGGCGGCGTGCTGCCGCTGGGCGCGGTGATGATGAGCGACGCCATCGCGCAGAAATTCTCCGACCGCAGCGTGGCCATCGGCTCGACGCAAACCGGCAATCCGCTGTCGTGCGCCGCGGGTGTCGCGGCAATCTCGGCGATGATCGAGGACAAGGTCGTCGACAACGCCGCGCGCCTCGGCGTGCACCTGATGCGCCGGCTGAAGGAGCTGGAGGCCAAGCACCGCCTGGTCGGCGAGGTGCGCGGGCTGGGCCTGCTGGCGACGCTCGAGCTGGTGAAGGACCGCGCCACGCGCGAGCCGCTGGTGCAGTGGAACGCGCCCGATCCGCTGGTCGGCCGCATCAAGGCGATGTTCAACGAGCGCGGCGTGCAGATCCACGTGCGGTCGAACCAGATCGTGATCTCGCCGCCGCTGACCATCACCGAGGCTGAGCTCGAGGAAGGGCTGAAGGCGGTCGACGAGGTGCTGGGAAGTATCGAAACTACTTAGGTCGAAACAATCCACAGAGCTACAACTTACGCGCGCTTCACAATTCCTATTGCTGTGGATAGAATGTTCCCTATTCGTTCGAGAGTGCGCTATGGCCGATCAATCCTCTATCGAGTGGACGGACGCTACGTGGAATCCCGTCACCGGGTGCACGAAGATCAGTTCTGGTTGCGACAACTGTTATGCGGAGCGCTTTTCAGAGCGTTTCCGCAATGTAGCCGGTCATCCGTTTGAGACGGGCTTCGATCTCACGCTGCGACCCGAGCGATTAGACCAGCCACTGGCTTGGAAACGTCCTCGCATGATCTTCGTGAATTCGATGAGCGACCTTTTTCACAAGGAGGTTCCTCGCGGGTTCCTCGACCGGGTCTTTGACACTATGGAGCATGCTCATTGGCACACGTTCCAAGTGCTCACAAAACGCAGCTCCTTGCTGCGGCGATATGTCAACGAACGCTATCGGGATCGCTTGGCGCCGCCTCATGTCTGGTTAGGGGTCTCGGTTGAGGACGGCACGAAGCTATCGCGCGTCGCTCATCTTCGGGGAGCCAACGCGAGCGTTCGCTTTCTCTCTGTCGAACCGCTTATCGGCCGTGTCGGTACCTTTAGTCTCGACGGAATACATTGGGTGATTGTCGGCGGCGAGAGCGGACCTCGAGCTCGTCCAATGCTCGGGGAGTGGGTCAGAGAGATCCGCGACCAGTGCCGAGCTTCCAAGGTTCCGTTCTTCTTCAAACAATGGGGAGGACGGACTCCAAAGGCCGGCGGGCGCCTACTCGACCGGCGGGAGTGGAATGAACTGCCCAGAAGCGGGCGCTTGTCACCGGTGATGCCGATGGCTGCTGAGTAGCTGCCACCCATCATCAGCTGATTGCGAGTAAGATCCATGTCTACTGGCAGTGGCTTGATTGATGGAGACGATGGGCTTCCCGCAAGTGAGGTTGGAGCTTGGGCGTCGCAGAAACACACCTATCTTAATCGCTATCTGGACGCTTCCCGAGCAGCAAGGAGCAAGTACTTGGGAGCAGGTAAGGCTGGTGCGACGTTCCTCGATCTGTTTTGTGGCCCCGGTCGAGGAAGGGTGCGTGAGACCGGCAAATGGATTGATGGAAGTGCAGTGGCTGCGTGGAAGATGAGTCTGGAAGGTAAGGCGCCGTTCACGAAGGTGCTGGTGGCAGATCTCGATGAAGACAGAAGAGACGCTTGTGTCGAGAGACTGAGAAGATTGAATGCCCCGGTCGAGGAACTGCGAGGTTCGGCTGTTGAGGCGGCGCAGACGGCGGCGCGTTTACTCAATCCTTATGGCCTTCATTTCGCGTTCATCGATCCGTTTAATCTCGGGACTCTGGATTTCTCCATCATTCGAGCGTTGGCGCAGCTAAAGCGGATCGACATGCTGATCCACGTGAGCGCCATGGATTTACAGCGCAATCTGGATGCGAACATTTCAGCAGAGACCTCGGCTTTCGATGCCTTTGCTCCGGGCTGGAGAAAAGAGGTGAATCTTCGACAGTCGCAAGCAGAGGTACGACGACAAGTTGTCGAGTACTGGCGAAGCTTGGTGTTGCAGCAGGGCGTGTGGCCGGCAACAGAGATGAAGCTGATCACGGGTGCAAACAACCAACGACTCTATTGGCTGCTATTAGCAGCGAAACACAAGCTTGCGCATAAGCTATGGAGTGCGGCGGCGAACATCGAGAAGCAGCCAAGACTCCTTTGAAGGCAACGTGCTGGCGATGGCGGATGATGTCGCGCCACCGACGAGCTGCTCGACCATGTGAATTCGACCATCATAGGGGCGGAAACTCAAAATGCGGCCGTGCGCTGTAAGGCGCGGCCGGGCCCCTGAATCACCCGGGCGATATCAAGTGATTCTGACTACCCTAGGGACGGAATGGGCGGCGTCGGCGATTCCTGTGCTACATACCCGCCGCCAAGAACGAACACCGAGGGACCGCCATGACCATCCGCTTCGACAACCGCGTCGCCATCGTCACCGGCGCCGGCAACGGGCTGGGGCGCGCGCATGCGCTGCTGCTGGCCAGCCGCGGCGCGAAGGTGGTGGTCAACGATCCGGGCGGCGCGCGCGACGGGCGCGGCGGCGATCACGCGGCGGCCGACAAGGTCGTGGCCGAGATCAGGGCGGCGGGCGGCCAGGCGGCGCCCAACTACGACAGCGTCGCCGACAAGGAAGGCGCCAGGAACATCGTGCGGACGGCCGTCGACGCCTTCGGCACCGTCGATATCGTCGTCAACAACGCCGGCATCCTGCGCGACAAGTCGTTCCCCAACATGACCATGGAGGATTTCGACTTCGTCGTGCAGGTGCACTTTCTCGGAAGTGCCTACGTCACCCACGCGGCCTGGCCGATCCTGCGCGAGAAGGCCTATGGCCGCGTCGTCGTCACCTCGTCGAACTCCGGCATCTACGGCAATTTCGGCCAGACCAACTACGCCGGCGCCAAGCTGGCCCTGGTCGGCTTCGTCAACGCGCTGCGCCTGGAGGGCCAGAAATACAACATCATGGTCAACGCCCTGGCGCCGGTCGCCGGCACGCGCATGACCGAGGACCTGATGACGCCCGAGGTGCTGGCGAAGATGAAGCCGGAATTCGTCTCGCCCATGGTCGCCTATCTGTGCAGCGAGCAGTGCCAGCACACCGGCGACATCTGGGCCGCCGGCGCCGGTTACTTCTCGCGCATCGAGTATCGCGAGGGACCGGGCGTGCGGCTGGGACCGCAGGCCACGGTCGACGACGTCGCCGCCAACATCGAGAAGATCGCCGACCTCTCGACCAATGTGCGCTACCGCACCTCGGGCGAGGAGGTCCAGGCGGTGCTGGGTGGCTGACGGCGATCGCCGCTCGATCGATTGGGACCTCGCCCCCGTCCTCGACTGGCTGGTGCGCGAGGGCAGGCTGCTGCCCGATGTCGTGCCGCTGGTCGACGCGCTGGGCGCTCGCCTGCTCGAGGCGGGTGCGCCGCTGTGGCGCATGACCATCGGCCTGCAGACCATCCATCCGCAACTGCGCGCCATGGGCACGGTGTGGCGCCGCGACCAGCCGGCCTACGAGCAGGGCCGGCCGCACGGCATCGAGACCTCGCCGGCCTTCATCGGCAGCCCGCTCCACGAGCTGGCGACGACCGGCCGCCCGGTGCGCTACCGGCTCGACCGGCTGACGCCGCAGAACCATCCAGTGCTGCATGAGGTCGCGGCCGAAGGCGGCCGCGACTACTACGCGCTGTCGGTCGCGGTGGCGCATGGCCGCTGGCCGGCGCTGACTTTCTCGACCGACCGAGTCGAGGGCTTCGCCGAGTCGGACATCGAGAAGTTCACGCGTCTGGCGAATCATCTCGCGCCGGTGCTCGAAGGTCACCTGCACTACCGTATCTCAACCACGCTGCTGGAGACCTACATCGGCCGCGAGACCGGAAGGCGCATTCTCGACGGCCTGATCCGTCGGGGCGACGGCGAGGAGATCAACGCCGTACTGTGGTTCTCCGACCTGCGCGGCTTCACGGCGCTCAACGAGCGGCTGTCGGCCGGCGAGATGCTGGAGCTCCTCAACAGCTATTTCGAGACCGTGGGCGATGCGCTGGCGCGGCACGGCGGCGAGATCCTGAAGTTCATCGGCGACGGCGTGATGGGCATCTTCCCGGTGATCGACGCGATGTTCCTGCCCGACATCACCGCCGGCGCGCACGACGCGGCGCGCGAGGCGCATGCCGAGTTCGCCGAGATCAATTTCGGCCGCGCCGAGGCCGGGCGCCAGGCGATCCGCTTCGGCGTCGGCCTGCATCTCGGCATGGTGACCTTCGGCAATATCGGCACGCGCGACCGGCTCGACTTCACGGTCATCGGCCCGGCGGTCAATCGTTGCGCGCGCATGGAAAGCATGACCAAGGCGCTCGGCGTCTCGACCATCGCCTCGGCCGAGTTCAACGAGGTCTGTCCGCGGCCGCTGCGCCCGCTGGGACCGCATCGCCTGCGCGGCGTGCCGCGTCGGGTCGAGCTCTACGCGCCCGAATGGGCCTGACTTCCGCGCGGCGGAAGCGGCCTTCCCTGCGATTGCGTGGCGTGCGTCCGGCCCTATACTCGCGCCATGCGCAGGACGTCCTACGGCCACATGAACTGCTCGATCGCCGCGGCGCTCGACATCGTCGGCGAGCCGTGGACCTTCCTGATCGTGCGCGACGCGCTTTATGGCGTGCGCCGCTTCGATGATTTCCAGGCCAATCTCGGCATCGCGCGCAACGTGCTGACGGCCAGGCTCAAGCGCCTGGTCGAGGCCGGCGTGTTCCGCCGCGTCGCCTACCAGCAGCGCCCGCTGCGCTATGAATACCGTCTCAGCGAGAAGGGCGCGGCGCTCTTTCCCATCATCATCGGGCTGAAGGAATGGGGCGACCGCTTCGGCGCGGCCGCAGAGGATGGCCGGCCGATGGAGCTGGAGGACGCCAGCAACGGTCATCGCGTCGAGCCCGCTCTGGTCGACGCGCGCACCGGGCGCAAGCTCGATCTCATGGGCGTGCGTGCCGTCGCCGGCGAGGGCGCCACCGCCGAGACCCGGCGCTTCTTCGAGCGAATCGCCTTCGAGCGGGCGACCACCAGGCGCGTGGCGCGATCGTGAAGCGCCGCGGCTTGACCGGCGGCTTGCGGGGGGTACGTAGTCTCTAGAGGGTGCGTCGCGCCCAATGGTTGGACGTCCGGGGGACGGATGCGGTCGACCCGATCGTTGCTGGTGATCCTGATCGGCCTTCCGCTGCTGCTGCTGACGGCGGTGACGGCGCTGTTGCCGCTCGTGTCGTGGCACGTCACGAACGATGCCGAGCGGCGCGCCTGGATCGCGGCCTGGATCAGCGTCTTCACCGACGGCGACGTCGATCTCACCGGCCCGGTCATGGCGCGCATCCTGCCGCGTCCCGAGCTCATCCTGTCGGGCGCGCCTCGAGGTCGATCGTCACGGCGTGCGCACGGTCGTCGCGATCGACGGCGCGACGCTCGTCGCGACGATGGTCGGCTTCGATGTCGGCTGGTCGCTGTCGTTGCGGCAACCCGATATCCGGATCAATGCCGGCCGCTCGGTCGCCGCGTCGGCCGACATCGAGATGACGCGCAAGGTTTTCGAGAGCCTGCAGGTTTCGCCCTCGCTCTGCAGCTGGATGCCGGGGCGTCTCGAGCTCAACGGCGGCCACGTCTCCGTCGGTGGCTTCGGCATCGACCTCGAGCGGGTGGTGGTCGACCTCGCCGCCGGCGAGAGGATGCTCGACGTGAAGGGCGTCGAGCGACGGTCGCGGCGACCGCTCGAGGCGCGCATACGGCGCGATGCGGGCGACGGCGACGTCGTGTCCGGCGGCGTCGAGTTCAACCTGATGGGCGCGGAGGTCGACGTCCTCTTCACCATGCGCGACCTGCGCGGGCCGGATGGTGTCACCGGCTGCTGGCCCGGCCGCCTCGAGGCCGAGGTGACGTTTGCCGCCGACGATCCCGGCGAGGTTTGGGCCGCCGCGGTGCGCGCCGTCACGCCGCTCGGCGCCAATACGCCGTCCGACACGCCGCGTGCGCGCGCGGTGCAGCCCGATCGCGGGGCGCCGCGGCTGACCGGCGGCGCGCTGCTGGATATCGCGCTGCGCGATCTCGGCGACCGTCCGCCCGTGCGGGTGAGCGGCCTGCGCGCGCGCGTAAGCTCGGTCGATCTGTTGTCGCTGAACGATCCGCGCGCCGATGTCGGCACCATCGGTGCCGCGCCGCCGCCGTCGCCGGCCGGTGACGGCGAGTTTCTGGCGGCGGTCCTGCGCGAGGTCGAGGGTCGCCTGCGTCAACTCGTGGCCTCGGTGCAACGCGTGCACACCTGGGAGGCGCCGGTGACCGGGGTCGCCGACCGTCTCGACGCGGCGCGCCGCGCCATCGAGCTGACCTCGCCGGCCGAACTGCGCATCGACCGCGCGACCCTGCCGGGCGCCGCGTTCTCCGACATGACCCTGCGTGTCGGCCCGCCGGCGCTGGCCCGACCGGGCGTCTGCGTCGGCGGCGCGCCGCTGCAGCTCGAGATCGGCCGCGCGCGCGTCGGCGCCTGGGAAGCGCCCGTGGTGATGGCCGCGACGGTCGATTACGACCGCGTCGAGCACCGGCTCGACAGCGAGTTCTGTGCCCTGGGCTTCGGTGCCGGTCGTCAGGAGGCGGCGATCATCGGCAGGCTGTCGTTTCGTCGCTCCGGCCGGCGCAGCGGCATCCCCGGGCAGGCGATCGACATGGAGATCGATGGTGTCCTGCCGCGCATCGACACGGTCGCCGCGCGGCTGCGCACGCCGAACGAGGGCGCGCTCGACGTGTCGGCCTTCAGCCATGGCTTCAAGCTTTCGGCGACGGCGCGCTCGCGCCGCGACAACGTCGGGCGGGACGACGAGGTGATCGTCGCCCTGCGCGAGCTGCGCATCGACCATTTCGCGCTGCGCGCGCGGCTCAGCGCGCCCAAGAGTGGCGTCGCCTCGCTCAAGGTCGAGCCGGTGCGCGGCGAGCAGGTCGTCGACGGCACCGGCCTGCTGAGCTGGCTCGACGTGCACCCCACCACCGCCGCGGCACCCGAGACCCGCCTGCCGCCGATGCCGCCGCCCACGCATTGCGTCAGGCCGCGCGCGGCGCCGGAGGATGTGATGCTGGTCGGCTCGGTCGAGCTTCCCCGGGTGAAGTTCGGCGACGGCATCCTCGAGCGGGTGTCGCTCGACCTGCATGTCGGCGCCACCGGCCTGGCGCTCGAGGACGTCCGCCTCGAGATGCCCGGCGGCGTGCGGCTCGCCGGCGATCTGCGCGCCTTCGCGCCACCCGGCGCGCAGGCCACCAGCCTCGATGGCTGCCTTGCTGTCGGCATGCGCGCGCCACAGCGGCTGGTGGACTGGGTCGTGGGTGCCGAGTTGCTGTCCGAGAACGCGCCGCTGGTGCGCTTCCTGAGCTTCAGCCAGGCCGCCAATGTCGCCGGGACACTGATGCTGACGCGGACATCGAACGGCGATTTCGACGCACAGTTGGTCGGCGTCGAGGCGACGCTGGCCGGTCAGCAGGGCGCCGTGCGGATGTCGGGAACGATGCAGAGCGATCGTGCCGCCGGGCGCGTGCGTCTGGTCAATGGTCGCCTCGATCTGCCGACTTTCGATGCGGCGATGGCCTGGCGTCTGTATGCCATCCTCGATGGACGCTCCGACGCGGCGGCGCCGCGCGAGCTCGCCGGCCGCCGGTTCTCGATCGCCGGCGGCACGCTGGACATCGAGTTCGTCCGGGGCGAGCCGCAGGTGGTCCTGATACGCGCCGACAGTCTCGGCCTGCATCCCGCCGATCTGCGCGAGGTGCAGTTCTCCACCCTGCCTGGTGGCAGGTTCGAGGCGAAGGCGCGCCTGGGCAAGGCCGATGCCGCGCACTTCGCCGGCATCTACGAAGCGCTCGTCGCCACCTTCGGACAGCCGGGTGCCAATGGCCGCGCGTCAATGCAGGGCGCGATCGACGTCAGCGGCCAGGCTCTGTCGCTGCCCGTCAGGTATTTTGGAGCAGGCGCCGCCGGGCCGGCCGATCGCGTCGAGATCGCCGAGTACGTCTTGCGCGCCGAGTTGCGCGACGGCGCGGTGCTGGTCGATCGCCTGCACGGCGTCTTCGACTTCACCCGCGTCAGGCGCGACGCGCCGTGCCGGATTTCCGCCGACGACCGGCGCGAGCTGCGCACCGCCTTTCGCACCGAAGAGGCCCGCGGCAATCGTTTCACCGCGAAGGCGGCGATCCGGCCCGGGACTGGTCGGGAATGGCGAGTCGATTTCGATCTGGCACTGACCTGCATCGCGCCGCTCGACCTGCGCTACATCCTGACCGGCAGGCAGGGCGTGCCACCCGGCCAGCCGTCGATGGACGGCCAGATCGGCTTCCTGCGGATGAAGCTGGGCGGCCCGCTGGTCGATGGCGGCTTCGTTCTGAGCGGACTGAAGGGCGAGGGCAGCTTCGAGGCGTTGATCGCGCTGAAGGGCGGGATGGCGTCCGCCGCCGGCTTCTTCGCGCTCGACGAACTCGACCAGCAGGGACTGACCTTCCGCGGCAGGCTGGGGCTGAACGACGGCCGGCTGCGCAGCACCGGCGAGCCGTGGGTCGCCATCGGCGGCGGCGCCACCCTGTCGATCAACATGATCCTGGATCTCGCGAGCGACTGCATCACGGCGGCGGCCAACGTGCGGTCCCACCGCGAGGTCGATTCGCGGCCAGGCTTCGACCAGTACTTCCAGGTGGAGTGGGGGCGTGATATCCGCTGGGAGAAGTACGAGCGGCGCGAACTGAGATCATGGAAGCCGTTCAGGGCAACGGACGACTGCCACGGACCGCCAGACTGGCCGCCGCTGCCCACTGTCGCTCCGCGACCGCGCGGCGGCGCGCGCGCAATCCGCGACTGACTTCACGGCTTTTCGTCGTCGTTCCTGGCGTGGGCGGCGTGCTCGCGCCGGGCGCGCTCTTCCTCCAACCGGCTTGCTCGCTTCTCGGCGCCGGTGCGGCCATGCGCCGCCCGGTTGGCGGCGGCTTCTGCCTCACGCTCGCGGCGCGCCTTGTCCTTGCGCGCACGCCTGAGGTTGACGATATCGGCCATGTCGCATTGTCGCCCCGTTCCTCATGCTTGATAAGAGTGAATCGATGCGTGGAGCTTCCGTGCTGAAGAAGGTCGCGATCGGGCTGGGCGCGGTCATCGTGCTGGTCGTCGCCGTGGCGCTGGCGGCGCCGCTGTTCATTGATGCCGAGAGCTACAAGCCAAGGGTTGCCGCCGCGATCCGCGACCTCACCGGACGCGACTTGGCCATATCCGGGCCGGTGAAGTTGCGCCTGCTGCCCTCGCCGGTGCTGGAGGCCGCAGATATCCGGCTGTCGAACATGCCCGGCGGGAAGGCGGCCTCAATGGTCGAGGCCAAGTCGCTGCGCATGGCGGTCGGTCTGTTTCCGCTGCTGGCCAGGCGGCTGGAGGTCTCCGAGCTGAAGCTGGTCGAGCCGCGCATCGCGCTGGAGGTTACCGCCGACGGCCGCGCCAACTACGATTTCACCCCGTCGGCGCCGCGGCAATCCGCACAGGCCGGTGATGCGACGCCCAAGGCAGCGGGCGAGGGCTATCGCATTACCGCCGAGCGCATCATCGTCGAGAACGGCAGCGTGAGCCTGGTCGATGCCCGGGCCAGGCGCGAGGTGCGGCTGGAGCAGATCGAGCTCACCGCTTCGCTCAAGGGCATGCCAGCCCCGGCGACGCTCAATGGCGCGGTGGTGGCCAATGGCGTGCGGCTGGCGCTCGAAGTCAAACTCGCCACACCCCAGGCCAACCGTCAGCCGGTCGAGGCGGTTCTCAAGGTCGATGACGGCGATCTGCGCCTGGTCGGCGCGATCGACGATCTGGCCGGGACCCCGCGCTACACCGGCTCGGCAAAGCTCTCGGCGCCGGATTTCGCCAGCTTTGTCGCCCGACTTTCGCGCGCAACAGGCACGCCGCCGCCCGACCTGCCGCCGGCACTGGCGCGCAAGGTCGCCTATGAGGGTGGGCTCGAGGCCTCGGCCACCGGTGTCGTCGCCCGTGATTTCAAGCTGAGCCTGGGCGAGGAATCCGGTAGTGGCTCGCTGTCGGTGACGCTCTCGCCGCTGAAGCTCGACGGCAAGCTCGTCTTCACCAAGCTCGACCTCGACAAGTGGCTGGCCGATGCGCCGGCGTCGACCACGGCCGTTCCGGCTCCCGGCGTGCCAACGGCAAGGCCCGGTGGCCCGCCGTCCGATCTTGCCCTGAAGCTCGATCTGCGCGCCGCCGACCTTGTCTACGGCGGCCGCAGCGCCAAGGACGTGGTGGTCGACGTCGAAATGGCCCAAGGCAGCCTGTCGCTGCACAAGTTGGCCGCGATCCTGCCTGGTGGTGCCAGGCTCGACGCGACCAGCACGGCGCAGGGCAAGGCGCATCGCGGCACGATCAGCCTCGAGGGCGAGCGGCTGCGCGAGCTGCTGACGTGGCTGAAGGTCGATGTCGCATCGGCGCCGCAGGGCAAGCTCGGCGCCTTCTCTCTCAAGGGCAATATCAGCGGCAGCGGACTCGATACGATCTCGATCACCGACGTCACGGCGCGGCTCGACGGCACGAGCATGAAGGGCGCCCTGACGGTGGCGCTCAGGGCGACGCCGTCCTTCACATTGGACATGCAGGCCGACGCGCTGGATCTCGACTCCTGGCTTCCCAAGCGCGCTGATGCCCCACGGCCTGCAGCCAAGGGCGCGGCGCCACAGCCGGCGGCGCCCGTCGATCTGTCCGGTATCGACGCGCGCGTGAAGGCGAAGTTCGCCCGGCTGACGTGGGGCGGCGAACGCCTCGACGGCGTCGATGTCGATCTCACGCTGCGCGGCAGCCGCCTGACGATCGGCGAGTCGCGCATAGCGGGGATCGCCGGCGGCTCGCTGGCGCTGAAGGGCAGCGTTGCCGATCTTGGTACGACACCGGTCTTCGACCTCAATGTCGGAGCGCAGAACGTCAACGTCGAGCGCCTGACGAAGCTGGCCCGGCAGGCGCCGCCGGGCAAGGCGCCGATCGGCGCGGTCTCGGTGCAGGGCGGCGTCGCCGGCACGGCGAGCGAACTCTCGATGCGCGACCTGCAGGTGAGCGCGCTGGGCAGCCAGCTGCGGCTGACCGGCAAGCTGGCGCTGCAGCACGGCGGGCCGCGCTACGACTTCAGCGCCTTCTCGCTGCGCACCGACGATCTCGGCCGGCTGTTCGCCGCGATCGGCGAGGAGCCACCCGGCGTCACCGGCGACATCAGCGCCGCCGGCGCGCTGAAGGGCGATCCCAAGGTGGTGTCCTATCGCGGCAATTTTGCCCTCAAGGGCATCCAGGCGCAGGGTTCGGTGCGTGTCGATATCGCCCAGGTGCCGCGCGTCACCGCCGACCTGCGCGTCGGCGATCTCGACATCGACAAGCTGTTCGGCGGCAGCACCGCCGGCCCGGCCGCGGGTGCCGCCGCCGGCGGCGGCGGTGGCAGCCGCCACTCCCGCGCGCCGATCGACCTGTCACCGCTCAAGGCGCTCGAAGGGCAGTTCAAGCTGGTCGCCACCACCCTGCAGAAGGGCGTCTGGCGCCTCGAGAATGCCCAGCTCGAGGCGACCCTGAAGGGCGGCGTGCTGAGCATCGCGCGGCTCAATGGCGGCTTCTACGGCGGCACGCTCGACCTCACCGGCAAGGTCGATGGCGCCCGGGCGCCCGGCCGTCTCGACGCGCGCGTGATCGCGGCCAACGTCAATCTCGGCCGTTTCGGGCCGGCGATCGTCGATTCCAACCGCATCGGCGGCGCGATGAACGCCAATGTCGCCTTCAACGCCTCGCTCGCCAGCGTGCATGACCTGGTTGGCACTCTGAATGCCGATGGCAAGATCCACGGCACCGTGCGCTTCAACGTCACGGATGCCGAAAGGATCGCGGGCCAGGCGGTCGGCGGTGCGGCGGCGCGGGGTGCGGCCGGCGTGCTGCGCGACATCACGGGTCCGATCGTCGGCGGCATTGCGCGCGGCGCCGGCAGCACGGTCGAGGCGCTGGGTCTGGCGATACGCATCGCCATGGATCGCTTCGTCGGCCGCAACGCGCCGATGAACGGCGAGATCACCGTGCGCGACGGCGTGCTGAGCACCAACAACACGCGTGTCGATGGCGAGCGCGCCTGGGCGATGGTGATGGCCAATGTCAACCTGCCTGCCTGGACGCAGGACACGACCATCAATGTCTTCGTCCAGGAGGATCCGAGCCGGCCGGCCGTCACGGTCCGGCAGACCGGCAGCGTCGATCGTCCGCATCGCGCGATCGCCGCCAGCGGTGCCGGCGCACCGCAGCAGCAACAGCCGCAGCAGCCAGCGCCGCAACAACAGCAACCACCGCCGCCGCAGCAGCGGCCGAGCCGGGTTCCCGGGCCGGTGCGGGATTTTCTGAAGGGCCTCGGCCGCTAACTGCGTCCTTGGGATCGCTGGCGATCCCGGGAGGACGAATTCACGCGCGTGTGGCGTCCAGCCGTTCGCGCAGATCGCCGAGGACGAACAGGCGCAGCGCGCCCGAGAGGTTGGGGGCGCTGGCGAGGTCGCGGCCGGCGATGCGCGCGCGATCGATTTCCGCCACCAGCGCCGCCAGCGACTGGCCGCGCCGCGTCGCGATCGCCGCCAACTCGTCCCAGAACGCCGCCTCGAGCGACACGCTGGTGCGATGCCGGCCGATGGCGATCGAGCGCTTGCGCACGCGAGCGTCGGCCGGAATCACGCGGGCTCCTCGGGCCGCGTCATCGCGCCGGGCTTCACCCATTGGTCGAACTGCTCCGACGTGACGAAGCCCGAGGCCAGCGCCGCATCGCGCAGCGACAGGCCCTCGAGATGCGCCTTGCGCGCGATCTTGGCCGCCTTGTCATAGCCGATATGCGGGTTGAGCGCCGTCACCAGCATCAGCGAGCGCTCCAGCAGCTCGGCGATGCGCTCGCGGTTGGCTTCGATGCCGGCGACGCAATTGCGCGCGAAGCTTTCCGATCCGTCGGCCAGCAGCCTGATCGACTGCAGCACCGCGTCGGCGATCACCGGCTTGTAGACGTTGAGCTGCAGCTGCCCGTTGGCGCCGGCGAAGGTGACGGTGGCGTGGTTGCCGATGACGCGGGCGGCCACCATGGTCAGCGCCTCGGCCTGGGTCGGGTTGACCTTGCCCGGCATGATCGAGGAGCCGGGCTCGTTCTCGGGCAGCGCCAGCTCGCCCAGGCCGGCGCGGGGACCCGAGCCCAGCAGGCGCACGTCGTTGGCGATCTTGTGCAGCGACACGGCGATGGTGTTGAGCGCGCCCGACAGCTCGACCAGCGCGTCGTGGCTGGCCAGCGCCTCGAACTTGTCGGGCGCCGTACTGAAGGGCAGGCCGGTCAGCGCGCCGATCTCGCGCGCGAAGGCCTCGGCGAACAGCGGGTGGGCGTTGAGGCCTGTGCCGACCGCGGTGCCGCCCTGCGCCAGCTCCAGCACGTGCGGCATCGCCGAGTCCAGCCGCGCCAGCGACAGCTCGACCTGCCGCGCCCAGGCACCGAACTCCTGGCCCATGGTCACCGGCGTGGCGTCCTGCAGATGGGTACGGCCGATCTTCACGATCGCGGCGAACGCGGCGGCCTTGGTCGCCAGCGCTGCGCGCAGTTCGCGTAACGCCGGCTTCAGCCGACGCTCGACGCCCAGCGCCGCGGCGATGTGCATCGCCGTCGGGAACGAGTCGTTGGAGGATTGGCCGAGATTGACGTGGTCGTTGGGATGCACCGGCGCCTTGCCGCCGCGCTTGCCGGCCAGCAGCTCGTTGGCCCGGCCGGCGATCACCTCGTTGGCGTTCATGTTGCTCTGCGTGCCCGAGCCCGTCTGCCAGACCACCAGCGGGAATTCGTCGGCCAGCGTGCCGTCGACCACCTCGTCGGCCGCCTTGAGGATCGCGCCGGCCTGCGGTTCCTTCAGCAGACCGAGCGCGATGTTGGCCAGGGCCGCGGCCTTCTTCTGCAGGCCCAGCGCCTCGACCAGGGCCGCCGGCATGCGCTCGCCGCCGATGCGGAAGTTCTCGACGCTGCGCTGCGTCTGCGCGCCCCAGTAGTGCCTGGCCGGGACCTTCACGTCGCCCAGCGAGTCGGTTTCGATCCTGTCGGCCATGCGGGCTCCCGCGACGAAAAGGGCGGAACCTCGTGGCTCCGCCCATCATGTCGTATCGGCACGCGCCGGGGTCAACCCGGCCATCGCTCAGCGCGGCAGGACCGTCGAGCCCATCAGGAACTCGTCGACGGCGCGGGCGCATTGGCGGCCCTCGCGGATCGCCCAGACGACCAGCGACTGGCCGCGGCGCATGTCGCCGGCGGAGAACAGCCTCGGTACCGAGGTCCTGTAGTCGACGACGTTGGCCTTGACGTTGCCGCGCGGGTCGAGGTCGACGCCGGCCTGCTCGACCATGCCCTTGCGCACCGGGCCGAGGAAGCCCATCGCCAGCAGCACGAGGTCGGCCTTCAGCTCGAAGGCGCTGCCGGCGATCTCCTGCATCGCCATCCGGCCGGAAGCGTCCTTGACCCACTCGACGCGCACGCATTCCAGCGCCTCGACTTTGCCTCCCGTGCCGACGGCGCGCCTGGTCAGCACGGCGAAGTCGCGCTCGGCGCCTTCCTCCTGCGACGACGAGGTGCGCATCTTCAGCGGCCAGTCGGGCCAGGTCAGGCCCTTGTCCTCCTTCTCCGGCGGCTGCGGCATGACCTCGAGCTGGGTCACCGAGGCGGCGCCCTGGCGGTTGGAGGTGCCGATGCAGTCCGAGCCGGTATCGCCGCCGCCGATCACCACGACGTGCTTGCCCTTGGCCGAGATCGTGCCCTTGGGTGCGGCGCGTGCCTCGTCGTCGCCGGCGACGCGCTTGTTCTGCTGGGTCAGGAAGGTCATGGCGAAATGGATGCCGTCGAGCTCGCGGCCGGGCACCTCGAGGTCGCGCGGCCATTCGGCGCCACCGGTCAGGGCCACGGCGTCGTAGCCCTCGAGCAGCGACTTCACCGAGATCGTCATGCCGACCTCGACGCCGGTGCGGAACTCGACGCCTTCGGCCTCCATCTGCCTGACGCGGCGATCGATGAGGTGCTTCTCCATCTTGAAGTCGGGGATGCCGTAGCGCAGCAGGCCGCCGACGCGGTCGTTCTTCTCGTACAGGCTTACCGCGTGGCCGGCACGCGCCAGCTGCTGGGCGCAGGCCATCCCGGCCGGGCCGGAGCCGACCACGGCGACGCGCTTGCCGGTCTTCTGAACTGGCATCTCGGGCTTGATCCAGCCCTCGTCCCATCCGCGATCGACGATCGCGCATTCGATCGTCTTGATGGTCACCGGGTTGTCGTCGATGTTCAGCACGCAGCTGGCCTCGCAGGGCGCCGGGCAGATGCGGCCGGTGAACTCCGGGAAGTTGTTGGTCGAGTGCAGCACCTCGAGCGCGTCGCGCCACTGGTCGCGATAGACGAGGTTGTTGAAGTCCGGGATCTGGTTATTGACCGGACAGCCGTTGTGACAGAACGGGATGCCGCAATCCATGCAGCGCGCGCCCTGCTGGCGGACGGACTCCGTCGGCAGCGGCAGGACGAATTCCTTCCAATTCTTGAGGCGCGCCTCGACCTTCTCGTAGCTCCGGTCCTGGCGCGCGATCTCGAGGAAGCCGGTCGGCTTGCCCATCGCTTTCAAACTCCGTATCGCACTTCTGTCATCCCGAGCGGAGCGAGGGATCGGGATCCCTCGCTCCGCTCGGGATGACAGGGAGGTTGGTGTTACTCCGCCGCGACGGCCTTGGCCGCCGTGCGTTCCGCACGCATGTCGAGCAGCGCGCGTCGGTAGTCCTTCGGCATCACCTTGACGAAACGTTTTACCGCCTCGTCCCAGTCGGCGAGGATCTCGCGGGCGCGCTCGCTGCCGGTGTAGAGCAGGTGACGCTCGACCAGGATGCGCAGACGCTCCTCGTCGAAGCGCAGCATGTCGCCCATGCCGTTGTCGTAGGCGCTGACCGAGCGCTGGCGCGGCTTGTCGGCTTCCTCGGCGTCGCTGCCGGCGTCGCCCGGCTTCACCGGCTCGAGCTCGACCATCGCCATGTTGCACAGCGACCTGAAGCGGTCTGCCGGGTCGTAGACATAGGCCACGCCGCCCGACATGCCGGCCGCGAAGTTGCGCCCGGTGTCGCCCAGCACGGCGACCACGCCGCCGGTCATGTACTCGCAGCCGTGATCGCCGGTACCCTCGACGACGCAGACCGCGCCGGAGTTGCGCACCGAGAAGCGCTCGCCGGCGACGCCCTGGAAGTAGGCCTCGCCGGCGATGGCGCCGTAGAGCACCGTGTTGCCGACAATGATGTTCTCCGTCGGCGTGCGCGGCGCGCCGGCCGGCTGCTTGACCACGACGCGGCCGCCCGACAGGCCTTTGCCGACATAGTCGTTGGCATCGCCCGTCAGCTCCAGCGCCACGCCGCGCGCCAGGAAGGCGCCGAAGCTCTGGCCGGCGGTGCCGTTCAGCTTCACCGAGATCGTGCCCTCGGGCAGGCCGGCGTGGCCATGCTGCCGGGCGATCTCGCCCGAGAGCATGGCGCCCACGGTGCGATTGACGTTGCGGACCTCACGCTCGATCTGCACCGGGTCGCGCTTGTCCAGCGCCGGGCCGGCCGCTGCGATCAGCTGATGATCAAGGGCACGCTCGAGACCGTGATCCTGCCGCTCGCTGTTCCAGATCGCCACGCCCTCGCGCGCCGGCACCTGGTGCAGCAGCTTCGACAGGTCGACGCCCCTGGCCTTCCAGTGGTCGAGCGCGCGGCGCATGTCGAGCCTGTCGACGCGGCCGATCATCTCATTGAGCGTGCGGAAGCCGAGCTGCGCCATGATCTCGCGCAGCTCCTCGGCGACGAAGAAGAAGTAGTTGATGACGTGCTCGGGCTGGCCGGTGAAGCGCTTGCGCAGCACCGGGTCCTGCGTCGCCACGCCCACCGGGCAGGTGTTGAGGTGGCACTTGCGCATCATGATGCAGCCGGCGGCGATCAGCGGCGCGGTGGCGAAGCCGAACTCGTCGGCACCCAGCAGCGCGCCGATGGCGACGTCGCGGCCGGTGCGCAGGCCGCCATCGACCTGCACGGCAATCCGGCCGCGCAGACCGTTGAGCACCAGCGTCTGCTGGGTCTCGGCCAGGCCGATCTCCCACGGCGAGCCGGCATGCGTGAGCGAGGTCAGCGGCGAGGCGCCGGTGCCGCCCTCGAAGCCGGAGATCGTGACGTGGTCGGCCTTGCACTTGGCGACACCGGCCGCGACCGTGCCGACGCCCACCTCCGAGACCAGCTTCACCGACACGCGCGCGCGCGGGTTGGCGTTCTTCAGGTCGTGGATCAGCTGCGCCAGATCCTCGATCGAATAGATGTCGTGGTGCGGCGGCGGCGAGATCAGGCCGACGCCCGGCGTGCTGTGGCGCACGCGCGCGATGTTCTTGTCGACCTTGTGGCCAGGCAGCTGGCCGCCCTCCCCGGGCTTGGCGCCCTGGGCCATCTTGATCTGCAGGTCGTCGGCGTTGACCAGGTACTCGGTCGTCACGCCAAAGCGGCCCGAGGCCACCTGCTTGATCGCCGAACGCATCGAGTCGCCGTTGGGCAGCGGCTTGAACCGATCGACTTCCTCACCACCCTCGCCGGTATTCGACTTGCCGCCGATGCGGTTCATGGCGATGGCCAGCGTGGTGTGCGCCTCGCGGCTGATCGAGCCGAAGCTCATGGCGCCGGTCGCGAAGCGCCGCACGATGTTGGCGGCCGGCTCGACCTCGTCGATCGGCACCGGCGTCTCGGCGAGCTTGAACGACATCAGGCCGCGGATGGTCAGCAGCCGCTCGGTCTGCTCGTTGATCGTGCGCGCGAAGGCCTTGTACTCGTCGGGCAGGTTGCCGCGCACCGCGTGCTGCAGCTTGCCGACGGATTCCGGCGTCCAGGCGTGGTCCTCGCCGCGCAGGCGGAAGGCGTAGTCGCCGCCGACATCGAGCATGTTGCGGTAGATCGGGCTGTCGCCATAGGCGTCGCGATGGCGCCGCACGGTTTCATGGGCGATCTCCGGCAGGCCGGCGCCCTCGATCGTCGTCGCGGTGCCGGTGAAGTACTTCTCGATGAAGTCGGAATGCAGGCCCACGGCGTCGAAGATCTGCGCGCCGCAATAGGACTGATAGGTCGAGATGCCCATCTTGGACATGACCTTGAGCAGCCCCTTGCCGACCGCCTTGATGAAGTGCTTCTGGACCTCGTAGGCCTTGAACGGCAGGCCGTTCTGAACGCGGATCTGCTCCAGCGTCTCGAAGGCGAGATACGGGTTGATCGCCTCCGCGCCATAGCCCGCCAGCACGCAGAAATGATGCACCTCGCGCGCCTCGCCGGTCTCGACCACCAGGCCGGTCTGCATGCGCAGGCCCTGGCGGATCAGGTGGTGATGCACGGCGGCGGTGGCGAGCAGGGCGGGAATCGGGATGCGCTCGGCGGATACCTCGCGATCAGACAGGATCAGGATGTTGTTGTCGGCCAGCACCGCGTCGGTCGCCTCGTGGCAGATGCGCTCGATGGCGTCCTCGAGCCCCTCGGCGCCCTCGGACGCGGCCCACGTCGTGTCGATCGTGGCGGTGCGGAAGGCGCCGTCGAGCAGCTCGGAGATCGAGCGGATCTTCTCGAGGTCGGCGTTGGTCAGTACCGGCTGCGAGACCTCGAGCCGCTTGTGCGTGCCGGCCTGGTGGCCCAGCAGGTTGGGCCGCGGGCCGATCATCGACACCAGCGACATCACCAGCTCCTCGCGGATCGGATCGATCGGCGGGTTGGTGACCTGGGCGAAGTTCTGCTTGAAGTAGTTGTAGAGCAGCTTCGACTTGTTGGAGAGCACGGCGATGGGCGTGTCGGTGCCCATTGAGCCCACCGGGTCGTCGCCTTCCTTGGCCATCGGCTCGAGGAAGAACTGCACGTCCTCCTGGGTGTAGCCGAAGGCCTGCTGGCGATCGAGCAGGGTAGCCGGATCGTTGGTCGGCGCCGGCATCGGCTGGTCGGGCAGCTCCGACAGCTCCTCGAGCTTGTACTGGGTGTCCTTGAGCCACTGCTCGTAGGGCTCGGCCTCGGCCAGCGTGCGCTTGATCTCCTCGTCGTCGATGATGCGGCCCTGCTCGAGGTCGATCAGCAGCATCTTGCCGGGTTGCAGGCGCCACTTCTTGACGATCTTCTCCTCGGGAATCGGCAGCACGCCGGATTCCGAGGCCATGATCACGTGGTCGTCGTCGGTGACGATGTAGCGCGCCGGGCGCAGGCCGTTGCGGTCGAGCGTGGCGCCGATCTGGCGGCCATCTGTGAAGGCGATCGAGGCCGGGCCGTCCCACGGCTCCATCAGGGCGGCATGGTACTCGTAGAAGGCGCGACGCTTCTGGTCCATCAGCGGGTTGCCGGCCCACGCCTCGGGAATCAGCATCATCATCGCGTGCGCCAGCGGGTAGCCGCCGGCGACCAGCAGCTCGAGCGCGTTGTCGATGCAGGCGGTGTCGGACTGGCCGTGCGGGATCAGCGGCCACATCTTGTCGAGGTCGGCGCCGAGAAGCTCCGACTCGAGCGTGCGGCGGCGCGCGTACATCCAGTTGACGTTGCCGCGCACCGTGTTGATCTCGCCGTTGTGGGCGATGAAGCGGTAGGGATGCGCCAGCTTCCACGACGGGAAGGTGTTGGTCGAGAAGCGCTGGTGCACGAGGCAGAGCGCCGACTCGGTCAGCGGGTCGCGCAGATCCTCGTAGAAGCTCTCGACCTGGTGCGCCAGCAGCAGGCCCTTGTAGACCACCGTGCGCGTCGACACCGAGGGCATGTAAAGCTGAGTCAGTCCGGGCAGGCCCTTCTTCTTCTCCAGCCGGGCCAGCGGATTCTGCGTCTGCTTGCGGATCACCAGAATCTTGCGCTCGAAGGCGTCCTGGTCCCGCGTGTTCGGGCCACGGCCGATGAGGCACTGGCGGATCACTGGCATGGTCTCGATGACCCGCTCGCCCAGGCCCTCGAGATTGGTCGGCACGTCGCGCCAGCCCAGCAGGATCTGGCCCTCGACCTTGATGAAGTGCTCGAACTGCTTGACCGCGTAGGCGCGCGCCTTCTCGTCCTGCGGCAGGAAGCACATCGCCACGGCGTACTCGCCCGGCGGCGGCAAGGCGACACCGGTGCGGCTGGCCCAGGCGCGCAGGAGCTTGTCGGGCATCTGGATCATGCAGCCGGCGCCGTCGCCGACCAGCGGATCGGCGCCGACGGCGCCGCGGTGATCCAGGTTGACGAGGATCTGCAGGCCCTGCGTGATGATCGCGTGCGATTTGCGGCCCTTGATGTTGGCCACAAAGCCGACGCCGCACGAATCGTGCTCGTTGGTGGGGTCGTAGAGCCCCTGTCTCGGTGGCAGAGCCATCGCGATCATCCCTGCTACAGTGCTCGGTCGTCGGGAGACGAGCGACCCGGACGTCCCGCCCGCCCAATGTCGCAAGCACGTTGTATGCCGCAAAGCATCGGGGAAAGCGACTCGATTCGTCAGTAGTATTGTCTTATTTTTGTTAATGCTTGCATTAAAATGTCGTTAACCGATGGCCATACGACGCTTTATGTCGCATGCTGTACCGATACGGTACCAAACGGAATCTCCGCAGCGATCGGGACGTCCCTGTTCGAGGGCCATTCCGGAACCTGACTTGCTGCGGCGCAGCAACATCCGTATAAGCCCCATCCGCCCCCGCCTGAAAGCGTACCAATGAAGCTCCGCAATATCGCGATCATCGCGCATGTCGACCATGGCAAGACGACCCTGGTCGATGCGCTGCTGCGCCAGAGCGGCACCTTCCGCGACAACCAGCAGGTCGCCGAGCGGGCGCTGGACTCCAACGACCTGGAGCGCGAGCGCGGCATCACCATCCTGGCCAAGTGCACGTCGGTGGTGTGGAAGGACACGCGCATCAACATCGTCGACACGCCGGGCCACGCCGATTTCGGCGGCGAGGTCGAGCGCATCCTCTCGATGGTCGACGGCGTGGTGGTGCTGGTCGATGCCGCGGAAGGCGTGCTGCCGCAGACCAAGTTCGTCACCGGCAAGGCGCTGCGCCTGGGCCTGCGGCCTATCGTGGTGATCAACAAGATCGACCGGCCCGACGCGCGGCCCGACGAGGTGCTGAACGAGATCTTCGATCTCTTCGTCGCGCTGGACGCCAACGACAAGCAGCTCGACTTCCCGACGCTCTACGCCTCGGGCCGCCAGGGCTGGGCCGATCCTGAGCTCCAGGGCGCGCGTAAGGATCTTTCGCCGCTGTTCGATCTCGTCGTCGGCCATGTGCCGCCGCCGAAGGTCGAGGCCGACGCGCCATTCCGCATGCTGGTGACGACGCTGGAGTACGACTCCTTCCTCGGCCGCGTGCTGACCGGCCGCATTCTCAGCGGTTCGGTGAAGGCCAACTCGACGGTCAAGGCGCTGTCGCGCACCAACAGCCAGATCGAGCAGACCCGCATCACCAAGCTGCTGGCCTTCCGCGGCCTGGAGCGTACCGGCGTCGAGACCGCCGAGGCGGGCGACATTGTCGCCATCGCCGGCTTCAAGACCGCGACTGTCGCCGACACGATCTGCGAGCTCGCGGTCGAGGAGGCGATCGAATCCCAGCCGATCGATCCGCCGACGCTCGCCATGACCTTCTCGGTCAACGACTCGCCGCTGGCGGGCCGCGAGGGCGACAAGGTCACCAGCCGCATGATCCGCGCGCGACTGTTCCGCGAGTCGGAAGGCAACGTCGCCATCCGCGTGCGCGAGACGGAGAACGCCGACGCATACGAGGTCGCCGGCCGCGGTGAGCTGCAGCTCGGCGTGCTGATCGAGACCATGCGCCGCGAGGGCTTCGAGCTCGCCATCAGCCGCCCGCGCGTGCTGTTCCGCGCCGATCCGCAGACCGGCCAGCAGATGGAGCCGATCGAGGAGGTCGTGGTCGACGTCGACGAGCAATTCTCCGGCGTCGTGGTCGACAAGCTCTCGCAGCGCCGCGCCGAGATGACCGAGATGCGGCCCAGCGGCGCCGGCAAGGTGCGCATCGTTTTCCACGCGCCCTCGCGCGGCCTGATCGGCTATCACGGCGAGTTCCTCACCGACACGCGCGGCACCGGCGTGATGAACCGGCTGTTCCACAGCTACGGCCCGCACCGCGGCCCGATCGGCGGCCGCTCCAAGGGCGTGCTGATCGCCAACGGCATGGGCGAGGCGGTGGCCTATGCGCTGTGGAACCTCGAGGATCGCGGCCCGATGTTCATCGACCCGGGCACGCAGGTCTACGAGGGCATGATCATCGGCGAGCACACGCGCGACAGCGACCTCGAGGTCAACCCGCTGAAGGGCAAGCAGCTCACCAACATCCGCACGACGTCGAAGGACGAGGCGGTGCGGCTCACCCCGCCGCGCCGCATGAGCCTCGAGCAGGCCATCACCTATGTCGAGGACGACGAGCTGGTCGAGGTCACGCCCAAGGCCATCCGCATCCGCAAGCGCCTGCTGAACCCCGAGGACCGCAAGCGCGCCAAGAAGCAGGCGGCGGCGAACGGGTGAGCGTCAGCTGAACGGATTGACGACCGCCACGCCGATCCGCTCGAAGTCCCGCACGTTGCGCGTGACGATGGTAAAGCCGTGAACCAATGCCGTCGCGGCGATCAACGCGTCGATCGCCGGCGGGGTTGGTCTTCTCGCGGCGATCGCGCCCCAGCGCAACGCGATAGCCTCCGTCACGTCCAGGATTCTGCCCGCAAATACAGACCGTGAACCGACAAGCCAGGCTTCCAGCTCTCGGGCGTGCTGCGGGTCGCGACCAAGCTGGCTTTCGATTCCCTTCTGGACCTCACCCAACGTGAGAACACTGACGAACAGCGACTGGTTGTCCTGCCGCGCGAACCATTCGACGTAGCGAGGGCCTGGCCGCCGCTTGACGGCTTGCGACAGTGAGACCGTATCCAGCAGGTACATCAGTCAGGATCGAGATCGCGGTCGGGATCGAAGCTGGAATCCGGCATCTGCCGGTTCTCACGCATGACGTCTTCCATGATTTGGTCAAAACCATCGATCTTCGGCCCGTTGAGTATGAAGTCGATGAAGGTTCGCTGCGGCTTGGCTTTCGCGCCGGTGAGCCGGTCGTACTCTTCCTTTGACATGACGACGACCGCCGGCTTGCCATGGCGTGTCACTTCCTGTGGGCCCTCGCGCAACGCAGCTGCCACCAGCTCGCTGAAGCGGTTCTTGGCATGCTGCAACTGCCAGGTCGCGGGCGCGGCTTTGAACGGCCTTGCCTTGGGTTCGGCGAGGCCGTGGGGCTTGCGCGTACGGCGCGGCTTGGCAGGCTTGCGGACCATCCTTCATTCTAGCCAGTCTGGCTAGAATTTACAAATGCCCACCCGTGAGCGAGGCGCGCTGGGAGATTTCGATGTGGTTGCCGTCGGGGTCGCACACGAAGGAATAGCGCACAGTCTCGCCCAGCACGCGCAGCGGTGCGCCTTCCTCGCCGCCGCGGGCGAGGATGCCGTCGTGCTCCTTCGCGGCGTCCCAGATCTGCACCGTGGTGTAGCGATAGCCCGGCGCGCGCCACTCCTTGCTCTTCTCGACCTTGCCTTCCTCGCCGACGATCACCAGCGAGTCACCGCAGCGATAGACGCCGCGGCTCGCGGCCTCGAACTGCATGACGTGGCGATAGAAGTGCTCGGTGGCATCGCGGTTGTTGACGCGCAGCACGACACCGACGCCGACCACGCCTTCGCAGCCCCTGGGTACCAGGCTGACGCGATTGCCGTCGGGGTCGATCAGGTGGCGCGGCGCGTCGAGGCCCTCGCGCGCGATCAGGACCTCGACGATGCCCGAGGGCGGCAGCGAGGGCAGAGGATCGCGCGCGTGGTTCATCTTGAGGATCGAGCCGTTCATGTGGTGGCGATGCTGCTGCATGCCGCCGCCCAGCTTGCCGAGATGGTCGTAGGGCAGGCCGACCGGTCCCTGCCAGAAGGCGAGCTGCTGATCGCGCCGGTTGCTGAACAGGCCGACGTCGATGTGGTTCTTGGCGAGGTTCATGGTGCGCACCATGGACTCCTGCGCCGACTTCGCCAAGACTTCGCCGGCGTGTCCTTCTTCATCGCCCTCATCGTCGACGGCATCCTCGCCGGATCGATCTACGCGCTGATCGCGCTTGCCTTCGTCGTGGTCTACAAGGCCGCGCGCATCATCAATTTCGCTCTCGGCGAATGCGTCATGCTGGGCGCGCTGCTGGTGGCCTTCGGGCTGCACGGGCTCGGGCTGGGCCTGGCGCCCGCGCTGCTCTTTGCCGCTTCGGGCATGGCGGCGCTGGCGCTGCTGTTCAGCCGTCTGGTGCTGTACCGCCTGCTCGGCGCGCCGCTGATCCCGCTGATCATGGTCACCCTGGGCCTGGGCGCGCTGATCCGCGGCGGCGGCACGATCATGCTGGGCGGCGTGCCGCGCGAGATCGTCCTGCCGATAGACCGCGCGCCGATCGAGATCGGCAGCCTGCAGGTCGGCACTGACCGGCTGGCGGCGGCGATCATCGCGGCGCTGTGCGTCGCGGCGGTCGGCTGGTTCCATCACCGCAGCCGCACCGGCGTGGCATTGCGCGCCATCGCCGAGGATCGCGTCGCGGCGACGGCGTCGGGCATCGATGTCCCGCGTTACGTGGCCCTGACCTGGGTGGCGATGGGCGTGATCTGCGTCGCCGCCGGATCGCTGTGGACCTTCGTCTCGGGCGGTGGATTCAGCGTCGCGCTGGTCGGGCTGAAGGTGTTCCCGATCGTCATCATCGGCGGCCTCGACAGCATTGCCGGCACCATGGTCGGCGCGATGCTCGTGGGCGTGCTGGAGAGTCTCGCCGCCGGCTATCTCGATCCCGGCTTCGGCACCATCGCCGCGTGGCTCGTGCTGATCCTCGTGCTGATCCTGCGCCCGCACGGGTTGTTCGGCACCGCGCGGGTCGAGCGCGTCTAGCGGATCGCCGGCAGCACCTCCTTCTCGAACAGGGCGCGGCCGGCCGCGGCGTGGTTCGGGTCGGCGCCGCGCGTGGCGCCCGACGTGGCGATGCGCTCGAGGCCGAGCTTCTTCAGCGCCTCGAATCGCTTCACGCAGGTCTCGGGCGGGCCGACGATGGCGAAGCGGTCGATGAACTCGTTGGTCAGCGTCGTGGCCTGCTGCGAGTCGCCGCGCGTATGGGTGCGCATGTCGTAGGCGTTGCGCAGATTGTTCAGCACGTCGCGGTCCTTGGCGCCGAGCGGGCCGCTGGTTTTGCCATGCATCACCGAGAAGCGGGCGAAGGTGGTCAGCCCGCCGCGCACCAGGCTGCGCGCCGTCTCGATGTTCGTGTGGCAACCCGAATTGACGTAGGCGCCGTAGGTGATGCCGTCGGGATCGAGACCGGCGTCCCGCCGCGTCTGGCGCGCCAGCTCGATGCCCCAGTCGATGCGTTCGACGTCGGCGCCCAGGGTGAACATGATGCGATCGGCGTGCAGGGCGGAGATCGCGATCACCCTGGGGCCGCTGGCAGCGACCTCGACCGGCACCTTGGCGCCCTCGGCGATCCAGGCGATGCGGCTGGCCGAGGGCGCGTTGGCGAGCTCGAGCGCCGACATCGGCGGCGCGACGTCGAACGGGATGTCGATGTCGTCGAACGCCACCGACTCGCCGCGCAGGTAGACCTGCAGCTGGCGCAGGTAGCGCTCGAACTGCGCCAGCTTCGCCGGCGCGCGTCCCAGATGCGCCAGGGCGGAGTCGCCGCGGCCGATGCCGAGCACGGCGCGGCCCTGCGACACGCGATTGACCGAGGTGATCGAGTTGGCGGTGACGGCGGCGTGGCGCGTGACGGAATTGGTGACGCCGGTGCCCAGGCCGAGCTTCGTGGTCACCGTGGCCGCCATCGCCAGCGCGACATAGGGATCGCCGGAAAGGTTCTGCGAATCGACGACCAGCAGCCCGTCCCAGCCGGCCTGCTCGGCCTGCTGCGCCACGCGCATCGTGCCGCGCGGCGAGGCGACCGTCGTGGTCCAAAGTTGCATCGCGGCGATCCTCGCTACGCCAGGCCGGCGACCGGCGTCGCCGGGCGGCGATCGACGCGGTTCTCGACCAGGAAGCGCGCGGTCGCCGGCCGGCCGTCCTTGAGGTAGGCCGCCAGCAGCGTGTTCTCGATGATGTCGCGCTGGGCGCGGCTGCCGCCGATGCGCACGGTCTCGACCAGCACCGGCTCGAGCACGGCGATCGCACCCTTCCAGTCGCCGCGGCCATAGGCTTCGAGACCGGCGGCGAGCCGCGGCACGACATCGCCGGTGACCGAGCGGCCGGAGTCGATGCGCTGCTTCAGGTCGGCGGCGATGGCGGCGACGCCGTCGCCGTCGCCCGCCGCGACGCAGGCCAGCGCGCGATGCACATCGATGAAGGCGATGCCGGCCTTGGGGAACGACTTCAGCGCGTAGTCGCGGATCTCGCGCCACTCGCCCTCGCGCCGGGGATGACCCGCGAGCTCGGCGCGCCACAGGAAGGCGGGCGCGTCGGTGGCGACGTTGAGCGCCGGGCCCCAGGCGGCGCCGGGCCGCACGGCCTTCTCATAGACCTGCCAGGCGCGCTCGGTCTGGCCCAGGGTCAGCGCGAACATCGCCACGTGCCAGGAGATGTGGCAGTGCATCAGGCCTTCGCGCGGGTAGGTCGGCAGCCAGGACTCGAGAAAGTCGAGCGCGGCGCGATCCTCGCCCATCTCGTACAGCACATGCGCCTTGATGTGCGCACCATGCGCATTCCTCGCGTTGGTCGCCATGCTGCGCTCGATCAGCGCCTGGGCCTCGTCGAGCCGGCCGACTTCCTCCAGCGCGAAGGCCAGCACGGACTGGTACCACCAGTCGTCTTCGAGATGCCTGCGCAGGATCTCGAGGAACTCGACCTGCTCGGGCTCGCGATCGCGCCGGCCGGAGAAGCCGATCAGGCCGAACACGCCGGTGGCCGGCGCCGCCACCATGGCGTCGCGCGGATGCTGGGCGAGATGCGTGCGGGTGGCCGCCAGCGCCTCGACCGGCTTGCCCTCCATCGCCGTGCACAGAATGTCGACGTGCGCCTGCTCGCGCGGCGTGGCTCTGGCCGCATGCTCGCGCGCCCTGGCGATCGAGGCCCGCGCCTCGGCGACATTGGCCATCAGGAAATGCGCGCGGGCCAGCGCGGCGTGGGCGACGGCGAGGTCGGGCTGCGCCATCAGCGCGCGCGCCAGATGGGCCTCGGCGCCATGTTCCGCCGACAGCACGCAGTCGACGCCGGCGACATAGGCGTCGCGCGCCACGGTGGAATCGGTGCTGATCGGCAGTCCGTAGCGGTCGGCGAGCATGTCAGGCGTTTCCTCGGTTGATCTCGCCGCGAGGCTAGCCGGTTCAGCGCGGGAGTGCGACGCAAACGATGCTGTCGCGCCACTCGTCGCTGTCGCGTGCCGCTGTGCGGATCGCGGCGACGCGGTCGGGTCGAGACTGATCGTCGCTTTGACCCACAAATTCAACGGGCATACTTGCCACGGAGCACTGACCGTTTGGTCGGGGCGCATCCCTGTCCAAGACGCAAGCTTGATTGCGAACCGTTTGAGGGGGCATGCCAACGGAATGCGCCTGCTTATGCGATCCTTCTGGATATCCGATCTCTCAAGTCGAGCGTCACCGGTGCGGAGAGATAGCGCCGCCCATCAGGCGTCAGGCTACGTCCACCGGGGCCAACGCGGACCAGATCGAGGCGTGCGAGATACTCGGAAATGATTACGAAATCTGCTCGGTTTGATATTCCGAGCGCGCGGCGGATTTCCTCCTCCGCCGCAGCTCCCCGCGTCCGCAGCAATTTGAGATACTCAATGTGCTGGCTAGCTAGTCCGTTTGCGTCGATGCCAAGCGATGTCTCAAACCAGCGAGCTACGGTCCCAACGTTCATCCGTTCCGCAACCTCCTGCTTGGTTGGCACTCTCTTCAACTCCTGCTCAGCTGTTCCGTAGAAGCTGGATACCAGCGGCTCCAGGATGTTGACACTGGGACGGGGGCTGCATTGCATGCGAGCGGCTATCTCGATGCAGGTTTCGCGGGTTAACCCGGGTTCGCCAAGCTTCTCGATGGAGTGGAGCCATACGATCCCGGCCATCTCCTCAAGTGTGTACGACCGGAGTATGGTTTTGTCGGGTCGGCTCTGAAACGCCTCGCTGAGCTTTCCAGGGTCGGTTGTTGCGAGCAGGAAGACGACATCACGAAAATCGTAGATCACGTTACCGACGGTGGTGTGGCGGCGCTCGTCGAGCGCACTCAGCAAGACGGTTGCCACCGCGTTCGAGACTGCATGGATCTCGTCAATGAAAATGAGGCACGGCTCTACGCGCACAGTACCTGTGGCGCTCGCTGGTATCTTACCGAGCTCAACTAGGCGTTCGACGATCATGTCCGGCCGACGGAGATCGGCACCGTTGAAGAGGACTGGTTCGAGCTGAAGCAGTTGTTCGGCGATCCGTCGTGCCAGCGTTGTCTTGCCAACACCTGCGGGCCCGACGAACAGCTTGTCGAGGAAGCGCTCCCCCCATCCTCGTGATTTGCGCGCTTGATTGTCGAGCTCGTGAGCAATCTCGTCCTGGCCGATCATTCCCAAGGCATTAACCTTCGGCGGCCACGGCTGTCCGGATAGCGCCCCGTACTCGTCTCGAGTAGCCGGAGTCTCGATGGCCTTGGCTGCGACCGCTTCGCTGTCCGGGACTTGAGTGGTGGATGATGGCAGGATCGTCACGCCATCCGTGGCTCGCGTCGCAGACGGCGTGCCGCTCCCTGAACCGGTCTGGCCGGACGATGTTGGCGTCGTCGCGCTAGCGTCGATCGTAGTTGGAGTCTTGGGGTGAGCTTCCGGTCCTTCACCCCGGCCGCTGGGACCGCCGCCTCCGCCAGGCTCAGGGTCTGATATCTTGTGCACGAAGCCTTTGCCGAACAGCTCTTCTGCGAGCGCCTCGGTGATCGTTCGGACCATGATCGGCACCTTCCGCCCGACAACCGCAGCCTCGCGGGCGGTGTCGATTGAGCGCAGCTTCACGATGACGATTTCGCCATCGACATGAACGATCGGCGGTTGAGGGCTGTCACCGAAGAGATCCTTGAGCCATGGCCCCCAAACCTTACGTTGGGAAACATCGTCGCTGTCGGTGCCCCAACGATTGGCGGCGGCGCGAACCAGAACTTCCTTCAGCATTTCCGAACGAGGCGCAGCAAAGGGGCCCGTTCCGCCCACGGCATTCAGCAGCACATCCGCTGTACGCTCGATCTGGTCGGCTGCGCGCGCCACTAGGGCTGCTTCATCCGGCAGACTCGCGTCGCGCGTGGTCTTGACCTCGATGCAGGTGATCCGAAATGACCCATCGGCGTCGCGACGGACTGCGATCAGATCGCAGCGCTCACCACCTGTTGCCGGCCCGAGCTTGAGCCAAAGCCGGGCAATACGTCCGTCGACCGACGCCACCAGAGCGCCGGGATGCTTCTTGCGCACGTCGCGAGCGGCGAGCAGCATTCCGACAAAGCCCAGTACCTTCGCGTTGTCGGGTAGCCCGGACTGCTTCTTGATCATGTCCAGCAATCCGGCACCGATCAGGTTGACGCCCTGCCGCAGTACATGACCCAAGCCGGCATCAGTGATAGTGAGGTTGCAGGAGCCGAAGGCAGCGTACATGAGCGTTGCCAATCGCCCATAGTCTGCGGCGCAGAGCAGCAGCTGCCGGTGCCCCTCTCTACGCTCAAGCAAGCGGATTGCTTTCATGCCACTCTCCGCAGGCAAGGCCCGATCGGCGAGCAGCACCCATTGCGCCGACGGCCGGTCACCAAGCACCAGCATGTCGATCGTTGATCGGAGCCGTTCGGCATCAGCGGATGCGATCATCGTGCTATCACGCTGCTCCTGTTCGAACTCATGAATCATCATCACAAAGTCCGAGAAAGGCGGCTCGCCGGGATGCGGGCTGAGGCTGATGTCGCCCAGCATGCGGTCGACCACGATTTCGTTGCGGACGCAAAATGGGCTCATCGGCAGCAGTCGCTCGACGCGCCGCCGTCGTACGGCGATCGAAGACTCGTCAAAGATCGCAATGAGATGTTGCGGCCGCTTGGACAATGCGGTTTGGATGAGGCGGTCAAGGTTCTCGTAAGTGTCCCGCTCGACGCGCAGTTCTAGCCTGCCGGCCGCGACCTTTTCATAGACCAGATCCTGGGCCTTTCCCTCAAGCGTGGAGGCCGCCATCAGGCGGTCGCGATGCTTGCCGGTGGCGACGATCGAGACGTCTAGTGCGGGCAACCGAGAGGGATTGTTGCGCGGGTCGTTTAGAAACTTGGTCAGCCGCTCTAGCACGCGCGCCGGTTCGGGCGGATTGACAAGCGTCAATCGAAGCGGCCGCGGATGGTTCGGATAGAGAAGGACGTAGTGATCGAGCGCCAAGATCAGTGTTTCGAGACCATCTGCGCTGCTCACGGCATTATGTAGGTTTTCGAAGGTCGCGAGCCCACAAATCGTGTTGGCAACCGGCAAGAGCTGGTCGAGACCTTTTGCCTCCGGCGTGGCACCCGTCCGAATAACGCCGAGGAATTGCTCGGGCCTGCGCAACTCCTCGATGATGACCTTGCGGTCGCTGTCGGACAGCGGCCCGGCGTGGACGAGATCGCGCAGGACTTGGCCCAAGCGTTGATACCTCCAAAGGTGAAGCGGATGCAGCGGCAACATGACCGCCTTTGCACTTACGCCGCCGTCGCTGCGGCGGATCCGCACCTGGACCAGATCGAGCGAGAGGATTGCATCAAGCGTCGTCTGTGCCCATTCCCTCGATTGATCCCAGACCGCCCGGTAGTTCTGCTGGATCGCCTTGTAGAGCTCGGTGGTCGCCGTAAGATACTGGCTGCACCGCTCCTTCGCTTCGGGGTGCGTGTCGAGCCATTCGCGGGGGTGGATGAGAAGCTGTCGAATGTCTTTCGCCAATGCTGAGCGCGCAGCAAGAAAATCGCGCCACATTGCTTCGATCGGACGGGCGCACGATTCCTTCACTGCGTCGACTTCGTCCCAAGCCTTGAGCAGTTGGTCGATCGAGTAGGTCAGACCGTTGTGCCGCCAGACCATTGCGGGATCAATGAAGACAGGATCGAACTCCGCGTATCTCGCAAGCGCTTGAGGTAAGTCGGAAACGTCAGTTTCCATGAGCCCGCCGAATCGATCGGCGGCACAGAAACCAGTGACCCAATCAATGATGCGAGGGTCGACTGCTTCGTCAATCCTTGCTACGCCCCGACTGGTCTCGCGATTGGATGCGAGATGATCGCCATTCTGATCGAACTCCGCCCAGGCATCTTCAAGCGCCTTGCCGATCGTGGCGAGGTCCTCGTCCCGGCCTTCGAGCAGCGCATCAACCGCCATATCGCGTAGATCCGGATCGTCCGGATCAGAATGGATTTGCTCGTCGTCGTCCGGCTGCTCGTCATCCGGCTCGTCCTTCGGTCGCTCGACAATCGGCAGAGCATCTGGAGGTAGCGTGACGAGTCGATCGGCGTCCTGCACGGTTAGCCCCGCATGGGGATCGCCGCGGCGGTAAAGTTCCAATCGATCCAGCGCCTGCGTGACAAGGTTCGAAGTGGTTTCGTCGCGATACCGCGCCGCTCGCAACCGACGCTGCCGGAGTTCGCCGGGGGAGAGAATGGTGACGCGCTCGCCGACGCGCAAATTGTGGAGGAGGCGCTTGGCGATATCGTCGGCTTCGAACAACTGCGGATCGGCCAAAAGCCCGAGCGCGGGCAAGGCGTCACGCGGTGCCTCGATCGCGCCCCGCGGTGCGGTGCTCCATTCGGCCAGGAAGTTCGAGATGCCTTCAAGCGAGCGAAGCGGTGCCAAAGCACGTTCAGTGCGGAGTTTCGAGAGGAGTGAGCGGTGCTGGGGTGTAGCAGTGAACTCAGCTACCCCCTCCGCCCAGTTCAAGAGATACCTGGCGAGTTCGCCCGACGAGGCTCGCGAGAAGAAGCGTAAGCCGTGGACACTCGGATTGTATCCCCGTGCTAAGGCGATGATCCGCCGATGGAGACCGCGGTCGTTGCGCCACTTCGTCGCGACGTGGAGGTCAGTCGTGACGCCTGCGAGATCGCCGAGACCTGCTGCGGTAACGGAGGCCCGGGCTTTGTCCTCGCTGATGTCAAAACCGACAAGCGCCAGCGAGAATTGCTCTGCGGGGAGGCCACCTGCGACGAGCGCCTGTAGCAAGTTGTCGATATTGCAGCGCGGCAGGCCTTCCCGCGCGAAATCATTCTCATGATCAAGTCGGGTCAGAATCCAAGCAGCCAGCGCTTCGCCGACCAGTGAGGGCGCAGTTCGGGCCATCTCAGATCAACTCTTCGGCGTTTATAGCAACGAGGGTAAGACCGTCCGACGGCTCGACGGCCAAGCCCAGGCGGATTAGCAGTGCTTCGAAGGCGGCGGCATTGGGGCGTAGATCGTCGTCCCGATCAAGGGGGCCGAAGCGATGCGAGCGCAGGAAATCGCCGTCATGCGCACGTGCGCCGACAACAAGCGACCATGTCGATTGCAGCTGATCGGCGAATTCCGGCAGAGTGAGAACCTGCTCCTTTTCGAGGAGACTGAGGGCAAGAACCCGCAGCGTATCCGCCTGCAATTCGATATGTTTGTGCTTAGCAGCGCCGGAACGCGGCTGGGCTATCCCGATGCGAACAGCCAGATCGCGGAAGTGTTCGTCGAGGACCTGGCGCGATTCGGCGGACGCAGCGAAGACGTTCCAATCTTTCTCGCTCACGCTTGAGTGGCCGGGTCCAGCGATGGCGCGGTCGTAGCTTACGGAGAAGAGGTCGAGAGCCCGAGTATAGCTCGTTCGGCTTTGCGCGCGAATGCGCAGATTGTCTCCCTGCAGCGAGTCGATCAGCAACACCGGCTGATCGCTCGACTGACGCAGCATGTAGGCGAACAACCAGCAGCACAGACCGAGTACGATATAGCGAAGCGCATAGTTGGAGCGCTGGCGCTCGAGGTTGGACGCAAGCCGACCCACCGCGATCGTGCAGTCGTGCATCATCGAACCGATTGCCGTGGCGCGCGCAGGCTCGATTGCACCGTATAGTTCGTCGTGTCGATCGGACCAGGCCTCCTCCTCGTCATCGAGCAGCGGGGAGCCCAAAGCGGCCAGCGGAGGCGCCGGCATGTCAAGAAGCCGGCGGATCATGTCTAGAGCCTGCCGGCCTTCAGGGGTTGCTTCAAAGATAGTGAGGACGAAGCTTCCAGAATGTCCGTGGTTCTTAGAGGAATCCGAAATGTATTTGATCGACGGAGCGCTGTAGTCTGCGCCGAACGTCGAATAGGGCGCAAACGACGCAGCCAGAGCAGAACCGTCATTATTGTAGGCCGCATTGAGATGGGATCGAAGCGTTCGGAAGCCGTCAAGCTCCACGGAAGCACTCATACGTTTGAGATCCACTAGCAGGGGGTGCAGTCGCTCGGACGGATACTCGTCGCGAACGCGCTGCGAATCCTTGGGCGCAACCTTCGGCACGGATGCTTTGTTTAGGTATTCTAGCCGTTGATAGCGTCGCGTTAGTGCCAGTAGAAAACTGGTCGCAAAATGAACCGGCTTCATCCGAAGTGGCTGGTAGCCAAGCAGGGCGCCATGAACGCGCCGTTCGGCCGCAGTGTTTTCGCGCCGTTCGGCGGCAGAAAAGGAAGGCTTAGGCATATCTCCGAACCCCCTCGTACCGACGCCCGTCGGTGCTCAGGTTTACTTGGATGAGCTCCAAACTCTCGAGATGCACTGACCAAATCACGTCGCGCTGACTGGTCGCATGAGCCCCCAGCTTCTCGAGAAAGGCATCTAGCCGATGGATATCACGCTCCGGCACCAGCTTGCGCGGCAGACCGCGTCCCAGGCGGCGAAGCGTTCGCCACAGCGGGAAGTCGATCCGTAACCGCGGCGTCTCGGCCATGTTGATTGCGGTCAGTGCGATATGATCGGCACTGTAGCTGAAACAGTCTTCCAAGCGTGATGGTAGGCGTGGGATCTCAAGGGCGAACTGCTCGCTTGGGACTCGCTCGGCGGCAACAAACGAGCGCGAGGGTTGCTCGTGGAATCGGTGCCCGCTCCAAACATAGAGATGTTGATCGCGGGAATCGAAGCGCACTGGGCAATAGGATGCGTTGATGGCATCAACGAGCGATGCAACAGCAGCACGATCCGGGCCGCGACTCAAGAGGGCCTGGAAATCCTTAGTGTCTGGATCGGCCAACTCGAAAAGTTCTTCACCTTGTTCATGCTCAAAGTAGAAGCGACGCTTCATCGCCGCAAAATCCTCCCATTCTAAGGTCGGATGGGGTGGCGGCACCGGCGCCCGCAACGCCCAGCCTTGGCGCACTTTGGGGGCCTTAGTTTCGATTGCGGCATCCCACAGCGGATGACTGGTCGCCGCAGGGTCGACTGATTGGAGTGCGGCGGTCAGGTCGAAGCGGTCATCTCGGGCGAAGAGCGATTCAGAATACCAGTCGAGACGCTGGAAGTCGCCGCGTTCCATCCGGCCAAAGATCATGCGAGATATCAGGATCCAAAGTTCCCGTACTGTGGCGCGATGACCGAGCGCGATCAGACGAGTTGTAAGAGCGCGAAGGCGCGTCCGTACCCTAGGGAGCGACAAAAGTTCGACATTGCGACGTGCGACTGGCTCGGTGGCGTCCGTGAGCGACGCTGTAAAGTCCGCGTCCGCCAGCAGCTTGTCGATCAACGCGTCGAAGAAGTTTGCGCTGAGCGGGTTGCGCAGGCTGAGATCGATCACGAGCACGTTGCCAGCGGCTTCTTCCTGTGATTTCGGTCCATAAGCGAGTCGATGACGGCATTGTCGCGATACTTCTGAGAGATGTGCAGCAGCAGGGTCCGCCATCCGCAGCTGGTAGAGAGGATACTCATTCGCGGCGATACAAAACGGACGAGCTTGCTCTATCGCTTTTTGCCATTCCGCCAGGATGGGTGCGGGATCGCCGCCTCGCATCAGCGCCGTTGCGTCCTCTACCACGATCGCTCCGGCCGCCTCCAGGGCGGTGCGGGCGCGGCGCAAGAGATGGGTCTTGCCGTCGCCAGCATTGCCAGTCAGGACGACGCTTCGACCGGCGCGAACCTGATCGGCCAAGAAGCGCTCGATCTTTCCATCGATATGCAGCCGCTCGAAATCGTCGTCGCTCAAAGCCTCCGCGATTGCTTTGGGGCCCGCCGCAGCCAGCGTCCGCCAAAGCTCGCTGCCGTTCTTGTCCCTGTCCATCGTCCTGCTTGACCTCCGCCGCCGCTCATTCAATCGATTCTCCCGTTTCTTGTCTCGTTAGATTGCCTAAGGGCACAAAGCCGTCCAGCGGTAAGGCGCGCATGGTTGGTTCGTGGTTGAGTCGGCTAGCGAGCCAGCGGCGACACCAGAAGTCGGCGATTCGCTTGGTAGCATCGACATACTGCTCCGGAAATTGAAGGTAGCCAGGGAGCAACGACGTGCGCTCGACGAGCCAATCACGAGCTTCCGCGAACAGCGGCACGGCGTAGATCAGACGGTGCTGGCGATGCTGTAGCAGCTTGTCAGGATCGTATCCAAGTTTCCGCAACCCCATCTTTAGCTTTCGGAGCTTCGGACTGGTGCCTTCACCAAAGACACTGTTCACTTCGCGAAAGTCGTTTTGCGCGGAAAGAAAAGCGTCGATCGAACGGCTGGTATCCTGGGAGAACTGGAGCGTTCCGAATCCCGAAGTTTGGCCTATTGGATGGAATGCGATCTCGACCTGATCGGAAGCGATTACCCCCTTCGGAAGACGCAGCCTGTTATATTGGCTTGAACCGTGCACGTAGAGGCTGGTCGTGCCGAGGTAAACTAGGGCATTGTCTCGCGTGACCGGCCGGTTTCGCATTTGAGACGAAATGATCGACGGGTTGCTGTAATTGCGCCGGTAGTCTGCGCCGATGCGCGGGCTCAGCATGAGCAGCGCGACGAGCTTGCCACCCAAGAGCCGACTGTAAGGCGGGATCGCGCCGCATGTAGTAATTTCCAGCAGATTTGCGCCCGCACGGCGACCCTTGAGCGCCTCGAGGATTATGTGGATGGCGCTGCGCACGGCTTCGATTTGAAGCACGGTGAGGGCGAGCGTGGGATCGGTTAGAGCCTCGCGATGGCGCGCGATCGTTATACGCGCCGACAAGAGCCGCGAAAGTGCCGTGGCGCGTTTCTTGGCGACTAGCTTCTTGCGAGCGCTGTGCATCCGGACATCTACGGATGCCTTAGGCTCGAGCTGTAGAATGTCGTCATCGACCGGTGGGGCATATTCGTCGGACCAATGGCCGGGATCAAAGGCATCGCGGTCAGCACCAATGACCTCTCGCAACAAAGCTTCTCGCCTCTGCGCGAAGTCCTTACCCTGGCGCGCCAAACGACGTATGAGTTCGTCATCGGGCGCTGCGACCTGCTCGGGCGTGACGAGATTGGTCCAGTCGATCTCTTCCAGCGATGTCGCGATCTGTTGCTCAAGCCATCGCACCTCGACATCCAGCGCTTCTGTGCCCTCGAACGACGCCTTGGTGAAGCGCTCAATGATGGTCTTCAAATGCCAGCCGATATAGGCTTCTCGCTTCTCGCCCATCTCGAGCGGACAATTGTTGAGCGCCGCGATGCCGATCACGGGGTGCGCGGGATGAGCTGCATCGCGGACGAGGTAGAGAAGCTGGCGGCCCGGCGTTGGCACTTGCGGGATTGACCAACTATAGCGGAAATACCGCCAGATCTCGCGGAGACGGCGCCCGGTGATCGCGTCGGCGGTGCCATCCGCCTCCTGAAGATAGGGCCGGATTGCAGTGGCCAAAGCCTCTCTGCCTTCGTCTCTTGCTTTCGACAGACGCTGGGCCAGCTCCCGCCCTTCCGCCATTAACAGCCGGACGCTTTTTCGTCCCAGTCGATCCTCACCCTCCATCTTCGCAATGAAATCGATGATTGCGGGGTGGCGACGTTGCTCCTCGACGACCGGTCGAAGCTCGTTGCGAAGGGAATCCTTGTTGGCGATCGTTTCTTGCGCGGAGCCTCCCGTTACCAGCTCCTTGGGATTTTCGAGCGCGAAGCCATAACCTTGTTCAATCACCCGCCAGCGCAGACGAGCAAGGTCGGTTAGCACCCTGACGCAAGCCTCATAGGCGAGCGCGGTCTTGCCGAGATTTGTTGCCGACCGGCACCAGGCGATCTCAGTTTCGAGGGCATCAATCATCTCGTCTCTTCGCCCATTACATTGGGCGTTGGAGAGCCTCATTGCAAAATCGTGGAATCGCTCGGCAGACTCGCCGTCGAGTGGTGGGTAAAGCGGAACGATCATTAGTGCGTCGGACGTTCGGCGAGTAGCCGCAGACAAGGCAAGCGGCTAGGAAGTTTGGCGGAAGGCGACACAGCGACCCTCACTACATCTTCAGCTCGCTGAAGAAGTCGTTGCCCTTGTCGTCGGTGACGATGAAGGCCGGGAAGTTCTCGACCTCGATGCGCCAGATCGCTTCCATGCCGAGCTCGGGATACTCCAGCACCTCGACCTTGCGGATGTTGTTCTTGGCCAGGATCGCGGCCGGGCCGCCGATCGAGCCGAGGTAGAAGCCCTTGTGCTTCCGGCAGGCGTCGACGACCTGCTGGCTGCGGTTGCCCTTGGCCAGCATCACCATCGAGCCGCCGGCGGCCTGGAACAGATCGACGTAGGAATCCATGCGGCCCGCGGTGGTTGGGCCGAAGGAGCCCGAGGCCATGCCCGTCGGCGTCTTGGCCGGACCGGCGTAGTAGACCGGGAAATCCTTGAAGTACTGCGGCAGGCCCTGGCCGGCGTCGAGCCGCTCCTTGAGCTTGGCATGCGCGGAGTCGCGCGCGACGATCAGCGTGCCGCTGAGGCTGACGCGCGTCTTCACGGGATGCTTCGTGAGCGTCGCGAGGGTGTGCGCCATGCCCTTGTTGAGATCGACCGGCACGACCTCGCCGGAGAGCTGCGTCGGCTCGACCTCGGGCAGATACTGCGCCGGGTTGGTCTCGAGCTGCTCGAGATAGACGCCGTCCCGGGTGATCTTGCCCATGGCCTGGCGGTCAGCGGAGCAGGAGACGCCGAGCCCGATCGGCACCGAAGCGCCGTGCCGCGCCAGCCGGATCACGCGCACGTCGTGGCAGAAATACTTGCCGCCGAACTGCGCGCCGATGCCCATCTTGCGCGTGAGATCGAGCACCTTCTGCTCCATCTCGCGGTCGCGGATGGCCACGCCGTGCTTGTTGCCCTCTCCCGGCAGGTTATCGAGGTAGCGCGTCGAGGCGAGCTTCACCGTCTTGAGGTTCAGCTCGGCCGAGGTGCCGCCGATGACGATGGCGAGGTGATAGGGCGGGCAGGCCGCGGTGCCGAGCGTGCGGATCTGGGTGTCGAGGAACTTCAGCAGCGAGGCCTCGTTCAGCACCGCCGGCGTCTGCTGGTAGAGGTAGCTCTTGTTGGCCGAGCCGCCGCCCTTGGCGATGAACAGGAATTTGTAGGCGTCGCCCTCGGTGGCGTAGATCTCGATCTGCGCCGGCAGGTTGGTGCCGGTCTGCGCCTCCTTGAACATCGAAAGCGGCGCGACCTGCGAGTAGCGCAAATTGGTCTCGGTGTAGGTCTTGAACACGCCCCTGGCGATCGCCGCCTCGTCGCCGCCGCCGGTCCAGACCCGCTGGCCCTTCTTGCCCATGACGATGGCGGTGCCGGTGTCCTGGCACATCGGCAGCACGCCGCCGGCCGAGATGTTGGCGTTCTTCAGGAGCTCCAGCGCCACGTACTTGTCGTTGGCCGTCGCCTCGGCATCGTCGAGGATCGAGGCGAGCTGCTTGAGATGGCCGGGCCGCAGCAGGTGCGAGATGTCGTGGAAGGCGGCGGCGGTCAGCGTCGTGATCGCTTCGGGATCGACGGTGAGCACCTCGGCGCCGTTGAGCGTCGTGGTGCCGACGAAATCCGACGTCAGCTTGCGGTACGGCGTGGCATCGTCGCCGAGCGGAAACATGTCCTGATAAACGAAATCGACCATCGCGCCCTCCGGGGTGGGCGTTGCCTACACGTGCCGGCCCGTCCAGGCAATGGCCGCGCGCCAGCCACGCCGCCCGATCACGATGGCGAGGAACGGGCGTCCTCTTCCCGGCCTGTTGTCGTGGTAGAGTGCTCGCCCGGTGGGCGCATGCCGACCGACCTCCAGTGGAGACGCGATCATGTCCGATCTGACGCCAGAGAATGTCCTGGTGATGCTGTCGCGGATCGGACTGAGCCAGAGCGAGGTGGCGCGCGTGGTCGGCGCGCAGGAGCGCACGGTGCGCCGCTGGCTGGGCGGCGAGCCCGGGCCCGATGGCGATGCCTTCCTGCCCTCGCCGCAGCACTGGCTGCGCCTGTTCAACCTGTGCAAGGCGCAGGATCGCGCCGCCGAGCAGGCGATGCGCCTGATCCGCCGGCTGCGGACCAACGCCGAGGAAACCGGCCGGCCGCTCGACCCGGTCAGCGTGCGGCTGGCACGCGACGATTCGGACGCGCGACGCGCCGGCATGCCGTTCCTGTCGGCCCATGTCGCCGTGGTGCGCCGGATCGTCGAGCGCTGCGAGGCGGAGCGGATTCCCTACGAGGTCGTCGCCATGGCGCCGTCGCCGCGGCGCGGTTAGCGCATCGAGCGGTTGGTCGGACGCATCTGTCATCCCGAGCGCAGCGAGGGATCCAGGGAAGCTGCCTGGATTCCTCGCTGCGCTCGGAATGACAGTGGAGGTGAAAAGGTTACTTCTTGCGGAAGGCGTCGAGGGCCACGACCTTGGCGTCGCCGTCCGTGGCCGGCTTGTCGTCCTTCATGTCCTCCGGCGTGACATGCATCGAGGCACTGTCGGCCGTCGCGGCGGTGCCGTCGGCCGGCGGCTGGTCAGTGCCGGGCGGGCCCGCCAGCGCCGGCAGCTTTTCCGGCGCCGGCAGCTGGCCGGCAGGCTGGTCGCGCTTCTCGAACTGCAGGCCGAATCGCACCGAGGGATCGACGAAGGCGAGCATGGCGGCGAACGGCACCTTCAGCCGCTCGTTGCGCTTGTTGAAGCTCACCGTGACCTCGAACGACTCCTCGCCGACCTCGAGACCCCAGTACTGGTGCTGCAGCACGATGGTCATGTCGTCGGGATACTTCTCGCGCAGATAGTCGGGCATCTCCACGCCCGGCGCCGTGGTGCGGAAGCTGATGTAGAAATGATGCGCGCCGGGCAGGCCGTCGGCCGCGATCATGCTCAGCACCCGGCGAACCACGGAGCGCAGCGCATCGTCGACCAGCGCGTCGTATTGCAGCTTGTCTGCCATTCTTTCGTCGGACCTCTAGGCTGAGACTTGGCCGCGCGCCGCGCCCATGTCAACCCGCGGCGTCACTGCTTGGTCCAGGTGATCCGGTAGATGCAACCATCGAGAAATTCCACCAGCGTGCTGCGCATGTTTCCCCCGTACGAGCGCACCGGCCGGCCGTCATAGGCGATGGTTACGGCCCTCAGCCCATCCTCGCCGATGCGGATCACCATCGGGCCGCCATAGGTCGTGCTCGCCTGCAGGACGCCGTTGGTCGCCGTGCCGGTGATGGTGAAGGAGCCCGTGCAGACGCGGCCGCGCGCATGGGTCTGCACGGAGGCGGTCGCCGACCAGCGCCCGTCGCCGGCATGCAGCGATGGCGGCGGCTTGCGCGCCGCCTCCTCGCGGCGACGGCGTTCGGCCTCGGCGGCGGCACGCCGACGCGCTTCCTCGGCCGCCGCCCGCGCCCGCGCTTCCTCCTCGGCTCTGCGCCTGGCTTCCTCCTGCGCGCGGCGTTGCGGATCGTCGGCCGCCGCCTTGCGTCGCGCCTCCTCCTCGGCCGCACGACGGCGTGCTTCCTCGGCGGCTGCACGGCGTGCCTCCTCGTCGGCGCGACGACGTGCCTCCTCGTCGGCGCGGCGACGTGCTTCCTCGTCGGCGCGGCGTCGCGCTTCCTCGTCGGCGCGGCGGCGTGCTTCCTCGTCGGCGCGGCGGCGTGCTTCCTCGTCGGCGCGGCGACGTGCTTCCTCGTCGGCGCGGCGGCGTGCTTCCTCGTCGGCACGGCGGCGAGCTTCCTCGTCGGCGCGACGGCGCGCTTCCTCCTCCGCGGCGCGGGCCCGCGCGGCCTCCTCGTCGGCGGCGCGCTGGCGGGCAGCCGCTTCCTCGATGCGGCGACGCTCGGCCTCGTCGGCGGCGGCCTTGGCGCGCGCGGCTTCGGCGGCGAGGTCGGCCTGACGGCGCTCCTCGGCGGCGCGTCGCTCGGCCTCGAGGCGGCGTTGTTCAGAGCCGTCGAACAGGCCGAGCCCGCCGGCGAACAGCAATCCGCCGCCGATGCCCAGCAGCAGGACCGCGAGCGTGCCGACGATCAGCGGCCAGCGCGCGGGTCTGGCCGGCGGATCGGCACGCGGCGAAAGGCGGCTGGGCGACTGCTCGCGCAGCGACGGCTGGCGGACCGACGGCTCGCGCATCGAAGGCTGGCGTTGCGATGGCAGCGGCGCGGCCGGCTGTGCGGGAGGCGCCATCGCCATCGCCTCCGACCTGCTCGAGCGCTGGCCGGCGATCACTGTCGGGAACTCGGCGCGGGTCGCCGAGAGGGTCGCGTCGGCCGGCATCGGCTCGTCGAACAGGATGGCCCGCCAGGCCGCCACCGATGGCGGACGGTTCTCCTTGCGCAGACCCAGCCCGGCATCGATGCCGGCAAGGAAGGAGTGGGGATACTTGCCCGCGGCCGCCTGCGCCGCCGGCACCATGCGGTCGTTGAGCAGGCGGGTCGTGGCGTCGGGCGGCGGCCAGCCTGTGATCGCCTCGTAGAGCGTCGCGGCCAGCGCGTAGATGTCGGTCCACGGACCCTGCTCGCCATCGGCGGCGTACTGCTCGGCGGGCGCGTAGCCCGGCGTGTAGACGCTGGTCATGGCATGCGTGCCGCTGCGCCTGGAGATGCGCGCGGCACCGAAATCGACCAGCACCGGCTGGCCGTTCGGCCGGATCAGGATATTGCCCGGCTTGATGTCGCGGTGCAGATAGCCGCGCGCATGCACGGCCTCCAGCCCGCTCAACAATTGCCGCGTGATCGGCATCAGGCGGTCGGCGGCCATGGGGCCGTCGCGATCGAGGATCAGCGCCAGGCTGCGCCCCTCGATCAGCTCCATGACCATGTAGCCGGTGCCGTTGGTTTCCATGAAATCGTGCACGGCCACGATGTTGGGCGCGCTCATCGCCGCCAGCGTGCGCGCCTCGTCGACGAAGCGCTGCAGGCCCCACTGGTAGAGCCGCGTGTCGGACTCGGTGCGCGGGCGGATCGTGGTGTCCTGCTCGCGCACAGCGACGTCGGCCGGCAGGTACTCCTTGATGGCGACGTCGCGGCGCAGGGCTTCGTCGCGCGCCCGGTAGGTGATCCCGAAGCCGCCTTCGCCCAGAACCGCGCTCAAGGTGTAGCGACCGACACGGTAGCCCGTCGGCAGCGCCACCAGTCGACCGCCCTCCATCCGGCCTGCCTCCGTCCCGGCACCTCAGTCCAGAAACCTGAGCATACGCTCACAACGCCGGACAGGAAACATCACGACTGCGCCAGCGGTAAGGCGAGTCAGAGGCGAAGCGGTGGATGAAATCAAGTGGAGGGGCTTCTGTTGCCCGGTGCCCCTCCGAACCGCGCTTACGTCCGCTGTTTAGGCGGCAGCAGCGAGTGCAACGTCGTTATCGTTGGCACTTCTGGTTTGGCCCGGTAACGGCGGTACCATGCCGAGCGAAAACTACGCCTTTACTGCGTCCGTCGATCCTGTTTCGCCCCCTCATGGTGGAGGCGCCGGGTACTGCCCCCGGGTCCGAGCCGCCTATGTCACGCAGCGTTTATCGCCATAGCCGGTTGCCCGGCAGGACCAATATAGGCGAGCGGGCGGGCGAAATGAAGGCCGCTGCGCTTTGAAGGTCCGGCATCCACAGGCAATATCGTCGGTAGGCACCGCGGAGCCGTGGGGCGGCCGGGGACATGGACCAGCAAGAAGGAGACCAGCGGGAGAGGCTGCTCACCACCACCAGCGCGGCGATCCTGCCGCTGGGCGTCGACGGCCATCCGCTGCACGGCCGCCAGGACCAGATCCGCGCCGTGGTCGAGCGCCGCCTGGGCCGGCGTCACGCCCTGCTGCTGGCCGAGGCCGAGCACCGGCCCGACAGCGACATCACCGACTGGTATTCGCCGGCCGCGGGCGCGGCCATCGGCGCGGCGGCGATGGACGAGGAAGGGCGCAACGCCCTGCGTGGCGAGATCGACGCCCTGCTGGCGGACATCGACCGGCTGGGTGGCGAGCTCGAGCGCGCCAAAGGCGCCGCCGCGCAGGCCGCCGGCCGCCATCTGAGGCTGGCGGCGCGACGGTCGCCCGACGATGCCTTCCTCTACCGCGTCGGCGAGCAGCCGGTGCTGGTCGCCTGGGGTCATGACGACACGCGGCCGGCGGTGAAGGTCGCGCCGCCGGTGGCCGCGGCAACGCCGGCCGCTGCCGTGCCGGCCGTCGCCGCAGCGGAGCCTCCGCCGCCACCGCCACCAGCGCCGACGCCGTTGCGGGAAACTGAAGAGAAAAAGCGCGGCGTCTTCCCCTGGCGGCTGATCGCTGCCGGACTGGCCGCGTTCCTCGCCGGCCTCGGCACTGCCTGGATCCTGGCGCGCTTCATGCCGCCATCCATCGTGCAGGTCGCCGACGATCAGCGGCGCGTGGTGCCGGTAACCGTCGTGCTGCAGCGGGAGATCGACCGGCTGCGCGAGGAGGGCGAGCAGCTGCGCGCGACCCTGGCATCCCTGCGCCAGGAGTTCGCGCGCAAGCACGCGCTCTGCCCGCCGCCCGGGCTCAAGCCGCAGGAGGAGCGCGTGGTGTGCACCCGCCCGCCGCGGCGGGCGCGCATGGTGGTGATCTTCGACACCTCCAACAGCATGGGCCTGCCGACCGACAGCCCCGAGGACATCGCCGATCTCGAGCGCCGCTGGGGCGCGGGCGATGCCGAGGCGCAGCGGCGCGGCATGGAGCTGGTGCGCGGCCCCGGGCACAAGCGCATCGACGACGCGCGCGCCGCCGCGCTCGGCCTGGTCGAGGCCATGCCGCCCAACATCGATGTCGGGCTGATCACCTTCCTCACGCGCTGCGAGGTCGGCGTCGACGTGCGCCCCGGCGAGCCGCGCGCCGACGTCGCCGAGGAGCTGCGCCGCGTGCAGCCGCGCGCCAGCACGCCGCTGGCCGCCGCGCTGCGGCTCGCCGCCTCGCAGCTCTCGACCGACCCGGCGATCGCCGCGGCGCAATCGATCGTGGTGATCACCGACGGCCACGAGGGCTGCGGCGGCGATCCCTGCGCCGCGGCGGCCGACCTGAAGGCGGCCTTCCCCTCGGTCAAGGTGCACGTCATCGACGTCGTCGGCATCTCGCGCCTGCAATGCGTCGCCGACATCACCGGCGGCTCGACCGTCGGCGCTCGCGACACCGGGCAGCTCAAGGCCGCGATGCGCCGCACCCAGGCGGCGATCGAGCAGGACGCCTGTCGTTAGGCTGTCATCCCGAGCGCAGCGAGGGATCCCGGCCAGCCGTAGATCCCTTGCTCGCTGCGCTCGGGATGACAAGTGCCTTAGTCGAACCTGCGTTGCGGCATCGGCGGCGCCGGATAGCGGCCCATCATGAGGTTCCAATACGTCCACGAGCGCCCGTCAAAGACGCCGGGCGGCGCGTGGTCGAGCGCTTCGCGCAAACCGTCGTCATCGACATGCTTGCGCAGCATCTTTACGTCGGCAGGGGTTCCATAAGTCAGAGCGTAGGCGATGAAATGTGCCGGATTGTTCAACGTCGCGGCCGGCTCTTTGAACCAGACGGTATTTCGAGCAACGTCTAACAGGTCAGGAAAGGGAGGGAGTGCTTTCATCGCGGAGTATCTGCGGCATTGAGGATCGGCGATAGACCCGGCAGCAGCCACGGCCGTTACGAGTCGTAGCCGTACATCGGCCGGCAATGTCGGCAGGTCGCCGTCTTCAAAGAAGCAAAGCGCCTTGAGCGGGATGAATGGATTGAAATGGGGCGCGTGGATGATTTCTGCGGCAGCCAGTGCCGTTGGCAGATCGATCCCCGCCATGATGAACGAATCGATTTCCACATAGTCCCTGGCTTCTGCTCGGGACGCCGTCATCCACAACAGCCGCGCAGCACGTTCGATCGCAGGAGTGATCCATACGGTCGGAAGATCAGCACTGGGTTGGGAGATTGTTGTCGATTTCCCCGTTTCGGTCCGCCGGGCAACGGCGATAGATTGGCGGTCAACCAAGGAAACCGCCATGCCCCTCTCGACCGACCAGAAAGCCGAAATCGACCAGCTGCGCGCCGACGCGACGCCGACGCGGCGTGCCGTGGCGCCGGCGCTGGAGGAGATCCTCTATCAGGCGTTGCCGGTGCTCGACCACGGCTTCGTGCGCGTCGTCGACTACATGGGCGACGACGCCGCGGTGGTGCAGGCGGCGCGCGTGTCGTACGGGCGCGGCACCAAGAAGGTCAGCGAGGACAAGGGGCTGATCAACTACCTCATGCGCCATCGCCACACGACGCCGTTCGAGATGTGCGAGATCAAGTACCACGTCAAGCTGCCGATCTTCGTGGCGCGCCAGTGGATCCGCCACCGCACCGCCAACGTCAACGAGTACTCGGCGCGCTACTCGATCCTCGACCGCGAGTTCTACATCCCCAGGCCCGAGCACCTCGCGGCGCAGAGCAAGGTCAACCGCCAGGGCCGCGACGCGGTGCTGGCCGGCAGGGAGGCCGAGCGCGTCTTCGAGATGCTGCGCAAGGATTCCGAGCTGGTCTACGAGCACTACATGGAGATGCTCAACGAGGGCGAGGACGGCGCAATGCTCGATCCCGAGCGCTCCGGCCTGGCGCGCGAGCTGGCGCGCATGAACCTGTCGCTGAACTTCTATACCCAATGGTACTGGAAGACCGACCTGCACAACCTCATGGGCTTCCTCTCGCTGCGCGCCGACGCGCATGCGCAGTACGAGATCCGCGCCTACGCCGACGTGATGATCGACACGCTCAGGCGCTGGACGCCCTTCTGCCACGAGGCGTTCATGGAATACCGCATGGGCGGCGCGCATCTCTCGGAGAAGGGCCTGACGGCGGTCAGGCGCATGCTGGCCGGCGAAAGCGTCGATGCGAAGTCGAGCGGCCTGTCGGCGCGCGAATGGCGCGAGCTGATGCAGTCGCTGGGCCGCCAGGGGTGAGCTGTCATTTGCCTCCCTCTCCCCGCTTGCGGGGAGAGGGTCGGGGTGAGGGGTCGATTCAGGTTGCGCACGATGATGGTGCGCAACTCGATGCAGCCCCTCACCCCAACCCTCTCCCCGCTTGCGGGGAGAGGGCGCAAGACGTGATTAAGCGAATCAGCGCCCGTCCTCGAACTCCAGCGTGACGCGATTGGGATGGGCGGCGGCGAAGCGGCGCAGATCCGCCGCGATGCGCCGGGCGTCGGCGGGGTCGGTGACGTAGATCGAGAAGGCGGCGTCGGGCGAGGCGACCGGCCGGCCGGTGGCGATCCGGGTGAAGGGCGGCGGGCCGCCGACCCATTGCGCGTAGTAGTCGTCGAACAGGATCGCCAGCTTCACCTCGCGTCGCCTCGCCAGCGCGCGCACCGCCTCGTTGTCGAGGCGGCGGGCCAGCACCAGCGCGGCCGCTTCCCGGTCGCCCAGCGCCAGGATGTCGGTCAGCTCCGGCGCGGCGCGCCACATCAGGGCGCCGATGTTCATCGCCATGACGGCGCTGCCGGACTGCGTCTCCTCGATGAAGTCGGCGGGCCAGAAATCGCGCTGCCAGACCGTGGCGGCGGCGGGCCCGGGATCGCGGTGCATGACCACGCCGCGATGGACCAGCAGGCCGCCGGCCAGCGCGGCGGCGGCCAGGGCGAGGATCGTGCCGCGCCTGGAGAAGGGGCGCGCCGGCGGCTCGAGATGGGCCAGCGCCACCGGCAGGTAGACGCAGAACAGCGCCAGCAGGTATGCCTCGTAGCGGCCGCCCCAGCCGAAATGGCCGAAGGTGGCGTGGATCCAGGCGCCGGCGAGCGACAGCGCCAGCGCGATCCACCAGGCGCGCCTGGCGTTCTCGCGATCGCGCGCCAGCGCCCACACCAGCACGACGGCGGCGACCGCCATCAGCGCCGCGAGCAGCGGCACATAGGCGACCAGCCGCTTCAGCGGATACCACAGCAGGTACTTGGCGAAGGCCCAGGCCGAGCCCTGCGCCAGCAGATCGCCGAGGCCCGATTTCACCAGGATCGGCGTCGGCAGCATCCACCAGCCCTCGGACATCGCCAGGGCGCCGAAGACGTAGGGGCCGACCGCCGTGGCCAGCAGCGCGGCGAGCGCGAACAGCCATTGCCGCGTCGCCAGGCCGCCCAGCACGGCGAGCCCGCCCAGCCACAGGCTCTCGTAGCGCAGCAGCGGCAGGGCGAGGAGCGTGAGATAGAGCGCGATGCCGCTGGCCAGCTCGTCGGCGTCCGACAGGCGGCGCGCCACGGCGTCGACGCCGATCAGCATCAGCGCGGCATGGGCGACGTGCTCCATCGCGCCCAGCACCAGGGCGATCGGCGCCGTCGCCAGCATGAGGGCCACCGCGCCGGCGATCGCCCAGGACACGCGCCAGCGGCCGCCGACGGTCTGCCAGCGCGTGCCGCGCTGGGCGTTGGCCAGGCTCACCGCGCTGTCGGCCGGCCGCGACAGCTGCTCGGCGGCGATCAGCAGCAGGCCGATGGCGGCGAGGATATTGAGCACGAAGGCCACGCTCTCGCCGACGCCGAACAGGCTGTAGGTCATCGACAGCGCCAGCACCCACAGCGGTGAGGACGACGCGGAGGTGAAGGCGCCCGGGGTGAGGCCGTAGACACTGTGCTCGGCCAGGCTGCGGGCGATCGCCATGTGGATATAGGCGTCGTCGAGCCACGAGATCAGCCGGCCGTCGCAGGCCTCGACCACCGCGACGATGGCCATGGCCATGCCGGCCGCGAACGCCAGCAGGAGCGCGATCGACAGCAGGAGCTGGGTGGGGCGTGTCAGGCTCGCGAGCATCGGCGGATCACCATAGCGATGCGTCCCGCGCGCTGCCATAAACCCGCGCAAGAGGAAGAGCCGCGCGGAGACGCCCGATGATCGACACGCCGCACAAGCCCATGCGCATCCTGCCGGAGCGCAAGCGTCACGCCGCCGCCATCGAGGCGCTGGTCGCCGCGTCCTTCGGTCCCGACCGCATGCAGAAGACCGTCTACAAGCTGCGCGAGAACGTCAAACCGATCCGGCAGCTGTGCACGGTGGCGATCGACGATAAGGGCAAGCTGGTGGCCAGCCTCCGGTTCTGGCCGATCCTGATCAACGGGCAGTGGCCGGCGGTGCTGCTGGGGCCGCTCGCCGTGTCGCCCGAGCTGCGTGGCCTGGGCTTCGGCAAGGCGCTGATGTGGCATGCCCTGGCGCGCTGCCGCGAGCTCGGCATCGCGCGCATCATCCTGGTCGGCGATCCCGAGTACTACAACCCGTTCGGCTTCCGCCGCGAGCTGGCGCTGCACCTGCAGCTGCCGGGCTGGGTCGAGGAGCGCCGCTTCCTGGCGCTGGAGACCATCGCCGGCTCGATGATCGGCGTGCACGGCATGATCGGCAAGGCCGAGCCGCCGCCGAAGAAGAAGCCCGAGCCCAGGAAAGCTCCAGCGAGGAAGCGCGACCGCATGCGCGACCAGGCGCGCAAGGCTCAAGCCAAGCGCCGCCTGGAGCGCCGACGCAAGGCGGCGAAGCGCAAGCGCGGCTGAGCGCAAGCGCGGCTTGAGCATCGGGCGCGTCGACGAATGACGCGTGCGCGCCGGCGCTGCGCTTGGCTTGAGCGCGGCCTGACGATGTCGCCCACGCGTCGGCGACGCGTGCCGCGGCCGTCAGAGAAACGCACGTGGGGAAAGGAAAGGAAAGGAAAGGGAAGGGAAGGGAAGGGAAGGGGAAAGGGAACGGTATTCCGACGGAGTCGGCCGCGCGGCGGGCGCGGCGCGATGGCTTTCAGCGGATGACGATCCGCGGCGCCGGCCGGCCCTGCTCGCCGCCCTCGAGCGCCGACCAGACGCGCTGGGCGATGTAGCGGTAGATGCGCGCATGCTCGCCCTCGGGCCGGGCGGCGACGATCGGGTTGCCGTCGTCGGAATGGCTGCGGATGTCGAGATGCAGCGGCACCTCGCCGAGGAAGGGCACGCCGAGCTTCTCGGCCTCGTGCCGCGCGCCGCCATGGCCGAAGATCTCCGAGCGCTCGCCGCAATGCGGGCAGAGGAAGAAGCTCATGTTCTCGACGAAGCCGAGCACCGGCACGGCGGTCTTGCGGAACATGTTGAGCCCCTTGCGGGCGTCGATCAGGGCGATGTCCTGCGGCGTGGACACGATCACCGCGCCGGCCAGCTTGACCTTCTGCGCCATGGTGAGCTGGGCGTCGCCGGTGCCCGGCGGCATGTCGACGATCATCACGTCGAGCTCGCCCCAGTCGACGTCGCGCAGCATCTGCTCGAGCGCGCTCTGCACCATCGGGCCGCGCCAGATCATCGGCGTGTCCTCGGCCACCAGGTAGCCGATCGACATGGTCTTCAGCCCGTGGCGCTCGATCGGCGCCAGGATGCGGCCGCCCTCCCTGGGCTGCGGCTTCTCGGTGACCTTCAGCATGCGCGGCATCGAGGGGCCGTAGATGTCGGCGTCGAGCAGGCCGACCCTGCGGCCCAGCGCGACCAGGCCCAGCGCCAGGTTGACCGCCGTGGTCGACTTGCCGACGCCGCCCTTGCCCGAGGCGACGGCGACGATGTGCTTCACGCCGGGCGCCAGCAGGGCGGCCTGGGCGTCGCCGCCGGGTGCGGCGCGGCCGGCGCGCTGGCCGGCATGGTGGTGCGGCGCCGGCGCGCGCTGGGCGGGCCGCTCGGCGGTCATCACGGCGGTGACGCTCTGGGCGCCGGGAATGGCGCGCACGGCGGCTTCGCAGGCCTGGCGCAGCTTCTCGATGCCCGCGCCCATCGTCGGATCGACCTTCAGCGCGAACTGGACATGGCCGCCGCGGGTGGCGATGCCGTCGATCAGGCCGGCCGCGACGACGTCCTTGCCCGACGCCGGATCGCGCACCGCGGCCAGGGCGGTCTCCACCGCCGCGCGGTCGATATCCGCCATGGTTCAGCCTCCGCCCGCTTGAATAGCCACGCCAGCGCCCAATATCGACATCGGGCGCCGATCGTCCGGCCGCGGACGCTTCCTTGCGCCGCTCCGGTGCGTGTCATATAGGCGTCCCAGACGAATGCAAGAAGGACGGAGCCCGTCGCGGGCCAGCCGTCCAGCGAGGGTGTGAATGCCTTGGAATAACAATACCGGCGGCGGCGGTGGTCCGTGGGGCGGCGGCCAGGGTGGCGGACCCTGGGGCGGCAAGGACAACAAGCCGCGCGGCCCGTTCGGCGGCGGCCCCAAGCCGCCCGACCTCGAGGAGGTCCTGCGCAAGGGCCAGGACCGGCTGAAGAATCTCATGCCCGGCGGTATGGGCTCGATACGCGGCATCCTGCTGATCGCGCTCGGCGTCGTGACGGTCTGGCTGCTCACCGGGTTCTATCGCGTCGAGACCAACCAGCAGGCGATCGAGCTGGTGTTCGGCCGGCCGCGCGGCGCGCCGACCGGTGAGGGCCTGCAGTACAACCTGCCCGGCCCGTTCGGCCGCGTCATCAAGGTCGACGTGACCAACCAGCGCTCGGTGGTCATCGGCGCCGGCGCCCAGCCCGACCCGCGCATCACCTCCCGCGGCCCGCGCCAGATGGCGACGACCGAGAACCTGATGCTGACCGGCGACGAGAACATCCTCGATGTCGGCTTCGTCGTGTTCTGGCAGGTCGCCGACGCGGTGAAGTACGTCTTCAACGTGCCCAATCCGGACGAGACGGTGAAGGCGGCCGCCGAATCGGCGATGCGCCAGGTGATCGGCCGCTCGCAGCTGCAGTTCGCGCAGACCGAGGGCCGCAGCCGCATCGAGCTGGAGACGCGCGAGGAGATCCAGCGCATGCTCGACAGCTACGGCGCCGGCATCCGCATCACCCAGCTGCAGCTGCGCCAGTCCGACCCGCCTTCCCAGGTGATCGCCGATTTCCGCGACGTGCAGGCGGCCCGCGCCGACAAGGAGCGCCGCATCAACGAGGCCAACGGCTACCGCAACGAGATCCTGCCGCGCGCCAAGGGCGAGGCCGAGACCATCGTCCAGGCGGCCGAAGCCTACCGCACCGAGATCCTCAACCGCGCCCAGGGCGACGCCCAGCGCTTCATCTCGGTCTACACCCAGTACAGCGTGGCCCGGGACATCACGACGCAGCGCATCTACCTCGAGACCATGGAGCAGGTCCTGCGCAACGTGAACAAGGTGCTGATCGACAAGAACGGCGGCGGGGTCGTGCCCTACCTGCCGTTGCCGGAGCTCAGGCGCCTGCAGGGCGCCCCCGAGCCCGCGCCGCAGCAGGCGACCCAGGGAGCCACGCGATGAGCCCCCGTTCCGTCGCCCTGATCGTCGTCGTCGGCCTGCTGGCGATCCTGCTCCAGCAGTCCTTCTTCATCGTCGATCCGACCAAGCAGGCGCTGGTGACCCAGTTCGGCGCCATCGTCGGCAAGCCGCGTTCCGAGCCCGGCCTCTACTTCAAGTGGCCGCTGGTGCAGGACGTGGTGAAGATCGAGAAGCGCCTGCTGCACATCGAGGCCGAGGAGTTCGAGCTGATCGCCGGCGACCAGAAGCGCCTGGTGGTCGACGCCTTCGCCCGTTACCGCATCACCGATCCGCTGAAGTACTATCAGTCGACCGGCAACAACGAGATCCTGTTCCGCGGCCAGCTCAGCAACCTCATCAACGGCAACATCCGCCGCGAGCTGGGCACCGTGCCGCTGCAGGCCGTGCTGTCGGAGCGCCGCGCGCAGGTCATGCGCGAGATCACCGACATGGTGCAGGGCGCCGCCCTGCGCGACTACGGCGTCGAGGTGGTCGACGTCCGGATCAAGCGTGCGGACCTGCCGCAGGCCAACTCCGAGGCGGTGTTCAACCGCATGAAGACCCAGCGCCAGCAGGAGGCCCGCCAGCTGCGCGCCGAGGGCGACGAGGAGAACCAGCGCATCCGCGCCAACGCCGACCGCGAGCGCACCGTGCTGCTCTCGGAGGCCCGCCGCAGGGCCGAGGTGCTGCGCGGCGAGGGCGACGCCACGGCGATCAAGGTCTATGCCGAGGCGTTCGGCCGCGATCCGCAGTTCTATGCCTTCTACCGCTCGATGGAGGCCTACCGGCAGGCGCTCGCCGGCAACGGCACGACCATGGTGCTGAGCCCGGACAGCGAGTTCTTCCGGTATTTCGGCTCGATCACCGGCAAGCCGCCGGAGGGCGACAGGAAGTAAGAGCAGTAGCGCACTACCTTCCCCCGGAGAGCCCGTGAAAGTATGCGGGGTTTTGGCGGGAGTTGGCGTGAGTTGAAGTGGGCATGGGTGGCGGTTGAAGAGGGGATTATTGGTACTGCGGGGTCATGGTGTGGCGGCCTTGAGGCGGTGGGCGGCGAGGATGTTGTTGGCGAGGGCGAACCAGAGCAGGACGGTTCGGACCTTCTCGACGCCGCGGACGAGGAACTGCCTGAGCCCCCATTGTCGGGCGCGGGCGTTGATGCATTCGCCCATGGTGCGGCGCTTGTAGACGGCCTTGCCGCGGGCGCTCCTCATGCGGCGGCGCCAGGCGGCGACGCCGGGCCCGTCGTCGGGCCGCGGCGCGTAGGGGTCGCTCTTGTGCTTGTTCTCGGTGGCGGGGACGTGGACGAGGACGCCGTGCCCGGCGGCCCACTCGGTGTCGTCGTTGTTGTGGAAGCCGCCATCGGCCAGGTAGCGGCGCGGCCAGTGGCTTTGGCGCTGGTGCAGGTTCTCCAGCATGGGGCGCAGCAGGCCGCGATCGGAACCGGTGGTGTCGACATCGAGGTCGACGATGATCTGGCCCTGGGAGACGGTGGCGAGCTGGCAGTTGTAGGCCGGCCGGAAGCCGCCATCGGCCATCTTCATGACGCGCGCCTGGGCGTCGCTGGTCGAGGCGCGCGGCGGCTTCTGCTTCTTGACCTGCTTGGCGTGCGTCCTGGCGCGCCGCTGGCGCTCGGCCTCGAGCTCGGCCAGCTTGTCCAGCGCGGCCGCGACGCGCGCCTCGCGTTCGCGCGCGGCGCGCTGCTGCGCCGCCTTGATGCGCCGGCTGCTGGCCTCGGGATCCGCGTCGAGCTCGCCCTTGAGCCGGGCCACGAGCCGCTGCGCCTTCCTGAGTTCCTTGTGCAGCGTCTTGCGCCGGCGGAACGAGGCGGCGCCGGCGCTGGCGCGCACCCGCACGCCGTCCTGCGTCACCTCGTCGAGATCGATCACGCCGCTGGCCGACAGCGTCGCGACGTTCTCGCTCAGCAGCCGGTCGAGCAGCTCGCCATTGCCGCTGCGGAAGTCGGACAGGCCGTGATGGTTCAGGCTCACCCCGCCGCACAGCCAGCGATAGGCGTCACAGCTCTCGCACAGCCGCGCCAGCGCCCGCGCGCTGCCCACGCCCTGGCTCGTCGCGTAGAGCCACAGCGCCACCAGCAGATGCGGGCTCGGCGGCGCCTGGCCCGGCGTGTGCTCGCGCGCCTCGATGGCGTCCTCCAGAACGCTGAGGTCCAGCCGCTCGACATAGGCCCAGATCACCCGTGCCGGGTGGTCCGCCGCCAGCAGGCTGTCGAGATCCACCGCCCGCAGCGCCACCTGCCGGCGCTCCGGCTCGCGCATCCGCGGCCTGCCGCCGACCTTCACTTCCGGTGCCTTCATCTCGGCAAGCCCGCTGAACAATTCCTTGTCGGCCATCGACGCCTCCGCACCATCGCCGACCGTCGAATCACCAATGACTCTTGCGCGCAAGCCAAACATTCACAGACTCGGAGGGGGAAGGTGCCCGAAGGGCGGATGGGGGATGTCCAAGACGGACGGCGGTATCGTTGCGACATCCCCCATCCGTCGCGCTTCGCGCGCCACCTTCCCCCTCCGGGGGAAGGCAAGGCGTTCCGCGTTCAACTACCGTTGCAAGAATGTCACCATCACGAAAGTTTTAGCGTTCGTCCCGCATGCGCGGCCGCGCCACATTTGCGCCACCTCGGCCCCCCATGTAGGACTATCGGTCAATGGGTTTCGACGCGTTCCCGGCGGGCGGTTTTCGGCCCGGCAGGGAACCCTCGGAGGCTAGTCGTGAGCATCACATCCGTCTTGTCATCGGCCGACCTCCGGGGAGGGGGATCGGTTCGCGGCGTTTATTCCCTGGTCCGCGCCACAGCGTTCGCCGTCGCCGGCGCCTTCGCCCTGCTGGTCGTCCTGCCGGCAGGCGCGCGCGCCGCGCCGCCCAGCTTCGCCGACCTCGCCGAGAGGCTGTTGCCGGCCGTGGTGAACATCGCCACCACGCAGACCGCCGCGGCCGACCGCCAGCGCCCGCGCGACATGCCGCAGGCGCCGCCGGGCTCGCCGCTCGAGGAGCTGTTCCGCGAGTTCTTCCGCGACCGCCCGGGGCAGGGCCCCAGCCAGCCGCGCCGCGGCACCTCGCTGGGCTCGGGCTTCATCATCGACCCGCAGGGCTACATCGTCACCAATAACCACGTCATCGACGGCGCCGACGAGATCACGGTGCAACTGCACGACGACACGCAGCTCAAGGCCAAGCTGATCGGCCGCGACACGCTGATCGACATCGCCGTGCTCAAGGTCGAGCCACCCAACAAGAAGCCGTTGCCGTTCGTGAAGTTCGGCGACTCCGACAAGACCCGCATCGGCGACTGGGTGGTGGCGATCGGCAACCCGTTCGGCCTCGGCGGCACCGTCACCGCCGGCATCGTCTCGGCGCGCGCGCGCGAGATCGGCGGCAGGTACGACGACTACATCCAGACCGACGCCTCGATCAACAAGGGCAATTCCGGCGGCCCGCTGTTCAACATGGACGGCGATGTCGTCGGCGTGAACACGGCGATCTTCTCGCCCACCGGCACCAGCCTGGGCATCGGTTTCTCGATCCCGGCCAACATCGCCCGGTCGGTCGCTGACCAGCTGCGCGAGTTCGGCAAGGTGCGCCGCGGCTGGATCGGCGTGCAGATCCAGGGCGTGTCGGAGGACATGGTCGAGCCGTTCGGGCTCGACAAGGCCCGCGGCGCGCTGGTCGCCGGGCTGACGCCCAATGGTCCCGCCGAGAAGGGCGGGCTGAAGCAGCGCGACGTCGTGCTGAGCTTCAATGGCAAGGACGTCGCGGATTCGCGCAAGCTGCCGCGCATCGTCGCCGACACCCGGGTGGGCGACACCGTCGAGGTCGTGGTCCAGCGCGCCGGCAAGCGCCAGACGCTGCGCATCAAGGTCGGCGAGCTCGAGGAGCCGGACAAGCAGGTAGCCTCGGCGCCCGGCCGCAGCCGACCGGGCGGGCCGCCGAAGGATCCCGACCCGCCGGGCACGATCGAGCCGTTCGGACTCACCGTCTCGCGTCTCACCGACCAGCTGAGGGAGAAGTACAATCTCGGCGACGCGCAGAAGGGCGTCGTGGTGATCGCCATTGCCGATGGCAGCCCGGCCGCGCAGAAGGGCATCAAGGTCGGCGACCTCGTGCTCGAGATCGCGCTGCAGGAAGTCTCCTCGCCATCGGAGATGAAGGCCAAGGTCGACGAGCTGGTGAAGCAGAAGAAGAAGGCCGCCGTGCTGCTCGTCGAGAGCAAGGGCGATCCGCGCTTCGTGGCGCTGCGGCTCGAGAAGTAGCCGCACCGAACCGGCAAGGAACACGGCCGGCCCGCGTGGCCGGCCGTTTCTTTTTGGGGCGCGTCGGCGCTAGGCTGGCGGCATGACCGGCATCGCGGGCTCCATCCTCTGCGGCGACATCGGCGGCACCAACGCCCGCCTGGCGCTGCTCGCCGATGGCGCGATGGGCGCCGTCGCGACCCTGGCGGTGGCCGACCATCCGGACCTCGCCTCGGCGATCCGGGCCTTCCTCGGCAAGCATCCCGACGTCGACGGCGCCCTGCTGGCGGTCGCCGGCCCGGTGACCGACGGGCGCTGCGTGCTCACCAACAGTGGCTGGGTGGTCGACGCCGCCGAGCTCAAGCCGGCGCTGCGCGCCGAGTGGGTATCCGTGGTCAACGACTTCGAGGCCCAGGCCTGGGCCTTGCCGACGCTGGGTGCGAGCGACCTGGTATCCCTGGGCGGCGGCCCGATCCGGCCGGACCAGCCGATGGCGATGATCGGGCCGGGCACCGGCCTGGGCATGGCGTGCCTGATGCCCAACGGCACCGTCATCGTCTCCGAGGGCGGCCACGCTACCCTGGCGGCGGGCGACGATCGCGAAGCGGCGGCACTCGCCTGGCTGCGGCGCGGCTTCGATCACGTCTCGGCCGAGCGCGTCCTGTCCGGTGACGGCATGGAGAACCTGCACGCCGCGCTCGCGGCGATCGACGGCGTCGCGCACACGCACCGCGAGTCGGTCGTCATCACCGCGGCCGCGCTCGACGGCTCCTGCGCGCGCAGCGCCGAGACCGTCGACCGGTTCTGCGCCATTCTCGGTTCGGTGGCCGGCGACCTGGCGCTGCTGTTCGGCGCGCGCGGCGGTGTGTTCGTCACCGGCGGCATCGCACCGGCGATCCTGCCGGCGTTGGCGCGCTCGGCCTTCCGCGCCCGCTTCGAGGCCAAGGGCCGCTTCCGCGACTGGCTGGCGCCGATCGCGACCTCGGTCGTGACGCGCCCCAACGCCGCCTTCGCCGGCATCGCCGCAAGGCTGGCGTCGGGGCGCCGCGACTGAGCCCACTCCCTTCCCCCGGAGGGGGAAGGTCGCGCGCAGCGACGGAAGGGGGATGTCGAAGACGAACGCGGGAGTCCGACTTCGGCATCCCCCTTCCGCCCTTCGGGCACCTTCCCCCTCCGGGGGAAGGCAGTGATTAAGCGATCTTCACGATCAGCTTGCCGAAGTTCTCGCCCTTGAGCAGGCCCATGAACGCCGCCGGCGCCTTCTCCAGCCCGTCGACCACGCTCTCGCGATGGCGGATCCCGCCGGCCTTCAGGAGCCCGCCGACCTCGCTGACGAACTCGCCCATGCCGGCGATATGGTCGGAGACGATGAAGCCCTCGATGCGCAGGCGCTTCTGAACGATCGAGAACATCTTCTCCGGCCCGGGCCGCGGCGTGGCGTCCTGGTACTCGGAGATCGCGCCGCAGAAGACCATGCGGCCGAAATTGTTCATGCGCGCGAAGACGGCGTGCATGATGTCGCCGCCGACATTCTCGAAATCGACGTCGATGCCCTTGGGGCAGAGCCGGTCGAGCACCGCGCCGTAGTCGCTCTCGCGGCGGTGATTGAAGCAGGCATCGTAGCCCAGTTCCTTGACCGCCCAGTCGCACTTGGCGTCGTCGCCGGCGCAGCCCACGACGCGCGCGCCGCGCAGCTTCGCCAGCTGGCCGGCGAGCTGGCCGACCGCGCCGGTGGCGGCGGAGACGAACACGGTCTCGCCTTCCCTGGGCTGACCGATGCGGACGATGCCATGCCAGGCGGTGTAGCCGGGCATGCCGAGGATGCCGAGATGCGCGGGCAAGGGCGCGGCGGCGGGATCGATCTTGCGCAGGCCGGCACCCGAGTGCCGGGTGTAGTGCGCCCAGTCGAGCAGGCCGACCACGGTGTCGCCGACGGCGAGTTTCGGGTTCTTCGACTCGACGATTTCGCCGACGGCGCCGCCGGTCAGCGGCTGGTCGAGCTCGAAGGGCGGCACGTAGGAGCGCAGCTCGCTCATGCGCGGGCGCATGTAGGGATCGAGCGAGAGGTAGCGCGAGCGCACGACGACCTCGCCGTCCCCGGCCGCCGGAATCTCGGCGCTCTCGGTCCGGAAGTTGGCGGCCGTGACGTCGCCGGTGGGGCGACTGGCGAGCACGATGCGGGTGTTGGCGGCCATGGAGGTTCTCCTATTCGTGGTGCGTGGATAGACGGCGCGCCGTTCACCGTCCACACTGAGGCAGGCATGGCGCGGGAGGAATCATGAGGGCGTTTCGTATCGTGATGCTGGCAGCCTGCGCCGCCATGTCCGCCACGGCGGCGTCGGCGCAGATCGACCTGTCGCGCGATATCGCCGGCGCCAGGGACCATCCGCTGATCCCGCGCTACCAGGGCTCGGTGATCTTCGGCTACAAGGTCGAGCGCTACGTCGAGGCCACCATGCCGCTGGGCCCGGCGACCAAGTCGATCGAGGCCAGGCGCGGCTTCGAGCGGGTCGAGAAGCTCGAGGGGCCGCGCACGCGCATCCTCTACCTCGCGCCGCCGCAGCGCACGTCGCTGGAGGTCTACCGAAACTACCGCAACGCGCTGGAGAAGCAGGGCTTCGCCACGGTCTACGAATGCCGCGCCGACGAGTGCGGCGTGCAGATCGAGGACGCGATCTACTACGATTCGAAGGAGCGGCAGATCACCGGCAACCAGGTGGCCGAGCACGCCTTCACCATGGGCGTCGAGGATCCGCGCCTGTGGGTCGGCAAGCTCGACCGCCGCGAAGGGCCGCTGTGGGTGCTGGTCTTCGCCGGCCATTCCGGCAACTCCGCCGACAGCCGCGCCGGCAATCGCGTGAGCGTGCTGGTCGACATCGTCGACAAGGGCGCGATGGAACAGCGCATGGTCACGGTCGACGCCGGGGAGATCGCGACCAATCTCGGCCGCGACGGTCGGCAGGTGATCTACGGGATCCTGTTCGACTTCGACAAGGCCGACATCAAGCCGGAGTCCAAGCCGCAGCTCGAGCAGATGGCGGCTCTGATGAAGACCAATCCGGCGCTCAAGGTCTTCATCGTCGGCCACACCGACAACCAGGGCGGCATCGAGCACAATCTCGGCCTCTCGCAGCGCCGGGCGGAGTCGGTGGTGCGGGCGCTCTCGACGCAGTACGGCATCCCGGCGGCGCGCATGGCGGCGCGCGGCCTGGGCCCCTTCGCGCCGGTGGCGACCAACGACACCGAGGACGGCCGCGCCAGGAACCGGCGCGTCGAGATCGTCAAGCAATAGGCACATGCGCCGCTGTCATCCCGAGCAATGCGAGGGATCAAGGCTGACCCTGGATCCCTCGCATTGCTCGGGATGACAGCGGTTTCAGCCAAGCTCGATCTGGTAGCGGATGAATCCGCGGTTCTCCGCCACCTGATCGTACAGCCGCCGCGCCGTCGCGTTGGTGTGATGCGTCAGCCAGTGCACGCGCACGAGCTTGCGCGCGCGCGACCAGTCGCATACCGCCTCGATCAGCGCGCGGCCGACGCCTTGGCCGCGTACGTCGGCGGCGGTGAACAGGTCCTGCAGGTAGCAGACGTCGGGCCCCGACGTGCTGGCGTGCGGCAGGAAGTGCACGATGCCGACCAAGCGGCCCTCGAGCCTGGCGCCCAGCGCATGCACGCGCTCGTCGGCCTGGAACGCCGCCCAGCAGCGGTCGTACTCGGCCTGCGGCAGGGTGCGCTCGTAGAAGGTGATGTAGCCGCGGAACAGGACCTCCCATTCGCCGCGGTCGGCTTCGGTGAGCTTTCCGATCGTGAGCATGCTCACACGCTAGCGAGCCATCATGGCCGCCACGAGCGCGGACTTGTATCGATCGCTCTATCGGCTGAACTGGCTGCGCTTGTATCCTTGCAAGTACAGGAGTGCGGTCAGGTCACCGTGGTCGATACGCGCCCGCACCGCCGCCGCCACCGCCGGCTTGGCGTGGAAGGCGAGGCCGGTTCCCGCCGCCTGCAGCATCGGCAGGTCGTTGGCACCGTCACCCACCGCCATGGTCTCCTCCAAGCGCACGCCGAGCGCCGCCGCCAGCGACTGCAGCGCTTCGAGCTTGGCCTCCTTGCCAAGGATCGGCTCGCCGACCTTGCCGCTGAGCGTTGCGCCGTCGTCGAGCAGGCGATTGGCGCGGTCCTCGTCGAAGCCGACCTTCTCGCGCACCATCGCCGTGAAGAAGGTGAAGCCGCCCGACACCAGCGCGCAATACGCACCGTTGGCGCGCATCGTCGTCACGAGCTCGCGCGCGCCCGGCATGTAGCGGATGCGCTGGGCCGCTTCACCCAGCCGCGCGACCGGCAACCCCTTCAGCAATTCGACCCGCTCGCGCAGCGCGCCGGCGAAATCGATCTCGCCGTTCATGGCGCGCGCGGTGATGGCGGCGATATGCGCGCGCAGGCCGAGGAACTCGGCCAGCTCGTCGAGCATCTCGTTCTCGATGATGGTCGATTCCATGTCGGCGACCAGCAGACGCTTGCGCCGATGCGCGATGGGTTGCACGACGGCGTCGACCGGCCGGTTCTCCAGCGCGGCACGAACCGCATCGGAGGCGTCGGCGCCATCGAACGGCAGATCGACGGCGACGCCCTCGGCCAGCCAGGTCGCGGCGCCCGCGCCGACCCCCAGCGCCCGCGCCACGGCCTCGACGCAGGCACGGTCGATCGCCGGCCTGGCCGGGGCGGCAATCAGCGTCAGGACGTGGGTCATTGCGACGGCTCTCCGCAAAGGCGGCGCAATATGGTCACCCGCCGTCGCCCCGTCCACCGCCACACCGCCGCGTGCTATGAGCCGCCGATGAACGCCCAGCGACAGGCACTGATCCTCACCGGGCCGACGGCGTCCGGCAAGTCGGCGCTGGGCCTCGAGATCGCGGCGCGCGCGCGCGGCGTGATCATCAACGCCGATGCGATGCAGACCTACGGCGCGTTTCCGATCCTCACGGCGCAGCCGACGGCAGCCGAACGCGCCGCCTTGCCGCATGCTCTCTACGGCGTGCTGCCGCTGACCGAGACGCTGAGCGCGCAGCGCTGGCGGGAGCTGGCGCTGGCGGAGATGGAGCGTGCGGTCGGAGCCGGTCGCATGCCGATCCTGCTGGGCGGCACGGGCCTCTATCTCAGGGCGCTGACCCGGGGGCTGGCGCAGGTGCCCGACGTGCCGTCGAGCATTCGCGATCGGGCCAATGCCGAGTGGCGGGAGCTCGGCGCGGCGGCGTTCGGCGCGCGGCTCGCGCGCCACGACCCGCAGACGGCGGCGCGGCTGAAGCCCAACGACCGGCAGCGGCACGTGCGGGCATGGGAGGTCTGGCTGGCGACAGAGCGGCCGCTCTCCGAATGGCAGCAGGCACCGCTGGAAGGAGGACCGCGGGGCTGGCACTTCCGCACGGTGGTGCTGGCGCCGCCGCGCGCGGCGTTGCGCGCGAAGATCGCCGCCCGCTTCGACGCCATGGTGGCGGCGGGCGTCGTCGAGGAGGTCCGGCCGGTCTGGCGGGATGTGCGGGCAGGGCGGTTGCCGGCGAGCCTGCCCGGGCTGAAGGCGCATGGCGCACCGGAGCTGATGCGGCATCTCGACGGCGAGATCGACCTCGCGGAGGCGGTCCGCGTTGCTGTCGATCACACGAGACAATATGCAAAGCGTCAAACGACGTGGCTCAGGCATCAGATAATTGCGGATTTGATCATAGATGAGACATCTTCGGACAAGATCAGCAGCATATTGAAATTTTAGGACAATTCAGATGCCCCAAACTTTACGTTTGTTTGCGATTTCGAGTTGACCCGGGGTTGGACCGTCGCTAAGGTCCGCCCCGCCGCGAAGCGCCTGCTTCGCGGCTCGTTTTTCCAGTGGAGAGGGCCATGACTGCCGAGAGCAAGACGACCGGTGCCGACCTGGTGATCAAGACGTTGATCGACCAGGAGGTCGAGGTCGTCTTCGGCTATCCAGGCGGCGCCGTCCTTCCGATCTACGACTCGCTCTTCAAGCAGAACCGCCTGCGCCACATCCTGGTGCGCCACGAGCAGGCCGCCGTGCATGCCGCCGAGGGCTACGCGCGTTCGACCGGCAAGGTCGGCGTGGTGCTGGTGACCTCGGGTCCGGGTGCCACCAACGCGGTGACCGGGCTGACCGACGCGCTGATGGATTCGATCCCGATCGTGTGCATGACCGGGCAGGTGCCGACCCACCTGATCGGCAACGACGCCTTCCAGGAGGCGGACACCACGGGCATCACGCGGCCCTGCACCAAGCACAACTACCTGATCAAGAACGTCGCCGACGTGCAGCGCGTCGTCGGCGAGGCGTTCTACGTGGCCAAGTCCGGCCGTCCCGGCCCGGTGGTGATCGACCTGCCCAAGGACGTGCTGATGGCGCCGCACGAGTACGAGGCGCCGAAGAAGGCCGTCACGCAGCACAAGAGCTACCGCCCGCAGGTCAAGGGCGACCTCAAGCAGATCGAGGCCGCGGTCGAGCTGATCGCCAAGGCCAAGCGGCCGGTGTTCTACACCGGCGGCGGCGTGATCAATTCCGGCCCCAACGCCTCGAAGCTGCTGGCGCAGTTCGTGCGCATGACCGGCTATCCCATCACCAACACGCTGATGGGGCTGGGCAGCTATCCGGCGTCGGATCCGCTGTTCCTCGGCATGCTGGGCATGCACGGTACCTACGAGGCCAACCTGGTGATGCACGGCTGCGACGTGCTGATCAACATCGGCGCGCGCTTCGACGATCGCATCACCGGCCGCCTCAACGCGTTCTCGCCCAACTCGAAGAAGATCCACGTCGACATCGATCCGTCGTCGATCAACAAGAACGTGCGCGTCGACATCCCGATCGTCGGCGACGTGGCGAATGTGCTCGAGGACATGATCAAGGTCTGGAAGGCCAGGCAGCCCAAGATCGACCAGAAGGCGCTGAAGGCGTGGTGGGCGCAGATCGCGCAGTGGCGCGCGCGCGACTGCCTGCGCTATCGCCCGTCGACCGAGATCATCAAGCCGCAATACGCGCTCGAGCGCCTCTACGCGCTGACCAAGGACCGCGAGCCGATCATCACCACGGAAGTCGGCCAGCACCAGATGTGGGCGGCGCAGTTCCTGAAGTTCGAGAAGCCCAACCAGTGGCTGACCTCGGGCGGGCTGGGCACGATGGGCTACGGCCTGCCGGCCGCGATCGGCGCGCAGATCGCCCATCCCGACCGGCTGGTGATCGACGTCGCCGGCGAGGCCTCGATCCTCATGAACATCCAGGAGATGTCGACGGCGGTGCAGTACCGCGCGCCGGTCAAGGTGTTCATCCTCAACAACGAGTACATGGGCATGGTCAGGCAGTGGCAGGAGCTGCTGCACGGCGGCCGCTACTCCGAGAGCTACACCGCCGCGCTGCCCGACTTCGTCAAGCTGGCCGACGCCTTCGGCGGCGTCGGCCTGCGCTGCACCAGGCCGGACGAGGTCGATCGCGTGATCAAGGAGATGATCGCGGTCGACCGGCCGGTGATCGTCGACGTCTGCGTCGACAAGGCCGAGAACTGCTTCCCGATGATCCCGTCCGGCGCGGCGCACAACGAGATGCTGCTGAGCCCCGAGGACAAGGCGGCGAAGCCGATCTCGGAAGAGGGCATGGTCCTGGTCTGACGAGCGACCGCCATCCATGCGGGGCGCCGCGGCGACGCGGCCGCCCATCCCCAGACGTGCCTCCGGAATCCCCGATCATGACCCCGCCACCGATCAACGAGCGCCACACCATCTCGGTGCTGGTGGACAACGAGCCGGGCATCCTCGCCCGCGTCGTCGGCCTGTTCTCCGGCCGCGGCTACAACATCGAGAGCCTCACGGTCGCCGAGACCGACCGCAAGCGCAACCTCTCGCGCATCACCATCGTCACCACGGGCACGCCGATGGTGATCGAGCAGATCAAGGCGCAGCTCGACCGCCTGGTGCCGGTGCACACGGTGCACGACCTCACGGTCGAGGGCCCGCATGTCGAGCGCGAGCTGGCGCTGGTCAAGACCAGGGGCTCGGGCGACAAGCGCGTCGAGTCGCTGCGCATCGCCGACATCTTCCGCGCCAAGGTGGTCGACAGCACCAACGAGTCGTTCGTCTTCGAGGTCACCGGCGCCAGCGACAAGGTCGACGCCTTCATCAAGCTGATGGAGCCGCTGGGCCTGGTCGACGTCTGCCGCACCGGCATCGTCGCCCTGCTGCGCGGCCCCGACGGCGTGTGATGGGCGGCGGGTTCATCTACCTTCCCCCGGAGGGGGAAGGTGCCCGAAGGGCGGAAGGGGGATGCCGAAGACGGACTCCGGCGTTCGTCCTCGACATCCCCCTTCCGTCGCTGCGCGCCACCTTCCCCCTCCGGGGGAAGGGAAGGGGAGAAGGCCCATGGACCTGACCTACGGCCTGATCGGCTTCGCCATCGCCCATATGCTGGCGGTCGCCAGCCCCGGCCCGAGCTTCGTGCTGGTGGCGCAGGTCGCCGCCTCGCGCTCGCGCGCCGCGGCGCTGGTGGCGACGGCGGCGCTGACCCTGGGCGCGGCGCTGTGGGCGGCGGCGGCGCTGTTCGGCCTGCAGTCGCTGTTCAAGCACGCCGACTGGCTGTACCTGGCGCTGCGCATCGGCGGCGGCCTGTACCTGCTGTGGCTCGGTTACCAGCTGATCCGCCACGCCGGAAGCGGCGATCTTGCGGCGCCGGCGGGCGGCGAGCCGGCGGCTGCCGACATGCGCGGCATCTTCTGGAAGGCGCTGCTGGTGCAGCTGTCGAACCCGAAGGTGATCGTCTTCTTCAGCGGCATCATGGCGGCCCTGCTGCCGCGCGATCTGTCGCCGCAGGCCGCCGCGATCGTCGTGATGGTCGTCGCCTTCAACGAGTTCGTCTGGTACGCGCTCGTCTCGCTGCTGTTCTCCGGCGGCCGCGCACGGCGGATCTACCGCGGCGCGCGGGCCTGGATCGAACGGCTCACCGGCGGCGTGCTCGCCGTCCTCGGACTTCGGCTGGCGCTCGACCGTTGAGGTCTATCTGCCCTGGATCATCTGTTGCGAGAAGAATTCGACAAACGTCTGGACGTCGCGTTCCATGCCGGGTGCGGTCTTTGCCGTCACCGAAACCGGTTTGCCTTTGTAGCCGCGCGTATAGTGGGCCAAGATTGTCTGAGTTGACTGCCTGACTTGCTCAAATCCCCCACAATACCAGTCAACGCCGCCGATCGGGCACCGGGCGGTAGGCAAAATGCCCAATCGCGGAATATGGGACACGGTATATCTGCTCCCTCCCATCGCCTCCGACCAGTGATAGATCCCAACCATTCCCCGTTTGAACTCCATTTCAACGTCAGCGCTGTTAGCTCCATCAGCAACAGCGCGGTTGACCGTTGTCACGTCGATCGTGGCGCGTCCGTTGGCAAAGGACGTGATTGAGACAGACCCACGCTTCTCGGTGCTCATTCGGCGAAATCCAGCAAGCCACTGCGGAAGAGCGAGCCCAGTGAATTCCTCCCTTGTCGTATCCGCTCTGTGTTGGCCGCCGGAGGTCGTTGCGGGAGCTTGCGCCGTTGGCGTGCACGCGGAAAGCGTTGCCGTGACTAGCGCAAATGCCAATGCACCAACGGGCTTCAAGCTATCAGTCATAGTCACCTCCCCAGGAATTATCGCCCGACCTTCGTAGCGATTTGTCGAAGTGTTGTTGGCTCGCGGTCGAGCACGAACGGGACGGCGGAACGCTGTGTCAAGCCCAGCACATCGCCGGTGGCACTCTCTCGCGTGCGGCGCAGGCTGAGGGCGGCGTAGCTGCAGTCCCATCCTGCGCCTTGGGAGCCTGTGACCGGGTTGTAGGTATTCGAGCCGTACCGATAGCACACGTGGACGATGTCCTGACGCGTTCCCCAAATTACGCCTTGGCGCCGCTCCACTTTCCAGAAGCCTGGCAGGATGGCGTTGTTACCAGGGTACCAGAGGAACGAGCGACCGTCGGTGCTGGTGTAGTTGATCTGTGTCCCGTGGCCGGAGTCATGGACGTTGCGCGTGCGGTCGCTCAGATTGGCGCGGGCTTCCTCCTCGGTCATGCCCATGACGGCGTCGACCACCAATCGCATCAGGGCTGGTTGCGCGGCGATCTCGCGTTCGGATTTCTCGGCCAGCGGCGCCAACGTTCGCAACATGGGCGTCGGTGGCATGAGGACGATTTCACGGGTAGGAACGGTGGTGGCGGGCAATGCGTCAGGCGTGCAGGCGGCCGCGAGCACCGCCACGACGGCCAGAAGAGGAGACCGCATACTCTTTGTTTCGCCCCCGGGATGCAGACCGGCGGCACCTTAGCACGCGTCGCGGGTCAGACCAGCGAGCCAAGCGGCGGATCGCCGCTGGCTTTTTCCCCACCTGTTGAGTAGTAACCCCCGCAACTGGAAAGGCCGGGCAGGCCGGCGGAAGGGCGGAGAGATATGCGGGTCTATTACGATCGCGACGCGGATGTGAACCTGATCAAGGGCAAGAAGGTCCTGGTCGTCGGCTACGGCAGCCAGGGCCACGCCCATGCGATGAATTTGCGCGACAGCGGCGTCAAGGACGTGCGCATCGCGCTCAAGACGGGCTCGGCCACGGCCAAGAAGGCCGAGGGCGCGGGCTTCACGGTGATGACCCCGGCCGACGGCGCCAAGTGGGCCGACGTGGTGATGGTGCTGACGCCCGACGAGCTGCAGTCCGACATCTACAACGCCGATCTCGGCCCCAACATGCGCGAGGGCACGGCGCTGGCCTTCGCGCACGGGCTCAACGTCCATTTCAACCTGCTCAGCCCGCGCGCCGACCTCGACGTCTTCATGATCGCGCCCAAGGGCCCGGGCCACACCGTGCGCTCGGAGTACACCCGCGGCGGCGGCGTGCCCTGCCTGGTCGCGGTGGCGCAGAACTCCTCGGGCAACGCGCTGGAGATCGCGCTCAGCTACTCCTCGGCGATCGGCGGCGGCCGCGCCGGCACGATCGAGACCTCGTTCAAGGAGGAATGCGAGACCGACCTGTTCGGCGAGCAGGTCGTGCTCTGCGGCGGCCTGGTCGAGCTGATCAAGGCCGGCTACGAGACGCTGGTCGAGGCCGGCTACGCGCCGGAGATGGCCTATTTCGAGTGCCTGCACGAGGTGAAGCTGATCGTCGACCTGATCTACGAGGGCGGCATCGCCAACATGAACTACTCGATCTCCAACACCGCGGAGTACGGCGAGTACCGCTCGGGCCCGCGCATCGTCACCGAGGAGACCAAGAAGGAGATGAAGCGCGTGCTCGACGACATCCAGTCCGGCCGCTTCGCGCGCGACTGGATGCTGGAGAACCGCGTCAACCAGGCCTCGTTCAAGGCCATGCGCAAGAAGATGTCGGAGCATCCGATCGAGGAGATCGGCGCCAAGCTGCGCGCCATGATGCCGTGGATCAAGGAGAAGGCGCTGGTCGACAAGGCGCGCAACTAGCGTCCGAACTGAGGCGGCGCTCCGCCGCTCCCGTCACATTTTCAGTGGACGAGCCGTCATTCTCGCGTCAGGGTAACGCCCGATTTTCGAGAAATTCACGCGGACGCAAAGAATCAGAATACGGGAGGCTTCCGCGTCGAACGCCCGGGTCGCAAGACCCGGGCGTTCTGCTTTTGCGGCGGCTTGCGCGCTGGCCATTCCCATGCGAACGTTCGTTAAGTTCGCAGGGAGGGCGCCATGACCCGCTTCGATCGCGTGATCCGCAACGGCATGATCGTCGACGGCAGCCGCGGCCCGCGCTATCGCGGCGACATCGGCATCAGGGACGGGGTGATCGCCGAGATCGGCCGCATCGATCCGTCCGAAGCGCGCGAGGTCATCGATGCGCAGGGCCTGATCGTGGCGCCGGGCTTCATCGACCTGCACACGCATTATGATGCGCAGCTCTTCTGGGATCCCTACTGCACGCTGTCCGGCTGGCACGGCATCACGTCGGTCGTGATCGGCAATTGCGGCTTCGGCTTCGCGCCGGTGCGGCCCGACATGCGCGAGCGCTCGATGATGACGATGACGCGCGTCGAGGCGATTCCCATGCCCTCGATGCAGCAGGGCATGCCGTGGGACTGGGTGACGTTCCCCGAATTCCTCGACAGCGTCGAGCGCGCGCCCAAGGCGATCAACATCCTGCCCTATGTGCCGATCAGCCCGCTGCTGATCTGGGTGATGGGCTTCGAGGCCGCCAAGGCCGGCAGGCGGCCGACCGACGCCGAGCATCGCGAACTCTGCCGGCTGCTCGAGGAGGCGATGGATGCCGGCGGCTGCGGCTGGTCGGCGCAGCGCATGCTGCCGTCAGGTCCCGCCTGCGTGCAGCGCGACTTCGACGGCTCGCCGATGCCCACCGACGTGATGCACGACGACACCTGTCGCGAGCTCGCCAGGGTGCTGCGCCGGCGCAACGACGGCTTCATGCAAATGCTGCTGATCTCCGGCGACAACAGCAAGGACCAGGAATTCTACGAGGAGATGGCCGAGCTGAGCGGCCGGCCGATGATCATGAACGTGGTGCAGGCCTTCGATCACCGCCCGGAGATCCACCGCCGCGTGCTGGCCTGGCTGAAGAGCTGCCGCGAGCGCGGCATCCGCGTCGTCGGCCAGGGCCTGACGACCGATGCCGGCTTCACCTTCACCTTCGAGAACTGGAACCTGTTCGATGACTCCCAGGCATGGTGTGATGCCACCACGGGTACCCTCGAAGAGCGCAAGGCCAAGCTGGCCGATCCGGCGCGCCGCGCGGCGCTGAAGGACAAGATGCCGCGCACGGCGACGGGTCCGCTCCCCGACATCGTCATCGTCGGTCCGCAGACGGAGCAGAACAAGGCGTGGCTCGACCACACCCTGGCGCATGCCGGCCAGAAGATGGGCAAGCATCCGGTCGACGTCATGCTCGACATGGCGGTCGAGGAGGACCTGAAGACCGAGTTCTTCGCCGCACCGCCCAACGGCAACATCGAGCACCTGCGCGAGATCGTCGACGATCCCTACGTGCTGTTCGGCGTCTCCGACGGCGGCGCGCACACCAAGTTCCTCACCGCCGGGCGCTATCCCACCGAGACCATCTGCAAGGTGGTGCGCGAGCACGGCATGATCTCGCTGGAGGAGGCGCATTGGCGGCTTTCCGCCCTGCCGGCCGAGGTCGCGGGCTTCACCGGCCGCGGCGTGCTGCGCAAGGGCGCGCCGGCCGACATCGTGGTCTACGACTACGACAATCTCGCCGTGCTGCCGGACGAGATCGTGCACGACCTGCCGGGCGGCGAGTGGCGCCGCATCCAGCGGGCGCGCGGCTATCGCTACGTGCTGGTCAACGGCGAGGTGACGATCCGCGACGACCAGCAGACCGGCACGCATTCCGGCATGCTGCTGCGTCACGGCACCGGGCGGCGCGCGCCGCGGGCGATGGCGGCGGAGTAGGGCGTGGCGGTTTCCACAGCGGTCAAGGAGCGTCCGGCGCCCGAGGTCGACGGCGCCGAGGCGATGCTGCGCGTGGCGCTGTCGCTGTTCGTCGAGCAGGGCTATCACGGCGCCTCGATGCGCGATATCGCCACGCGCGCCGGCGTCAGCGTCTCGGCCGCCTACCACTATTTCCCGGCCAAGGCCGACATGCTGCGCACGATCATGGGGCGCGTGACCGAGGACCTGATCGCCGATCTCGAGGCGGCGCGCGACGGCGCCGGCGCCGATCCGGCGGCCCGGCTGGCCGCCATCGTGCGCGCCCATGTCCTGCTGCACACCAGGCGCCAGGACGAGTCGTTCGTCGCCAACAGCGAGCTGCGCAGCCTGGCGCCCGCCGAACGCCGCAAGGTCATCGCGCTGCGCGACCGGGTCGGCCAGGTGTTCAAGGATGTCGTCGCCGAGGGCTGCCGCCGCCGGGTGTTCGGGCAGCCCTATTCGCCCGAGACGGTGCGGGCGATCCTGACCATGTGCACGGCGGTGGCCGGCTGGTACCGCGCCCAGGGCGCGGACCAGCCGGAAACCATCGCCGATCGCTATGCCGCACTGGCCCTGCGTCTGGTCGGTGCCGCGGAGTTCGATTCTACCTTCCCCCGGAGGGGGAAGGTGGCAGCGCGCGTAGCGCGATGACGGAAGGGGGATGTCGAAGACGGACTCCCGCGTTCGTCTTCGACATCCCCCATCCGCCCTTCGGGCACCTTCCCCCTCCGGGGGAAGGTAATGGAGCGGGGGCTGCGCTCCAGTGCCGCACCGGGGGCCGCACGTTAGCCTCGGAAAGCTTGCCGGGTCGGCGAGGGCGGTCTAAGACGACGCCCGTTCGTGCCGCGGGCGGGGTGAGAGCAGTCGGCGGTCGCGGCCTCGTGTTTCTCCACGCAGGATTGGAAGACCGCGCGCATGCTTTCGCGTCTGATGGGCCTGTTCTCGGCCGACATGGGCATCGACCTAGGCACGGCCAACACGCTGGTCTACGTCAAGGGCCGCGGCATCGTCCTCAACGAGCCGTCGGTGGTGGCGCTGACGAACTCCTCCGGCAAGAAGGCGGTGCTGGCCGTCGGCGAGGAGGCCAAGCTGATGCTCGGCCGCACCCCCGGCAACATCCAGGCCATCCGCCCCCTGCGCGACGGCGTGATCGCCGACTTCGAAGTCGCCGAGGAGATGATCAAGCACTTCATCGGCAAGGTGCACAACCGGCGCTCCTTCGCCCATCCGCAGATCGTCGTCTGCGTACCCTCGGGCTCGACCGCGGTCGAGCGCCGCGCCATCCAGGAATCGGCGGAGAACGCCGGCGCCCGCAAGGTCTGGCTGATCGAGGAGCCGATGGCTGCGGCGATCGGCGCCGGCCTGCCGGTGACCGAGCCGACCGGCTCGATGGTGGTCGACATCGGCGGCGGCACGACCGAGGTCGCCGTGCTGTCGCTGGGCGGCATCGTCTATCCGCGCTCGGTGCGCGTGGGCGGCGACAAGATGGACGAGGCGATCATCGCCTATATCCGCCGCAACCATAATCTGCTGGTCGGCGAGAGCTCGTCGGAGCGCATCAAGAAGGAGATCGGCTCGGCCATGGTGCCCGAGGACGGCGAGGGCCGCACCATGGAGATCAAGGGCCGCGACCTGATGAACGGCGTGCCCAAGGAGCTGGTGATCAGCGAACGCCAGATCGCCGAGAGCCTGACCGAGCCGGTCAGCGCCATCGTCGAGGCGGTCAAGGTGGCGCTCGAGCATACGGCGCCGGAGCTCGCCGCCGACATCGTCGACAAGGGCATCGTGCTGACCGGCGGTGGCGCGCTGCTGTCGAACCTCGACAAGGTGCTGCAGCAGGCCACCGGCCTGCCGGTCTCGGTCGCCGAAGAGCCCTTGCTCTGCGTCGCCCTGGGCACCGGCCATGCCGTCGAGAATATCGTCCGCCTCAAGGGCGTGCTGTCGACGATGTACTGAGTGGTGCTGTCATCCCTCGCTGCGCTACAGGGGCCGCGGACGGCCCCGAGGATGACAGACAAACCACCTGCAGATGGCGTAGACTGCGCAACCTGCGGATCGCAAGCCGGGGGGATTGATCGGCACGATGGCCTTGGGCGAGACCTTCACCCAGACGGCGGTGTCGTTGCGCGCTGTCGTGCAGCGGTTCTCGCTGGGCCTGCTCGTGCTCGCCGCCGTGGGCACCATGCTGATCGGCAAGGCCGACACCGTGCTGGTCGAGCGCGTGCGCTCCGCCGTCGCCGACCTGGTGACGCCGCTGCTCGACGCTGTCGCCCAGCCGGTGGCGGCGGTCAACGATTTCGTCGCCCGGCTCGAGGACGTCGCCAACCTGCGCGCCGAGAACGCCCGGCTGCGCGAGGAGAACGCACGGCTGCTGGCCTGGCAGGGTGTGGCGCGCCGGCTCGATGCCGAGAACGCCGAGCTGCGCGGCCTGGCGAACTTCCAGGAAGGCCCGCCGGCCCGCTTCATCACCGCGCGGGTGGTGGGCGATTCGGGCAGCGCCTTCATGCGCAGCATGCTGCTCAATGTCGGCCGGCGAGTAGGCGTGGCGCCGGGCCAGGCCGTGATCACCGCCGAGGGCATGATCGGTCGGATCACCGATGCGGGCGAACACTCCGCCCGCGTGCTGCTGGTCACCGATATCAGCTTCCGCCTGCCGGTCATGATCGAGCGCACGCGCGAGCGCGCCATCCTGGCCGGCGACAACTCCAGCCGGCTGAAGCTCAACTTCATGCAATCCGTCGGCGGCATCCAGCAGGGCGACCGCATCATCACCTCGGGCCATGGCGGCAGCTTCCCGGTCGGCCTGCCGGTCGGCGTGGTGACATCGGTGGGCGAGGACGGCATCCGCATCCGGCCGGTGGGCGACCTGTCGCGGCTCGAGCTGGTGCGCGTGGTCGACTACGGCGTCACCGGGCTGGTGACCAATCCGCCGCCGCCGCCGCCGCCGCTGCATCCGGTGCGGGGCCGCTGATGGAGTTCCTGCACCGCCTCGACCGTGCCGCCTATGCGCTGGCGCCGGCCTTCGTGATCCTGGTGCTGATGCTGGCCAGCCTGATCCCGCTGCGACTGCCGTTCCTGCCCTCGGTGGCCACGCTCCTGCCGTTGATGGCCGTGTTCCATTTCAGCCTGCACCGGCCCGACGCCATACCGGCGGTGGCGCTGCTGCTGTTCGGCCTGCTGTTCGACCTGCTGCAATACGGCCCCGGCGCGCCGCTCGGCATCTCGGCGCTGCAATTCGTGCTGGTCTGGCGCGTGGTCTCGGCCAGCCGCAAATACCTGCTGGAGGTCTCCTTTGCCTTCATCTGGCTGCTCTACGCCGTGGTGATCGGTGCCGCGGTGGCCGTGGCCTGGCTGCTGACCTCGCTGCTGCTGGCCAGCCTCGTCGACCCCTGGCCGGCACTGCTGCAATACGTCGTCTCGCTGTTCCTCTATCCCATCCTCGGCTGGCTGCTGGGCCGCAGCCGGCTGGTGGAGGCTGCGTCGTGAGGCGCGATCGCGACACCGACCGTCACGTCCGCTTCGGCCGCCGCGCCCTGCTGCTGGGCGTCGGCCAGGCGGCGCTGCTGGGCGGGCTGGGCGCGCGGCAGTACTGGCTGACCATGGTCGAGGGTGGCAAGTACAAGGTGCTGGCCGACGACAATCGCATCGGCATGCGCCTGCAGGCGCCCTCGCGCGGCCTGATCTTCGACCGCACCGGCGAGCCGCTGGCGGCCAACCGCAACAACTACCGCGTCGTCATGACGGCGGAGAAGCTGCGCCAGGCCGAGGAGGCGATGGAGCGGCTCGACAAGATCCTCGGCCTGGGCGAGGTCGAGCGCAAGCGTCTGCTCGGCCAGTTCCGACGCTTCACGCCGATCACGGTGAAGGAGAATCTGAGCTGGGAGCAGGTGGCGCAGATCGAGTTCAACGGTCCCGAGCTGCCCGGCGTCGCCATCGAGCTGGGCCAGACGCGCGACTATTTCCATGCCGAGCTGATGAGCCACATCGTGGGCTATATCGGCCGCGTCGATCGCAGGGACCTCGGTGAGGACGACGATCCGCTGCTGCAGCTGCCCGGCATGCGCATCGGCAAGAAGGGCATCGAGAAGCGCTACGACGACAGGCTTCGCGGCAAGGCCGGCGCGGTGCAGATGGAGGTCAACGCCGTGGGCCGCGTGGTGCGCGAGCTCGACCGGTCCGACGGCGAGCCCGGCGGCAACCTGCTGCTGACCATCGACCTTGAGCTGCAGCGCTTCGTCGCCGAGCGGCTCAAGAACGAGAGCGCCTCCGCCGTGGTCATGGACGTGATCAGCGGCGACATCCTGGCCATGGTTTCGGTACCGGGCTTCGACAGCAATGTCTTCGCCCGCGGCATCACCCAGACCGAGTGGAACGAGCTGCTCAGCCACCCGATGAAGCCGCTGTTCAACAAGGCGGTGTCGGGCGCCTACCCTCCCGGCTCGACATACAAGATGGTGACGGCGCTTGCGGCGCTTGAGGCCGGCGTGATCGATGTCTGGACCCCGCTGCCGTGCACCGGATCGATCGACCTGCCAGGCAAGGACCAGAAGAAGTACTGCTGGATTCATCCCGCCGGGCATGGCTGGCTCAACCTGCACGGCGCGCTGGCGCAGTCCTGCGACAGCTATTTCTACGAGGTGGCCAAGCGTGCCGGCGTCGAGCGCATCGCCGACATGGCTTTCAGGCTGGGTTTCGGCCGACCGACGGGCGCCGGCCTGCCGGAGGAGTCCGCGGCGCTGCAGCCGACGCGCGCCTGGAAGCAGGACACCCAGAGCAAAGCCTGGAACGTCGGCGACACCTACAATCTCGGCATCGGCCAGGGCGACATGCTGGCGACGCCGCTGCAGATGGCGGTGATGACCGCGCGCATCGCCAATGGCGGCTACGAGGTCAAGCCGCGGCTGGTGGCCTCGGTCGCCCGTGCGCGCGATCAACTCACCGCTCCGCCGGTGCAGACCGTGCCGGACGCGCCCAGCCTGCGCCTGAAGCCGGCCAACCTTGCCGCCGTGCGCCAGGGCATGGTGATGGCAGTCAATGGCGAGCACGGCACGGCCTGGTCCTCGCGCATCACCCAGAGGGACATGGCGATGGCCGGCAAGACCGGCACCTCGCAGGTCAAGCGCATCACCGAGTCGGAACGCGGCCGCAGGATGAGCCAGACCGAGCTGCCCTGGCACCTGCGCCACCACGCGCTGTTCGTCGCCTACGCGCCGATCGACAATCCGCGCTATGCCTGTGCCGTGATCGTCGAGCACGGCATGGGTGGATCGACCACCGCCGCGCCGATCACCAAGGACATCCTGCTGCAGACCCAGAAGCTCGACCCCTCGCGCAAACCCGGTCGCTTCAAGGGCGCCGCCGTGCATGGCGTGCCGGACACCAGCGTGGCGGAACGCAAATGACGCTGGCCGCCGCCGCCACGCCCGAGCTCACGCTGGGCGACAAGATCTGGCGCATCCGCTGGGGCCTTGTGCTGCTGCTGATCCTGATCGCCGGTGTCGGCACGCTGGCGCTGTACTCGGCCGGCGGGATGAAGCCCGAGCCGTGGGCGGCCAAGCACGCGATCCGCTTCGGCGTCGCGCTGCTGCTGGCGCTGCTGCTGGCGCTGGTCGACGTCCGGTTCTGGATGCGGCTGGCCTACCCATTCTACATCGTCTCGGTGCTGATGCTGGTGGCCGTCGACTTGATCGGCAAGGGCGCGATGGGCGCGCAGCGCTGGCTCGATTTCAAGGTCATCCAGATCCAGCCCTCGGAGCTGATGAAGATCGCGCTGGTGATGGCGCTGGCGCGCTACTATCACCACCTCTCGCGCGAGCAGGTCGAGCGCATCGTCTATGTCGTCCCGCCGCTGCTGGCGATGCTGGTGCCGGTGGCGCTGGTGATGGTGCAGCCCGATCTCGGCACCGCCATGGTGCTGCTGCTCGCCGGCTCGGCCATCATGTTCGTGGCCGGCGTGAGGCTGTGGAAGTTCATGCTCGCCGGCCTGCTCTGCGTCGCCTCGCTGCCAGTCGCCTGGAGCTTGATGCGCGACTATCAGCGGGGTCGCGTGCTGACCTTCCTCGATCCCGACCGTGACCCGCTGGGCGCCGGCTACCATATCACCCAGTCCAAGATCGCCATCGGCTCGGGCGGGCTGTTCGGCAAGGGCTTCGGCCAGGGCACGCAATCGACGCTGAACTTCCTGCCCGAGAAGCACACCGACTTCATCTTCACCATGTGGACCGAGGAGACCGGCCTGCTGGGCGGCGCCCTGGTGCTGGCGTTGTTCGCGCTGCTGCTGGCCTACGGCTTCGCCATCGCCCGCTCCAGTCGAAACCATTTCGGTCGCATGTTGGCGATGGGCGTGACGATCAACATCTTCCTCTATGTCTTCATCAACATCGCCATGGTCATGGGCCTGATCCCGGTGGTCGGCGTGCCGTTGCCGCTGGTCTCCTACGGCGGCACCGCCATGCTCACCGTGCTCTTCGCCTGCGGCCTGCTGCTGGGCGTCAGCATCCACCGCGACGTGGCGATTCCCCGCAACTCCTGAAGCTTGCGCAAGCCGGAGGCCCTTGCTATATCGCGCGCCGCTTCGGGCGGTCAGGCCCGACAGCGCCTCCGGAATGGGCGCATAGCTCAGTTGGTAGAGCAGCTGACTCTTAATCAGCGGGTCCCAGGTTCGAGCCCTGGTGCGCCCACCATTCCGGCCCCGACCCGGCTGCGGGCTTCGAGCGCGGCGATCAGTCGCTGGCGCACGATGTCTGGTCGTTCCATCGGCAGGAAGTGCGTGGTGCCCGGCACGATATCGATCGTGCGCCGCGCCGTCGTGCGCGAGCCCGCGTCGAGGGCCGATCTCGACACGCTGCCGTTCTCGCCGATCAGGATCGTCACCGGCACCTTCACGCGCGCCAGCAGGTCGGCGCCATTCTGCCGCGAGCTGGCGAATGTCGTCGCCTCCCAGATCGGCTCGCAGGCGAGCGTCACCCCGTCGCCGTCGGGCATCGGCGTGAAGCCGTCCTCGACGTAGTCGTCGAGGAAGCGCCCGACCCAGGTCGCGAAGGCGCCGCGGTCGCGATAGGCCTCGATCGCCTCCCTCTTGTCCGCGAACCAGGCGCGGCGGCGTCGCGCGCCGCGGGCGATCGGCAGGCCGTCGATGCGCGAGTCGAGGTCCGTCGGCTCGTAGAGCTTCGCCACCCATTCCGCCGTGGGCATGACGGGATCGAGCAGGACGAGCGAGGCCACGCGCCCGGGCCGCTGCTCCGCCGCCATCATCGCCACCGCGCCACCCATCGAATGGCCCGCGAGAACAAGCGGCGGGCCGTCGCCCAGCGCGTCGAATACGGCGAGCATGTCGCGGCCGTAGAGCTCCCAGCCAGGCATCTGCCCAGGCACCGCCGGCAGGCGCGACAGGCCGTGGCCACGTTGATCGAGCGCGACGACGCGAAAGCGGCCGCCCAGCGGCGCGAGCAGCTCGCGATAGGTCAGCGCGTTGAATCCGGTGGCGTGCAGGAACACCAGGTCGGGCGGACCGTCGGTGCCGAAGCGGATGGCCGCCATCTCGCCGTCAGGCAGGGAAATCGTGAAGCGACGCATGTTCATCGCTTGCCCTCGATCGCCACCTCGACGAGATGCGGCTTCTTCGTCGCGAAGGCGGCGCGCACCGCGCCGGCGACGTCTGCGCCGCTGCTCACCAGCGTGCCGGCGACGCCCATACCGCGCGCCATGTCGAGGAAGCCCAGTTGCGGGCCGCCGAGATCCATATGCGGGTAGCCCTGGTTCGACAGCGCGTCGAAACGCTGGCGATAGGTGTCGAGGTTGTGCTTCAGCACGCGGTACTCGCGGTTGGCCAGGATGACGAAGACGATCGGCAGGTCGTGATGCGCTGCCGTCCACAGCGCCTGGATGCTGTACATCGAGGAGCCGTCGCCGGAGATGCAGACCACCGGCCGGTCGGGATGCGCCACCTGCGTGCCCAGCGCGCCGGCCAGGCCCTGGCCGATGCCGCCGCCGCGGCCGCTGTAGTAGTCGCCCGGCACGCTGAAGTCGAAGGTGCGCGCGAGGTCGACGTTGGCGGTGATCGACTCGTCGACGACGATGGTGTTGGGCGGCAGGCCGTCGCGGATGCCGGCCATGGCCCGCGCCATCGAGATCGGGGTGCGGTCCCAGCTCTTGCGCGCGCGCTCGGCCTGCGCCGCGGTCTCCGACTCCTTCAGCGCGGCGAACGCGGCGTTGCGGCGCTGCGCGGCGCTCTTGTACTCATCGGTCGCCACCGACTCGATCGCGGCCCGGATCGCCACCAGGCTGGCGCGCACGTCGCCGACGACGCCGGCGTCGGCGGCATAGTTGTAGGCCAGCCGCTGGTGCGAGGCCTCGACCTGGGCCACCGCGCAGCCCGCCGGGAAGGGCAGGCCGGGCGCATACCACACCTCCTCGAAGAACGGGCCACCGACCATCAGCACGGCGTCGACGCCGTCGAAGGACTTGCGCATCGCCGCGGCGTCGAACGGCACCGCCCCCCGCGCGCTCGGATGGCGGTTGGGGAAATTGGTCTGGTGGCGCAGGCCCTCGACCCAGACGGCGGCGCCCAGCGCCTCGGCGAGTGCCACCATTTCGGGTACTGCGCCGGCGCGGCCGACATCGTCGCCGGCGACGATCACCGGGTTGCGCTTCGAGACCAGCAGCTTCGCCACGGCTTGCACCGCAGCGGGATCGGGCGGGGCGGCACGAAACAGTGCGCCGGGACCCTGCACGCCGACCTCGGTCTGCTGCTCCATCACGTTGATCGGCAGGGCGACGAAGACCGGCCCGGCCGGCGGGTCGTTGGCGATCTTGAAGGCGCGGCGCAGGATCGGCGCCATCTCGTCGGCCCGCTCGACCTGCACGCTCCACTTGGTCACCGGTGCGGCGATCGACGGCAGGTCGTGCCCGAGCAGCGGATCGCGCAGCCGCATGCGCGTGTCCTGTGCGCCCGCCGTGACGATCATCGGCGAATTGGCCTTGAGCCCGCCGTAGATAGCGCCGATGGCGTTGCCCAGGCCGGGCGCGACGTGCAGGTTGACGATCGCCGTCTTGCCGGTGGCCTGGGCGTAGAAGCTCGCCGCGCCGGTGGCGACGCCCTCGTGCAGCGCCACGATGTAGCGCATCTGCCTGTAGTCGAGCAGCGAGTCGATCAGCGGACTCTCGGTCGTGCCGGGGTTGCCGAAGATCGTGTCGGCGCCGTGCGCCAGCAGGCTCTCCATGAACACCTGACGTCCGCGCATGTCTCCTCCCCGCGTTTGCCGCGCCGACCTTAACGGAAGAAGCCGGCGCGCTGTCGTCTTTTGTCGACCGAGGTCCTAACATCGCTGCCATTCGCGAAGGAGGGGAGCGATGCTCAAGCTGCCGTATCACGGACGCTACGACTACTCGGCGATCGTCAAGCGGCCGGCCTACGACTGGCCCGGCGGCAAGCGGCTGGCGGTCTGCGTCGCGCTCAACATCGAGCACTTCGCCTATGCCGGCGGATTGGGCCATGCGCTGTCGCACGAGCTGCCGCAGCCCGACCCCAGGACTTTCGCGTGGCGGGATTACGGCAACCGCGTCGGGGTGTGGCGCCTGCTCGATGCGCTCGACGAGTTCTCCTTGCCGGCGTGCCACCTGATGAACACCACGGTGTTCGACCACGCGCCCGAGATCGCGCCGGCGATCATGGCGCGCGGCGACGAGTTCGTCGGGCACGGCCGCACCAACGCCGAGCGCCAGGGCCAGATGTGGGAGGACGACGAGCGTCGCCTGATCGAGAGCGTGCGCGACGCCATCGCGGAGCGCACCGGCAGGAGGCCGCGCGGCTGGATGGGGCCGTGGATGTCGTCCAGCGCGCACACGCCGGATCTGCTGCAGGAGGCCGGCTTCACCTACGTGATGGAATGGCCGACCGACGACCAGCCGATCTGGATGCGCACGCGCGCCGGTCGCATCATGCTGGTGCCGTACTCGCTGGAGATCAACGACAGCCCGCAGATCCTGGTACGCCACCACACGCCCGAGCAGTTCCGCGACTTCATCATCGGCCAGTTCGAGGAGATGCTGCGGCTGTCGGAGAAGCAGCCGCTGGTCTGCGCCATCGAGCTGCACACCATGATCTTCGGTCATCCCTATCGCCTGCGCTGCCTGCGCGAGGCACTGAGGCACATCGCCCAGCATCCGCGGCGCGAGCGCGTCTGGTTCGCGCGGCCGGGCGAGGTCTACGACCACTGCGCGGCGCTGCCGCCGGGAACCGTCCCCGGGAGCTGAAGGCGCGGGCACCTTGTGAGCGCGCGTGGCCGGCGACTACAATGGCCGCCAGCTCACACACCGGCTCAGCCGAGCACAAGGGCCATCACGGGGGGCCATGTCGACATCGCCAGTCAAGCGCAGGCTCGCCGCGATCGTGTCGATCGACGTGGTGAGCTATTCGGCGATGATGGGGGCCGACGAGGAAGGCACCCTGCGCCTGCTGCGCGCGCATCGCGCCTATACCGACAACGCCATCCGCAATCGCGGCGGCCGCATCGCCAACACCGCCGGCGACAGCATCCTGGCGGAGTTCTCCAGCCCGGTCGAGGCGGTGCGCTGCGCCGTCGAGATCCAGGCCGGCGTCGCCGACATGAACGCCAAGGTGCCGCCGGACCGGCACCTGCGCTTCAGGATCGGCGTGCATCTCGACGACGTGATCGTGCAGGACAATGGCGACCTGATCGGCGAGGGCGTCAATATCGCCGCCCGCCTGCAGGCGGCGGGCGATCCCGGCGGCGTCATGGTGTCGGGCGAGGTCGCCTCGCAGGCACGCGCCAAGCTTCCCGATCTGGGTTTTGCGCCGGTAGGCGACTCGGTCTTCAAGAACATCCTGCGGACCGTCGAGGCGTTCCGCATCGTCACCGGTGCGGCGGCCCGCGACGTCGCCCGGGCGCCGGTCTCGTCGACCGCCGGCCTGACCTCGCGCCAGGCCAAGGCCGAGGGCGGCCGGCGCGGCGCCATGCCGGTGATCCTGATCGCCGCCGGTGGCCTGGCGCTGGTCGTGGCGGCGGCGCTGGTCTGGCTGTTCGTGCTGCGGGGCCCAACCGAGTCGACGGCCGAGGCGGAGGCATGGAACGCCGTCAGGCAATCGACGCGCAGCGCCGACGTGGCGGGCTTCCTCGAGAAGTTCCCCAAGGGATTCCGTGCAGAAGAGGCCAAGGCGCGGCTCGTCGCGTTGCGCACCGAGGAGCAGCGGCGCGCCGCGGCCGAGGCAGAGGAGCGGCAGCGGCTGGAAGAGGCTGCGCGGGCGGAAGCGGCCCGGGCCGAGGCGGCGCGAAAGGCGGCCGCGAGCGACGCGGCGCGACGCCGCCAGGCGCGCATGGCGGCGACCCGCCATCTTGACTGGAAGGACGTCCCCTGTCCCCGGACGCGGCTGGTTACGGTCGCCGGCATGTCCTGCAACGCCACGTCGCCCTACGAAGGTCACGATGGGCGTGGACGATTTCAGCGGTCGGCCGCCGGCCTGCATTCCGGCGGCACATCGACTTACATCCTGCTGATCGAGGCCGCCGACGCCGAGTCGGCGCATGAGGCGCTCAATCCGGATGACGAGGAGAATTTCATCGTCGAGATCAGCAACTTCACGCGCAACAACTCGCGTGGCTGGTCGGGGCTGGTCGGCCACGCCGGCGGATACTATGCGACGTTTACCGCGCTCGACGGCCGCAGTTGCGTGGGCTTCGTCAAGCCCGGCCGACCACGGGGCGACGGGCTGGAATGGGTGATTCGGGCGTATCACTGCGTGCCGGCCGGCCGCACCCTGCAGCCGGACCAGATCCGCGCGGTGATGGACGCCCAAACTGCGCGGTAGGGGGCGGCTGCAGAGCGTGCGCTCACCTTTTCCCTTGTTCTTGCAGGCCCGTATCGCGCACAATTCAGAAGCGATTTATCCGGCGGTAGAAGGCGGGATCGTTTGTCGAATGGCTGGTGATCGGGTGAGGCCGCCGCATGGGGACGAATAACCGCGTCGTCTGGGGGGAGGGCATGTTCCTCCGCCCCCAGCATTTCCAGCAGCAGACGCGCTACGTCGAGCGCATCCTGCATCAGCGCGTGCAGCCGGTGCGCGCGTTCGGCTGGGGATTCAGTTCGTACCAGATCGACCGCGCGGCGCTGTCGATCGGCAAGTTCGGCATCAGCTCGGCGGCTGGCGTCCAGGAGGACGGCACACCGTTCGCGATGCCCGAGGATGTCGAGCCGCCGCCGCCGATCGACGTGCCGGAGACGGTCCGCAACCAGCGCGTCTGCCTGGTGCTGCCGCTGGCGCGCGCCGGCACGCCCGACACCGTGCTGCGCGATCGCGACGACGTCGCCGCACGCTACGCCGCGGTCGACTACGAGGCGCAGGATGCCAATGTCGGCAGCGAGATCGCCACGCCGGTCACCGTCGGCAAGCCCCGGCTGCGCTTCGCCATCGAGGGCTTCGGCGATCTGGGCGGCTTTTCCTCAATCCCCGTGGCGCGCATCATCGAGGTGCGCGGCGACTCGCGGCAGGTGGTGATCGATGACCAGTACATCCCGCCCTGCCTGTCGATTGGCGCCGTCCAGCCGCTCTCGGCCTTCGCCATCGAGCTGCAGGGCCTGCTGCATAATCGCGCCGAGACGCTGGCGGCGCGCCTGAACCAGCCCGGCGCGCGCGGCGCGGCCGAGATGGCCAATCTGCTGCTGCTGCAGATTGCCAACCGCTACGCGCCGATCTGCGCCCACGTCGCCCAGACGCCGACGCCGCATCCGCAGGACTGGTTCGCCTTCCTGGTCGGCATGGCCGGCGAGTTCTCGACCCTGACCTCGCCACGGCGCCGGCCGCCGGAGTTCCCGGCCTATCGCCACGACGATCTGCAGAAGGTCTACGATCCGGTGATCGCGGCCCTGCGCCAATTCCTGTCGGCGATGATCGACACCGGCGCGGTGCAGATCCCGTTGCAGGAGCGGCGCTACAACGTCCATGTCGGCGTCATCCAGGACAAGACCCTGCTGCGCAATGCCGCCTTCGTGCTGACCGCCAAGGCCGAGGTGTCGCCCGACAACATGCGCCGGATGTTCCCGGCCAGCGTCAAGATCGGCCCGGTCGAGCAGATCGCGCAGCTGGTCAACGTGGCGTTGCCCGGTATCAAGGTGGCGCCGCTGCCGGTGGCGCCGCCGCAGCTGCCGTTCAACGCCAACACGGTGTATTTTGAGCTCGACCGGTCCAGCGAGTATTTCCGCGGCCTGGCGAGTTCGGGTGGTATCGCGGTCCATGTCGGCGACCAGTGGCCCAAGCTCCAGATGGAGCTCTGGGCCATCAAGACCCAGGGCTAGGCCGCGTCGACGGAGGGTGGGATGACCCCGGCGGGTAACAATGACGATCCGTTCGCCGATCCGGCGGCGGGTGAACGCACGGTGATCGCGGGCGTGACGCCGCGACCCAGGGCGCCGGCCGCGCCGGCCGCCCCGATGCCTCCGCAGCAGCCGCAGCAGGCTGCGCCGAACCTCGCGCAGACCATGGCGCGAGGCAGCGGTGCCGCGCCGATCGACATGAACGATCTGATGCGCGGCATGGGCTCGGCCCTGGCCGCGGCCGCCGTGCCGCTGCTCGGCCTGGTCGCGCGTCTGCGCAACACGGCCGGCAACGTCAACGTCGCGCAGGTGCGCGAGCGCGTCTATCGCGAGTTGCACACCTTCGCCAAGGCCGGTCGCGAAGCCGGGGTGCCCGCCGAGCAGCTGCGTGCGGCGCACTACGGGCTGTCGGCGGCGGTGGACGACGTGGTGATGAACACGCCATGGGGCGCGCACAGCGACTGGCGCAACCGAACCATGGTCAACGAGTTCCACAAGGACACCGAAGGCGGCGAACGCTTCTATGCGTACCTTGCCAAGCTGATGGAAGCCCCGGCGCCCAATCGCAACATCCTGCTGTTGTATTACGAATGCCTGTCGCTGGGCTTCGAGGGCCGCTACCGCGTGCGCCAGCGCGGCCACTCGGAGCACGCCACGGTGCGCGAGAAGGTCTGGCAGACCCTGCGCGGCGTCCTGGGGCCGCTGGATCGCGAGCTGTCGCCGGAGTGGAAGGGCGCCAATGCGCCGGCGCGCGGCCAAAAGCGCCTGATTCCGGTCTGGCTGGTGGCCTCCGCCGCGGCGCTGGTCGGCTTCATGGTCTTCATGGGCCTGCTGTTCATGGTCTCGCTGCGCGCCGAGCCGGCCGAGGCCAAGGCCGCCGGCCTGATGCCGCTGCAAACCATCAACCTGCCGATCAGCGCGCGCCAGCCGCCGCCTCCGCCTCCGCCGCCGCAGCAGAAGCCCAGCGCCGTCGACAAGTTCCGCGTCTTCCTCGAGAAGGAGATCGCGGCGAAGAAGGTGTTCGTCGACGAGGTCGGCCGCGAGATTCGCATCACCATCAACTTCGCCGAGATGTTCGCGCCGGCCTCGGCGACGCTGCGGCCGGAGCTGGACGAGCTGCTTCGGCGCATCGGCGTCGAGCTGAAGACCGAGATGCAGGAAAATCCAGGCAGCTCGGTGCGCGTCGTCGGGCATACCGATTCCGATCCGATCTTCACGGCGCAGTTCAGGAATAATCTCCAGCTGTCGAAGGCGCGCGCCGACAGCGCCGCAAAGATCCTGGTGGCGGCGATGGGCGACGCTTCGCGGCTGACGGCGATCGGCAAGGCTGATTCCGAGCCGGTCGGCAGCAACAAGACGGCCGAAGGCAAGGCGCGCAACCGGCGCGTCGAAGTCATCCTCGTGCGACCGGAATAGGGCTTGGGAAGCCTCCGATCGCCAAGGTACGGGAGTTGAGACGATGATTTCGCGGGTGCTCCTGAGCCGGTGGTTCCTGTGGCCCCTGGGCGGGTTGATCCTCTCGGCGCTGGTGTGGTTCGCCGGTCCGATCGTGGGCTTCGGCCTGCTCGACGAGTGGTGGGTCCGCCTGATCGTCATCGGCGTGATCTGGCTGGTCATCGGCATCATCCTGCTGGTCGGTTCGCTGCGCCGGCGCGGCAAGGAGAAGAAGCTCGCCGCCAACATCGCCGGCAGCGATCCCAAGGATCCGACCGCCGAGGCGATCGACGCGCAGCAGCAGCAGCTCCAGGAGCGGCTGAAGGCGGCGATCGCCGACATGAACAAGATGCAGGCGGCCAAGGGCGGCATGACGCTCTACGAGCTGCCCTGGTACACCATCATCGGCCCGCCCGGCGCCGGCAAGACGACGGCGCTTCTGAACTCCGGCCTGCGCTTCCCGCTGGCCGAGCGGCACGGTGCGCAGGCGCTGCAGGGCGTCGGCGGCACGCGCAACTGCGACTGGTGGTTCACCGAGCGCGCGGTGATCCTCGACACCGCCGGCCGCTACACCACGCAGGACAGCGACTCGGCGGTCGATCAGGCCGGCTGGAAGCACTTCCTCGGGATGCTCAAGCAGACGCGCGAGCGGCAGCCGCTCAACGGCGTGCTGGTGGTGTTCGGCGTGCGCGAGCTGCTCGAATCCTCGCGCGACCAGCGCATTGCGCATGGCCGCGCCGTGCGCACGCGCCTGCTCGAGCTGCAGGAGACCTTCGGCCTGTCGCTGCCGGTCTACGTCGTGCTGACCAAGCTTGACATGATCGCGGGCTTCACCGAGTTCTACGACGACCTCGACAATGACGGTCGCGAGCAGGTGCTCGGGCTGACCTTCCCGCTGGCCGCCGCCGATGGCGGCGATCTGCCGCAAACGCAGTTCGCGGCCATGTTCGATCGCATGATCGAGCGCCAGCGCACCCGCGTGCTCGACCGTCTGCAGGACGAGAGGGATCTGGCGCGCCGCACCCTGATATTCGGCTTCCCGCCGCAGCTCGCCTCGCTCGGTCAGCCGGTCGACGAGCTGCTCAAGGAGATGTTCAACGATTCGCGCTTCGCCAAGCGCTTGTCGCTGCGCGGCGTCTATTTCACCTCGGCGACGCAGACCGGCAGCCCGATCGACCGCCTGATGGGCGTGATCTCGCAGAAGTTCGGCGTCGCCCAGCCGCCGCCGCCGCCGCAGGTCGGCAAGGGACGCGGCTTCTTCCTCCGCCGCCTGTTCGACGACGTGATCTTCAACGAGGCCGGCCTGGTCGGCACCGACCCGAAGGTCGAGCGGCGCCTGAAGCTCATCCGCCTCGGCTCGTTCGTGGCCATGAGTGTCGTGCTCGTGGCGGCGATCGGTCTGTGGGTCGCGAGCTATTTTGACAACACCAGCCTGATCAGCCGCGTCAACGCCGCTGTCGACCGTCTCGAACCGCAGGTCCGCGCCGCCGAGCGCGTCCCGTTGGGCGAGGGCGATCCACGCCCGATCCTGCCGCTGCTCGACGAGTTGCGCCGTCTGCCGACGGGTTACGAGGTCACCAAGGCCGGCAAGAGCGAGTCGATGGGTTTGGGGCTGAGCGTGCAGGACCAGGTGTCGCTGCACACCAACGCCCTCTATCGCCGCGCGCTGCACAATCTGCTGTTGCCGCGGCTGCTGATGCGGACGCAGCGTCAGCTGGCGCTGCGCATCGGCGATCCGGACTATGCCTTCGGCGCACTCAAGGCGTACCTCATGCTGGGCGACGCGAAGCGCTTCGAGCTCAAGTTTCTCGATCGTTGGCTCGACGACGACTACGGTGCGGCCGGCCTGTCGGAGTTCGAACGCCGCGAGCTCTCGGGACACCTCAAGGCGTTGTCCGAGGAGCCGTGGGCCTCGGTGACGCTCGATCGCAACCTGATCAGCGAGGCGCGTGAGCGTGTTGGTACGTTGTCGTTCGCTGAACGGGCCTTGAGTGCCTTCGAGGAAGGGCAGGCGGTGAAGGATTTGCCGTCGTGGAAGCTGATCGACAATGTGGGCCCGCAGTTGGAGATTGCCCGGCGCGTCGTCTTGCGGCGCTCCGGTCGGCCGCTGAGCGACGGGATTCCCGGCCTCTACACACGAAGCGGCTATTACGAGACGTTCTTGCCGGCGATCCCTGGCATTCTCTTGGAGGGGAACCGCGATGCCTGGGTGCTTGGCCCCGAGGCCGAAGCGCAGGCTAGGACCGGCCGGCCGAAAGCGGACCTGATCCGCCTCTATACCAGCAAGTACATCAATCTGTGGAATGACCTGCTGGACGACGTCACGTTCACGCAGCTAACGGACGTCCGCCAAGCAGCGGAAATCCTGGGCATCCTCTCCGACGAGAGTTCGCCGCTGCGCATGATTTATCAGGGCGTTTCAATTCAGACGCGACTCACGGCACTTCCCGTGCCGAAGGGCGCGCTTACGGTGGTCGGCGCCGCATTGGAGAAGCTCATCCAACAGGAGCACAACACCATGCGGGAGCTGTCCCGGGCAGCCGGCGACGGACGCGACCCGGCTCTGACCATCGAGAGGGGTTTTGCTACGCTGCATCGCTGGACCGGCGCCGAAAACGCCCCGTCGACTCCCCTTGTCGCCTTCCTCAAGCAACTCGAACAACTGGCCAAGAGAGCGGGCGATGCGGTGCCGGTAGGCGGCTCGACGACTGGTGGCGGCGCCGCTGGAACCGCCGGCCTCAACCTCGCGCAAGTGGCGACCACGTTGTCGACCTACCTGGTGAGGCTGCCACTCCCGGTCAATCGGGCAATGAAGGGGTTGACCGAGAGTGTCACCATCACCGGTCAGCGCGCGGCCTGGGAAGAGTTGCAGCAAGCCTGGAGAGCGGAAGTCCAGACCTTCTGCGAGCAAACCACGAAAGGGCGGTACCCTGTCGTGCGAGGCGCTGGAAGTGAGATCCCGTTGGGTGATTTTGGCAGGCTGTTCGGGCCGACTCAGCTGATCGACAGCTTCTTCCAGGGCAACCTCAAGAACTACATCGACACTTCCAAGAAGCCTTGGAAGGCCAATGGGCCGTTCCAGATCTCGCCTGCGGCACTGGCAATGCTCGAGAAGGCCGCTGACATCAAGGAGGCATTCTTCTCAGGAGGCCCGATACCTGGTGTTGCGTTCTCGATAGCGCCGTTGCAGGTCGAGATGAAGGGCACCGGCATCGAGATCGATGGGCAGGTCATGCAGCTCGACCCCGCCAACATGTCACCGTCGGCGATGCAGTGGCCACGCGGTGCGGGCGGCGCCAAAGTGCTGGGCGACAAGGGGCCGCTCAACGAGTTCACCGGAGCCTGGGCTTTCCTCAAGCTGTTTGACGCCGCCACGCTGGCGCGGCGCTCTGACGACCGCTGGGAGGCGTTCCTGCCCAACGGCGCGCGCCTGGAGATCCAGTGGAAGAGCTTGAAGAACCCGCTCTCCGCGCGCGCGGCGCTGAACAACTTCCAATGTGTCCCGCTCTAGGTACCGCCTCCGGCGGCGACCTGCGCTCGGCGGAGGCCGGGCGAGTGGGATTCTTCGGCAAGATGCCCGGCCGCGGCGACTTCGTGCGCCGCGACCTGCCCAACGCCTTCGTCGATGCCTGGGACGAGTGGCTTACCGAGTGCATCGCACGCAGCCGCGCGGCGCTTGGCCATCACTGGACCGATGCGTGGCTCTGCGCGCCGGTGTGGCGCTTCGCGCTGGGCGGCGGCCTGTGCGGGCCGACGGCGTGGGCCGGCGTCATGATGCCCAGCGTCGACTCGGCAGGGCGCTACTTTCCGCTCACCCTGGCTGCGTCGGTCGCGGGCAGCGAGGTTCCAGTGTCGCTGCTGATCGGCGAATGGAGCGACGCTCTGGAGAATGCTGCGATCTCCGCGCTCGACGACGCAACTGGCTTCGACGGCTTCGCCAATGCGGTCTCGGCGCTGCCGGCGCCCACGCCACAGATCCGCGGGTCGTCCGACGTCGCGCGCTCGGTCGGCAGTGCGCTCGATCCGATGGGATTCGCCGGCCTGCTCGCGAGCGCGGGCGCTCTGCGCGGCGGACGTGCACTCTTCATCACGCGCGGCGCCGAGCACGTTGCGCCGGCGTCCATCCTGTTTCCCGGCCTGCCGTCGCCCTCGCGCTTCGCCTCGCTGATCGAGGATGGCGACAGCGAAGGCGTGATCGCCAACGCGCTGCCGCAGGCGCCGGTCGCCGCGCAGATCATCCCGGTCGACGAGTTCCAGACCCTGGGCGCCGATCTGCCGCCGGCCCAGGGCGACACGTTGTTCGATGAAGCGGCCTTTGCCGCGTCGGCAGCCGATGCCACGCCGCCCGGTGGCGGCGCCTTCGACGCCGGCGACAACAACGCCGTGCCGGAGGCGATGCCGGCGGGTCCTGCCGGCCCCGAATCGGACATCGTGCCGCCGAATTCCGGCAACACGCTGTTCGATGAAGCGGCCTTCGGCGAACCAACGGCCGACCCGGCCCTGCCCACGGGCGGCGCTTTCGACGACGGCGACGCTACTCTCAATCCGGCGAGCCGGCCGACGGTGAAGGGCGGGCCGGCGGCGTCCGAGGACGATCTGTTCGGCGGCGTGCAGCATCCGGCCATGGACAATCTGTTCGGTGACGAGGACGCGACGGCGGGGGCCGATCGCGATACCTTGAGCCCGTCGAGGGAGGCTCCGCGATGACGGAGGATCAGATGGCCCGGTTGGCGGATTCGGGTGATCCCGAGCCGACGACGGTCAATCCGTTCGCGGCCGCCGCCGCCGCGCGTCCCCGGCTGCGCGGGTTCGGCGCGACGCATCAGGGCAACGTGCGCAGCCACAACGAGGATTCGATGCTGACGCGCGACGCGGCCGGCATCTGGATGATCGCCGACGGCGTCGGTGGCGCCTCGGCCGGCGACTGGGCCAGCGCCCAGGTGGTCGACGTACTCAACGAGATGCGCGTGGCCGAGCGCGCGCCAGATTTCCTCGTCGAGGCGATCGACCGGCTGTACGAGGCCAACACGCGCATGCTCGATCGCGCCTCGCAACGCGGCGGCGGCATGATCGCCACCACGGTGGTGCTGCTGCTCGCCCATGGCTGGCACTACACCTGCATCTGGGCCGGCGACAGCCGCGGCTACCTGCTGCGCGATGGCAGGATGGAGCAGATCACGCACGACCACAGCGAAGTCCAGGAACTGCTCGACGCCGGCGCCTTGACAGCCGACGAGGCCGAGCGCTATCCGCGCGCCAACGTGATCACGCGCGCGCTCGGCATCTCGGCCGAGGTCGATCTCGATCGTGTCGCCGGCCGGCTGCAGGCGGGGGACCGCTTCCTGATCTGCACCGACGGCTTGACCAAGATGGTTCCGGAACCGCAGATCGCCGCTGTCCTGACCGAAGAGGATCCCTCGCGCAGCCCGCAGATCCTGATGCAGATGGCGCTCGACGCCGGCGGGCTGGACAACGTCACGATAGTGGTCGTGCAGTGCGACGGCCCAGCGGGTCAGGGCAACGGCGCCGCGACTCCCGGAGAGTCATGATGGCTGACGACAACGAAGACAACGATCCGTTCGGCGCATCCTCCGCCGCGACCGTCGTGCGCGCGGCGCCGCCGGCGGCGTCGCCGACATCGTTGCGGCCTCGCCAGACCACCGGCTCCGACCTGTTCGGCGGCCCGGCCGCCGGCGGGCCGCTGGCGCCGGGCACCGTGCTCAGCAGCACCTTCGAGATCGAGGAGCTGGTGGCGCGCGGCGGCATGGGCGAGGTCTATCGCGCGCGCCACCGCATCACCGGCGACGCCATCGCCATCAAGACCATCCGGCCCGAGCTGGCCGGCGATCCCAAGGTCGCCGAGCTGTTCAAGCGCGAGGCGCAGGCGCTGCGCAACCTGCGCCATCCCGCGATCGTGTCCTACGAGGGCGTGTTCGACGACGGCACCGGCTCCCTGTACCTCGCGATGGAGTATGTCGACGGCCCCTCGCTTTCGAAGCTGATGCACAACGGCGCGGTGCCGGCGGCCGACCTCGCGCGTCTGCGCGACCGCCTCGCCGGTGGGCTCGCCGCCGCCCATGCCCAGGGCGTGGTGCATCGCGACCTCTCGCCCGACAATGTCATCCTGCCGGGCGGTCGCATCGACGATGCCAAGCTGATCGATTTCGGCATCGCCAAGCAGACCGAGGGCTCGAAGGCCACCATCATCGGCACCGACTTCGCCGGCAAGTACGCCTTCGCCGCGCCCGAGCAGCTCGGCATGCACGGCGGCGACGTGGGGCCGCGCGCCGACATCTACAGCCTCGGCCTTGTGCTGGCCGCCGCGGCCCTGGGCGGGCCGCTCGACATGGGCAACTCGCCGGGCACCGCGGTGCAGGCGCGCCTGAAAGTGCCGGATCTGACCAAGGTGCCGGCGGATCTGCGGGCCGGTCTGAGCCGGATGCTGCAGCCGGATCCGGCACAGCGGCCGGCTTCGATGGCGGAGCTGGTCTCGCCGACCGGCGCGCGCCGCCCGGCCGTGAACCAGGCCAGGACTTCGGGCGGCGGCGGCAAGGGAGCGATCATCGCCGTCGCGTCGGCGCTGGTGCTGGTGGTAGCGGCCGGCGCCGGCGCGTTCGTCTTCCGCGACAAGGTCCCCTTCCTCGCCGAGCTCTTCGGCGGCAAGGCGGATGACCCCATTACGGGCGATCCCAAGACGGGCGACCCCAAGACGGGCGACCCCAAGACGGCAGGCGATCCACCGGCCACCGACCCCAGGATCGCTGCCACGGATCCGAAGCCGCCGGCCATGGATCCCAAGCCGCCGGTAACCGACGTGAAGCCGCCGGCGACGGATCCCAGGCCGCCGGTTACCGACGTGAAGCCGCCGACGATCGATCCGAAGCCGCCGGTTACCGACGTGAAGCCGCCGACGACGGATCCCAGGCCGCCGGTAACCGACGTGAAGCCGCCGGCCACGGATCCCAGGCCACCGGTAACCGACGTGAAGCCGCCAGCGACCGATCCGAAGCCGCCGGTCGCCGACGTAAAGCCGCCCGTCACGGATCCCAAACCCCCGGCCACCGAGCCGAAATCGACCGTCGCCACGGCGGCCCTCGACTCGGCGCGCTTGCGCACTTTGATGGATGCGGAGTTCACGAAGTACTCCTGTGCCGGGCTGAGCGGCCGGGTCGATCCGGACGGCTCCCTGCGCGTCGATGGTTACGTCGGCAGCGAAAGCGACCGAACGGCATTGCTCAACGGCCTGCGCCAGTTGCCTGGCAGCCCGCTTGTTCAGTCGCGGGTTTCGGTCCAGCCGTGGCCGATGTGCGAGCTGAACCGCGTCGCCGGCGCGGCGACCAATCCGTCGTTCCGTCTGATCCCCAGCAAGCCAGACCAAGCCTACAAGATCGGCGTCGACCGGTTGTCGTTCCGGGTCATGGCGCCACCCAGCCGGGGCGGCTTCCTCAACGTCGTGATCATTAATTCCGACGGTACCGTCGCGTCGCCCGGCTTCTGGTCGAGGATGCCGATCAAGCCGGGGGAGGCGCTTCCCTTCGGCGAGAGCGAGGCCGGCGGCGGCTTTCCGCTCGACCCGCCCCCGGGCAAGATGGTTCTCATCGCCGTCTTCACCGGCCGACCGCTCTACAACACACCCCGGCCGGAGGAAGAGGCGACCGCAAGCTATCTGACAGCATTGTCCGGGGCCTTGGCGCGCCACAGTGATGCGATCGTCTCGTTCGTTGCCATAGACACGGTCAACTAGGCCACTTTGGGCGGCTGCAAGCCGTTGGAATCACGGGCAAAGAGTGTCGCAATGCCTGTGGCAATCCGGCTGCGAATAGGCGATACTGTCAAGTGAGCCACGGGTCAGTTTTCCGGGGGAGTGATGTCGCAGCGTGCGTCGTTGCCGAATTGCCCGTTCGTGGGCTGTCTACGCGCGCTCGCCCTAACGGTGGTACTCGCGACGACTTTTGCGCTCGCCGATTCGGGGATCTCACCGGCGCTCGCGCAGGCGCCGCCGCCGGTCCTGCAGGCACCGCCGCCGCTTGCCCCGCTACCGCGTCCGCCGGAGCCCGGCACGATCCCCGCACCGGCTGGCCCAGCCGCCCCCGGGGCGCCGCCGGGCGCCGAGAGCGTCACGTTCACGCCCATCGACATCCAGGTCGAAGGCAACACGATCTATTCGCGCGGCGAGCTCGATGCGCTGGTGCGCCCGCTGGTCGGCCGCCAGATTACCGCCAGCGAGATCTTCAAGCTCGCCGAGGCGATTCAGCTCAAGTACCGCGACGACGGCTACTTCCTGGCCACGGTGACCGTGCCACCGCAGCGCGTTGCCGATGGCCGGGTGCGCCTGGTGGTGACCGAGGGTTACATCTCGAGCGTCGCCGTCGAGGGTGATGTCGGCCCGGTGGCGGAGAAGGCCAAGGAGTATCTCGAGAACCTCGTCGGCAAGAAGCCGATCAACATCAGCGACCTCGAGCGCTACCTGCTGCTGACCGAGGATCTGCCGGGCATCAGCGTCAAGGCGGTGATGCGGCCGGGTCGCGAGCCGGGATCGTCGGAGCTGATCGGGCAATTGACCCGCGAATGGTGGGACCTGTTCAACCAGACCGACAACCGAGGCCCAGACTTCACCGGCGTGCAACAGAACCTGCTCGCCGCCGGCTTCAACTCGTTCACCTCGATCGGCGATCGAATCGAGCTCAGCTACTTCACGACCTTCAACAGCGAGAACAACTTCGTCCAGGCCGCCTATGGCGGCCATATCGGCTCGGAAGGCTTCCGCTTCCGACTCTACGGAGGGTATGGGCGCATCCGGCCGGGCGATCCGATCAGCCAGACCGGCTATTTCGGCCAGGTCACCATCGCCGGCCTGCAGGTCTACCATCCGATCGTCCGTTCGCGTCGCATGAACGTCGCGGTGCACGGCAGCTTCGACTACTACCGCTCCATCGTCGACGTCTCGGGCGGTATCCGGCTGAGCGAGATCGACCTGCGCTCGGTGCGCGCCAGCCTCGACGCCAGCTACCGCGACCCGTTCAACGGCGTGACCTACGGCAACGTCCGGCTCAGCAAGGGGATCGATGTGCTGGGCGCCAGCAAGGCGGGCGACCAGCTGCTGCCGCGCCAGGGTTCCGATCCCAACTATTTCAAGGTCAATGGCGAGCTGTCGCGACTGCAGGGCCTGTACAGCGACGAGGATTTCACGCTCAACGTCTTCGTGTCCGGGGCCGCCCAGTACACCAACGACATCCTGCCGCCCAGCGAGAAGTTCTTCCTCGGCGGCGAGCGGCTGGGCCGCGGCTATTATGCCGGTCAGGTCACCGGCGATCGGGCGATCGCCGCGTCGATCGAGCTGCAACTCTCCTTCGCCGTACCCTACAGCGACGTCCAGCCGACTTCCTCGCCCACCAGCGTCTCGGGGCGCGTGCGCGGCCTTCCGCTGCAGCTCTACGCGTTCTATGACTATGGCAAGGCTTGGAACCTGGCGAGTTTCGAGACCCCGACAATTGTCGCAAGATCGTTCGGCTTCGGCGTGCGGACCAATGTGGGCGACACGCTGACTGTTGAGGCCGAGGCCGTTCGCCGGCTTGATCTCGATGTCGATGGCGCGGCGGCGCCTCGCCTGAAACCTTGGGGTGCCTATTTCCGCGCGACCACCCGGTTCTAGGCGGTCGCGGGGTCGGGGAGTGTATGCCGATGGAACGGGGGGAGAGGAAGCCCCGTCCATCCGCGAGGAGCGAAGGTCATGTCAGAGCGACTGGTGATCGCCCGGTCACGGCGGCAGCGTGCGCGCCGTGCCGCAACGCCGGCTATCGCCCGGGCGTCAGTCCCCGCGATTTACCGCGCGCGCGGCGCGTTGCTTTCGGGCACGGCGTTTGCGGCGCTGGTCGCCTGCGGCCTGTTCGCCTTCAATGATCGGGCGCTGGCACAGGGCACCTCGCAGCTGCCGACCGGTGGCACGGTGGTCGGCGGCAGCGCGACGATCACGCAGCCCAGCGCCAACCAGCTGACGGTGACG